>NZ_JAQQLE010000009.1 GCF_028548475.1 Vogesella margarita
AGTGCAAGTATTTGGCTTGGCCAGACACTTACACCTATCGGTTATTCGTTTTGTTAAAGAGCAGTGCTGCGTCGCGTTTCGTTTGCGGCGTCAGCTGAGGAGGCGAACTATAGCGAAGCACGCCCCCTCCGTCAACACCCCGCCACGCACTTTATCGCACCAAATCGGCAAGTCCTTGATTTCACAACCACCCCACCGCCAAGAAAAATGAAAAAGGTTGGCCGCAATGCTTGCGGCCAACCTTGAGCACTTCAAATACGGCGCGAGAATTACGCGTGATAAGCGGTGACGCGCTCCACTTCTTCCTTGGAGCCGAGGAATACCGCCACCCGCTCGTGCAGACCGTTAGGCTGGATATCGAGAATACGCTGATGGCCGTTGGTCGCCACGCCGCCGGCCTGCTCGATGATGAAGGCCATCGGGTTGCCTTCGTACATCAAGCGCAGCTTGCCCGGCTTGCTTGGTTCGCGCGCATCCTTCGGATACATGAACACACCGCCACGCACCAGGATGCGATGCACCTCGGCCACCATGGAGGCCACCCAGCGCATATTGTAGTCCTTGCCCAACGGGCCTTCGCTACCAGCCAGCAATTCGCCGATGTAGCGTTGCACCGGAGCTTCCCAGTGACGCTGATTGGACATGTTGATGGCGAATTCCTTGGTGGTTTCCGGCACCTGCATGCGCGTATTGGTCAACACCCAGGAACCCAGCTCACGATCCAGCGTGAAACCGTATACGCCCTGACCGAAGGTCAGCACCAGCATGTTCTGCGGACCATACAGTGCATAGCCGGCGGCCACCTGGCGACTGCCCGGTTGCAGGAAGTCCTGCTCGGTTGGCTGCTCGTTACCTTCCGGCGCTTCCAGCACCGAGAAGATGGTGCCGACCGAGATGTTGACGTCGATATTGGAAGAACCATCCAGCGGGTCGAACAGCAACAGGTAACGGCCACGCGGCATGTGATCCGGGATCGAGTGCGGCAGCTCCATCTCTTCGGAGGCCATCGCGCCGAGGTTACCACCCCACTCGTTGGCTTCCAGCAGGATGTCGTTGGCGATCACGTCCAGCTTTTTCTGGGCTTCGCCCTGCACGTTGCCGGTACCGGCCTCACCGAGCACACCAGCCAGCGCGCCCTTGTTGACGGAGTGGGCGATGGCCTTGCAGGCGCGGGCCACGGTTTCGATCAGCAGACGCAGGTCCGGCGGCAGTGCACCGTGCTGGCGCTGTTCTTCGATCAGGAAGCGGGAAAGGGAGATACGGCTCATCGTTGTCCTCGTATCGCAAGGTAGGTGGAAGGGGCTATGGGCAAAGTTTACCATCGCCCTTCTGCCATCGGGGGTGTTACCTGCGAACTACATGAATTGACAAAGAAAAACGCCCGACTTGGGCGGCGAGTGCACTCGATGCGCTCGCCAGTCGGGCGTTGACAGGATCAGGCGGTCAGGCTCAGGCGTTGAGTTCCTTGGCCAGGTACAGCCAGGTTTCCACCACGGTGTCCGGGTTCAGCGAGATGGTCTCGATGCCCTCTTCCACCAGCCACTTGGCGAAGTCCGGGTGATCGGACGGGCCCTGACCGCAGATACCGACGTACTTGTCGAGCTTGCGGCAAGCCTGGATCGCCATGTGCAGCATGGCTTTCACCGCTTCGTTGCGCTCGTCGAAGGTGGTGGCAATCGGGCCGCCGGAGTCGCGATCCACGCCCAGGGTGAGCTGGGTCATGTCGTTGGAGCCGATGGAGAAGCCGTCGAAGAATTGCAGGAACTTCTCGGCCAGTACCGCGTTGGTCGGCAGTTCGCACATCATGATCAGGCGCAGGCCGTTTTCGCCACGCTTCAGGCCGTTGGCGGCCAGGATCTCGATCACTTTCTCGGCTTCGGCCAGGGTACGCACGAACGGGATCATCACTTCCACGTTGGTGAGGCCCATCACGTCACGCACTTTCTTGATGGCGCGACATTCCAGCTCGAAGCAGTCGCGGAAGCTGTCGGCCACGTAGCGCGCCGCGCCACGGAAGCCCAGCATCGGGTTTTCTTCGTGCGGCTCGTACAGCTGGCCACCGATCAGGTTCGCGTATTCGTTCGACTTGAAGTCGGACATGCGCACGATGACCTTTTTCGGGTAGAACGCTGCGGCCAACGTCGACACGCCTTCGGCGATCTTGTCGACGTAGAAGTCGACCGGGCTCGCGTAACCGGCGATGCGATCGGTAATGGTCGCCTTCAGGTCGGCCGGCAGGGTATCGAACTCCAGCAGCGCCTTCGGGTGGATACCGATCTGGCGGTTGATCACGAACTCCATGCGCGCCAGACCTACACCTTCGTTCGGCAGCTGCGCGAAGTCAAAAGCCAGTTCCGGGTTGCCGACGTTCATCATGATCTTGACCGGGGACTTCGGCATCTTATCGAGCTCCAGCTCGATGATTTCCACATCCAGCAGGCCGTCGTAGATATTGCCGGTGTCGCCTTCGGCGCAGGATACGGTTACCTGCATGCCGTCGCGCAGCAGGTCGGTGGCGTCGCCACAACCGACTACGGCAGGAATACCCAGTTCACGCGCGATGATCGCGGCGTGGCAGGTACGGCCACCACGGTTGGTCACGATGGCAGCGGCGCGCTTCATCACCGGTTCCCAGTCCGGATCGGTCATGTCGGTCACCAGCACGTCACCGGCCTTGACCTGATCCATCTCGGACGCATCCTTGATCATGCGTACGGTGCCCTGGCCGATCTTCTGGCCAATGGCGCGGCCTTCGGCCAGCACAGTGGACTTGTTCTTCAGGCGATAGCGACGCAGGGTGTCCTTGCGGTCTTCCTGCGACTTCACGGTTTCCGGACGGGCCTGCAGGATGTACAGCTTGCCGTCGGTACCGTCACGGCCCCACTCGATATCCATCGGGCGGCCGTAGTGTTTTTCGATGATCAGCGCGTACTGGGCCAGCTCTTCCACTTCCGCGTCGGAGATCGAGAACTGCTTTTGCAGTTCCGGCGCCACGTCGACGGTTTTTACCGAACGGCCGGCTTGCGACGCGTCGGTGAATTCCATCTTGATCAGCTTGGAGCCCATGTTCTTGCGCAGCACGGCCGGACGGCCTGCTCGCAGGGTCGGCTTGTGAACGTAGAACTCGTCCGGGTTCACCGCGCCTTGCACCACTGTCTCGCCCAGACCATAGGAAGAGGTGATGAACACCACATCTTCGAAGCCGGATTCGGTATCGATGGTGAACATCACGCCTGCTGCGCCGCTATCGGAACGCACCATGCGCTGCACACCCGCCGACAGTGCCACCACATCGTGGGCAAAGCCTTTGTGTACGCGATAGGAGATGGCGCGGTCGTTATAGAGGGAAGCGAAAACGTGTTTCATGGCGTCCTTGACGTTGTCAAGGCCACGAATGTTCAGGAAGGTTTCTTGCTGGCCTGCGAACGAGGCATCGGGGAGGTCTTCTGCGGTGGCAGAGGAACGGACTGCGACGGAAATATCGGCACCACCGGCATCGGCGACCATTTTGTCCCAGGCTGTCTTGATGTCTTCATCAAGCTTGGCCGGGAATGGGGTGTCGATGATCCATTGCCGGATTTCCTTGCCGACGCGGGCCAGTTCGGTGACATCATCGATATCGAGTTTGCCAAGGGCTTGGTTGATTCGGTCGGCGAGGCCATTGTGCTGCAAAAAGTCACGATAGGCGTCTGCAGTGGTTGCAAAGCCTCCCGGTACTCGCACGCCGGAGTTTGCCAGCTGACTGATCATTTCGCCGAGAGAGGCATTCTTGCCGCCTACTTCTTCAACGTCGGTCATGCGCAGCTTCTCGAACCAGATGACGTAGTTCTCTGCCATCACTTCACTTCCTGTATGTGGATTGGACGATAGGGATAGCGCATTCTAGCCGAACAAGTCGCTGTTTGCGTAGCTACTTCTGCACTGCACAACGCAGGGTTTGCCCTGACTCAAGGCGCAATGCCGCTTTCTGGTGTTCTGCCCTGCACCACAATGTCGCGCTTTTGCCGACTGCCGCTGTAGTCGGATAACTACAGCGCACCATCGGCAGCCGCCATGCTTGCGGCTTGCATCCGCCGCCGCCTGCCCGCAGACTTGTTGCCGTAGACCGCCACTGGACATTTGCAGGAAATCACCATGCCGCACCGCCGTTCCGTTTTTTTTGTTTCCGACCGCACCGGGATCACCGCCGAATCACTCGGAAACACCCTACTGACGCAATTTGATGCCCAAGAATTCAAGCGCGAGACGGTACCGTTCATCGATACCGTAGAGAAAGCGCAGGAGCTGACGCGCCAGATCGACGAAGTCGGCGCCACCGACCACCTCAAGCCACTGGTGTTCACCAGCATCATCAAGGCCGATGTTCGCGCCGCACTGCAGATCAGCCACGCGCTGGTGATCGATTTTTTCGAGACCTTCATCGGCGAGCTGGAGCGGGAACTGGGTGAAAAAGCGACACTACAGCTCGGTAAAGCGCATGGCATGAGCAACGAGGAGGAATACGACCACCGCATCGAGGCGGTGAATTTCTCGCTCAATCATGATGACGGCGTAAAACTGAAGGACCTGGCCGAGGCCGACGTGATCCTGGTCGGCGTGTCGCGTTCCGGCAAGACCCCGACCTGCCTGTACCTCGCGCTGCAGTACGGCATCAAGGCGGCCAACTATCCGCTGACCCCGGAAGACCTCGACAGCCCGACACTGCCGAAGATGCTGCTGCCGTACCGCAGCAAGATGTTCGGCCTGACCATCGACCCGGCGCGCCTGCATCACATCCGCTCCGAGCGCCGTCCGGATTCGCGCTACGCCAGCATGGACAACTGCCGCCGCGAGGTGAACGAGGCCGAGTCGATGTTCCGCCACCATTCGGTGCCCTTCATCAGCACCACGCACAAGTCGATCGAGGAGATCGCCTCCACCATCATGCACAAGGCGCACCTCACCCGCCGCTTCTAAAAACGGCTTGACGCCCGCAGCGATGCCGTGATCTGATGAAAAACATGACTACCAAACCCGCAACCGCAGCTTTCTTTTTTTCCTGGTGGCGCCTCTGACGGCGGCACCGCGGTTGCGTACGTAAAGCAAACCCGGGAGCAGCCGACAAGGCGCCCGGGTTTTTTGTTGTCCCCCTCTCCCCTGCGCCAAGTCGGTCTCCCGCGAAATAACGGAGATCAGCATGGACATCCTCAGCACCGTATCCAGTAACGACATCATCCTCACCGGCGACCGCACCACCGGCCCGCTGCACCTTGGCCACTACGTCGGCTCGCTGCGCAACCGCGTGATCCTGCAGGAGCGCTGCCAGCAATTCCTGCTGCTGGCCGACGCGCAGGCACTCACCGACAACATGGGCAACTACCTGAAGGTGCGCGACAACGTGCTGCAGGTGGCGCTGGACTACCTCGCCGTCGGCATCGACCCGGCCAAGAACACCATTTTCATCCAGAGCCTGGTGCCGGAGCTGATGGAGCTGGCGTCCTACTATCTCAACCTGGTCACCGTATCGCGCCTGGAGCGCAACCCGACCATCAAGGACGAGATCAAGCTGCGCGGCTACGAGCGCGACATCCCGGCCGGTTTCCTCACCTACCCGGCCGCCCAGGCCGCCGACATCACCGCGTTCAAGGCCACCATCGTGCCGGTGGGCGCCGACCAGATCCCGATGATCGAGCAGACCAACGAGATCGCCCGTCGCTTCAACGGCAGCGTCGGCCGCGAGGTGCTGGTCGAGGCCCGCGCGGTGGTGCCGGCCGCCGGCGCGCGCCTGCCGGGCATCGACGGCAAGGCCAAGATGTCCAAGTCGCTGGGCAATGCGCTGCCGCTGTCGGCCAGCGCCGACGAGATCAGCCACGCGGTGAAGATGATGTACACCGACGCCCTTCACCTGCGCGTCGACGATCCCGGCCAGGTCGAGGGCAATGTGGTGTTCGCCTACCTGGACGCCTTCCACCCCGACGCCGGCCGCGTGGCCGAACTGAAGGCGCACTACCAGCGCGGCGGCCTGGGCGATGCGCAGATCAAGCGCGAGCTGGAGGACATCCTGCAGACGCTGCTGGCGCCGATCCGCGCCCGCCGCGAGGAGTACGCGCAGGACCCGGCGCAGGTGATGGCGCTGCTGAAGGAAGGCACCGCCAAGGCACGCACGGTGGCGGCGCAGACGCTGGCCGAAGTGAAGGCCGCGATGGGGCTGAACTACTACTGAGATCGTTTACCTTGCGGCCAACCTTCAACGTTGGCCGCACCGACATCGGGAGTCACACCATGGAATGGGTTTACCAGTGCCGTAACCTGGACGAAGTCCGCACACAGATCGATGCCCTCGACCGTGCCATCGTCAGCCTGATCGCCGAGCGCGGCCTGTACGTGCAGCAGGCCGCCGCCTTCAAGCACAGCGACGCCGAGGTAGAAGACGGCAAGCGCGTCGACCAGGTGATGCGCCGCGTCACCCGACTCGCCGGCGAGCTGGGCGCCGACGCCGCGCTCACCGCCAGGATCTACCGCACCATGATCGGCCACTTCATCGACAGCGAACGCGAAGAGCGGCTGCGCCTGGTCGACGAACGGGAGGCGCACGCATGAACGATGACGGCTCCGGCTTTTCCACGGTGCGATGGCGCCCCATCGCACCCGACAAAAAAGGCGACACCATGTGGTGTCGCCTTTTTTCATGCCGGCCGTGCAACTCAGGACAGCGCCAGCGCGCCGGCCAGCGTCCACATCACCGTGCCCACCACACCGTCCAGCACCCGCCACGACAGCGGCTTGGCAAACAGCGGCGCCAGCAGCCGCGCGCCGTAGCCCAGCGTCGCAAACCACAGCACCGACGCGGTACACGCCCCCAGCGCAAACCACAGCCGGCCGTCGCCCGCCTCCTGCCCGCCGATGCTGCCCAGCAGCACCACGGTATCCAGGTACACGTGCGGGTTCAGCAAGGTCAGCGCAAGCACCGTCAGCAGCGCCGCCTGCAGCGGCATGGCAGTGGCCCCGGCCGCGATCTGCAGGCTCTCGTCGGCCAGCACCGCCCGCCACGCGCGCAGGCCGTACCAGAACAGGAACGCCGCCCCGCCCCAGCGCGCCGCCTCCAGCAGCAGCGGACTCTGCTGGATCAGGCTGCCCATGCCGGCCACGCCGGCGGCGATCAGCACCGCGTCGCACAGCATGCACACCAACACCGTCACCCCGACGTGCTGGCGCAACAGGCCCATCTTCAGTACGTGGGCGTTCTGTGAACCGATGGCCATGATCAGGCTGGCGCCCAGACCCAGGCCCTTGAAATAGCTTGCTGTCAGCATGGTGTGCTCCACGAGGTAAGGTTGGCCGCAGTATCGCCGCAGCCGCCACGCAACAACAGCAAGATTAAATTATCTTGGCTATCATTAATTTCGTTTCACTTACGCTTCCCCCATCATGAAACTCGACCCCAGGCACAGCGAAGCCTTTCTGGCCGCGCTGGACAGCGGCAGCTTCGAGCAGGCCGCGCAGGATCTGCACCTGACCCCGTCCGCCATCTCGCAGCGCATCCGCGCGCTGGAAGAGGTGCTCGGCAAGCCGCTGCTGATCCGCAGCCGCCCCTGCCGCGCCACCCGCGAAGGCCAGCTGCTGCGCCAGCACCTGCAGCGCGCCGCGCTGCTGGAAGCCGATCTCGCCGCCACCTTCGCCGGTGACGACAGCGCGATGCTCAGCGTGTCGCTGGCGATCAACGCCGACAGCATCGCCAGCTGGTTCCTGCCGGCGCTCACGCCCTTCCTCGTCCGCGAGCGCGTGCTGCTGGACGCGATCGTCGACGACCAGGACCACACCTACACCCTGCTGCAGGCCGGCATGGCGCTGGGCTGCGTGTCCACCGAGCCGCAGGCGATGCGCGGCTGCAGCGCGAGCCCGCTGGGGGTGATGCGCTACCAGGCGCTGGCCAGCGCCGACTACCACGCACGCTGGTTTGCCGGCGGCGTCAGCCGCGACGCGCTGCGCCGCGCGCCGGTGATGATCTACAACCGCAAGGACAGGCTGCAGGCCGACTGGCTTCTGCAGCACTTCGGCCTGCCGGACGACAGCTACCCCTGCCACTTCCTGCCCGCGTCCGACCCCTACCTGCAGGCGGTGCGCCTGGGGCTGGGCTGGGGCATGCTGCCCGACGTGCAACTGGCGGCCAGCGGCCTGGCCGACACCCTGCTGCCGCTGCAGCCCGACAAGCCGGTGGACGTGGCGCTGTACTGGCACCACTGGCAGGTGCAGTCGCCACGACTGGCGCGCCTTAGCGACGTGTTGATAGAAGCCGCGCGCGCCGTGCTGCGGCCAACGTCGACCGGCTGAGCCGTCCCGTACAAGCGGCTTACTCCCGCCAGAAACAAGGTTGGCCGCACGCCGTGGCAGGCGGTGCGGCCAACTGTTGACGGGTTACACGGCGCTAGAGCGCGCCGTGCCTGACTTACTGCGCGACCGGGCCGGCCGGTAGCGGCAGCAGCTTGCCCATCGCGCTGGCGCCCTGCGCCGCGTGCTCCGGCAGCAGCTGCATGCCGAGCCAGACGCCGCCGACGATCAGCAGCACCACCAGCCCGCCCTTCCAGATGAAGCCGAACGACCAGTCGGCCTCGTCACGGTGCCGCAGCGCGAACAGGAAGGACAGCGGCGGAATGAAGAAGGTCAGCGAGCCCCACACGATGCGGCCGTGGTTGAAGGCCGCCATCGACGCGCCCAGGCAGCCGAGGTAGAACACCACCACGGCAACGGAAAACACCAGACCGATCAACGCGACCAGCCCCAGAATCAGCACACTCATTGTTTGTCAGCTCTTAAAAAGTCAGTTGCAGGCCATCGTACGCCACCGCCACGCCCGGCGGACACTGCGCCGACAACGCCTGGTATTCCAGCTGGTGCGTCATGTGGATCAGGAAGGTCTGCCTTGCGGCCAACCTTTGCGCCCACTCCAGCGACGCCGCCAGATGCAGGTGCGAAGGGTAAGGCTCCGGCCGCAGGCAGTCGAGGAAAAGCGTGTCCAGCCCGGCCAGCAGCGGCAGGCTGGATTCGGGAATGTCGGACACATCGGTCAGCCACGCCACATCGCCGATGCGCCAGCCAAGGCAAGGCCAGGCGCCGTGCTGCAGCGGGATCGGTGTCACCGTCACGCCGTTGATGTTCAGCGGCGCCGACACCAGCTCGGTGTGCAGCACCGGTTTGTCCCACACCGGCGACGGCGGCGCCAGCGCGTAGTCGAAGCGGCGGCGGATGTTGTCGAGCGTGAAGGCGTTGCCGTACAGGGTAACCGGTCCCTTCTTCACGTAGCAGAAGGCGCGCAGATCGTCGATGCCGTTGAGGTGGTCGGCGTGCGGGTGGGTGTAGAGCACGGCGTCGACGCGGCGGATGCCTTCGCGCAGCGCCTGCTGGCGCAGATCCGGCGAGGTGTCGATCAGCACGCCGGCGTCGCCGATGCGCACATAGGCGGAACAACGGGTGCGCCGGTTGCGCGCATCGTCAGAGCGGCAGGTCGCGCACTCACAACCGATGGCCGGCGTGCCGCTGCTGGAGCCGCAACCGAGTACCGTCCACTGCAGCTTGCTCATCGCCATCCCCTTAGCCCTGCCCCGCGACGCGCTGCGCCTTGCTGAACAGGCGGAAGTAGTTGTCGGTGGTCGCCTCGGCCACCGCCTCGAACGACAGGCCGCGCAGCTCGGCGATGTGCGCCGCCACGTGCTTGACGTAGGCCGGCTCGTTGGTCTTGCCGCGGAACGGTACCGGCGCCAGGTATGGCGAGTCGGTCTCCACCAGCAGGCGATCCAGCGGCACCTTCTGCGCCACCTCCTTCACCACCGCGGCGTTCTTGAAGGTGACGATGCCGGACAGCGAAATATGGAAGCCCAGATCCAGCGCGGCACGGGCGGTCTCCCAGTCCTCGGTGAAGCAGTGCATCACGCCGCCGGCCTGATCGGCGCCGTGCTCGCGCATCATGCGCACGGTATCGGCGGCGGAAGAACGGGTGTGGATCACCAGCGGCAGCCCGCTGCGGCGCGCGGCGCGGATGTGCACCGCGAAGCGCTCGTGCTGCCAGGCCAGATCGCCCTGGCACCAGTGGTAGTCGAGGCCGGTCTCGCCGATGCCGACCACCTTGGGGTGCAGCGCGTGCGCCACCAGCTCGTCCTCGCTGAATTCCTCGGCCTCCGGATCGTCCGGGTGGATGCCAACGGTGGCGAACAGGTTGGCATGCGCCTCGGCCAGCGCCAGCACCTCAGGGTACTTGGGCCGGCTGACGCCGATCACCATCGCGTGGCTCACGCCGTTGGCGGCCATATTGGCCAGCACTTCCGGCATGCGCGCGGCAAGGTCGGGGAAATTGATATGGCAGTGCGAATCGACCAGCATGATGGGCTTCCAAAAAAATTGCGGCCAACGTTGGCCGCAACATCTGACCGGCTAAATTGTAGAAGATCGGCCGCGGCCAGGGAATGCCCGCCTGCGGCTTTGTGTCACATGGTGTGCGTCGGCCGCGTCGAGTTCAGCGCGCCGCCGAGCAGGCTCTCGATCTTCAGCCGCGCCTGCTTGCAGGTCTCGTCGGCGGCGAACTCGATGCCGATGCCCTGGTTGCGGTTGTTGTTGGCGCCGGCGGGGGTGAGCCACGCCACCTTGCCGGGGATCGCCAGCTTCTGGGTGTCGTCCAGCAGCGTCAGCAGCAGGAACACCTCGTCGCCAAGGTTGTAGTCGCGGTTGGTCGGCACGAAGATACCGCCGTTGCGCAGGAAGGGCATGTAAGCCGCGTACAGCGCGCTGCGCTCCTTGATCGACAGCGACAGCACGCCGGGGCGGCTGGCGTCGGGCTTGATCTCGACTGCGTTATCCATGCTTGTCCCCTGTCATGCGGGTTTGCCGGCAAAGGCTTTCAGGTAGTTCATCAACAGGGCCTCCAGTTGCAGCCTTGTCACCAGGGTGTGCTGGCCGTACGGCGCCAGTGCGGTCAGTTCGCGCTGGCAATCCATTAAAGCATGGATGTTCAGCCGTGGCAGCAGGCGCTGCATCGCCGCCTGCTGCGCCGGGAAGTAGCGCACCGCACCGCCCAGCCGCAGCGCGGCCAGGTCGTGCAGCCATTTGCCCAGCCAGCGCAGCGGCAGCTCCAGCGCCACCTTCTGCTTGTCGACGGCGTCGGCGAGGCTCAGCACGCTGCCCATGCTGCACTCGGTCAGCCCGGACACGAACTGCTTGCGCAGCGCCGCCTCCGCCGCGTCGTGCTCGAACAGCGGCATGCCGCCGTGGAACGCCAGCTCGGCCGCGGCGTCGGCTACGCCCTGCTCGTTCACCCATGCCAGCGCCTGCGCCGAGGTGGGCAGGCTGAGCGGGAACTGGCGGCAGCGGCTCTTGATGGTCGGCAGCAGGCGCTGCGGCGCATCGGACACCAGCAGGAACACCACCTCGGCCGGCGGCTCTTCCAGCACTTTCAGCAGCGCGTTGGCGGCGGCCGGGTTCAGCGCCTCCGCCGGCTCCACGATCACCACCCGCCGGCCACCGCGGTGGGCGCTGAGGTGGGCGAATTCGATCACGTTGCGCACGCCGTCGATCTTGATGACCGGCAGCTTGCGTTTCGGCGCCTTGGCCTCCTTGCCCTCTTCCGCTTCCTCGTCATCACTGTGCGGCGTCAGCACGCGCAGGTCGGGATGGTTGCCGGCGGCCAGCCAGTGGCAGGCCGGGCACTGGCCGCAGGCGCGGTGGTCGGCCTGCGGCGCCTCGCACAAGAGCGCGCGCGCCACTTCCTGCGCGAATTCGCGCTTGCCGATGCCGGCCGGGCCGCTGAGCAGCCAGGCGTTGGGCAGGCGCTCGAAGTTGGCGGCCAACCTTTGCCAGTCGCCGGCTTGCCACGGGTAACGCATCAGGCCTGCGCCTTCAGTTCGGCCAGCCGGCCGGCCAGCTGCTGCTGGATGGTGGCGAGGTCGCCGCTGGCGTCGACCACGAAGAAGCGCTGCGGATAAGCGGCGGCGCGGGCGAGGTAGCTGTCGCGCACGCGCTGGTGGAAGTCCTCGCGCTCGCGCTCGAAACGGTCCGGCAGCCGCGTCTGACTCAGGCGCTGCTGCGACACCTGCAGCGGCACGTCGAGCAGGATGGTCAGGTCCGGCTGCAGGCCCTGCTGCACCCACTCCTCCAGCTGCGCGATGCGCTTGGCCGGCACGCCGCGGCCACCGCCCTGGTAGGCGAAGGTGGCGTCGGTAAAGCGGTCGCTGACCACCCAGCGCCCCATGGCCAGTGCCGGGCGGATGATGGAGGACAGCAGCTCCTGGCGGCTGGCGAACATCAGCAGGGTCTCGGTATCCAGCGTGGCCTCGGTGTCGACGTCGAGCAGCAGCTCGCGCAGCTTCTCGCCCAGCGGCGTACCGCCCGGTTCGCGGGTAAACACGGTGTCAACGTTGGCCGCAGCCAGCCAGTCGCGGATGAAGGCCAGATGCGTGGTCTTGCCGGCACCGTCGAGTCCCTCCAGCGTAATGAAGCGCGCTCTGGACATCGTCAACCTTTCTTCAGGATGTATTGGCGGACGGCCTCGTTGTGCTCGTCCAGTGTTTCGGAGAATTGGGTAGTGCCGTCACCGCGCGACACGAAGTACAGCGCGCGGCTCGCGGCCGGGTGCGCGGCGGCGTCCAGTGCCGCGCGGCTGACCAGCGCGATCGGCGTCGGCGTCAGCCCGGCACGGGTATAGGTGTTGTATGGCGTGTCGCGGCGCAGCGCGTCCTTGCCGATGCGGCCGCGATAGCGCTCGCCCATGCCGTAGATCACCGCCGGATCGGTCTGCAGCCGCATGCCGATGCGCAGGCGGTTGACGAACACGCTGGCCACCATGCTGCGGTCTTCCTCGTGCGCGGTTTCCTTCTCGATCAAGCTGGCCATGATCAGCAGCTGGTACGGGGTCTGGTACGGCAGGTCGGCATCGCGCGATTCCCACACCGTCTGCAGCTGCTGCATCAGCGTCTGGTTGGCACGGCGCAGCAGTTCCACGTCGCTGCTGCCGGGCAGGTAGTAGTAGGTGCTGGGGAAGAACAGGCCTTCGCCGCTGCCCTCGGGAATGCCCAGCTCGGCCAACAGGCGCTGCTCGCTCCAGCCGGCGCTGTCCTGGCGCAGGTCTTCCTCGCCCAGCAGGGCGGCGCGGAACTGGCGCAGGGTCCAGCCCTCGATGATGGTGACGCTGGCCTGGTCGGGGTGGCCGTCGTTGAAGCGCGACAGGTACTGCCACAGCGCGGTCGCACCGGAGAACTGGTACAGGCCGGCCCTGAGCTTGCGGTCGCTGCCCATCATGCGCGAGATCGCCACCATCACCCAGCGGTTGCGGATGGCGCCATCCTCTTCCAGCGTGCGCGCCAGCTGGCCCAGGGTGCGGTTGGGGGCCACGCTCACGGTATAGGGCGAGCCGGGCGGGGTCACCGGAACGGCGACCACCCAGGCCAGCCACAGGGCAAACAGCAGCGCGAGCGCGGCAAGGATACGGCCTATCAATCGGTGCATACGGACTTCATCAACTCAGGTAAAAAGAGGCGCTGGCGCCGGGTAAATAAGGGGCGCTGGCGCCGGACGCGCGATGATACCACGCACGCCGGTCGCCTTCCGCGCCAAAGCGGCGCACCGTTCAGGGCTGCGGCGACAGCACCACACCGTAGCGCCGCGACACGTCGGCGGCGGCCAGCGGCCGCAGCAGCAGGCTGCCTTCGGGCAGGCGCAGCTGCAGCGCAAGCGCGCCCTCTTGCCACGCCGCCCAGTCGGCCGCCGTCGGCGGCTGGCCGTCGCTGCTACGCAGCATCGCGTCGCTCAGCGCCAGCAGCTCGCGGTCATCCACCACCGCCAGCTCGCCGCCGGCCTCGACGAACAGCCGCCCGTCCTCGTCCAGCAGCGCCAGCCGCGGCGTGCCGGGGTCGATGTCCGGCAGCCAGTGCCAGCCGGCCTCGCCGCGGCGCGCCACGTAGGGCGCGGCGTCGAGCGCGACGTAGACCTTTTGCGGGCCGTTCTGCACGTAGTAGCGGCCGTCGCCGTCGCGCGCGTAGTTGCGGCGGAAGAAATCCACGATCGCGGCCTGGTTCAGCCGCTCCTCGCGCAGCCACCACTGGCCGCGCGTATCCAGCCGCAGCCAGCCGAACACGGCCGGCACGTTCGGCCACTTGACGAGTGACGCCAATACCATTGCATCCATGATTCGCTCCTGTCTCAGCTGTTGCGCAGTATGTCGGTGGGCGGGGTGCGCGTGATTTTACGCAGCAGCGGCCAGCCGGCAAGGCCGACCACCGCGCCGCCGCACAAGGCACCCAGCAGCGGCAGCCACAGGTTGGGCGCCAGCGGCAGGTTGAACAGCTGCACCGCCACCAGGCTGCCGATCGCCATCGCGCCGATGCCGGCCAAGAGCCCGGTCAGGCCGCCCAGCCACGCCAGCTCGGCGAGGATCACCGCGCGCACCTGCTGCCGCGAGGCGCCCAGCGCGCGCAGCAGCGCGACGTCGAACTGCCGCTCGTCGCGGGTGGCGGCCAGCGCCGCCCACAGCACCAGCACCCCGGCGGCCAGCGCCAGGCTGAACATGGTTTCCACCGCCAGCGCCAGCCGCCCGATCACCGCCTTCACCTCGCGCACGATGACGCTGATGTCGATCACCGTCACATTGGGCAGCGCCGCCACCAGCCGGTTGTTGAAGTCCCGGTCCGGCGCGCGGTAGCTGGTGATGTAGCTGGCGCTCTCGCCCCCCATCCAGCCGGCCGGCGCGATCACGAAGAAATTGGGCTGGAAGCTGTCCCACGCCACCTTGCGCAGGCTGGTCACCGGCGCCTGCCAGCGCTTGCCGGCGATGTCGAACACCAGCACGTCGCCCATGCGGATGCCCAGTGTCTCGGCCAGCCCCTGCTCCACCGAGAACGCCGGCTGCGTGCTGTCCGCCGGCCACCACCTGCCGGCGGCAAAACCGTTGCCCGGCGGCGGCGCGGCGCGCCACGACAGGTTGAACTCGCGCTCGGCCAGCCGCTGCGCGCGCTCGTCCTGGTAGTCGCTGCCCTTCACTTCGCGCTCGTTGATCATCAACAGCCGCGCCCGCGTCATCGGTGCCGCCTGCGGCGCGCTGCGGCCAACCTTGGCGAACAGCGCGTCCAGCGTCGCCTGCTGTGGCGCCTGCAGATTGATCAGGAACGAATCCGGCGCATCGGCCGGCAGCGACTTCTGCCAGGCGCCGATCAGGTCGTCGCGCACCACGGTCAGCGTCAGCAGCGCCATCAGGCTCACCGACAGCGCCGCGATCTGGATCACCGCCAGCCACGGCCGCCGCGCCAGGTTGGCCGCACCGTGGCGCCAGCCGACGGCACCGGACAGCGGCACGCGGCGCAGCAGGCGCACCACGCCCCAGGCCAGCAGGCCGACCGCCAGCAGGAAGCCGACCAGCCCGCCCAGCAGCCACAGCGCCAGCGTGCTGTCGCCGACCTGCCACGCCGCCAGGCCGAGCAGCGCGACAATGGCCAGCAGCGGCGCCAGCAGCGAACGGCTGGAGGTCGGCATGTCGGCACGCAACACCGCCACCGCCGGAATGCGGCGCAGCGCCAGCAGCGGCGGCAGCGCAAAACCGGCGAGCAGGATCAGCGCCGACAGCGGCCCGCTCAGCCAGGCGGTTAGTGCCGGCGCCGGCAACCCCGCGCCCAGCCACTGCTGCGCCAGCAGCAGCAAGCCGGCCTGCACCCCATAGCCGGCGACGGTGCCGAGCACGCCGCCCACCAGCGCCAGCCACAGGAACAGGCTGCCCCACACCAGCGCCACCTCGCTACCGGTCTGCCCCAGCGCGCGCATCACCGCCACGCTCTGCCAGTGCCGCGCCAGGTAGCGGCGCACCGCCAGCGCCACCGCCGCCGCCGACAGCAGCACCGACAGCAGCGCGGTCAGGCCGAGGAAGCGTCGTGCCCGTTCCAGCGCCGATTTCACCTCCGGCCGCGCCTCCTCGACATCCTCCAGCCGCGTGCGGCGGTCCAGCTGCGGCGCCAGCCACTGGCGGTAGCCGGCCACGCTGGCGGCATCGCCTGCCACCATCAGCCGGTAGCGCACGCGGCTGCCGTCCTGGACCAGACCGGTGGCGGCCAGATCGGCGTGGTTGAACAGCACGCGCGGGATGAAGTTGTACAGGTCCATCGCCCCGTCCGGCTCGCGCAGCACTTCCGCGCTCAGGCGCAGGCTGACGTTGCCGAGGCGCACGCTGTCCCCGAGGCGCAGGCCCAGCTTCTGCAGCAGCCGCGTATCGGCCCACAATTCGCCCGGCGCCGGCGCCAGCCGCCCCGCTTGCAAACCCTGTTGCGTGCGCAGCTGCACCTCGCCGCGCAGCGGATAGCCGCTGCTCACCGCCTTCAGCGTCGCCAGCACCGCCTGCTCGCGGGCGAACACCATAGATGGGAAGGTGGCCGCCTCCGCCTGCAGCAGGCCGCGCTGTGCCGCCTGCTGCCGCCACGCGTCCGGCGGCGGCCGGTTACCGTTGGACACCAGGTCGGCGGCCAGCAGCTGGCTGGCCTGCCGCGTCAGCGCCTGCTCGATGCGGTCGGAAAAGAAGGCGACGCTGCTCATCGCCGTCACCGCCACCAGCAGCGCCAGCAGCAGCACCGTCAGCTCGCCGGCACGCAGCTCGCGCCGCAACAGGCGCCAGCCCATCTGCAGCGACAGCCGGCTCATGTCGCCTCCCGCTGCAGGCGGCCGTCGTTGAGGCGGTAGACCGCGGCACAGCGCGACGCCAGCGCGGTGTCGTGGGTGACCAGCACCAGCGCTGTGCCGGCCTCGGCGTTGAGCTGGAACAGCAGCTCGATCACCTGCCGCCCGGTGGCCGGATCGAGGTTGCCGGTCGGCTCGTCGGCAAACAGCAAGGTTGGCCGCACCACGAAGGCGCGCGCCAACGCCACCCGCTGCTGCTCGCCGCCGGACAGGTGGCGCGGGTAGTGATCGAGACGGTGGCCGAGGCCGACACGCTGCAGCATGGCGCTGGCGGCGGCGCGGGCATCGCCGCGTCCGGCCAGCTCCAGCGGCAGCATCACGTTTTCCAGCGCGGTGAATTGCGGCATCAGCTGGAAGTTCTGGAACACAAAGCCGACCTTGTCACGGCGCAGCAGCGCGCGCTGGTCCTCGTCCAGCGCCGACAGCGCCTGGCCGGCCAGCCACACCTCGCCGGAACTTGCCGGGTCCAGCCCTGCCAGAATGGCAAGCAGCGTGGATTTGCCGCTGCCGGAGGCGCCGACGATGGCGACGCTCTCGCCGGCGGCGACACTGAAGCTGGCTTGGTGCAAGATGGTCAGCGTCTGGCCGTGGTAGTCGACCTGGCGCGCCAGCGCTTCGGCGCGCAGGATCACGTTATTTTCTGGAGATGGATTCATGCTTTATCGCTGCTTTCTGCTGGTTGTCTTGCTGCTGGCGCCGCACATGGCACACGCCGCGCGTATCGTGGTGTTCGGAGACAGCCTGTCCGCCGCCTATGGCCTGCGCCCGGAGCAAGGCTGGGTCAGGCTGCTGCAACAACAACTGGGCAGCACGCATCAGGTCATCAACAGCAGCCTGTCCGGCGAGACCACCGCCGGCGGTTTGGCGCGGCTGCCGGCGGTACTGCGGCAACAGCGCCCGGAGGTGCTGATTCTGGAGCTGGGCGGCAACGACGGCCTGCGCGGCCTGCCGCTGCCGGCGATGCAGGACAACCTGTCCGCCATGGTCCGCCTGGCCCAGCGCGCCGGCGCGCGGGTGCTGCTGGTCGGCATGGCGCTGCCCCCCAATTATGGCCCCGATTACGGTGCCAAGTTCCGGCAGGTGTATGACAAAGTCGCACGCCGGCACAAGGTAGCGCTGGTGCCGCTGCTGGTAGCCGGTTTCGAGCAGGACCTGGCGCTGTTCCAGGGCGACGGCATCCACCCGGTCGCCGAAGCGCAGCCGCGCATGGTACGCAACGTGCTGCCGGCGCTGACGCCGCTAATCGCCAGAAAATAGCAGGAATTGCTGTTTTTTGTGGCGAACGCAACGTTTTTCAGGCTTTTCCCACACTTCATGACATAAAGGTTAACCTTGTGACGGCGGCGGCCCATCCGGCTGCCCGCCCGCTGCCGCCCTCCCACAAGGATTTCCCATGCCCGCCGTTGCCGCCGCGCTCGCCCAGCGCCTGCTCTCCCCGTTCCGCGACCTGCCCGCCGGCGTCCACATCCAGATCGTCGCCACCCTGATCAACACCATGGGCGGCATCGCCAAGCTGTTCCTGCCGCTCTATTTCCTGGAGCGCTACCGGCTGCCCTACGGCAGCATCGGCCTCCTGATGGGCTGCTACGGCCTCGGCTGCTTTATCGGCGCCTACGCCGGCGGCGCCCTCAGCGACCGTCTCGATACCCGCAAGCTGTGCGCGGCGCTGCTGCTGGCCGGCGGGCTGCTGACCATATCGCTGGCGCTGCCGCTGCCGGTGTGGGGCTTCGTGCCGTTGCTGCTGCTGACCGGGCTGGCCGACGGCGGCTTCCGCCCCGGCAATATGCGGCTGGTGCTGGAGCCGTGCGCACCGTCGCAGCGCGCCACCGCGCAAGGCTTGTACCGGGTGGCGTTCAATCTCGGCGTCTCGCTGGCCGGCATCACCGGCGGCCTGCTGGCGGTATACGGCTACCAGTGGGTGTTCGTGGCGCAGGGTTGTGCCAGTCTGCTGGCCTGCCTGTGGCTGGTGATGGCCTATCGCCGCCAGCCGCAGGCACCGGGCCAGCCGCAGGCGCCTGCGGCCAACCTTGAGGCACAGGACGGTTCGCCGTGGCGGGATGCCGCCTTTTTGCGCTTCATCGCAGGGCAGCTGCTGATCCTGGCGGTATTCGACCAGATGTACGGCACGCTGGGCATGTTCCTGCGCGAACACTACCGGCTGGGGCCGCAGTGGATCGGCTATCTGTTCACCCTCAACGGACTGATGGTGGTGCTGCTGCAGGTGCCGATTGCGCAGCGCATCCAGCGCTGGGGGCTGGCGCGCAGCTCGCACCTCGGGGTGCTCGGCATCGGCCTGAGCTTTTGCCTGCTGAATGCCGGCACCGGTGCGCCGTGGGCGCTGCTGGCGATGCTGGTGCTGACCGTCGGCGAACTACTGCTGTCGCCGACCTGGTCGGTGATCGTGATGCAGTGCTCGGAAGGCCGGCAACGCGGCCGCTACCTCGGCATCTACTCCGCCGCGTGGAGCGGGCGCACGCTATATGCGCCGGCGCTGGGCACCTGGATCTACGGCACGCTGGGCGGTGCCGCCCTGTGGTGGCTGTGCGCCGGGGTCGCCCTACTGACCGTGGCACTGCAGGCCGGCGCGCTGCGCCAGATGCTGACACGCCCCTGAATGCAAAAAGCCCTGCACACGGTGCAGGGCTTCGGGCTTGCGGCCAACCTTGTGGCTGGCACGGGCAGGCGCTGATTACAGCGCGGCGGCGTTCTCGGCCAGGTAGGAAGCCACGCCTTCGGCGGACGGCTTCATGCCTTTCTTACCCTTGTTCCAGCCGGCCGGGCACACTTCACCGTGTTCTTCGGTGAACTGCAGCGCGTCAACCATGCGCAGCATTTCGTCCACGTTGCGGCCCAGTGGCAGGTTGTTGACTACCTGGTGCTGTACCACGCCGGACTTGTCGATCAGGAAGGAACCACGGAAGGCCACGCCACCGTCGGCTTCCACGTCGAAGGCCTTGCACAGGTCGTGCTGGATGTCAGCCACCAGGGTGTAGCCCACCTGGCCGATACCGCCTTTTTCCACCGGGGTGTTGCGCCATGCGGCGTGGGAGAACTGGCTGTCGATGGACACGCCGATCACTTCCACGTTGCGGGCCTTGAACTCGGCCAGACGGTGGTCGAAGGCGATCAGCTCGGACGGGCACACGAAGGTGAAGTCCAGCGGGTAGAAGAACACCACGGCGTATTTGCCGGCAGTTGCCTGCTGGAAGGAATAGTTGTCAACAATCTGACCATCGCCCAGTACGGCGGAGAAGGTTTTTTCGCCTGCAAAGAACGGTGCCTGTTTGCCTACAAGTACGGCCATGTGATTCTCCTTGGAGTTCGGTTATCTGTGAATCCTGCGGACGATGATCCGCAAACTGGCACGTTTATAAATCAGCACCGCGCCAGCTGCCAATTGAATATCCAAATTGCCGTCATTAAAACGGGCAATCACCTGCCAGCCAGGGCCGCCTCGTCGCCAACCATGCGAAACAGATAACGTTGGCCACAATCTGGATTAAAATAAAGCCATGCCGGCAATCGCCCCCAACCTCCTTTCAACCACCCGCCCCGGGATGACCATGAGCAAACAGCTGACCATACTGGCGGTAGACGATGTCAGCCAGCACCGCGCCATGCTGACACAGTTCATCCGCGAGCTGGGCCATGTGCCGGTTACCGCCAGCAACGGCCAGGAGGCGGTGGATTACTGCCGCGCCAGCATGCCGGACATGATCCTGATGGACATCCTGATGCCGGTGATGGACGGTTTTACCGCCACCCGCCACATCCGGGCGTTACTGGCCGGCCGCTGGATCCCTATCGTGTTCCTGTCGGCGCTGAACGAAGAAGCCGATTACCTGCACGGACTGGAGGCCGGCGGTGACGACTACCTGGCCAAGCCGGTCAACCTGTCGCTGCTGTCGGCCAAGATCAGCAGCCTGCAGCGCGTGATCGACATGCAGGAACGCCTTGCCGACAGCCACCACCAGCTGGAACAGTACTACGCCACCACCCAGCAGGAACACAGCCTGGCGCAGCACGTGCTGGAAAGCTTCAACACCGCCGCCAATGCCCGGCGCCACAATATCCAGAGCTGGCTGAAATCGGCGGTACACCTCAGCGGCGACGTGATCTGCATCGCACACTCGCCGTCCGGCACCGACCACGTGATGCTGGCCGACAGCACCGGCCACGGGCTGGTGGCGGCCATCTGCTGCCTGCCGGCGATCGACACCTTCCACGCCATGACCCAGCGCGGCGCCGGCATCGGCGAGATCGCCGAGTCGATCAACAGCAAACTGCACCAGACGCTGCCTATCGGCCACTTCGTCGCCGCCGCGCTGCTCGCCGTCGACTACCGCAGCGGCAGCATCACAGTGTGGAACGGCGGCATTCCCTGTTGCAGCTTCATCAACCGGCACGGCGAGCGGGAAAAAGCCTTCCGCTCCGCCCACCCGCCGCTGGGCACGCTGCCACCGGAGGCATTCGACCCGCAACAGGAGCAGTACCGGTGGCAGCATGACGGCGAGATCATCGTCTGCTCCGACGGCGTCACCGAGGCGCGCAACGCGGCGCAGCAGCAGTTTGGCGAGGACGGCGTGCTGCAGGCGGCCCGCGCGGCACAGGGGCACGACACCGCGACGCGAATCGCCACCGCCTTGCAGCAGCATCTGCAGCAACAGCACCCCATGGACGACGCCTCGCTGGTGGTGATCGGCTGCCGGCGCCAGCCGGCCCTGCCGCCCGCTGCGGAACCGCCAGCGGAGTAACAAGCCGCCGCACGAGCATGAAAAAACGGGAGCCGCGGCTCCCGTTTTGCTGTTGCTGCCTTGCGGCCAACCTTAGGCGGCCGGTTCGGCTTTCTGGCGCAGGCGCAGGTTCAGTTCCTTCAGCTGCTTCTCGTCTACCGCATTCGGTGCATTGGTCAGCAGACACTGTGCACGCTGGGTTTTCGGGAACGCAATCACGTCGCGGATCGACTCGGCGCCGCACATCAGCGTCACCAGACGGTCCAGACCGAAGGCCAGGCCACCGTGAGGTGGCGCGCCGAACTTCAGGTTGGCCAGCAGGAAGCCGAACTTGTTCTGCTGTTCCTCAGGGGAAATTTTCAGCGCGGCGAACACCTTCTCCTGCACGTCGGCGCGATGGATACGCACCGAACCGCCACCGATTTCCCAGCCGTTGAGCACCATGTCGTAGGCACGCGCGATGCACGCACCCGGATCGGTGTCCATCAGGTCTTCGTGGCCCGGTTTCGGGCTGGTGAACGGATGGTGACAGGCGGTCCAGCGGTCGGCTTCCTCGTCGTGTTCGAACATCGGGAAGTCCACCACCCACAGCGGGCGCCACTCCTTGACGAAGTAGCCGCCGGCTTCGCCGCGCTCGTGGCCGATCTTGATGCGCAGCGCGCCGATCGCCTCGTTCACCACCTTGGCCTTGTCGGCGCCGAAGAAGATGATGTCGCCGTTGTCGGCACCGGTACGCGCCATGATTTCGTTCAGCGCATTCACCGACAGGAACTTGACGATAGGCGACTGCAGGCCGCTGGTTTCGTCATTGGTGATCTTGCTCTTGTCGTTGACCTTGATGTAGGCCAGACCCTTGGCGCCGTAGATGCCGACGAACTGGGTGTAGTCGTCGATGTCCTTGCGCGACAGCGCGGCACCGCCCGGTACGCGCAGGGCGACCACGCGGCCGTTCG
This sequence comes from Vogesella margarita, assembly GCF_028548475.1. Classification (GTDB taxonomy): domain Bacteria; phylum Pseudomonadota; class Gammaproteobacteria; order Burkholderiales; family Chromobacteriaceae; genus Vogesella; species Vogesella margarita. The sequence goes on from NZ_JAQQLE010000009.1 coordinate 22,361, forward strand.
GCATGTCGGCCGCACCACGGAACACCTTGAACTCCTCGGTCTTCATCAGATCGGTCAGTTCGGTGAATTTCAGGCTCACGCGCAGGTCCGGCTTGTCGGAGCCGTAGTAGAACATCGCGTCGTTGTAGGCCATGCGCGGGAACTTGCCCAGCTCCACGCCCATCACGTCGCGGAAAATTTCCTGCGCCATGTTTTCGGTGATGTCCATGATCTCGTCCTCGTTCAGGAACGAGGTCTCGATATCGATCTGGGTGAATTCCGGCTGGCGGTCGGCACGCAGGTCTTCGTCACGGAAGCACTTGGTGATCTGGTAGTAGCGATCGAAGCCGGCCACCATCAGCAGCTGCTTGAACAGCTGCGGCGATTGCGGCAGCGCGAAGAACTCGCCCGGGTGCACGCGGGACGGCACCAGGTAGTCGCGGGCGCCTTCCGGGGTGGAGCGGGTCAGCATCGGGGTTTCGATGTCGATGAAGCCCTGCTTGTCCAGGTGATTACGCACGCCCATCGCCACCTTGTAGCGCAGGCGCAGGTTTTTCTGCATGGCCGGGCGACGCAGGTCGATTACGCGGTTGGTCAGGCGCACGTTCTCGGACAGGTTCTCGTCGTCGATCTGGAACGGCGGGGTGGCCGCGGCGTTGAGTATCTCGATTTCCTTGGCCAGGATCTCGATCTCGCCGGAGATCATCTTGCTGTTGGCGGTGCCGGCCGGGCGCTCGCGCACGATGCCGGTGATGGACAGCACGAATTCGTTACGCGCGCTGTCAGCGGTCTGGAATGCTTCCGGGGTGTCCGGATCGATCACCACCTGCACCAGGCCTTCGCGGTCGCGCAGGTCGATGAAGATCACGCCGCCGTGGTCACGACGACGGTGAGCCCAGCCCTTGACCGTAACGGTCTGGCCGAGAAATTTTTTATCAATCAAGCCGCAGTAATCGGTTCTCATGCAGAAGCCTTTTAGCCTTAAATTCGAAGATTCTTGTAATAAAAACAAAGGCAGAGGCGGGACAACCGGCCTCTGCTGAGCTCATTCAATAACGCATTTTACTTGCGTTTTTCACTATCGGGGGCACCGGGCGCGACAACGCCCATGGAAATGACGTATTTCAGTGCCGCGTCCACCGACATGTCCAGCTCGCGCGTGTCCTGCTTCGGCACGATGATGAAGTAGCCGGAGGTCGGGTTCGGCGTGGTCGGCACGTAGACGCTGACGAAGTCGTCCTCGCCCAGCTGCTGCTTCACCTCGCCGGACGGGGCGCCGGTCTGGAAGGCGATGGTCCACGCATTCTGGTGCGGGAAACGCACCAAGAGCGCCTTGCGGAAGGCCTGGCCGGAGTCGGACAGCAGGGTGTCGCTGACCTGCTTCACGCTGTTGTAGATGGTTTTCACCACCGGCGTGCGGGTCAGCACCAGCTCCCACAGGTCGAGCAGGCGCTGGCCGAGAACGTTGGCCGCCATGAAGCCGGTACCCAGCAGCACCGCGAATGCCAGCACCACGCCAAGGCCGGGGATGTCGAAGCCGAACAGGCTCTCCGGACGCCAGCCCTGCGGCAGCAGGTTCACGGTCTGGTCCAGGGTGCCGATGATCAGGTTCAGCACCCACAGCGTGATGGCGATCGGCAACCAGATCAGCAAACCGGCAATCAGGTAGCCGCGCAACGTCATTTTGATATGTTTCATCGGTATCTCAGGCACATCCGCCACTTCCGCAACCGCCGCTACCGCAAGCCGGACCGCTGCCACTGTTCTTGAAATCGGTAACGTACCAGCCGCTGCCCTTGAGCTGGAAGCCGGCCGCGGTCAGTACCTTGCCGTAACGCTGGCTGCCGCAGGACGGGCAGTCGGTCAGTGCTGCATCGCTCATTTTCTGCAGATGTTCGTTCTGTACGCCACAGGCATCACAGCGGTATTCGTAAATCGGCATGTTTTAGCCCTCCACAAACAAAGACGATGACATAATTCAATCGGATATTGCAGTGCATCAAAGATTGCCGCAATAAAACCCTGCATGATAATGGGGTCACAATCGCTGGCAATCAAGTAGCACGCCAAGCCAACGGGCGATTATATCCGACTGATAGAACAATAGAAAACGCTCGCTTCATCGCATTGCAACACGCGTGCCCGATGCTTTGCCGCCAGCGTCATCCTAACCTTTAGCTAACTGGAGTTGATCAGCATGAACCCATCCCACCTGCCGCTGGCCGGCAAACGCGGTCTGATTGTCGGTATCGCCAACGAACACAGCATCGCCTACGGCTGCGCCAAGATCATGCGGGAACAGGGCGCCGAAGTCGCCATCACCTACCTCAACGAAAAGGCGGAAAAATTCGTGCGCCCGCTGGCCGAAGGGTTGGCCGCACCGCTGATCCTGCCGCTGGACGTCCAGGCCGACGGCCAGCTGGAACTGGTGTTCGCCGCGATCGAGGAAACCTGGGGCCAGATCGACTTCGTGGTGCACTCCATCGCCTTCTGCCCGATGGACGACCTGCACGGCCGCGTCACCGACTGCTCGCGTGACGGTTTCCTGCAGGCGATGCGCGTGTCGTGCTACTCCTTCATCGAGATGGCGCGCCTGGCCGAGCCGCTGATGAAGAACGGCGGCGCGCTGATCACCATGAGCTATCACGGCGCCGACAAGGTGGTCGAAAACTACAACATCATGGGGCCGGTGAAGGCGGCGCTGGAAAGCACCACCCGCTACATGGCGCACGAACTGGGCCCGAAAGGCATCCGCGTGCACACCATCTCGCCAGGGCCGCTGAAGACCCGCGCCGCCAGCGGCATCGCCCACTTCGACCAGCTGATCGACGACGCCATCGCCCGCGCACCGCAAAACCGGCTGGTGGACATCGAGGACGTCGGCAACACCTGCGCCTTCCTCGCCTCCGACGCTGCCCGCGCGCTGACCGGCGAGGTCACCTACGTCGATGGCGGCTTCAACATCATGGCCTGAGGAACGACATCATGATCCGCGACGTACACGCCTTTAGCGACATCATCAGCCAGGCCACCGCCAACGGTCCGCAGCCGATGGCGGTGGCCCATCCCTGCAGCCCGGAAGCACTGCTGGGCGCGGTCGAGGCCGCCGAGCACGGCATCGCCACCCCGATCCTGATCGCGCCGCGCGCCAAGCTGCTCAAGCTGGCCGCCGGCATGGACATCGACCTCTCCCGCTTCGAGGTGATCGACGCCGAGCACAGCCACGCCGCCGCCGAGCGCGCGGTGGCACTGGTGCGCGACGGTCGTGCCGACAGCCTGATGAAGGGCAGTCTGCACACCGACGAGTTCATGAGCGCAGTGCTGGACCGCAGCAAGGGCATCCGCACCGACCGCCGCATCAGCCACGTGTTCGTGATGAAGGTGGAAAGCTACCCGCGCTACCTGTTCATCACCGACGCCGCCATCAACATCGAACCGGACCTGATGACCAAGCGCGACATCTGCCAGAACGCCATCGACCTGACCCACGCCCTCGGCGTGGCGCAGCCGAAGGTGGCGATCCTGGCGGCGGTGGAAACCATCAACCCGGCGATGCGCGCCACGCTGGATGCGGCGGCGCTGTGCAAGATGGCCGACCGCGGCCAGATCCGCGGCGCGCTGCTGGACGGCCCGCTGGCCTTCGACAACGCCATCTCGCACGCGGCGGCCGACACCAAGGGCATCGACTCGGCGGTCGCCGGCGAACCGGACATCTTGTTGGTGCCGGACCTGGAATCGGGCAATATGCTGGCCAAGCAGCTGACCTATCTGGCCGCCGCGGCCAGCGCCGGCATCGTGATGGGCGCCCGGGTGCCGATCGTGCTGACCAGCCGTGCCGACGATGCGGCCGGACGGCTGGCTTCGGCAGCGGTGGCCAACGTCTTTGCCGCCCACAGAAAAGGATAAATCATGAGCAAGGCCCTCATCGCCATCAATGCCGGCTCCGCCACGCTGAAATTCCGCGCCTACCAGCCGGACGGCGTGCAACTGCTGGCACGCGGCCTCGTCGACCGTTTCGGAGCCGCCGGCGCCAGCCTGGAGCTGGACTACGGCGGCCGCCAGACGCGGGTGACACTGGCCGGCAGCAGCCGCGACGAGGCGGTGGCGGCCGTGCTCAACATCCTTGCCGACAAGGGGCTGGAAGCGGTGGCGGTCGCGCACCGCGTGGTGCACGGCGGAGACCGCTACACCAGCCCGGTGGTGCTGACGCCGGAAGTGGTCGACCACCTGGCGGAGCTGATTCCGCTGGCACCGCTGCACCAGCCGGCCAGCCTGGGCGTGATGAGCGCCTTCGCGCGGCTGGACAGTCGGCTGACCCAGATCGCCTGCTTCGACACCGCCTTCCATTGCGGCCAACCCGAGGTCGCCACCCGCTTCGGCATCGCCCGCCACTGGCACGAGCAGGGCATCCGCCGCTACGGTTTCCACGGCCTGTCCTACGCATCCATCGCGCGGCGGCTGGGCGACATGGCGCTGGCCAGCCAGCGTGTGGTGGTCTGCCATCTGGGCAGCGGCGCCAGCGCCTGCGCCATCCACGACGGCCGCAGCATCGCCTCCAGCATGGGTTTTTCCGCGGTCGACGGCCTGATGATGGGCAGCCGCCCCGGCAACCTCGATCCGGAGGTGGTGCTGTACTGGCTGGAGCACGAGGGCATGGACATCGCCCAGGTGCGGCAGGAGCTGTACAAGCACAGCGGCCTGCTCGGCGTGTCCGGCCTGTCCGCCGACATGCGCGAGCTGCTGGCCAGCAAGGAGCCGGCGGCGAAGGAGGCGATCGAGCTGTTCTGCTACCGCGCCGCACGCGAAGTGGCGTCGCTGGCCACCGCGATGAAGGGGCTGGATGCGGTGGTGTTCACCGCCGGCATCGGCGAGCGCTCGCCGGAGGTGCGCGCCCGCATCCTGAAACAGCTGTCCTGGCTCGGCTTCGAGGTCGACCTTGCGGCCAACCTTGCTCGCTCGCAGCGCATCACCACGCCGCACAGCCCGCGCCACGCCTACGTCATCGCCACCGACGAAGAAGGCGAAATGGCCCGCGAGGCCGCCGCACTGCTCAGCGGCGACGTGCAGCTGTAATCCCGTACCCGGATAAAAGCGGCGGGCGGCGGATCACTCCGCCGCCCGCCGCTTGCATTCTGCCATCGCGCCTCAGTTGGCCAGCCAGTCGGTCAGCATCAGGCCGACCCCGAGCCCGCGCGAATGGTGGTTGTAGTCGAGCAGGCTTTCGCCGTAGCCATCAAACGCCTGCACATAGCCGCGCAGCCGCCCGGCCACCGGGAAGGTCCAGTCCAGCTGCAGCGCGCCCTTGCCGTGCAGCGGGTTGTAGCGCACGCGGCCGCCCAGGGTCTGATCGTTCCAGCGGTACACCGCCTGCACGTCGCCGCGGCCCATGTATCGGGTGATGTCCGGATTGTCGTCGGTAGCGCGCGATTCCGGCAGCCGGTACCACCAGCGCCCGGTCAGGCTCAGGTTGCCCTTCTCCGCGCCGGCCATCACGTAGGCCCGGTTCCAGCTGCGCGACAGCGGATCGGTCTGGCCGTTGGACTGGTGCACCACGCCGACCCCGGCCATGCGCAAACGCCAGCCCTGCCACGTCCAGTGCGCCGGCAGCGGCGTGGTCAGCATCACTTCCGGCTCGTAGTCGGTCTCGCGGAACGGGGACGACTGCCCCTTGTTGTACATCTGCCAGTGCGACTGCTGGGTGTAGCCGAACCACAGATCGGCCGGCGTGCCGAGCACGTTCTGCCACAGCTTGCTCTTGAACGAGAGCTGGTACTTGGTTTCGACATTGCTGAGCTTGGTGCCGAACAGGCTGACCGACTCCTGCGTCGGCGACGACGGCTGCGAATTGGGCGAGAACAGTTGCCACAGCGGCAGGATGTAGGTCGGCTGGTGCGCGCGCAGCACGAAGGTGCCCAGCTTGTTGTCCTCGTCCAGATCCCACTGCCGGGCCAGGCCCGAGGCGGAGAAGCGCGGCGCGGGCGGCGCCGTGTCGGCATCGGCCGCTACCGGCGCGGCGTCCAGTTGCGGCAACTCGTTTGCGGCCAACGTTGTCGCCGCCGGCGGGCTTGCCGGCGCGGCCGACAGTTCCGACGGCAGCAGCAACGGTGCCGGCGGCAGCAAGGCGTCGAAACAGGCCAGACGCTCGGCGTCCGCCAGGATGGCACGACACTGCTTGAACGGTGACAGCGCCTCATCGGCATACACTTGGCTGGCTAGCAGCAACAACACTGGCGGCAGCAACTTCATCGACTCACCCGCAATTCAGGAACAAAGCACGGTAGACCGCGCAGAAACACAAAAGGCTCCGCGATTGCGGAGCCTTTGCGTATTCTTGCGTCAAACCCGGATCAGGCAGCCATGGCCTTGATGTGGGCAGACAGGCGGCTCTTGTGGCGAGCTGCCTTGTTCTTGTGGTACACGCCTTTGTCAGCCAGACGATCAATCACTTTAACGGAAGCGAGGAACACAGTGTTTGCTACTGCCTTGTCGCCGGCTTCGATTGCTTTGATCACTTTCTTAACGGCGGTACGGAAGGCCGTACGCAGGCTTGCGTTGTGCGCGCGCTGCTTAAGGGCCTGGCGTGCACGCTTGCGAGCTTGTGCGCTATTAGCCATGGAATTCTCCTGATGAGCTGAATCTGAAACGGCAGATTTTAAGGCCTAAGATCACGTTTTGCAACAACAATACCTCCCGCGTAAACTACGCCCCTCGATAAAAGCGTCATCAACCCGTTCGGTAAAGCATGAATTTACTCAAAGCACTGGCAAAAGTCAGCAGCATGACCCTGGTTTCGCGCGTGCTCGGCTTCGTGCGCGATGCCATCATCGCGCGTGTTTTCGGCGCCGGCATGGCCACCGACGCCTTCTTTGTCGCCTTCAAACTGCCCAACCTGCTGCGTCGCATTTTTGCCGAAGGCGCGTTCTCGCAGGCCTTCGTGCCGGTGCTGGCGGAATACAAGGAGCAGCGTGGCGAAGCCGCCACCCGGCTGTTCCTGTCGCACGTCACCGGCACGCTCACCATCGTGCTGACGGCAGTGACCGCGCTGGGCATGTTGGCCGCACCGTGGATCATCTGGGTGTCCGCCCCCGGCTTTGCCGACGATGCCGGCAAGATGGCGCTGACCAGCGACCTGCTGCGCATCACCTTTCCTTATATCCTGTTCATTTCGCTGTCCTCGCTGGCCAGCAGCGTGCTCAATACCTGGAACCGCTTCTCGGTGCCGGCGTTCACGCCGACGCTGCTGAACGTGTCCTTCATCCTGTGCGCGCTGTTGCTGACCAAGTACTTCGACCCGCCGGTGCTGGTGCTGGGCTGGGCGGTGTTCATCGGTGGCATCGCGCAACTGGTCTACCAGCTGCCGCACCTGAAGAAACTGGACATGCTGCCGCTGCCGCGGCTGGCGCTGCGCGATGCGGCGGTGTGGCGCGTGGTGCGGCAGATGGGTCCGGCCATCCTGGGGGTGTCCATCGCCCAGGTGTCGCTGGTGATCAACACCATCTTCGCGTCCTTCCTCGCCTCCGGCAGCGTGTCGTGGATGTACTACGCCGACCGGCTGATGGAATTCCCGACCGGCGTGCTGGGCGTGGCGCTGGGCACCATCCTGCTGCCCTCGCTGTCCAAGTACGCCGCGCGCGGTGACGAGGCGCGCGAGGAGTTCAGCCACCTGCTGGACTGGGGCATCCGCCTGTCGCTGCTGCTGGCGGTACCATCCGCCGTCGGGCTGGCGGTGCTGTCCAAGCCCTTGATCGCCACGCTGTTCATGTACGGCAAGTTCAGCGCCCACGACGCGCTGATGACGCAGCAGGCGCTGATCGCCTACGCGGTCGGCCTCACAGGCCTGATCGTGGTGAAGGTGCTGGCGCCCGGCTTCTACGCGCGCCAGAACATCAAGACCCCGGTGAAGATCGGCATCGCCACGCTGATCGCCACCCAGTTGATGAACATGGTGTTCATCGGCCCACTGGCGCACGCCGGCTTGGCGCTGTCCATCGGCCTCGCCTCGTGCCTGAACGCGGGCCTGCTCTATTATCAGTTGAAGAAGCACGGCATCTATCGCCCGGACGCCGGCTGGGGCGGCTTCATCGCCAAGTTGCTGCTGGCCTGCGCGGTGATGGCCGGTGCGCTGCTGGCCATCCAGCACGGTTTCACCATCGACTGGCACGGCCACAGCTGGCAGCGAGCACTGTGGCTGACGCTGCTGGTGCTGCTGGGCGCCGTTGCCTACTTCGGCAGCCTGTTCACCATGGGCATGCGTCCGCGCCAGTTCATGCGCCGCGCACTATAACGATAACGCCGCCCTGTCGATACACGGGGCGGCAACCAGTCTTGCGGCTGACCATAAGATTTTGGTCCGGCCGCAGCATGAGGAATGACCATGAACCCGACCTACACTCCGGAATTCTCGCCGCTGGGCAAGAAGGTGGACTACCAGGACCAGTACGACGCCAGCCTGCTGTTCCCGATCGCGCGCCAGCAAAAGCGCGACGAAATCGGCGTCAACGAAGGCGCTCTGCCGTTTGCCGGCGTCGACCTGTGGACCGGCTACGAAGTCTCGTGGCTCAACGGCAAGGGCAAGCCGCAGGTGGCCATCGCCACCTTCCGCATCCCGGCCGACAGCCCGCGGCTGATCGAATCCAAGTCGTTCAAGCTGTACCTGAACAGCTACAACCAGACCCGCATCGCCAGCTGGCAGCAGGTGGCGGCACAGCTGGAGCTGGACCTGTCCAACGCCGCCGGCGGCAAGGTGACGGTCAGCCTGCTCCCGCCCGCCGAGTTCGGCCGCGAACGGATCGCGGAGCTGGCCGGCGAGTGCATCGACGAGCTGGACATCGAAGTCAGCAGCTACGCGCCATGCCCGGATGCGCTGCGCGCCGATGCGGCCAACATCGTCAGCGAAACATTGACCTCGCAGCTGCTGAAATCCAACTGTCTGGTCACCGGCCAGCCGGACTGGGGCAGCGTCGCCATCAGTTACACCGGCCCACAGATCGACCGCGAGACGCTGCTGCGCTACCTGATCGGCTTCCGCCAGCACAACGAATTCCACGAGCAGTGCGTGGAACGCATCTTCGTCGACGTGTTGCGCGCCTGCGCACCGAGCAAGCTGACGGTGTACGCGCGCTACACCCGCCGCGGCGGGCTGGACATCAACCCGTGGCGCAGCAACAACCCGGCCGCCGTGGCGCCGGACAACACCCGCACCGCACGGCAATGACACATTGCCGCCGCGCAAGGCACGGCCGGCAAAAGAAATTGCCGCCACAGGCTTGACAGGCGGCGGCGGCATCCGTATAGTTCGCGTCTCTCGCAAGCAACAGCAAACGAGAACAGTGCACCCGTAGCTCAGTTGGATAGAGTATTTGGCTACGAACCAAAGGGTCGGGCGTTCGAATCGCTCCGGGTGCACCACCACAGCGTCCCTATAGTTTAGCGGTTAGAACACTGCCCTTTCACGGCGGCGGCCGGGGTTCGATTCCCCGTGGGGACGCCAAGTTGCACCCGTAGCTCAGTTGGATAGAGTATTTGGCTACGAACCAAAGGGTCGGGCGTTCGAATCGCTCCGGGTGCACCACACAATTCAGTCCCTATAGTTTAGCGGTTAGAACACTGCCCTTTCACGGCGGCGGCCGGGGTTCGATTCCCCGTGGGGACGCCAGCATCAAGCAAAACACCACCTTCGGGTGGTGTTTTTGTTTCTGCCTCGATATTCCCGCCTTGCCATTCTTTTTGCTCTCGATATCGCATATTGATATATAAAATCAGTCTTTCTTGCCGCGTCCGCGCTCCGGTACAGTGCAACTGTCGGAATCCCCGGCACGGCAGAGACGCTGCCGACGATGCCAACAGCCAGAGAATTGAGCGCAAAGATGAATATCAGTCAGGAGAGGCTGACTCACCTCAAGCAACTTGAAGCCGAGTCCATCCACATCATCCGTGAAGTCGCCGCCGAGTTTGACAACCCGGTGATGCTGTACTCCATCGGCAAGGATTCGGCGGTGATGCTGCATTTGGCACAAAAGGCCTTTGCCCCCGGCCGCCCACCCTTCCCGCTGATGCACGTGGACACCACCTGGAAATTCCAGGACATGATCGCGCTGCGCGACAAGCAGGCGAAGGAATACGGCTGGGACCTGATCGTCCACGTCAACCAGGAAGGCGTCGACGCCAACATCAACCCGTTCACCGCCGGCAGTGCCAAGCACACCGACGTGATGAAGACCGAAGGCCTGAAGCAGGCGCTGAACAAGTACAAGTTCGACGCTGCCTTCGGTGGTGCCCGCCGCGACGAGGAAAAATCGCGCGCCAAGGAGCGCGTGTACTCCTTCCGCGACAAGAACCACCGCTGGGACCCGAAAAGCCAGCGTCCGGAACTGTGGAACATCTACAACGCCAAGATCAACAAGGGCGAGTCGATCCGCGTGTTCCCGCTGTCGAACTGGACCGAGCTGGACATCTGGCAGTACATCTTCCTCGAAAACATCGAGATCGTGCCGCTGTACTTTGCCGCCGAGCGCAAGGTGATCGAGCGTGACGGCACGCTGATCATGATCGACGACGACCGCATCCTGCAGTACCTCAGCGACGAGGAAAAAGCGAAGATCGAGACCAAGAAGGTCCGCTTCCGCACCCTCGGCTGTTATCCGCTGACCGGCGCGGTGGAATCGGAAGCCACCACGCTGGCGGAAGTGATCCAGGAAATGCTGCTGACCAAGACCTCCGAACGCCAGGGCCGCGTGATCGATCACGATTCGTCCGGCTCGATGGAGAAGAAGAAGATGGAAGGCTACTTCTAAAGAGCCCATTCAACGCCTGCTGCGCGTCGGCGATACCGCGTTGAAAACGACTTCGGAATGCTCATTGACCCCATGTCAACTCCGCTTTCTCAGCCGTTTTCGCCTTGTCTCGCTCTAGCTCGCGAGACGTTGAACAAGCTCCAAGCCCCTTTTTCGCCCCTACCGAATGTTCAAAGGTTGGCCGCATGCGGCCAACCTTGCTGATGCAAGGCACGACGCTCATGGCACACCAATCCGACCTGATCGCCAGCGACATCCTGGCGTACCTGAAGCAACACGAAAACAAGGACCTGCTGCGCTTCATCACCTGCGGCAACGTCGACGACGGCAAATCGACGCTGATCGGCCGCCTGCTGCACGACTCCAAGCTGATCTTCGAAGACCAGCTGGCGGCGATCCAGCGCGACTCCAAAAAGTACAACACCACCGACGAGGAGATCGACCTCGCCTTGCTGGTGGACGGCCTGCAGGCCGAGCGTGAGCAGGGCATCACCATCGATGTTGCCTACCGCTACTTCAGCACCGACCGCCGCAAGTTCATCATCGCCGACTGCCCGGGCCACGAGCAGTACACCCGCAACATGGCCACCGGCGCCTCCACCTGCAATCTGGCGGTGATCCTGATCGATGCCCGCTACGGCGTGCAGACCCAGACCCGCCGCCACAGCTACATCGTGAGCCTGCTGGGCATCAAGCACGTGGTGGTGGCCATCAACAAGATGGATCTGCTGGACTTCGACGAAGCGGTGTTCAACCGCATCCGCGACGAGTACCTCGCCTTTGCGGCCAACCTCGACATCGCCGATATCCGCTTCGTGCCGATCTCGGCGCTGCGCGGCGACAACGTGGTCACCGCCAGCGAGCGCACGCCGTGGTACGACGGCCAGACGCTGATGGGCATTCTCGACAGCGTCGAGATCGACCACGACGTGGCGCAGACCGCCTTCCGTCTGCCGGTGCAGTACGTGAACCGCCCGAACCTGGACTTCCGCGGTTTCTGCGGCACCGTCGCCAGCGGCGAGATCCGTCCCGGCGACCGCATCGTCGCGCTGCCGTCCGGCAAACAGAGCACGGTGGAAAACGTGGTGGTGCACGAGGGCAATCTCGACATGGCGCGCAGCGGCCAGGCCATCACCCTGACGCTGGCCGACGAGATCGACATCTCGCGCGGCGACATGATCGTGCGCGCCGACGAAGCTGCACCGACGGTCAGCCAGGCCATCGAGGCGCACCTGGTGTGGATGGACGAGAACCCGCTGGTGGTGGGCAAGGACTACGGCTTCAAGCTGGCCGGCAAGAACGTCACCGGTCGCGTCGAGCGCATCGTGCACCGCGTGGACGTGAACACGCTGGACGCGTTCGAGGCGGAAAAACTGCAGCTGAACGAGATCGGTCTGGTGCGCATCGCCTTCACCGCACCGGTGGTGTTCGACGCCTACAAAGCCTGCCGCGCCACCGGCAGCTTCATCGTCATCGACCGCCTGTCCAACGGCACCGCCGGTGCCGGCATGATCCGCGCCGCGGTGGCAGTGGACAGCGCCAGCCAGGACCAGAGCGACCTCGCCCGCCTGCGCGCGTTCGAAATCGAGTTCAACGCGCTGGTACGCAAGCACTTCCCGCACTGGGAGGCGAAGGACGTCAGCAAGCTGTTCGGCTGAACACAGCCGGGACATTGACACCACGACCAGCCCTGCGGCTGGTCGTTTTGTTTTGGGCGCACGCCGGATGCGGGGAACTTCCCGATGGCGCGGCGCCGGATGCGGCGGTTACAATTGCCGCCTTCCGGTTGTCTCCACACGAGCCAAAACAATCAAGGGTGCGCGCACTCGCCGGAAGCGCAGCGCGCCCTGCTCAACCCAGAGTCGAAAATGTCCCAACTCCGCTTGCTACGTCCTGTGCTGCCGCTGGCACTGACGCTGCTGCCGTCACTGGCCCACGCCAGCGTCAATGGCGCAGAACTCTCCATGCTGTGGGCCGTGCCCTTTGCCGGCCTGCTGTTAAGCATCGCCCTGATGCCGCTACTGGCCCCGGCCATCTGGCACCACCACTTCGGCAAGATCGCCGCCGGCTGGGCACTGGCCTTCGTGCTGCCGTTTGCGGCCAACCATGGTCTGGCCAGCGTCAGCCACGACATCCTGCACACCATGCTGCTGGAGTACGTGCCGTTCATCATCCTGCTGGTGGCGCTGTTCACCGTTGCCGGCGGCATTTTCATCAACGGCAACCTGCACGGCTCGCCACTGCTCAATAGCGGCGTGCTGGCTACCGGCACCGTGCTGGCCAGCTTCACCGGCACCACCGGCGCCTCGATGCTGCTGATCCGCCCGCTGTTGCGCGCCAACGACAACCGTCGCTACAAGACCCACGTGTTCGTGTTCTTCATCTTCCTGGTCGCCAATATCGGCGGCTCGCTGACGCCGCTGGGTGATCCGCCGCTGTTCCTCGGCTTCCTCAAGGGTGTCGGCTTCGGCTGGACCATGGAGCACATGCTGGTGCCGATGTTCAGTGCCAGCCTGATCCTGCTGCTGGTGTTCTTCGTGCTGGACAGCTACTTCTACAGCAAGGAAAGCGCGCAGACGCTGGCGCGCGACCCGACCCCGGACAGCCCGCTGCGCATCGAAGGCAAGCTGAACTTCCTGCTGCTGGGCGGCGTGGTGGCGGCGGTGCTGCTGTCCGGCGTGTGGCAGCCGGGCGTGGTGTGGCAGGTGTACGGCCTCGACATCGAGCTGCAGAACGTGGTGCGCGACGTGCTGTTGCTGGTCATGACCGGGCTGTCGCTGAAGCTGACGCCGCGCAGCTGCCGCGAGGCCAACGCCTTCAACTGGGGGCCGATGCTGGAGGTGGCCAAGCTGTTTGCCGGCATCTTCATCAGCATGATCCCGGTGCTGGCAATGCTGAAAGCCGGTACCGGCGGCGCCTTTGCCGGCCTGGTGCACATGGTGACCGCACCCGACGGCACGCCAGTCAACGTCGCCTACTTCTGGCTCACCGGCGCGCTGTCCAGCTTCCTCGACAATGCACCGACCTACCTGGTGTTCTTCAACCTCGCCGGCGGCGACGCGCAGCACCTGATGGCGACCGGTGCCAATACCCTGATGGCGATCTCGATGGGCGCGGTGTTCATGGGCGCCAACAGCTATATCGGCAACGCCCCCAACTTCATGGTGAAGGCGATCGCGGAAGAGCGCGGCGTGGCGATGCCGAGCTTCTTCGGCTACATCGGCTGGGCCTGTGCCTTCCTGATCCCGACCTTCCTGCTGCTCACCGTGCTGTTCTTCTGAAGCCGATGCCGCACTCGCGGCCAACCTTGCCCAAGGTTGGCCGCAAACAAAAAAGCCGCCCGAAGGCGGCTTTTTTCATGCGCTGACATTCACAAGCGGTAACTGCTCACCGTCATCAGCTTGGCGGACAGCTTCATCATGCCCTTCACCGGCAGCGGCAGCTCGGCCGCGCCCAGCTGCTGCGCCATATCGGCGTGCTTGAGCTCGTCGTCGCGCATCTGGCTGACGATGGCGCGGCTCTTGTCGTCCTGCGCCGGCAGTTCGCTGAGGTGGCTGTCGAGATGGGCGCCGACCTGGTGTTCGGTCTCCTGCAGGAAGCCGAGGTTCCACTTGTCGCCGAGCAGGCCGGCGGTGACGCCGATCGCCAGCGAGCCGGTGTACCACAGCGGGTTGAACAGGCTCGGGCGGCCGCCCAGCTCGCGGATGCGGCGCTCGGTCCACGCCAGGTGCTCCACCTCCTCGAACGCGGCGTGGCGCAGCGCCTCGCGCGCTGCCGGATCGCGCGCGGTCAGCGCCTGGCCCTGGTACAACGCCTGCGCGCACACCTCGCCGCAGTGGTTGACGCGCATCAGCCCCAGCGCGTGGCGTTTGTCTTCGGTGGACAGCTCCGCCTCGTCGACATCGTGGTCGGGATGCGGGCGGGCACTGCTGGCCGGCGCAAACAGGGTGCGCAGGCCGCGGTCGAATTCGGAAATCAGCTTATCTAGCATCATGTGCGGTTATGGCCTTCATCAATAGACGCGATTATACCTCGGCTGGGCTGCTGGTATAATCACCGGGTTTATTCCTGATGACTCAACCGGAAAAGGACTTTCACGCATGAATATCGACCTCATCGGCCCGGGCAAGAACATGCCGAACGACGTTAACGTCGTTATCGAGATCACCGCCAACAGCGCCCCAATCAAGTACGAATTCGACAAGGAAAGCGGCGCGCTGTGCGTGGACCGTTTCATGGGCACCTCGATGTTCTACCCGGCCAACTACGGTTTCGTGCCGCAGACCATCGCCGGTGACGGCGACCCGGTCGACGTGCTGGTGGTGACTCCGTTCCCGCTGCCGCCGGGCGTGCTGATCCGCGTGCGCATGCTGGGCCTGATCAAGATGGAAGACGACGGCGGTGTCGACGCCAAGCTGATCGCGGTGCCGGTCGAAAAACTGTGCCCGATGTACAAGGACATCCAGAAGCTGGAAGACCTGCCGCAGCTGCTGCGCGACCAGATGGTGCACTTCTTCGAGCACTACAAGGATCTGGAAAAAGGCAAATGGGTCAAAATCCAGGGTTGGGGTACACTGGAAGATGCCACCCGCGAACTGGAAGAAGGCATCGAGCGCGCCAAGCAGGGTTGATCCCGTGATGGCCGACACAGCCGGTGGCACACGCCACCGGCTTTTTTCATTCCGTTTTCAGGCAGCCCTCCATGATCCGACTCTCCCTCGACGCCCTGCTGGTACTGGACGCCATTGACCGTCGCGGCAGTTTTGCCGCCGCCGCCGAGGCGCTGTTCCGCGTGCCGTCCGCCATCACCTACAGCGTGCAGAAGCTGGAGCAGGATCTGGGCGTGATGCTGTTCGACCGCAGCGGCCACAAGGCCAAGCTGACCTCGGCCGGGCGACTGCTGCTGCAGGAGGGGCGCACGCTGCTGGACTCGGCGGCGATGCTGGAACAGCGGGTGAAAACCCACGCCACCGGCTGGGAAGGCGAATTGCGCATCGCCATCTCCGAACTGCTGCCGTTCGCGCGCGTGATCGATCTGGTGCGCGAATTCGACGAACTGGGCGCGCAGACCGAGCTGCGCCTGACGCGCGAGAACTTCGGCGGCATGTGGGATGCGCTGATCGACGGCCGCGCCGACCTGACCATCGGCGCCCCGGACATGCCGGTGCAGGGCAACCTGTACTGCCGCGAGCTGGGTCACGCCGCCTTCGGCTTTTGCGTCGCGCCGTCGCACCCGCTGGCACAGGCGGCAGAGCCGATCCCGGCGCACGAGCTGCGCAAGCACCGCATCATCGTGCTGGCCGACAGCTCGCGTACGCTGACGCCGCGCAGCGCCTCGATCCAGGAAGGCCAGACGCGACTGACCGTATCCAGCCTGGACGACAAGATCAATATGCAGTGCGCCGGCCTCGGTATCGGTTTTTTGCCACTGCAGCATGTGCAAAAACCGCTGGCTGACGGTCGTTTGCTGCTCAAGGCAGTGGAAGATGCGCGCGATCCCGTGCCACTATATTACGCATGGCAAACCAAGGAACCGGGGCAGGCGATGGCCTGGTTCCTGCAGCGTTTGCGCGACTTTGACTGGCACCTACTGTAAACACCGGATGGAACTGCCCGCCTCTCCCGCCACCACCCTCGACGCGTTGCAGCAGCGGCTGGCCGACTGCGGCCTGCAGCCGGCGGCCAGTCGCCACGGCACGGCGCTGTGCTGGCAGGGCTTGCGCCTGGGCGGCGGCAGCGACGCGGACATCGACGTCGAGCTGGCAGTCACCCCGCACCCGTCGGCGCGGCAATACGGTTTCATGCTCTTCGTCGGCTGCACCCCGGCCTTGCGCGAGCAGGCGCGCCCGCTGCTGGACGCACTCGCCCCGGCCGCCGGCGCCTGGCTGTGGTGCGGCCCACGCGGTGCCGGCCGCTTCTGCCAGCGCGTGTTCGACGCCTTCCTCTACATCAACGGCCCGCTGCTGCACGAAACGATGCGACACGGTCAGACCCAGCCGGACTGGCCGGCATTCTTCGCCAGCCAGCTGCAGCTGGGACAGCAGCTGCTGGCACTGGCGCGGCAGTACCGCCGCGCGCAGCACGATGACAGCCAGCCGGAGCTGGGCGCGCTGCTACAGGAATTCGCACGGCCTCCGCTACTGCACAGCCACTACGCGCTGACGCTGGCACGGCTGCTGGAGCTGGGCCTAGCCCAACAGCAGCTGACGCAAGGCATCTTCGAGCAGCTGCTGCGGCCGGCGCCCTGAGCCGACGGCCCGCACGCAAAAAACCCTGCACAGCGGTGCAGGGTTTTTGTTGGGTCTGACGAATGGTCAGCTTACGGTTTTTTTGCCGGAGCCGGTGCCGGCACCACAGTCGGTTTGGCGGTAGTCGCCGGTTTGGCTGCCGGAGCCTTGGTGGCGGCCTTGGCCGCACCAGCCCCGACCTGCAGATCCGCCTTCAGCTTTTCAAGGGTCTTGGCACCGATGCCCGGTACGTTTTCCAGATCGGCATAGCTCTTGAATGGGCCATTCTTGGTGCGATAGTCGATGATGGCCTTGGCCTTGACCGGGCCGATACCTTTCAGCGATTCCAGCTCCTGCTGGCTGGCAGTGTTGGCGTTGACAGCCGCGAGCGCTGCCACGGAGAACAGCAGGGACAGCAATGCAGCGAAGAAGAGTTTCATCATTTTGCTCCCATGATTGTTAATGACCGCGCCATCAATATCCCAAATAAATAAACATTAGCGCAAGACAAATTGCATGACGACCTTGGTTCCGATGTACGCCAGCAACAACAGCACGAAACCACCCAGCGTCCAGCGTATCGCCAGCCGGCCGCGCCAGCCGCGATACTTGCGGCCAACCAGCAAGGCGCCGAACACCAGCCAGGACGTCACCGCGAACACGGTCTTGTGGCTGAATACCGCCGGTTTGCCGAACACTTCCTCGGAAAAGAGTACGCCACTGGCCAGGCTGGCGGTCAATAGCAGGAAACCGGTTCCCAGCGTCTGGAACATCAGGTTTTCCATCACCATCAACGGCGGCAGCTTGCCGGACAGGCGCCCCGGCTTGCGCTCGTGCAGCGCCCGCTCCTGCATCAGCATCAGCATCGCGATCAGCGCCCCGATGGCAAACAGGCTGTAGGCCAGCAGCGACACCACCATATGCAGCAGAAAAGCGACATCGTTCACGGCGTAGGTATTGCGCGGCAGCGGCAGGATTTCCGCCAGCAGCACCGCGACAAATGCGACCGGCACCAGAAAGGTCTGCAGCCCTTCCATGCGCGAGAAATAGCTGCCGGTCCAGAAGATCAGCAACATCATCCACGACAGCAGCGACAGCGCGGTCCCCAACCCCAGACTCACCATGCCGCTGTGGGCAACCGGCAACGCCAGCACGATCGCATGCAGCAGCAGCAGCCCCCCCAGCAAGGAGTGCTCGATACCGGTCTGACGTGGCCACAGCACATGTCCGCGCCAGTGACCCAGGTAGTGAACCGCCAGGCCCAGGTAACCAAAAGTCAATAAAGTGACCAAGATGAAAAGTAATCCGCTCATGGAGGTGTGGCAGGTCTGCGAACCGGGGGCGGCTCGTGGTAAAATGAATGATTAAAGAGTCTACACCAAAGCAGCCCTTGCTTGGCAGACAGAAGGACACCGCATGCTCGACAACCTTACTTCCAGACTTACCAGTGCGCTGAAAACCATTCGTGGCCAGGCGCGCATCAGCGAAACCAACATCCAGGATGCCCTGCGCGAGGTGCGGCTGGCCTTGCTGGAGGCCGACGTCGCGCTTCCGGTCGTCAAGACTTTCATCGCCCAGGTCAAGGAACGTGCGCTGGGCCAGGAAGTGATGGGCAGCCTGACCCCGGGCCAGGCGCTGATCGGCATCGTCAACGACGAGCTGGTGCGACTGATGGGGGACAAGAACGACGCGCTGAACCTGGCCGCCGTGCCGCCGGCGATCGTGCTGATGGCCGGCCTGCAGGGCGCCGGCAAGACCACCACCGTCGGCAAGCTGTCCAAGCTGCTGAAGGAGACCCAGAAGAAGAAGATTCTGGTGGTCTCCGCCGACGTGTACCGTCCGGCAGCAATCGAACAGCTGAAGACGCTGGCCGAACAGGTTGGTGTCGAATTCTTCCCGTCGTCGCCGGACCAGAAGCCGCTGGACATCGCCGCCGCGGCGCTGGATCACGCCAAACGCCACCTGTTTGACGTGCTGATGGTCGATACCGCCGGCCGCCTCGCCATCGACGAGGCGATGATGGCCGAGATCAAGGCGCTGCACGGTTTCCTCAAACCGATCGAAACCCTGTTCGTGGTCGACGCGATGCAGGGTCAGGATGCGGTCAACACCGCCAAGGCCTTCAACGAGACCCTGCCGCTGACCGGTGTGATCCTGACCAAGATGGACGGCGACTCGCGTGGCGGTGCCGCGCTGTCGGTACGCCACATCACCGGCAAACCGATCAAGTTCATCGGTGTCGGCGAAAAGCTGACCGGCCTCGAGCCGTTCCACCCCGACCGCCTCGCCAGCCGCATTCTGGGCATGGGTGACGTGCTGTCGCTGATCGAAGATGTGCAGAAAGGCATCGACGAAAAAGAAGCGCAGGCGATGGCCAAGAAGCTGAAGTCCGGCAAGGGCTTCGACCTTGAGGACTTCAAGGCGCAGATGCAGCAAATGAAGAAGATGGGCGGCATGACCAGCCTGCTGGAAAAAATGCCGGGCGAGATCGGTCAGCTGGCCAAGGGCGTACAGGGCGCCGAGGCCGAGAAATCCATGCGCCGCATCGAGGGCATCATCAACTCGATGACCATGGAAGAGCGCCGCAAGCCGGAATTGCTGAAAGCCAGCCGCAAGCGCCGTATCGCCGCCGGCTCCGGTGTCAGCGTGCAGGAGGTCAACCGTCTGCTGAAGCAGTTCGAGCAGACCCAGAAGATGATGAAGCAGTTCTCGTCCAAGGGCGGGATCATGAAACTGATGAAGGGCATGAAAGGCATGATGCCTGGCATGTAAGGCAACGGCGGCCGGCGACGGCCGCCCCGTTTTTCATCTTGCACACGGATAGAGCTATGCATTACGACGTTGTCGTGCTGACCGATCACAAGCTGCTGGCGCTGGATGCCGCAGACTGGTACAGCCAGCAGGTACACACCGAGGACAATCTGGTACTGGCCGCGCTGGAACGACAAGGCCTCAAGGTTGGCCGCAAGGACTGGGCCGACCCGGCCTATGACTGGACGCAATGCCGCGCCGCCGTGTTCCGCAGCACCTGGGACTACTTCCACCGCTTTGCCGAGTTTTCGCCGTGGCTGGCCCGCGTCAGCCAGAGCACCCGCCTGTTCAACGAGGCCGGCCTGATCCACTGGAACATCGACAAGCACTACCTCGGCGCACTGGCCGAAGGCGACATCAACATCGTGCCGACCCTGTTCATCGAGCGCGGCGACCCGCGCTCGCTGGCGCACATCGTCGCCGAAAGCGGCTGGGAAGACGTGATCCTGAAGCCCACCGTTTCCGGCGCCGCCCGTCACACCTACCGCTTCCACGCACTCGACAGCGAACGGCACGAGTGCACCTTCGGCGAGCTGGTGGAACAGGAGGCGATGATGCTGCAGCCGTTCCAGCGCAGCATCCTGGAACAGGGCGAGCTGTCGCTGATGGTCATCGACGGCCAGTACACCCACGCCATCCGCAAGACCGCCAAGGCCGGCGACTTCCGCGTGCAGGACGACCACGGCGGCACCGTGCACCGCTTCGAGCCGTCCGCCGACGAGATCCTGTTCGCCGAAGCTGCCGTGGCGGCCGTGCCGTTCGACGTGCTATACGCCCGCGTCGACCTGATCCGCGACAACGACGGCGCACTGGCGATCATGGAACTGGAAATGATCGAGCCGGAGCTGTTCTTCCGCTTTTGCCCTGAAGCCGCCGACAAGCTGGCCGCCGGCATCGCACGCCGTCTGGCCGCCTGATTGCGGCCAACCTTGGTTCCCCTTTCTTTTTGAAGCAACCGGCCAGCCCCGCTGGCCAGCAACCTGGAAGCACTGAGTGATGAATCTGACAACGCTGACCGCCCTCTCCCCGCTCGACGGCCGCTACTCCGGCCAGGCCGAGCCACTGCGCGCCATTTTCTCCGAATTTGGCCTGATGAAAGCGCGCATCAAGGTCGAACTGGAATGGCTGAAAATGCTGGCAGCCGAACCGGGCATCGAGGAGGTAAAGCCGTTTTCCGCCGCCACCATCCGTGAAATCGACGACGTGATCGACAACTTCTCGATCCAGCACGGCGAAGAAGTGAAGGCGATCGAAGCCCGCACCAACCACGACGTGAAAGCGATCGAGTACTGGCTGAAAGAGCGCCTGTCCGGCAACCCGGAAGTGATGGCCGCCAGCGAATTCATCCACTTCGCCTGCACCTCGGAAGACATCAACAACCTGTCGCACGCGCTGATGCTGAAGACGGCCCGCAACACCGTGATGCTGCCGGCCGTGGACGAAGTAATCGCCAAGCTGTCGCAGCTGGCGCACGACCAGGCCGCCATCCCGATGATGAGCCGCACCCACGGCCAGCCAGCCACCCCGTCCACCATGGGCAAGGAACTGGCCAACGTGGTGTACCGCCTCAAGCGCCAGCGCGAACAGCTGGTGAAGCAGGAACTGCTGGGCAAGATCAACGGCGCCGTCGGCAACTACAACGCCCACATCGTCGCCTACCCGGACGTGGACTGGGAAAGCCTGGCCGGCCGCTTCGTGACCGGCCTGGGTCTGACCTTCAACCCGTACACCATCCAGATCGAGCCGCACGACTACATGGCCGAGCTGTACCAGCAACTGTCACGCATCAACACCATCCTGATCGACCTGGATCGCGACATCTGGGGCTACATCTCGCTGGGCTACTTCAAGCAGAAGGTGAAGAAGGACGAAGTCGGCAGCTCGACCATGCCGCACAAGGTCAACCCGATCGACTTCGAAAACTCGGAAGGCAACCTGGGCCTGGCCAACGCCGTGCTGGGCCACCTGGCCGAGAAGCTGCCGCTGTCGCGCTGGCAGCGTGACCTGACCGACTCCACCGTGCTGCGCAATATGGGCGTCGGCTTCGGCTACACCCTGCTGGGCTTCAAGGCACTGATGAAGGGTCTCAACAAGCTGGAGATCAACCCGGCGATGCTGGCTTCCGATCTGGACGCCACCTGGGAGCTGCTGGCCGAGCCGATCCAGACCGTAATGCGCCGCTACGGCGTGCCTAACCCGTACGAGCAGCTGAAAGAGCTGACCCGCGGCAAGGACGGTATCACCCGTGAAACCCTGTCCGCCTTCATCAAGGGTCTGGAAATTCCGGAAGCGGAAAAAGTCCGCCTGCTGGAGCTAACCCCGGCCGGCTACGTCGGCAAGGCGGAAGAGCTGGCCCGTCGCATCTGAGTTGCGGCCAACCTTGCAGGCAAAAAGCCACCCGTCGGGTGGCTTTTTTCATGCGTGCACCAGAATGTCCGGCCGTGCGCACAAAAATCGTGCACGACAAAAAGCCGTCAATCTGACTTATTGACGGCTTTTAAAATCCTTGGTTGCGGGAGCAGGATTTGAACCTACGACCTTCGGGTTATGAGCCCGACGAGCTACCAGACTGCTCCATCCCGCGACTGAGAAAAACATGATACCCTGCCCGACCACTACCGTCAAGCATTAAACACTCCAACTTACCCAACCCCAGTACCAGGTCGCGAGGATGACCACACCGAACACGATACGGTACCAGGCAAACACCTCGTAGGTATGCGTGGCGATGAAGCGCACCAGGGTGCGCACCGCCAGCAAGGCACTGATAAAGGCGGCCACAAAGCCGACCGCGAACATCGGCAATTCAGACAGCGACAGCACGTCACGGTGCTTGTACAGGTCGTAGAAGGTTGCGGCAAACATGGTCGGCACCGCCAGGAAGAAGGAAAACTCGGCGGCAACCTTGCGATCCAGCCCGAAGAACATCCCGCCGATGATGGTGGCGCCGGAGCGCGAGGTGCCCGGAATCATCGCCAGCACCTGGGCACAACCGACCTTCAGCGCGTCACGCCAACCGATGTCATCCACCTGGTGCACCCGTGTGGTGTGGGTGCGGCGCTCGGCGTACAGGATCAGCAAGCCGCCAACGATCAAGGCCGTGGCGACGCTGACCGGGTTGAAGAAGTAGTACTTGATCTGCTTGATGAACAGCAGCCCCATCACCGCCGCCGGCAGGAACGCCACCAGCAGGTTCAGCGCGAAACGTTGCGCCTTGGGGTCGGAACGCAAGCCGGTGGCGACGCTGACAAAACGCTGCCGGTATTCGAACAGCACCGCCAGGATCGCCCCCAGCTGGATCGCCACTTCGAACACCTTGCCCTCGTTAAAGAAGCCGATCAGATCGCCGATCACGATCAGGTGGCCGGTACTGGATACCGGCAGGAACTCGGTCAAGCCCTCCACCACCCCCAACAACAATGCTTTCGCCAAAAACAGCCAGTCCACCACGCCCCCGATCTTTCACTTCAATAATAAAAGGGTCGTCCACAGACGACCCTTGAGTCAGCATCATGCCTTGCTTATTTGCCGCTCGCCACCTTGGCCACCAGCTCGTTGACCACCTGCAGCAGGCGTGCCGGCTCTGCCGGCTGTGCCATGTACTTGCCGCCCACCACGATCGCCGGCGTACCCTGTACCGCGTAATCGCGAGTCATCTTGCTGGCACGGGCCACCTGCGCGTTCACGCCAAACGACTTGTAGGTCTGCATGAAGCTGGCGGTATTGACGCCCTGGCTTGGCAGCCACTGACGCAGCTTGTCTTCCTCTGCCAGGTTGATATTCTTCTTCATCACCGCTTCAAACGCAGGCTGATGAAGCTTTTCCAATGTCTTGGTCGCATTGAAGGTGGCATACAGGCGGGCCAGCCCTTCCATCGGCTTGTTCCAGACGATCTGCTCGCGACGGAACTCTACATTGGCCGGCAGCTTCTTGCGCCAGGCTTCCAGCGCCGGATCCAGGTTGTAGCAATGAATGCAGGCGTAAGAGAAGAACTCGATCACTTCCACCTTGCCGGCGGCAACGGTAGGCTGCGGCTTGGCCAGCACGGTGTAGTCACGCCCCTCGACCAGTGCAGCATGCGCCAGTGACGACGACAGGAACAAAGCGGCTAAAACCCATTTTTTCATCATGAAATCCACTCGATTATTGTTTGGCTGACAACTTCACCACCACCACATCAATACCATCCTGCCGCAGGCGCTGACGCAAGGCGTCGACATCGGCAGCCCGTTCGAACGGGCCGATCCGCACCCGGTGAATCAGGCCCTTTCCCGGCACGTTGCTGGACAGAATGTTGGCCTCCACCCCCATCAACGCCAGCTTGGCCTTCATATTGTCGGCATCGCTTTCGTTATTGAACGCGCCAGCCTGCAAATAGATCTTGGCCGGTGTCGCTGTCGGACGCTCGGCACGGGCATCGGTTCCCTGCGCCGGATCGACCGGCACCGCTTCCAGTTGCCCCGGCAGGATCTTGTAAAAGTCAAAGCGCTGCTCGTCGTCCTTTGGCGCGACGGCGGCACTTTGCGATGCCGCCGCTTTCGGTGCCGTCACCACCGGCGCCGGTTGGGCTGTATCCAGTTTCGCCCCCGGTGCCAGCACCTCGGCAACCGGTTCCGATGCGGTTCCGCGCGCAGCCTGCAACCGTTCCAGATTGCTGTACGGCACGCTGGCCTTGTTCATGTAAAACGCCACGCCTATCGCCACACCGACGCCGACGATCAGGCCGACCAGTACGCCGGCCATCATGCCGCCACCGCCCTTGCTGCTGCCAGAGGGTTTGCGGGGGGCGCTGCGTACCTGCTTCAAATCTCGATTACTCATGAAACTCACTAAATGGAGGGTATTGCCAACAACACGGGGATTCAACGACTGCCAAAGCTGGCCAACCCTCGCCTGAATTGTACTGCCTGCAACAGATGCGCCCGCTCCGGACGGGCGTGCCCGCCAAGGTCTGCCAGCGTACGCGCAATGCGCAGCACCCGGAAATAGGCACGCGCCGACAAGTCCAGCTTGTCCAGCATCTGGTTCAGTAATGCACTGTCCGCCGCGGACAAGGGGCAGACCTCGGCCAGCTCCGCCGCATTCAACTCGGCATTGACCTTGCCTTGCCGTTGCAGCTGGCGCTCGCGCGCCACCTCTACCCGCTCGCGCACCACGCGACTGTCCTCACCGTCGGGCAAGGCCTGCAGCTCGTCGAGAGACAAACTGCCGACTTCCACCATCAGGTCAAAGCGATCCAGCAGCGGACCCGATATTTTAGCGCGATATCGGCTGACCTGCTCGGGCGTACAGCGACAAGGCTTGCGCGGATGGCCCAGATAGCCGCAGGGACAGGGATTCATCGCCGCCAGCAACTGGAAACGCGCGGGGTAGCTGACCTGTCGCGCGGCTCTGGAGATATGGATCTCGCCGCTCTCCAGCGGTTCCCGCAACACCTCCAATACTTTGCGATCGTATTCCGGTAGTTCGTCCAGAAACAGCACGCCGCGATGGGCAAGGCTGATCTCGCCGGGACGCGGATCGGAGCCGCCTGTTAATCCGTTCGATATTTGCGAATATCGACGGAAACAGGAGTGCTAAATGCGACTGACCCGTTTCCTTCGCCCCCTTGCCCAACCATTTGATATGGTTCGCAGGCTCTATTTCCTTTCCCAACGCCCATCATCATACGCTGACATCGACCCAGGTATCGCTCCACTAGTAGAGCAATTCGCCCAAATCCCTAGCGTCCAAACACTCGCATCATGCCAAGGACACCCGACTCGGCATAGATCTCCCTACATCTCTTTCAGTTCAACGGTTGAAATTGCTGAAGCCATTGACGCGCGAGTTCAAGGTGCACTTTCGCAAAATCAGCTCAACTACTACTGGTCGATAATGGGCGTCTTCAACCAAGACAGTCGACTGACCTTTCTCCTGTACTCACCTGAACTCAAAGTGCTCGCTCGTGGCACTTGGTCAGCCTTCTATCACCTTGGGCTATGCCGGCAGGCTGTCGAGCAGGACATCGAGACCATTGGTCAGCTCATCGCCGGAAAAAACTGTGTATCGCTTCCTGGAGCCCGACATTGAGCAGCTACCAGATGCCGACCACGGCAACCAGCATGAACACCATTCCAACAAAAAATACCAAAAAAATACTCTTTGTCATTCTACGAGGCAAATTTTAAGATGAGAACCTCTCAAGCATGGCTTCTCAATGTGGGCACTCCTGACGCGGTTCGGCGCATCCCGATCAATACCATCAGCCTGACCGGGGAAGTTCTCGGCAAAGAGTTTGAATCCTCTCTTGAGCGCGACCTGATCATGAAAGCAGCCTGGAATCGCCAGCTCGACTGGTTCCAAGTGCAACCCGTCAAAATTCCCTTCCTCGACACCGATGGCAAACAGCGCAGCTATACGCCAGACCTGCTGATCAGCTTCATCCCTGATGCGATTACCGGCTTACCGGTCCGCCGCCCCTTGCTCTGCGAAGTGAAATATCTCGATGACCTCCGGCGCAATTGGCCAGAGCTGAAGCCCAAGTTCAGAGCGGCTCGCGCCTATGCACGTGAGCGCGGCTGGGAATTCAAGATCTTTACCGAGAAGCGCGTCCGCGATGGTCTGCTGCAGAACATTCAGTTCCTGTGGTCTTACCGGTTTGCCGCGGACCATCACGGCCATCGCGACCGGCTGATTCGCATGCTGGATGATATGGAGGAGACCAGCATCGCAGGACTGCTAGAGGCCTGCTACCTCCCAAGCAACCGTTACGGCCGCGGCGAAGGTCAGTGGACGTTATGGTGCCTGATTGCCAAGCAAACCATCCTGTGCGATCTGAGCCTTCCTCTATCAATGGAGACCCGCGTCTGGCTCACTCCAATACTTCAGGCCGACGATGCCGGTGACGAGGACTAACTGATGGCAACACTTCCTTTACTCCGTTTGCTACCCGGAGCCGTAGTCTATGACAGTGAGCGTCAGCGTTACGTCATCGTTGACCTGCTCAATGTTTCAATGGTTCTGGTGGAGGACGACCAAGGGCGGCGTAGAGCCAAGGCGGCGGTCATGTTGACCCCCGACCTCACCCCCACCCAAGCCAATCACTCTCACGGCGATTTGCTCACCATCCCACGCGATGAATGGGAGCGCGCCTGCAGAATTGCTACAGCACTTCAGCCGCTGGTCGAGAAGGGACGCCACAAGCGCACGCGGGATGAAGTAAAAGCCTTGGCAGACCAGCTGGGTAAGCATCAAGCCACGGTTTACCGCTGGTTGATCGATTACGAGAGCACAGGACTGGTCTCATGCCTGTTACGTAAGATCCGCAAGGACAAAGGCGACAAGCATCTCGACCCTCGGGTCGAAGCTATCATTCAGACCTGTATCGAGACCCTTTACCTCACTAATCAGTGCCGTACTGCGGCCAGCACAGCACGGGAAGTACAGAGTCGCTGCAAGAAGGAAAACCTGCCACCCCCAGATCCGAACACGGTGCGCAGTCGTATCCTGGCGATCGATGACAGCTTGCGGATGCGTAAACGCGAGGGTTACAAAGCCGCCAATGAACGGTACCAGCCAATTCTGGGCAACTTCCCAGGGGCCGACTTCCCGCTGGCCGTCGTGCAAATCGACCACACGCCGATGGACGTTATCGTGGTCGACGAGGTCCACCGCCTGCCGATCGGCCGCCCTTATTTGACGCTCGCAATCGATGTCTACAGCAAGATGGTGGTCGGTTTTTACATCTCCCTGGACCCACCGGGTGCGCTCTCGACCGGCCTGTGCATCTCTCGCGCCATCCTGAGCAAAGAGACCTACCTGCAGCAGTTGGGCATCGATGACTTGGAGTGGCCATGCTGGGGGGTGATGCGGACGATTCATACCGATAACGCCAAGGAGTTCCGAGGCACGATGCTGGGCCGAGCTGCCACAGAGTACGGCATCATCCCGCAGCGACGCCCCAAGGGCCGCCCTCAATACGGTGGGCATATTGAGCGGGCCTTCCGCACCTACATGAGCGAGGTGCACAACGAGATCCCAGGAACGACCTTCTCTAACCCCAAGAAACGGCGCGACTACGATTCTGAGGGCAATGCCGTCATGACCCTGGACGCCCTCGAGTTTTGGTTCACCCTGTTCTTGCTGGGCGTGTTTCATCAACGCCCCCACTCCGGTAATGAAGGACGTCCGCCAACGGTGCAATGGGAATTGGGCATCTTTGGCAATGGCTCAACCGTACTGGGACGTGGCATTCCTGCTCGAGTCCCTGACGAGGACAAACTGCGCCTGGATTTCCTGCCTTTCGTCGAGCGTACCGTGCAGGAATATGGCGTGGCTTTCGAGTGCGTGGAGTACTGGTCAGATGCCTTGCGACGTTTCATCCATGCCAAGGCGCCAGACAGCCAGAAGATGAAGCGCTTATTCGTATGTCGCTACGACCCACGCGACCTGAGCCGCCTCTGGTTTTTTGATCCAGAGAGCAAGGTCTATATCGAGCTGCCCTACCGTAACCTGACCCGGCCTTCGATCAGCTTGTGGGAATTGCGGCTGGCAAAGAAACAGCTCCGAGAGGAATCCATGTCCTCGACCAATGAGGAGCTGATTTTCCGGACGGTTGATCGGATGCGCGCGCTGGTTTCGAGCGAGTCGCAAAAAACCAAGGCGGCGCGGCGGCTGCAGCAACGCCAAAAGGGCTGGAAAAAACAACGCAAGGAGACCGCTGCGGCGCCGGTCACGCCGGCACCGAAGTCAGCATCAGCACCGACTCCCTCCACGTCGTCAGATACTGATGACTTTCTCCCCTTTGACGACATCCGGGAAGTCTAATTGTCATGACCCAGCCCTCACGCAAGCTGTCACCACGCGCCACAGCCCTATTGTCGGCTTCCGATCAGGAGCGCATCGCCCATATCAATCATCCTTTGTTCATTAACTATCCGCGGGCAAGTGAGTTGCTGGCAGAGATGGAAGACTTGCTGGAGCACCCGCGTACTAATCGGATGCCCAATCTACTGTTGGTCGGACGCTCCAACAACGGCAAGACCGAGATCCTGAGTGAGTTCATGAAGCGTCATCCGGCGGATGAACAACTCGACCAGGAAACAATCTATGCCCCGGTGATCTATATTCAAGCACCACCGGGACCAAGTGAGCACCTTTTCCTCAACAAGATGCTGCTGATGCTGGGGATTGTCGTAAAGGTGAATGAGACGCCCGATCGCAAGCTGCTGCAACTGATGGAGGTTATGCGTCAGATCGGTACCCGAGTGCTGCTGCTCGACGAGTTGAATGCCCTGTTGGCAGGCAGCGTCACTAAGCAACGTTTCTTCCTGAACATGCTCAAATACCTGAGCAACGAGCTGCAGATCTCGATCGTGGCAGCGGGGACCCAGGATGCGATTCAAGCGGTAAAAAGTGATGCACAGATCGAGAGTCGCTTTCCCTTGCGCCGGCTACCACGCTGGCAGGAAGGAGACAACTTCAGGCGACTGCTGGCCAGCTTCGAGTACACCCTGCCACTGAAGGAGGCCTCAAGCCTGCAAAAGGTTGACCTTGCTCGCAAACTGTTCGGCATGAGCGAGGGAGTAATTGGTGAGTTGTCGAATATCATTCGCAGTGCGGCACAACATGCTATCAAGACCGGTGAGGAACGTATCACCTCAGACGTGATCGACAATTGCCCTTATGTCACCCGTAAATCCGATCAAGGGGACGAGCCGCTCTGACCTCCTAGCGGGGTTGTCGGAGGGGCTTTGGCCCCTCCACCTTAAGCCCTTGCCTGACGAGCTACTCAGTTCTTGGCTCATCCGCCTCGCTCATGCCCATCAGCTTAAGACAGAGACTCTGTGCTCGATGCTATTTGGTAGCCGGAGTACGATCTGGAACCGGGACATCGACCGTCTTGCCCCGGTGCGGGTACTGACAGGACTTAGCCATGCCACCGGCACACCACTTCTTCAGGTTGAACAAACCACTTTACCGGCACTCGCGGGTCTGCTGTCCGGCTCAATTCCAGCCAATGGGCACGCGGCCTGGATTGTTCCGCTTAGCCTCCTCCATCGACGC
Organism: Vogesella margarita; assembly: GCF_028548475.1. Taxonomy (GTDB): domain Bacteria; phylum Pseudomonadota; class Gammaproteobacteria; order Burkholderiales; family Chromobacteriaceae; genus Vogesella; species Vogesella margarita. The sequence continues at coordinate 52,218 of NZ_JAQQLE010000009.1, forward strand.
CGACGCCGGCCCGGCTTAATGTATTGCCCAGCCTGCCTGTCCGAAGAGCAAGGACCGTATTATCGACGCCTCTGGCGTCTCGCCTGGGCGACGGTTTGTGTGAAGCACTGTTGCTTGTTGCAAGATACCTGCCCCGCTTGTGGCGCCGCAGTTTCGCCTCACAGAAACGATATGATCGGACGTGAGTTCATCCCCACCTCTACCACGCGCATCACTTGCCCCATCTGCCAACACCCACTGACGAAGCAGACTCTGATCTCAGCCAAACGCGAACTTGTCGACTTTCAGATCCTGCTAGAAAACGCACTGGGACAAGGCTTCATCGACTGGGGGGGCAACCCGAGCCTTCACTCTGTCCTCTTCTTTGACGGTTTACGTGCTCTGCTCTCTGGTGGTCTCCGCGCCATGAGGCGCAGTGACCCCACCCTGTCAGGTCGGGCGCCAATATTTGAGCGACGTCCGCTGGACGAGCGACGAGAGGGGATGCTGCTGCTTGGGCATTGGCTTGATCTCTGGCCTCAGAGATTCTTGGCCGAAGTCGAGCAAAATGGTTTCCGCTACTCGGAACTGACGAAGTGGCGCAGCCCGTTTCCCTACTGGTGCGATCAGGTACTCCACCCGCTGAACCAGCAGCAGGCCAAGACGGCCGACCTGGAGGCCGAAACGATCATGCACGTAGTGCTGAGGAAAAAAGGGAAATACAGTCTGCCAGCGGCCAGGCAGCTCGCCGGCAAAGACCTATCCAAGATCTGGCTGCGTTTGCACCCCAGACGAAAGCTGCCCCACGAAACGCTGGAAACCGCAGTGGTCGCGGTGGATCATCAAATCGCCGGAACCCTCGACTCAGCCGAACGCCTCAAGCTGCTGCGCACCAAATTCATGCTGGTTGGACGCTATGGACTTCAGCTGAGGCCATCTGCGCTTGCCTCCCTTACATTGGCAGGGATTTACCGCCTAGGGCTAACGATCCCGATCGTCAGTTTCTACGAGGTTCCTCGCACCCGAGAGCAAGCTGCAGCCTGGCTAGTCTGGTATTGGCACCGTGTTCGTCCTTTGACGAAACCAGTCAGAACAGAGAAGCGCCTCTTCACGGGGCTGGATACGGGAAGCGGTTTATCCGCCAGCAGTTGCAGCCTGTGGACCCAGCTTCCCACTTTCTGTCGCCGAGACTACGCCTGAACGTCCCCTGTGGCCGCCCCACGCAGCTGTTTCAACCTCCCCTCTCGCCAGCGCCGTAGTAATGCCACCTGATCCTGCTCTTCCAGCTGACAGAGCAGATCCAGCAACGCCCGCATCCCCAGTGGTTTATTTACACCTCGCAAGTACTCGGTGTAAGTGCGTCGACTGATACCAAGGCGCGCCGCCATCTCGTCTCGGGTGATGCGCTCGCCTTTGCCCGCCTCGAGCGTGTGGTGTACCTGTTTCACGAAAGTATGGAGTTGCATGTCAGCCACAAATACTCTTTTTCATATAACATGAATATGCCATATTCAGGCAGGTTTATGTACATTTTAGCGTCAATGGAATATAATCAGGAATAATTTGTAACCTATTTTGTAGTTGCAGCTATCATTGAGGTACCAAAACACCATTAAGGGACCTGTTGATGCCGCGTATCACTGCCGATGAAGCCGAACTGTTGTCGCCCTATCTGTCGGAGTTCACTGAAGTCATTCTGTTGGCTTGGACTGATTGGCTAACAAGCTCCATTGCAGCCCACATGCAACATAAGCGTGTGCGCGCCAACAACGTATGGAACCAAATGGTCACGCACGCCAAACGCCTCTTCGAAGGGAGGACGGGCATCCAAGTCGTGAAGGTTCGCAATACCTGGGATGGGCTTCTCATTGGCGAGCGCATCTTTGTACGTATGAAGAAGGGTAATGAGCAGCTTCTTTCCAGCAACGTACGCACCGCACTGTCACAGGCATTCAATGACCCCGAAGAGGATCTGTACAACGGCGTGGTCATGCTTGACCTGGTGTATGTCCTAGATAAGGTAGAAGCAGAAGTCGAGCGGGTCGCCCTCGTCCAGCGTGATCACGATCGTATCGTCTGGACGCTTGACCTTCTCAATGACGATGAGAACAAGCAGAATGTGCTACCTTTCGCCCCTCCACAGCCTGTGCAGGAAGAGCGATCGGTCGCAGATCGAGTGCTGCAGCCGCGTAGAGAAGAGCACGAAAATGAAGGAACACAGCAACAGCAGGATCGACGAGTTTCGTCCTGATCTTTTGGCGCTTCGGCGCCGCATGAATGGCATCAGCCAAACAGAACTGGCTGAGCGGGCCGGCATATCGCAGGGGACTTTGTCCAAATGGGAACAAGGTCTCCGCCCGGTCACCGAGGAAGGCATCGAGAAACTGGCACAGTCGCTAAACTGTCCAGTTTCTTTTTTCTGTCAGTCGGAGCGCGTCTATGGCGCCCCGATAAGCGCCCACCCGATGTACCGGAAGAAAGCATCGACAGGGCAAAAAGTCCTAGATCAACTGATCGCAGAGCTGAATGTGCGCATCAGCCACCTTCGCACTTTGCTGGAGAGCGTGGATCTCAGACCCGAGCTCCAGCTGCCGCATTACGATCCTGATGATTACGAAGGCGAGATCGCGCAAATCGCTGCCAACGTTCGCCGTGCCTGGTATGCCCCCAGTGGCCCGATCCCGGATCTGACGGAGTATGCAGAGCGGGCGGGGTGCATCGTCGTGCACTGCGAGATGGGTGATGCCAAGTTGGATGGCGTCAGCTATCAAGTCCCGGGATTGCCCCCGATGATCTTCCTCAACCGAGATCAACCAGCGGACCGCATGCGCTTTACCCTTGCCCACGAGATCGGGCACCTCGTCATGCACCCCTATCCCACGCTCCACATGGAAGACGAAGCCAACCAGTTTGCGTCGGCATTGCTGATGCCTGAAAGCGATATCGGTGCGGAACTGCGCGGACTGACAATTGAGAAAGCGGCCTACATGAAGCCATACTGGCGTGTCTCCATGGCAGCACTGATCTACCGCGCTCGTACGCTCAACCGAATAGATCAGTCCAAGTACGAATACATGTGGCGGCAGATGTCGTTCAAAGGTTTCCGGACACGAGAGCCTGAGAGCCTGGACTTCCCCAAGGAGCGGCCGAGCGTAATGCCCGCCCTACTTGAGAACATGACCAAGAATATGGGCTATAGCCTCGAAGAATTGGCCGCCATCTTGCATCTGCATCTCAAGGAAGTCGTCCGGCTGTACGGTCTCACCGCTCCAAATCGCCCTTCGTTGCACGTTATCAAATAGGATGCTCCAACTTGCCATCTCGACGCAGAAAAAACACATCGGGAGGAGGCCATCCCATTTGATTCAGATCAGCACTGTTATAGTGGGCATGTACTCACCAATAGTGAGCTTGCCACCATGGTCTGCAATCATGTTTTGAGGGGAAATTTAAGACGCTTTAAGTATTTCCAGGTCTAAGACGCGCTTGATTCTGGGCCTTGAAAAGCTGAAATTACCGCGTAAATTTTTCAGGAAAGTACCTTTTTATAACCCAGATTAGAATATCCCAAGCAAGAAGTGAAGAAGAAACCCCCAAGCCCCATTGTAGTGATTCAATCATCAAAGGCTCAGGCACCGAGAAGTGTAAGAGCATGTAAGTTGTTACTGCAAGTGCAAGTGTGACTAACATGCTCACAACCTTGATCAGCATTTCTTGGTGGTTATATCGCAGGTCAAGCTGCTTGTACGATTCTTGAAAGCGCTCAGCGACTGAATGGTATTTTCCTCTAATCTGCTCCCACTGCTGGTCAATTTCCTGCTTGACTGCATGCAGGGTATGGCGTTGGTTTCTTACCAATAAAGTCATTAAGATTGCAAAGACCAAAACCCCAAGCCAGATCAAGACATTTTTGCCAGTCCAGTCATGACTGTTTTCCATCTGACCGCCAGCTAGAATCAGGGCAGCTGGCACGGCAAGCAACTGGTTCTGGATGTCAGAAAAGACCTTATTCAGCTTGATGGTGGCATCCAACTTCTCTTTCTCGATCAGCTCTTTGACTTTCTGGAACGAAAATTCAGAAACATAGAGCTGGTAACTGGCATGCACTTTCTCCATGAAGTCACGGAATTGTACCAACAGTTCAGCGAAGGGAACTCGGCCCCTGCCGGCAAACATCTCGAGTAATACTGTCTTGACGATGGTTTTCTTTTGTTCTTTGTGCGTTGTCGACTCGATAAAGTCAGATTGAAAGCCAACTATACCTGGAAGCTCGCGCAAGTCGCTTATCGTGTACTCTGGGGCAAGTTCAATCTTTTCTTTGTGAAGAAAAATTAGAGATTTGGCACTACCAACGCCCCCCTGATGGTCGGCAGCTTGACCAAGAAGCGAATACAACTTTGCTGCTGCTAGATAGTGCTGTACAGATTGAGCGAGCGCAGGTGCATCACCTTCACATAGACAATCGTCATCAGCCAAATAGAAACGGGAAGGTGGCAGGATTCGCCTACTTGGAGCTTCGATCAGTTCCTCTAGCGATCTAAAAAAATCCGCTGGCAGACTGAACTCCACGCTGTTTTGACGCGTGTTCGGCGCTACCAACAATCCTGCGGTATCGAGTGCAGATTCTACTTCTTCAAAGGCTAGCTCTGCCGGTACCTTTCCTGCGACTTGACGCCCATGCATCGCAATATGCTGCAGCTTTTTATGCAGCAAGATTGCGAGTTCGAGCGGATCAGTCGGCAGGGGCATTGTTATCTCTGGGTTTATGTTTGTGAATTAGATCAACCAAGTCCTGCGGGATGTCTCTGATGATCAGGAAGTTATGATCCTCATCGTAATCGACCCGATCTGCCAACAGGTCGGCAACATCGAAACTGACCTTGATGCTACCGACCTTACCGTTGATTCGCTTGAATCGGCTATAGGTAGTTTTGTGTGGCTTGAAGGTCTCACTTACCTCATAGCCCTGCTCGCGGACGTACTCGGCAAAAACGGCTGGCTGTTGGTCAAAAATGTGAGCAGAAAGTGCAGTCAGGTTGACTGGCTCACCCACCCGATCCTTCTCTTCGCAATACTCATAAGTACGGTTTCGTGCCGCGTAGCGCTGTTCTGGCGTCCAGCCCTGAGCCTCGCAAAAGTCATCTACAGCGGCCATCAGCTGGGTCGTATTATGCTTAGAGTCCGTGTACTCGGTACACCCTAACGCTGCACGGAAGTAGCGGGAAACATCCTCGCCGCCTTGACGCTTCTTGACAAAGGATAGGTAAGGCTGTGTGTTCGCCTGCCACTTGGCGAGGTCGACCCGAGCGGCTTCATGCAGGTGATCAATATCAAAGCTCAAGGTATCGCTTAGTTCTAGCGTTTGCTCATCAATCCCAGTGCCTGGTTTGAGCTTAAGCATTGCCACCAGAAGCCAGTCCTTCTCTTGGCTCGTATAGCGCAGAAAGAGAGCATACCCACCAGTCGCAAAAGGCTCTTCTCCCATCTTGGCAGCAATAAGCCTAGTTGTATTTTGACTGAAGGGGATGTGGTCATGGCCATTGAGAACGTGATTACGCAGCAATACCGGGAAGGGGTAAACCACTTCATCTGCATCAAACGTACCATAGCCATTCGTTGCCTTGCCATAGATGCGTAATATGTCTGCAGCAGTACGCTCAAGCCGTTCGTCAATGGCGAGAAGATCGGTACGCACCTCTACCGTAGCCGCCCCAGCGCCACTACTTCCTTTGGCCTTCTTAATCCGATGCAAGACAGCTTCTTGGATTTGCATAAATGATGGCTTCTCGTTGGTTTAGAACAGCCACTCAACGACTTCGTCATGTTGAAGCTGATCTACTGTGGGATTACTGCGGTGCTTTGCCCCTGAACTATGTAACAGAGCCGACCTCGGTTTTCTTGGCACTCATTACAGACTTAACCTTGCCGGCAGTTAGTTGGAGCTTCTCTATATCCGTAACTGGACGATACTTGTCATGTTAGCACAAAGGCATTACCAGCCGCGTTGGCAGAGGTTTTGCCATCAACAACGTACACCAAGCAGATTATTGGCCAGAGCGGTCACTCATGCTGTTGTGCTAGCATGGGTCGCTGAATTCAGATTAGATTGCACTATCTGTAAGTACGGAAAGATCGGTTTCTCTGAAGGTAAGAGAGAAATAATTGATCGTATATCAAGGAGATAACAAGGGTGGTCGATTTCAACAAACTCAGGTCGCAATCTCAGCGGGCTGCACCTGTAGACCCGCTGGAGATATTTCGGCGTATGCCCAAGCCTCAGGGCATCAATGACCTGTACACAAGTCAGGCTGAGGTGCTGGAAGCATGGTTCAAACGGAGAAATGAGCGGGACACTGTAGTTAAGTTGCATACCGGTGGAGGCAAGACACTGGTTGGCCTGCTAATGGCACAGTCGACGCTGAATGATCTTAACGAACCAGTGCTCTATCTCGCACCAACAACACAGTTAGTCAATCAGACGCTGGAAAAAGCACGGTCACTGGGAATCACCGCAGTGCCCTATGTGCCAGGGCAACCCCTGGCGGATGATTTCGTGAATGGCAAAGCCATTATGGTGGCGTCTTACAAGGCACTATTCAACGGCTTCAGCAAGTTCGGTGTTCGAGGAAGTCGGATGCCTGTCAAGGTTGGTGCTGTAATCCTTGATGACGCTCACGTGGCCTTCTCGGTTGTTCGTGAGTCGTTCACAATGGAAGTCTCATCGAAGAGCGATGAAGATAAGTATGCCGCACTCTGCACGCTGTTCCGAGCCGCGTTCAATGACATAGACCGTTTGGGCACCTTCGACGACATTGTCTCTGGGAACAGCAATGTTGTAGTCGAGGTGCCATATTGGGCATGGCACGAGCAGATCGATGCAGCTCGAGAGCTGCTGCGTGGCGCCGGAGAAGGCAGCTCATACGCTTGGCCTTTGCTGCGCGACAACCTGCACCTGTGCCATGCGCTCATCAGCAGTAAAACATTCACAGTGACTTCGGTGCTTCCGTTGGTCAACAGTTTCCCGACCTTTTCGGATGCACCTCGCCGCATCTATATGTCGGCAACGATCGCAGACGACAGTGAGATCGTACGCACATTCGATGCCGACCCTAGGCACGTCAACGAAGCCCTGACATCGCGATCGCTGGCCGGCATCAGTGAGCGCATGATCCTGATCCCGAACCTGATGAAGTTCGACTTCAACGCGACCGATGTCACGAAGGCCTTGCTCAAGCAGATCGCGGGCAACAACCTTGGCGCGGTCGTACTCGTGCCCTCAAACTTCGCTGCCCAAGCATGGGAGGACGCCGCGGAGTTCGCAGAAGGCTCGGACAAAGTCGAGGCTAAAGTCCAAGAACTTCAAGCACGCTCGACCAGTGGCCCGGTCGTTTTTGCAAACCGTTATGACGGCATTGACCTACCCGGAGATTCCTGCAGGCTTCTCGTCATGGAAGGTCTTCCGGCTGGAGCGTCTGACTATGAGCTGCTGCGTGCAGCCACCCTGTACGGTGGTGCGACCATCAGCCGCATGCTGGCGCAGCGGATTGAGCAGGGCATTGGCCGCGGCGCACGCGGTGCGGGTGATCACTGCGTCGTGTTGCTTTCAGGTTCGGATTTGGCCAGCTGGGTCGCCAAGGACGCTAACTTCAGGCTGCTCACCAGTGCAACCCGCGCTCAGTTAGACATGGGCTCGACAGTCAGCAAGGAGGTGAAGGACGTCAACGATCTGGCCAGCACGATCACAATGAGCATTAGCCGAGATACCGGCTGGGTGGAGTACCATGCAGACACCCTTGCAGAGAACGTGAAGCAGGAGACAGTCGATCCAAAGCGCTTTGACGTGGCTGCGGCCGAGCGTAAGGCTTTTAACAACTGGACTGATGGCTATTACGACAAAGCGATCGCAAGATTAGATGAAGTGGCGCATGCCAAGGATGCACCTGACAATCAGACACGTGGTTGGTTGTTCCAATTGGCTGGTCGCATCGCACACAACTGGGGCCAGAACGAGCGCAGCGACGAATTACAGCGCTCTGCATTTAGCACGAATCGTAACCTCTTGCGCCCACGCGTCATGCCTCCCTATCGTGCACTGCAGATGCCTAATATGCAAAGTGCCGCTATCGCGCACCAGCTGCGAGGATACCGCATGAGACGCGGTCTGCTACAACGCTTCGAACAGGTAGCATCGAAGCTCAATGCCAATGCCTCTGCTAATCAGTTCGAACAAGCTTTGGCAGACCTTGGGGAACTGATTGGCCTGTCGACTGAGCGCCATGACGATGGCGGTGAAGGGCCGGATGTACTTTGGCTGCTACCAACCAAGGTTGCGCTGATATTGGAGGCCAAGAGCCGCAAGCTGGATAAGAACCCATTGACTAAGGAGGAGCACGGCCAACTACTCGTCGCACAGCAGTGGTTCGACAAGAACTACGACGGGTATACCAGTCTACGCGTGGTCATTCATCCGACGAACAAGGCGACTCCCGCAGCTGCGGCCCATGAAAGCTATGCATTGACTCTGGATCGCCTGACAGCGTTAGTTGCCGATGCGCGCGTACTGTTGACGGAGCTCTGCGAGTCTCAGCTCACTGACATCGAGCTAGAAGGACAATGCCAGCAGCTCCTCGAGCACTCATCGATCAGAGCAGACAAACTAATGGAGTACCTAACATTCTTCGTTGAATAATCGTCATATTGCGCGCTTTAAATTCGCTCTGTTACGGTCACGCGAACTTATCTGGCCATTTTTCCGGCGACTCTTCATACAAATTGCTGGTGAGTTGTTTGGGCAGTGGTCTTGAATACAGATCTTCGCTACGAAAGTACACTCTGGCCAAATAAGCTCGAATGACTGTAATGGGCAAACAGGAGTCGTTCCCATTCAATTGGCAAAATAATCGCTTCGGCCGAAAACCCGTTTCAGCAAGCAAAATTAGCGAACTCCGATGAGCTCACCCCAACGGGTCGTCTGCGGGCGCTGGTGGTCGTTGACCGCCGTGCCGGTCGTACCTGACCAGGGCGCTGGTGCCCGCTGGCCAACATAGAGCAGACATACTGAGACGAGAAAGTGGGCTTCAGCAATCGACCCGAAGCAGTCATCCGGAATGTGTCCACTGAATTACCGTAGTTCGGCCAGAGCAGTCATTCATGCCATGAATAAAAAATGACTGCTTTCACAACATGAAGCAGCCATTTAAGTATCTAGTAGACCCGAAGCGACTCAGGAAAGCCTATCAGACCAAGAACTGTCTAATTGTGACTCTCTTCACTCATAGGCTAACCGAACTAATTACTGACACCACAGCCTTGCCCACATCGACAGTGGTCGCATTGCCACCCATGTCCGGCGTGCGTGGCCCTTCTGCCAATACCGTTTCGATCGCGCTCATCACCACAGCAGCAGCCTCCGGATAGCCCAGATGCTCAAGCATCATCGAACCGGCCCAGATCTGGCCGACTGGATTGGCGATGCCCTTGCCGGCAATATCCGGTGCGGAGCCGTGGACCGGCTCGAACAGCGACGGGAAGCGCCGCTCCGGATTCAGGTTCGCGGATGGAGCGATACCGATCGTGCCAGTGCAAGCTGGACCAAGATCGGACAGAATGTCACCGAACAGGTTGGACGCCACCACCACATCAAACCAGTCGGGGTGCTGCACAAAGTGGGCTGTCAGGATGTCGATGTGGTATTTATCTGTGCGGATGTCCGGATAGTTGGCTGCCATTGCGGTAAACCGCTCGTCCCAGTACGGCATTGAAATCGAGATGCCGTTCGACTTGGTGGCGGAGGTCACATGCTTCTTCGGCCGTTGCTGCGCCAGCTCAAAAGCGAACTTCATGATGCGGTCGGTACCCTGCCGTGTAAACACGCTCTCCTGCACCACGAACTCACGCTCGGTGCCGGTGAACATCTTGCCACCCAGACTGGAATACTCGCCTTCGGTGTTTTCGCGCACCACGTAGAAGTCGATGTCGCCGACCTGGCGGTTGGCCAACGGTGACGGGATACCCGGCATCAGTCGCACCGGGCGCAGGCTCACATACTGGTCGAATTCACGCCGGAACTTTACCAACAACCCCCACAGCGAGATGTGATCATGCACCAGAGCCGGCCAGCCGACGGCACCGAAGTAGATGGCGTCATGCGTGCCTATCTGCACCTTCCAATCCTCGGGCATCATCACGCCGTGTTTGAGATAGTAGTCGCAGCTCCAGTCGAACTCGTCCCATTGGAACGCGATGCCGAATTTGCTGGCCACAGCATCGAGCACGCGCAGCCCTTCTGGTATCACTTCTTTCCCAATGCCATCGCCAGGGATGACGGCAATTCTGTGAGATTTCATCATTGTCTCCAGGTAAACGCTGCAGAGCAGCGATTGGGGCTGGTCTTATCGATTGGCGTAAGTCTCCGCGCTTCTGACAGCATTTCGAAGCGTTCCGATTCCTTCAACATACACCTCGACGGTGTCCCCGTCTTGCAAGAACAGCGGTGGGGTGCGCTTCTTACCGACACCACCGGGCGAGCCGGTCAGGATGACGTCACCGGCGGACAACGCACTGAAGGTGCTGATGTATTCAATCAGCGCTGGTATTTTATGGATCATGCCGCTGGTCCTGGCATCCTGAACCTTGCAGCCATTCAGGTACGTTTCGATTGCCAAATCATGAGGGTCAGGCAGTTCATCGCTCGTTACCAACCAGGGGCCAAACGCGCCAGTTTTGGGCCAGTTCTTGCCCGCAGTAAACCAGCTATGCTGCCAGTCTCGTACACTGCCATCCATATAGCAGCTGTACCCGGCCACATAGGACATCGCCTCTTTCTGATTAATGTTTCTACCGGCTTTGCCAATGACAATTGCCAGCTCACCTTCGTAATCCAGTTCATTTGATTCTTCTGGCTTAAGTACGAAATCGCCATGACCTGTTTGTGAATCAGGAAATCGGACAAACAAAGTTGGCGCGGGGCTTGAAGCATCAAACTCCTGGCGTTTTTCTTGGTAATTCATTCCCACACCAAAAATCTTGTTTGGATTATCAATGACAGGAAGGAAACAAACTTCGTTAGATTGGTAGTCTGCGGGATAATCACAGAACACCTGCAGGGATGACACCGCCTCAGCTGCAAGGACAGCCTTGAGATCAGCATACTGATAAGCGAGGCGACAGCCTATGTCGACAATGCCTTTCTCGGTAACAAGCCCATAGCTTTTCCTTCTTTCAGCAAGAGAAATAAAATTTATCAGCTTCACTTCAAAACCTCCAAGTATATAATTTTGTTTATAATTATTCTTACAAAACTAAAATGACAGTCTTCACAAAATATGTGACCAGTTTTGATAAAAAACACAACAAAACCAACGTTGATTAATTTTAAATTTTAAAAATTGCCACAGATTCATGAAGACCGCTAGATATAACCTTTACCTTTTCTACTAAATCATCACTTGATCTAATTGCAAGGTGGTTTTCGCTAGCCATCTTGGCTATTTTTTCAACATTTAATGCAATGTCTTTACTAGCCGCCGCCTGCCCCTGTACTGAATATGCCATTAGCATGGCCCCACTACTAGTTTTTTCAACGGAGGCACCAGATGCAGAAAGTACGAGGATCATTGATTCTAAATATTTTCGACTAGCATTGAGTGATTTCTGCCCACTATCCAGAAAGCTTTCTACTTTTATTGATTGACGATTGAGGGTGGCGGTTACTTCATCAATGTGACCTGCTGACTTAGCAGATTCCTCCGCTAGTTTTCTTACTTCATCGGCAACTACAGCAAAACCACGACCAGCCTCACCGGCCCGTGCTGCTTCAATAGCAGCATTTAGTGCCAACAAGTTTGTTTGTTCGGCTATTGATTTAACCTGCTCAGTCATATCTGTAATGGAGCGTACACTTGCTACAAATTCATGAACTGAAGTGGAAATATCCTCAACTGCCTGCTCGGTATTTCTAACTTCGTCAACTATCAAGTTCATAGCCTGATTACCTTCCTGAACCTGAACAAGTCCTACTTGTGTCAACTTCTGTAATTCGTTAGCGTTTTGGCTAATAGATATAATTCCAGTAGATATTTTCTCCACAGCAACAGCAGTTGATGCAGCAGCTGTACTTTGTGTTTGCGAACGTAGCGCAATTTGTTTTGATGCACTAGCAATCTGAGAGGTCATAATAGCGGCCTCTTCTGCGTGGCATCGCACCCTCTTTACTGCTTTGGCAAGACAATCAGACATGTCGGCTAATGCCCGCAGTAAGTTACCTGTTTCATCGGAAGCACTTGTATTAACCTTAACTCTCAGGTCTCCGGCAGCAACCAGATTAGCAACATCAATGGCCTTCTTCAGAGGGCGTGTGATGCTCCTGGCAATTACCCAAGCAATAATAACTCCTAGTAACACAGCGCCAAAACCAAGGGACAGCATCCAAGTTCGACTCTCACGATATGTCTCATCGACATAACGAGCATGGTGATCGAGTTCATCTCTCTGCATTTTGAGAAATACCTGTATCTTCTCGAGATAGATCCTTGAAGCAGGAAGAAACTGGTCTTGAAATAGTTGCTCTGCAAGATCGCTCTGCCCTTCCTTCTTCGCATTGGTCATACGATCTCTAGCCTGCAGAAAGCGTTGCCTTTTGTCCCCAATTTCTGCAAATAAAGCTTTCTCACTAGGAGAAGACAACAAATCTTCTATCTGCTTTTGCAGATAATTATTCTGTTGGGTAGATTTTTTTTGATCTTCAGCGAAAAACTGAGCAAGATTTTCATCCTTGCTAACAGCTATCGCAGTACTTCGACGAACGCCAGCGTTAACATTTGTATACCAGTCACTTACTAGACGTTCTTTGACTATCGGTCGACGCATCATCTCTTGGGTGGCAAGAGCTACATCATGCAAACACCATATTCCCATGGCTGTGATTGTTACGAAGAGGCTAAGCACTGTGGCAAATCCTGCGCTCAGACGCTGACCCACGGTCATATTTAAATTAAAGATCATCCAGTATCTCTCAATATTGTTATGGCAATAATTATCTGGTTTGCTCTTAAATAAACTATGTGCAACAGAGAAAGCAAAATCAGCTCAATTGCTTGCTGCCACATTCGAAGTAGCACCGCTTCATGATATTGGTGTTTATGCAGTTCAATCTTTACATTGGAATAATTTTAGCACCACAATAACACACCACTCATTTCGAATAACAATGAAAATGCGGCGCGTGGGCAAATCACCCTCCACGCCGCACATTCATTACAGTACTAAAAATATCAACTACTTAATAAAACTCAACTCTTTGCAAATCCGATCAAGAATTGGTTTTTTCTTTTCATTGAACGAAGTTTTATTCTGCTGGATCAGATTATTTCCTTTAGTGTCAATTGAAATAATAAGCGGTCCAAACTCCTTAACACGGTTTATCCAGAGAGTCTCTGGCATACCAAGATCTTGCCATTCAGCGCCTTCAATTTCCTCAACTTGAGTCGCGGCAAGTACAGCACACCCGCCCGGAAAAATGGCGTGAACTGCAATGTGCTCCTGGCACCCTGCTGCCGTTTCCGGCCCCATGCCCCCCTTACCAACAATTAGTTTGACGCCGGTTTGTTTGATAAATTCACGCTCAAACTTTTCCATACGCATACTGGTCGTTGGGCCAATAGAGACCATTTCGAAGTTACCATCATCCTTTTTACGAACGATCGGGCCGGCGTGAAAAATAGCACCGCCTTCGAGATTGACTGGCAATTCACGCCCCTGTTCGATCAGGCGGCGATGCGCCACGTCACGGCAGGTCACTAGACGCCCGGTCAAATAAACAACGTCACCGACATTAAGGCTTGCAAGATCTTCGTCCTTGATGGGTGTAGTCAGAATTTTTTTCACAGTACCACTCCTTCGTGGGAAAGAATTTCGTAAGACATATCGGCATTAATACGGATCTTGCCGCGACGGTGTGCCCAGCAACCGGTATTTACGGCTACACCGATAGTGGAAGGGTGACGAGCAGATGACTCGATATTCACACCCATCACGCTGTTATTACCAGTTAGGCCCTGTGGCCCGATGCCAACCTCATTGAGGCCCTGCTCCAATAGCTCTTCCATCAAGGCAGCACGAGGGTTGGAGCTCTTGGAATCGACCGGACGCATGATCGCTAACTTGGATAGGCGAGCTGCGGTCTCTACCGAGGTAGAGACCCCGACACCAACCAAAAGTGGTGGGCATGCATTGACACCACGTTCAGTGATGACGTCCATGACAAACTCTGCAACTCCCTCGTAGCCTTGACCCGGCATCAGCACTTTGGCTGCCCCTGGCAAAGTGCAACCGCCACCTGCCATGTACACATCGATGGTGCAACTATCCTTCTCCGGAACAATGCGCCAGTCCAACCATGGGATATTGGTTCCAGTATTAGTACCAGTGTTCTTTTCATCGAAGGTTTCGACTGCGTTATGACGCAATGGTCCGATACGGGTGGCTTCAGCAGTCGCTTCCTTTAGGATTTCCTCCAGCTCGCCGAGGAGCGGAAAGTTTGCGCCGGCTTCGACGAAGTATTGAATAACGCCGGTGTCCTGACAGCTTGGGCGGTTCAATTTGTCCGCTGCTTCCTGATTGCCAGCCATTGAGTCATAAATTGACTTGGCCAAAGGGTTGGTTTCCATCGTACGCAGGTCGGCTAGTTTGGCCTTAACGTCTTTGGGCAAGCGCTTACCGATGTAGGCGGTGAACTTAGCCATTACGTCCGTCAGGGACTGGACTGCAAATTCTTTGTCCATTGGGTACTCCTTCACTAATACATTTGGTGGTGGGTTGGGGGTAGCCTGATCAACGGGCCGCAGCCTTGGCCGTTTCCAACACAGGCTTAGTTGAACGTGCCAGTACTAGAGTGAGAACAGCAGAGAGCACAAGCAAACCGGCGACGAAGTACAGGCCACCGGCGTAGCTGCCAGTTTGGTCCTTGACCCAGCCGATCATTGCCGGACCGGCAAAACCGCCGAGATTGCCAATAGAGTTGATGGTGGCAATGCCTGTTGCTGCAGCGGCACCGGACAGGAACATTGTCGGCATACTCCACAACGGTGGCTTGGCGCAGCTAATACCAACATTCACGATGGTCAGGGCGGCAATCAAACCAACGACGCTATTTGCGCCAGCGGCGATCACAAGACCGATCGAAGCAGCCAAGCAAGCCAGAATGACGTGCCAAGTACGCTCGCCAGTGCGGTCGGAATGACGCGACCACAACACCATGGCAATCACCGAGACGACCGGAGGGATGGCATTCAGGAAGCCAACAGTCATCGACGACACGCCCAACTGCTTAATGATCTGAGGAGCCCAGATACCGAGGGTGTACAGACCGGCCGAAGTACCGAAGTAAATCAGGGCCAATGCCAGTACTCGGGGATTGGCCAAGCCACTCAGAATTCCGTGCTTGGCATTGCCAGCTTTGCTGGCATTTTCCTCGGCCATCGCCTTGACCAGCCAGGCGCGCTCGTCGTCCTTCAACCACTTGGCCTGTTCAGGCTTATCGGTCATGTAGAAGAATACGACCACACCAAGGATCAGCGCCGGAATCGCCTCGAGAACGAACATCCACTGCCAGCCGTGCATACCCATGACCCCGTTCATCTCCAGCAATGCAGCAGAAATCGGAGAGCCAAGAGCGGTCGAGATCGGCGCGGCCGCCATGAAGAGAGCAGTGACACTGGCACGATGCCGGGCCGGGAACCAGTAGCTGAGATAGAGGATAATGCCAGGGAAGAAGCCAGCCTCCGCCGCACCAAGCAGGAAGCGCATGATGTAGAAGCTGGTCGCCCCTTCGACGAAAGCCATACAGCCCGAGATGATGCCCCATGTCACCATCACTCGTGCGATCCAAACCCGGGCTCCGAATTTATGTAGGACGATATTGGAGGGGACTTCAAACATGAAGTAGCCCCAGAAAAAAATGCCAGCGCCGAAACCTAGGACCGAGGCGCTGAAGCCAAGATCCTCTTTCATGGTCAATGCGGCGAAGCCGATGTTGACCCGGTCGAGGTAAGCGACGAAGTACAAAAGCATGATAAATGGCACGATGCGCCAGGTGATACGGCGCAAGGTCCGCTTTTCGATATCCATTTCCATGGAATGTCTCCTCTTTCTTTGTTAACTCTTCGTTGCGAATGGCAACGAACTCTCTACCGTCTTGTGCGGCTTGATTTGCAGTCGTCAATCCGATGTCTCGAATCGAGCGGCACTCAATCAGGTGTGGCTTGAAATGGAGAATAGAGCTTTTCTAAAGAAGATGAATCGATGTAAAGTTAAAATATCATTGCAAAAAACTTACCAATCAACATGAACTCAGAACTCGCCTTCTTCTGCCTCCTGGTCAAGCAGGGCAGTCTTATTGCCACTGCACGGGAATTGAACCTGACCCCACCGGCAGTATCCCGCCGCCTGGCTCAAATGGAGGAGCGACTGGGCGTGCGCCTGATGAACAGGACGACCCGCAGGATTAGCCTAACCAGCGAAGGTGAGGTCTACTTCCAAAATGCGATACGCATTCTCAGTGAAATAGATGAGATGGAGCGATTAGTATCTAGTAGCCGAGCCGACCCGAAGGGGCTGTTACGGGTCAATGCGCCGCTGGGCTTCGGACGCTCTTACATTGGCCCAGCCATTTCTGCGTTTACGAAGCAGTATTCGGATGTCGAGGTACAGTTGCTTCTTTCGGATCGGCCAGTCAGTCTGCCGGATGAGGCAATTGACGTGTCAATTCGCTTTGGCGACATCCCGGACTCACGCTTGATTGCCAAAAAGGTTGCTGGTAACCGGCGCTTGCTGGTTGCTTCTCCAAACTATCTGCGTGCAAACGGCCTACCAAGCTACCCCCACGATCTAACAAAGCATCAATGCATCGTGTTGAGACAAAACGAATCCGCTTATGGCAACTGGCGTTTGAGCCGGGGAAAACAGACAGAGACCATCAAAGTGAATGGCAAGTTAAGCACGAACGATGGGGAGGTTGCCCTCAACTGGGCGCTGGAAGGGCACGGCATATTGATGCGAGCAGAATGGGATGTAGCCAAGTACTTGAGAAGTGGCCGACTGATGCAGGTTCTAGCAGATTACGACACACCACCAGCCGATATCTATGCTGTCTACCCGGAAAGGCTCAATCTATCGGCCAAAGTTGCCTATTTTGTCGAACATCTGCGCAACTACCTGAGTCAACATGCTGATAGCCCAAACCCAGGTAACTCAAACTGGTAACTAGTCTGTCCTCTCTTGGGGGCAATGAGATAAGGCAGCTTTCTCACGAGCAGCTGTCAATTCAATGAAACATGGCCTATGGCTGCTTTGGCCGAACAGGAGACGAGCACAAAGTCCACTGCGAACGAGCGTGTACTGAATTTTGTGTAAACAGACATTTGGCAGGAAACTGCCACCTAGTCTGGAGACACAATGAGCTCGAAAAATCACAACGTACCTGACGCACTACTGGACAGCTTGCTGGCCGATTACCAGAAGCCCGAAGACCTCATCGGAGAGAACGGCCTACTCAAGCAGCTCACCAAGCTGCTGGTCGAGAAAGCGCTGGATGCCGAGATGGCGGCGCATCTCGGCCACCGCAAACACGAGCCAGTGCGCAATCCCGCCGGCAATACCCGTAACGGCAAGAGCCGCAAGACCCTCAAGGGCGAGTTCGGTGAATTACCCATCGAAGTACCACGCGACCGCCAAGGCACCTTCGAGCCACAACTCATCCCCAAGCACCAAACCCG
This sequence comes from Vogesella margarita, assembly GCF_028548475.1. Classification (GTDB taxonomy): domain Bacteria; phylum Pseudomonadota; class Gammaproteobacteria; order Burkholderiales; family Chromobacteriaceae; genus Vogesella; species Vogesella margarita. The sequence continues at coordinate 69,968 of NZ_JAQQLE010000009.1, forward strand.
CTGGGCCGGATTCGACGACAAAGTCATCTCGCTTTACGCCCGGGGCATGACGGTCCGGGAAATTCAGGCCCATCTGGAAGAGATGTACGGCGCCGAGGTCTCGCCCAGCCTGATCTCCTCCATCACCGATGCCGTCAGCGAAGAGGTCAAAGCTTGGCAGGCTCGTCCTCTCGATGCGGTCTATCCGATCATCTACCTCGACTGCATTCACGTGAAGGTGCGTGAGGGAGCCGTCCGCGTGAAAGCCGTCTATCTCGCCATCGGCGTTACCCTGGCTGGAGAGAAGGAGGTACTGGGGATGTGGCTGGCCCAGACGGAGGGCGCCAAGTTCTGGCTTCAGGTCGTGACCGAGCTGCGTAACCGGGGCGTACAGGACATCTTTATCGCCTGTGTCGATGGCCTGAAGGGCTTCCCGGAAGCGATCGAGGCCGTCTTCCCGCAAGCGGCCGTGCAGTTGTGCATCGTGCACATGGTGCGGCACAGCCTGAACTACGTGTCGTGGAAGCGGCGCCCGGAGGTGGCAGCCGACCTGAAGCGGATCTACCAATCCGCAACCCTCGACGAAGCAGAGCAGCGGCTCGGCGAGTTTGAGGCCAAGTGGGATGACGAGTATCTGCCGATTGGTCAGTCCTGGCGACGCAACTGGGCTCGGTTGACGCCATTTTTTGACTATCCGCCGGAGATCAGGAAAGTGATCTACACCACCAATGCCATCGAGTCGGTGAATATGAGCCTGCGAAAGCTGACGAAGAATCGGGGCTCGTTCCCGAGTGATGAGGCGTTGCTGAAACTGTTCTATCTGGCGCTGAGGAACATCAGTCAGAAGTGGACCATGCCGATTCGGGATTGGAAGGCAGCACTGACTCGCTTTACCATTCAGTTCGAGGAACGCATTCCACAGGCGTAACCCAAACCCCGTTTACACAAAAATTCGGACAGGCCCCTGCGAACTCCCTCTCTTGGCCGAAGTGCGACACAGCAAGTCATCCACCTTGCTGGCAGCATATCAACCGGAAGCGGTCACCACCAGCGCAGCATCCACGAAACGGAAAGAGTGCGCTAGCACAAGTGGTCAGCTGCGCCGGAATCCGCACGTCCAGCATGGTGACCTTTTTTCTTGCCGTATCGCCCAGTCTTTCCTGACGCCCTCACTTCCTAGTCGCAATGTGCCGCGACAGTACTCCCGATTGATGCGATCAATGGTGGGCATGAGCGCTGCACGGAGCGGATCTGGCAAGAGGGTGAACAGGTCATGCGCCTCCCACCCTGCTTCGCTGATGTCTATTCAGCACGATGCCATCTTTTTGTAGAGATACCTGCCCACTCATGCAGTCACCACAGACACGCACCATGAAGGTGGCCACGGGATCCTGCACCAGCGAGTAGTTCAGATCGAGGCTGGTTTCCAGATAATCATTGGCAGGGAAAGGGAAGCCAGCCGGCACGGTTGAGCGTAGACCGGGATCGTCAGTCTGGATGCGCGTGGTCGGTGAACACAATCAGCGTGGTCTGTCCTGAGTCGATGACTTGATAGCTCAATAGCTCATCTGCTTTAACCACATAGTTCCACTAGCTTGCCAGGGTCATTAACCAGCGAGTTACCTTCACCCTGTAGCTTGATGATACGTTCGTCACGGCGCAGTTCCCAATCGTCGACTGGATAGCCCTTCGCCCACGCACACCACAGCTGCTTGTCCTGATTGCTCATTTTCAGGTTGTAGCGCTGGTGCATATAGAGACTGATCCGAGCCGCATGGCCACGCACTTCTTCACGTGGTTGGAATCGTTTGAGTTTGAAGTCAGGAAGGCTTTGGCACTGCCCGTAAACCGGGGTTGGGTTTCGCGTCCAGGCGCCGTATGAGAGATTGCCACGGTCGCCATTGACTTCGCCAACTGCCGGCACCAGGTTGTTCAGGTCCCCCTCCATTTGCGCAAACAGCTTGTCGGTCGCCGTGCAGTTCTTTCGGCCGCCATTCTGCCAACACTGTCGTTGTGAGCCGAGGTGCGATGCCGGGACCACATGCTCCCATTCGATACGACCGGCGCGTGTTGCATTCTTGCGCGGGACATAACCACAGCTGTCCAGGTCGACTGTTTTGCCGCTATAGGCACAGCCACAGTAAAAGTCGACTTCCATGCCGGCAAAGACCCGGGGTAACACTTTCTTGGCTGCATTGAAGTCCCGGTGGCCAACATCCCCTTTACCGCTGACCAGTTCGACAGGCTCACTTTGCTGGATCTCTTGTGGGGAGGCCTGGCCAAGATTGGTCGTGATTTGTCCGATCACCTTGGCTGTTTTGGCGGCTAGCTCGTTGTTGTCGATGCACCCACTCAATGACAGGGAGAGCATAGCGATAGCGAGGATAGCGCGCATGGTAAATACCGTTTGAAACAAACTGCGCACCCTAGCTGTATTACACCGGACAGACAAGGTCTTTGCCGTATGGCTACCAAGAGGAAGCCTCGCCAAGTCGTGATGCCCGGTCTGCTCAGAGGGTAGTGGCGGACTTGCTTCTTAGCTCGCTCTGCAGAGAGTGGTACAGATCAGGATGATCTTGCTTGATGAATTGTGCGATCTCGAAGTCCATCTTGGTCAGTTGGGAGACATCAATTCCCTCGATGTAGACAAGGCGGAGCAGTTCTCCGGTCGGTCTGGGCATCACGTAACCGGACTCGTAGCGTGAGCCACTGGACTGGGTAACGCCAATGCCGGTCCAGAATTCCACTTGATTCATGCCAAGTGCCCAGCGAATGGCACGGGGCTCTAGTACGTCGAAATGGTCGGTTGTCACTCGTGGTACGCCTCCTCAATCAGAATATGGCACGGTCGCCCGGTTGTCGGCGTGGCAGTGCCTTTCGGCTTTGCATTGATGGGCGTCAGGCTCCTGCCAAGAGCCAATATCGCCAGCATTTTACGAAGGAACCCCATAAAGCAAGGGGCCTTCTAAAGGCCACTTCATCAATATCCCGTTTGATCAGCAGGCGCTTCGGCAGCGATCTCAAGGCAGTGACGTTGCACTAACGCAATCATCCGATCCGCAATTTCCCTAGCACCCTTCTCGCCTTGAGCATGACGAGCATCGTCACGGATGATGTTTGGAACATCACCCGTTACCGGCCAAGAGGTCTTTTTTTTGACCGTCTCGATCAAGATCAAATCAAAGATCTCATCTTCAATCGGTGCATAGTTGGTAGTACGCATTAACGCGATCGGGAGTAAGTCTTTATAGGGTGACTGCGCCTCCGAAATGGCATCGCGGATACGGCGCTGGGCTTCGAGCAGATACACAAAATGACCAGGGCAAACCTCGATTTCTGCACAAATCAGCAGTCGACGAACCTTTTGTTCTGCGTCCATGAATGAGCACTGCCGATTTTGCAGGACTCGCTTTTCGCAGGGGACGATAGGAAACTGGGAGAAATCCTTCTCGCGCTCAGGGTCCCAGAGTGGCTCAAGCCCAGCGTGCACCACATTGACGCACCACTCGGGCTTGTTCTCAGCCAAGATCTGTAGCGCTTCAAGGAAGGTATCTAGTTGCTCCGCTACCGCCGAAGGTCGTTTTGCCAGATCCTGAACAGACAACGGTGATGCCGAAGAAGACTTCCCGCTCGGAGCCCCTGTGCTCAGGTCAGGTAGACTGGGGACCTTTCCACCGAATCCACTTCCTGACCGGTGAGTATTCTCCTTTCGTTTCTCACGACAAATCGACATCCCCTGCAATACCGCAAAATTCCGCCCACCTCCACGGAATACGAATTTCTTACCAAACGGATGCGGGGGACTCGTACTGACACATTTTCGAGTACCTCCGCCATCAGGCTCTGAAGGCGGACGCTTTCTGCCAGGGTAAGCCCCCGGAGCACCTGGTTTGGCAGGCTTGCCTCCTGGCCCGACTTCTTCACAAAAGCTAATACTCTTGAAAGGAAATGGTCCGGAACAACCGACTATACGACTGACAAGAAATACCGGTCCTCCCTCAGTCTCCCAAGTTCTCCCCTGTAGAGAAAGATCCGTCCTCCCAAGGAAGGGAAAGAACGTACGGGGATGAACCAGAGCATCCTTCCCAAGACGATTGATCCGGGCGGCTCGAATGGCCTTGCCCACACGAGTGGCACCACATAAGGCAGGTCGCTTCCCACCCGTGAAAAGGATTCGTGCCAGAACGGGGACATCAGCGTAAGCAAAACCTTGCCGATAGACGAAGCGCGCCTGCTCCAACCCAAGATCGAAAGTGGGTCCTTCATGAATCATGTTGCAGATGATCTCCGACCAACCATGCTGGCCAAATGCTCCACCGAATATGATTCGTGCCATGAAGGAAGTGGTAAGGTAGTAATACCTCAACAACTCAATTTCAGAGACCAGAATAAGTGTCGGCTGCTTCCCCTTAACGACCTTGCCACTCAACGCTTTCAAACCCGCATCTAGGGGTGACAACCCAGCTAAAGACGCACTGTCTCTGCTCAGGAACCGTTCACTAACGGGGGAAAACTGATAGTCACGATCAAGGCTCAACAACGATACCTCGTCGATCGCCCCTTCGTCTCTTGTATCAAGCCGAACCGTTATTTTCTCAGTCTGACCAAGCAGGGTATTTTCCCATGTTGGCCCGGTAAACATTTGGCCCAAGCAGAGTGCAGGCAGATAGCCGACTGCAATTCCCGCCTTTATCTGATCTGCGAGGAAACGCTCCTTGCTCACAGGATCAAAAGGCGTAAAGAAACATTCAATCAGGGGGTTAGAAGTATCGCCAAAGTTTGGGTAGATGCCCCCAAGCCAATCTAGACAGTAGCTCTTTCCATGCTGTGCAATTTCTACAAACAACGGGAGGACATCGAGGTCTGCCATAGATCACCGAGTAGACAGGGAGTCGCAGAAAGCGCCCCAATTCGCAAAATGCGTTCTTAATTCGCAAATATCGTTCGAATTTACACCGCCACCGACCAGCGCCACGGCGGAAGCGGTATGGTGCGGCGAGCGATAGGGACGAACCCGCCAGCGGGACAGGGCAAAGCCCTGGCTGCCCAACGACTGCACCGCGGCGCTTTCCAGTGCTTCGTCCAGCGTCATCGGTGGCAGGATACCGGGCAGGCGTGCGGCCAACATCGATTTGCCGGTTCCCGGCGGCCCCTGCATCAGCAGACTGTGGCCGCCGGCAGCGGCCAGCTCCAGCGCCAGTTTGGCCGCCCCCTGGCCACGCACTTCGGACAGATCGGGATAGCCCTGTTCCACGGGCGCCGTCAGCATTGCCGACACCTCTGGCAAACACGCAATGCCGGCCAGATGGGCACACACCTCCGCCAGCGTATCGGCGGCAAAGATCCTGACACCGTGCACCAGTGCCGCCTCGGTGGCGCTGGCACGGGGCAGGATAAAGGCGCGGCCGCTGTCGCGCGCGGCATTGACCATCGCCAGCGCCCCCCGCACCGGGCGCAACTCGCCGCCCAGGCCCAGCTCGCCCGCCAGTTCATAGCCGGCCAGGGACTCTGCCGGCAATTGTCCGGCGGCCGCCAGCAAGGCGATCGCCAGTGGCAAATCGAATCGTCCGGACTCCTTCGGCAGATCGGCCGGTGCGAGATTGACGGTGATCCGTCGTGCCGGGAAATCGAAGCCGGACTGCAGCAGCGCGGCGCGCACCCGCTCACGGCTTTCCTTGACCTCGGTATCCGGCAGGCCGACCAGGGTGAAAGACGGCAAGCCGTTTGACAGGTGCACCTCGACACTGACTTGTGGCGCGCACAAGCCGGACAGCGCACGACTGAAGCAAACGGCCAGCGTCATGGGTTTAATGGGCTTCGCTGTCTGCCGCGGGAGCGTCGGCAGCAGGCGTGGCGGCGGCCTCCAGTGCCTGCAGACGCGCCTCCAGCTGCGTCAGCTGCTCGCGAGTGCGGGCCAGCACCTCCTGCTGCACGTCGAACTCCTCGCGCGTCACCAGATCCATGCGCGCAAAGGTGGCGCCCATCATCGCCTTGATGTTCTTCTCGATGTCCTTGGCCGGGCTGGCGGCAATGGTCTCGCTGATCTTGTTGCTGATTTCATCGAACAGTTTCTGGCTAAGCATGGCGACTCCTTGACTTTGTCATGACAGATTGAATCTGAGTTTAGCAAAAAGCGTACACCCCTGCTGAAACACGCGCGCACCATCCTGAGGCAGATACTGGCCGTATTGCCGTGCATGACCCGGGAATTGATGCACCAAAATCGAAAGAACCCGCCAGATAGTTGATAAACAAAGGGAAATATCTGGCTGGCACAGTTCATGCATTGGCCGAACTGTCTTTCTACACGCAACCTCGCATCAAGGAGTCAAACATGAAACTGGTCAGCGCAATTATCAAGCCGTTCAAGCTTGACGAAGTCCGGGAGGCGCTTTCTGCCATCGGTGTTCAGGGCATTACCGTGACCGAAGTCAAAGGCTTCGGTCGCCAGAAGGGTCATACCGAGCTGTATCGTGGCGCCGAGTATGTGGTCGACTTCCTGCCCAAGGTGAAACTGGAAATCGCCATCGCCAATGAGTTGCTGGACCAAGTGGTCGAGTCTATCGAGAGCGCTGCCCGCACCGGCAAGATCGGTGACGGCAAGATTTTCGTGATGGATCTGGAACAGGTCGTTCGTATCCGCACCGGCGAAACCGGCGCCGATGCCGTCTGAAGCTTGATGCAAGGGGAAACACAATGAAAAAACTGTCCATCGGCGCCTCGGCGCTCCTGTCGGCACTGTTCGCGGCCCCAAGCTTCGCCAACCTGCCGCAGCTGGTTGCCACCAGCACCATCAGCGGCGGCGACACCGCCTGGATGCTGACCTCCACCGCCCTGGTGCTGTTCATGACCATCCCCGGCCTGGCCCTGTTCTACGCCGGCATGGTGCGCAAGAAAAACGTGCTGTCCACCCTGATGCAGAGCTTCGCCATCTGCGCCATGATCACCGTGCTGTGGGCCGTGATCGGCTACAGCCTGGCCTTCATGCCCGGCAACCCGTACATCGGCGGTCTTGATCGCCTCTTCCTCGACGGCATGCTGTACCTGAAGGACGAAGCCAAGCTGACGGTACATCCGCTGGCAGCCTCCATCCCGGAAGGCGTGTTCATGATGTTCCAGATGACCTTTGCCATCATCACCCCGGCACTGATCGCCGGTGCCTTCGCCGAACGCATGAAGTTCTCGTCGATGATGGTGTTCATGGCACTGTGGTCGCTGCTCGTGTACGTACCGGTTGCACACTGGGTATGGGCGCCGGGCGGCTGGATGGCTGACCACGGCGTGCTCGACTTCGCCGGTGGCACCGTGGTGCACATCAACGCCGGTATTGCCGGCCTGGTGGCGGCACTGGTGCTGGGCAAGCGTATCGGTTACGGCCGCGAAGCGATGGCACCGCACAATCTGGTGCTGACCATGGTGGGCGCCTCGATGCTGTGGGTTGGCTGGTTCGGCTTCAACGCCGGCTCGGCCGTGGCAGCTGACGGCCGTGCCGCGATGGCCATGGTCGCCACCCAGGTTGCAACCGGCATGGCGGCGCTGGCATGGATGGCCGCCGAATGGATCGCCAAGGGCAAGCCGTCGGTGCTGGGCATCGTTTCCGGCGCCGTTGCCGGCCTGGTGGCCATCACCCCGGCCGCCGGCTTCGTCGATGCCAAGGGCGCACTGGCCATCGGCCTGATCTCCGGCCTGCTGTGCTACTGGACCGCCACCTCGCTGAAACACATGCTGAAGTATGACGATTCGCTGGACGCTTTCGGCGTACACGGTGTCGGCGGCCTGGTCGGCGCCATCCTCACCGGCGTGTTTGCGGTGAAGGAAATCGGCGGCGTGGAAGGCAGCGTGATGACCCAGACCGTGGGTGCCCTGGCAACCGCCGTCTACTGCGCCATCGTCACCTTCGCCCTGCTGAAGATCATCGAGGCGGTAATGGGCCTGCGTGTCAGCGAGGAAGAGGAACGCGAAGGCCTGGACGTGGCACTGCACGGCGAACGTATCGAGTAAGCTGGTCAAATGCCTGCGGCCAACGTTGGCCGCAATCCCACCGCCCGCTTGCCGGGCGGTTTTTTCTTGCCATCACCAATGTGGCGGGGATACGACTGAAAGAGTCGCGTCGGCAACCACCCTGCCCTGTGCCCACACACCAGGGCGGCTTGCTGCTAACCTTGCCGCTTGTGCGGCAAAGAAAAACCGCCCGATATCGGGCGGTTTTATTGCGAGCGCTGGCGGCGTGACTTACTTGACGATGCGCAGGTGCGAGCGCGACGGCTTGTCCTTGCCACCGGCCGGCGTGTCGGTCGCGACCGGCTCCGGCCCGGCATCCGGCTGCGGCCGCTCGCCGGTGACCGGCTCCAGCTCGAAGCCCATGCCTTCGCCGGTTTCGCGCGAGAAGATGGACAGCACATTGCCGATCGGCACCCAGATGTCACGGCTGACCCCGCCAAAACGCGCCGAGAACGACAGCCAGTCATTGTCGATCTGCAGGTTCTTGGTGGCGTTGTAGCCGATATTGAGCACGATCTCGTTGTCCTTCACGAACTCCAGCGGCACCGTGACACTGCCATCGACGTGCACCACCAGGTACGGCGTCTGCTCGTTATCGGTGCACCACTGGTGCAGTGCGCGGATCAGGTAGGGCTTGGTACTGGTCGACACGGCCATTCCTTACTTGCGCATGGCTTTTTCAGCCGGCGTCAGCGAATCGATGAAGGACTGGCGCTGGAACAGGCGTTCGGCGTACTTCAGGATCGGTGCCGCGCTCTTGCCCAGGTCGATACCGTAGTGCTCCAGGCGCCACATCAGCGGCGCGATCGCCACGTCGATCATCGAGAACTCTTCGCCGAGCATGAACTTCTGCTTGGCGAAAATCGGGGCGATGGTCACCAGGCCGTCGCGAATGCCGTCGCGGGCCTTGGTGGCTTCCTTGCCGCTGGCACCGTTTTCCAGCGCCTTGACGTGCACGAACAGTTCCTGCTCGAAGCGGAACAGGAACAGGCGAGCGCGGGCACGCATCACCGGATCAGCCGGCATCAGCTGCGGGTGCGGGAAGCGCTCGTCGATGTACTCGTTGATGATGTTGGACTCATGCAGGATCAGGTCGCGTTCGACCAGCACCGGCACTTCGTTGTACGGGTTCATCACGGCCAGGTCTTCCGGCTTGTTGTGGATATCCACGTCGATGATCTCGAAGTCCATGCCTTTCTCGAACAACACGATGCGGCAGCGCTGGCTGAAAGGGCAGGTAGTACCGGAGTAGAGGGTCATCATGGCGGATCGGATTCCTTTTAAAGCGGGCAAATTGATGAAATAACAGGCAATTTTAGCACTTTTGGCTTGACAATTACCAGAAAAGTTTAACAAGCCATTGAATACAAACAAAAAAGGCGATGCCGCAGCATCGCCTTTTTTCTGTCAAAACCCGCTTAGTGCACGTCTTTCCAGTATTCCTTCTTCAGGAAGTAGGCCAGTGGCAACAGCAACAGGGACAGGAACAGCAGCACCATGTAACCGATTTGCTGACGCTTGACCTGCATCGGCTCGGCCATGTACACCATGAAGTTGGTCAGGTCGGCCATGCGCTTGTCGAACTCGGCGGTATTGGCCTTGCCGTTTTCCAGCTTGGTCAGCGTACCGGCCTTGATCAGCTTCAGCTTGTGCTCTTCGTGGCCTTCCGCATTCTTCACGGTTTCCAGCACCTGCTCACCCTGCCAGTTCCACAGGATGTGCGGCATGCCCACCTTGTCGAATACCAGGTTGTTCCAGCCGGTCGGACGGGTCTCGTCGCGGTAGAAACCGCGCAGGTAGCCGTACAGGTAGTCGGCGCCACGCGAACGCGCGATCACCGACAGATCCGGCGGTACCGCACCGAACCATACCTTGGCATCCTTCTTGTCCATCGCCACGTTCATCTGCTCGCCGATCTTGTCCGTCGCCAGCATCAGGTTGCCCTTGATCTGGTCTTCGGTCAGGCCGATTTCGGTCAGACGGTTGTAGCGCATGGCGCTGGCCGAGTGGCAGGACAGGCAGTTGTTGACGAAAATCTGCGCACCGCGCTGCAGGCTTTCGGTGTCCTGGACGTTGATCGGCGCCTTTTCCAGCGCCGGACCTTCCGCGGACGCGAATGCGCCGGCAGCAGGAACAACGAGGGCGACAGCGGCGATCAGTTGACGAATAGTCTTGTTCATAGTGCCCCCTCTATCAGATGAATTTCGCAAACAGGGTTGCGGCCACCAGCGTCACAACGACCAGTACTGCGAAGCGTACCTGACGGGCAGGTGTGCTCATGGTGACGCGTGTCGGAACCGGAGTCGTACCCACATCATTCTTGGTGTAGAACGGCATACCAAGGAAGAAGGCGAAATACACCACAGAGAAAATCTGCGCCACAAGGGTACGGGTGTTGGTTGATGGCAGCGCACCCAACATCCCCAGACCGATAAAGCTGATGATGAACAATACCAGCATGGTCTTGAACTTGGAGCCACGATAGCGGATCGACTTCACCGGCGACTTGTCCAGCCACGGCAGGAAGGCAATCAGCACCACGGCAGCGCCCATCGCCAGCACGCCCCATACCTGGGTACCGGCAAACGACGGCACCGCACGCAGAATCGCGTAGAACGGGGTGAAGTACCATACCGGCGCGATGTGCGGCGGGGTCTTCAGCGGGTCGGCTTGGTCGAAGTTAGGATGTTCGAGGAAGAAACCACCCATTTCCGGCGCGAAGAACACGATCGCGGAGAACACGATCAGGAACACCGCCACACCCAGAACGTCTTTCACGGTGTAGTAAGGATGGAAAGGAATGCCGTCCAGCGGAATGCCCTTGTCGTCCTTCTGCTTCTTGATCTCGACGCCGTCCGGGTTGTTGGAACCGACTTCGTGCAGTGCGATCAAATGCGCTACCACCAGTGCCAGCAGGATCAGCGGTACGGCGATCACGTGCAGGGCGAAGAAGCGGTTCAGCGTTGCATCGCCGACCACGAAGTCACCACGGATGAACACCGACAAGTCCGGACCGATCACCGGGATCGAGGCAAACAGGTTGACGATCACCTGCGCGCCCCAGAACGACATCTGGCCCCATGGCAGTAGGTAGCCCATGAACGCCTCCGCCATCAGGCACAGGAAGATCAGGGTACCGAATACCCATACCAGCTCGCGCGGCTGCTTGTAGGAACCGTAGATCAGGCCACGGAACATATGCAGATAGACCACCACGAAGAACATGGAGGCACCGGTAGAGTGCATGTAACGGATGACCCAGCCACCGGCCACGTCGCGCATGATGTACTCGACCGAGGCGAACGCCACCGGGATGCCGGAGCCGTTCAGCGTACCGTCCGGCTTGTAGTTCATGGTCAGGAAAATGCCGGTAACGATCTGGATCACCAGCACCAGCATCGCCAGGCTGCCGAAGAAGTACCAGAAGTTGAAGTTTTTCGGCGCGTAGTATTCGGTAACGTGCTCTTTCAGCATCGACGACAGCGGGAAGCGGTCATCGATCCAGTTAAGCAGTTGTTGTCCTTTGCTCATCTTGTCTCCCCTCGCTTATTTGTCGTCGCCAATCAGCAGACGGGTATCGGACATGTACTTGTGCGGCGGAATTTCCAGGTTTTTTGGCGCCGGCACACCGTTGTAGACACGGGCGGCCAAGTCGAACTTGGAGCCGTGGCAAGGACAGTAGAAACCGCCGACCCATTTCGGACCCAGGTCGGCCGGAGCGATATCCGGACGGTGGGTTGGCGAACAGCCCAGGTGCGTACAGATACCGACGGCAACCAGAACCTCCGGCTTGATGGAGCGGGTCGCGTTCTGGCAGTAGGCCGGCTGCTGCGGGGCTTCCGATTTCGGATCCAGCAGATCGCCTTCGATGGTCGCCAGATTCTTCAGCTGCTCCGGTGTACGGGACAGTACCCACACCGGCTTGCCGCGCCATTCGACGTTGATCTTCTGACCCGGCTCCAGCTTGCTGATATCGACCTCGACCGGCGCACCAGCAGCCTTGGCACGCTCAGAAGGTGCAAAGCTCATCAAAAACGGCACAGCCACACCGGCTGCCGCCACACCACCAACCGCGCTGGTGGCCACCGTCAGAAAGCGACGGCGCCCCGTGTCAACGTGTTGTTCACTCATTACAGTCATCCTCAAACGTGGAAACCGAGCTCTAAACTTAAAACCTCGTAATTCTACCTGATTACCGGAAGGAACTTGAAGCGCAGAGACGACAAATCACCTGATTGACGTCATGGACATCGCATTAAACCGGGTTGTACAGGTCAATAAACTGCACATTTAGCGCATATTCCGCAGTCAGCCATTCGCCCAGAGCTTTTACACCATAACGCTCGGTCGCATGATGACCTGCCGCAAGAAATACGACACCGGTCTCTTCGGCAAGGTGCAGATTCTGCTCGGAAACCTCCCCGGTGATGAACACGTCCACCCCCATCGCGATCGCCTGCTCGAAATAGCTCTGTGCACCGCCGGTACACCACGCGATATGGCGGGCACGTCGCTGGCCATTACCCAGCAACAGCGGCGTGCGCCCGAGGCGGGTGGCCAGCTGAGCAGCGAAGTCCGCCGCGGTGCCCTGCCCCCAGTCGCCCTGCCACAGCAGGGGCTCGGCCGCTGTCGGCTGCGGATTGGCGATGCCGAGCTGTAGTGCCAGCTGCGCGTTATTGCCCAGCTCGGGATGGGCATCCAGCGGCAGGTGATAGGCCAGCAGGCTGATGCCGTGCTGCAGCAGGCTGGCGATGCGCTGGCGCTTGATACCGACAATCGGCGCCGCTTCGTTCTTCCAGAAGTAGCCATGGTGCACCACGATGGCATCGGCCTGTGCCGCGATCGCAGCATCGATCAGCGCCTGCGAGGCGGTGACGCCGGTCACGATCTTCCTGACCTCGCTGCGGCCCTCCACCTGCAAGCCGTTGGGGGCGTAATCCTTGAACCGGGCCGGCTCCAGCTTGGCGTCGAGTACCGCCAGCAATTCCGTCAATTGCATGATCATCTCCTTGAATTGCCGCCATTGTGCCAGAGCAGCGCCGGAAAACAATGCGGCCAACCTTGGCGCAAGGTTGGCCGCAATAAAAAACCCCGCACCGTAGTGCGGGGTTTTCAAGGCTTTCGCGTGAGCGAGGCTGCTTACATCATGCCGCCCATACCGCCCATACCACCCATGCCGCTCATGTCCGGCATCGCTGGCTTGTCTTCCGGCAGCTCGGCCACCATGCAGTCGGTCGTCAGCATCAGGCCGGCAACGGAAGCGGCATTCTGCAGTGCGGTACGGGTTACTTTGGCCGGATCCAGCACGCCCATTTCCAGCATGTCGCCGTATTCACCGGTCGCCGCGTTGTAACCGAAGTTGCCCTTGCCTTCCATGACCTTGTTCACGACCACGGATGGCTCGTCACCGGCGTTCTGCACGATCTGACGCAGCGGCGCTTCGATCGCTTTCAGTACGATCTTCACGCCAGCAGCCTGGTCGGCGTTGGCGGTTGCCAGATCGGCCAGAGTGGAGCGGGCACGCAGCAGGGCCACGCCACCGCCAGGCACCACGCCTTCTTCAACGGCAGCACGGGTAGCGTGCAGCGCATCTTCGACACGGGCCTTCTTCTCTTTCATTTCGACTTCGGTGGCAGCGCCAACCTTGATCACGGCAACACCGCCGGCCAGCTTGGCCACGCGCTCTTGCAGTTTTTCGCGGTCGTAGTCGGAAGTCGCGGCTTCGATCTGCTGGCGAACTTCGGCCACGCGCGCCTGGATGGCGGCAACGTCACCGGCACCGTCGATAATGGTGGAGTTTTCCTTGCCCACTTCAACGCGCTTGGCTTGGCCCAGCATCTCCAGGGTCACTTTTTCCAGGGTCAAGCCCACTTCTTCAGCGATCACGGTACCGCCGGTCAGGGTGGCGATGTCCTGCAGCATAGCCTTGCGACGGTCACCGAAGCCTGGCGCCTTCACGGCAACCACTTTCAGGATGCCGCGGATGGTGTTCACCACCAGGGTCGCCAGCGCTTCGCCTTCCACGTCCTCGGCGATGATCAGCAGCGGACGGCCGGACTTGGCCACCTGCTCCAGTACCGGCAGCAGGTCGCGGATGTTGGAGATTTTCTTGTCGAACAGCAGGATGAACGGATTGTCCAGTGCGGCAATCTGTTTTTCCTGGTTGTTGATGAAGTACGGGGACAGGTAGCCGCGATCGAACTGCATACCTTCCACCACGTCCAGCTCATTGTTCAGCGACTTGCCGTCTTCAACGGTGATCACGCCTTCCTTGCCGACTTTTTCCATGGCGGTAGCGATGATTTCACCGATATCGCTGTCGGAGTTGGCGGAGATGGAGCCAACCTGGGCGATTTCCTTGGTGGTTGCGCATGGTTTGGCGATCTTGGCGATCTCGCCGACCAGAGCCACAACGGCCTTGTCGATACCGCGCTTCAGGTCCATCGGGTTCATGCCGGCGGTCACGAACTTCATGCCTTCGTGCACGATGGCCTGGGCCAGTACGGTAGCGGTGGTGGTACCATCACCGGCCACGTCGGAAGTCTTGGAAGCGACTTCTTTCACCATCTGTGCGCCCATGTTCTCGAACTTGTCCTTCAGTTCGATTTCCTTGGCAACCGATACACCGTCCTTGGTGATGGTCGGTGCGCCGAAGGAGCGATCCAGTACCACGTTGCGGCCTTTCGGGCCCAGGGTCACTTTAACGGCATCAGCCAGCACATTGACACCCACTACCATCTTGGCGCGGGCGGAATCACCAAAGCGTACGTCTTTTGCAGCCATGTTCTTCAATCTCCAGAATTCTGTTCAATAAAACGGTAACGGGTCGGATTACTCGACGATACCCATTACGTCTTCTTCGCGCATTACCAGCAGCTCGTCGCCGTCAACTTTGACGGTCTGGCCGGAGTACTTGCCGAAAATAACCTTGTCGCCGACTTTCAGCTCCAGCGCGCGACGCTCGCCGTTTTCCAGAATCTTGCCGTTACCGACCGCAACAACCTGACCCATGTCCGGCTTTTCAGCAGCGGCGCCAGGCAGAACGATACCGGAAGCTGTCTTCTCTTCAGCCTCGAGGCGCTTGATAACAACACGATCGTGTAAAGGACGAATTGCCATTGATCTCTCCTAATAGCAGTGGCTGTTGAAAGATGGATACCTATCAAATCAGCAGATTGACCGAGCGATTAGCACTCGGCGCTTGCGAGTGCTAATGATAGGGACGTGACAAGGGGTTTTCAAGGGCAGCAACCATCACAAAAAATACTATCAATCAGCATCTTTCGATAGCAATCTCGCCCTTTCATTGCGCGGTAGCGGATGGTGCAACACCATCCAGCGGGGAGAACGAAAACGGACAATCATGCGGTACAGGCATAGATATATCAGGACAAACAGTGCAGCACAGCCAATCAGCACCAGTGAGTTGTTCCAGAACAGCATGGCCGGCACCACCGAAAGTGAAGACAAGGCCCACAGATAAGGAGAAGTCATACTGTTGCGTCTCGTCATGTGACGAGCCTCTTTCGAGCCGACCATCCAGCGTACCAAGCGCTTGTAGACCATCTGGTGCAGATGCAAAGCATCGGGAGCACCGACCGGACGTCCCTGTAAAAACTTCCGGCGATAGATCGAGAATAGCGTCTCAAAGACAGGATAAATGACCAGCAACAATGGAAACCACGGCGAAACCTGCGAGTGTCGAGCCACCAGCAACACCGACAGCTCTGCAATCAGGAAACCAATAAGGTAAGCACCACCATCACCGGCAAAAATGGCTCCCCGTGGGAAGTTCCACAGAAAAAAGCCCAACACTGCACCCGTCGCCGCAAAACACAGACCCATGAGCTGTGGATCATGGACTTTGAATGCCACATAGGCCAAAGCCATGAGGACGAATACCGACACCATGCCAGCCAAACCATTGTAACCATCGATTATGTTAATCGAATGAGCCACACCACCAACAGCAAACACTGTAAATAGCAAGGACAAGAGCCAGTGGCTAGCCAACAGCTGATCCACACCAGGCAAATCCAGTCGTGACAAGCAGGCATCCAGCAGCCAGAATCCGAGAGCGGCAGCCAGGAACGTGGCCAGCAAGCGTGCCAACGGGCCAACCCGCTTGGTCAGGTCTTCGGCTAACCCTGCGATAAAAGCCGGCTGGGCAACCGCTAGGAGCAGCAACCCCAGAGATGACTCTGTTAACAACACAAGAATCATCACCCCCACTATCAGGCCAAGCATTACAGGAATGCCCCCAATACGAGGAACAGGAATCGCATGAAATTTCTGCACACCATCAAGATCATCATCACAGGAAAAACGATCATGTAGATGGCGGAAGCGAACCAGCAGCACACCAATGACAAAAGAGCAGAAGAACGCCCCAACAAGAATAAAAAGCATGCCAAGCTCGATTAGCTAGAGGATTGGGAATTGAGTCTACTGCACTGGGCAACAACCGGCGAGAACAAGCAAACATCCACCAGTACAATCAAGAATGCAGAACTTTATGCAAAGATTATTCTGGGTATAGATTGAATGTTCTGTGCTATCCATTCACGTCTAGCTCTGATAAGCATATCTGTGCACTCAATGCTGCACAGCTTTATTGATCGAACGGACAACTTTCATGAAAGCAGTCATCTTGGCAGGCGGACTGGGAACGCGCATCAGCGAAGAAACTTCCGTCCGTCCCAAACCCATGGTTGAAATCGGCGGCAAACCCATCCTGTGGCACATCATGAAGATCTACTCCTACCACGGGATAAACGATTTTGTAATTTGTTGCGGCTACAAGGGTTATGTGATCAAGGAGTACTTTGCCAACTATTTCCTGCACATGTCAGATGTCACCTTCGACATGTCCAGCAACAGCATGGCAGTGCACCAACGCCATGCCGAACCATGGCGCGTCACCTTGGTCGATACAGGCGAAGACACCATGACCGGTGGACGCCTGAAGCGGGTACGCAAATATCTGGAAAACGAAGAAGCTTTCTGCTTCACCTATGGTGACGGCGTCGGCGATGTTGACATCACCGCCTTGGTACGTTTCCACCAACAGCAAAATACGCTAGCCACCCTTACCGCCACCTATCCTCCAGGCCGTTTCGGCGCCCTGGACATCCAGGCCGACAAAGTAACCACTTTCAAGGAAAAACCCAAGGGTGATGGCGGCATGATCAATGGCGGCTATTTTGTCCTGTCGCCCAAGGTGATCGACACCATCGACAACGACGCCACCATCTGGGAGCGCGAACCGCTGGAACAGCTGGCAAGCCAGCAACAATTGGCGGCCTTCCGTCACGAAGGCTTCTGGCAGCCCATGGATACCCTGCGCGACAAGAACTATCTGGAAGAGCTGTGGCAGAGCGGTCGGGCCCCCTGGAAGGTATGGGAATGAGGCCTGAATTCTGGCAGGGCAAGCGGGTCTTCCTGACCGGGCATACCGGCTTCAAGGGCAGCTGGCTGTCGCTGTGGCTGCAACAATTGGGCGCTCAGCTCACCGGCTACGCGCTGGAACCGGCCACCACACCAAGCCTGTTTGAAAGCGCCTACGTTGGTGCAGGCATGACCTCCATCATCGGCGACATCCGGGATCCGGCAAAACTCATGCAGGCAATGCAGCTGGCCCAACCAGACATCGTTATCCACATGGCCGCTCAGCCGCTGGTGCGCTACTCCTATGCCAACCCGGTCGTGACTTACTCCACCAATGTCATGGGCCTGGTCTACCTGCTGGAAGCCGTGCGGCAAACACCAAGCGTGCGCGCCGTTGTCAATGTCACCAGCGACAAATGCTATGAAAACCGTGAATGGCTATGGGGCTATCGCGAAAACGAAGCGATGGGTGGCTACGACCCATACAGCAACAGCAAGGGCTGTGCCGAACTGGTTACCAGTGCCTATCGCAATTCGTATTTCAATCCGGCCGACTACCAACGCCATGGTGTGGCACTGGCCAGTGCCCGTGCCGGCAATGTCATCGGTGGCGGCGACTGGGCAGAAGACAGGCTGATTCCCGATATCATGCGCTCCATCGAACAGGCTCAGCCTGTGCAGATTCGCAGCCCGCACGCCATCCGTCCGTGGCAACACGTGCTGGAACCATTGTTTGGCTATCTGCTACTAGCCGAGCGGCTGTTCAACGCCGGCTGTGAATTTGCCGAAGGCTGGAATTTTGGCCCCCGCCCTCAAGATGCACAGCCTGTCGCATGGATTGTGGATACCCTTACTCGCGTCTGGGGCGATGGTGCCAGCTATCAGATCGATCCTGCCGGTGCAGACCTGCACGAAGCCCATTATCTGCGACTGGATTGCAGCAAGGCGCAAACCCGCCTCAACTGGCAGCCACGCTGGTCGCTGCCCACCGCCCTTGAGCACATCTGCAGCTGGCATCGTGCCCACCTGGCAGGTGCCAATATGCAAGACATCACCATTCAACAAATCAAGGCCTTTGAGGCCCAACCCGCCAAGGGACAGAATTGATGGGCACACAAGACAAAGCTCAAAAACTTCGCCAGCAGATTGCCCTGCTGGTTGACGAATACGCCGCCATTGCCATGGCCCCCCGCCCGTTTGAAGCAGGCAAGACCGTCATTCCGCCGTCCGGCAAGGTGATTGACGGTGCCGAGCTAAAAAACATGGTGGAAGCCTCGCTGGACGGCTGGCTGACCACCGGTCGCTTCAACGACATGTTCGAAAAGCGCCTGGCCGCCTTCCTGGGCGTACGCCACCTGCTGACCACCAACTCGGGCTCCTCCGCCAACCTGCTGGCCTTCTCCGCCCTGACCTCTCCCAAACTGGGCGAGCGCGCTATCCGCAAGGGTGATGAAGTCATCGGTGTTGCCGCTGGTTTCCCAACCACGGTCAATCCCATCCTGCAATTCGGTGCCGTGCCGGTGTTCGTCGATGTCGACATCCCCACCTACAACATCAAGCCCGAGCTGATTGAAGCCGCCATCACCAGCAAGACCAAGGCCATCATGCTGGCCCACACGCTGGGCAATTCTTACAACCTCAAAGTCATCTGTGAGCTGTGCGACAAGTATGGTCTGTGGCTGATCGAAGACTGCTGCGACGCACTGGGCAGTACCTATGACGGCAAACTGGTCGGCACTTTTGGCGATATCGGCACCCTCAGCTTCTACCCTGCCCACCACATCACCATGGGTGAAGGCGGCGCGGTATTCACCAACAATACCGAACTGAAAAAAATCATCGAATCCTTCCGCGACTGGGGCCGTGACTGCTACTGCGCACCGGGCTGCGACAACACCTGCGGCAAGCGCTTTGGCTGGCAGTTGGGCAGCCTGCCAGCTGGCTATGACCACAAGTACACCTACAGTCATCTGGGCTACAACCTGAAAATCACCGACATGCAAGCCGCCTGTGCGCTGGCCCAGCTGGACAAGGTGGACAGCTTCATCGAGGCACGCAAGGACAACTTCCGTTACCTGAGCAATGCCCTGCAAAGCTGCAGTGAATTCCTGATCCTGCCGGAAGCCACCGAAAACAGTGATCCGTCCTGGTTTGGCTTCCCGATTACCATCCGCCCGGAAAGCGGCATCAGCCGTGTCGATGTCCTGCAATACCTCGACCAGCACCGTGTGGGCACTCGTCTGCTGTTTGCCGGCAACCTGACCCGTCAGCCCTATATGGATGGCCAGCAATATCGCGTAAGCGGAGAGCTGACCAATACCGATCTGGTGATGAACAACACCTTCTGGATCGGCGTGCACCCGGCACTGACGCAAGACATGCTGGATTATAGCGTTGAAAAGCTTGAAACCATCATTGGCGTGAATTTCTGAGAATCACATGAAAATCATTGAAGAACTACTTCCAGGCTGTTTGTTACTGGAACCACAGGTGTTTACGGACCATCGTGGAGAATTCGTGAAAACATTTCATGATGACTCCATGCACAGCCTGGGAGTGGACTTCAATCTGCATGAAGAGTTTTACTCCGTATCACACAAGAATGTATTACGCGGCATGCATTTTCAAAGGGCTCCTCATGCCCATGCAAAAATTGTCTACTGCCTCACAGGTTCTGTGCTAGATGTACTAGTGGATTTGCGGGAAGGTGCACATTTCGGGCGTGTGAAAAGTACTGTTCTTTCCGGAGAGAATAAAAGAGTTTTGTTTATTCCCGCTGGCATTGCACATGGGTTTCTGGCGCTGGAAGATCAATCCATGATGATGTACAAAACCGATCTACATCATGTTCCCAGTGCTGACAGCGGCATTCGCTGGGATAGCTTTGGCTTTGATTGGGGAATACAACAACCCATTCTTTCCGAACGAGACATGCAACACCCAACTCTTTCCGAATACAGGCAAAATCACGAATGAGAAAGATCATCCTGACTGGGGCCACAGGATACATAGGCCGCAAACTGCTATACCGGCTGTTAGAACGCGGCCACTCTGTTAGCGTGGTTGTTAGAGAAAAGAGCCCCCGACTTTCCAGCCTGCCTGCTGACACTGAGAAAATTTTTTATGATGGGACGTTTAATAGTCTGCTAGATGGTATGAAAGACAAGGAATCGGGCCTAGTCATTCATGTAGCTTCACTATTCCTGACACAGCACAAACCTGAAGACATCGGCAACCTCATTGATTCCAATATCAAGTTTCCATGCTACTTATTGGAAGCAATGCATACATGCGGGTTAACTGAAATTATCAATACGGGAACATCATGGCAACATTATGAAAACAGCGATTACAATCCCGTCAATTTATATGCCGCAAGTAAACAAGCCTTTGTAGATATGCTGAAGTTTTACCAAGAAGCACATCACTTCAAGGCACTCACCCTTGAACTATTTGATACATTTGGTCCCGACGACGAAAGAAAAAAACTGTTTCATTTTTTACAAGATGCTGCAGAAACAGGAAAAACATTGAAAATATCTCCGGGGCAGCAACTTCTTGATATTGTCTACATAGATGACGTTCTCAACGCCTATGAAATAGCCATCAAACAATCTGGAAAACTTACCGGGACATTTACAGTCGCAAGTGGACAACTGCATAACCTGCAAGAAATTGTCGCCATTTACAGCAAAATCAGTCAGAAGAAATTGAATATTGAATTTTCCGCACTCCCCTACCGTCTACGCGAAGTAATGAAACCTTGGGAGTGCCATAGAAATCTACCAAACTGGACATGTGAATTCAGCCTCGAAGAAGGAATAAAGAAAATATTATGCCAGGGAATGAAAAGTCATTAAATAAAACCAACAACTTCAATGACATTGTATGGGGTTATTGCGCCCAATTCCTTAATATCGGGAGCGGCTTGATTCTACTTCCACTCATGCTTCATTTCCTTGGGAGTAATGATTTAGGACTGTGGTATTCATTTCTGGCAATCACATCGCTAGTTCAACTACTGGAGTTTGGCCTCCAACCCACTATCACCCGTTACATTAGCTATATCTTTGCAGGGGCACAAAACATCAACGCTGGAGAAATGCCCACCGCAAGCGGGGAAATACTCAACACACCTCTGCTACACGATATGATTAGTGCTTGCAGAAGAACATATTTATTAATTTCCCTCCTTGCCTTTTTAATGTTGCTCAGTGTTGGCTCATATTATGTCCACCTCACAACCAAAGCTCAAAACAATACGGATCAAGCACTCCTCTCATGGATACTATACAGTATCGGTATTGTGATAAATTTTTACTTTACTTACCTAAACGGAATATTCCAGGGCGCAGGACATCAATCAATTGTCAACAAAACAATATCAATCAACAAAATAGCATTTTTGCTGACAAGCAGCATTTTGATAGTTTTTAATCTTTCACTAAATGCAATTATTATTGGAAATTTTATCTCCATAATTATCAGCCGTTCATATATAAGAGCAAAATTCAACTCGCACTTCAAATCAGAAAACACTACACAACAGTCGAACAAAGAACAGATTAATCATTTAATAAAACTTTTATGGCATAGCACATGGCGTTTAGGAGTAGTACAGCTTGGATCATTCATGATATTGCGTGCAAATCAGTTAATTGCATCCAGCACATTGGGATTGAGCGCCGCAGCCAGTTACGGAATTTCCTTACAAATACTATCTGTGCTCAGTACATTTTCCAGCTTGCCATTCACCTTAAAAATCCCACAAATTACAGCAATGCATGTAAAAAAAGACAAAGCAAGCACAATTAGAATATATAAGAATTCTCTATATTTTTGCTGGATCATCTTTTCAACTAGCGCCATTTTTCTCATTTTACTTGGAGGGCCTGCATTAGCCATCATAAAAAGCAGGACACATCTACTTGACACGTTATGGCTTACTATCCTTGCCATTACTTTACTGCTAGAACTCAATCACACAATTAGTGCAACATTTTTAACCACCCTAAATAAAGTACCTTTTGTAAACGCATCCCTTACTTCAGGTGGGTCCGTGGTTGTTTTGAGTGTACTGAGTACACATTATACAACACTTGGAATTGGCGGCTTAATTCTCTCCCAAGCAATCGTTCAGGCTCTGTATAACAATTGGAAATGGCCACTTACTGTAACTCGTTACTTGAGAACACTGTAAAATATTGCGATTCATAAATGAAAAACACAGATAGCCTGCAATCAAACAATGCACAAAAATTGCTAACTATTGCCATCCCTACTTACAAAAGAAAGCATCTTCTCGCAGAGACGCTTTCAAGCCTAAAAAAATGCAATTTGAATATCAATATTGAAATTATTATTGTAGACAACGATCACGATGGCAATAACGACATCTCTGAAATGATCATGGAAAATTTCAGTACTTTGAATCCTGTATATTACCGTAATAGTTGTAATCTTGGGATGGTAGGAAACTGGAATCAATGCATGCAATTAGCCAAGGGAAAATTCATTACAATTTTGCATGACGATGATCTTGTCAAAGAAAATTTCATTGACGAAGTGATACTGCAAATTAAAAAAAACATATCAAAGGGATATTTATTTGCATTTCGCACATCTGTGCTTGATCAAAGGATTGAACAATCCAATATTAAGTCATCTCCCGATAACTCAGAATATATTTCTCAAATATTCATACTGGACTTGTTTTTCAAAAACTTCTTTCATGGAACTCTGGGCATTATATTTGATCGTGAAAAAGCATTAGCAATTGGTGGTTTCAAAGACAATTGGTATCCCATATCAGATTATGAATTCTGGTGTCGTTGGGCATGTAAAATTGGTCCACTCACATTAATAAACAAGGACATAGCACTTTACAGAATTGCTGAAAATGAAAGCATGAAGGAAGTTACGAGGCAACTTTTTACTAGTCAATCTCTTGAACTCAGGAGAAAACTTGTTCTCGAGAAAAATGTACCAAACGTATTTGCAAAATTGATCAATCTAACAACCTGTGTCCAAACAATTCAGGTTGAAAACTATTGGTCAGACAAGTCATACATAGAAAAATTTCCTGGTAAAATTTTAGTAAAAGCATGCTTAACTCTATTTAACATCATCATCAAGATAATAAAGGCAATTCTGCACAAGGATTTGAACCATGAAAGTAAATAATACTCTTATCTTGGGCGGAACTGGTTTTATTGGCAGCGCGTTAACTAAAATACTTAAAAATGAAAATCACTATCTTCACCTAACGGTTCGAGATGGCAAATATTCTGACGAGCCAAATATAAAGCATCACAACATTAGCATTAAAGCAGTTGACGCGCTAGCAGATCTGATTGAAAACGAAGATATTTCAACTATTATCCATTGCGCATCAAATTTGATTCCATCAAGTCAATTTGTCGATTTTTACGCAGAAAACGAGAATTTGATTCTTCCAACAATTTCCTTGCTGGACAAAATAAAAAACAAGGAAATACTCTATGTATACTTTTCCTCTGGCGGTGTTATTTATGGAAACCATGCAAACATTCCCACCAATGAAACAGCACCTCTGAATCCTCTTTCCTATTACGGTTTATCCAAAAAAATCATTGAAGGCTACTTACATTTCTACAGCAGTAACTTTAAAATAAATCATTTGATTATACGTCCTTCCAACCCATATGGCAGCGATCAACACAAAGATGGCGTCCAGGGATTCATTGCCACAGTTTTACATAAAATAATAAATGGGATGCCAATTGAGATATGGGGAGATGGTTCAATCATTCGTGACTACATTACCATTGATGATCTTGCATGGGCAACCAAGGAATTAATCAACAAGCGAGTGCAAAATGAAACATTTAATATTGGTTCAGGCGATGGTCATTCCTTGCTTGATGTTATCAATGTCATCAGCAATATTACCAGCTTAACACCGAATCTGACATTTTCCAGCGCTAGAAATATTGATGTAAAAACAGTAATTCTTGACATCAAAAAATTGCAAGGTGAAATTAACTTCATCGCAACACCACTCGTGGATGGGATCCGTAATTTCTACCAGAAAATATCATGAACTTTAAATATAAACTTGCAATTGCGATTCCAACATACAATCGCGCCGATATCCTTTCTGAAAACATTGAAACAATGCTTCCGGAATTAATTGCCCATCAAATTCCCATTTACATATCCGACGATAGCAGTGACACAAAGACAGCCCAAGTACTAAAAAAAATTTCTTATCAAAATATTTTTTACACTTCAAACAAACCCAGCCATGGACATGATAAAAACTGTATTTCTACATTAAATCTACCAGATGCGGAATATATATGGTACCTTGGGGACTCCATATACATTACGCCTGGATTCATAGAGAAAATTCTAAGACAGATTGATGACCAAAAACCCGACATAATTTGTGTGAATGCACCACACAGGATATCCAATACCATGTCGCGCACTGTCTACGACAAAAAAAATTTTTTGATTGAAACAGCCTGGCACCTTACATTGACAGGTTCCAGTATTTACAGAAAATCGGCAATATCCTTTCATAATCTAGACATTAGAAAATGGAAGAACTTCCCACAAACTGGTATCACGTTGTCTATTGTCTTGAAACCAGACTCAAAAGTCATTTGGATTGGGGAAGAGTCCATTACTACAAACCCCAAGAAAAATAGCTATTGGTCAAAAAATGTCATCGATGTATTCGCACGGGACTGGTGCAATTTTGTTCAAAGCTTTGCAGAATACTTTACTAAAAACGAATTAGAGAAACTGGAACTTTCCCACTCGTTAAATACAAAAATATTGTCAACAAAAGCACTTATAATGTATCGTAGTCAAAACAATTACAACCATGAGCTCTACTCCATACATTACGCTTTCCTGAGACGTAGTTCCCAATGCAAAAAAATATTACTTTTCCTTATCTCGATCACACCACAGACAGTTTGCAAATTTATTTTTCAAATATATAAAACCATCAAAACCAATTTAAATCTATTGCAAATTAATCTGAAAAATTCAGACTCCAAGAGAAATAATGCTGAAATGTAAAACATGCTCTATTATCGTCAGTTATAATCCTGAAATTGATAATCTTGTTTCTTTGACCAATGCATTGGCTCGGCAAAGTGATTTCGTTATCATTATTGATAACAACTCCCATAATAAAGAGAGCATCGTAAGCATCACAGAAACCCAAGATCGCTGTCGCAGTATTTTACTAGACAAGAATACTGGCATAGCACATGCCCAGAATGTCGGTATCCAGTTTGCACTGGATCATGACTATGCCTATGTGGTGTTCTTCGACCAGGACAGCACCATTGACTCGGATTTCATCCGACAGCAAGTGACGGCCTTTGAACACATCCAGTCAGGGCAGCCCCAACTTGCTGCACTGGGCCCGGCCTTTGTGGATAAGAAACACGGTTTTCATTACAAGATTGTCAATATTGACCGTTATGGCCGGCGGACAAAGATTGATACGCAGCATATGAAGCAGCCTTTCGCGGCATCACTGATCATTTCTTCCGGCAGCCTTGTTTCGGCAGATGCCTTACGTGCCATCGGCCCGATGGATGAGCGCTTTTTCATTGATTATGTCGATACCGAATGGTGTCTGCGTGCGCATGCCAAAGGTTACGTCATTTATGTGAATCCGCAGGTGCAGATGCTGCACGCCATCGGTGATAACTCGCTGCAACTGCTGAAGTGGCGTGTACCGGTGCATAGTGCCTTCCGCCGCTATTACCGTATCCGCAATGCCTTTTTCCTGTTGAAGATGCGGCATGTTCCAACCTTGTTGGCAGTGCGGGAGATTACCTTCAATCTGGTGCATCAACTGGTATTGATTCTGTTTGGCCAAAACAAACTGGCTTATGTGCGTTCGCTGTGGCGTGGACTGAGGGATGGGCTGAATGGGAAATACTGATATGCCGCAGCTGATTGCTTCCATTGTTCTGTACAAGCATCAGTACGAGGACGTTAAGCCCACCATGGATGCCTTGCTTGGCTGTCAGAGCCTGAGCCGGCTGGTGCTGGTGGACAATGGTGGCTGTGCATGGGCCGAGCAGCTGCAAGAGCCCAAAGTGCATTACATCCGCTCGGACCGTAATGGTGGTTATGGTCATGGTCACAATCAGGCCATACGGGCCTTTGCCGGACAGGCGGATTATTTCCTGATTTGCAATCCGGACATCCAGTTTCATAGCTCGGATCTGGACCATTACCTGGCAGGGCTCAGTGGGCATGCAGCAGGCTTGTTCATGCCGCGCATTGTTTACCCGGATGGCACGCAGCAGGAGCTGTGCAAGCTGCTGCCTACTCCGGCCAATCTGTTTGCCCGCCGCTTTTTGCCACCGCTGGCAGAGAAGCTGGACCAACGCTATATGCTGCGCCATGCAGACTTTGACAAGGCCTTCTTTGCCCCGTCGCTATCCGGCTGCTTCATGCTGTTCCGCGCTGCGGCACTACTGGAGTTGAACGGTTTTGACAACAATTTCTTCATGTATATGGAGGATGTCGATCTGTCACGTCGCTGTGCCGTGCGCTTTGGCAATCTGTATCTGCCGGACATGAGCGTGACCCATCACTTTGCAAAAGCCTCGTACTCTGACAAGAAGCTGCTAAAGGCACATATCCGCTCAGCCGTGCTGTATTTCAACAAGTGGGGATGGGTGTTTGACAAGACTCGCCGCAAGCTGAACAAAGCTTGTCTGGCACAATTGCCTAGAAAAAAGGCCTGATCGGACAGGCAAGTCTGGATGCAGATAGTATTTCAGGTAGGCCGGCAGACTAAATTTCACTTACAACCACTCTCTATAAAGAGGTTAGGCAAGTATTGAATGCAATTTTTGCATCATAAAAAACCCCGCCTTGTTTGGCGGGGCTTTTTATGCGTTGGTTAGGACTACCACACCTGCAAATAACTCAGCATCCCCTCCGCCGCCTGACGGCCTTCAAACACCGCCCGCACAACCAGATCGGCGCCGCGCACCTGGTCGCCGCCGGCGAAGATCTTCGGGTTGCTGGTCTGGTGTTTGAACTGCTGCTTTTCCGGTGCCACGGTGCGGCCGCGCTTGTCGGTCTTGATGCCGGTGTGGCCGAACCAGTCTGCCGCTTCGGTCTGGAAACCGAAGGCGATCACGACGTGGTCGCACTCGATGATCTGTTCCGAGCCTTCCACCACCTCGGCGGCACGACGGCCTTTCTCGTCCGGTGCACCCAGTCGGGTTTCCGCCAGATGCAGACGTAGGCTGCCGTCGGCGCCTTCGCCGATGCCCAGCGGCTGACGGTTCCACAGGAACTCGACACCCTCTTCCTTGGCATTACCGACTTCGCGCTTGGAGCCCGGCATGTTGGCCTCGTCGCGGCGGTAGGCACAGATCACGCTCTTGGCGCCCTGGCGGATGGCGGTACGGTTGCAGTCCATCGCGGTGTCGCCACCACCCAGTACCACCACGCGCTTGCCCTGCATCGACTGGTGCGCCTCGCCTTCCGGCAGGGTGCCCATGCTGTGACGTACGTTGTTGATCAGGAACGGCAGCGCTTCCAGCACGCCAGGCAGGTATTCGCCGTCGAAACCGCCCTTCATGAACTTGTAGGCGCCCATGCCCATGAACACCGCGTCGTACTCTTCCAGCAGCTCGTCGATGGTGACCTGCACGCCGATCTCGGTGTTGAGACGGAAGGTAACCCCCATCTCTTCCATGATCAGGCGACGGGTCTTGATCACGCTCTTTTCCAGCTTGAACTCCGGGATGCCGAAGGTGATCAGGCCACCGATTTCCTCGTAGCGGTCGAACACCACCGGCTTGACGCCGTTACGCACCAGCACGTCGGCGCAGGCGAGGCCGGCCGGGCCGGCGCCGATGATGGCCACCTTCTTGTCGGTCCACACCACCTTGGACATGTCCGGACGCCAGCCGGCCTTGAACGCCTCGTCGGTGATGTACTTCTCCACGCTGCCGATGGTGACGGCGCCGAAGCCGCCCTGCTCCAGGGTGCAGGCGCCTTCGCACAGGCGGTCCTGCGGGCAAACTCGGCCGCAGATCTCCGGCAGGGAGTTGGTCTTGTGCGACATCTCTGCCGCCTCGAACAGCTTGCCCTCCTTCACCAACTTCAGCCAGTTGGGGATGTAGTTGTGCACCGGGCACTCCCACTCGCAGTACGGGTTGCCACAGGACAGGCAACGCCCGGCCTGGTCACCCGCGTCCACCGCGTGCAGCGGGGTGTAAATCTCTTTGAATTCGATCTTGCGCACCGCGGCCTCGACCTTGTCGCCGGGGTTGCGCGAGAGCTTCATGAACTGGAAAACGTCACCCATGATCATTCCTCCGTCCTTGCGGCCAACGTTGGCCGCAAGGCGTTTCTTTCTTGTTCGGGGGCGGACAGTCCGCCCGTCCCTTAGTCTTTCAGCAGGCTTTCGAGCTTGGCCGCCTTCGGTTTCACCAGCCAGAAGTAGTCGACGTAGTCGTCGAAGTTCTCCAGCATCGCGCGGCCGGTTTCGGAGCCGGTCAGCTCGACGTGCTTGGCGATCTTCTCCAGCAGGTAGGCGCGGTACATGCCCATCGCCTCGCCGTTGATCAGGTTGATATCGATCAGCTCGTTGTTGTAGCGGTAGGCAAACTTCTCGGCACGGTCGAATACGAAGGCGAAGCCACCGGTCATGCCGGCACCGAAGTTGTAGCCGGTCTCGCCCAGCACGATCACACTGCCGCCGGTCATGTACTCGCAGCAGTGGTCGCCTGCGCCCTCGATCACCGCCAGTGCACCGGAGTTGCGCACCCCGAAACGCTCGCCGGCGACGCCGGCCGCGAACAGCTGACCACCGGTGGCGCCGTACAGGCAGGTGTTACCGATGATGATGGACTCGTCCGGCTTGTAGGCGGCGTCCTTCGGCGGGTAGATCACCACGCGGCCGCCGGCCATGCCCTTGCCCACGTAGTCGTTGGCGTCGCCTTCCAGCTCCAGGTGCAGGCCCGGCGCGTTCCACACGCCGAAACTCTGGCCGGCCGAACCGCTGAACTTCACCTTCAGGCAGCCAAACGGCAGGCCGGCAGCACCGTGCACGCGGGCGATCTCGCCGGACAGGCGCGCCCCGATGGAGCGGTGGATGTTCTCGATGTCGTAACGCAGTTCCAGCATCTGCTTGTTGTGGATCGCCGGCAGCGCATCCTTCAGGATCTGTTCGGCCAGCTCGCCCTTGTCGAAGGACGGGTTGGAGTCGGTGACGCAGAAGCGCGGCACGTCATCCGGCACGGTGCCTTGCGACAGCAGCGGCGCCAGGTTCAGCTTGTGCTGGCGGTCGGTGACGCCGGCTTCCAGGTTGAGCAGCTCCATGCGGCCGATCAGCTCTTCCATGTTGCGCACGCCCAGCTTGGCCATCCACTCGCGGGTTTCCTGCGCGATGAACAGGAAGTAGTTCATCACCATTTCCGGCAGGCCGATGAAGTACTTCGAACGCAGCTTGATTTCCTGGGTGGCCACGCCGGTGGCGCAGTTGTTCAGGTGGCAGATGCGCAGGAACTTGCAGCCCAGCGCCACCATCGGACCGGTACCGAAGCCGAAGCTCTCGGCGCCCATGATGGCGGCCTTGATCACGTCGAGGCCGGTTTTCAGGCCGCCGTCGGTCTGCACGCGCACACGACCGCGCAGGCCATTGGCGCGCAGCACCTGCTGCGCCTCGGTCAGGCCCAGCTCCCACGGGCTGCCGGCGTACTTCACCGACGCCAGCGGGCTGGCACCGGTACCGCCGTCGTAACCGGAGATGGTAATCAGGTCGGCGTAGGCCTTGGCCACGCCGGCGGCGATAGTGCCGACACCCGGCTCGGCCACCAGCTTCACCGACACCAGCGCGGTCGGGTTCACCTGTTTCAGGTCGAAGATCAGCTGTGCCAGGTCTTCGATGGAGTAGATGTCGTGGTGCGGCGGCGGCGAGATCAGCGAGATGCCCGGCTTGGAGCAGCGCAGCTTGGCGATCAGCGGCGATACCTTGTCGCCCGGCAGCTGGCCACCCTCACCCGGCTTGGCGCCCTGTGCCACCTTGATCTGCAGCACTTCGGCGTTGACCAGATAGTGCGGGGTGACGCCGAAACGGCCGGACGCCACCTGCTTGATCTTGGACATCTTCTCGGTGCCGTAACGCGACGGGTCTTCGCCGCCTTCACCGGAGTTGGAGCGGCCGCCCAGACGGTTCATCGCGGTGGCCATCGCCTCGTGCGCTTCCGGCGACAGCGCGCCCAGCGACATGCCGGCGGAGTCGAAACGCTTGAGGATGCTTTCCACCGGTTCCACCTCGTCGATGGAGATCGGGGTGATGCCGTCGAAATTCAGCGTCATCAGGTCGCGGAACATTGCCACCGGACGGTTGTTGACCAGCTCGGCATACTGCTTGTAGGCGTCGTAGTCGGTATTCTGCACTGCCTTCTGCAGCGTCATTACCACGTCCGGGTTGTACGCGTGGTACTCCTCGCCGTGCACGTACTTCAGCAGGCCGCCCTGGGTCACCGGACGCATCGGGTTGAACGCGAGTTTCGACAGTTTCTTCTGGTCGTCCTCGAAGTCGTCGAAGCTGGCACCGGAGATACGCGACACGGTGCCCTTCAGGCACAGTGCCACCACGTCTTCGTGCAGGCCGATACCTTCAAACAGCTGCGCGCCGCGGTAGCTGGCGATGGTGGAGATGCCCATCTTGGACAGCACCTTCATCAGGCCCTTGTTGATGCCCTTGCGGTAGTGCTGCAGCGCCTCGTTCACGCGCAGGTTCACGTCACCGGTAGCCACCAGGTCGACAATGCTCTGATAGGCGAGGTACGGGTACACCGCGGTGGCGCCGTAGCCGATCAGCGCCGCCATCTGGTGCGGGTCGCGCACGGTGCCGGTTTCCAGCAGGATGTTGGACTTGCAGCGCAGGCCGGCGTCGATCAGAGCGTGGTGCACGGCGCCGGTGGCAAACAACGCGTGGATCGGCAGACGGTTGGCCGCAATGGTGCGGTCGGACAGCACCACGATCACGGTGCCTTCCTGTACCGCCTCGACCACGTGGGCGCACAGCTTGCGGATGGCGTCTTCCAGCGTGCTCTCGCTCGGGTCGTAGCACAGATCGAAGGTGGTGGCCTTCAGGTAGGATTCCGGACGGGTGGTGATGCGCAGGAATTTCTCGCGCGACAGCACCGGGCTGCGCACTTCCAGACGCTTCGCGTGCTCGGCGGTCTCCTCGAACATATTGCGCTCGGGGCCGAACACGGTGTTCAGCGACATCACGATCGCTTCGCGGATCGGGTCGATCGGCGGGTTGGTCACCTGCGCGAACTGCTGGCGCAGGTAGTCGAACGGCGAGCGTACGCGCTGCGACAGCACCGCCATCGGCGTGTCGTCACCCATGGAGCCGACGGCTTCCTGGCCGTCTTCGGCCAGCACGCGCAGGATCTGGTCACGCTCTTCGAAGCTGATGTTGAACAGCTTCTGGTAGGTCAGCAGCTGGTCTTTCGGCCACGCTTCCAGGCCGGCGTCGTCTTCGATCGACAGCTCCAGGCGCGAGCCGGCATCCTTGATCCACTGGCGGTACGGCTTGGCGGATTTCAGCTGCGCGTCGATGTCTTCCGGATACAGGATCTCGCCGGTCTGCAGGTCGGCGGCGAACAGCTGGCCCGGCTTCACGCGGCCCTTCTTCACCACGTCTTCCGGCTTGTAGTCCCACACGCCCACTTCCGAGGCGATGGTGAGGATATTGTCCTTGGTCAGTACCCAGCGTGCCGGGCGCAGGCCGTTGCGATCCAGCATGCAGCCGGCGTAGCGACCGTCGGTCAGCACGATGCCGGCCGGGCCGTCCCACGGCTCCATGTGCATGGAGTTGAATTCGTAGAACGCGCGCAGGTCCTTGTCGGTGGAGTCCACGTTCTGCCATGCCGGCGGCACCAGGAGGCGCAGCGCGCGGAACAGCGGAATGCCGCCCATCAGCAGGCCTTCCAGCATGTTGTCCAGCGACATGGAGTCGGAACCGTCGGTCTGCACGATGGGGCGGATGGCGTCCATGTCGATGTGCGGCGAGGACATGATGCGTTCGCGCGCACGCGCCCAGTGGCGGTTGCCCTGCACGGTGTTGATCTCGCCGTTGTGGGCGAGGAAGCGGAACGGCTGCGCCAGTTTCCACTGCGGCCAGGTGTTGGTGGAGAAGCGCTGGTGGAACACCGCCAGGCTGGATTCGAAACGCGGATCGGAGAGGTCCAGGTAGAACTTGTGCAGGTTGTCCGGCGTCACCAGGCCCTTGTACGACAGCGTGTGCGGCGACAGCGTCGGCAGGTAGAAGTACGGGTCGTCGGCCTTGTTGGCCTTCTCCGCCTGGCGGCGGCCCATGTACAGGCGGCGCTGGAACGACAGCTCGTCCATGCCGAACGGGCAGTTGACAAACACCTGGTAGAAGCTCGGCAGCGATGCCAGCGCCTGCTCGCCACAGGCGGCGAGGTCGATCGGCACCGCGCGGAAGCCGGCGACTTCCAGCCCCTGCTGCTCCAGATACTCCTTCAGCCGGTTGCGGCTGCGCTCGCCCTCTTGCGGGTGCGCAAACACGAGGCCGGCGGCGTACACTGCCTTGAGGGTGATGCCGGCTTCGGCGGCCACTTCGCGCAGGAAGCCGTCCGGCTTGCGGAACAGCAGGCCACAGCCGTCACCGGATTTGCCGTCGGCGGCGACCGCACCGCGGTGCGTCAGCTTGGCCAGCGAGGAAATGGCGGTATTCACCAGCCAGTGCGAGGGCTTGTCGTCCAGTTGTGCGATCAAGCCGAAGCCACAGCTGTCTTGTTCGAAGTCGGGGCTGTATAAGGTGCCCTCCAACCAACGCTGTCTGTCCATTCTAGGTCCCTGATTATAATGTGTAGCGAATGGATTGATTCTAAGGTCAAGATAGCTGACCTGCAACCGCTTTTTGTGCGACGCATTATCAACATAAAATCAACAAGTTAGCTTGATTTTATCCAAATAAAATACAACACGAACGCTGCAAAAGTTTATGTTTAAGAGACATCAACATTCAAAAACACGACCAGAATCAGGTGCGTCCGACACCCTACAAACTACTGTGTAATGTATACAAAACAGGATAGACAATAAGCATGCTCGATGGCCGTCCCGCCCCCAGTCGCAGCCTGTTCCGCCTGCTGGCCGAACAGGCGCTGGCACGCTCGGCCGGCGCACCGCTGGTGACCGGCAACCGCGTCGAACTGCTGTTCGACGCCGCGGCCAACTTTGCCGCCTGGCTGGACGCCATCGCCCAGGCCGAACACAGCATCCTGATCGAAATGTACCTGTTCGCCGACGACGACTTCGGTCGCCGGCTGCGCAGCGCGCTCCAGGACAAGGCGCTCCAAGGTGTCAGGGTGTACCTGCTCTACGACTGGCTGGGCTGCTGGCGCGAACACTACCGCGGCTTTTTCAAGCCGCTGCTGCAGGCCGGCGCCGAGGTGCGGGTGTGGCAGCCGCCGTCGTTTGCCAGGGGGCTGCGTCTGCTGGGCCGCGACCACCGCAAGCTGATCGTGGTCGACGGTCACACCGCCTTCATCGGCGGCCTGTGCGCCAGCTCGCGCTGGAACGACTGGCGCGATACCGGGCTGCGACTGCAGGGGCCGTTACTGGACGATGCGGTGGCAGCCTTTGCCGACAGCTGGCTGCACGCCGGCGACGGCGCGCTGCCGCACGTCGCCACCGACCACGGCAGCCACGGCGAAGTCGCCGCACGCCTGATCGCCACCACTCCGGCCACCGCCAACCTGATGCGTCTGGACCTGCTGATCGCCGGCTTTGCGCGGCGGCGGCTGTGGCTGACCGACGCCTACTTCATGGGCACCACCACCTACCTCACCGCCCTGCAGCAGGCGGCGCGCGACGGCGTCGACGTGCGCCTCTTGGTGCCGCGCGCCAGCGACATCGGCTGGATCGCCACCGTGTCGCGCACGCTGTATCGGCCGCTGCTCAGCGCCGGGGTGCGGGTGTTCGAGTGGGACGGCACCATGATTCACGCCAAGACCGCGGTCGCCGACAGCCGCTGGGCGCGTATCGGCTCCACCAATCTCAACCTCTCCAGCTGGCTGGCAAACCGCGAGCTGGATCTGGCGATCGAGGACGAGGCGCTGGCGCGACAGATGGAAACGCGCTTCCTGAACGATCTGGACCACGCCACCGAGATCGTGCTCAGCGGCCAGCACCTGCGTCCGGCGCTGAAACACGCACGCGGCGAGCGTCGCCGGCTGCCGGTGCGGCAGCAGGCGGTGATCGGGGCCGCCGCCGCCGCGCGCCAGGCGCTGCGCATCGGCGATGCCGTCGGCGCCGCCGTGCGCGGTACCCGCAGCGTGGAGCAGAGCGAGGCCGCCTCCTTCCTCAGCATCGCGCTGACCCTGCTCGGCCTCGCGCTGCTGCTGGTACTGTTTCCGTGGCTGGCGGCGCTGCCGCTGGCGCTGCTGCTCGGTTTTGCCGGTGTCTCGGTGCTGCTGCGCGCCGCCACGCTGTACCGTCGCCGCTGGCAAAAAAAACAACACCCCGCCGCACCAGCCAGGCCGGACAAACCGCCGCCGGATGACGATGTTAAGCCTTGATTTTGCGACCATCCGCCCCGCCCCGCCCGCCCTTGTCCGGCATGGAAAAGCCGTAAAATGGCCGTAATGAGCGGTGTGCAATACTGCTATGCAACATCTGCGCCGCCATTGCCGCTACAATGCGCGCTTTCTTGGGTTATTCGAAGGTGTTTTCCGTTGCGGCCAACCTTGCGGGGCCACCCGGACGACAACACCCTAAGCCGGCAGACGTGAAGGCAAAGCAAGGCTTTGCCCAGTGCGGACCGCGGTGCAAAGCGCCCCTTTGCTCCGGCCTTGCCCCCGATTTCCATCGGGACGGCAAGACGGAAAAACCACGCGCCTCAAGGCCAGCCATCCAGGGCGGCGGCATCACGTCGTACGTACAGAACTGTGCCCCAACGCGCACCGAGTGACACTTCCGGCCATGCCGCGAAGGCCGTAACAGGCGTTACAGGTGCCCGGGATCGTCCCTGCCCACGCGGGGAACCCAAGCCTTCGTCTGCAGCCGCCTTGCGCATCACGGCAGTGTCCGAGTTAACCGCAACAAGGACTCAGGTATGCGTTTTCACTTCCCGATCGTCATCATCGACGAAGATTTCCGCAGCGAGAACACCAGCGGCTCCGGCATCCGCGAGCTGGCCACCGCCATCCAGGCCGAAGGCATGGACGTCATCGGCTACACCAGCTACGGCGACCTGACTTCGTTCGCGCAGCAGCAAAGCCGCGCCGCCGGCTTCATCCTGTCGATCGACGACGAGGAATTCCAGACCGACGAGGATGCCACCTCGGCACTGGGCGGCCTGTACGGCTTCGTGGCCGAAATCCGCCGCCGCAACCCGGACATCCCGGTCTACCTGTACGGCGAGACGCGCACCGCGCGCCACATCCCCAACGACATCCTGCGCGAGCTGCACGGCTTCATCCACATGCACGAGGACACGCCGGAGTTCGTCGCGCGCCACATCATCCGCGAGGCCAAGAGCTACCTCGACACCCTGGCGCCGCCGTTCTTCCGCGCGCTGGTCAACTACGCGCAGGACGGCTCCTACTCCTGGCACTGCCCGGGGCACTCCGGCGGCGTCGCGTTCCTGAAGTCGCCGGTGGGCCAGATGTTCCACCAGTTCTTCGGCGAGAACATGCTGCGCGCCGACGTGTGCAACGCGGTGGAAGAACTCGGCCAGCTCTTGGACCACACCGGCCCGGTGGCCGCGTCGGAACGAAACGCGGCACGCATCTTCAGCTCCGACCACTGCTTCTTCGTGACCAACGGCACCTCGACCAGCAACAAGATCGTGTGGCACAGCACCGTCGCCGCCGGCGACATCGTGCTGGTGGACCGCAACTGCCACAAGTCCAACCTGCACGCGATCATGATGACCGGCGCCATTCCGGTGTTCCTGATGCCGACGCGCAACCACTACGGCATCATCGGCCCGATCCCGAAATCGGAGTTCTCGCTGGACGCGATCCGCGCCAAGATCAAGGCCAATCCGTTCGCCCGCGAGGCGCTGGCCAAGAACCCGAACGCCAAGCCGCGCATCCTGACCATCACCCAGTCCACCTACGACGGCATCATGTACAACGTCGAGGAGATCAAGGGCATGCTGGATGGCGAGGTCGACACCCTGCACTTTGATGAAGCGTGGCTGCCGCATGCCAGCTTCCACGACTTCTACGGCGACTTCCACGCCATCGGTGAAGGCCGTCCGCGCTGCAAGGAGTCGATGATCTTCTCGACACAATCCACGCACAAGTTGCTGGCCGGCATCTCGCAGGCATCGCAAATCCTGGTGCAGGACCCGCAAAACCGCCAGCTGGACACCCACAGCTTCAACGAAGCCTACCTGATGCACACCTCCACCAGCCCGCAGTACGCGATCATCGCCAGCTGCGACGTGGCGGCGGCGATGATGGAACAGCCGGGCGGCCAGGCGCTGGTGGAAGAATCGCTGGCCGAGGCGCTAGAATTCCGCCGCTCGATGCGCAAGGTGGACGAGGAGTACGGCGAGGACTGGTGGTTCCGCGTATGGGGCCCGGAGAAGCTGTCGGAAGACGGCATCTGCGACCCGCAGGACTGGGAGCTGAAAACCGGCGAGGCCTGGCACGGGTTTGCCGGCATCGAGGACGGCTTCAACCTGCTGGACCCGATCAAGGCCACCATCCTGACCCCGGGCCTGAACGTGGACGGCAGCTTCGAAGAGCTGGGCATCCCGGCGTCGATGGTGACCAAGTACCTGGCCGAACACGGCGTGGTGGTCGAGAAAACCGGCCTGTACAGCTTCTTCATCATGTTCACCATCGGCATTACCAAGGGCCGCTGGAACACGCTGCTGGCCGCGCTGCAACAGTTCAAGGACGACTTCGACAAGAACCAGCCGCTGTGGCGCTGCATGCCGGACTTCATCGCCAAGCATCCGGAGTACGAGCGCGTCGGCCTCAAGGACCTGTGCCTGAAGATCCACCGCGCCTACCACGAGCACAACGTGGCGCGCCTGACCACCGAGATCTACCTGTCGGAAATGGTGCCGGGCATGAAGCCGTCGGACGCGTTTGCCAAGATGGCGCACCGCGAGGTCGAGCGCGTGCCGGTCGACGAGCTGGAAGGCCGCATCACCGCGGTACTGCTGACCCCGTATCCGCCGGGCATCCCGCTCCTGATCCCGGGCGAGGTGTTCAACAAGACCATCGTCGACTACCTGCGCTTCACCGAGCAGTTCAACCGCAGCTTCCCCGGCTTCGAGACCGACGTGCACGGCTTGATCGCCGAGGTACGCGACGGCAAGAAGACCTACTTCGTGGATTGCGTGAAGGCCTGATCCCGCGCTCCGGAAAACGATGCGGCCAACCTTGCAAAAGGTTGGCCGCATTTTTCATGGCCGCGCGGCGGGCTCACTGGTAGTCGCGGAACGCACGGGCGAAGCTGCCGTCACGCCGCAGCGCCTGGTAGCTCTCGCGCAGCCGCGCCAGCGTCGCCGGCGGCGTGCCAAGACTGGCAGCCAGGTACAGCTCCATGGTCAGCGGCAAGGGCAGCAACTGGCGGAACTGGCGACAGTCCAGCAGTTCGCGCTGGCAATACGCCTGCAGGCTGCCCGCGGAAAGCGGCACCGCGTCGATCCAGCCCAGCTGCAGCCGGCGCAGATTGGTTTCCGTATTGTCGGCGACATCCAGCCCGGCGTGGCGCCTGGCGCTGACCTCGGCAAAACCCTGCTCGCGCAGCCACTGCCCGCGCACGTCCTGGTTGCTGATGCCGATGCGCAGGCGACCCGCCTCCGCCAGCGTGCCGACACGCAGCTCGGACCGGCTCGCCAGCGCATACAGCGCCACCCGCTCCGAACCGAGCCACCCCAGCCAGTGGAACTGCGCCTCGCGCGCCGGCGTGCGCGCCAGCGAATAGATCAGCACGTTGGGCTGGTGGCTGGCCAGCGCCATGCTGCGCGCCCACGGATAGACATGAAGCTGGAACGGCAGCCCGGCATGGCGCAGCAACTGCTCGACAAAACGCGGCGCCGGCCCCTGCAGGCGCTGGCCGACGATGAAATTGAACGGCGGCGCGTCTTCGGTCACCACCTTGAGCATGGCCTGTGCCACCGCCGGCAGCGACAGCAGGCAGCAACCGGCCAGCAACAGTGCCTTCGCAAGCCGCATAAACCCTCCGGAGCGGAAAAAACCCGCATCTTGCTGCGTTGTAGCCCACCCCGGCAAGCGAAACAAGCCTGCCCGCGGCAGCACCGGCTCCGTAGTGCTACGGAAAGCCGGGCGCCGACGGCAGTGCCATAATGCCGGCATGACATCCCCGCGCCCCTATCTGCTGCCTGCCAGCTGGCTGCTGCTAAGCCTGCTCGCCGGCGGCGTGCTGCTGCTGGCCGGCGTCAGCCAGCAACGCAGCCAGTTCCAGCAAAACAGCAGCATCGCCCACCGCCTGCTCAGCCAGAAGATGGTGCAGCACGAGGCGGTGCTGGCCACCCTCGCGCTACAGCAACGACCGCCGCCAGCGGCCGAGCTGCTGGCCGGCCTGCGCCCGGCGATGCCGCAGCTACTGGCGCTGGGTCTGCTGCGAGACGGTCGCTGGCTGGGCAGCGGCAGCACACCGCCGCCACTGGCCGCCACCCTGCTGCGGGCAAGGCAACGGCAGCGCATCCAGACCCAGTCCGCCGACGCCGCGCAATACTGGCTGGTGGCCCCCTCCGGCTGGAGCCTGCTGCTCGACAGCCGCCGCCTGCTGGCGCCCGGCGAATGGCCGGCCGGCCTGCAGCGGGTAGCGCTGCAACTGCCCGGCGGTACCAGCACGCTGCTGAACCAGCCGATGCCGGCCTGGGGCTGGCCGATGGCGCTCGACAAGCCGCTGCCGACCAGCGCGCAGCCGTTCACCTTTCACAGCCGGCAACGCTACGGCATCGCGCAGTGGCCGTGGCTGAGCTGGCTGGCCACGAGCACGGTGCTGGCGCTGCTCCTGGCCTGGCTGCACAGCCGCCGGCTGGCGCGGCAACAGGCGCAGCGCGAGCGGGAACAGGCAAGGTTGGCCGCAGTCAGCCGCCTCAGCACCCTGGGCGAGATGGCCGCCGGCATGGCGCACGAGCTGAACCAGCCGCTGACCGCCATCCTCGCCAACCTGCGCGCCTGCCAGCGGCTGCTGGACGACGACGACGAGCGCGACACCGTGCGCCAGGCGCTGGCCAGCAGCGCGGCGCAGGCCAAGCGTGCCGGCGACATCATCGCCCGCCTGCGCGCGCTGGTGACGCAGCAGGCGCCACGGCCACTGGCCGGCATCGACAGCGCCGCG
The DNA here is from genome assembly GCF_028548475.1 of Vogesella margarita. Classification (GTDB taxonomy): domain Bacteria; phylum Pseudomonadota; class Gammaproteobacteria; order Burkholderiales; family Chromobacteriaceae; genus Vogesella; species Vogesella margarita. The sequence continues at coordinate 109,703 of NZ_JAQQLE010000009.1, forward strand.
CTGCTGGCTTCGGTGCAGGATCTGCGCCAGACCGAACTGGCGGCACAGGGCATCCGCCTGCACTGTCTTGATGCCAGCCTCGGACAGCGACCACTGGCCGATGGCGTGGCGCTGGAGCAGATCGTGCACAACCTGCTGCAGAACGCGGTCGACGCGCTGGCCGGCCAGCCCGGCAGCATCGACATCCGCGCCGACATCGACGCCGGCCGCTACCGGCTGCAGGTCCGCGACAGCGGCCCCGGCATCGCCGAGCCCGACCTGCCGCAACTGTTCCAGCCCTTCTTCAGCACCAAGCCCGGCGGCATGGGGTTGGGTCTGAGCCTGTGCGAGACGCTGGCGCACAGCCTGCACGGCCGGCTCACCGCGGCCAACCTGCCCGCCGGCGGCGCCTGCTTCACGCTGAGCCTGCCGCTGGCCGACAAGGAAACACCATGAACCAGCAACACTCCCCGCTGATCTACCTGGTCGACGACGACGACGCGGTGCGCGACGCACTGGCGCTGCTGCTGAAAAGCGTCGGCCTGCGCGCCGAGGGTTTCGCCAGCCCGCAGCAGTTCCTCGCGCAGCACGACCGCCACGGCATCGGCTGCGTGGTGCTGGACATCCGCATGCCCGGCATCAGTGGGCTGGACGTGCTCGACACCCTCTCCGCCGGCAGCGACCTGCCGGTGATCATGCTCACCGGCCACGGCAACGTCGACCTGTGCCGGCGCGCGTTCAAGAGCGGTGCGGTGGAATTCCTGCAGAAGCCGGTGGACGACGACCTGTTCCTCGACGCCGTGCAAAAGGCGGTGCGCCAGCACATCGGCAGCCGCGAACGGCAGGCGGCCACCTTGGCCGCAAGGGAGAAACTGGCGCGGCTGTCCGGGCGCGAGCTGGAAGTGCTGCAGCGCATCGCCGACGGCCTGAGCAACAAGGAGATCGCGCGCGAGCTGGCGCTGTCGCCGCGCACGGTGGAAACCTATCGCGCCAACGTGTTCGCCAAGCTGGAGGTCGACACCCTGGCGCAGCTGATCCGCCACTACCTGGCGCTGCTGCCGGATGGCGCCTGACGCCCCTCCGTAGCACTACGGAGGCGGCGGCGTAATCGACCGAATGTTGCCATCGCCGGTGTTTGCCTAAGATGAAGCCATCCCTCGCCCCACAATGAACAGGAGCTTCACCATGATCCGCACCACCTGCACCGCCCTGCTGCTCGCCACCGCCACCCTGGCCCAGGCCGCCCCCGTGACCGAACGCAATATCTCGCTGGCAGATGCCCACAAGCTGGCCGCCGACGCCGTGGCGCAGTGCCAGGCCAAGGGCTGGAACGTGGCGGTGAGCGTGGTCGACCGCGCCGGCAACCTGAAAGCCTTCGCCCGTGCCGACAACGCCGGTACCCACACCATCGAGGCCAGCCGCGCCAAGGCGTTCACCTCCGCCTCCGCCAAGGCGCCGACCCAGACGATGATGGAAAACGCGCAGAAGAATCCGGGCGCGGCCAACCTGACCGACATCCCGGGCTTCCTGCTGCTGGGCGGCGGCGTGCCGCTGAAGGTCGGTAACGAGGTGATCGGTGCCATCGGCATCGGCGGCGCGCCGGGCGGCCATCTGGACGAGCAGTGCGCGCTGGCCGCCATCGACGCCAACGCGGCGATGTTCAAGTAAACCCAGCCCGCGTTTCGCAGCATGAAAAAAGCCACGCGCAAGCGTGGCTTTTGTTTTCCCAGGCTGAGTTGCGCCCAAGGTTGGCCGCAAGCGCAAACGACAAGGCCACGCCCGATGGGCGTGGCCTTGTGCTTTTCAGGGCAAGCGCCGGCTCAGTCCGCCAGTGCCTGCGCGAGATCGGCGAGGATGTCGCCGATGTCTTCCACGCCGATGGACAGCCGCAGCTGGCCGTCGCGGATGCCCAGCGCCGCCTTCTGCTCCGGCGGCATGCCGCCGTGCGACATGGTGTAGCTGTGGTTGACCAGCGACTCCACCCCGCCCAGCGATTCGGCCAGCAGGAACAGCTGCAGCTTGCCGGCGATACGGCTGGCGGCGGCGCGGCTGTTGTCCTTCAGGTAGACGGTGACGATGCCGCCGAAGCGGCGCATCTGCCGTTTCGCCAGCTCATGGCCCGGGTGGTCGGGCAGGCCGGGGAAGAACACCTTCTCGATCGCCGGATGACCCTGCAGGAAGGCGGCGACCTTCTCGGCGTTGTCGCAGTGGCGCTCCATGCGCAGCGCCAGCGTCTTGATGCCGCGCAGGGTCAGGAAACAGTCCTGCGGCCCCGGTACCGCGCCGGCGGCGTTCTGGATGAACTTGATCGCCTTGAACAGCGCCTCGTCGTTGACTGCCACCAGCCCCAGCAGCACGTCGGAGTGGCCGCCCAGGTACTTGGTGGCCGAGTGCATCACGATGTCGGCGCCCTGGTTCAGCGGGTTCTGCAGGTAGGGCGTGGCGAAGGTGTTGTCCACCGCCACGGTCACGCCGCGGGCGTGGGCGATGGCCGACAGCGCGGCGATGTCCACCATGTTCAGCAGCGGGTTGGTCGGCGTTTCCAGCCACAGCAGGCGGGTGTTGTCGCCGATCAGTGCCTCAAGGTTGGCCGCATCGGTCAGGTCGGCAAAGGTGACGGTGATGCCCTGCGCCGCCATCACCTTGGTCAGGATGCGATAGGCGCCGCCGTACAGGTCGGCCACCGCGATCACCTCGTCGCCGGGCTTGAGCGTGGCGCGCAGCACCGCGTCGATCGCGGCCATGCCGCTGGCAAACGCCATGCCGTGGGCGGCGTCTTCCAGCGCCGCGAAGTTGGCCTCCAGTACCGCGCGCGTGGGCGTGCCAGTGCGGGCGTAGGCGAACTCCAGCGACTCGCCCACCGCGTCGTGGGCAAAGGCGGAAGTCTGGTAGATAGGCGGCATTACCGCGCGCTGGTGGTCGTGGTAATCGAATCCGGCGTGGATCGCCTTGGTGGCAAATTTCATCAGCAACTCCGTAATCTTCCGGCTTGCGGCCAACGTTGGCCGCAAGCGCAAATCGGTAAGCCGGACGCCGCACAGCGGCGTTCCGCCAACATCAGCGCTGGTAGGCGCGGTGCAGCTTGCGTTCCACCCGCTTCTGCACCTGCTCGAAAGCGGCGCTCAGCACCCAGTAGATGGCGGCCGCCATCAGGTACAGCGGCAAGGGCTGGAAGGTCTGGGCAATCACGTCCTTGGTCGCCATCATCAGCTCGGACACGGTAATCACCGACACCAGCGAGGTGTCCTTGATCAGCGAGATCAGGCTGTTGGCCAGGCTCGGCACCGCCAGTCGCACCGCCTGCGGCGCGATGACGAAGCGCACCGCCTGCCACCAGCCCAGCCCCAGCGACAACGCCGCGTCCCACTGTCCGCGCTCGACCCCGGCCATCGCGCCGCGCAGGCTTTCCGACAGGTAGGCCGCCACGTTCAGCGTCAGCGCCAGAATGCCGGCGGTCACCGGCTCGAATTCGATACCGACACTGGGCAGGCCGTAGTAGATGACAAAAATCTGCACCAGCAGCGGCGTGCCGCGCATCATGCTGACGTACAGCGCCGCCAGCTGCGACAGCAGCGGCACCTTTGCAATGCGCACCAGCGCCACCGCGAAGCCCAGCGCCAGCCCCAGCACCATCGACGACACCGCGAACAGCAAGGTATAGCCGACACCGGTCATCAGCACCGGGACGGCAGTCTTTGCCAACTCAAGCCATTCCATCATTCATCCTTCAAATACAAACGCCCCCGCGACTGGCGGAGGCGTCAAGGTTGGCCGCAACGCTCAGCGTGCGCCCGGTGCCTTCGAGACGTCGATACCGAACCACTTCACCGAGATCTTCTTGAAGCTGCCGTCCTTGTGCAGGGCGTTCAGCGCGCCGTCCAGCGCCGCCTTGAACTTAGGATTGCCCTTGGCGAACGGGATGCCCATCTGCGTCGCACTGCCCACCGCGGCGCCCGCCTTCAGCGGCAGCTTGGCTTCCTTGATCGCGAACGGGATCAGCAGGCTGTCGTTGATGCCGGCATCGATACGGCCGGTCGCCAGATCCTGGAAGATTTCCGGAGCCGACGGGTAGAACTTGGACTCGATGCTGCCCTGCGCCTTCACCATCTCGGCGTAGTTGCTGCCCTGGGTCACGCCCATCTTCTTGCCGGCGAGATCGGCCAGGCTCTTGAAGCTGCGGGTCTCGTTCTTGCGCACGATCAGCTGCGCGCTGGAGAGGGTATACGGCTGCGAGAAGTCGAACACTTCCTTGCGCTTGTCGGTGATCGACACCTGGTTCATCACCACGTCGAACTTGCCGCCCTGCAGGCCGGCCAGGAGGCCGCTCCACTCGCCGGTGATGAATTCCGGCTTCAGCTTCAGCTTCTGCGCCAGTGCCGCGCCCAGCTCCACCTCGAAACCGGTCAGCTTCTGGTCCTTGTCCTTGAAGTTGAACGGCGGGTAGGTACCTTCCAGTGCGATCTTCAGCGTGCCGCGCTGCTTCACGGTGTCCAGCAGATCGGCCGCGTAAACGTTGGCCGCCATGCCCAGCAACGTCAGGGTAAGCACTACTTTTTTCATTTTTTATTCCTTTTTGGTATTGATTTTAAAATCAATAAAACAGAAAGAACTATAACAAAGCCAACCGCTTTGCTCCAGCCTTGGCAGCGAATGAAAATGCATAAGCACATCACCAAAAGCGGATAACAGCGGTGCCGGGTCAGCGGCAATCCAGAGCGCGATTGTACGCAATATCCCGCGCGCTGGCGCGGCCGTGTTGCCTGTCAGCAGCACAGGACCGTTACGGCAATGAAAAAGCCCGGCTGGCAACCGGGCTTGCTGATGCCATCGCGGCCGGCATGGCCGCAAACGGCTTAGACGTTGAACAGGAAGTTCAGCACATCGCCGTCCTGTACCACGTAGTCCTTGCCTTCGGCACGCATCTTGCCGGCCTCCTTCGCCTTGGCTTCGCCGCCGTAGGCAACGAAATCGGCGTAGGAGATGGTCTGCGCGCGGATGAAGCCGCGTTCGAAGTCGGTGTGGATCACGCCGGCCGCCTGCGGCGCGGTGTCGCCGACGTGGATGGTCCAGGCGCGCACTTCCTTCACCCCGGCGGTGAAGTAGGTCTGCAGACCCAAGAGCTTGTAGCCGGTGCGGATCAGGCGATTGAGGCCCGGTTCTTCCAGGCCCATGTCGGCCAGGAACTCCGCCTTGTCGGCGTCGTCGAGGTCGGCGATCTCGCTCTCGATGGCGGCACACAGCGCCACTACCGGCGCGCCTTCAGCCTCGGCCAACGCCTTCAGCTTGTCCAGGTGCGGGTTGTTCTCGAAGCCGTCTTCCGCCACGTTGGCGACGTACATCGCCGGCTTGATGGTCAGCAGGCACAGCGGCTTGAGCAGCGCGATCTCGTCCGCGTCCAGCTTCATGCTGCGTACCGGCTTGCCTTCGTTCAGGTGCGGCATCAGTTTTTCCAGCAGCGCCACCAGCTTCTGCGCGTCCTTGTCGCCGGCACGGGCCTTCTTGCCGTCACGGATGATGGCTTTTTCCACCGCCGACATGTCGGCCAGCGCCAGTTCGGTGCCGATGGTTTCCAGGTCGGCGATCGGGTCGACACGACCGGCAACGTGCACCACGTTGTCGTCGTCAAAGCAGCGCACCACGTTGACGATGGCGTCGGTCTCGCGGATGTTGGCCAGGAACTTATTGCCCAGGCCCTCGCCCTTGGAGGCGCCAGCCACCAGACCGGCGATGTCGACGAATTCGACGATGGCCGGCTGGGTCTTCTGCGGGTTGACGATCTTGCACAGCTCGTCCAGGCGCGGATCCGGCACTTCCACGATGCCGACGTTAGGCTCGATGGTGCAGAACGGATAGTTGGCCGCTTCGATACCGGCCTTGGTCAGTGCATTGAACAGGGTGGACTTGCCGACGTTGGGCAGACCGACGATACCGCATTTCAGACTCATGGGAATTCCTCGAATTTTCCGGCCTGCGCGCTGGGCGCCGCAGGCATTGACCGGTGGCATTGTACCACCTGGCCGATCATTTTTTGTGCACTCGGGCTTGGCCGCAGGCTGCGGCCAACGTTTACTTGGCGGCGGTGTGCAGCGTCTTCATCGCCGCCGCGCTGTTGCCGGCCAGCACGTCCGGCATCACCTGCAGCGCCTTGGCAATGGCATCGTCGATCGCCTGCTGCTCTTCGGCGCGCGCCTTTTTCAGCACGAAGTTGGCGACCTCGTTGCGGTCGCCGGGATGGCCGATGCCGATGCGCAGGCGCCAGAAATTGGGCGAACCCAGCTTGGCGATGATGTCCTTCAGGCCGTTGTGGCCGCCGTGGCCGCCGCCCTGCTTCAACCGCGCCGCGCCCGGCGGCAGGTCCAGCTCGTCGTGTACCACCAGGATTTCTTCCGGCGCGATCTTGTAGAAGCGCGCCAGCGCGCCCACCGCCTGGCCGGACAGGTTCATGTAGGTCATCGGCTTGAGCAGCCACAGCTCGCCTGCGGCCAAGGTGGCGCGCGATACCTCGCCGAAATACTTGCCCTCGCCACGCAGCGGTGCCTTGTGCTGCCAGGCCAGTTCGTCCACCAGCCAGAAGCCTGCGTTATGGCGCGTTCTTTCGTATTCCGGCCCGGGATTTCCCAGCCCCACCACCAGACGGATTGCCGACATTCTCTTGATCCCAACAATGAAAAACCCGCTGCGGAGCGTATCAGCAGCGGGCCTCGTACCGCACCGTCAAACGGTGAGGCGCTTAAGCATTACACACGAATGAAGTCGATGTGCAGCACCAGTTGCTTGAACGGGTGGTTCTGGAAAGCAGCAACCTTGACTTGCTCTTTCTGACCGTCGATCACCAGATCCAGCACTTCGTTGTGGAAGGCTTCGGTTTTCAGTGCGTAGTACATGGTGTTGTGGTCCAGGGAGATGGACACGGCTTCCTTGCCTGCGCCGTAAACGACAGCAGGGGTTTGACCAGCGCGACGCAGGCGGCGGCTCGCACCAGTACCTTCCAGAACGCGCTTGGTAGCGATAACTTCGATTGCCATTTGAATAACTCCAGTTAAGCTTTGCAGCTTGATTTAAATCTCCAGCCCACCGCGACCAGTGGGCTGAACGTTTACGGCAGGCAGGCGCCCGACGAAACCAGATCCTCATTGAAGAGGTAGGACACCGATTCTTCGTTGTTGATGCGACGCAGGGTTTCTGCGATCAGGCCACCAATCGATACCACGCGGATGCGGCTGCTCTGCTTGGCTTGCGCCGACAGCGGAATGGTATCGGTGATCACGACTTGGTCGATGTCCGAATTGTTGATGCGATCCACGGCCTGGCCGGAGAAGATGGCGTGCGAGGCGTAGGCCAGCACGCGCTCGGCACCGCGCTCTTTCAGCGCGGAAGCGGCCTTGCACAGGGTGTTCGCGGTGTCGATCATGTCGTCGACGATCAGGCAGGTACGGCCCTGCACGTCACCGATGATGTTCATCACTTCGGCCACGTTGGCCTTTGGACGACGCTTGTCGATGATCGCGAGATCGGTATTCAGCGCCTTGGCCACGGCACGGGCGCGGACCACGCCGCCCACGTCCGGGCTGACCACGATCAGGTCTTCGATGCGCTGCGAGCGGATGTCCTTCAGCAGTACCGGGGTCGCGTACACGTTGTCCACCGGCATGTCGAAGAAGCCCTGGATCTGGTCGGCGTGCAGGTCGACGGTCAGCACGCGGTCGATGCCGGCGCTGGTCAGCATGTTGGCCACCAGTTTGGCGGTGATCGGCACACGGGCGGAACGCGGACGACGATCCTGGCGCGCGTAACCGAAATACGGAATCGCGGCGGTAATACGACCGGCAGAGGCGCGCTTGAGCGCGTCAGCCATGGTCAGGATTTCCATCAGGTTGTCGTTGGTCGGCGCACAGGTCGACTGCAGGATGAACACGTCGCGACCGCGCACGTTTTCCAGCAGCTCCACCGCGACTTCACCATCGCTGAACTTGCCCACATCGGCGCGGCCGAGGGAAATATCGAGGTGCTTGACCACGTTTTGTGCAAGTTCCGGATTTGCGGTACCGGTGAAGACCATCAAACTATCGTATGCAGCCATAATAAAAGAATTGCCTTAAATCGGTAGATAAAGAAAAAGCGTGTAAGGAGCCTTACACGCTTTTTTTCTTAGTTTACTCTCGTAAGCCTGGCTGAGGAGGAAGGATTCGAACCTTCGCATGCCGGAATCAAAATCCGGTGCCTTAACCAACTTGGCGACTCCCCAGTATTCTTTAATTGTGCAGTGTTTTGGCTGAGGAGGAAGGATTCGAACCTTCGCATGCCGGAATCAAAATCCGGTGCCTTAACCAACTTGGCGACTCCCCAGTAACCCTGCTATTCCCTGTCAAACATCGGATGTGCTGCCAACCCCTTGGCAACAAAGCCGCTGAATCGTGACGACAAGGACTGATATACTGTTTTTGCTTGATCTTCGTTACCGCATTCCAGAAATACACAGGCTCCGGAACCGGTCATCAACGGCGAGCCACATTCTCTTAATGCGCTCAAGGCTTCATTTACCGCTGGATACATTTGGCAAACAACGCTTTGCAAATCGTTTTGTTTTTGCGGCGTCGTTGCTAGGGTTCGCATTGTGGAGAAACTGACTGCCCCTGTCAACACCTGACGTGAAAATTCCTTGAAAACCGTCGCCGTCGGTACATGCACTGTTGGATGCAACACCACATACCAGGCTTCCGGCAGACTGATTTCGCTCAATTGTTCGCCGATACCGGTGGCGCGCGCATTGCGCCCGAAAATGAACACCGGCACGTCCGCCCCCAGCCGCACCCCCAGCTGCATCAGCGCCTCACGCGACAGGCCGCAGCCCCACAGGCGGTTGAGCGCCAGCAGCACGGTCGCCGCGTCGGAGGAGCCGCCGCCTAGGCCACCGCCCATCGGGATGCGCTTGTGCAGGCGCAGGCTGGCGCCTTGCGTGCTGCCGCTGGCCTGCTGCAACAGCCGCGCCGCGCGCACGGTGAGATCGCTGTCCGCCGGCACACCGGTAATCGGGTTCAGCAGCACGATGTCGCCATCGTCGCGTACGGCGATGTCGATGCTGTCGCACAGGTCGATGAAGCGAAAATCGCTGTCCAGCAGGTGGTAGCCATCGTCACGCTTGCCGGTGATCAGCAGGTTGAGGTTGAGCTTGGCCGGTGCCGGAAAGCTCTGGAACACGGGTTCGGTCATGGTGCAGGAAGGACGGTATCGGATTGCAGGGGAACGAACTGGCGCCAGTCGGACAGCACCAGGCGGATGCTCAACCCCTCGCGCTCCAGCTCGACGCGGCGTGGCTGCGCAGGGTTGGCCGCATCGCGGTGGATGCGGATCAGCCAGCCCTGCTGTAGCAGGTGGCCTTCCGGGGTGGTGGTGTAGGGAATCAGCGGCGCCGGGTGGCCGCGCACCCACCACACCAGATTGGCCAGCGGCAGCGGCCAGCCCAGCTGGCGCTCGGTCAGCGTCTCGACATCGCTGGCGAACTGCTCCTGGCCGTCGGCCAGCAGGGTGACGCCGTGGCTGTCGCGGTGCAGGCTGGCCACGGTATTGCCCACCGGCGTCCTGATCGCCAGTTGGTCGTCGTCCGGCGTGTGCTGCCAGTCAAAACCGGCGACATGGCCCTTGCCGTCCAGATTCACCGCCAGCCGTCCCCCGACATCGAAGGGCTGGTCCCGCACCAGCGGCTGCAGTGGCGCGGCACTGGATGGCACCTCCTGGAACGAGGCGCAGCCGGCGAGCAGCCACAGCGGCAGCAGCAGTAACAGCCAGCGTACGATCATGGCAGCAGGCGTTGCAGGGTTTCACGCAGCACCGGGTGATCCGGCTCCTTCTTGCGCGCCTCGGCCCACACCTTGCGCGCCTCGTCGAGACGCCCCGACTGCCACAGCACCTCGCCCAGATGGGCGGCCACCTCGGCGTCCGGCATGCTGGCGTAGGACGTCTGCAGGTATTGCAACGCCTGCTCCAGCTTGCCGAGCTTGTAGTACACCCAGCCCAGGCTGTCGAGGATCATCGGGTCGTCCGGAGCCGCCTGGTGTGCCTTCTCCACGTAGGCCAGCGCCTCGCGGTAGCGGGTAGTGTGGTTGCTGAGCGCGTAGCCCAGCGCATTCATCGCGTGCACGTGGTCAGGCACCAGTTCCAGCACCTGCAGCAGGTCTTTTTCCGCCAGCGGAAACTGTCCGTCCTGCTCCGACAGCAGCGCGCGGTCGTACAGCAGTTCGGTGGCACGCGGCTGGCGCTGCAGTCCCTGGTTCAGCAACGTCATCGCCTGCGCGCGGTCGCCGGCATTCTTGGCGATCTGCGCCTGCAGCGCGACCACCCGCACCAGCTGGTTGCCGTCGCCGGTCAGAGGCTGCAGATCGTTGATCGCCTGCTGCCAGTTGCCGCCCTCGGCGTCCAGCTGCGCCAGACGCAGCCGTGCCGGCAGGTAATTCTCGCCCTGCCCCACTTGCTGGTACCAGTGACGCGCCTGTTGCGACTGTTTCTGTTCGTCCGCCAGCTGCCCCAGGGTGTAGCGCAGGGAGTCGGCATCGGCGTAACCGGCCTGCAGCGCGGCCTCCAGCTGACGGCGCGCCAGCGGCAGGTTGCCGTTCTGGAATGCCAGCAGGCCGGCCATGTTCAGCAGTTCCGCCTGTTTCGGGTATTGTTGCAGCGCCTTTTCGGCGTGGCGCTGTGCGTCGGCGTAGCGCTTCTCGCTCGCCAGCAGCCGCACCATGGTCAGGTTCAATTCCAGGCTGGCGGCGGGGCGCAGCTGCAGTTGCGCCTGCAGGAAATCGATGGCGGAGGGCACCGAGTGGCGACGCAGGCGATCGACCTGCCACAGCAGCGGCAGGTCCCATTTCGGGGCAATCTGGGCGAGACGGGCGAACTCCTTGTCGACCTCGGCCTGCTCGCCGGCCTCGGCGGCCACCGCCAGGTGGGCGAAGCGCGCTTCCGGCAGTTCCGGATAGCGTTCGGCGAGGTCGCTGACCAGTTTCGCCGCGGCGACCCGGTCCGGCTGGCGCGCCAGCAGGCGTGCCAGCTGCACGAAGATGGCGCCGGCGCGCGCCGGTTGTCGCGCCAGCATGCCTTCCACCAGCGGCTGGCTTTCCGCCAGCTTGCCGGCGCGCAGCAGCGCGATCAGCAGCTGCTCGCGCGCCGAATCGGCATCCGGGTCCAGCTCGATCCACAGGGCCAGCGCCTCGGAGGCCTGCCGCACGTTGCCGGAGAACATCGCGAATTCGGAGGCGCGTTGCGCCACGCGCGGGTCGCGGGTTTCGCGCGCCAGTTGCAGGTAGGTTTCGGCGGCGACACCGGCGCCGCCGCGCTGCACCACGATCTCGCCGGCCAGCAGGCCGTACAGCCACTCCTCGCTCAGCTCCAGCTTGGGAATGCGCGGGTTGTCGACCGCTTCCGCCTCGACCGCCTCGTCGGCGAGATCCTCGGCCACCGCCTCGGCGCTGACGGTCGTCGCGGGAGGCGCGTGCGGAATACTGGCGCAGGCGGCCAGGGCAAGGGGAGCGAGTGCTGCGGCGATACGGAGTAGTGCGTTCATGCTTGGCCTAAACATCGGTTCAGACGGGTAGAATACCACGCCCATTCGTTTAATCATGCTCACGGCAAGGAAAACTGCAATGCCGGAATTGCCAGAAGTCGAAACCACCTGTCGCGGCATCGCGCCCCTGCTGCTGCACGCCACCATCCGTGACGTGATCGTGCGCGATGCGCGCCTGCGCTGGCCGGTGCCGCCGGATCTTGCGGCCAACCTTGCCGGCCGCCGTGTGCTCGGCATCAGCCGCCGCGCCAAGTACCTGCTCGTCGACTTCGAACACGGCACGCTGATCCTGCACCTGGGCATGTCCGGCAGCCTGCGCTTCGTGGCGCCGGGCACACCGCCGGAAAAGCATGACCATGTAGACATCGACCTGGGGCAAACGGTTCTGCGCTATCGCGATCCGCGCCGTTTCGGCGCCATCCTGTGGCAGCAGGGGCCGGTGGAAGCCCACCCGCTGCTGGCCAAGCTGGGGCCGGAGCCGCTGTCCTACGCCTTCGACGGCGCGGTGCTGCAGCAGGCGCTCCGTCGCCGCGGCAGCGCCATCAAGCTGGCGATCATGGACAACCACGTGGTGGTCGGCGTCGGCAACATCTACGCCAACGAGGCGCTGTTCCACGCCGGCATCCACCCGGCCCGCGCCGCCAACGGCCTCAGCGGCGAGGAGTGCGCGCGGCTGGCCGCCGAGATCAAGGCGGTGCTGGCGCGCGCCATCGACGCCGGCGGCAGCACGTTGCGCGACTTTGTCGACGCCAAGGGGAAACCGGGCTACTTCCAGCAAAGCTACATGGTCTACGGCCGCCGCGACCTGCCCTGCCACGTCTGCGGCAGCCTGATCCGCGAGCTGCGCCAGGGACAGCGCAGCTCCTGCTTTTGCCCGCATTGCCAGCCGTGTTAAATTGCGCCGCGTCGCCTGACTGATAAAGCCCATCGTGCATCGTCCCACCTCCTGGCCTACCCGCCTGCTCCGCCTCGGCCGCCTCGGCATGCACTTGCTGCGCGGCCTGCTGGTGATCGCCACCCGCTATCCGCACCTGTCGCAACCGGCCCGCGCGGTGATCACCCAGCGCTGGTCGCGGCACCTGCTACACATCCTGGCGATCAAGGTGCGCGTCCACGGTACGCCGCCGGCGGTGTATCCGGCCAACACGCTGGTGGTCGCCAACCACGTGTCGTGGCTGGACATCTTCGCGCTCAACAGCGTCACCGTGTCGCGCTTCGTGGCCAAGAAGGAGCTGCGCGACTGGCCACTGGCCGGTTTCCTAATCAAGAGCGCCGGCACCCTGTTCATCGACCGCAACAACCGCCGCGATGCCAGCCGCGTCAACGAACAGCTGGCCAAAGCCCTGCTGGACGGCGGCTGCATGGCGGTGTTCCCGGAGGCCACCACCTCCGACGGCCGCAGCCTGCTGCCGTTCAAGCCCTCGCTGTTCGAGGCCTCGCGCCTGGCGCACGCCACGGTGCAGCCGGTGGCGATCCGCTACCTGACCCCCGGCGGCCACTACTGCGCCGCCGCTGCCTACGCCGGCGACACCAGCTTCTGGCAGAGCCTATGCCTGATCCTGGCCTGCCGCGCCATGGTGGTGGAGCTGAACTACACCGCCGCCATCCCGCCCTACGACACCGCGCTGGCCAGCCGCTTCCAGCTGTCGGAAACCGCACGCGACGCCATCCGCGACGCGCTGCAGCTGCCGGCCGAGCCCGTCGCCGCCGCCGAATAGCCATCCAGGCCAGCCCCGGCCCGCACGCCGCCGGCATGGGGCATCACCGATGCTGCACCGCAGTAATGCCAGCCTGCTAGCCGGCAAAAGCCAATACGGAGATTCCCCAATAGGGTTTTCCGCGATGGGGAAATACCCAATGTTGGCGCCCTGTCCGTCTGCCGCATGATCCTCGCCAAGACGCAACACAGCGTGGGCGACCATCACGGCGCCAGACACAGGAGAGTGCACCATGCAGAAAAAACCCTTTTACAAGAGCCTGTATTTCCAGGTCATTGTCGCCATCGTACTGGGGGTGACCCTCGGGCACCTGATGCCGGAAGTCGGCGCCAAGCTGAAGCCACTGGGCGACGGTTTCATCAAGCTGGTCAAGATGATGATCGCCCCGATCATCTTCTGCACCATCGTGGTCGGCATTGCCGGCATGGAAGACATGAAGAAGGTTGGCCGCGTCGGCGGCAAGGCCTTGCTGTACTTTGAAGTGGTGACCACGATGGCACTGGCCATCGGTCTCCTGGTGGTGAACTTCGTGCAGCCGGGTGCCGGCATGAACATCGACCCGAGCACGCTGGACGCCGGTGCCATCGCCAAGTACACCGAGAAGGCCGCCGGCCAGAGCACGGTGGACTTCCTGCTGCACATCATCCCGCAAAGCGCGATCGGCGCCTTTGCCGAGGGCGAGATCCTGCAGGTGCTGCTGTTCTCGGTGCTGTTCGGTGCCGGCCTGTCGCTGATGGGCGAGCAGGGTAAACCGGTGCTGGGCTTCTTTGAAAAAGTGTCGCACGTGCTGTTCGCGATGATCGGCTTCATCATGAAGCTGGCCCCGATCGGTGCCTTCGGCGCGATGGCCTTCACCATCGGCAAGTACGGCGTCGGCAGCCTGGTGCAACTGGCCTCGCTGATGGGCACCTTCTACCTGACCTGCGTGCTGTTCGTCGGCCTGGTGCTGGGCACCATCGCCCGCTACTACGGTTTCAGCGTGTGGAAGCTGATCAAGTACATCAAGGAAGAGCTGCTGATCGTACTGGGTACTTCGTCCTCCGAATCCGCGCTGCCGCGCCTGATGACCAAGCTGGAGCAGCTCGGTTGCGCCAAGCCGGTGGTGGGCCTGGTGGTACCGACTGGTTACTCCTTCAACCTGGACGGCACCTCGATCTACCTGACCATGGCGGCCATCTTCATCGCCCAGGCCTGCAACATCGACCTGACCCTGACACAGGAGCTGACCATCCTCGGTGTGCTGCTGCTGACCTCCAAGGGTGCCGCCGGCGTCACCGGCTCCGGCTTCATCACCCTGGCCGCCACCCTGGCGGTGGTACCGGAAATCCCGGTTGCCGGTCTGGCGCTGATTCTGGGTATCGACCGCTTCATGTCCGAGGCCCGCGCCATCACCAACCTGATCGGCAACGCCGTCGCCACCGTGGTGGTCGCCAAGTGGGAAAACTCGCTGGACAGCGAACAGATGGCCCGCGAGCTGGCCAACCCGACGCCGATCAACCACGGCGCCCCGATCGAGGCGCCGCACCTGATCCGCGAAGTATCGCAAGAACTGAGCTGATCCCGGCCTGCCGGCCAAACACAAAGCCCCTGTCGCGAGACAGGGGCTTTTTTCTTGCGGCCAACGTTGGCCGCAGCCGCCGCGCCTTGCCTGGCCTTACTTGACCTTGCCGATCTGGCGGTACGGCGGGCACGGCAGCGAGAACTGGGCGCGGTCTTCCAGCCGCACCGCGGTCAGGCTGCCGCCCCACAGGCAGCCGCTGTCGATGGCCAGCACGTCCTCGGTCAGCATGAGCCCCAGCGCCGACCAGTGGCCGCAGACGATGGGCGTGTCCATGCTGCGCCGCCCCTCCACCGCGAACCACGGCTGCAGGGATGCCGGCGCGCTGTCCAGCTCGCCCTTGTAGGACAGGTCCAGCTCGCCGTCGCTGTTGATGAAGCGCATCCGCGTCATCGCGTTGATGATCAGCCGCCAGCGGTCCATGCCCTTCAGCTCGCCGTGCCAGCGCGAGGGCTTGTTGCCGTACAGCTTGGCGAACAGCTTGCGGTAGTCCTTGCCCGACAGCTCGTCCTCCACCTCCTCCGCCAGCCGCAGCGCCTTGTTGATACTCCACTCCGGCAGCAGGCCGGCGTGCACCATCGCGTAGCCCTGTTCGTAGATCATCAGCGGCTGGCAGCGCAGCCAGTCCAGCAGCAGCTTGCTGTCGGCGGCGTCCAGCACGTCGCCTATGGTGTCGTCGCTGTGGATCTTGCCGTAGCCCTCGGATACCGCCAGCAGGTGCAGGTCGTGGTTGCCGAGCACCATCTGCGTGCAGTCCTGGTGTTCGAACACCCAGCGCAGCACCGCCAACGATTCCGGGCCGCGGTTGACCAGGTCGCCGGTCAGCCACAGCGTGTC
The DNA here is from genome assembly GCF_028548475.1 of Vogesella margarita. Lineage (GTDB taxonomy): Bacteria > Pseudomonadota > Gammaproteobacteria > Burkholderiales > Chromobacteriaceae > Vogesella > Vogesella margarita. The sequence goes on from NZ_JAQQLE010000009.1 coordinate 125,346, forward strand.
GCGGCCGGGGTTGAATTCAATCTGGCGCAAGAGCGCCATAAAGGGCGTGAAACAGCCCTGCAAATCGCCAATCGCGTAGGTGGCCATGTGTTGTTGTCCTGTTGATGAATGCGGCCAACCTTGGCCTGAGGGCCGGTTCACGATCTGCTACAACTGATCTCACGGGGCGATACCGCGTTGAAAATGCCTTCGGAATGCTGGTTTATATCTGGATAAACGCAGCTTCCTCAGCCGTTTTCGCCTTGTCTCGCGTGAGCGTACGAGATCGTGAGCACGCTCTGAGCCGTGCCGCAACGTCGCGCCCGCCGTCATTGCCACGGCGGCGCGCCGGCCGTCCATGATAAAGGAAAGCGCATGGCCGTATCGTGCCGCTGGCTCTACAATGCGCGCTGTCCATGAAAGATTGACGACATCCCATGTCCCTGCTGCAACTGAATCCGCCGCAACGCGCCGCCATCATGTCGCTGGACGGCCCGCTGCTGGTGCTGGCCGGCGCCGGCTCCGGCAAGACGCGGGTGATCACCCAGAAGATCGAGTACCTGATCCGCGAGGGCAATTACGACGCGCGCAACATCGCCGCCATCACCTTTACCAACAAGGCGGCGCGCGAGATGCTGGAACGCGTCGGCAAGCTGATGAACAGCCGCGAGCTGAAGGGCATCACCGTGTCGACCTTCCACTCGCTGGGCATGCAATTGCTGCGCCAGGAGGCGCCGCACCTGGGCTACAAGCCGCAGTTCTCCATCCTCGACAGCTACGATGCAGCCAAGATCATCTCGGACGTGCTCAAGACTACGCACAAGGACGAGGTGCGCAAGGTGCAAAGCCGCATCTCGCTGTGGAAAAACGAGCTGCTCGGCCCCGACGCCGCCATCGTGCAGGCCGACAACGAGTTCGACCGCATCTGCGCGATGACCTACGCCAGCTACCAGGCCACGCTCACCGCCTACCAGGCGATGGACTTCGACGACCTGATCCGCTTCCCGGTCGAGCTGTTCCTGAGCAACGCCGAGGTGCTGCAGAAGTGGCAGCACAAGCTGCGCTACCTGCTGATCGACGAATACCAGGACACCAACACCTGCCAGTACCAGCTGGTGAAGCTGCTCACCGGAACGCGCGGCATGTTCACCGCGGTGGGCGACGACGACCAGTCCATCTACGCCTGGCGCGGCGCCAACATGGAAAACCTGCGCCTGCTGCAGCACGACTTCCCCAGGCTGAAGGTGATCAAGCTGGAGCAGAACTACCGCTCCACCGCGCGCATCCTGCGTGCGGCCAACTCGGTGATTTCCAACAACCCCAAGCTGTTCGAGAAGCAACTGTGGAGTGAACTGGGCCTCGGCGAGCCGATCCACGTGGTGCAGTGCAAGGACGAGGAGCATGAGGCCGACGTGGTGGTGCAGCGCCTCTTGGCCCACAAGTTCGAGCACCGCACCGAGTTCAAGGACTACGCGATCCTCTACCGCGGCAACTACCAGGCGCGCATCTTCGAGCAGGCGCTGCGCAACCAGCGCATTCCCTACCAGATGGCCGGCGGGCAGAGCTTCTTCGACAAGCCGGAAATCAAGGACGTGCTCTCCTACCTGCGCCTGATCGCCAATCCCGACGACGACCCGGCCTTCATCCGCGCGCTGACCACGCCCAAGCGCGGCGTCGGCGCCACCACGCTGGAAAAGCTGGGTAGCTGGGCCGGCCAGCGCGGCAACAGCCTGTTCGCCGCCGCGCACGAGGAAGGCTTCCAGTTGCAGGTCGGCGCCGCGCAGCTCGCGCCGCTGCAGGACTTCTGCCGCTTCATCGTCAACCTGGAATACCGCGCCACGCGCGAGCCGGCCGGCGAGCTGGTGATGGAGATGCTGAAAGCGATCGGCTTCGAGGCCTGGCTGTACGACAGCGAGGACAGCCAGCGCGCCGCGGAAGTGAAGTGGAAGAACGTGATGGACCTGGTGGCCTGGCTGCAAAAGAAGGGCGAGGCCGACGGCAAGAACCTGATCGAGCTGTCGCAAACCATCGCGCTGATCACCATGCTGGAAGGGCGCGACGAGGGCGAGGTCGACGCGGTGAAGATGTCCACCCTGCACGCATCCAAAGGGCTGGAGTACCCGCACGTGTTCCTGATCGGCTGCGAGGAAGGCATCCTGCCGCACAGCGAATCGGTGGACAACGGCATGGTGGAGGAAGAACGGCGCCTGATGTACGTCGGCATCACCCGCGCCCAGCGCAGCCTGACGCTGACCTACTGCGTGAAGCGCCGCCGCGCCGGCGAGTGGCTATTCGTCGAGCCGTCGCGCTTCATCAGCGAAATCAACGGCGACGATATCCGCCACTTCGGCAAGCCCGGCGCCGAGCCCATCGTCAGCAAGCGCGAGGGCAAGAGCAAGCTCGCCAGCCTGATGGCCAGCCTGGACAGCAAGGTGCAGAAGCCGGAGGAGTGAGCGCCGCCTTGCGGCCAACCTTGGCCACAATAAAAAACGCCGCGCAACAGCGCGGCGTTTTTCATGACAACTACCGGTAACTTACTTGGCGGCGTTGGTCAGGTATTCCACGGCGGCACGGAACTCTGCATCGGAGCCGCCGAAACCACCCTTAGGCGGCATCGCGTTCAGGCCCTTGGTAGCGATCTTCACCACTTCGTCCAGACCCGGCTTCAGACGTGGCGCCCAGGCAGCCTTGTCGCCGAACTTCGGTGCACCGGCCGCGCCGGAGGCGTGACAGGCAACGCATACGCTCTCGTACACTTTCTTGCCAACTACCGCAGGATCGGCAGCAGCACCGCCTTCGGCACCACCCACTGGCGGCTCGGTGAACTTGCCACCGGCGGCGTTACCCATATAGGCCACTGCGCGCTTCAGTTCGTCGTCGGTCAGGTCGGCAGCGCCACCCTTGGCCGGCATCGCGTTGAAGCCTTGCAGCGCGTGCTGGGTCAGCGTATCCCAGCCCTTGGCAATACGCGGGCCCCAGGCGGCGGCATCGCCGAATTTCGGCGAACCGGCCAGACCGGCGCCGTGACAGGAAATACAGATGCCCTTGAACACCTGCTCGCCGGTACGCATACCCGGTGGTGCGTCGCTGGCCACGGATTCGCCGACCGGTTTCAGACGGGCGGCAACGGCTTCCTTGCTCATTACTTCCGCATTGACATCAAAACCGCTGGTGGCCAGTTTCGCCAGCAACCAGATACCCACCACGACCAGTACGACGATACCGAGCAAGATCGAGACGATCTGGCCTGGCGCTTTGGTTTCGTTACTCATTCCAGCCTCGCTGTAATAATGTCATTCAAAAATTGGGGAAATTATACGGAAAGCCCCAGCACAAGGCAAAGGCGGGAGGAACTTTCCGGAAATTCGTGAAACTGGCAGTCGCGACTGGACGCTGGGCGCCGCTATGCGCTATGATCCGCCTGCTTTTTTGCGCAGCACCCGTAGCTCAGTTGGATAGAGTGTCAGTTTCCGAAGCTGAAGGTCAGTGGTTCGATCCCACTCGGGTGCGCCAATCCGCCGGATTATCCGGCATCCCGCCGCAGTGTTCTTTGCGGATTGTCAAAGCAGCTTCCTCGTTGTGCCCCTCCCCAGCGTCTGCCGAATTTATATACCCTGAGCATGTCCCGTGCGCGGTCATTTCGCGCGATGTGTTGCAGCTACACACGCCGGCACCCGCGCCAAACGCCATCCTGCCGCAAATTCCTGCCCGTCGCGGCAAATCTCCGTAAGATGTCGCCTTCCCGAAGATTCAGGCAGGAGATGTCATGCAGTTGCAAGCCGTTACCGGCGCACTCGAGCAGATCGTGTGCTACGACAAGACCGGTTATTCCCCTCTCGAACTCGCAGGTCAGCGTATCGGCTGTGTCAACGACATCTGGCGCGAACGCCTGCTGACGCAGGAAGCGGCGATCTTCCGCGAGGAAAACGGCGTGCTGAAAGCGCTGGATGACGAACCGGACTTTGCCGCCCGCAGCGCCACCCTCGCCGCCGCCGCGCTGCGCTGGCGTGACGCCGGCTGGCTCAACGGCTGGCGCGACGAGCAGTTCACCGCCTACTTCACCGACGGCACGCCGGCCTTCGCGATGGAGCGCGCCGCGTTCCGTCCGCTGGGCCTGACCAGCCGCGCGGTGCACCTCAACGGCCTGCAGCGCATGGCCGACGGCGAGATCCGCATGTGGGTCGGCCGCCGCAGCCCGTTCAAGGACGTGGCGCCCAACCGCCTCGACAACCTGATGGGCGGCGGCATCGCCGCCGGTGAAAGCATCCAGATCGCGCTGGAGCGCGAAGGCTGGGAAGAAGCCGGCATTCCGCCGACGCGGCTGGAGCTGCTGCCGCAGACCGCGCTCTTGCTGGCCGAGCGCCCGGTGCCGCGCGGCCTGCACCGCGAATGGCTGTACGTGTTCGACCTGTGGCTGAAGGAAGGCGAAATCCCGCAGAACCAGGACGGCGAAGTGGCCGAGCACGTGCTGATGCCGCTGGCGGAAGTGGAACAGCACCTGGTCAACGGCCAGTTCATGAGCGACGCCGCGCTGACCGCCATCGACTGCATGGCGCGCTTGGGCTACTGGGGCGACGATGCCACACTGCACGCGCTGCTGGCCGGAGTGCGCGGCGTGCCCGGCACCGATACCGCCGGCCGCTGAGAACCTGTTCACGATCTGCTGCGACTGATCTCAACAAGGGCGACACGGCGTTAAGTACGGCTTCGGCATGCGTGTTTAAAGCCGGATAAACGCCGCTTCCTCAGCCGTTTTCGCCTTGTCTCGCGTGAGCGTGCTGGATCGTGAACACGTTCCAAGCCAACACAAGGTTGGCCGCAAGCGTTGCGGCCAACCTTGCCGCCTGCCGCGGCGGATGGATTTTTGCTACAGTGACCGTCTTTCCCCGTAGCCAAGCCGCCGCGTCATGACCGCCTTTACCAGCTGCAACCCCGCCTCCGGCGAGGTGGTGTACACCCGCCCCGCCCTGCCCGCCGATTCCCTGCCCCCGCAACTGGCCACGCTGCGCCGCGCGCAGCACGCGTGGTCGCACCTGGATACCGCCGAACGCGCCGAACGCCTGCTGCGGCTGGCCGACAGGCTGGCGGCCAGCCGTCATGCGCTGGCGGCCCTGGTGTCGCTGGAAGTGGGCAAGCTGGAGCGCGAATGCCTGGCCGAGATCGACAAGTCGGTACAGCTGATCCGCTACTACGCCGACCTGGCGCCGACGCTGCTGGCCAGCAAGGACATTGCCACCGGCGCCAGCAAGAGCGGCGTCGCCTTCGAGCCGCTGGGCATCGTGCTGGCGATCATGCCGTGGAACTACCCGGTGTGGCAGGTGCTGCGCTTCGCGGTGCCGGCGCTGATGTCCGGCAACGCCTGCCTCGTGAAACCGGCTCCGTCGGTGCCGCAGTGCAGCGCGCTGCTGCTGGACATCGTGCGCGCGGCCGGGCTGGACGTGCTGGACTTGGCGTGGATAGACCACGAAGCGGTGGATGACGCGATCCGCGGCTGCGACGCGGTCGCCTTCACCGGCTCCACCACCACCGGGCGCCAGATCGCGGCCATGGCCGGCCGCCACCTGAAGAAGACCGTGCTGGAGCTGGGCGGCAGCAACCCGTTCATCGTGCTGGCCGACGCCGATGTCGAGGCCGCCGCCAGCGAGGCCGCGCACTCGCGCTTTCGCGACGCCGGCCAGAGCTGCAACGCCGCCAAGCGCATGATCGTGGTGCCGGAGATCGCCGACGATTTTGTCGCCGCGTTTCTGGAGCACGTCCGCGCGCTGGTGCCCGGCCATCCGGCCGACGCCGCCACCACGCTGGCGCCGCTGACCCGCGCCGACCTGCGCGAGGCGCTGCACGCGCAGGTGCTGGACGCGCAGGGCCACGGCGCGCAGCTGCTGGCCGGCGGCATCATGCCGCACGGCGCCGGCTTCTATTACCCGGCCACGGTGCTGGACCACGTCAACAGCGCCTGCCGCATCTACCACGAGGAAGTGTTCGGCCCGGTGGCCAGCATCCTGCGTGCGGCCAACGTCGACGATGCCATCCGTCTGGCCAACGACACTCCGTTCGGCCTCGGCGCCACCCTCTTCAGCGCCGACACCGAACAGGCGTGGCGGCTGGGACGCGAGATCGAGGCCGGTGCGGTGTTCATCAACCGCTACACCAGCTCCGACCTGCGCCTGCCCTTCGGCGGCGTCAAGGCCTCCGGCTACGGCCGCGAACTGTCCGAGTTCGGCCTCTACGAATTCGTCAACGTGAAGACCTACTGGCAAAAATAAGGCGTGGGGCGGCCGCGGCCTGCAACAAATTCGCCATGCGCCGGTCGCATAGTGCTTGTTGCCTTCGTTTCGTGGACCGCCATGCTGCCTCACCGCTCCCGCCCTGCGCGCCAAGACCGCGCGCACGCCCCTCCTCCCCCGCTGTCGCACGCCACCCTCGGCGAGGCCGTCGGCCGCCACCCGCGCCAGCAGTTGCGCTGGCTGGGGCTGCTGGCGCTGCCGCTGCTGTTGCCGCTGACCGTGCCCGGCATGGCCACCAGCGTCGGCGCGCTGTGCCTGCTCTTGGCCGGCGGCCTGCTGCTGGCACGGCCGGTGGCGCTGCCGTCGTGGCTGGCGCAACGCCGCCTGCCGCCGGCGCTGGGCGAGCACCTGCAGCGGTTGCTGGCACACCTCAACCGGCACCTGCTGTCGCGCAGCCGGCCGCGGCTGTTGCGGCTCAGCTCGCCGCGCTACCGCTACCTCAATGGCGGCATGCTGGCGCTGGCCGGGCTGTCGATGATGGTGCCGGTGCCGGTGATCTCCTTCGACAATATGGTGCCAGCCGCCGCGGTGGTGCTGCTGGCGTGGGGGCTGCGCCTGCGCGATGGCGCGCTGCTGCTGGCCGGCTATGTCGCCACCGTGCTGGCGTGGGCCTATGTCGCGCTGCTGTGGTGGGCCGGCGCCGACATCCTGGCCTGGGGTTACCGCCTGCTGCGCGGCAGCTGGCTGGGTTAAGCCGCCACTTGCGCGTATCATCACAGGCTTGAGCGGGCCGCGCCCGCTTGGCACAGGAGCCCCCCATGAGCAGTCTCGTCCTCTACGGCAACCGTCTGTCCGGTCACAGCTACAAAGTGCGTCTGGCGCTGGTGCTGGGCAAGGTCGCGCATGAATACCGCAACGTCGCGCTGTCCACCCCGCGCGCCGAGCGCCCGGCCGACTTCCGCGCCGCCAGCCGCTGGGACGAGGTGCCGGCGCTGGTGGTCGACGGCGTGGCGATGGTGCAGTCCAACGCCATCCTGCAGTGGCTGGCGGAAAGCCAGGGCGTGCTCGCCGGCCAGCCCGGCGAGCGCCAGACGCTGCGCGAGTGGCTGAGCTGGGAGAGCAACCGCATCGGCCTGTCGCTGCCCAATCTGCGCTACGCGCGCGGCTTCGCGCCGCAGCCGGCAGAGGTCGAAGCCTGGCTGGAACAGCGTTGCCGCGCCGACCTGGACGTGCTGGACGCGCAGCTGGCGACGCAGGACTACCTGCTCGCCGGCGGCCTGTCGGTCGCCGACCTGTCGGCCAGCGCCTACCTGTGGTGGGCCGCCGACGCCGGCATCGACCTGCAAGCCTGGCCGCACATCGCCGCCTGGCTGACACGCATCGCCGCCCGGCCCGGCTGGGAGCATCCGGACGCGCTGATGGCGCCGGAGCGCGGACACTGACATGAGCGCGCCGCAGCGCATCTGGCTGGCCCGCGCCGCACCGGCCAAACCGGCCGTCGGCGCCGCCTGCAACGGCTGCGGCGTGTGCTGCGCGGCCGCGCCCTGCCCGCTGTCGACCCTGCTGCTGCGCCACCGTGACGGCGCCTGCCCGGCACTGCAGTGGCAGGCTGCGGCCGCGCGCTACCGCTGCGGCCTGCTCGCCGCCCCCACCCACTACCTGCGCTGGCTGCCCGCCGTCGCCGTGCCGCTGTTCGCGCTCTTGGCGCGACGCTATCTGGCCATCGGCGCCGGCTGCGACTCCGACACCAGCGCCGAACCGGAAACCACCCCATGACCGATCTGCTTGCGTCGTTGGCCGCCATTGTCGGCGCCGCCAACCTGCTGACCACGCCGCACGACATCGCGCCCTTCATTACCGACTACCGCGGCCGCTACCACGGCACGCCGCTGGCGGTGGCCTTGCCGGGCAACCGCGAGGAAGTGGCGGCGCTGGTGCGGCTGTGTGCGGCGGAAAACATCGCCATCGTGCCGCAAGGCGGCAACACCTCCACCTGCGGCGCGGCGACGCCGGACGGCAGCGGCCGGCAACTGGTCATCGCGCTGCGGCGGCTGAACCGCATCCGCGCCGTCGATGCGGCCAATCAGACCCTCACCGTCGAGGCCGGCTGCACGCTGGCGGCGGTGCAGGCGGCGGCGGCCGGCGCCGGGCTGCTGTTCCCGCTGTCGCTGGCCAGCGAAGGCAGCTGCCAGATCGGCGGCAACCTGTCCACCAACGCCGGCGGCCTCGCCGTGCTGCGCTTCGGCACCATGCGCGAGCTGACGCTGGGGCTGGAGGTGGTGCTGCCGGACGGGCAGTTGCTGGACACGCTGACCGCGCTGCGCAAGGACACCAGCGGCCTGGACGTGAAGCAGCTGTTCATCGGCGCCGAAGGCCAGCTTGGGCTGATCACCGCCGCCACGCTGAAGCTGTTCCCGCAGCCCACCGCACACGCCACCGCGCTGCTCGGTGTCGCCGGCGCCGACGAGGCCATCGCCACCCTCAACGCGCTGCAGGCGGCGTTCGGCGACCGGCTGACCAGCTTCGAGATGATGTCCGAGGTGTGCCAGCAGCTGGTCGACAAGTACCAGCCGGGCGCGCTGCCGTTCCGGGCGCCGTGGGCGCTGCTGGTCGAGCTGTCCGACAGCGGCGACAACACCAGCCTGCAGGAGCGGCTGCTGCAGTGGCTGGCCGCGCGCGGCCTCGGCGACGGCGTGCTGGCACAGAACGACAGCGAACGCGAACGGCTGTGGCAGCTGCGCGAACAGATGTCGGAGCTGCAAAAGCGCGACGGCCCCAGCATCAAGCACGACATCGGCGTGCCGACCTCGGCGATCCCGGCCTTCCTGCGCGCCTGCGGCGCGGCGCTGCAGGCCGCCTTCCCCGGCGTGCGCATCGTCGCTTTCGGCCACGCCGGAGACGGCAACCTGCACTACAACATCAGCTACACCCGCCCCGGCAATGCCGAGCTGTTTGCCGACGAGGACGCGGTCAACGCCATCGTCTACGAACAGGTCCACCGCCTGCGCGGCACCCTGGCGGCCGAGCACGGCGTTGGCCAGCTCAAGGGCCACTGGCTGCAGCGCTACAAGGACCCGGCGGCGCTGGCGGTGATGCGCGCGGTGAAACAGGCGCTCGATCCGCAAGGCATCATGAACCCGGGCAAGTGGCTGTAAGCATGGCCACGTCCCCAAAACCATGCGGCCAACCTTGTCTCAAGCTTGGCCGCATTGTCGTATCCGAAGCCGGCCGGCAAAAACGGCAGGCAAAAAAAATCCCCTGAGGGTCTCCACAGGGGCCAACACGAGGAAGAAACACCACACCGGCACAAGGCCGACGGATGCTTCGAGGGGCTAACACCACAAAAACCTTTCGGCTTGAGTGCAGCGCACAATCTAAGGCAATTACTCTAATTTGTCCACTGCTTTATCAGTGACTTAGCGCCGCACGCGGCGTTCGCGGCCGACCAGTGACCTGGCGCCCGTCGGCTCAATCACGCACCGGACGCTTGGCCAGCATGCGCTGCACGCTGCGCCGGTGCATGTTCAGCGCGCGGGCAGTGGCGGAGACGTTGCCGTCGTGCTCGGCCAGCACCCGCTGCAGGTGCTCCCAGCTGACGCGCTTCAGCGACATCGGCGCGGCGGGCAGCGCACACTCCGGGTTGGGCGCCGGCGCGCCGAGCGCGGCCAGGATCTCGTCGGCGCCGGCCGGCTTGGCCAGGTAGTTGACCGCGCCCAGCTTCACCGCCTCCACCGCGGTGGCGATGCTGGCGTAGCCGGTCAGCACCAGCAGCCGCGCCTGTGGCGCCACGGCCAGGAGTTGCGGCAGCAGGCGCAGGCCGCTGTCGCCGCCGAGATTGAGATCGAGGATGATCGCCTGCGGCGTACGGGCCGCCTCCTGCAGCGCGGCGGCAACGTTGGCCGTATGGCGTACCGCATGGCCGCGGCGCTGCAGGCTGCGCGCCAGCATCGCGGCGAAGGCCGCGTCGTCTTCCACCAGCAGGATGTCCATCATGCGTCGCCCTCCAGCGGCAGCCGCAGCGTGGCGCACACGCCGCCGGCGGCATCGTTTTCCAGTCGCAACTCGCCGCCCAGGTGCGACAGTGTCACGTGCGACAGCATCACGCCGAGGCCGAGGCCGGCCGGCTTGTCGCTGTCCAGCGGCGCCAGCCCGGCCCGCGCCAGCTGCTCGGCGCTGAGGCGGCCGCGCCGGTTGCGGATGCGCAGTTGCAGCTGGCCGGTGACGATGGCGGCGTCCAGCTCCACCTCGCCGCCACCGGCCTCCGCCGCGTTGTTGAGCAGATTGAACAGTGCCGGCCAGAAACGCGGGTCAGGCGCCATCGGCGGCCCGCCGTGCAGCAGGCCGTCACGCTGCAGCCGCACCCCCGGCCGCGTCGCCTGCCAGCCCTGCAGCTGCTGCGCCAATGCGTCGCCGATCGGCTGCGGCGACGGCCGGCTTTCGGCGCCGGCCTTGAGCTGCACCAGCGCCTCGCGGCACAGCGCCAGCTGCTGCCGCATCAGCTGCAGATCGGACTGCAACGCGGCATCGTCGGTCGTGCCGGCGCACAGCTCGTCGCACAGCAGGGTCAGCGTGTTGAGCGGCGTCGACAGGCTGTGCGCGGTGCCTGCCGCCTGCACTCCCAGCGCCACCAGCTGCTCGTCGCGCAGCTGCGCCTCGCGCGCCTGTGCCAGCGCCGCCTCGCGCTGCGCCAGCTGTCGCGCCAGCGAAGACACGAAGCCGGTCAGCAGCAGCACCGACATCGCAAAGGTCAGCCACATGCCGACCAGATGCAGGCGGAAGGCGTAGGCGGCATCGTCGCCGGCCAGCGGCCACGGCAGGTGCCAGCCAAACAGCAGCGCGTAGCCGCCCAGGCTCGACAGTGCCAGCAGCCAGGCCTGGCGCGGCGGCAGCAACAACGCCGCCAGCAGCACCGGCGGCAGGTACAGCGAAGCCAGCGGATTGGCGGCGCCGCCGCTGAAGGCCAGCACCTCGGAGAGCACCAGCACGTCGCTGAACAGGCCCAGCGCCAGTTGCCGCCGTGGCGACAGTGGCCAGCGCCACATGGCGAGATTGAGCAGCGCCAGCGTCGCCAGCGCCTGCAATAGCAGCAGCCACGGCAACTGCAGCGCCAGCGCGGCGCCCAGCCCCAGTGCCAGCAGCGCCGCGAGCAGCATCAGCCAGCGCAAACGCCGCACCGCCTGCGCCACCGGGCCAAGGTTGGCCGCAAACAGTGCCGGAAAAGTGGAAGTCATCATGGCGGCTACTTTAGCATCGCCAGCGGCGGCCACGGCAGGCTGCGACCATTTGTCGCAGCCTGCCGCCGCACATTTTTCCGGCCACAGGCTTGACAGCCTTGCAACGGGCGGCTATCATGCGCCGCTCTTGTAGGGGGGATTCCCGAGCGGTCAAAGGGATCAGACTGTAAATCTGACGGCTCAGCCTTCGAAGGTTCGAATCCTTCTCCCCCCACCACAAGACTCATCAAAGCCCTGCGCAACCGCGTCAGGGCTTTTTTGTTTGCGCGCCCGTCGCGGATCCGGGCATAAAAAAGGCCGCCCGCTGTTGCGGACGGCCAGTTCCAGTTCGCTTGGCGAAGACGCCTCTCCGCCACTTCTGACTATAGCCAATGCGCGGCGACAGCGATATGCGGCATCTTGTCGCAGGCCGCGCTCAATCCAGCCGCGCCAGCACCGCATCGCAAAATGCCGCCGTAGTGGCCTCCCCGCCGAGATCGGGGGTGGCAATGCCATCGGCCAGGGTGCGCCGCACCGCCTGCTCCAGGCGTGCGGCCAACGTTGGCTGCGCCCACCAGTGGCGCAGCAGCAGCGCCAGCGACAACAAACTGGCCACCGGGTTGGCGATACCACGGCCGGCGATGTCCGGCGCCGAGCCATGCACCGGCTCGGCGATGGCCGCCTCGCTACCTAGGTTCAGCGACGCCGCCACCCCCAGCCCGCCGCCGAACGCCGCCGCCAGATCGGACAGGATATCGCCGTACAGATTGGGCGCCAGCAGCACGTCGAAACCCTGCGGCGCCTGCGCCAGCTTCAGCGCGGCGGTGTCGACCAGCAGCTCGTCCACCGCGATCTGCGGATAATCCGCCGCCACATCGCGCGCCGCATCGCGGAACAGGCCGTCGGTGAGCGGCATGATGTTGGCCTTGTGCATGATGGTCACGCGGTGGCGGCCGCCATCCTGCGCCAGGCGGAACGCGGTCTCGGCGACGCGGCGCGAGGCGACACGGGTGATGCGCTTGATCGCGGTGGCGGTGTCGCCGTCGGACTGCTCCTCGCCGACGTACAGGTCTTCGGTGTTCTCGCGCACGATCATGAGGTCGATGCCCTCGGCCGCGCCACAGCCGGGCAGGCTCAGGGTTGGCCGCATATTGGCGTGGCAGCCCAGCTCGCGCCGCAGCTGCACGATGGGCGAGCGGTAGCCGGCCACCGGATACGCCGGCGAGCTGACCGCGCCGAACAGCACCGCACCGCACTCGCGCGCCGCCGCCAGCGTCGCCGCCGGCAACGCCGTGCCCTGCTGGCGGAAAGTGTCCCAGCCGGCCTCGGCCTCGACGATCTGCAAAGCCGGCAGCAGCCGGCGCAATACCCGTACCGCCTGCGGCACCACCTCGCGACCGATGCCGTCGCCGCTGATTACGCACAGTTTCATGTCCAGATCTCTCCCGCGTGTTGTTGCATGGCAACATATCGCGCCGCAGCCGGCAGGGCAAGCGAGGCCGCCGTCAGCGCCGGCCAGCCCGCCACGGCGGGCCATTCGAGAACGGCTATCATTCTATCCCCTGATATAAATCAAAAAAGCAATAAAGACAGAACCTTTACATCCAAGCAGTTATTTGGAAGTCGGGTTAGAATACGCGCTTGTTGAATTTGCCCGTTTGATAAAGACGACACTCATGGCTACTCTTTCCTCCGAAACCGTCCTGTCCGTCCATCACTGGAACGACACCCTGTTCAGCTTCACCTGCACCCGCGACCCGGGTCTGCGTTTCATCAACGGCCAGTTCGTGATGATCGGTCTGGAAGTGAACGGCAAACCGCTGATCCGTGCCTACTCGGTGGCCAGCGCCAACTGGGAAGAGCACCTTGAGTTCTACTCGATCAAGGTGCCGAACGGCCCGCTGACCTCGCGCCTGCAGAACATCCAGCCGGGCGACAAGGTGGTGATCTCCGGCAAGCCGACCGGCACCCTGGTGCAGGACAACCTGCTGCCGGACGCCAAGAACCTGTACCTGCTGTCCACCGGCACCGGCCTCGCCCCGTTCATGTCCATCATCAAGGACCCGGACGTGTACGACCGCTACGAGAAGATCGTGCTGATCCACGGCGTACGCTGGGTCAGCGAGCTGGGCTATCAGGACTACATCACCAAGGAACTGGCCGAGCACGAGTTCCTGGGCGAGATGATCCGCGAGAAGCTGATCTACTACCCGACCGTGACGCGCGAGCCGTTCCGCAACCAGGGCCGCCTGACCGACCTGATCCTGAACGGCAAGCTGGCTGCCGACATCGGCCTGCCGCAGCTGAACCCGCAGACCGACCGCGCGCTGCTGTGCGGCAGCCCGGCCATGCTGGAAGACACCTGCAAGCTGCTGGACAGCCTCGGCTTCGTCGAGTCGCCACGCATGGGCGAACCCGGCCACTACGCGATCGAACGCGCCTTCGTCGAGAAGTAATACCGGCCCTGCCGCTTGCGGCCAGCCTGACAAACACCCCGCCGCGTGCGGGGTGTTTTGCTTTTGGCGCCAGCCGCCGCACGGGTGAACGTGTCGGGCATGGCGTGCCGACTGTGGATAACTTGCAGCGCAGGCCGGTCGTTGTGGATAAGCTGGCGCAGGCGGCAATACCGCCACGGTACGGCCTGAGGGGCACGGCTAAACGGCAGCACGATGAGAAAGTTCTGACAGCGACGGGGACGATAGTGGCGTGACGCAGCATGAGCGGCGCCGGCGCGCGGCAAGGCGGCGCGGAAACGACAACGGCCCGCCAGATTGTTCTGGCGGGCCGCAGAATACGCAAAAGCCAGTTATCACGAGGATAACTGGCTTTCATGTTGGTCGGAGTACAAGGATTCGAACCTTGGACCTCCTGCTCCCAAAGCAGGCGCACTACCGGGCTGTGCTACACTCCGTCACTTCCGAAGAAGTGGAGCGAATTATATGTAACGTTCCCCACCCTGTCAAGCCATTCCTCAAGAAAAAATGTGACCGCACCGTTCAGCGCCGCGAGCGCTCGCGAGCGCGCAACAGGAAGCGGTCCAGCACCGGGGTGCAGTCGAGCAGGTGCGCGGCGCCGGGCGGGTGGAATTCCGGGTGCCACTGCAGGCCGCAGACGAAGTTGTCGTCGTCCAGCCGTACCGCCTCGATCAGGCCGTCGTCGCTGGCGCGAGCCTCCACCAGCAGGCCACGCCCCAGCGCGCGGATCGCCTGGTGGTGGATGGAGATCACCTGCTTGCCCGCCTGCCCGCCGAGCAGGTCGGCAAGCTGCGACGCCGGCGTCAGCACGATGTCGTGGGCGTGGCTGTCGTAGTCGCTGTGCTGGTGGTGCGTCACGCCCAGCTGGCTGGGGATGTCCTGGTACAGCGTGCCGCCGAGCGCGACGTTGATCAGCTGCGCGCCGCGGCAGATGCCCAGCACCGGCTTGCCGGCCTCGACGAACTCGTGGAACAGCTCCATCTCGTAGGCGTCGCGCACCGCGTCGCCGTGCCAGTCCTCGTGCAGCGGCTCCTCGCCGTAGCTGCGCGGGCTGAGATCGGCGCCGCCCTGCAGCACCAAGCCGTCCAGGTAGCGCGCGTAATCGGCCAGCCGGATGCTGCTGCGGTTGATCATGCCGTCGCCGAGCACGGTGGGGATCATCAGCACCATCACGTCGCGCGACATCACCCAGTGCGCCACCGACTGCTCCAGGTATTGCAGGGTTTTCGACTGCAGCCCGTCGGCACCGGGCTGCGGGTGGTAGATGCGGGCGGAAAGCCCGATTTTCAGTGGTGTCGTCATGCGGCCAACCTTTCACGCTCAGGATGCTGGCGGCCCGTCCGTCAGCCTGTCACAGACAGACGCCGCCGGCAGGCGATTGGTTCACCCGTTCATGGCTGCGGCCACAGCCGTTCGGCGAGGCCGGATTGCCGCGGCGGCGCGTTGAGTACGCCGGCCTCCAGCACCGCCGGGTTGCCGGCCAGCACAAACACGTCGCGGGCGCGGGTAATCGCGGTATAGACCAGCGCGCGGGTCAGCACCGCGCTTGGCGCCGCCGGCAGCGCCAGCCACACGCTGGCAAACTCCGAGCCCTGCGACTTGTGCACCGTCATCGCGTACACGGTGTCGTGCTCCGGCAGCCGCGCCGGCGCCACCTCGCGCCAGCCGCCGTCGGTGGTGGGGAACACCACCCGCAAGCGCCCTTCCCGCATCACGGTGAGGCCGATGTCGCCGTTGAACAGGCCGATGCCGTAGTCGTTGCGCGTCACCATCACCGGGCGGCCGGCGTACCAGTCGCTGCCGGCGGCCTTGCGGCCCAGCCTTTCCAGCTCGGCCTCGATCTGCGCGTTGATGGCCGCCACCGTGTGCCGCTCCGCAGCCAGCAACATGAAGCGGTTGAAGGCGGCAAACAGCGGCACCCAGTCTTCTGCTCCCTCGTCCAGCTGTGCCAGCGCCTGCCAGTAGTCGGCGCGCTGCGCCAGCAGGCCGGCGGCGTCGGGCAGCGCCGCTTGCAGCCGGATGTCGGCCTGCTCCTGCGCCAGCAGCGCGTGCACCTCGTCCAGCGCTGCGGCATTGACCGCGCGCGCCAGGCGGCCGATGCCGGAGTCGGCGCCAAAGCGGTGGCTTTTCTGCAGCACCACCACGCTGTCGGCGAGGATGGCACTGTCGTCGATCACGCCGGGCAGGCTGACGCCGGCGGCAAGCAGGCCTTGCGCCGTGTCGCTGCGCCACGCCTGCCGGCTGCAGATGTCGCCCAGCACCGCGCCGGCCTCCACCGACGCCAGCTGGTCGCGGTCGCCCAGCAGGATCAGCCGCGCGTGCGAGGGCAGCGCCGCCACCGTCTGCGCCATCAGCGTGAGGTCCACCATCGACGCCTCGTCCACCACCAGCACGTCCAGCGGCAAAGGGTTGGCCGCATGCTGGCGCGGCCGCGCGGTGCCCGGGACCAGCCCGAGCAGGCGGTGCAGCGTCTGCGCCTTGTCCGGCAGCTGCGCGCGCACCGCGTCAGCTACCGGCAGCGCCTCGCGCGCGGCACGCACCGATTCGGTCAGCCGCGCCGCCGCCTTGCCGGTCGGCGCCGCCATCGCCATCACCAGCGGCCGTGGCGACAACGCCGCCAGCGCCGCCAGCAGCCGCACCACGGTGGTGGTCTTGCCGGTGCCGGGGCCGCCGGAGATCACCATGAAGCGGCGCTCGGTGGCCAGCCGCGCGGCCAACCTTTGCCAGTCGCCGGCAGCGGTGGCCCCGAACAGCGCGTCCAGCACCGGCTCGATAGCGCCGCCCAACGGCTGCGGGTCGCGCGCCAGCCGCGTCAGCGCCGCCACCAGCTGCGTCTCGTCCTGCCAGTGGCGCGCGAGATACAGCCGCCCACCCTCGTCCAGCACCAGCGGCGTGTAGTCGCCGGCGCGCCCGGCCAGCGGGCTGCGCCGCAGCCGTGCGTAGTCGTCGCCGGACAGGCCGGACAGGCACACGTGGCCGCCGGCCACCGCCGCCAGCAGCCGCTGCAGCAAGGGCTGCAGCGCCGGGCCGTGCTCGGGGTCCAGCCGCGCGAACAGGCGGGCGAGCTGGTCGGGAAGAAAGCTGTCGCTGACGGTGGCAGTCATGGGCAAACCTGGTAAAAGACGTTACCCGCCGCAGCGGGTAACCGGAATGGACGATCACGATAACGCAACTGGCGCTCAGGCGCCGAGCTTGGCCTCCAGCGCCTCGCAGATGGTGGTCAGGATCTTGATGCGCGCGTAGTACTTGTTGTTGGCCGGCACCAGCGTCCACGGCACGGCGCTGGTGCTGGTGCGGTCGATCATGTCGCACACCGCCACCTTGTAGTCGTCCCACTTGTCGCGGTTGCGCCAGTCTTCCTCGGTGATCTTGAAGCGCTTGAAGCCGGTTTCCTCGCGCGACTTGAAGCGCGTCAGCTGCTCATCGGCGCTGATCGCCAGCCAGAACTTCAGCACGATGGCGTTGTTGTCGCGCAGCTGGTGCTCGAAGTCGTTGATCTCGTAGTAGCCGCGCATCCAGTCGGCGGTGCTGGCGAAGCCCTCCACCCGTTCCACCAGCACGCGGCCGTACCAGCTGCGGTCGAAGATGGTGACCTTGCCCTTGCCCGGCACATGGCGCCAGAAGCGCCACAGCCACGGCTGCGCGCGTTCCTCCTCGGTCGGCGCCGCCACCGGCACGATGCGGTAACGCCGTGCGTCCAGCGCCTGGGTGATGCGGCGGATGGCGCCGCCCTTGCCGGCGGCGTCGTTGCCCTCGAACGCCAGCACCAGCGAATGCTCGGCGAACTTCGGATGCCGCGTCAGCCCGTTCAGCCGCCCCTGCAGCGCCTCCAGCTGCCGCTGGTAGTCGCCCTTGGACAGCGTCTGGTCCAGCTGCAGCGATTCCAGCAGCAGCTTGTTGTCCGCCGGCGGCGTGATCGCCGCCACGTCGGAGCGTGCCTGCCACGCGTGATCCAGCGCCAACCGCTGCTGCAGCGCCTGCAGCAGTGCGCGGCCGACGGTCAGGCTGCGGTAGTTGGCGTCCTCGCCGTCCACCACCAGCCACGGCGCGTAGGCGGTATTGGTCAGCCGCATCATGTGCTCGGCGTTGTCGCGGATGCGCTTGTACTGCTGGTGGTGCTGCCAGTCGGCCTGGCTGACGCGCCAGGCCGTAGCCGGGTCCTTCTCCAGCGTCTTCAGCCGCTTCTTCTGCTTGTCCTCGGTCAGGTGCAGCCAGAACTTCAGCACCAGCACGCCGTCGTTGGCCAGCATGCGCTCGAAGCGCAGGATGTCGAACAGCTGCTTGTCGAAGGCGTCGCGGTTGCTCTTGCCGTCGACGCGGTCGAACAGTGCATCGGAGTAGTAGGAGCCGAAGAACATGCCGATGCGGCCCTTGGCCGGCAGCTCGCGCCAGTAACGCCACATCCACGGCCGCTCGCGCGCGTCGTCATTGGGCTTGTCGAAGGCGGCGGTGTGGATCAGGCGCGGGTCCAGCCACTCGTTGATCTGGCTCAGCGTCTCGCCACGGCCGGCGCCGTCCATGCCGTGCAGCAGCAGCAGGAGCGGGAATTCGCCGCGCTGCTTCAGCTCGTACTGCACGTCCAGCAACGCCTCGCGCAGCGCGGCCTCCTCGGCCTTGTAGGTACTCTTGTCGATGACGTGGCCGATCTCGGCGGATTCAAACATGGGGCAATCCTTTGCAAGGTTGGCCGCAAGCGGCACAGGTAGCGATGCTCGATGACATGATTGTAACGTCAATGCCATCGGTACGGAGACGGCCATTGCAGCACGGATCGGCCGGCGCGATCGCGACCAGGATCAAGGCTTGGGCTCGTCATGGCGGAGCCACACCTCGGACGAACACAAGACTGGCACGGTAATCAGTTTTGCTTTCTGACCACGGAAAGACACGGACAAAACCCGATCCCCCGCAACAGCCAGAGCCACACCGACGTGCCCATTCCCGTTGGCGCAAGCCGTGCAAACTGCCGCCAGCCCGGAAACAAGCCGCCCTCTTTTGAGCGCAGCGGATGGGCGGCGCCGGGACGGCAGCGGTTTGCACGGGAATTCTTGTGCCGTCGGGTCGCCTTTTCTTTGCTTACCTCAAAAACAAGGTTGGCCGCAAACCCCGTCACGGCTTGCGGCCAACCCTTCATGCAATCGCGGTAAACGTTGGGCTTCGCAAGCTCAGCGCCAACCTACCTGCCCTGCTTCCTTCGCCACCGGTGCGTCGCCCGGCAAGCCGGGTGACGCACCCTACGCCGGCGCTGCCGCCCGGAACACCCCGTCCAGCGCATCCAGCAGCGCGTCCGACGGCGCATCGCGCCACACGCCATAGCCCGCGTCGCTGATGCCGCGCAAATACAAATAATGCACGCCGCCCAGCTTCAGCTGCGGCGCGCGCTGGGCGATATAGCGGCGCAGCGCCACGCAGTAGATCAGGTATTGCAGGTAGTAGTGCTCGCGCGCCACCGACGCCGCCAGCGCGTCGTCGCCGTAGCAGGCAAAGCCGTCGCCAAGGTGGTTGGACTTGTAGTCCACCAGCCACAGCGCGTCGCCGTGGATAAAGGCGAGGTCGATGAAGCCTTTCAGATAACCCTGCACGCGGTCGAAGGTCAGCGTCGCCGCCGCCTCGCGCAGCGGTGCGGCGAGGCCCAGCGCCGGGTCGGTCAGGATGCGTTTGAGCGCCGGCAGGCTCAGGCCGTCGGCCGGCAGCGTGAACTCCATCTCGACCAGCCGCCGCGCATTCGGCACCGCCGCCAGGCGCACGCCGGGCGCGATCTCGCAGTGCAGGGTGTCGTGCAGCATCGCCAGCGCCGCGTCCTGCCACTGCGCATCGAAACCGTGCTTGTGCAGCGCCTCCTGCACCACCTGCGGCCAACCTTCCGGCCGGGTGAAATCGGCGCGCTCGAACATCTCGTGCAGGCAGGTGCCGGCACGCGCCCCGCGCGGAAAGCTGAAACGGTTGGCAGCCACCACCGCGTCCGGCTCTTGCAGCGGGCCGTGGTCGTGATCCGGCGCCTCGCTGCGCGGACTGGCGCCGCCGTGCAGGTGGCGCGTCAGGCCGGTAAAGCTGCTGACCCGCCACGGCGTGTACAGCGAGCGGTGGACGCCGGCCAGCTGCGGCACGAAGTCCGGCGCCGCTTCCGGCGGCAGCGCGTTGAGCGCGACGTCCACCTCGCGGCAGCGCACCGCGTCTGGCAGCCGCGCCGCCAGATCGGCCACGTCGTCCGCCAGCTGCGACGCCAGCAGCTCGCCCGCCTCCAGCTGCGCCAGGTTGGCCGCGGCGCGGCCGTGCAGCAGCCACGACAGCGCGGCGGTGTGCATCTTCTGCACATGGCCCCACACCACGTACTGGCGGTGCTCGGCGCGGGTCAGCGCCACGTACAGCAGGCGCAGCTTCTCGGCCAGGATCTCGCTGCGCGCCGCGTCGCGCGCGCTGGCGCTGACCAGATCGTCCGGCGCCAGCCACGATTCGTCGCCGTCGCGGTAACGCCAGAAGGTGGTGTCGCGCCGCTCCAGCGCGCCGTCCCACAGGAAGGGGCAGAACACCAGCGGGTACTGCAAGCCTTTCGCGGTGTGGATGGTGACGATCTTGACCAGCTCGGCGTCGCTTTCCAGCCGCAGCAGCGCCTCTTCCGCCGCCGGCGGGCTGGCCACCTGCGCCTCGAACCACGCCAAGAGCGGCGCGATGCCGGCCGTGTGCTCGCTCTGCTGCTGGATCAGCTCGGCCAGGTGGCCGAGGTTGGTCAGCCGCCGCTCGCCGTCCGGCTGCGGCAACAGCCGCACCGCCACCGCCTGCCGCGCGAAAAACGCCCGCCACGCCGCCATGAAGCCGCGCTGCTGCCACGCCTTGTGATCGTCAAGGTTGGCCGCAAGCTGCGCTTCCCACGCCGTCTCGTCTTCCAGCAAGGCCAGCAGCCGCGCGGCGTCGAGGCCGAACAGCTCGGTGGCGCACAGCGCCTTCAGCCGCCCTTCCGACGCCGGCTCCGCCCACGCGCGCAGCAGCGCCAGCAGCTCGCCCGCCTCGCGGCTGGCGAACACGCTCTCCTGCGTCAGCGCCACCGACGGCACGCCGCGCGCCGCCAGCGCCTCGCGCACCGCGTCGCCCTGGCGGTGGGTGGCCACCAGCACCGCGATGTCGCCGCCGGCCAGCGGCCGCACGCTGTCACCCTTGCGCAGCCGTGCCTGATCGGCCCGCGCCAGCGCCAGCAGGCGCGCGATCTCGTGCGCGCAGGCGTCGGCGGCGTAAGGCGTGGCCTCGGTCTTCGACACGCCCTTGGCGCTGTCGCTGGCCGGGAAGGTCAGCAGGTTGAAGGCGGCGTCGCCGTCGTCCACTTCCAGCACGCTGCCGCCGGCCGGCGCCGCGTCCACCGGCGGGTAGGCTATGCCGTCCAGCAAAAACGGCTGTGGCCGGTCGAACAGCGCGTTCACCGCCGCCACCAGCGGCGGCTGCGAGCGGCGGTTGGTCAGCAACGTGTACTGGCGCTCGGCGGGCGCGTCGTTGCGCGCGGTGAGGTAGGCGAAGATGTCGGCACCGCGAAAGCTATAGATCGCCTGTTTCGGATCGCCCACCATGAACACCGGCCGCTGCTGCTGCACGAAGGCGTGGCGGAAGATGCGGTACTGCAGCGGATCGGTGTCCTGGAACTCGTCGATCAGCGCCACCGAGAAATCCGCGGCGATGCGTGCGGCCAACCTTGGGCCGTGCTCGGCGTCCTCCAGCGCGGCGGCCAGGTCAGTGAGCAGGTCGTCGAAGCCGCGGCTGCGCGTGGCGCGGCGCTGCGCCACCGCGTGGCGGTTGATCCAGGCGATCATCTGCAGCTTCAGCCCGGCCAGTTGCTGCGCAAGCGCGACGCTGTACTTGGCCCACGCCGCCAGCCACGTTTCCACCAGACCGAACAGCGCGTGTTCGGGCGGGATGGCGCCCTTGTTGCAGCCCTTGGCCAGCGCCACCGGCGTCAGCCGCTGCAGGTCCTTTTCCTGCGCCGACGACAGCTGCGGCAGGCCGGCATCCGCTGCCAGCAACTGCAGCAATTTCACATAGCGCTGGCGCTGTTCCGGCTTGTAGCTGGTGCGGCTCAGCCCTTCGGCCGCCAGCAGCAGCGCACAGCCCTCCTCGATGGTGGCGGCATCGGCCTGCAGCGGCTGCCACGCCGCCGCCACCGCCGCGCGCGCGTCCAGCAGCGCGGCGCTGTCGATGTCGGGGTGGCGCAGGTAGGGCTTGGACAGGTACGGGCGGATCTCGGCCAGCCAGCCTTCCGGCGTGTCGCCGTTCTCGGCCAGCACCTGCGCCAGCGCCGGCAGCGCCACGATGTGACGGCGCCAGAAGTCGTCGGCCAGCTGCTGCAAGTCGGCCAGGTTGTCGCTGGCCAGCTCGGCGGCAAAGGTCTGGCCGCTGTCAAACGCCGCATCGGTCAGCACGCGCTGGCAGAAGCCGTGAATGGTGTAGATCGCCGCCGCGTCGAAGCCGTTGATCGCGGTACGCAGCCGCTCCCGCGCCATCGCACCGTCCTGCGCCGCCAGCCGTGCCGCCAGCGCCGTCAGGAAGTCATCCCCTACCGCCTCGCCATCCATCACCCGCGCGAGCTCCGCCAGCCGCCGGCGCAGGCGGTCGCGCAACTCGGCGGTCGCGGCCTTGGTGTAGGTGACCACCAAGAGCTTGTCCAGCGTCGGCGGCGGGTTGCCGTCGGCGTCGTGCTCCAGCAGCAGGCGGGTATACAGCGCGGCGATGGTCCAGGTCTTGCCGGTCCCGGCCGAGGCTTCGATCAGGTTGGTGCCGGCGAGCGGGCAGTTCAGGGGGTCGAGGGGGTGCATGTCTGTTGTCTACCGTTTTGCTATCCGCTGCGCGGGTGTTTTCTGGCTGCTGCCTGGTGCGCCGACTGCGCACCATGACGACAACGTTTACCGCAAATTAATGACCAAGGTTGGCCGCAAGCCGCGTCAGGTTTTGCGGCCGACCTTGCTCTGTCTGGTGTATCCGCTGCGCGGATGTTTTTTATCTGCCGCTTTCCGCGCGACGGCGGGGTACTTTCTTTTGCTTCGCCAAAAGAAAGTACCCAAAGAAAAGGCGACCCGAAGGCGCAAGAATTCCCGTGAAAACCGACGTCATCCCGGCGCCGCCCATCCGCTGCGCTTAAAAGAGGGCGGCTTGTTTCCGGGATGGCGCCAGTTTTCACGGCTTGCACCAACGGGATCGGGCGCGTCGGGCTGGTTCTGGCTGACGACATTGCTTGCTCGATTATCGTAGATCGGGTTAGCGCAGCCATCGAGGTGCGTTACCCTGCCGGTGACGCACCCTACACTTGTAAGCCGACCTACGCCCTTTCGTGGCTGATTCCCATCCCCTCACTCCTCCCCCGCCTTCAACGCCGCCACCATCGGTTTCAGCAGCGTTTCCGCCAGTTGCGCGAACAGCGGGTCGGACAGTGGTTCCTGATGGCGGAACACCAGCAGGTTGGCGGCGTCGTCGCGCTGCGGGCTGCGGCCGAAGCCGGTGAAATCGGGCGCCCATTCATTTTGCGCGGCGTCCAGTTCCTGCCCCGGCTTGGCGCGGGCGTAGGCCAGCGAGGTGCGGGCGAAGAACGGCAGCGGCTGGCTTTGTCCCTGGCGGTAGCGCAGCAGCCAGGCGTGCAACAGGCCGGCAGCGTCCAGCGGCGCACCGTCGCCGTCGTCCGGGCCGAAGCCGTGCACGCCGTCTTCGGCGAACAGCTGCGATTGCGGCGCGATGCCGGGCACGGCGGCGGCGAGGCGCACCAGGTGTTCCAGCCACAGCGCGATCAGGTCGCCGGCGTAGGCCTTGCGCGGCACCACGCGCTGCAGGCCCTCGGGGCGCAGGCCGGACAGCTCGCCGCTGAGCAGGATGTCACCCAGTTGCAGCCGCACCGGCTGCGGCGGCAGGGTGTCGTCCAGCAGCGTGGCCGGCAGGCGCGCGGCAAAGCGGGCGCTGGCGGCGCGTTCCAGCGCCAGCCACGACTCACCCAGCGCGGCGTCCGGCAGCAGGCCGCGCCCCTGCAGCCGCGCTTCTGCATGGCGCAGCGGCTGGCGCGCGAGCAGGGTGTGCACCAGCGTGTCGCGGATGTCGGCGCGGCTGTCGCGGT
Organism: Vogesella margarita; assembly: GCF_028548475.1. Taxonomy (GTDB): domain Bacteria; phylum Pseudomonadota; class Gammaproteobacteria; order Burkholderiales; family Chromobacteriaceae; genus Vogesella; species Vogesella margarita. Next base: position 149,314 of record NZ_JAQQLE010000009.1, read on the forward strand.
CGATGGCGAACGGCTCGCGCGTGGGCAGCTCGTCGGCGATGCGCTCCAGCTTCAGGCCGAGACGGTCGGCCAGCCAGGCGCGCACCGGGTTGCGCCAGAAGCGCAAGAGATCGGCCAGCCGCACCGAGGTCAGCTCCGGCAGCGCAAGGTTGGCCGCAAACGGTTGCGGCACGGCCGGCGGTGCGGCCAGCGCCTGCTGCCACACCGGCTCGAAGCTGTCGGCGGCGCGGTAGTAGGCGCGCGAGAACGGCTGCAGCGGGTGGCGGGTGGTGATGGTGTCGCCGATGTCGCCGCCGCTCATCGCGGCCAGCGTGTCCAGCAGCTCGGCCACCAGCGGCGACGGCGGCAGCGGCTCGTCGCTGCGCACGCTGCGGCCAACCCAGCTGAGGTAGAGCGTATCGCGAGCGGACAGGATGGCCTCCAGGAACAGGTAGCGGTCGTCGAAGCGGCGTGAGCGGTCGCCCTTTTGCGGATGGCGCGCCACCAGATCGAAGCTGACCGGGCGCTCGTCGCGCGGGTAGGCGCCGTCGTTCATGCCGATCAGGCACAGCACGCGGAACGGGATGGAGCGCATCGGCACCATCGCGCAGAAGGTCAGCCCGCCGGTGAGGAAACCGCCGCTGCTGGCCACCTGCAGCTGGCGCAACACCGCGTCGCGCACCACCGCTAGCGGCACGCTGCCGTCGAAAACGGCCAGCGCGGCATCGGCGGCCAGTTCGTCGGCGATGCCGTGCAGCACCTGCAACGCGGCTTCGCCGTCTTCCTCGACCTGGAACAGGCTGGCTGCGGCTTCGCGCAGACGCGCCGCCCAGTCGGCGACGCTGGCCGGCTGCGCCCACCGCTCGGCCAGCACGCTGAGCGTGTCGAACAGCGCGCCCAGCCGCGCCAGCCGCTCGGCGGCCTGGCCTTGCGCCGCGCCGTCGGGCAGCAGGCCGCCAAACAGCGGCTCGCCGTCGCCGGCGAGGCTGGCCGGCAGCAGCGTGCCCAGCAGCAGGCGGTCCAGCCCCCAGCGCCAGCTGTGCGTGGCCTCGGCCGGCAGGCCCAGTTCGGCCTTGTGCGCCGCATCGCGGCCCCAGCGGATGCCGGCGCCGCGCACCCAGCCGCGCAGCAGGGTCACGTCCTCGTCGGCAAGGCCGAAGCGGGCCAGCAGCTCGCGGCAATCGAGCAGCGCCAGCACCTCGTCGGCGGCAAAGCGCGAGTCGGCCAGCTCAAGCACCGCGCCGAAGGTGGCCAACAGCGGCACTTCGCGGGTCAGGCGGCGGTCGGCAATGCTGTAGGGGATGGACGGCGCGTCGCTGCGGTAGCCGAACACGGCATCGATATAGGGCGCGTAGGCGTTGATGTCCGGCGTCAGCACCGCGATGTCGGCCGGGGTCAGCGTCGGGTCGGCCACCAGCATAGACAGCAGGCGGTCCTTCAGCACCTCCAGCTCGCGCATCGGGCTGTGGGTGATGTGGCAGACGATGGAGCGGTCGTCCGCCGCCGGCGGCTGCACGTTGGCCGCAGGTGGGCTGAGCTGCAAGATGTCGCGCTGCAGCCGCGCCAGCAGGCTGTCGCCGGCGGGGGGCAGGAACATCGATTCGGCGTCCGGCACGCCGGCGGCGATGTCGTCGAAGAAGTCGCGCCCCTGCTGCCCCAGCGACGCCAGCAGCGGGTGGCCGCCGTCGGCGCTTTCGCCACGGGCGAACAGCTTGAGCTGGCCGCGCGCGTCGACTATGTCGCCCCAGTAGGCCTCGCACGGGTTGAGCAGGAACACGTTGACCTCGGTCAGCTCGGCCATGCGCAGCAACAGCGCCAGGTACATCGGCGCCAGCGTGGCGATGCCGAACACCGACACCCGCTCGGGCAGGTGCTCCGGCCGCAGGCGCGCAAAGAAGTCGTCGAGCATGGTGACGCGGTGGCGGCCGGGCAGCTCCGCGGCCAACCTTTGCCACAGCGCCGCCTGCCACGCCTCGTCCTCGCCCAGATCCAGGCGCTGGCCGGCCTCCCACGCGCGGATCCACGCCGGACGGAACACCAGGTACTGGTCGTAGATGTCGGCGATCTTGCCGGCCAGCTCGAAACAGGCCAGCGGCCCGCCTTCCAGATAACGCACCAGCGGCGTGTACGGCTCGCCCTGCAGTGTGGGCAACACCTCCATCAGCCGCCAGGTCAGCACCTCCGGCGCAAAGGCGGACTTGGGCGGCAGCTCGGGCAGCACCGTCTTCATCAGCCGCCAGCCGAAGCCGGCCGGCAGCACGAATTCAAGGTTGGCCGCAAGGCCGCGCTCGCGCGCCAGCTGCAGCGTCAGCCAGCGCCCCATGCCGCGGCTTTGCACCATCACCACTTCCGGCGCGAACGGATCGGCCAGCGGGCTGTCAGTCAGGTGGCGATAAAGAATGCCGAGGGCTTCGAGGCGGTTGGACTGGTACAGGTGCAGGGACATGGCGTGGTGATGGCGTAGTCATCAAGGTGCCAAGTTTAGCACCCCCGCCGCCGGGCAAAGCCGCTACCATTACCCGCTCCAGATAAGAGCCGCGAACAAAACCTCGCAGAGTACCTGAGCCAAGGCGCGCCGACGCAGACAGTACAAATAGTACGGCAAGGAGGCGCAACGCAGGATCAGGGGTTTTGTTAGTGGCTCCAAGCAACGCGTCACAGGAAGATCAAGCATGAACTATCTCGTACTGAAACACGCCCACGCCGGGCTGGCCTATCTGTCGGTGACGCTGTTCGCCGCGCGCGCCGCGCTGTCCTACGCCAAGCCGGCGCTGCTGCAGGGCAAGGCGCTGCGCATCGCGCCGCATGTGATCGACACCCTGCTGCTGGCCGCAGGCATCACGCTGGCGGTGTGGGCCGGCTTCTCGCCGCACAATCAGCCGTGGCTGGCGGCCAAGCTCGTGGCGCTGCTGGCCTATATCGCGCTGGGCAGCATCGCCCTGAAACGGCTGCACGGCTCACCGTGGCGCGCGGTGGTGCTGGCGCTGGCGCTCACGATGCCGCTGTACATGATCGCGGTGGCGAAGACCAAGCTGGCGTGGCCGTTCTGAGCGCGAAAAAAAACCGGCCCTGATCGGGGGCCGGTGCAACAGACAGCAGGGAGAACAAACGGGAGTTCAGGGTGGGCTCACGATCGCGGGAATGCCGCAGATCGTGACGCGCCTCAGACGCCGAGGCGGTCGCGCATGCCGTACCACCACGCGCCCATGGTCAGCATCGGCACACGCAGCAGCCGGCCGCCGGGGAACGGATAGTGCGGCAGGCTGGCGAAGGCGTCGAAGCGCTCGCTCTGGCCGCGGATGGCCTCGGACAGGATGCGGCCGGCGAGGTGGGTAAAGGTGACACCGTGGCCGCTGCAGCCCTGCGAGTAGTAGATATTGCTGTCGATGCGGCCAACCTGCGGTAGGCGCGACAGCGTCAGCGAGAAGTTGCCGGTCCAGGTGAACTCGATCTTCACGTCCTTCAGCTGCGGGAAGGTGTGCAGCATCTTGGGGCGGATCAGGCTCTCGATCTCGCCCGGATCACGCGCGCCGTACACGGTGCCGCCGCCGTACAGCAGGCGGTTGTCGGCGGTCAGGCGGTAGTAGTCGAGCAGGAAGTTGCAGTCTTCCACGCAGTTGTCGCCCGGCAGCAGCGAGCGCGCCAGCGCCGGATCCAGCCGCTCGGTGGTCACCACCTGGGTGCCGCACGGCAGGCTTTTTTCCGCCAGTTTCGGGATCAGGTTGCCCAGGTAGGCGTTGCCGGCCACCACCACGAAACGGGCGCTGACCTGGCCCTCGGCGGTTTTCACCACCGCCACCTCGCCGCGCTGGATGTCGGTCACCGCCGACTGCTCGAAAATCCGGCCGCCCAGCGATTCGAACGCCGCCGCCTCGCCCAGCGCCAGGTTCAGCGGGTGGATGTGGCCGCCCCAGTGGTCGAGCAGTGCGCCGGCGTACTGGTCGGAGTCGACGATGCGCGCCATGCCGGCCTTGTCGATCATCTCGATGCCGCTGTGGCCGTAGCTTTCCCACAGCCGCTTTTTCGCCTCCAGCTCATCCAGCTGCTTGCCGGTAAAGGCGGCGAACACGTTGCCGTTCTTCAGGTCGCACTGGATGCCGTATTTGGCGATGCGCTCGCGGATGATCTTGCCGCCCTCGAACGCCATCGCGCCCAGCTTGCGCGCGGCGTCCTTGCCGTGGCGCGCCTCGATCACGTCCATGTCGCGGCTGTAGCTGTTGACGATCTGGCCGCCGTTGCGGCCGGAGGCGCCCCAGCCGACCCGCGCCGCTTCCAGCACGATCACCCGGAAACCGGCCTCGGCGAGGTGCAGCGCGGTGGACAGGCCAGTGTAGCCGGCGCCGATGACGCAGACGTCGGCCTGCTGGCTGCCCTGCAGCGCCGGGCGCTGCGGCGACGGGTTGGCGGAGTAGGCGTAATAGGAGCGGGTGTGTTCTGTGGTCTGGCTCATGGCGGAGTCCTCGATACTGCATTTTTTAAACAGGGCCGCCACGGGCGGCACTCAATAATGGGTTCATTATCGGATGGCGCCGCCAAAATGTCTAATATGTTAAACATTGCACCGCAAAAAAAAGCCCGGTCTCCCGGGCTGTCGTGTGCTTACAGTATGCTCTGCCGCAGCTCTTCGCGCTTTTGCGACAGGTCGACACCGGGCAGCTCGGCGATGATGTCCGGGTGGTCGAGCAGCTTCTCCACCACGAAGTCGACGAACACCCGCGTGCGCGGCGCGATGTGGTCGCGGTGCGGGAAGCAGATGTAGATCGAGCGCTCCATCGACACGAAGTCGGTAAGCACCACTTCCAGCTTGCCGGCACGCACATCATTGAGGATCTCGTGCCCCGGCAGCTGCGCGACGCCGAGGCCCAGGCGCGCCAGTTCGCGCACGCCGTCGACGTCGTTGGCGGTGTAGGTGCCGGAGACTTCCAGCGGGATACGCTCGCCGTCACGCTCGAATTCCCACTTGTACAGCCGGCCGGAGGTCGGGAACTGGAAATTAATGCAGTCGTGCGAGGACAGGTCTTCCGGGATGCGCGGTTTGCCGTGCGCCTCCCAGTAGGCCGGCGCGGCGACCACGTACTGCGGGATGTGCGCCAGATGACGCGCCACCATGCGGCTGTCCGGCATCATGCCGACGCGCACGCCCACGTCGTAGCCGTCCTCGATCAGGTCGCTGAAGTGGTCGTCCATGCCGAAAAACACGCGGATCTTCGGGTAACGGGTGCAGAATTCTTCCATCAGCGGCAGGATGAAGCGGCGGCCGAAGGCATTGGGCAGGCTGATGCGCAGGTGGCCGGCCGGCTCGTCGCGGCTGGCCTTCAGCTGGTTGATCGCGGAGTCCAGGTTGTTGACCGGGCCGCGACACTGCGCGTAGAAGCGGCGGCCGTCCTCGGTCAGGGTCAGCTGGCGCGTGGTACGGTTGAACAGCCGCACCTCCAGCTCCTGTTCGAGCCTGGCAATACTCTGGCTGACCGCGGCAGGCGACACGCCCAGTTTGCGGGCGGCATCGGAAAAGCTGCCATTCTCGGCCGTGGTCATGAAGACCATTAATGCTTTCAACGTATCCATAGCTCGACTCAATCATTGAGGCCGGCGGCGCTTCACATTTGACAGAAAACACCTAAAAAAAACCGGCGATTAACAAAACACCTTGAAAGATAATAAGCGAAACAGCCGTCCTGTTAAAGCTATTTCCTTATTTTCCATTAAATATGATAAGTCGCATTCCTACCAGTTTTGTGTTGAATTTGTCGGCCACCAGATAGCATTTCATGCAAGTGACAAGCCGGCACAGCCTGTCGCAGCCTCGCTGCAAGGCGGCCGCTGTGCGCCAGACGCTCACCCGCTCAAAATATGACAAAAACCGCAACTGGTGACAAAAAATGGCTGCCAGCGACGCGGCAAGCACGGCGCAAAACGGCCCGGATGCGGGCTGCAGCGCATTTATTCCACATGTCATTATTTGCGGCAAGAATGCAACACTGCCGCCATCGCGGCGCGGCGGAGCCCTGCCGGGCACCGGGGCCGCTTGACCCACGTCAACGCCGGTATGGCGCCTTGCCGCCACAATCGTTCCTTTGCCCTACAGAAAGTTTGCCATGTCCCGCCCCCATGCCTTTTCCCCGCTCGTCATCCGCGGCCGCAGCCTGTTGCCCATCGTGCAAGGCGGGATGGGTGTCGGCATCTCCGCCAAGCAGCTGGCCGGTGCCGTGGCGCGTGAGGGCGGTGTCGGCACCGTGGCCAGCGTCGACCTGCGCCACCTGCACGAGGACCTGCTGGCCGATGCGGCCAACCTTGAGGGCCAGGACGGCATCAACCGCCTCAACCGCATCGCGCTCGACCGCGAGGTGAAGGGCGCGCTGCAACGCGCCGACGGTCACGGCATGGTGGCGGTCAACATCATGAAGGCGGTGGACGACCACGCCGCGCTGGTGCGCCAGGCCTGCGAGTCCGGCGCGCACGCGGTGGTGATGGGCGCCGGCCTGCCGCTGGACCTGCCGGAGATGACCGTGGATCACCCGGACGTGGCGCTGATCCCCATCCTGTCCGAATCACGCGGCATCGGCATCGTGCTCAAGCGCTGGATGAAGAAGGGCCGGCTGCCGGACGCGATCGTGATCGAGCATCCCAACCACGCCGGCGGCCACCTCGGCGCCGCCAGCATCGCCGGGGTCGGCGATGCCAAGTTCGACTTTGCCCGCGTGCTGGAGGAAACCTTCGAGCTGTTCAAGGGCCTGGGGCTGGAGCGCGAGCGCATTCCGCTGATCGTCGCCGGCGGCGTCAACAGCCACCAGAAAGTGCAGACCTACCTCAACGACTACGGCGCCAGCGGCGTGCAGATCGGCACCGCCTTCGCCGTCACCAGCGACGGCGATGCGCACATCAACTTCAAGCGCACGCTGGCCGGCGCCAAACGCGAGGATATCGTCGAGTTCATGTCGGTGGCCGGCCTGCCGGCGCGCGGCATCCTGACCCCGTTCCTGAAGAGCTACCTCAAGCGCGAGGACAAGCTGCAGGCCAATGCCAAGGCCGATCCGGCGCGCTGCACCCAGGCGCTGAACTGCCTGTCGGTGTGCGGCCTGCGCGACGGCCTGTCCAAGGTCGGCCAGTTCTGCATCGACCTCAAGCTGGCCGCCGCCTTCCGCGGCGAAACCAGCAAGGGGCTGTTCTTCCGCGGCGCCGAGCCGCTACCCTTCGGCGACGCGATCAAGAGCGCGCGCGAAACCATCCACTACTTCCTGACCGGCGAGAAGCCGCTGGACCTGCACGGCGCCTGAGCACGGTTCATCGTCCCGCGCGCTGACACGGGACAAGACAAAACGACCACGGCAGCGGTATTTATCGAGAGATAAACACCGCTGCCGTGGGCGTTTTTAATGCCGTCCCGCCCCATTGCGATCCCTGGCCGCAGACCTTGAACGGGTTCTACGCCGGCATACGGCCAACGTTGGCCGCAGACGCTAGGCGTCGTGGCTGCGCGTCAGCACCGCCTGCAGGCCGCCGCCTTCGCGGTTGTGCAGGCTCAGCCGCAGGCCGTGCAGCGTGGCGATGCGCTCCACGATGGACAGGCCGAGGCCGCTGCCGGTCTGCTGCTGGCCCGGCGGCCGGTAGAAGCGCTCGCATACCTTGTCCAGCAAGGCTTCCGGCACGCCCTCGCCTTCGTCGCTGACGCTGATCCGCGTCGCGTCGGCCTGCAGCGTGACGGTGCCGCCGCCATAGCGGATCGCGTTGTCCAGCAGATTGCGCAGCATCAGCAGCAACAGGGTCTGGTCGCCGTGCTGCAGCGGCCACTGCGTGTGCCCGGCCGGCGGCAGCTGCAGGGTGACATGGTGGCTGGTGGCCAGCGCGGACACTTCCGTGTGCAGTTCCTGAAGCAGCAGCGGCCAGTCCAGCGCCTCGTCCTGCTGTTGCTGTGCCGCCTCGATCCGCGACAGCGCCAAGAGCTGTGCCAGCAGGTGGCTGCTGCGGTCGACACCGTTCATCAGTTGTTGCAGTGCCCGTTCGCGCTGCTGCGGATCCTGCACCAGCTGCGCCACCTCGGCCTGCACCCGCATCGCCGCCAGCGGGCTGCGCAGTTCGTGCGCGGCGTCGGCGGTAAAGCGCCGTTCACGCTGCAGCGTCTGCGCCACGCGCCCGATCAGGTCGTTCATCGCGTCGATCAGGGTCTGCAGCTCGCGGGGCACCTCGCGCGACAGCGGCGTGGCATCGTCCGGCGCGCGCTGCTGCAGCTGTTCGCGGATGCGCGCCAGCGGCGCAAGGCCGCGCCCCACCGCCCACCACAGCGCCAGCAACACGAACGGCAGCAGCAGCAGCCACAGCAGGCCCTGCGTCAGCAGCAGCCCGCCTATCATCTCCCAGCGCTCGGACATTTCCTGCGCCACCGCCACACTGCCGGCCTCGCCGGACAGGTAGTAGACGCGCCAGTCCTCGTCGTGCTGGCGCAGGCTGGCAAAGCCGGTAAAGCCGGGCCGCGCGTCCAGCTCCAGGCCGTCGCTGTCGACCAGCAGCAGCTGGCCACGCGGGTTCCATACCGCCATCGCCTGATGGTCGTTGTCGCCCGGGCGCACCGACTGCGGCTCGCTGCGCGCGACCAGGGTCGGCAAGGTGCCGTACAGCTGGTGCGCAAACAGCGTCTGCTGCTCCTCGTACAGCTCGTTGACCTCGTGCCAGGCGTGGAAGGCCAGCAACGTGCAGATCAGCAGCCACAGCGGCGTCACTACCTTGAGCAGGCTCCTGATCAGGGTGCCGCGCAGGCTGTAGCTCATGCCTCGTCACCGAGGGTGTAGCCGATGCCGCGCCGCGTCTTGATGAAGTCGCTGCCCAGCTTCTTGCGCAGGTGGTGCACGTGTACCTCGATGGCGTTGCTCTCCACCTCGTGCGCCCAGTCGTACAGTTTTTCCTCGATCTGTTCGCGGCGCAGCACGCGGCCCTTGTTACCCAGCAGCAGCTCCAGCAGCGCCAGCTCGCGCGCGCTGAGGTCCACCACCTTGCCGTCCAGCGTCGCCTGCCGCGCCGCCGGGTCGAAACTGACGCGGCCGTGCTGCAGCAGCGGCGTGCTGTGCCCGCTGCGCCGTCGCACCAGCGCACGCAACCGCGCCGCCACCTCGCCCAGCGCAAACGGCTTCACCAGGTAGTCGTCGGCGCCGCTGTCGAGGCCGCGGATGCGGTCGTCCACCGCGTCGCGGGCGGTGAGCAGCAGCACCGGCTCGCTGCGGCCGCTGCGCCGCCACGCGGCCAGCACCGCCAGGCCGTCCATGCCGGGCAGGCCGAGGTCCAGCACCACCGCGTCGTAGGGCGCGGCGCCGATGCCGGCCAGCCCCTGCCGGCCATCGCGCAGCCAGTCGCAGGCAAAGCCTAGTGCCGACAGGCCGGCCTGCAGCCCGTCGCCGATCAGTTCGTCGTCTTCGATTATCAATACCCGCATGCCCGGTCCTGTGCCTGATACCGTTACCCGTTTAGCGCTGCCGCTTGCCGCGACTCAGCGCCACGTCTTGATGCCGGTAATCATCGCACGAACCAGGTTCACCCGCTCGATGCGGCTCATCAGCAGCGCGGCGGCAACGTGCAACAGCACCGCGACCTGCAGCAGCGTGGCCAGTGCCTCGTGCACCTCTTCCAGCCACTCCTCGCCCCAGAACTGGTCGGTACCCATCAGGTAACCGCTGACACCGAGGCTGATCACCAGCCCCATCAGCGCCAGCATCATCAGCGCCCCCGCCGGATTGTGGCCGGCGCTGGACTCGTGGCGGCCGCTTTTCAGTGCCGCGAGGTGCGCAGCCAGCCGCGACGGGGTCGGGAAGAAGCTGGCAAAGCGGGCATGATGACTGCCGACAAAGCCCCATACGATGCGTACCAGCACCAGGCCGCTGGCGATATAGCCGGCCCAGCGATGCGGCGGATCGCCCTCTTCCAGAAACAACAGGTTGGCCAGCACACAGGCGACCAGGCTCCAGTGGAACAGGCGCACCACGATGTCCCACACTTTTTCCTGACGGGGTAAGGCAGTCGGCGTCATGACAACACTCCTTGGCAAAAAAATAACGCGGAACAGGGCGACAACCCTGCCCCGCGGACAGTCGCGGCATCACCGCGGCACAGACTTGGCCGGAGATGGCCCCGGCTCTGTGATGACTCAGTTGCCGATTTCGCTCTTCACAGGCTTGCCGGAGACCGGGTCGAAGTAGATTTCCACTTTCTTGCCTTCCTTGTTCTTGCCGTAGATTTCGTAGCAATTACCGGATACCTTGAACTTCTTGATCTGGTAACCCTGTGCGGTCAGCTGTTTCTGGAAGTCGGCTTCTTTCTGCCACTTGTCTTTCGGTTGTGCCGGGCATTCGGCACTGGCAAAGGCGGCGGAGGAAGCAAAAGCAGCCATCAGGGCCACAGCGATCAGTTTTTTCATGGTTAAGCTCCTGGTCTAGGCCTGCAACATTGCAGGTACAGTGTCATTAAAGCAGCCCAATCTTAAGCGCCGCTTATGCCGTGCAACTTGCCGTCATTTTTCTGCACGTTGACCGCGCAATGCAGGTCAAAAACGGCAAAAAGCAACACCGCCACCAGCCACACCACCCAGGCGCTCCACAGGTTGTGCGACAGGAAATGGGCGCCGCGCGCCATCTGCCCCAGTCCCATCAGCAGGCCGAGCGTGGCGCCGCCCGCCAGCCAGCCCCATGCCTGGCGCCGGCTACCCGGCCAGGCATAGAAAAACAGCACCATCACCGCAAAGCCGCTGCTGGCATGGCCGCCGGGAAAACAACGACCGGGGCCGGGGATGGCCGCCACCGGGCCGAACAGGTCAAACATCTCGGCCGTACCGCCAAAGGGCTGCAGGTCCCACGGACAGGAGTGCAGGCTGTGCGCCTTCAGCCATGACACCGCCAGCGTCGCCAGCAGCATCGCCACCACCGCACAGCCCAGCCGTGCATCGCGCCGCCGCACGGCGCGCAGCGCCAGCCAGCCGCAACCGGCGATCAGCGCGTACTTGAGCAGGCGGTGATTCAGCCACTCCAGCAGCAGGCTGTCCTTCAGCGGGAAACGCTGGCCGACCGGATCAAAGAACGCCTGCGCCAGCAGCATGTCCAGCCCGCTGCGTTGCTCCAGCCACCAGAACGCGGCGCCCGACAGCGCCAGCCACAGCAACTGCCACGCGTAAAGGCGCCAGTCCGCCGCCTCGTTCCTGAGTACACGCCCGGATGTCATCGACTCGCTCCCCGTGTCCGCCACGCGCACTCAGACCTCCGCCGCACGACGGCAGGTGGCAAACATGTCCAGCGGTTTCTCGTAGACGGTGGTGTGGATCTGCATCAGCCCCAGCACGCTGTGGAACAGGTTGTCCTGGCTGTAGCGCTGCTTGCTGGACGCCTGCAGGCAGGCCTGATCCAGCCCGCTGCGCTGCTGCCACAGCGGCGAGAACCAGGCCACCATCGGCACGTGTTTCTGTGCGTCCGGCGCGATCAGGTAGGGTGCCGCGTGCAGGTAAAGATTGCTCTCGCCCAGCGATTCGCCGTGGTCGGACAGGTAGATCATGCTGCCCGCCACCTCCGGTGCCGCCTGCAGGGTGGCGATGACGCGGGACAGGAAGTCGTCGGTATAGAGAATGGTGTTGTCGAAGGCATTGACGATGTCGCCCTGGCTGCACTTCTGCAGTTCGCTGGTGCGGCATACCGGCTTGAAGCGCTCGAACGCCGGCGGATAGCGCTTGTAGTAGGCCGGACCGTGGCTGCCCTTCTGGTGCAGCACGATCACGCTGTCCTCGCGCAGGTTCTGCAGCTTGACCGCCAGCCCTTCGAGCAGGATATCGTCGCGGCACTCGCCATCGGTGCAGTACTGCGGATCGGTGCTGTCGTACAGCATGCTGCTGACCACGCGCTTGCACACCTCCTTGCAACCGGAGTTGTTGTCACGCCAGTTGACCTTGACCCCGGCCCGCACCAGTACGTCGAGCAGGTTCTCGCGGTGCTTGGCCTGCTCGGCATCGAACTTGTCACGCGGCAGCGACGAGAACATGCACGGCACCGAGATCGCCGTTTCGGTGCCGCAGGACCAGACATCCGGATAGTTGATCAGCCCGGCCACCTGCGACAGTTTGGGGTTGGTCGGCCGCGCATAACCGTTGAGCGAGAAATGGTCGGCGCGGGCGGTTTCGCCCACCACCAGCACCAGCACCCGCGGCTTGCTGCTACCGGTGGCCAGCACACGGCGGGCGTCCAGCGCAATGCGCTGCAGCGGCTGCGGCTTGGCCGTCGCGCGCTTGATGTAGGAGCTGGTGGCCTGCACGTAGTTGGTTGGCGTCAGCGCAAAGCGCAGTTCGCGATGATTGCGGAACAGCGAGGCAAAGTCCTGATAGCCGATCATCGCCACCGCAACCAGCACGCCGGCCGTCGCCAGCAGCGCCACGCTGCGCATGCCGACTTCCTTCAGCGGCGCGCGAAACAGCAGCGGCGTCTTCCACAGCCACCAGCTGGGCAGACCGCCCAGCAACAGCACCGTCAGCGCCATTTTCACGGTCAGCAGGTCGCGCACTTCGGCACCGTCGGTCTGCATCGCGTTGCGCACCATATTCATGTCGATCAGCACGCCGTACTGGGTCATGAAATAGGTGACCGCAGCCGTAGTCAGCAACAGCGCGGTCAACAGCGGCTTACCGATTTTCGGCCACACCAGCAACAGCAGCAGCAGGTTGAAGAACGCGGTCACCAGCACGAAGGCCATGCCCAGCATCCTGATGCCGTGACCATCCAGCGGTTGCAGCACAGCCAGCAGCCGCTGCCAGAACGGCCAGTTGAAGAAGACGACAAACAGCAGCGACACACACAGTGACAGCCACTCCGGGCGCAGCGGACGGAACAGGGGCTTCATGCAGTTTTCTCGGTGAAAGTGGGGACGACGCGGCCATAATCCGCGCAATCATAGGAAAATGCTAACAGATTAACTTTAAGCCAAGCTTAGCAACACCCGGCCGGACGGCCTTGAGGTCACCGTATCGTCATCGCCGCCACATCCGCCTGTCACATCGCTGCGCCACCATCGGCGCATCTGCCCCCACGCCGGAGCACGCGATGAACCAGCGCTACCGCACCATCTGGATTTCCGATGTCCACCTCGGCACCGCCGGCTGCCAGGCCGCCTTCCTGCTCGACTTCCTGCGCCACCACGAGTCCGACACCCTGTACCTGGTCGGCGACATCATCGACGGCTGGCAGCTGAAAAAGTCGTGGTACTGGAAGCAGGGCCACAACGACGTGGTGCAGAAGGTGTTGCGCAAGGCGCGCAAGGGCACGCGGGTGATCTACGTGCCCGGCAACCACGACGAGGCGGCGCGGCAGTACGCCGGACTGGACTTCGGCGGCATTGCCATCCGCAGCGAGGCCGAACACCACACCGCCGACGGCAAGCGGCTACTGGTGATCCACGGCGACGAGTTCGACGGCGTGATCCAGCACGCCAAGTGGCTGGCCTACGTCGGCGACAGCCTGTACACGCTGATCCTCGGCCTCAACCGCCACTACAACTGGCTGCGCCACAAGCTGGGGCGGCCGTACTGGTCGCTGTCGCAATACCTGAAGCACAAGGTGAAGAACGCGGTGAACTTCATCAGCGACTTCGAGCACATCCTCGCCGCCGAGGCGCGCCGCCGCGGCTACGACGGCGTGGTCTGCGGCCATATCCACAAGGCCGAGGTGAAGGACATCGACGGCATCGTGTACGGCAACTGCGGCGACTGGGTGGAAAGCCTGTCGGCGCTGGTCGAACACCACGACGGCACGCTGGAAGTCGTGCACTGGACACAGCAGGCCGGCGACACCGTCCCGCAGAGCATTGCGGCCAACCTTGCCGCGCAACCCCAGCTCAACACAGAGGCCGAAACATGCGCATCATGATCATCAGCGACGCCTGGCTGCCACAGGTCAACGGCGTGGTCCGCAGCATCACCGAAACCGTGCGCGAGCTGCGCGGCTTCGGCCACCAGGTGGCGCTGATCACGCCGCTGGGCGGCGAGAGCGACGACGGCGACGGCTTCGCCACCCTGCCCTGCCCGACCTATCCCGACATCCGCCTGTCGCTGTTCCCCTACCGCAAGGTCGCGCAAAGGTTGGCCGCATTCAGCCCGCACGCGGTGCACATCGCCACCGAAGGCCCGCTCGGCCTCGCCGCGCAGCGCTGGTGCCGCCGCCACGGCCAGCCGTTCACCACCGCCTACCACACCCGTTTTCCGGAGTACATCCACGCCCGCACCCGGCTGCCGCTGGCGCTCAGCTACGCGTGGATGCGGCGCTTCCACAACCGCGCGCAGGCGGTAATGGCGCCGACGCCGGCCATCGTCGCCGACCTCAAGGCGCGCGGCTTTCACAACGTGGTGCTGTGGAGCCGCGGCGTCGATACCCGCCTGTTCAGCCCCGGCGAGCGCGAACGGCTGGACACCGCGCAGCCGCGCTTCCTCTACATCGGCCGCGTGGCGGTGGAGAAGAACATCGAGGCCTTTCTCAAACTGGACCTGCCGGGCAGCAAGTGGGTGGTCGGCGAGGGGCCGCAGCTGGCGGAGCTGAAGGCCAAATACCCGGAGGTCTACTTCGCCGGCGTGTTCCCGCAGCACGAGCTGGCGCGCTTCTACCGTGCCGGCGACGTGTTCGTGTTCCCCAGCCTGACCGACACCTTCGGCCTGGTACTGCTGGAGGCGATGGCCTGCGGCACGCCGGTGGCAGCCTACCCGGTGGCAGGCCCCTTGGACGTGGTCGGCGCCAGCGGCGGCGGCGTGCTGCACCAGGACCTGCGCAGCGCCTGCCTGCAGGCGCTGACGCTGGACCGCGACCAGGTGCGGCGCGTGGCCGAGGGCTACTCGTGGACGGCGGCGACGCGGCAGTTCGAATCCCACCTCTGCCCGCGCCCGCAGGGCGAACAGGAAGGCATGGCCTTCACCCCCGGCGGCGGTCGCTGAGCGCGACACCCAAAACGCTGCGGCCAACCTTGGGCAAGGTTGGCCGCATTGCTTTGCATCGTCAGAATCAGGCCGGCGCGTGTGTCGCCTTGCGCGCGCCCAGCTGGCTCAAGAGCACGCTGGCCACGATCAGCGCCGCACCGCCGACCTTGCCGGCGCTCATCGCCTCGCCGGCCAGCCAGCCGATCAGCCCGCCCCACACCGGCTCCATCGCGTAGATGATGGTGGCGCGCGTCGCCGGTACGGTTTTCTGCGCCCAGTTCATCACGATCTGGATCAGCGCGGTGGCCGCGCCCAGCGCCAGCACGCTCACCAGCAGCAGCGGCTGCCACTGCGGCGGCACCTCGCCGGCCAGCGGCGCACTGGCCAGCGACAGCAGCGCCACCGTCGCCAGCTGCACCAGCGCCATGCGCCCGGCGTTGCAGCCGGCGGCAAAGCGGCTGATCAGGCAGATTTCCAGCGCGATGGTGGCGGTGGCGGCAATGGTCAGCCATTCGCCCAAGCCCAGCTTGATGCTCAGCCCGTCCACCCCGGCCAGGAGCAGCAGGCCGGCAAAAGCCAGCGCTACCCCCGCCCACGCCAGCAGGCCCGGGCGCTGGCGGAACAGCAGCCATTGCAGCAGTGGCACCAGCGGCACGTACAGGCCGGTAAGAAACGCCGAGGTGCTGCTGGCGATATGGCCCAGCCCCAGCGTCTGCAGGTTGTAGCTGAAATACAGGATCACGCCGATGGTGACGCCGCCCAGCAGCTCGGTGCGGTTGAGGCCGGCCAACTGGCGGCGGCACAGCAGCAACGCCAGCAAGGCCGCGACGGCAAAGCGCATGCCGACAAAGGCGAAGGCACCGCTCCACTGCAAGGCGGTCTGCACCGCGAGGAAGGTGCCACCCCAGATCAGGGTGACGCCGACCAGCGACAGGTCGGGCAGCCAGGAACGATGGGCCGCGGGTGCGGCAGACAGGGCAACGGTGGACATGGGGAGGGCTCGCGTGTAGGGTGGTGGCTCGGTTTTGTGCACTATACTGCACAAAAACACAATTGAGCAATATATTGCACTTATGAGCGAACACGTCCCCCTGCAAGTCTTCAGCCACGTCGCCCGCAACCTGCGCGAAGCGCGCCAGCAGCGCGGCCTGAGCCAGGAAAAACTGGCCGCCAGCGCCGAGGTCAGCCGCCGCATGCTGGTCAACATCGAGGCCGGCGCCAGCAATGTCAGCATCGCCACGCTAGACCGCCTCGCCAGCGCGCTGGGGCTGACCTTTTCCGAGCTGGTGCGTGCGCCCGGCAGCGACGCGCCGGTGAGGGTGTGGCAGGGCAACAGCGGCGACAGCCACGCCACCCTGCTGCACAGCCTGGCGCTGGCGCACTGCACGCTGGAGCTGTGGCAGTGGCAGCTGGCGCCCGGCGACTGCTACCTTGCCGCCCCCGATCCGGCCGGCTGCGGCGAGATCGTCGAGGTGCACAGCGGTACGCTGCAGCTGGCCTACGCCGGTGGCGAGCACACGCTGCAAGCGGGCGACACCGCCGGCTACGGCACCGAGCACGGCTACCGCTACCACAACCCCGGCGCCAGCCTGCTGCGTTTCCAGCGCAGCATCGTGATGCCGGCCCCCGGCTGAGCGCGCGGCCAGGCTTGCCGCCCGGCAAAAACTGTTCGTACAATGGCACGCAGGAGATGGTATTCCTCCTTTAACCGCCCTCGGGGCTGATGATGCCTGCACGTATTCCCGAACTGGCGGGTAGGTGCAGGCGCACGATACTCAGCCTGCCACGCGTCCGGGTTTGTGCCTCCAACACACAAGCAACAGGACACGCATGAAATCCTCCACCCGTCCCGAACAGATCGACCTCTTGCCCTATATGGGCAAATGGCTGCTGCTGGCCAGCGCCGTTGCCGTGCTCGCCGGCTCCGCGTCCGCCTTTTTCCTGTTCGCCCTCGACTGGGCTACCGCCACCCGCCTCGCCCATCGCTGGCTGATCTGGCTGCTGCCGCTGGCCGGTTTTGCCGTGGGCTGGCTCTACCTGCGCTTTGGCCGGCAGGTCGAGGCCGGCAACAACCTGCTGATCGACGAGATTCACGACCCGAAGCAGGTCATCCCCCTGCGCATGGCGCCGCTGGTGCTCGGCGGCACCGTCGTATCCCACCTCTTCGGCGCCTCGGTCGGGCGCGAGGGAACGGCGGTGCAGATGGGCGGCGCGCTGGCCGACCAGCTCACCCGCCTGTTCCGTCTCCGGCACGAGGATCGCCGCATCATCCTGATGGCCGGCATCAGCGCCGGCTTTGCCTCGGTGTTCGGTACGCCGCTGGCGGGTGCGATTTTCGGGCTGGAGGTGCTCGCCATCGGCCGCCTGCGCTACGACGCCATCCTGCCCTGCATGGTGGCGGCCATCGTCGCCGATCAGGTCGGCCTGCTGTGGGGCGTGCATCACACCCACTACGCCGTGCCCGTGGTGGTGCCGATCGCACTGTGGCCGCTGCTGGCGATGGTGATCGCAGGCGCCGTTTTCGGTCTCACCGGCAAGGCCTTCGCCGAACTCACCCACGCGCTGGGCGGCTGGATGAAGCAGCGCATCGCCTACGCGCCGCTGCGCCCGCTGCTGGGAGGCGTGGTGGTGGCGAGTGCCGCCTGGTTCCTCGGCGCGGACCGCTACCTCGGCCTGGGCATCCCGTCCATCGTGGAAGCCTTCCAGCAGCCGCTGGCACCGTACGACTTTGCGGCCAAGATGGCGTTCACCGTCGTCTCGCTCGGCAGCGGCTTCAAGGGCGGGGAAGTCACACCACTGTTCTACATCGGGGCCACGCTGGGCAACGCGCTGGCGCCACTGCTGAACATGCCGCTGCCGCTGCTGGCCGGGATAGGCTTTGTCGCGGTCTTCGCCGGCGCCGCCAACACGCCGATCGCCTCGACGCTGATGGCGATGGAACTGTTCGGTGCCGAGATCGGCGTCTATGCCGCCACCGCTTGCGTGGTGAGCTACCTGTTTTCGGGCCATACCGGCATCTACCGCTCGCAGCGGATCGGCCATGCCAAGCATCGCCATGCGCCGGAAGGTATCAGGCTTGGCGAACTCCCCGCCTATCGCAAAGAGCAGGCCCGGCGCGACACGACGGAGCAGACCGAACGCTGACTCAAGACGGGAGCGAAGGCACGACACACCGCCGCACCACCGCCATGCCAACAGTATTTTTCGCCGCTTGATTCAGATCAATCACTACTACATGCTGCGTCAATACAATGCGCCAAACACAAGATATTGGAGCAAAACATGGACGCACGCCCCAGCCACCACGTGGATGCGGTCAGCAGCATCAGCGAATACCTGTCCCGTGCCGACTGGCGGGTGCAGGCCAATGCCAACCAGGGCTACAGCCTGGGCGGCATGATCCTCAACATCGCCGGCAAGCTCACCGCCGAGTACTGGCTGCATGAGGTATTTCCGGCAGAAGCCGCCAGCGCGCACCGCCACGGCGACCTGCACATCCACGACCTGGACATGCTGTCCGGCTACTGCGCCGGCTGGTCGCTACGCACCCTGTTGCAGCTGGGCTTTGCCGGCGTCGGCGGCAAGGTGGAATCCGCCCCGCCGCGCCACCTGTCCAGCGCCTGCGGCCAGATCGTCAACTTCCTGGGCACGCTGCAAAACGAATGGGCCGGTGCGCAGGCGTTCAGCTCTTTCGACACCTACCTGGCGCCGTTCGTGAAAAAGGACGCGCTGAGCTACGCACAAGTGAAGCAGGCGATCCAGGAGCTGATCTACAACCTGAACGTGCCCAGCCGCTGGGGCACGCAGACACCGTTCACCAACCTGACCTTCGACTGGGTGTGCCCGGAAGACCTGCGCGAGCAGATTCCGGTGCTGGGCGGCGAGGAGATGCCGTTCCGCTACGGCGACTGCGCGGCGGAAATGGCGCTGATCAACCGCGCCTATATCGAGGTGATGCTGGCCGGCGACGCCTGCGGCCGCGCCTTCACCTTCCCTATCCCCACCTACAACATCACCAAGGATTTCGACTGGTACGGCGAGAACAGCGAACTCTTGTTCGAGATGACCGCCAAGTACGGCCTGCCCTACTTCCAGAATTTCGTGAACTCCGAACTGGAGCCGCACATGGTGCGCAGCATGTGCTGCCGCCTGCAGCTGGACCTGCGCGAGCTGATGAAGCGCGGCAACGGCCTGTTCGGCAGCGCCGAGCAGACCGGCTCGGTGGGGGTGGTCACCCTCAACTGCGCGCGCCTCGGCCACCGCTTTGCCGGCGACGAAGCCGCGCTGCTGGCCGAAACCGACCGCCTGCTGCAGCTTGGCCGCGAGGTGCTGGAAGCGCGCCGCAGCAAAGTGCAGCAGCACATCGACGGAGGGCTGTACCCGTACACCCGCCACTTCCTCGGCAGCCTGCGCAACCATTTCTCCACCCTGGGGGTGAACGGCATCAACGAGATGATCCGCAACTTCACCGCGGATGCGCACGACATCACCAGCGACTGGGGCCATGCCTTCGCCTGCCGCTACCTGGACCACATTCGCGCACGCATGGTCGAGTTCCAGCAGGCTACCGGCCACCTATACAACCTGGAAGCCACCCCGGCGGAAGGCACTACCTACCGCTTCGCGCGCGAGGACAACAAGCGCTACCCCGGCATCCTGCAGGCCGGCAGCGCAGAGCAGCCGTACTACACCAACTCCAGCCAGCTGCCGGTGGGCTTCACCGACGACCCGTTCGAGGCGCTGCTGCGCCAGGACGAGCTGCAGCGCAAATACACCGGCGGCACCGTGCTGCACCTGTATATGAGCGAGGCAGTCAGCAGCGCCGACGCCTGCCGCCAGCTGGTGCGGCGCGCGCTGGAAAACTTCCGCCTGCCCTACATCACCATCACGCCGACGTTCTCGATCTGCCCGACGCACGGCTACCTGTCAGGCCGCCACGACTACTGCCCGAAGTGCGATGCCGAGCTGATCGCCAGAAAACAGCAGGCGGCCTGCGCGCCGTAACCGCCGTAGCCCAATGAGATGGACTCCTCCCTCCCGCAACGGCATCCAGGTGCCAGACTGGAAGGGTTCACCACCAGTCAGACAGAAGGAAGGAGTCCACCATGAACGTTAGCCGAATCGGTGT
>NZ_JAQQLE010000010.1 GCF_028548475.1 Vogesella margarita
ACTTACACCTATCGGTTATTCGTTTTGTTAAAGAGCAGTGCTGCGTCGCGTTTCGTTTGCGGCGTCAGCTGAGGAGGCGAACTATAGCGAAGCACGCCCCCTCCGTCAACACCCCGCCATGCACTTTGTGACACAAAATCGGCAAGTCGTTGATTTCACAACCACCCTGCCGTGAAGAAAAATGAAAAAGGTTGGCCGCAATGCTTGCGGCCAACCTTTAGCGATTCCGACAAACCGGAAAACCGGCTTAATCCGGCTTATTTACCGCGCAATTTGGCAAAAGCGGCGGCCATGGCGCCACCGGCATTGTCCTGCGCCGCCGGCTTGGCACCCTGACGACGATTAGTGTCACCACGACCGGCACCACTGCGCACCGCGGTACCGACTTCGTCGTCCAGGCGCATTGTCAGCGCGATCCGCTTGCGCGGCACTTCTACCTCTAGCACCTTGACCTTGACCACATCGCCGGCCTTGACCACCTTGCGCGGGTCGTCGATGAACTTGCTGGACAGCGCCGAGATATGCACCAGACCATCCTGGTGCACGCCGATGTCGACGAAGGCGCCGAAGTTGGCAACGTTGGTGACCACGCCTTCCAGCACCATACCCGGCTGCAGATCCTTGATGTCTTCCACCCCGTCCTGGAAGGTGGCGGTCTTGAATTCCGGACGCGGATCGCGCCCCGGCTTATCCAGCTCCTTCAGGATGTCCATCACCGTCGGCAGGCCGAAGCGCTCGTCGGTGTAGTCGCTGGCACGCAAACTCTTGATGAACACCGAGTCGCCGACAATCTGCTTCACCGCGCGACCGGTCTTGCTGACGATCTGCTCCACCACCGGATAGGCTTCCGGGTGCACGGACGATGCATCCAGCGGGTTGTCGCCATTGCTGATGCGCAGGAAGCCGGCCGCCTGCTCGAAGGTTTTTTCGCCGAGGCGGCTGACCTTGAGCAGCTCGCGACGGGTCTTGAACGCGCCGTTGGCGTCGCGATGGGCAACGATGTTGGCCGCCAGCGTACTGTTGAGGCCGGAGATGCGTGCCAGCAGCGGCACCGACGCCATGTTGACGTCGACACCAACCGCATTCACGCAGTCTTCCACCACCGCGTCCAAGCTCTTCGCCAGCTGGCTCTGGTTGACGTCGTGCTGGTACTGGCCGACACCGATGGACTTCGGATCGATCTTCACCAGTTCGGCCAGCGGGTCCTGCAGGCGGCGGGCGATCGACACCGCGCCACGCAGGGACACATCCAGCTCCGGGAACTCCCTGGCCGCCAGTTCGGAGGCGGAGTACACCGAGGCACCGGCCTCGCTGACCACGATCTTGGTCAGGTTCAGCTGCGGGAAAGCCTTGATTACGTCCTGCGCCAGCTTGTCGGTTTCGCGACTGGCAGTGCCGTTGCCGATGGCAATCAGGTCGACCTTGTGGCGGGTGCATAGTGCCGCCAGGGTGGCGATGGAACGATCCCAGTCGCGACGCGGCTCGTGCGGGTAGATGGTGCTGGTATCCAGCAGCTTGCCGGTGTTGTCCACCACCGCCACTTTCACGCCGGTACGCAGGCCGGGGTCGAGGCCGATGGTGGCGCGCGGGCCTGCCGGTGCCGCCAGCAGCAGGTCGTGCAGGTTGGCCGCAAACACCTTGATTGCCTCGGCGTCGGCGGCGTCCTTCAGCTTCGATACCAGCTCCAGCTCCAGCGACAGGAATATCTTGGCGCGCCAGCACAGGCGCACGCCGTCCAGCAACCACTTGTCGGCGGCGCGGCCGGCATCCTTGATGCCGAACTGCGCGGCGATCAATTCCTCGTAGGCCGAGCGCTGCGTGATCGGGGTCTCGTCCGGCTGGTATTTCAGCGCCACCGACAGGATGCCCTCGTTGCGACCGCGCAAGAGCGCCAGCGCGCGGTGCGATGGCGTGGTTTTCAGCGGCTCGCGATGCGCGAAGTAATCGGCAAACTTGGCGCCTTCCTGTTCCTTGCCGGCGATCACCACCGCCGCCAGCTCGCCCTCGTTCCACAGCTTGTCGCGCAACCGGCCCAGCAGCGCGGCGTCCTCGGCAAAGCGCTCGATCAGGATGGCGCGGGCGCCGTCCAGCGCCGCCTTGGCATCGGCCACACCCTTGTCGGCATCAACATAGCCTGCGGCCAACGCTTCCGGCACTTGCGTCGGGTCGGCGAGCAGGCTGTCGGCCAGTGGCTCCAGCCCGGCCTCGCGCGCGATCTGCGCCTTGGTGCGGCGCTTGGGCTTGTACGGCAGGTACAGGTCTTCCAGCAGGGTCTTGTTGTCGGCGGCGTACAGCGCGGACTCAAGTTGCGAGGTGAGTTTGTCCTGCTCGGCGATGCTTTTCAGGATGGTAGCGCGGCGGTCGTCCAGCTCGCGCAGGTAGGTGAGGCGTTCGGCCAGCTGGCGCAGCTGGGTGTCGTCCAGGCCGCCGGTGACTTCCTTGCGGTAACGGGCGATGAAGGGCACGGTGGCGCCTTCGTCGATGAGGTTGATGGTGGCGGTGACTTGCGCCTCGCGGACGGCGAGTTCCGTCGCGAGGCGGCTGGCGATACTTTTCAACATGCGGCGTTGTTCTTGTCGGAAAACAGAAGCCGCTACTGTAACGGCATACGCCGGAAAATCAAGCGGTGGCCGGATTGTTCAGCCAGTCCTGCGCGTCTTCCACCGTATTGAAGTACTCGGCGGGAACGCGGGTGAGCAGGCCGGACAGGTGCGCCGCCAGGCGAATCCAGGTGTCGTCGGCCACCACGGCAAAACGACCGAATTCGTTCTCGTGGGCGCGCATGAAGCGGACTTCCTCCATCGCCATGTCCAGCGTGAAGTCCTTGATGCCGGACAGGTCCAGCAGCACATCCGGCTTGCCGTGCTCGCCGCTGCGCTTGAGCAGCGCCTCCTCGAACAGCTTGAAATCCCCGAGCGTGAATTCGTTGTAGAGGGCAACGTCCAGACCGTAATCTTGTTCGCGGATGGAAATCATGGTGTAGCTCCTGGCTGAAAAGGGATTAATGGGACTGGCATTCCGAATATTAGCGCCTGCCGGCCAGAATGCCGCTGACAATGATCAAGGCCATCGCCAGCAACTCGCCGGCGCCCAGCCGCTGCTGCCACACCAGCGCCCCGAACAGCGCGGAAAAAACCACCGTCAGGTAGGACAGGTTGGCGACTAGCAGCTTGCGGCCAACCTTGTAGGCGCGGGTCATCGCCAGCTGCGCCACGGTGGCCGTAGCGCCAAGACCCAGCACCCACGGCAGGTTGTCTGCGGTCAGCGGCTGCCACGGCCGGCCCAGCAGCAACAGGCCGCCACCGAGCGTCGAAATCAGCGCAAAGTAGAACACCGTGCGCCACTCCGCCTCGCCCGCCTGCCCCAGTTCGCGCACGTGCAGGTAGGACCAGCCGGCAAGCAGCCCGGAACCCAGCCCCAGCAGCCCGGCCTGCCACGCGGCACCGTCAAAGGTTGGCCGCAACAGCAGCGTCACCCCGACAAAGCCGAGCAGCAGCGCCAGCAGCGCGTGCCGCGACAGTCTTTCTTTCAGCAGCAGCACCGACAGCAACGCCAGGAACATCGGCGAGGTGTAGTTGAGCGTTACCGCCGTCGACAACGGCAGATGGCCGATGGCATAGAAGTAGGCCAGCAGCGAGGTGTAGCCGATCAGACCGCGCTTGAGGTGGCGCCCCAGCTGCGGCGTGGCGAAGCGCTGGCGCCGCAGCAGCGCCACGCCGCCCAGCAGCAGCACCGCGAACAGCGTGCGCCAGAACACCAGCGCCACCGTGTCCAGTGTCGCCGCGCCGAGCTTAACGAACACCCCCATCAGGCCAAAGCTGACCGCAGCCAGCACCATCCACAAGGCGCCGGCCATCTAGCGCCTCGCCGCCAGGATGCCGCTGCCGATGATCAGCGTCATGCCCAGCCAGGACAGCAGGGGCAGCTGCTGCTGGTGCAGGAACAAGCCCATCAGCGCCGAGAACGCCACCGTCAGATAGGCCAGGCTGGACACCACGAACTTGCGTCCTTCCTTGTAGGCCCGCGTCATCGCCAGCTGGCCGGCCAGCCCCATCAGGCCGACGGCAAGCATTTGCGCCAGCTGCACCCCGTTCAGCGCATGGAAGCCGCCATTGAACAGCACCACCAGCAGGCCGAACAGCGACGACAAAAAGAACAGCCAGAACACGGTGACCGACGGCCGTTCGCCCAGTTCGCCCAGCTCGCGCACATGAAACAGCGCCAGCCCGGCGCCAAGGCCGGAACCCAGCCCCATCAGCCCGGCGAACCACTGCCCGGCGTCAAAGGTTGGCCGCAACATGCAGGCGATGCCGACAAAGCCCAGCGACAGCGCGAACCACACCGCCGGCGGCAGCCGTTCGCGGCGCAGCAGCACGCAGCACAGGGCAAAGGACAGCGAAGAGGTGTAATTGAGGGTGACCGCCGCCGCCAGCGGCAGCCGGCTCAGCGCGTAGAACAGCATCGCCATCGACAGGTAGCCGATCAGGCTGCGCCGCACATGGGCGCCCCAGTGCGGGCTGCGCAAGGATTCGCCGCTCCGCCACATCAGCGGCAGCAGCACCAGCAGACCGATGAAGGTGCGATAGAACAGCACCTCGGACGCCGGCAGCGCGCTCGACCCCTGCGCCGCGAACAGGCTCATCAGCGCGAAGCACAACGCCGCTACCACCATCCAGCCGGAACCGAGACGACTCATGCGCCTGCCTCCGTCTTTTTCGCCACCGCGAGGCCGAGGCAGATGTCGGCGAACACGCGCCGGTAACGCGCGTACTCCGCGGCATTCGCACTGCAGTGCGCCTTGATGTAGCGGCCATCGCCCTGCTGCTGCCACACCACCAGCTGCTGGCTGACGATCCACAGCCCGCTCTGCACGTACAGGCCTTCGCGATAGGACAGCACCAGCCGGCCGCGCTGACGGTCGAGGCGCACCACCCGCGCCGGCTCGCGCGTGTCGTCGGCGCGGCGATAGCGTGCCGCCAGCCGGCTCAGCGGATCCTTGCCGCGCAACGGCTGGCGGCTGACCTGCACCTGCACGCCGCCGCGCTCGCGGTCTTCCTGCCGCGGCGGCACGATGCGCAGCATCTCGTCGCTGTGCGGCCGCACCTGCCACGCCGCCGGCATGTTGATGGTGACACCCAGGTAGGGATTGCGATAGGTCGCCGCCATGGCCAACCCGGAGAACAACACGGAAAACAGTACGCTCAATACAAATGGCATGATGGCCCGACAGACAAAAAAAGGCGCGGAAATCCGCGCCCTTTTATTGTGCCGCACAAAACACGGTCTTAGCCAGCCAGATGTTCACCCATCTGCCGACGGTAGAACTCGTGGAAGTGCTGCATGCCGTCTTCGGTCGGCGACTGGTACGGCCCGACTTCGCTCTCGCCGCGCAGCCACAGCGCCTTGCGGCCCTCGTGCATGCGCAGGCAGATCTCGTCGTCCTCGACCGCGGTTTCCATATAAGCCGCCTGCTCCGCCTCGATGAATTCCGGCTCGAACCACAGGATGTCTTCCGGGTAGTAGAACTCGGTGATCACCGTGCACTTTTCCGGGCCGCGCGGGATTACCACGCTGATCACCAGCACGTGTGGATACCACTCCACCATGATGTTCGGGTAGTAGGTCAGCCAGATGGCGCCGAATTCCGGCTGCTGGTCGGCGTAGCGCTTGAGCACCTCGTCGTGCCACTTGCCGTACACCTTGCTGCCGGAGCGGGCCAGAGCGTTCTTCACGCCCACGGTCTGCACGTGGTAGTGGTCGCCCCACTCCCACTTCAGATCGCCGCAATCGACGAAGTTGCCGAGGCCCGGATGGAACGGGTCGACGTGATAGTCCTCGGAATAGACTTCGATGAAGGTCTTCCAGTTGAAGTCGTACTCGGTGGTCAGCGACTTGTGATAACCGTAGTTCTCGAAAGTCATGTGTTTGGCGACGCCGAGCTTTTCCAGGTCGCGGCCAACGTTGCGCTTGGCATCAAACAGCAGGCCCTGCCAGCGGGTCAGCTCGGTCTGGTTCAGGTTCAGGCACGGCGTTTCCGGGAAGTGCGGCGCACCGATCAGCTGGCCGCCGTTGCCATAGGTCCAGCCGTGCAGATTGCACACCATGTGGTTGCCGGTGCCGCGCCCCTTGTAGATCAGCGCCTGGCGGTGGCGGCAGACGTTGGAGATCAGCTTGATGTCGCCGTCGACATTTTTCAGCATCTTGCCGTGGCCGAGCCAGTCCAGCGTGTGATAATCGCCGGCATTCGGCACCATCAGCTCGTGGCCGTAATACTGCGGGGCGTTGGCGAACAGGACTTGTTGTTCCAGCGCGTAGTACGCCGGATCGAAATAGGTAAAGACAGGCAACTGCGCAGCAGAAGCTTTCAGCAACTGGGACGAAGCCAGATCAGACATTATTCCCACACCTCCGTGGAAGAAGATATAAGACCAGCCGAATCTCGCTCTTAACGAGTTTACGGAGTGCTATAAAAAACACTTGCCAGAACACGGACTTCCGTGATCCACCCAAGCGGTCAGGGGCGGGATTGTCGGCTAAATCCCCCCCCGGGGCAAGCACTTTTTGGTCGCACAATTGCGCTGGATCAGGCTTTTTGCAAAAGAAAGCCGCACTTCCGGCATCTGATCAAATTACGTGCCAAAACCCTTTTCTATTCATTGTCTTGTCAAACAGCACGCGCACAATCAGCACGCAAGCGGCATGCTCCTGACTCGGGGAATCCCTGATGGTGCGCCGCATCAAAATAGCGGATAATTGCCTGTTGCCTATCGGAGTCCGCTCCGGCCTGCCTATCGCAGGCGGAGATGACCCGGCACCCGATTCAATAAAAAAGAACGCAACACCGGCAGAGGCTTCCATCAGACGTCTTCATGCTAACGGACCCGACATGACCCATCACACACTTGTCATCAACTGCGGCAGCTCTTCGCTGAAATTTGCGCTGATCGACGCTGCCAGCCAGCAAACGACCGTGACCGGTATCGCCGAAAAACTCGGCCTCGCCGACGCCTGCATCAACTTCAAGCAGGACGGCAAGAAAGTTGAACTGACCCTGGCGCAAGGCGATCACGCCGGCGCCATGAAAGCGATCCTGTCCTACTTCGACGAGCGCGAACTGACCGGCAGCGTGATCGCCATCGGCCACCGCGTGGTGCACGGCGGCGAGACCTTCAAGCAGTCCACCCTGATCGACGACAGCGTGATCGCCGCCATCGAGGACTGCGCCCGCCTCGCGCCGCTGCACAACCCGGCGCACCTCCTGGGCATCCGCACCGCCATGGAATGCTTCCCCGGCCTGCCACAAGTGGCCGTCTTCGACACCGCCTTCCACCAGAGCATGCCCGAACAGGCCTACCTGTACGCGGTGCCGATGGCGCTGTACCGCGAACACGGCGTGCGCCGCTACGGCTTCCACGGCACCAGCCACCGCTACGTCACCGCCGAAGCGGCGGCGATGCTGGGCAAGCCGCTGGCGGAATCCGCCTTCGTCTGCGCTCACCTCGGCAACGGCGCCTCGGTGGCCGCGGTGCTGAACGGCAGGAGCGTCGACACCAGCATGGGCCTGACCCCGCTGGAAGGCCTGGTGATGGGCACCCGCTCCGGCGACATCGACCCGGGCATCTTCGGCTACCTGGCCGCCGAGCTGAACACCGACGTCCAGGGCGTGTCCGACATCCTGAACAAGCAGTCCGGCCTGCTCGGCCTGTCCGAGCTGTCCAGCGACTGCCGCGAGCTGGAAGACGCCGCCGCCACCGGCCACACCGGCGCGCAGATCGCGCTGGAAGTGTTCACCTACCGTCTCGCCAAGCAGATTGCCGCGATGACGGTGGCGCTGGGCCGGCTGGATGCGCTGCTGTTCACTGGCGGCATCGGCGAAAATTCGCCGATGCTGCGCGCCAAGGTGATCAGGCTGCTCGGCTTCCTCGGCCTCGAGCTCGACCCTGCGGCCAACGATGCCGCCTTCCGCGGCAAGGCTGGCCGCATCACCCGCGACGGCAGCACCCCGGCACTGGTCATCAACACCAATGAAGAGCTGATGATCGCGCTGGATACCGCCGCGCTGTGCGAGCCGGCGGTCTGAGGAGGATGCGATGCATACTTTTCTGATTGCCCCGATCGGCGTTGACGCCGGCCTGACCTCGGTCTCGCTGGGCCTGATCCGCGCGCTGGAACAGGACGGCCTCAAGGTCGGCTTCGTGAAACCGATCGCCCAAGGCAGCGACACCAGCGAGCCGGAACGCTCCACCCACTTCGCCCGCGAGCTGTGCCGCCTCAACGCGCCGGAGCCGCTGCCGATGGACCACGCCGAGCACCTACTGAGCCAGGGCCAGCTCGACCAGCTGATGGAAGAGGTGGTGCACCTGTTCCAGCGCGCCTCCGCCGGCGTCGACGTGGTCATCGTCGAAGGCCTGGTGCAGGACCAGCAACGGGTATTCACCACCTACATCAACAGCAAGATCGCGCGCACGCTGCAGGCGGAAGTGATCCTGGTCGGCGCCGCCGACCAGCTGCCCAGCCACACGCTGGCGGAACAGCTGGAGATCACCATCCAGGCCTTCGGCGGCCAGCCGCGACAGGTGGCAGGCTACATCCTCAACCGCCTGCGCCCCGGGCAGGACCCGGCCACGTTGGCCGCAGAGATCACCGAATCCAGCCGCCTGATCCAGAGCCGGCGCATCGCCTGCCTTGGCGGCATCCCGTTCGAGCCGGAGCTGCTGGCACCGCGCACGCTGGACGTGGCCAACTACCTGAAAGCCAAGCTGCTGCACGCCGGCCAGCTGACGCGCCGCCGCGTGCGCAGTATTTCGGTGATGGCGCGCTCGGTGCCGCACATCGTCGAGCTGCTCAAGCCCGGCGCGCTGATCATCACTCCCGGCGACCGCGAGGACATCGTGCTCGCCACCGCGATGGCGACCATGAACGGCGTGCCGCTGGCCGGCCTGTTGCTGACCTGCGACGCCGAGCCGGACCCGCGCGTGGCGCAGCTATGCCACAAGGCATTCACCAGCGGCCTGCCGGTGCTGTCCATCGACACCAACACCCTGGAAACCGCGACCCTGATCTCGACCATGAGCCGCCAAGTGCCGGCCGACGACATGGAACGCATGGAGCGGGTGGTCGATTTCGTCGCCGAGCGCATCAGCACCAGCCAGCTGCGCCAGCGCATCGGCGAACACCACGAGAAGCGGCTGTCGCCGCCGGCCTTCCGCTACCAGCTGATGGAAAAGGCACGCCGTGCCGCCAAGCGCATCGTGCTGCCGGAAGGCAACGAGCCGCGCACGGTGCGCGCCGCCGCCATCTGCCACGAGAAGGGCATCGCACGCTGCGTGCTGCTGGGCGAACGCCAGGAGATCCTGCAGGTGGCCGAGGCGCAGGGCATCACCCTGCCCGCCGGCATCGAGATCGTCGACCCCAACGAGGTGCGCGCACGTTACGTACCGCCGATGGTGGAACTGCGCAAGAGCAAGGGCCTGAACGCGCCGATGGCCGAACAGCAGCTAGAAGACAATGTGGTGATGGGCACCATGATGCTGGCGCTGAACGAGGTCGACGGCCTGGTGTCCGGAGCGGTGCACACCACCGCCAACACCATCCGCCCGGCGCTGCAGCTGATCAAGACCGCGCCGGAGGCCAAGCTGGTTTCCAGCGTGTTCTTCATGCTGATGCCGGACCAGGTCTACGTGTACGGCGACTGCGCGGTGAACCCGGACCCGAGCGCGGAAGAGCTGGCCGATATCGCGATCCAGAGCGCGGACTCCGCCGCCGCCTTCGGCATTCCGCCACGGGTGGCGATGATCTCCTACTCCACCGGCTCCTCTGGCAGCGGCGACGACGTGGAAAAAGTGCGCGAGGCCACCCGCATCGCGCGCGCGAAGCGCCCGGACCTGCTGATCGACGGCCCGATGCAGTACGACGCGGCATCGGTAGAGTCGGTCGGCCGCCAGAAGGCACCGGACAGCCCGGTGGCCGGTCGCGCCACCGTGTTCGTGTTCCCGGACCTCAACACCGGCAACACCACCTACAAGGCGGTGCAGCGCTCCGCCGGCGTGGTGTCGGTGGGGCCGATGCTGCAGGGCCTGCGCAAGCCGGTGAACGACCTGTCGCGCGGCGCACTGGTGGACGACATCGTCTACACCATCGCGCTGACCGCGATCCAGGCCGACCAGTTCAGCCGCTGAACGCCCGTCGCGACACCCGCCCACCCCGCCCGGTCATGCCTGCATGACCGGGCTTTTTCATGGCGGCCAGCCTTGTAAACCCATGACGCAACAAATGAAAGCACGCGTTCGGCACTCGCTTGATGGTTTCAAACAACTGTTTTAGTATCGATCCCGCTTTTATAAAAATCATAACGATAAAACGTGCCCGCGCCGCCACGGCCACAGCGCACGACACAACGCGAGGAAACACAGATGTCTTTGAACAGCATCACCGAGTGGTTCATTCCGGACAGCGTCCGGCAATCCCCGGACACCCTGATCCGGGCCCGTACCGTCATCAGCGTTGGCCTGCTGGCCGGCACCATCGCCCCGCTGTTTGCCCTCTCCTACTTCAAGCTGCACCACCCGGCGATGGGCAGCGGCATCCTCGTCGGCGGCCTGGCGCTATTGCTGGGGCCACTACTGCTCAGGCTCAGCGGCGCGCTACGCCTGGTCGCCGAGTGCATCGTGCTGTCGATGTTCGGCATGGTCAGCTGGATGGTGTACGTCAACGGCGGCATCCTCTCCACCAGCATCATGTGGTTCGCCATCATCCCGTTTGCCGCCATCTTCGTCAGCGGCCGCCGCTCCGGCATCGTGTGGACGCTGCTGAGCTTTGCCATGATCGGGCTGATGTTCGCGCTCAGCGCCGCCGGCGAGATCCCGGCGTCGCCTATCCCGCACAGCGAGTTGCCGGCGCTGCAGGCCAAGTCACTGATCGGCCTGACGCTGGTGATCCTGGCGCTGGGGCTGTCCTACGAACGCGCGAAGTCGCGCTCCTTCGAGAAGCTGGAATCGGCACGCGAGGAGGCCGAACGCGCCACCGCGGCGATGAAGCAGATGATGGCGCAGGTCACCCGCCTGCTCGATGCCGCCGAGAGCGAGAGCCGCGACATCGCCAGCAGCACCCAGCTGATGGCGCGCACCATGTCCGAGCAGCGCCACCGTGCCGACACCATGGTCGCCATCGCGCAGCAGATGGCGGTCACCACCAGCCAGAACACCGAGCAGTCGCTGAGCGCCACCAGCATGGCCGATACCGCCGGCCAGGCGGCCAGCGCCGGCGGCGCCGCGATGGACGCCGCGGTGCAGCAGCTTAACCAGGCCGGCACGGTCATCGCCCGCGCCGCCGAGCGCATGGAAGACCTCGGCCAGCGCAGCACCGAGGTGGGCGGCATCGTGCAGCTGATCCGCGACATCGCCGACCAGACCAATCTGCTGGCGCTGAACGCGGCGATCGAGGCCGCCCGCGCCGGCGAGCTGGGCCGCGGCTTCGCCGTGGTCGCCGACGAGGTTCGCAAGCTGGCCGAGCGCACCCAGGGCGCAACGCTGGACATCGAACAGAAGATCCAGCTGATCGTGAACGGCACCCACCAGGCGATCGACGCGATCCGCGAAGGCAACGCGCAGATGCGCAGCGGCCGCGAGAACACCGTCGACGCGCAACAGCGGCTGTCCGGCATCATCGGCGACACCCACGCGCTGGTCGGCCTGCTGCGTCAGGTGTCACAGGCGGGGCAGAGCCAGAACGACGGCTTTGCCCGGTTTGCCGGCGACATCAGCGCCGTCGGCGACGCCACCCGCAGCCTGTCCGGCGAAACCGACACCATCGCCCACGCCACGGTGCGGCTGGACCAGCTGATGGCGGAGCTGGGCGACAGTGTGCGCCAGTTCCGCGGCATCGCCGCCTGAGAACCTGTTCAATGTCTGCTGTGACTGATTTCAACGGGGCGATACCGAGTTGAAAACGCCTTTGGCATACTTGTTTATATCCAGCTCAACTCCGCTTCCTCAGCCGTTTTCGCCTTGTCTTGCTCTAGCTCGCGAGACCTTGAACAGGTTCTGACAACGCCCGCCAAAACAAAAGCCGCCCGGGGAAACCGGGCGGCTCTGTCATTCAGTGTTCGATTACCGCGCTCAGACGGCGTGCACGGCGAAGCGGCTCTCCAGCAGTGCCGCCACCGCCGACTCGGCGTGGTGGCCGATGTGCCGCCCGTGCGGCACCTGTTGCCGCAGATGCTGGCTGGCATTGGCCATCAGGTGCGGGTGGCCGACCAGCTGCAGCATCTCGACGTCGTTCATCGCGTCGCCAAATGCCGCGCAATCCTCTGCCGCGATGTCCATGCCGGCCAGCAGCCGCTGCAGCGCCAGGCCCTTGCTCACGCCCGGCGCCATCACTTCCAGATAGCAATCCTGCGAATAGGTCAGCGCCAGCTGGCCATCGAAGCGGTAGCGGATGTCCTGCTCCACCAGCCGCAGCTGCGCCGGATCGCCGCAATAGATGATCTTGGCCACGTCGCGGCCGTGGTAGTCGGCGAGGCTGGCGTGCACCTCGGCGCGGTCGAGATAGCCGTTGAGCGAGCCGGTGTAGCGGCAGGCCAGTTTGCGGTCGTCCAGGTACAGCGCCAGCTCCACGTCGCGCACCAGTGCCGGCTGCACCAGCTTTTGCACCAGCGCCGGCGCCAGGTTGGCCGCAGCCAGCGGCGTGCCATCCGCCGCGTGCACCCGCGCGCCGTTTGAGCTGATCACGCTGACCGGCAACTCGATACCGTCCAGCAGGAACTGCACGTCACGGTAGTGGCGGCCGGTGGCGATGATCAGCCGGCAGCCGGCGGCGTGGGCGCGCTGCAGGGCGGCGACGCTGCGCGGGGTGATGCGGGATTCGGCATCCAGCAAGGTGCCGTCAAGATCGGTAGCAATGGCGCGGAACATGGCAGTCTCCAAAAAATGGCAACAACAGGCATGATTGTGCACCTTCACGAACAAAAACGCAAACAATCGTGCAACAATCGGCAGAAATAGCGCCTGGAATCGCGCAGGATTTGACCGAGACTGCACACTACTGCACGATGTTGCCTGTTTTCACCGAGGCCGCCCCATGAGCACCGA
Organism: Vogesella margarita; assembly: GCF_028548475.1. Taxonomy (GTDB): domain Bacteria; phylum Pseudomonadota; class Gammaproteobacteria; order Burkholderiales; family Chromobacteriaceae; genus Vogesella; species Vogesella margarita. The sequence goes on from NZ_JAQQLE010000010.1 coordinate 13,089, forward strand.
AGCACGCAAAGAACGTCCACCGGCGATCGCCCTGCCCAGCGACCGCCACCAGTACATCCGCCAGCGGCTGCAACAGGAAGGCCGCGTACTGGCCGCCGAGCTCGCGCAGACGCTGGGCGTGTCCGAGGACTCCATCCGCCGCGACCTGCGCGAACTGGCCGCCACCGGCATCTGCCAGCGCGTGTACGGCGGCGCCATCGCGATGACGCCCAACACCGGCAGCTTTATCGAACGCAGCCACGAAAACGTGGCGCGCAAGGCAAGGTTGGCCGCAACGGCGGTGCGCCTGCTGCAGCCGGGACAGTTCGTGTTCCTCGACGCCGGCACCACCAATCTGGAAATCGCGCGCGCGCTGCCGGACATGCCGCTGACGGTGGCCACCAACTCGATCCCGATCGCCGCGGCGCTGTTCGGCCGCAGCCAGTTCGAGGTGCTGGTGATCGGCGGGCGCATGGATCACCGCGTCGGCGGCACGCTGGGCAGCATCCCGACGCTGGCGGTGCAGGACATGCGCCCCGACCTGTGCTTCCTCGGCACCTGCTCGGTGGACATCGAACTGGGCGTCGGCACCACCCTCGCCGAGGAAGCGGCGTTCAAGCGCGTGCTGGTCGGCCAGTGCAACCAGATCGTGCTCGCCGTCACCAACGAGAAGCTCGGCACCGCGTCGCCGTTCGCGGTGGCCGGCATGCGCGACATCGGCCGGCTGGTGATCGAGGCCGACGCCGAGCCGCACAAGCTGGCCAGCCTGCAGCACAGCGGCGTGCCGCTGCTGATCGCCGACCAGTAGCCGGCAAGCGCTGGCCGCCGGCGGGCGCAGCCGCTACACTGGCGGCCAATTTTCCCACCGGATTTCACCATGCTGATCAAAGCCCTGCGCCTCGTGCTAGGCAACACCATCGTTGCCGCCGATTACCTCACCCGCCCGCGCAAGCTGCGCCGCGATGCCGCCAACCAGCAGCGCGTCGACGCCGCCGCGGCCAAACTGGCGCTGTACCAGTTCCGCGCCTGCCCGTTCTGCGTCAAGACCCGCCGCGTGTTGCATCGTCTCAACGTGCCGGTGGCGCTGCGCGACGCGAAAAACAATGCCGCGCACCGCGACGAGCTGCTGCAAGGCGGCGGCAAGATCCAGGTGCCGTGCCTGCGTATCGAGCAGGATGGCAAGGTGCAGTGGCTGTACGAATCGAAAGCCATCCGCGGCTATCTGGAACAGCACTTCGCCGCCTGAGAACCTGTTCAAAGTCTCGCGCGCTCACGTGAGACAAGGCGAAAACGGCTGAGGAAGCGGCATTGAGCTGGATATAAACAGGCATGCCGAAGCCGTTTTCAACGCCGTATCGCCCCATTGAAATCAGTCGCAGCAGACATTGAACCGGTTCTGACGCCCGGGCGGGCCGACACGGCCCGCCCGTCTCGCCCCCATGCCACTCTGCTATACTGTCGCCCTTTTGCAGCCCGCTCTTTAGAAGCCACGCATGACCACCACCGCCACCCCCGCCGCCCTGAAAGCCGCCCTGTCCACCTGCCTGCTGCGCGACCGCCCGCCGCTGAAACGCAAGCTGCAGGACGCCGAGCAGCGCCTGCGCAAGAACCAGCCGTCTGACAAGCTGCTGCAGGACATCGCCGCGCAGATCGCCCGCTCCGCCGGTCGCGCCGCCGCGCGCGCCGAACACCGGCCGCGGCCAACGTTTGACGACGCGCTGCCGGTCAACCAGAAGCTGGACGACATCAAGGCGGCGATTGCGGCCAACCAGGTGGTGATCATCTGCGGCGAGACCGGCTCCGGCAAGACCACGCAGCTGCCGAAGATCTGCCTGGAGCTGGGACGCGGTGTGTACGGCCTGATCGGCCACACCCAGCCGCGCAGGTTGGCCGCACGCTCGGTGGCAACCCGTATCGCGCAGGAGTTGGGATCGGAGCTGGGCACCCACGTCGGTTTCAAGGTGCGCTTCAACGACAAGCAGTCCGAGCGCAACGTGATCAAGCTGATGACCGACGGCATCCTGCTGGCGGAAACGCAGACCGACCGTTACCTGGAAGCCTACGACACCATCATCATCGACGAGGCGCACGAACGCAGCCTCAACATCGACTTCCTGCTTGGCTACCTGAAGCAGCTGCTGCCGCGCCGGCCGGACCTGAAGGTGATCATCACCTCGGCCACCATCGACGCCGACCGCTTCGCCCGCCACTTCGACGGCGCGCCGGTGCTGGAAGTCTCCGGCCGCACCTACCCGGTGGAAGTGCGCTACCGGCCGCTGAAACAGCGCGACGAGGACGAGCGCGAGGTGGAGATGGAAGACGCCATCGTCGACGCCGTCGACGAAATCTCGCGCCACGGCTCTGGCGACATCCTGGTGTTCCTGCCGGGCGAGCGCGAAATCCGCGACACCGCCGACAAGCTGCGCCGCAGCGGCATCCGCCACTACGAGATCCTGCCGCTGTTCGCGCGCCTCAGTAACGAGGACCAGCAGAAGATTTTCAAGCCGTCCGGCGGACGCCGCATCGTGCTGGCCACCAACGTGGCCGAGACCTCGCTCACCGTGCCGGGCATCAAGTACGTGATTGACACCGGCCTTGCCCGCATCAAGCGCTACAGCCCGCGCGCCAAGGTCGAGCAATTACAAGTAGAGAAAATCTCGCAGGCCGCCGCGCGCCAGCGTGCCGGCCGATGCGGCCGTATCGAGGCCGGCGTCTGCGTGCGGCTGTACGCCGAGGACGACTTCAACGCCCGTCCAGCGTTTACCGATCCGGAGATCGTGCGCTCCAGCCTGGCGGCGGTGATCCTGCGCATGGCTGCGCTGCGCCTGGGCAAGGTCGACGAATTCCCGTTCATCGAGCCGCCGTCCAGCCGCCTGATCGCCGACGGCTATCAGGTGTTGCAGGAGCTGGGCGCGGTGGACGAGCAGCTGCAGCTGACGCCGGTCGGCACCGAGCTCGCGCGCATTCCGGTCGACCCCAAGGTTGGCCGCATGCTGCTGGCCGGGCGCGAGCACCACTGCGTGCGCGAGGTGCTGATCATCGCCGCCGGGCTGTCGATCCAGGACCCGCGCGAGCGGCCGTTCGAGGCGCGCGAGGCCGCCGACCGCGCGCAGGCGCGCTTCAATGACGAGAAGTCCGATTTCCTGTCTTACCTGCACCTGTGGGACTTCTTCAGCAACGCGCTGGCCAACAAGCAGAGCAACCGCCAGCTGGTGAACCTGTGCCACGAGCACTTCCTGTCCCACATCCGCCTGCGCGAGTGGCGCGAGTTGCACGCGCAGCTGGCCGATATCGCCAGCGAGCTGAACCTGATCGAGAAAGACAAGGCGCACGCGCCGGCGGCTGCGGCCAACCCCGAGACCACGCCGAAGAAACGCGCTCAGGCCGATCTGGTGGCCTACGAGAAGCTGCACAAGGCGCTGCTGACCGGCCTGATCGGCAACATCGGCATGAAGTCGCAGGAGAGCGACGACTACACCGGCGCGCGCGGCGGCAGCTTCCTGGTCTTCCCCGGTACCGGCCTGAAGAAGGTGCGCCCGAAGTGGATCGTCACCGCCGAGCTGGTGGAAACCACCAAGCTATACGGCCGCTGTGTGGCACGCATCGAGCCTGAGTGGGTGGAGGCCGTCGCGCCGCACCTGGTCAAGCTGCACCACTTCGAGCCGCACTGGGAAAAGTCGCGCGGCGAGGTGGTGGCCAGCGAGCGCGTGACGCTGTTCGGCCTGACGCTGATCCCGCGCCGCCCGGTCAGCTACGGCCGCATCGCGCCGGAGGAGGCGCGCGAGCTGTTCATCCGCGGCGCACTGGTGGCGATGGAGTACGTGAGCAACGCGCCGTTCTTCCAGCGCAACCAGCAGCTGATCCGCGAGGTGGAACAGCTGGAGCACAAGGCGCGGCGCCAGGACGTGCTGGTGGACGAGGACGCGCTGTACGCATTCTACGCCGAGCGTCTTGGGCCAGGCGTGGTGGATGCCGCCAGCTTCGAGGCCTGGCGCAAGGAAGCGGAACAGCAGAATCCGAAGATCCTGTTCCTGACCCGCGACGAGCTGATGCGCCACGCCGCCGAGCACGTGTCGGAAAACCAGTTCCCCGAGTGGCGCGAGCTGGCCGAGAGCCGCTGCCGCCTGCGCTACCGTTTCGAGCCGAACCATCCGCTCGACGGCGTCACCATCGACCTGCCGCTGGCGGTGCTCAACACCCTGCAACCGGCCGAGTTCGAGTGGCTGGTGCCGGGCATGATCCGCGAAAAGCTGCAGGCGATGATCAAGGCGCTGCCCAAACAGATTCGCCGCTGCTGCGTACCGGTGCCGGATTTCGTGACCCAGTTCCTGCTGAGCAATCCGGACACCCAGCAGCCGATCGCACCGCAGCTGGCGCACTTCATCCTGCGCCACACCGGCGGGCTGAAGGTCGATCCGCTGGCGTTCAGCCAGGCCGAATTGCCGCCGCACCTGCTGTTCAACTTCCGCATCGTCGACGACGGCAAGCAGGAAATCGGCATGGGCCGCGACCTGCTCGCGCTGCAGAAGCAGTTCGGCCAGGCGGCGCAGCTGACCTTCCGCGACACCAGCGCCGAATTCGAGCGCGACAAGGTCGAGGCGTGGGACTTCGGCGAGCTGCCGCAGGCGATCCAGTTTGCGCGCGGCCGCCAGCAGCTGACCGGCTTCCCGGCGCTGACCATCGAGACTGATGACAAGGGCGAACGGGTGGCGATCCGCCTGTTCGACACCGAGACTGCGGCCAACCTTGAGCACCGCCGCGGCGTGGTGCGCCTGCTGCAGTACCAGTTGAAGGAGCACATGAAGCAGCTGAACAAGGGCCTGCCGGGCATGACCCAGCTGGGCCTGCAGCTGCGCAATGTGTGCAATGTCGACGAGCTGCTGCAGGACGCCATCGCCGCCATCTGCGACCGCGCCTTCATCGGCGACGACGAGGTCCCGCGCACCGAGAAGGCGTTCAACGAGCAGAAGGCGCGCGCCCGCACCCGGCTGCCGGCGGTGACGCAGGCGGTCACCGGCTACCTGAACCAGATCGCCGCCGAATACCAGGCGCTGCTGCCCAAGCTGCAGAAGCACCGCCTCGGCCATGAGCTGACGCAACAGCTGGACCGCCTGGTGTACAAGGGCTTCCTCACCGCCACGCCGTGGCAGCAACTGCCGCATCTGCCGCGCTATATGAAAGCGATGAGCCTACGCATGGAAAAACAGCCGGCCAACGCGCAGCGCGACGGCCAGCGCGGCGCCGAAATCCGCGACCTGTGGCAAAAATGGGAAGCGCGCATGGCGGAAGAGAACGAGCGCGGCGGCGCCAGCGAGGCGCTACAGCAGTATCGCTGGCATATTGAGGAGCTTCGCGTCGGCCTGTTCGCCCAAGAGCTGAAGACGCCGTACCCGGTATCGGTGAAACGGTTGCTAAAGCTATGGGACGAGCTGCCGAAAAACCTGCGTTGATCGCCGCCGCACACGCACGCCGCGGCAGCGCCCGGAACCACGGCATTTGCCGCCACACACACTGATGCATCATCACAGGGGTCGGATTCGCAGCTTATGAGTGAAACAACCACTACCAGATTGAGTGCCAGCCACGTCATCGTCGGCCAGGAATTGCAGATGGACGTGTACCACAAGAGCGGCGTGCTGCTGGTCAAGCGCGGCCACTACGTGCTGACCGAGGAGCAGAAGCAGCGGCTGCTGGCCAACGGCGAAATCAGCAAGGACGCCAAGATGGCCGCCGCCGAGCGCGAGCTGCGCGAACGCCGCGAAAAGCAGCAGGAGCAGCAGCGCAAGGAGCGCGAGAGCCGCGGCCGCAACCCGCTGGTGGAGATGGACAGCCTGGCGCACAAGATGCGCGGCCTGCTCAACCACTACTTCCACGTCAGCGAGTTCGAGTCGCAAATCGGCCAGGTCGCGCAGCGTCTGGCCACGCTGGCCGGGCAACAGCCGGACGGCCTGATCGCCTCCTGCCTGCTGGTGCCGTTCCAGGACTACGGCAGCACCCACAGCCTGCACACCGCCGCCATCCTCGCGGTGCTGGGGCGCCGCCTGAAGCTGCCGGCCGACGAGATGCAGGTGCTGCTGTGCGCGGCGCTGACCATGAACATCTCAGCCACCGGGCTGCACAGCGAGCTGACCAAGCAACAGTCGGGGCTCAGCAACGAACAGCAGCAGCAGATGTACGGCCACCCGCTGCTGTCCTCCGCACTGCTGCGCGACCTGGGCGTGGAAAACGAGCGCTGGCACCTGCTGGTGCAGCAGCACCACGAGGAGTGGAACGGCGCCGGCTACCCCTACGGCCTGAAGAAGGAAGAGATCGACCCCGGTGCGCACCTGATCCGCCTCACCGACGTGCTGACCTCGCTGCTGATCAGCCAGGCGCACCGCGCCGGGCGGCTGCCATCCATCGCGCTGGCACGCCTGTACAAGGGCGAATTCAGCGAGTTCGATTCGCGCTTTGTCGCGCTGCTGATCAAGGAACTGGGCATCTACCCGCCGGGCAGCTTCGTGCGCCTGGCCAACCAGGAGATCGCCATCGTCACCCACCGCGCCGCCGACGGCAACAACACCCAGCCGCGCGTCGCCAGCGTGCGCGCCGCCAACGGCGAGGTGTACGGCGAGCCGATGCCGCGCAACACCAGCCTTGCCGACTACGCCATCAGCCAGCCGGTGTCGCCGCAGGAAGCAGGCGTGCGACCCGCCTTCCTGCTGAAACTGTGGAACAATTAAAGCGCTGAACCGGCACCAGGCGCCCCCGCCCGGCCGCAAACGACAAAAGGTTGGCCGCAACACGCTTGCGGCCAACCTTTCGCTTTTTCACTGCGGCAACGGCGCCCTGCCCGGCGCGCCGCCGCGACCGCTCAGAAGCGGTCCAGCTCCTTCTCCGACGCCTCGAACACGCTGCCGGCGGCGCCGACGATCTTGTCGTCGGGACGGATGATGGCCAGGTTCTTGTCCGGGTACGGCAGATGCCACAGGAAGTGGCGCAGACAGTTGAGGCGGGCGCGTTTCTTGTCGTCGGACTTGATCACCGCCCACGGCGCGTCGCCGGTATCGGTGTGGAAGAACATCGCCTTCTTCGCCTCGGTGTAGTCGTCCCACTTGTCCAGCGACTGGATGTCGATCGGCGACAGTTTCCAGTGCTTCAGCGGATCGTCGCGACGGGAGATGAAGCGGCGCAGCTGCTCCTCGCGGCTGACCGAGAACCAGAACTTGAACAGGTGGATGCCGCTGTTGACCAGCATGCGCTCCAGCTGCGGCGTCTGGCGCATGAATTCCAGGTATTCCTGCGGCGTGCAGAAGCCCATCACCCGCTCGACGCCGGCGCGGTTGTACCAGCTGCGGTCGAACAGCACCATCTCGCCGGCGGTGGGCAGGTGCTGGATGTAACGCTGGAAGTACCACTGGCCGCGTTCCTGCTCGGTCGGCTTCTCCAGCGCCACCACCCGCGCGCCGCGCGGATTGAGGTGCTCCATGAAGCGCTTGATGGTGCCGCCCTTGCCGGCAGCGTCGCGGCCTTCGAACAGCACCACGATCTTCTGCCCGGTTTCCTTGACCCAGTTCTGCACCTTCAACAGCTCGACCTGCAGCGCGGCCTTCTGCCGCTCGTAGTCGTCGCGCTTGAGACGGCTGCGGTACGGATAGTCCGCCGGCAACGGCGCACTGGTGCTGTCCTCGGTACTGCCGTGCGGCGCGTGCGCCACCTGCAGCGCCACCGGCGCATGACTGATGGCCTCGATTTCACGTGCCGCCGCCTCGCGCGCCTTGGCCACCGCGCTGCGGCGCCGCGCCGGCGCCGGCTGCTTCGGTTCGGCGGCTGCGCTGGCGGTTTCGTTGCCGGCGTCGGTGCCGGTTTCGTTGTTCAATGCTGGTTCCTTGCTGTTTTCGTCATTCATGGTGCGGCTCTTTACGGTGGGGTGACAGAAACATGCTACGCCCCCGCTATTGTCAGCGTCATGGACTGGCTGGCGTGCAGTTGATGCGGATCAAATAGCGCAGCACTGCGCGGCAACAGGCGAATCGGGTACAATCGCAGGATCAGATTATTGCCGACCGAATTCATCACCATGTCCGTAGAAAACAACGCGCCCGTCATCAGCAACTTCATCCGCGCCATCATCGATGAAGACCTTGCCTCCGGCAAACACAGCAGCATCGTTACCCGCTTCCCGCCCGAACCCAACGGCTACCTGCACATCGGCCACGCCAAGTCGATCTGCCTGAACTTCGGCCTGGCCGAGGACTACCAGGGCAAGTGCAACCTGCGCATGGACGACACCAACCCGGAGAAGGAATCCGACGAGTACGTGCAGTCCATCAAGGACAGCGTGGCCTGGCTGGGCTTCCAGTGGGACGGCAACGTGCGCTACGCGTCCGACTACTTCCAGCAGCTGTACGACTACGCGATCGAGCTGATCAAGAGCGGCCACGCCTTCGTCTGCGATCTCAACGCCGACGAGATGCGCGAATACCGCGGCAGCCTGACCGAGCCGGGCAAGAACAGCCCGTACCGCGAGCGCAGCGTGGAAGAGAACCTCGACCTGTTCACACGCATGAAGAACGGCGAATTCGCCGACGGCAGCAAGACGCTGCGCCTGAAGATCGACATGACTTCCGGCAACGTGAACCTGCGCGACCCGGTGATCTACCGCATCCGCCGCGCGCACCATCACCGCACCGGCGACGCGTGGTGCATCTACCCGATGTACGACTACACCCACTGCATCTCGGACGCGATCGAGGGCATCACCCACAGCTTGTGCACGCTGGAGTTCGAAGACCACCGTCCGCTGTACGACTGGGTGCTGGACAACATCAGCATCGGCTGCCACCCTCGCCAGTACGAATTCTCGCGCCTGGAGCTGCTGTACGCGCTGACTTCCAAGCGCAAGCTGAACGCGCTGGTCACCGAAGGCAAGGTCAGCGGCTGGGACGACCCGCGCATGCCGACCATCGAAGGCATGCGCCGCCGCGGCTACAGCCCGGCCGGCATCCGCCTGTTCTCGCAGCGCATCGGCGTGTCGCGCGGTGAAAATATCATCGATCTGGCCATCCTCGAAGGCGCGGTACGCGAGACGCTGGAAAGCGAAGCCCCGCGCGTGATGGCGGTGCTGGATCCGATCAAGGTCACCCTCACCAACTTCCAGGACGGCGTCACCGCCAGCCGCAGCGCGCCGTACCACCCGCACCATCCGGAGTTCGGCGAGCGCGACGTGCCGATCGCCCGCGAGATCTACATCGAGCGCGAAGACTTTGCCGAAGTGCCGCCGCCGAAGTGGCAGCGCCTGACCGCCGGCGGTGAAGTGCGCCTGCGCTACAGCTACGTGATCAAGTGCGACGAGGTAATCAAGGACGCGGACGGCAAGGTAATCGAGCTGAAGTGCTCCATCGACCACGACACGCTGGGCCAGAACCCGGTTGGCCGCAAGGTGAAGGGCGTGATCCACTGGATCTCCGCCAGCCACGCGGTGGAAGCCGAGGTACGCCTGTACGATCGCCTGTTCAACGAGCCGCGGCCGGACGCGGTGCGCGGCGAGGACGGCGAATACGTCGACTTCATGCAGTTCCTGAACCCGGACTCGCTGCAGACCATCACCGGCTTTGTCGAGCCAGTGGTGCGCGACGCGGCACCGGAAACCCGCTACCAGTTCGAGCGCATCGGCTACTTCGTCACCGATCGCAAAGAGCACCAGCCGGGCAACAAGATCGTGTTTAACCGCACCGTCGGCCTGAAAGACAACTGGGCGAAATAATCACACGGGATGGCATGATCCCCGCAGATACGCTAAGTTAATGATGTAAAGCATGGCAGGACTCGATGTCCTGCCATTTTTTCGTCATCACGCGTTTACTGAGGGGTTAACGAGATGAAGGCACGCATCACCACCATCAGCCTGTCGCTGCTGGCACTAGGCATCGGCGGCTGCAGCAGCCTGGGCGGCTACCAGCCGGATAAGCCCTACCGCATCACCATCCTGCACACCAACGATCACCATGGCCGTTTCTGGAAAAACGGCGACGGCGAATACGGCCTGGCCGCGCGCAAGACGCTGATCGACGGCATCCGCGCCGAGGTCCAGGCCCAGGGCGGCTACAGCCTGCTGCTGGACGGCGGCGACGTGAACACCGGGGTGCCGGAATCCGACCTGCAGGACGCCGAGCCGGACTTCAAGGGCATGAACCGGCTGGGCTACGACGCGATGGCGGTCGGCAACCACGAGTTCGACAAGCCGCTGGCGGTGCTGCAGAAACAGCAGCGCTGGATAGACTTCCCGATGCTTGCGGCCAACGTTTACAAGGACGGACAGCGCCTGTTCCGGCCCTACCAGATCTTCAACCTCGGCGGCGTCAAGGTAGCGGTGATGGGCCTGACCACCGACGACACCTGGAAGCTGGTCAGCCCCGACAACGTGAAGGGCGTGGAATTCCGTCAGCCGGCCACCGAAGCCGCGGCGCTGATGCCGGAGCTGAAGGCGCGCGCCAACATCGTGATCGCCGCCACCCACATGGGCCACTACCCTGACGGCAACTACGGCGTGAATGCCGCGGGCGACGTGGAGATGGCGCGCGCGGTGAAGGGCTTCGACCTCATCGTCGGCGGCCACAGCCAGAACCCGGTGTGCATGCAGGCCGAGAACGTGCGCAACGACGCCTACGTCCCCGGCCAGCCCTGCGCGCCGGATCGCCAGAACGGCGCCTGGATCGTGCAGGCGCACGAATGGGGCAAATACGTTGGCCGCGCCGATTTCGAATACCGCAACGGCGAGCTGAGGCTGCTCTCGTACCGGCTGCTGCCGGTGAACCTGAAACAGACGGTCAAGCGCGCCGACGGCAGCAGCCAGAAGGTGCCGTACACCGCCGAGATCGCCGAGGACTCGGCGCTGCTGGGCTTCCTCAAGCCGTATCAGGACAAGGGCCAGGCGGCGCTGGGCGTGGAAGTGGGCAGCAGCGACGGCAAGCTCAACGGTGACCGCAGCGAGGTGCGCAAACAGCCGACCAGCCTCGGCGTGTTCGCCGCGATGGCGATGATGGACAAGGCCCGCGCCGACTTTGCGGTGGTCAATTCCGGCGGCATCCGTGACTCGCTGACGGCGGGCAAGATCAGCTACAAGGACGTGCTGAAGGTGTTCCCGTTCGGCAGCACCCTCACCTTCATCGACTTCAGCGGCAAGGAAGCGCTGGACTACCTCGCCGCCGCCGCGAAAATGAGCGCCGGCGCCGGTGCCTTCGCGCAATTTGCCGGCGTGCAGCTGCTGATCGAGAACGGCGAAGTGAAGCAGGCCCGCATCGGCGGCCAGCCTATCGACCCGGCCAGGACCTACCGCATGGCGATCAACAGCTTCATGGCCGCCGGCGGCGACGGCTACCCGCGCCTCGCCGGCAAGCCCGGCTTTGTCGACACCGGTTTTGTCGATGCCGACATGCTGAAGGCCTACATCGGCGCGCAAACCCCGATCCGAAGCAGCAATTTCGAGCCGGGCGATAGCGTGATCCGCCGCTAAGAGCCGGTTCACAAGCGACTACGCAAAAAAGGTTGGCCGCAAGCCAGACAGGCTTGCGGCCAACCTTTTTCAACGATGTATCAGGCCGTCGGCTTAGAGCGTATTCACGATCTCGCGAGCTAGGGCGAGACAAGGCGAAAACGGCTGAGGAAGCGGAATTGACATGGGGTCAATGAGCATTCCGAAGTCGTTTTTAACGCCGTATCGCCGAAGCGCAGCAGATCGTGAGCAGGCTCTCAGTCGAACACCAGCTGCCCACCGCGCACATCCACCAGCACCGTCGCTTTCGGCAGGTAGTGCCCGGCCAGGATCGCCTTCGCCAGCGGGTTTTCGATCTCGCTCTGGATCGCCCGTTTCAGCGGCCGCGCACCGTATACCGGGTCGAAACCGGCGTCTGCGATCAGGCTCAGCGCGTCCTCGCTCACCTGCAGGTTCAGCTCCAGCTTGGCCAGACGCTGCTCCAGCCGTTTCAGCTGGATTCGAGCGATGGACTTGATCTGCGCTTCCGCCAGTGCATGGAACACCACCAGCTCGTCGATACGGTTGACGAACTCCGGACGGAAGTGCGATTTCACCTCGGCCAGTACTGCCAGTTTCACCACCTGGTAGTCGTCGCTGGCCATGGCCTGGATGTGCTGGCTGCCCATATTGGACGTCATTACGATCACCGTGTTCTTGAAGTCCACGGTACGGCCCTGGCCGTCGGTCAGGCGGCCGTCATCCAGCACCTGCAGCAGCACGTTGAACACGTCCGGGTGCGCCTTTTCCACTTCGTCGAGCAGGATCACGCTGTAAGGCTTGCGGCGCACCTGTTCGGTGAGCATGCCGCCCTCCTCGTAACCGACGTAGCCCGGCGGCGCACCGATCAGGCGGGCAACGGAGTGCTTCTCCATGTACTCGGACATGTCGACGCGGATCAGGTGCTCCTCGCTGTCGAACAGGAAGCCGGCCAGCGCCTTGCACAGCTCGGTCTTGCCGACACCGGTGGGGCCGAGGAACAGGAAGGAACCGTACGGGCGGTTCGGGTCGGCAAGGCCGGAGCGCGAACGGCGGATGGCGTCGGCCACCACGGTCACCGCCTCGTCCTGGCCCACCACGCGCTGGTGCAGCACCTCTTCCATGTGCAGCAGCTTCTCGCGCTCACCGGTCAGCATCTTGGACACCGGAATGCCGGTCATGCGCGAGATCACCTCGGCGATTTCCTCGGCGCCGACCTGGGTGCGCAGCAGGCGGTTCGGCTTGTTATCGCCGCTGGCGGCGGCCTCGGCGTCCTTCAGCCGGCCCTCCAGTTGCGGCAGCTTGCCATACTGCAGTTCGGCCAGTTTCTGCCAGTCGCCCTTGCGCTTGAGTTCGTCCATTTCCACCTTCAGGCGCTCGATCTCTTCCTTGATCGACTGGCTGCCCTGCTGGCTGGCTTTCTCGGCCTTCCAGATTTCTTCCAGGTCGGCGTACTCGCGCGACAGCTCGCCGATTTCTTCCTCGATCAGCTGCAGGCGTTTTTTCGACGCCTCGTCGGTCTCGCGCTTCACTGCCTCGCGCTCGATCTTCAGCTGGATCAGACGGCGGTCGAGCTTGTCCATCTCCTCCGGCTTGGAGTCCAGCTCCATCTTGATCTTGGACGCGGCCTCGTCGATCAGGTCGATGGCCTTGTCCGGCAGGAAGCGGTCGGTAATGTAGCGGTGGCTCAGCTCGGCGGCGGCGACGATGGCCGGGTCGGTGATGTCCACGCCGTGGTGGATTTCATACTTTTCCTGCAGGCCGCGCAGGATGGCGATGGTGTCCTCCACCGTCGGCTCGTCCACCAGCACCTTCTGGAAGCGACGCTCCAGCGCGGCGTCCTTCTCGATATATTTCCGGTATTCATCGAGCGTGGTGGCACCCAGGCAGTGCAGCTCGCCGCGCGCCAGCGCCGGCTTCAGCATGTTGCCGGCGTCCATCGCGCCCTCGGCCTTGCCGGCACCGACCATGGTGTGGATCTCGTCGATGAACAGGATGATGCTGCCCTCGTCCTTGGCGATGTCGTTCAGCACCGCCTTCAGGCGCTCCTCGAACTCGCCGCGGAACTTGGCACCGGCGATCAGGCCGGCCATGTCCAGCACCAGCAGTTTCTTGTGCTTCAGGCTCTCCGGCACCTCGCCGTTGACGATGCGCTGCGCGAGACCCTCGACGATGGCGGTCTTGCCCACGCCCGGCTCGCCGATCAGCACCGGGTTGTTCTTGGTACGGCGCTGCAGCACCTGGATGGCACGGCGAATCTCGTCGTCACGGCCGATCACCGGGTCCAGCTTGCCCTGCCGCGCGCGCTCGGTCAGGTCCAGCGTGTACTTTTTCAGCGCCTCGCGCTGCTCTTCGGCATCGGCACTGTTGACCGCGTCGCCGCCGCGCACCGCCTCCACCGCCGCGTGGATGGCCGCGCTGTTGCCGCCGTGCTGTTTCAGCAGACGGCCGGTCTCGCCCTTGTCCTCGGCCAGCACCAGCAGGAACAGCTCGCTGGCGATGAACTGGTCGCCGCGCTTCATCGCCGCCTTGTCGGCGAGGTTCAGCAGATTGGTCAGGTCGCGCGACACGGTGACCTCGCCACCGGTGCCGGACACCTTGGGCAGGCGAGCCACCGCATCGCGCAGGCTGCCTTTCAGCGCGCTGACATTGACGCCGGCTCGCGCCAGCAGGCTGACGATGCCGCTGTCGGCGTCGTCCAGCATCGCCAGCAGCAGGTGCTGCGGCTCGATATAGGCATTGTCGCTCGCCAGTGCCAGGCTCTGGGAATCGCCCAGCGCCTGCTGGAATTTGGTGGTGAGTTTGTCGAAACGCATCACAGGCTCCTTGCTTGCAGTTTGATGATGACAAACTTGGGCATCACGCATGGCTTTTCAAGCGGCACCCGCAGCGTTTTTGTCCGGGATCAAGCGGCGCCGCGATCACGCCACCGCAATACGGGCCAGCTTGTACCACCATAGCCCAAATGACGGCGGCAGCCGGCAAAAGCAGCAGGCCCGTGTCCACCTCACGGCAGAACACTGGCCTGGCGCGTTGCGGCCAACGTTGGCCGCAAGCGATCCGGTATCAGGTACGGAACACGCTGACCTCGTCGCGCAGCGCATCGGCAAGGCCGGTCATGTGCTGCGCCGTCTCGGACGAACGCTGCGCCGCCTCGCTGCCGACCTGCGCCTGCGACGCCACTGTCGCCACCTGCGCCGCGATCTCCTCCACGCTCTGCCGCTGCTCGCCGAGCTGCTCATGGATGCGCGACACCACCGCCATCGTCTCGCGCGAAGCGTCCAGAATGCTGTCGATCGCGTGGCGGGCCTCGCCGGTGATCGCCGCGCCGTTGGCCGCCAGCGTCACCGACTGGCGCATTGCGTCCACCGCCGCCAGCGTCGCCTGCTGCATGGCGCCGATCATGCCGCCGATTTCCTGCGTCGACTGGCTGGTGCGCTCCGCCAGCTTGCGCACCTCGTCGGCGACCACGGCAAAACCGCGGCCGGATTCGCCGGCGCGCGCCGCCTCGATCGCGGCATTCAGCGCCAGCAAGTTGGTCTGGTCGGCGATGTCGCGGATCACCGCGATGATGCTGGTGATCTGGCTGGCGCTGCCTTCCAGGCTGTGCAGGCTGCCTTCGGCGGCACCGAGGGTGTTGGCGATGCGGTTGACCTCGTCCACCGCCGCCACCAGACTCTGACTGCCCTGGCTCGCGGCGTCGCTGGAGGCGCGCGCGGCGCGGCTGGCCTCGCCGGCGACGTGTTCGATGCGGTGCACGCCGTCATTCAGCTGGCGGGCGTGATTGTCCATCACGCCGGCGCTGTCGCGCTGTTCGCCGGCGGCCACGGCAGCGGTTTCTGCCTTGCCGGCCAGTTCGTGCGCGGCGGCTTCCAGTTCTTCGGCGTGGGCGCGGGTGCGGTTCAGCGACTGGCGGAAGCTCTCCAGCAGGTTGTTGAGTGCGCCGGCCACCTCGCCGATTTCGTCGCGGCGCGGGATGTCGAGACGGCGGGTCAGGTCGCTGCTGTCGCGCACCTCGCCGACGGCCTTGACCAGCAGCCGCACCGGACGGGCCACCAGCCGGCCGGTGAGCAGCCACAGCGACAATGACAGCAGCACCAGCAGCAGCAGGCAGCCGCCGATCAGGCCCTGCAGCAGGACGTTGTTGTCGCGTTGCAGCTCGGCGGTCAGCTCGTCGCTGACGATCACCCAGCCCCAGGCGTCAAAGCGCTGCCAGGTCAGCATGTGTTCGGCCGGCTTGCCGTTGTCGTCCAGCTTGCGCACGGTGCGGCTGCCGCTGGCCTGGTTCAGCATCGCGGCAAGGTAAGGTTGGCCGCCGGCATCGACGTCCTTGTCAATGGTGCGGCCGGTCAGTTTCGGGTGCAGCACGAAGCGGCCGAATTCGCTGCTGTTCTTGTCGGCGCCGATGATGACGATATGGCCGGACTCGCCCAGCTTGACCTTGGACAGGCGCGCCAGCAGGCCGCCGACACCCTCGCTGGCGCTGAGCGCCACCGAGGTGGCGCCGATCACCTGATCCTGCTCGTTCTTCAGCGGGCTGTAGCTGACCACGTACTCCTTGTCGAACATCACCACCTTGCCCTGGAACGGCATGCCGCGGCTCAGACGCTCGTACACCGGACTGTTGCGCTCCAGCTTGCTGCCGACCGCGCGGCGACCGTCGGCGGTCAGCAGCGAAGTCGACACCCGGTAGAAGTCATCTCCGTCCTTGACCAGCACCGAAGCCGGGTTGCCGCTGCGCACCGCGAACTCGCCGGCGAGATCGTGATTATTGTTGAGCAGCACCCCGCCCACTTTCAGCGCCGGCAGCAGCTGGCCGCCGGTATCGACCTTTTCTTCCGGCACCACGGCAAAGGCGCCGCCGAAACTGGCGACGAACATGCGCTCGAACTGCTGCGCGGAGATTTTCAGTGCGTCGTCGAAGCCGGCCGCCATATTGGCCGACTGGTGGATCAGCTGCTGCTGCACCGCCTGGGTGCGCTCGACCAGCAGCTTTTGCGAGAACAGATAGGCCGGCACCATCAGGGCGGCCACCAACAGTGACATCAGGGCGACCTGGGCCCAGACCAGACGGGTGCCGATGCTGATCGCACGCTTCATCCTTAGCTTCCTTATCGTTTTTTTTATTCCGGTATTTCACCGTTACGCCGCTGGCGGCAGGGTCGCGCAGCAGCGGCGAAAAACGGCCGCCCGGCTTACGGGCGGTCACTTTGGCAACTGTATACAAGTACACAATGACACAGTCGTGCCGGCGCGGACAAGCAAGATCTGCTCCACCGTGGCGAAACTGCCAGCCGCTTTACCCAGATCAAGGTTGAAGCGGCACCGGCGAACACGGATAATCCGCGGATAACGCTTACCGGGTCCCGGAATGGATTTGCAACACTACTTTTTGCTGCTGGTCAGCACCGTGCTCGTCAACAACGTGGTGCTGGTGCGCATGCTCGGGCTGTGCCCGTTCATGGGGGTGTCCAGAAAGCTGGAAGCCGCCATCGGCATGGGTGCCGCCACCGCTTTCGTGCTGACGCTGGCCTCCGGCAGCAGCCACCTGATCAACCTGCTGCTGGTCGCGCTCGATCTTGAATACCTGCGCACCCTGTCCTTCATCGTGGTGATCGCCGCCATCGTGCAGTTCACCGAGATGGTGATCCACAAGACCAGCCCGGTGCTGTACCAGTCGCTGGGCATCTACCTGCCGCTGATCACCACCAACTGCGCGGTTCTGGGCGTGCCGCTGCTCAACGTGCAGGCGCAGCACAGCTTTGCCGAGGCACTGGTGTTCGGCCTCGGCTCCGCGCTCGGCTTCTCGCTGATCCTGATCCTGTTCGGCGCCATGCGCGAACGGCTGGAAGGCGCCGACGTGCCGTTGCCGTTTCGCGGCACCGCGATCGCGCTGGTGACCGCTGGGCTGATGAGCCTCGCCTTCATGGGTTTCGGGGGGCTGGTGCAATGAGCGAACTGCTGATCGCGGTGGCGCTGATGCTGCTGCTGGCACTGCTGCTGGGCGCCATTCTCGGCTACGCCTCGGTGCGTTTCCGCGTCAAGGCCGACCCGCTGGTGGACAAGATCGACGCCATCCTGCCGCAGACGCAATGCGGCCAGTGCAGCCATCCCGGCTGTCGCCCCTACGCCGAGGCGCTGGCCGCCGGCAACGACGACATCAACAAGTGCCCGCCCGGCGGCGAGGACGGCATCCGCAAGCTGGCCGAGCTGCTCGGCGTCGAATTCAAGCCGTTCGGCGAGGGCGCGCCGCAGCCGAAAGCGAAGGCGGTGGCGCTGATCGACGAGGCCACCTGCATCGGCTGTACCCTGTGCATCCAGGCCTGTCCGGTGGACGCCATCCTCGGCGCCGCCAAGCAGATGCACACCGTGATTGCCAGCGAATGCACCGGCTGCGAGCTGTGCCTGGCACCCTGTCCGGTCGACTGCATCCGCATGATTCCGCCGGGCAGCGAGCTGACCAACTGGAAGTGGCGCTACCCCACCATCCCGATCAGGAACGTCGGCAGCGGGGTTACGCGATGATGCCGCTGTTCGATTTTCCCGGCGGCATCCACCCGCCGGAAAACAAGGCTCAATCCAGCGCCGCGCCGATCCGCCAGGCACCGCTGCCGCCGCAGCTGCACGTCGCGCTGCGCCAGAGCATGGGCAATGCCGCGCGCCCCTGCGTCGCCGTCGGCGACCGCGTCGCCAAGGGCCAGCTGATCGCCAGCGCCGACGGCTGCCTGTCGGCCGCGGTGCACGCGCCGACTTCCGGCGTGATCAGCGCCATCGCGCCACAGCCGTTTGCTCACCCGTCCGGCCTGCCGGAGCTGGCCATCACCCTCGACAGCGACGGCGAGGAGCGCTGGATTGATCGCCAGCCGCTGCACGACTGGCCGCAGCGCAGCGGTGCCGAAATCCGCGACTTCCTGGCGCAGATGGGCATCGTCGGTCTCGGCGGCGCGGTGTTCCCCAGCCACCTGAAGCTCGGCGTCAGCCCGCTGGAAACGCTGGTTATCAACGGCGCCGAGTGCGAGCCCTACATCAGCTGCGACGACCGCCTGATGCGCGAGCGCGCCGACGCCATCTGCGACGGCATCGCCGTCACCCGCCATGCGCTGCAGGCGCGCGAGGTGCTGATCGGCATCGAGGACAACAAGCCGCAGGCCATCGCCGCGATGCAGGCCGCCGCCGCCGTGCACGGCTTCGGCGTGGTGGCAGTGCCGACCAAATACCCCAGCGGCGGTGCCAAGCAGCTGATCCGCCTTCTGACCGGCAAGGCCATCCCGCACGGCGTGCGCGCCACCGAACACGGCGTGCAGTGCTTCAACGTCGCCACCGTCTACGCCATCGGCCGCGCGGTGCTGCACGGCGAGCCGCTGATCAGCCGCATCGTCACCCTCACCGGCGCGGTGGACGCTGCGGCCAACGTCGAGGCGCTGATCGGCACCCCGCTGGCCAGCCTGCTGGCGCTGGCGCGGCCGCACCGCGACAGCCACGAGGTGGTGATGGGCGGGCCGCTGATGGGCTTCACCCTGCCCGACCTTGCCGCCGGGCTGACCAAGGCCGGCAACTGTCTGCTCGTCAAGTCGCCGGCGCTGTTCCCGCCACGGCCGCCGGCGCAGCCCTGCATCCGCTGCGGCGACTGCGCCAGCGCCTGCCCGGTGTCGCTGCAGCCGATGGACCTGTTCTGGTTCGCCAAGGCGAAGAACTTCGACAAGGCGCAACAGTGGCAGCTGTTCGACTGCATCGAGTGCGGCGCCTGCAGCTACGTCTGCCCCAGCCAGATCCCGCTAGTCGACTACTACCGTTTCGCCAAGAGCGAGATCTGGGCCGCCGAGCGCGACAAGAACGCGGCCAACCTCGCGCGGCAGCGCCACGAGTTCCGCCAGTTCCGCCTGCAGCGCGACAAGGCAGAAAAGGCGCAACGCCTCGCCGACAAGGCGGCCCAGGCCGCCGCACGCCAGGCTGCCAGTCACAGCGCTGCGGCCAACCTTGCGCCCGATGTCGTGCCCGGCGTCGACCCAAAACAGGCCGCCATCGCCGCCGCCATGGCACGCGCCGCCGCGCAGCGCGAAGCGGCACCACTACCGGAGCAGCACAGCAGCGGTCTGAATGACGCCAAGCAGGCGGCGATTGCCGCCGCGATGGCCCGTGCCGCCGCACGCAAGAGCGCCGACGACGAAGCCAAGGCCGCCAATGGCCAGCCATCTTCCCCGCCACTGCAGAGCAGCGGGCTCGATGACGCCAAGCAGGCAGCCATCGCCGCCGCGATGGCCCGTGCCGCCGCACGCAAGGCCGCCGCCGATCAAGCCAGGGCCAACCAACAACCCGACTCATGACCGCTATCCACTCGACCCATATCGCCAAACCGGCCACCGTGTCCACGGTGATGCTGAAAGTCCTCGCCGCGCTGCTGCCCGGCATCGCCTTGTCCGTCTACTGCAACGGCATCGGCATCCTGCTGCAGCTGCTGCTGGCCAGCCTCACCGCGCTGGCGGCGGAGGCCGCCATGCTGCGCCTGCGCGGCGTGGCGGTGCTGCCGGCGCTGAAGGACCTGTCCGCCATCGTCACCGCGTGGTTGCTGGCGCTGTCGCTGCCGGCGCTGGGCAGCTGGTGGATGATCGTGGTCGCCACCCTGTTCGCCATCATCGTCGCCAAGCAGCTGTACGGCGGCCTCGGCAACAATCCGTTCAACCCGGCGATGGCAGGCTTCGCATTGATGGTGGTGTCGTTCCCGGCGCAGATGGCGCAATGGGGCAGCCCGCAGCTGCCGCTGGACACCGCCGCGCAGTGGCAATGGATCTTCCTGCACACGCTGGCGCCAGGCGCCGTGCCGGACGCGATCAGCAGCGCCACGCCGCTGGACGTGATCAAGACCGGGTTGCGCCAGGGCCAGGCGCTGGCCGGCTTGCTGCCATCGTCGGCGGCGCAGGGGCTGGTCGCGCTGGGCTGGCTGGCCGGCGGCCTGTGGCTGTGGCAGCAGAAGCTGATCCCGTGGCAGACGCCGCTGGCGATGCTGGCCGGGTTGCTGACACTGGCGCTGCCGCTGTGGCTGTGGCAGCCGGCACAGTACGCGTCGCCGCTGCTGCACCTGCTGCAGGGCGGCACCCTGCTGGCGGCGGCCTTCATCGTTACCGATCCGGTATCCGGCTCCACCACCCCCAGGGGGCGGCTGATCTTCGGCTTCAGCGTCGGGCTGCTGACCTACGTCATCCGCGTGTTCGGCAACTTCCCGGACGGCATCGCCTTCGCCGTGCTGCTGATGAACATGACGGCGCCGCTGTTGGACCAGTACACGCGACCCGCCGTGTTCGGTCATCGCAAGGGGCGTTCCTGATGCGCCGCCCATGGCAACAGGCGCAACGCAGCGCGCTGATCCTGGCCGGCTTCGCCACCACCGCCACGCTGCTGCTGGGCGGCACCTGGCTGGCCACACACCGCACCGTCGCCGCCAACGAACTCGCCGCGCAGAGTGCGCTGCTGGCGCAAACGCTGCCCGCGGCCAGCTTCGACAA
Organism: Vogesella margarita; assembly: GCF_028548475.1. GTDB lineage: Bacteria > Pseudomonadota > Gammaproteobacteria > Burkholderiales > Chromobacteriaceae > Vogesella > Vogesella margarita. Next base: position 34,059 of record NZ_JAQQLE010000010.1, read on the forward strand.
CGTGTTGCCCGCCAGCCGCCAGCCGCTGCCACCGGCCATCCAGCAGGCCTTTGGCAGCCGCGAGGCTCTGGCGTATTACACCGCACGCCACCAGGGCCGCGTCAGCGGCCTGGTGTTTGAGAACGTGGCGCCGGACGGCTACAGCGGCCGCATCCGCCTGCTGATCGGCCTGTTGCCGGATGGCAGCGTGTACGCGGTACGGGTGGTCAAGCACCAGGAAACGCCCGGCCTTGGCGATTACATCGACATCGCGCGCAGCGAATGGGCGCGCCAGTTCGGCGGCAAGGGTGCGGCCAACCTGCCGTCGTGGCGCGTGCGCAAGGACGGCGGCGAATTCGACTACGTCAGCGGCGCCACCATTTCCGCCCGCGCCGTCACCGCCGCGGTTGGCCGCACCGTGGCCACCTTCCATCGCTACCGCGCCATCTTGCTCCCCCGGAATACGCCATGACCACACCCGCAAGCGCCAGCCGCTGGCGCGACATCTGCCACAACGCGCTGTGGAAACAGAACCCCGGCCTCGTGCAGCTGCTGGGGCTGTGCCCGGTGCTGGCCATCAGCAACACCGCCGTCAACGCGCTGGCGCTGGGGCTGGCCACCACGCTGGTGACCACCCTCTCCGGCAGCGCGGTGGCCGCCGCGCGGCAGTGGATTCCCAACGACATCCGCAACCCGGTGTTCATCATCATCATCGCCACGCTGGTGACCTGCGTCGATCTGGCGATGAATGCCTGGCTGCACGGCCTGTACCTGGTGCTCGGCATTTTCATTCCGCTGATCACCACCAACTGCATCGTGCTGGCGCGGGCCGAGGCGTTTGCCTCGCGCAACAGCGTGCGCGCGGCGGCACTGGACGGCCTGATGATGGGACTGGGGCTGACGCTGGTGCTGCTGCTGCTGGGCGGCCTGCGCGAAATACTGGGCAAGGGCACGCTGTTCGATGGCGCGCACCTGCTGCTGGGCGAGGCCGGCCACGCACTGGTGCTGCATCTGGTGCCGGCCGAGGCCCACTACCAGTTCCTGCTGGCGATGCTGCCGCCTGGCGGCTTCATCGGCCTTGCGCTGCTGATTGCCGCCAAGAACTGGCTGGACGAACGCGCCCGTCAGCGCGCCACCCGGAACGCCAGCCAACCCGCACCCACGACTTCACGCGTAGCGAGTACCGAATGAACAAAGCCATCCGCGCCGAGATCTTTGCCCGCCTGCAGGCGCAGAACCCGCACCCCACCACCGAGCTGGAGTACGACACGCCGTTCCAGCTCCTGATTGCCGTGCTGCTGTCGGCGCAGGCCACCGACGTCGGCGTCAACAAGGCCACCCGGCTGCTGTTTCCGGTGGCGCCGACACCGGACAAGATGCTGGCACTGGGCGTGGAAGGGCTGGAGGAGTACATCAAGACCATCGGCCTGTACCGCACCAAGGCGAAGAACACCATCGCCACCTGCCGCATCCTGCTGGAACAGCACGGTGGCGAGGTGCCGCAGCAGCGCGAGGCGCTGGAGGCGCTGCCCGGGGTTGGCCGCAAGACCGCCAACGTGGTGCTCAACACCGCCTTCGGCCAGCCGACCATCGCGGTGGACACTCACATCTTCCGCGTGGCCAACCGCACCCGCCTTGCCCCCGGCAAGGACGTGCGCGAGGTGGAGGACAAGCTGGTGCGGCTGATCCCGGCCGAGTACCGGCTCGACGCCCACCACTGGCTGATTCTGCACGGCCGCTACGTGTGCAAGGCGCGCAAGCCGGAGTGCGATCGCTGCATCATCGCGGACCTCTGCGAATATCCGGCAAAACCGTTATGATAGTTTTCACCCAGTTGAAGTTTTGCCGCAAAACCTCATCTGCAAAGTACACCATTAAAAGGAAAAGCCAGGTGAACCCGTACCAGAGGCTGGTCATTGTGGCCGGCATCGCCGCTGCCCTGGGTGGCTGCGGCAAAATCGAAGGCCTGTTCAAAGACGAAAAGCCGGTTTCCACCGTCGCCATTCCGGCGCAAAACGGCCAGGTCGCCATGCTGTTGCCCGACTTCACCCTGCTGGTGGAGCGTGAAGGCCCGTCCGTGGTCAACATCCAGGCCAGCCGTGCCGACAGCACTCCGCGCCAGAGCGAACTGCCGATTCCGGTACCGGAAGACGATCCGCTGTACGAATTTTTCCGCCGCTTCATGCCGCCGAACGCGCAGCAGGATCCGGCACCGGCGCAGGACAGCGTGTCCTTCGGCTCCGGCTTCGTATTCAGCCAGGACGGCTACATCCTCACCAATGCTCACGTGGTCAGCGGCAGCAACCAGATCAAGGTGATGCTCACTGACAAGCGTGAAATGCGCGCGCGCCTGATCGGCCTCGACAAGCGCACCGACGTGGCGGTGCTGAAGATCGACGCGGCCAACCTGCCCACCGTCAAGATCGGCACCCCGGACGCGCTGAAAGTCGGCGAATGGGTCGCCGCCATCGGCGCACCGTTCGGCTTCGAGAACACCGTCACCGCCGGCATCGTGTCGGCCAAGGGCCGCAGCCTGCCGGACGAGAGCTACGTACCCTTCATCCAGACCGACGTGGCGATCAACCCCGGCAACTCCGGCGGCCCGCTGTTCAACCTGAAGGGCGAAGTGGTCGGCATCAACTCGCAAATCTACAGCCGCTCCGGCGGCTTCATGGGCATCTCGTTCGCGATCCCGATCGACCTCGCGATGAAGGTGGCCGACCAGCTGAAGACCAGCGGCAAGGTCAGCCGCGGCCAGCTGGGCGTGCACATCCAGGAAGTCTCGAAAGAGCTGGCACAGTCCTTCGGCCTCGACCGGCCGCGCGGTGCACTGGTGGTGCGCGTCGAGCCGCAAGGCCCGGCCAGCAAGGCCGGCCTGCTGGTCGGCGACATCATCCTGCGCCTGAACGGCCAGCTGGTGGAAAACTCGCGCGACCTGCCGCGCATGGTCGGCGACCAGCCGCCGGGCGCCACCATCAAGCTGGGCGTGTGGCGCAAGGGCAGCGAACGCAATATCGACGCCACCCTGATCGAGCTGCCGGGCGAACAGCTGGCCACACCACAGGGCAACAACAGCCCGGCGCTGCCGCAGAGCTACCGTTTCGACCAGCTGGGGCTGACCCTGTCCGAGCTGAGCGCGGACGACAAGGAGGCGCTGGGCGTGCGCGGCGGGCTGGTGATCCAGCAGGCGCAGGGCGTGTCGGCGCAAGCCGGGCTACAGAACGGCGACGTGATCATCGGCCTGAACCAGACGGAGATCAGCAATATCCGCAGCTTCGAGCGCGCGCTGCAAAGCGCCAAGGGCAATATCGCGCTGCTGGTACGCCGCCAGGACAGTACGCTGTACGTGCCGCTGCGCCTGAACTGACGCTTGCGGCCAACCTTGTACCCGTCGTGAACCACCCCGCTGCGGCGGGGTGGTTCGCATTCGGCGCCGCGTGCAGCAGGACACCTGTTTACCATCCGCTGCCGCCGAAAGGTTGGCCGCAGCCGCCCTTGCTGCTACACTCCGCCCCTTGCTGATTAATCAACGCCAAGTCATTGTGAACAAAGCCAAATTCTCCTCGCTCCCCCTGCCGCAAAACCTGCTCTCCAATCTGGACAGCCTCGGCTACCACAGCATGACGCCGATCCAGGCCGAAAGCCTGCCCGCCATCCTCGATGGCCGTGACGTGATCGCGCAAGCCAAGACCGGCAGCGGCAAGACGGCGGCGTTCGCACTGGGCCTGATCAACAGCCTGAATCCGCGCTGGTTCGGCGTGCAGGCACTGGTACTGTGCCCGACGCGCGAGCTGGCCGACCAGGTGGCGCAGGAAATCCGCCGCCTGGCGCGCGCCATCGACAATATCAAGGTCATCACCCTGTGCGGCGGCACGCCGATGGCGCCGCAACGCGCGTCGCTGGAGCACGGCGCCCATATCGTGGTTGGCACCCCGGGCCGCCTGCAGGACCACCTGTTCCGCGAATCGCTGAACCTCAGCGGCGTGCAGACGCTGGTGCTGGACGAGGCCGACCGCATGGTGGACATGGGCTTCATCGAGGAAATCGTCGGCATCGTGCGCGCCTGCCCGCGCCAGCGCCAGACCATGATGTTCTCCGCCACCTACCCGGACAATATCCGCAAGCTGGCCGAGCAGTTCATGAAGAACCCGCTGCAGGTGAAGGTGGAATCGCTGCACGACGACAGCAAGATCGAGCAGTGGTTTTACGAGATCGACCCGGACCAGCGCCTGGACGTGGTGGCGCGCGCGCTGCAGAGCGTGCGGCCAACCTCGGCGCTGGCGTTCTGCAACACCAAGCAGCGCTGCAAGGAGCTGGTGGCCGAGCTGGAACAGGCAGGCTTCTCCGCGCTGGCGCTGTACGGCGAGCTGGAACAGCGTGACCGCGACCAGATCCTGGCGCGCTTTGCCAACAAGAGCACCACAGTGCTGGTGGCCACCGACGTCGCCGCCCGCGGCCTGGACATCAAGGATCTGGATCTGGTGATCAACGTCGACGTGGCGCACGATCCGGAAATCCACATCCACCGCATCGGCCGTACCGGCCGCGGCGACAAGCACGGCCTCGCGCTGACCCTGGTCAGCCCCAGCGATGCGCGCCGTGCCTCGGCGGTAGAGGAATACCAGAAGTCGCCGCTGATCTGGGGCGAAGTCAGCGAACTGAAGCCGGCCCCCGGCGGCCCGCTGCTGCCACCGATGCTGACGCTGGAAATCGGTGGCGGCAAGCGCGACAAGCTGCGCCCGGGCGACATCCTCGGCGCGCTGACCGGCGAAGGCGGCGTGGCCGGCAACCAGGTCGGCAAGATCATGGTGTTCGAGTTCTGCACCTTCGTCGCGCTGGATCGCGGCATCGCCGAGCAGGCGATGGCGCGGCTGTCGGCGGGCAAGATCAAGGCCAAGAGCTACAAGATGCGCTTCGTCAGCTAAGGCGCGACCAGCCCATGCAAAAGCCCGGATCACCGATCCGGGCTTTTTCGTGACCTGCCGCCGGCTCAGCCTTCTGACAGGATCTCGCGCTTGGACAGGATGGCGTTGAAGCCCTGCACCCGTTCGTGATCCTGCGGCAGCCATTTCATCAGCTGCAACACCTTGTCCAGGCTCTCCGGCGCGCTGTCCTGCAGCAGCAGCGAACAGGCGTTCATGCCGAGGCGGTCGTTGCGCGTCTGCGTGGCCACGCCGTACAGCATCAGTGCCGCCTGCTGTTTCTGGCCGTTCTTCGCCATCGCCACCGCCTGATCGTTGGCTGTCTGCAGCGTGGCATGCGCCGCCTCGATCGCCGCGATCATCGCCTGATTGTCGCGTGACAGCGCGGTCATCAGCGTGACGTCCTGGTGGTTCTTCACGAAGCGCAACGCCAGTTGCTGCAGCCATTCGCCGGCGCTGTTACCTTCGATGTCGTGCGGCAGGCGCGCCACCGCCTCGATGAAACGGGTCGCGTCACGCCAGCCGGTCTGCGGCTGCAGCAGCAGCGCCGCCGCCTGCCGCAGCAGCGCCACGGCGTCGGTATAGCGCTTGCGCCCCAGCGTCGACAACGCGCGGCAGACCAGCAGCAGGAACTGGTCGGCCTCGCCCTTGAGCATGCCGCCAAGCTCTTGCGACAGACGATCCATCTTTTCCAGCTGCTCGCCCTCGCTATAGGCCTGCAGCAGATCGACCATCACCCCGGGGCCGAAGGCGCTGTTGTTGCGCCCGATCAGCACCGCCTTTTCCAGATAGTTGGCCGCTTTCAGCGGATCACCGACATTCAGCGCCGTTTCGCCACAGGCGCACAGGCGGTGGAAGTTGCGCGGCGACAGCACCACCGCCTTTTCCAGGATGGACAATGCTTCCTGGAACTGGCCGGCATGGGACAGGTTCTGTGCCAGCGCGTCGTAGGCGTCGGTGTAGCTGGGCGCCTCGGCGATGATCTCGTTGAGGATGACCGTGCTCTGCTCGATGTCGTCCTGTTCCTTCAGGATGCGCACCATGCCCATCTTCGCCCACGGAATCGCCTTCATCGCCAGGATTTTCTCGTAAACCTGCCGCGCATCGCTGAACTGGTCGTTGAGCATGTAGGTTTCAGCCATCAGCCGCAGCACGTCCATCACCTGTACATTGTTTTCGGCGATGCTCTCCAGCTGGCGCAGGATCAGCAGCGCCTGCGGCACCTCGCCGGCCAGCAGCTTGAGGTGGGCCGGGCGCAGGAACAGCTTGCGCTGCAGCGCGAGGCGCAGGCGCTCGAACAGGGTCTGGCTGGAAAACGGCTTCAGGATGTAGTCGTCCGGCGCCACCTCGGCGGCGGCAACCACACGTTCGTACTTGCGCTCGCCGGTGATCATGATCCACACCGAGGTCAGCGGATAGGCATTGCTGCGACGCAGCATCTCCAGCAGCTCCTGCCCGCTCATGCCCTCGCCCAGGTTGTAGTCGCACAGCACGACGTCGAACTGCTTGCGCCGTATCCGCTGCAGACCATCGGCGGCATTAACCGCCGCCTCGGAGCGGGTGATGCCGACCTGGGCCAGCATCGCGCGCAGCGACTGCCGCACGGTATGCGAGTCCTCAATAATCAGCACCGTGGTGCTTTCATCGAACGCGTTCACACGCTCTCCTTGTTTTTTCTTATTGGCCGGTGATGGTGAGGCTGGCTGCGGTCTGCGCGACAGCCTCCATCGCGGCAAGACGCCTTTACCACCATAGCCCCGAACACCACCAGCAACCAGCTTGAGCCGCAGCAAGAACCCGGTTTTTCAGGCCGGGGCCCATTCTTGCAGCGGCCCGCCTGCGACACGGACAGACTGGCGACGATTATCCGGCGCCTTATACGCGGCCTTCCGGCGCGACCTCACGACACGGCGGCCAACCCCGAGAGGATGCTGTTAAAGGCGGCCACTAGCGGTGAGGCCTCGTCGGCGCGAGTTGCTACCGCCAGTGACAAATAAGCGCGATCATCTGTAAGTGGAATGTAACACACCCCGTCCAGCTGCACGCAGGCCAGCGGCGACGGCAGGATGGCGATACCCAGCCCGGCGGCGACCAGCGCGATCTGCGTCATCGCTTCACCAGAGGTCTGGGCGATGCGCGGCTGGAATCCGGCAGCCTGCGCCAGCTGCCGGATCAGCGCCGGCAGACCGGTGGACGCCCCCGGCGGATAGACGATGAAGCCCTCGTCGCACAGCTCGGCAAACGCCAGCCGGGTGCGCGCCGCCAGCGGATGGTCGCGGCGGAGCACCACGCACAGCCGGTCGCGACGCAGCTCGCGACGGGAAACGCCGGGCACCACCTCGTCGCCGTTGTAGCGCACGAAGCCGACATCCAGCCGCTGCTGCTGCAACGCGAGGTACTGATCGCCGGTAAACATCTCCTCCAGCTTGAGGCTGACCGCCGGATAGCGTTCGCGATAGTGGCGCAGACTGTCCGGCAGCATGCCGGCCAGCGGCATCGACGAGGTAAACGCGATGCGCAGCTCGCCGACCTCGCCGCGGCCGGCCCGACGCGCCTCCTCGGCGGCGGCCTCGGCATCGGCCAGCAGGCGCCGCGCCCGCAGCAGCAGGCGTTCGCCGGCCGTGGTCAGCAGCACCCGCCGTTTGCTGCGCTGGAACAGCTGTACCCCCAGCTCCGCCTCCAGCGCCTGGATTTGCTGGCTGAGCGGCGGCTGACCGATGTGCAGCCGCTCTGCGGCACGGGTGAAGTGCAGCTCCTCGGCCACGGTGACGAAATAACGCAGATGACGCAGCTCCATTAATCGCTTTCAGATATGAATTACCACTGAAATATATATTGGACTGTATTTCTGGCCAAGCCTAGCATCGGCTTGTCTCCTACGCGGTGCCTTGTCATGACCAGCTATTGCGCCTCCCTGCCGTCCCCCTGCCCCATCCCGCCGGCCACGCCCGCCGGCGGCAAACTGGTCGCCGGCTCCGCCGCCTACCGTCGCACCGGCTGGGCGCTGTTCTGCGCCGGCTTCGCCACCTTCGCAATGCTCTACGGCGTGCAGCCGCTGCTGCCGCTGTTCTCTGCCGAATTCGGCACCGGCGCCGCCCGCGCCAGTACCGTGCTCTCCGCCGGCACGCTGTCGATGGCGCTGATGCTGATCCCGGCCAGCCTGCTGGCCGACCGCCTCGGGCGCAAGCCGCTGATGGTGGCCGCCCTGCTGGTCGGGGCGCTGCTGACCTTGGCCGCAACGCTGACGCAGGGCTTTGGCGCGCTGGTCTGGTCGCGCGCGGCCTTCGGCATGGTGCTGGCCGGCCTGCCGGCGGTGGCGATGGCCTACCTGAGCGAGGAGGTGGAAGCCAGCTCGCTGGGCAAGGCGCTGGGGCTGTACATCGCCGGCAATGCGCTGGGCGGCATGAGCGGCCGCTATCTGGCGGCGCTGCTGGCCGATGTCGCGGGCTGGCGCCTGGCGCTGGCGGCACTCGGTGGCCTCGGCCTGCTGGCGGCGGCACTGGTGTGGAGGCAGCTGCCGGCCTCGCGCCACTTCCAGCCTTCTCGCGGCAATCTCGCACAGCTGTGGCACAACGGCAGCCGTCACTTTGCCGATGCCGGCCTGCCGTGGCTGTTCCTGTCCGCCTTTTTGCTGATGGGCTGCTTCGTTAGCCTGTACAACTACCTTGGCTACCGCCTGCTGCAGGCACCGTTCAGCCTCAGCCAGAGCCAGATCGGCCTGGTGTTCCTGCTGTACGTGGTGGGGATCTGGTCGTCGGCGTGGGTCGGCACCCTCGCCGACCGCCTCGGACGGCGCAACGTGCTGTGGCTGATGATCGTGGTGATGGCGGCCGGTCTGCTGCTGACACTGCCGCAGCAGCTGTGGCTGGTGGTCGCCGGCGTCGCGCTGTTCACCTTCGGCTTTTTCGGCGCGCACTCGGTGGCCAGCAGCTGGGTCGGGCGCCGCGCGCTGCAGGCACGGGCGCTGGCGTCGGCCTGTTACCTGACCGCCTACTACGCCGGCTCCAGCGTGATGGGCACCTTTTCCGGCGTGCTGTGGGAGTCGCACCACTGGCCGGGCGTGGCGGCCTGCCTTGGCCTGTTGCTGCTGGCGGCACTGGCCATCGCACTGCGCCTGCGCCGGCTGCCGCCGCTTCCGGGCGCCTGAGCCTCACATCGCGATATAGCGGTCCGGCCGGTGATTGAAGCCGATCACCATGTTCAGCGCCAGCGCGCCGAGGATGGAGCCGAGCAAGGCCGGCAGGCTGACCATGAACAGCGACGCCAGCAGGATCAGCAGGTCGACGCCCAGCTGCAGTTTGCCGGCACGGATGCCGTGGCGGTCCTGCAGGTACAGCGCCAGGATGTTGATGCCGCCCAGGCTCGCCTTGTGGCGGAACAGCGCGATAAAGCCCATGCCCATCATCAGGCCGCCGACCACGCCGCTGTAGAACGGGTCCAGCGGCCCGAAATGGGCAAACTGCGCGTGCAACCCGGAAAACAGCGACAGCAGGCTGACCGCGACAAAGGTCTTGATGGTGAACGCCCAGCCCATGCGCTTCAGCGCCAGCCAGTAGAACGGCACATTGATCAGCGAGAACACCACTCCGAACGGGATGCCGCTCTGGTAGTGGATCAGGAAGGCGATGCCGGCGGTGCTGCCGGTGAGCAGGCCGGCCTGCTTGAACATCGCAACGCCAAAGGCCACCAGCAGCGTGCCGACCAGGATCGCCAGAATGTCTTCCAGCAGGGTATGGGAAACGTCGTTGGTTTCGGAATCCAACAGGGTGTGGCCGGCGCTTGTCATCTCGAATCATTCCGCAGTGCAATATGTCAGCTGCGGATTGTAGCCAGCCGTGCGCCAAAAACAATAAATCCAGATCAAAAAACCCGTGAATGACAAGTTTTTGCATTAATTCAAGAATATCAAGCAATCCTGCGCAATATAATTTTCAGACCGTCACGCGCCGACTATCCTGTTTGCATGCAAGACCAGCGTCTGCTGCATGCTGTCCGCCAGCCACGCCGCAAACGCCTGCTGCCGCGCATCCTGCGCCAGTGGCTGCAGCGACAGCAGCACGTAGTGGCTGCCGTCGGCGACAAAACCGGCCGGCGCCTGCAGCGTCTGCGCCGCCAGATCGTCGGCCACCATGAACAGCGACGCCATCGCCACCCCCAGCCCGGCCAGTGCCGCCTGCAGGCTGAGGTAGAAGTGCTCGAACTCGCGGCTGCCAGCCAGCACCATCGCCGCCGCCGGCTGCAAGCGCTGCCACTCCGGCCACGCCTGTGGCCGTGAACGGGTGTGCAGCCGCACCGCGGCCGCCTGTTCACGACAGACCGGCCCGACATGCTCTGCGGCCAACCTTTGCACGCAGTAGTGCGCCGGCAGGGCGAAGTCATCGCGCCGGATCGCCAGCTCGACATGGCCGCTCTCCAGCCGCACCGCGCCGCCGGCGGCGCTGAGGTGGACCTCGATATCCGGATGCAGCGCATGGAACTGCGGCAGGCGCGGAATCAGCCAGCGCATCGCCAGCGTCGGCTCGCACGACACCGCGAGTGGCGGCGTGGCGGTGGGCTGCAGTTGCGTCACCGCCTGCTGCAGGGTGTACAGCGCCTCGCCGCAGGCGGCAAACAGCCGGGTGCCGGCGGCGCTGAGGAAGACCGCGCGGTTGCGGCGCTCGAACAGCGCCACGCCCAGCTGCTCTTCCAGCAGGCGGATCTGGCGGCTGACCGCGCCGTGCGTCACGCATAGCTCATCGGCCGCGCGCACGAAGCTGCCGTGGCGGGCAGCGGCCTCGAACACGCGCAAGGCGTTCAGCGACGGTAGTGCGGCAAAGCTCATCGGTTAGTTTTTCTCACGTAAATCAGGCAAAAACCATCGTTATTCATTTTCAGGACAAAGCGTGACAATGACGGTCATCCGTTTACCCTTCACCAAACTCACCGAAAGTATACGCAATGACCGAACTGTTTGCCGTGATGACCATTACCCTGCTCGCCGTGATCAGCCCCGGCGCCGACTTCGCCATGATCAGCCGCAACAGCCTGCTGTACGGCAAACGCGCCGGCCTCGCCGCCGCGCTCGGCATCGGCCTCGGCGTGCAGGTACACGTGATGTACACCCTGCTCGGCGCCAGCCTGTTGCAGGAGACGCCGCTGTTGCTGCAACTGCTGCGCGTGCTGGGCGCCGGCTATCTGGTGTACGTCGGCTGGAGCACCTTCCGCAGTGCCGCCGTCAACGAGGCCGCGGCGCTAGACAGCCACGGCCGCGCGCTGCGCAACGGCTTTCTGACCAACGCGCTCAACCCCAAGACCATGCTGTTCGTGATCAGTACCTATACCCAGGTCGTAGCCAGCAGCACGCCACTACCGGTACTACTCGGCTACGGCCTGTTCATGTCGCTGGCACATGTGCTGTGGTTTTCGCTGGTGGCGGTACTGCTGGCGCAGGACGGCTTGAGCCAGCGCCTGCTTGGCGTGCAGCTGTGGCTCAACCGCGGCATCGGCCTGCTGCTGATGGCGCTGGGCAGTCTGCTCGCCGCCGGCCCGCTGCTGCAATAAGCACTATGAAAAACGGCGACCAAGAGGTCGCCGTGGATGATGCCGCCGTGCCGATTTAGCCGCGCAGCCAGCCAGCCAGCGCGCGGATGTCGTCCGGCGAGGTGCGGCAGCAACCGCCGATGCAGCTGGCGCCGGCCAGACGCCACTGTCGCGCCGCCTCGGCAAAGGCCAGCGGATCGCTGCTGCCGTGCCAGGTCTTGGTCACCGCATCGTAGGCTTCGCCGGAGTTGGGATAGGTCAGCAGCCGCTTGCCGGTGCTTGCGGCCAACGTTTGCAGCAGCGGCACAATATGGCGCGGCGCGGTGCAGTTGACGCCCACCGCCACGATCTGCGGATAGGCTTCCAGCTCGGCTACCGCCGCCAGCAAGGGCGTACCGTCGCTCAGGTTGGCACCATCGCGGCAGGAGAAACTGATCCATGCCGTCGCCTGCGGGAAGTCCTGCTGCAGTACGCGCGCGATGGCACGCGCTTCTACCGCGCAGGGAATGGTCTCGCACGCCAGCAGATCCGGCGCGGCGGCCAGCAAGGCGGCAATGCGCGGGCGATGGAAGTCCATCAGCTCGGTCTCGCTGCGGCCGTAATCGCCACGGTATTCGGAACCGTCGGCCAGCATCGCGCCGTACGGTCCCACCGAGGCTGCCACCAGCGGCCTCTGGCGACCGGCATGGTTGGCCGCATCGGCCCAGAATTCGTCGCGCGCCTGCTGTGCCAGCTGCACCGAGCGCTGCATCAGCTCCGCGGCGGCGGCTTCGTCCAGGCCGCGCTTGGCAAAGCCGCTAAACGACGCCTGGTAGCTGGCGGTGGTGGCGACGTCGGCTCCGGCGGCGAAGTAGTCGAAATGCACCTGACGGATCAGCTCCGGCTGCTCGATCAGCACCCGCGCCGACCACAGCGCGTCATTCAGGTCACAACCGCGACGCTCCAGCTCGGACGCCATCGCGCCGTCCAGCACGACCGGGGCATCCTGGAAACGGGCAAAAGGATTGGCAAACATAGAACAGACTCCACAAAAAGAAAAACCCCGGCACAGGCCGGGGCTTGCTGCATGCAAGATGTATCACAGACGGAATTGCGACACCAGTGCCTTCAGCTGATCGCCGCGGCTGGCCAGTACCTGGATCGTCGCCAGCGCTTCCTGCAGGCTGCTGTCGGTCTGCTGCGCCATCGAGTTGACACGCTCGGCGCTGCGCGCCATTTCGTTGGTGGCGATGCCCTGCTCGGCGGTGGAGGAAGTGATCTCGCCCATGCGGGTGGAGATCTCTTCGGCGTTGCCCTTGATCAGCTCCACCTTGCTGGCCGCTTCGCGCGACAGGGTGACACCGGTTTCCACCTTCGCGTTGGTGGCGTCGGCATGGTCGATCGCCTCGCCGGTCTTCTGGATCACGGTATCGATCAGCTCGGCGATCTGCACCGTGGCGCTGGCGGTACGTTCGGCCAGCTTGCGCACCTCGTCGGCCACCACCGCGAAACCGCGGCCCTGCTCGCCGGCACGCGCCGCCTCGATCGCCGCATTCAGCGCCAGCATATTGGTCTGGTCGGCGATGTCGCGGATCACGCCGACGATGCCCTTGATCTGCTCGGACTGGCCGGACAGGTTGGACATCACACCCTGCAGCGACGATACCGCGCCAACGATGGATTCCACCTCGCGCGCCACTTCCGCCATCGCACGGTGCGAATCCAGCGAGTTGTCACGCGAGCGCGACACCAGCACCTCGGTTTCGCCGACGTGGTCGGCAATGTGGTTGATGCTGACGGTGATCTGTTCGATGGTGGCGGCGGTCGACGACAGCTCGGACGACTGCACGCGCGAATCCTGGGCGATCTGCTCCGCCACGCGGTTCAGGTCGGCGGCGTCGCGGGCCAGCGACTCGGACTCGTCACGCACGGTGAGGAACATCTCGCGCAGCTTGGCCACGAACTGGTTGAAGGCTTCAGCAATCTGGCCCACTTCGTCGCGGTTGCCGACCGGCAGCGTCTTGGTCAGGTCGCCGTGGCCGCTGGCCACTTCACGCATCGCATTGCGCAGCACCGACAGGCCGGACAGCATGCGCGCCACACCAACGTAGGCGAAGATGCCGGATACCACCAGCGCAACCACCAGCAGGCCAACCATCACCATCAGCAGCTGCGTTACCGGTGCCATTGCCGCAGCAACCGGCACCATCACACCGAGGAACCAGCCAGTCTTGCCTACCGGATACAGCGCGGTCAGGGTGTTTGTACCGTTGATCGACACATCCACGATCTGGCCATCCTTGCTCACCGCGTTCATGTCGTAGCCAGTCACCACCTCGCCGATCTTCTTCAGGCCGGAATCCTTGGCCGGATGCGCAATCACGGTGCCGTCGCCGGTTACCAGGAAGGCGTAGCCGTCACCCGGCAGCTTGGCGGCAACCACCTCGTCCACCACGCGCTGCAGTGTCACGTCACCACCGGCCACGGCCACCAGCTGGCCGCCATCCTTGCGCGCCTGCGCGAAGGTGATGATCGGGCGCTTGGTGGCGGCGTCGATATAAGGCGGCGACGCGATCGGGCCGTCGGCATCCTTGGCGGCCAGATACCAAGGTCGGCCGGTCGGGTCGTAGCCTTCCGGCACTTTGGCGGCACCGGTGAATTGGGTCATGGTCTTGTCTGGCTGACCGATGTACATGTCGTCAAAGCCGCCGGCGTCATGCGCCTGGTCCAGCACCGGCTGCAATTCGCCGGTACCGAAGCGCGGCAGCGCGGCAGCGACGATCTTCTGGCGGGTAGACACCCACTCGGCCACAAAGCTCGCCTTGCTGTTGGCGGCCTGGTTGATTTCGTTACGGATCGCACTGGACAGAGCGTCGCTCATCTTCCAGTACGCGACGGCACAGAACATGACAGCCAGTACCGTCAGTACCAGCAGCACGAAGGCCATCAGGCGAGTACGCAATGACATCATGATGTGTATTCCCCACTGAATTTTGTTAGTTATGGTGCGGCATAGTACTACTAAGCCCAGCTGTGGTTATTTGTTTATATTCACAAAGCCATTTCATGGCATTTCGTTAACAGCGAAATTTTGTATTCTGCGTACAATCCGCATTAATTGGCATTTTTATATAACTTAACTGAAAAAATACGGCAACAAATCACCCTTGCCAATGTCAAAGATGGCGTTCGCCACCCAAGGCCGCCTGCAATATCGACATAGCATGTCGCACTTTGGCAGGTTGCCCCTCCCGCCGTGGCGTTACCAGCCACAACGGCAGCTCCGGCAGGCTCCACTCGCCAAGCACCGGCTGCAGCAGACCGGAGGCCAGCTCCTTGCGCACTTCCGGTTCCGGCTGCAAGGACAACCCCAGCCCTTCCAGCACAAAGGCGCGTGCCGACAGGATATTGTTGCTGCTGATGCGCGGCGGCACCGACAACGTCACCGTTTCCGCACCGCGCGTCAACTGCAGCCGGCTCAAGCCCTCGTGCGACGCCACCCCAACCCAGTCGTGCTGCAGCAGCTCGACCGGACTGTGCGGCAGGCCATGTTTTGCAACATAGACCGGTGACGCGCAAATGACAAAACGCCAGTCCGCCAGATGGCGCGCCACCAGCGACGAGTCCTTCAGCTTGCCGGCCCGGATCGCGAGATCGATCTGCAGCTCCAGCAGGTCCACCATCTCGTCGTGAAAGAACAACTGCAGGCTGAGACCGGGGTTGGCCGCCAACAGCGGCGCCAGCGCGCCGCTGAGCACCCCGCCGGCCAGGCCGCTGGGCGCGGAGATGCGCAGCTCGCCCACCGGTGCGTCGCGCAGCGCTGACAGCTGCTGCTCAGCCTGCCGCGCCGCCGCCAGCATCGCCGCACAGCCCTGGTAAAACAGCTGCCCGGCCTCGGTCAGCGTCAGCTTGCGCGTGGTGCGCTGTAGCAGGGTGACGCCGTGGCGCTGCTCCAGCCGCCGCAGATGCTGGCTGACCGCCGACGGCGTGATGCCCAGGCTCTGCGCTGCCGCGTTCATCGAGCCTTTCTCGATCACCCGGGCAAACACCGCCATGCTGCGCAATTCGTCCATATTCATTATTTCAAATTAACAATCAATCCATTTTACGACGGATTATCGGAATGCGAACTTGCAATTACACTGCCTTCATCAATCACCGCCCGTCAGCGGGCAGCAAGGAGCACTCATGAAAATCGCACTGATCGGCGCCAGCGGCTTTGTCGGCTCGGCCATCCTGAAAGAAGTGCTGTCGCGCAATGTCGCCGTCACCGCCATCGCCAGCCGCCCCGAGCGCATCGCCGCTGCGGCCAACCTTGAGGTGGTCGCCGCCGATGCCTACGACGCCGACGCGGTGGCTCGTGCGGTGGCCAGCCACGACGTGGTGATCAGCGCCTTCAATCCCGGCTGGGACAAGGCCGACATCCGCGCGCTGTTCCTCGCCGGTCACCAGGCCATCGTCGCCGGGGTCAAGGCCGCCGGCGTGCCGCGCTTCATCGAGATCGGCGGCGCCGGCAGCCTGTTCGTCGCCCCCGGCGTGCAGCTGATCGACACCCCGCACTTCCCGGCGGAATACAAGGAAGGCGCCGAGGGCGCACGCCAGGCGCTGAACCTGCTGCAACAGGAAACGCAGCTGGACTGGGTGTTCGTGTCGCCGCCGGCGCTGCTGTCGCCGGGCGCGCGCAGCGGCCAGTACCGTCTCGGCGGCAACGAGCTGCTGATGGCCGGCGAAGCACCGGCCGGCATCAGCGACGCCGATCTCGCCGTGGCGGTGACGGACGAGGCGCTGCAGCCGCAGCACCACCGCCAGCGCTTTACCGTTGCCAGCGTCTGATTCACGCCGCGACCGCACACCTTATATAAGTATGCGGTTTTGCAGTGCAAACCCTGCCGAACGCCCGACCCGACTGGATCGGCGCGTTCGCGGCGGGGTTTTTTGTTGCAACAGCACATTGAATACTGTCGTCGATGCGTTGACAGCCGCGCGCCGCTTCACTAGATTGCGACCAGCCAATCAAGCCGCTGCAGGAGAGACTGTCATTCGCTGACAGCGCCGAAGGGGAATCGCCCCGGAAACTCTCAGGCAAAAGAACTGCAGCGACGTCTGGCACTCTGGAGAGTAGATCAGCCGCAAGGCCGGATCTCGCCGAAGGAAGCATGGCCCGGTGGATACACCGTGCGCCGCAATCTCTCAGGCAAAGGGACAGAGGGGGCATCGTCCGGCAGACGCCGGGCGGGCGCCATTGTCCTTTGAGCCGCACATCCATGCGTCAACGCCCTGCCCGACCCTGCCGCCACTACCAGCGCGGTTGCGGCCAACCTTTGCCGTTCGCGCCAAGAAAAAGGAATGCACGATGTTTACCAAAGAGATGGAGATTGCCGGTTTCGACGACGCACTGTGGGCCGCGATGCAGGCCGAGGCACAACGCCAGGAAGACCACATCGAGCTGATCGCCTCCGAGAACTACACCAGCCCGCGCGTGATGCAGGCGCAAGGCAGCCAATTGACCAACAAATACGCCGAGGGCTATCCCGGCAAGCGCTACTACGGCGGCTGCGAGCACGTCGATGTCGCCGAACAGCTGGCCATCGACCGCGCCAAAGAGCTGTTCGGCGCCGACTACGCCAACGTGCAACCGCACTCCGGCAGCCAGGCCAACGCCGCGGTATACATGGCGCTGCTGCAGCCGGGCGACACCGTGCTGGGCATGAGCCTGGCGCACGGCGGCCACCTCACCCACGGCGCCAAGGTCAACTTCTCCGGCAAGATCTACAACGCGGTGCAGTACGGCATCAACGTGGACACCGGCGAGATCGACTACGACGAAGTGCAAAGGTTGGCCGCAGAACACCGGCCGAAGATGCTGGTCGCCGGCTTCTCCGCCTACTCGCTGGTGGTGGACTGGAAGCGCATGCGCGAGATCGCCGACAGCGTCGGTGCGTATTTCTTTGTCGACATGGCGCACGTCGCCGGCCTGGTGGCCGCCGGCCTGTACCCGAACCCGGTGCCGCACGCGCACGTGGTCACCACCACCACCCACAAGACGCTGCGCGGCCCGCGCGGCGGCCTGATCCTGGCGCAGGCCAATCCGGAGCTGGAAAAGAAACTGCAGTCGCTGGTCTTCCCCGGCATCCAGGGCGGCCCGCTGATGCATGTGATCGCCGCCAAGGCGGTGGCCTTCCTCGAAGCGCTGCAGCCGGAATTCGTCGATTACCAGAAACAGGTGCTGGCCAACGCCCGCGCCATGGTGGCAGTATTCCAGCAGCGCGGCTACACCGTGGTGTCCGGCAAGACCGATGACCACCTGTTCCTGTTGAGCCTGATCGACAAGGGCCTCACCGGCAAGGCCGCCGACGCCGCACTGGGCGCCGCCTGCATCACCGTCAACAAGAACGCGGTACCGAACGACCCGCAAAGCCCGTTCGTCACCAGCGGCATCCGCATCGGCAGCCCGGCCATCACCAGCCGCGGCTTCAAGGAAGCGGAAGCCGGCCAGGTGGCGCACTGGGTGTGCGACATCCTCGACGACATCGACAACCCCGATGTCGCCGCCCGCGTGAAACGCCAGGTGGCGGAGCTGTGCGCCGCCTTCCCGGTTTACCGCTAAGCAGCAGCGGGCGCCGTCATTCCGACGGCGCCCGACTATAGTTAAAACAGAACCTGCCCCGCAGGCACCACCTCAAGAGAAGCAACATGGCAATCAGTGTTTTTGATTTGTTCAAGATCGGCATCGGCCCTTCCAGCTCCCACACCGTCGGCCCGATGCGCGCGGCGCGACAATTCGTCGCCCGGCTGGAAAAGGATGGCCTGCTGGCGCAGACCGCCGCGGTCAAGTCCGAAATGTTCGGTTCTCTCGGTGCCACCGGCAAAGGCCACGGCAGCGACGTGGCGGTGCTGCTCGGGCTGCAGGGCGAACACCCGGATCTGGTCGATACCGACGCCGTCGACGGCATGCTGGCCGCCATCCGCAACAACAAGCGCATCGCGCTGCTGGGCACGCACGAGATCGACTTCATCGAGTCCGAACACCTGATCCTGCACAAGCGCAAGGCGCTGCCCTACCACCCTAACGGCATGATCTTCGAGGCGTTTGCCGCCGACGGCAGCAGCCTGTCCAAGCGCGCCTACTACTCGGTGGGCGGTGGCTTCGTGGTCGACGAGGCGGCGATCGACGCAGGCTTCGTGCCGCCCGGCGTCACCGAGCTGAAGCACCCGTTCAAGAGCGGCGCCGAGCTGCTGGCACTGTGCCAGCGCCACGGCAAGAGCATCAGCCAGATCATGCTGGAGAACGAGCTGGCGTGGCGCAGCGAGGAAGAAGTGCGCGCCGGCCTGCTCAACATCTGGCACGTGATGCAGGGCTGCGTGAAGCGCGGCTGCGAGCGCGAAGGCATCCTGCCCGGCGGCATGAAGGTCAAGCGCCGCGCCGCCGACATGCACCGCAAGCTGCTGTCGTCGCCGGAAGCGGCGCTGCGCGACCCGCTGACGGTACTGGACTGGGTCAACCTGTACGCACTGGCGGTGAACGAGGAAAACGCCGCCGGCGGCCGCGTGGTGACCGCGCCGACCAACGGCGCCGCCGGCATCATCCCGGCGGTCCTGCACTACTACGCGCGCTTCATCCCCGGCGCCAGTGACGACGGCATCGTGCGCTTCCTGCTCACCGCCGGCGCCATCGGCATCCTGTTCAAGCTCAACGCCTCCATTTCCGGTGCCGAAGTCGGCTGCCAGGGCGAAGTCGGCTCCGCCTGTTCGATGGCGGCCGGCGGCCTGGCCGAAGTGCTGGGCGGTACGCCGGAGCAGGTGGAAAACGCCGCCGAGATCGGCATGGAACACAACCTGGGGCTGACCTGCGATCCGGTCGGCGGCCTGGTGCAGGTGCCGTGCATCGAGCGCAACGCAATGGCGTCGATCAAGGCCATCAACGCGGCGCGCATGTCGCTGCGCGGCGACGGCCAGCACTTCGTGTCGCTGGATCGCGTGATCAAGACCATGCGCGATACCGGCCGCGACATGAGCACCAAGTACAAGGAAACCGCACGCGGCGGGCTGGCGATCAACGTGATCGAGGTACCGGTCAACATCGTCGAGTGCTGAGTCAGCCTGTCACAGGATCTGCGGCCAACCTTGCACGTTGGCAGCAATGACAAAGCCCGCCTTATCGGCGGGCTTTTTGCATTCACGCGTCCGGTGCTACAGGAAGCGCGCCGGCGCGTACGGCGCCGGATCGGTGAACGGCGTCTCGCCGCAGATCACCTGCGCCAGCAGTTGGCCGCACACCGGCCCCAGCGTCAGGCCGTGGTGGGCGTGGCCGAAGTTGAACCACAAGCCCTTGTGGCGCGGCGCGGCGCCCAGCGCCGGGCGCATGTCCGGCAGGCACGGGCGGCTGCCCAGCCACGGCGTGGCGTCCAGCCGCTCGCCCAGCGGAAACAGCCCGCGTGCCAGCGCCTCGGCCTGCTCCAGCTGCGCGTAGTTGGGCGCGGCGTCGCGTCGCGCCAGCTCCACGCCGGTGGCGATGCGCAGGCCGCGCTGCATCGGCGCCACCACGAAGCCGCCTTCCACGTCGGCCACGGTGTAGTTCAGCCCCGGCCCCAGCGGCTGGTAGTGCATGTGGTAGCCGCGCTTGGTCTGCAGCGGGATGCGGTAGCCCAGCGGCTGGAAGATGTCGTCGGACCACGGCCCCATCGCCACCACCACCTGCGCCGCGCGCAGCGTGCCCTGCTTCGTACCGATCTGCCAGCCGCTGCCATCCGGGACCAGCGACGTGGCCTCCTGCTGCAGGAGCACCCCGCCCAGGCTTTCGAAATAGGCCGCATAGCCGCGGGTCAGCGCGCCGGGATCGCTGATGCGCTGCGGGTCGCGCCAGTGCACCGCGCCGGCAAAGCCCTCGCCAAGGCCCGGCTCGGCGGCGCGCAGCTGGGCCGCATCCAGGATCTGCAGTTGCAGGCCGTGTTCGGCGGCGATGCGGCGCGCGTTGGCGGCCTCGGCGGCAAAACCGGCCTCGGTGCGGTAGGCCTCGTACAGACCGTCGTCGCTGCACAGCCCGCGCATATTGGCCGCAGCGATCAGCGTGTCGTGTTCGTCCAGGCTGCGGCTGATCAGCGGCAGCATGTCGTGTGCAGCGGCGGCGAGGCGATGCGGCGCGGAGGCGCGGAAGTAGCGCCACAACCACGGCGCGCTCTGCAGCAGGCTGGACGGCTGGTAGCGCACGTCGGCGCTGCGGTTGCGGCCGATGCGCAGCACGCTGGCGATATTGCGCGGGAAGCCGTACGGCACCACGGCGGCGCGTTCCAGCAGGCCGGCGTTGCCGTGGCTGGTTTCCTCGCCGGGCGCGCGGCGGTCGAGCAGCGCCACGCGCAAGCCGCGCTGCTGCAGGGCGATGGCAGAAGAAACGCCGATCATGCCGGCGCCGAGGACGATGATGTCGAAATCCATGTTTGGCTTCTTTCAGATGCAGTTGCCATGGGCGCTGCGACCAGCGGCCATGACAACGGGATCTGCAAGGTTGGCCGCAGCCTGCGGCCAACCTTGCACGCCGCTTACTTGGCGATGATGTCGCGGTGGAAGTACTTCTGCGACAGCTTGCTGAGGGTGCCGTCCTGCTTCAGGCTGGCAATCGCCTTGTCCAGCTCGGCCTTGCGCGGGTCGCCCTTGCGCAGCCCCATGCCGGTGCCCTCACCCAGGGTGGCGAAGTCGCTGATCACGCCGCCGGCAAAGTCAAAGTCCTTGCCCTGCGGCTTGCTGAGGAAGCCTTCCATCGCAGTCTGCGCTTCCTGCACGCCGGCATCCAGACGGCCGGAGGCGAGATCAAGGAAGATCTGCGCCTGGTCGCGGTAGGCGACCACCTTCACGCCATTCTTCTCCCAGTGCTTGCGCACGAAATCTTCTTGGGTGGCGCCCTGCAGCACGCCGACGGTCTTGCCCTTCAGGCTGGCCACGGTCGGCGTCAGCTTGCTGTCGCGGCGCGCCACCATCTGGATCGGCACGATGTAGATCGGGGTGGTGAAGTCGATGGACTCGCGGCGCTTGGCGGTGATGTTCATCGCCGAGTTGATGACGTCGAACTTCTTCGCCTTCAGGCCGGGGATCAGGCCCTCGAACGAGGTTTCCACCCAACTGCACTTGGCGGCCATGCGCTCGCACACCGCCTTGCCGACATCGATGTCGAAGCCGACCAGCTGGCCGTCGGCCTGCTTGCTCTCGAACGGCGGGTAGAACGGCTCCAGCCCCATGCGCAGCGGCGCACCCTGCGCCATGACGGTGCCGGCGAGGCAGGCCAGCAGGGGGAAAACGGCAGTGCGAACGCGTTTGCTGATCATGAATAGTCTCCTTTGTTCCGTAGCGGGTAATGTCCCGTCCCGTTGTGCATGGTCTGGCCATGCCGCCTGCGTGGTTGGACAGCCGGCTGGCTGCGCTCACGTCTTGCTTGGGCTCGGTCACAAGATAGACAATATTTCCATTTTGGACAATTAATTTATAAAAAATCCGACCACCACCGGTACGGCACGGTAGTCACAGCCGGACAGGCCATGACAAAGACATGACTCGTAAAGCCATTTACCTGTGCAATAACAGACACTTGTACACCATACGCCGGGTGCAAAATACGGCAAGACGCGGCAAAAATGGTCACTGCACAATTTGTAGACTTTTTTTCCACAATAGAATTTAATACAACAAACAAGCCGCCAGCCGCAGCCCGGCCGCGCCCGACCACACCAATACGAGAGCCCAGCATGAACCCCATCGACCATCACGCCGCCCCCCTGCTCCTCACCCAGCAACAGGTGCGCGACTACCTGCCGGCGCTGCCGGTGCGCGCCGCGCTGAGCGCGCTGTTCCAGGCGCTGGCGAACGAGCGCGCGGTGCAGCCGGCGCAGACGCTAACCCTGTTCCCGCAAGGCGCCGGCGACGTCATCACCTATCAGGGCGTGCTGGCCGATGCCGGCGTGTTCGGCGCCAAGCTGTCGCCCTACATCGTCACCGACGGCCGCCCCATCATCAGCGCCTGGACCAGCCTGATGTCGATGCACACCGGCCAGCCGCTGCTGTTCTGCGATTCCGGCCTGCTGACGGCCGAGCGCACCGCCGGCACCAGCGCGCTGGCCATCGAGCTGCTGGCGCGGCAGGACAGCCGCCAGCTGACGCTGATCGGCTGCGGCGCGCTGGGCCAGGCGCACCTGCGCCACGTGCTGCCGCTGCGCGACTGGCAGCGCATCCGCGTGTACGCGCCGGACCTTGCCGCCAAGCCGGAGCTGCAGCAGCAACTGCAGGCGCTGGATGCGCGCATCGAGATCAGCGTCAGCGTCGACGCCGCCTGCGACAACGCCGACGTGATCATGCTGTGCACCTCCTCTGCCAGCCCGGTACTGGATCCGGCCACGCTGAGCAAACCGGCGCTGATCACCTCGATCAGCACCAACGCCGTCAACGCGCACGAGGTGCCCCCGGCCAGCCTCGCCGCGATGGACGTGTACTGCGACCACAAGCACAGCACGCCGGACAGCGCCGGCGAGATGGTACTCGCCAGCCAGGAGGGTAGTTGGCAGCGCGAGCGCATCGTCGGCGATCTGGCCGATCTGGTCAGCCAGCGCTGCGCGTTGCCGGATTACCAGCGCCCGGTGTTCTTCCGCTCCATCGGCATGGGCTTGCAGGACATCGCCATCGCCTGCGCACTACTGCAACAGGCGCAGGCCGCGCGATGAGTCCGCCCCGGGACGGCGCGGACGCTCTAGCGGCGGCCGGCGGGCGCGAGGCTTGTGCCCTGCCCGCCGCATCAGGCACTATCGCTGTCCCTGCCGTTGCGCCCGAACCGACCATGACGCCCAGCCCCACGCCGCAGCAACTGCTGCTGTCGCGCTACAGCCACCTCGCCGACAGCATCGCCAAGCTGTTCTTTCCCTACGCCGAGGTGGTGATCCACGACCTGGACAGCCAGCGCGTGCTCTACCTCGCCAACAACCTGTCGCGGCGCGAAATCGGCGACGAGGCGGCGCTGGAAGAAATCGAGCGCACCATCGCCGAACGCTATGTCGGGCCGTACGAGAAGGTGAACTGGGACGGTCGCAAGATGCGCTGCGTCAGCTCGGTGCTGTTCGACGACGCAGGCTCCGCACTGGGGGTGATGTGCATCAACTTCAACATCGCGGTGTTCGAGGACATGCACGGCATGCTGGGCATGCTGCTGAAGGGCGCTGGCCTCGTGGAACAGCCGGCGGAGCTGTTCCGCGACGACTGGCAGGAGCGCATCAACACCTTCATGCACCGCTGGCTGCAGGAGCGGCAACTGGCGCTCAATACCCTGTCGCGCCAGCACCGCAAGGAGCTGGTCGAGGCGCTGTACGCCGAGGGCGCCTTCAACGGCAAGAGCGCCACCCACTACATCGCCAACGTGCTCGGTCTCGGCCGCGCCACGGTGTACAAATACCTGCAGACGCTGAAATAGCCCGCCGCCAATGAAAAAGGTTGGCCGCATGACTGCGGCCAACCTTTTGTTGTCTGCGGCCCGTGCGGGCCGGCGACTTACTGTTTTTGCAGCAGCCGCAGCGTAATCTGCAGCTCGCCGTTGTCACCCTTCACCGTCTGCACGTTCTGCAGGCTGAGATCGGACGGCAGCAGCAAGCTGATGCCATTGCCGACGCCAACCTTGCTCCAGCTCTTTTCCAGCCGCCGCGCCATGCCCTGCGCCGGCAGCCGCACGTCGCTCTCCAGCGCAAAGCCATAGTTCTCGGCGGCGCTGTCGAACAGGCGCCCGACCTGCTCCGGCTCGACGTAGCGCTCTGCCATACTGCCCATCTGCCGCGGCGACACTTCCGGCACCGTCTTGCACAGCGTCATTACCTCGTCCTTGAAGCGCACCTGCGCCAGCGGGTCTTCGATCTCTTCCGAGATCTGTTCCATCACCTCGGCCACCAGCTTGCTGCTACTGCTGGTATCCGGCACCCGCATCGCCTGCAGGAAGTCGTCGAGCCAGAACTTGGCCTCGTGGCCCTGGCGGTCGACCGCGTACAGCAGCGGGCCGTTTTCCAGGATCAGTGCACCCTTGTCGATCAGGCGCGGGTTGATACCGCTGGCGTGGCTGATGTCGAACACCTCGCCACTCTCGACGATGGTCAGGAAATCCTCCTGGATCTCCGCCTTGAACACGCCTAGCGCGCGCTGCGGGCTGTCCGCTTCACCTAGGCCCGAGAACAGGATCACCAGCAGGTCGCCGGCAGCGATGTTCGGGTGCTGCGAGCGCGCGAACAGGTGCTTGGCGATGCGCTGCGACACCTCCAATAGATCGACGTCGCCGCGGAAAAACTGCCGCGTGTAGTGGTACAGCTCGTTGAGGTTGAGATCGGTCTCGTGGAAGAACTGGTACTTCTTCTTGTCGGAGACGATGCCCTTCAGGTAGCCGTCCAGAATCAGCGCCGACACCGCCTCGTCCACGCCGATGGCCTTGTGCGACAGCTGCAACGGCTCGCCGCGCGCCGGATTGCCGACACGGTGTACCACCAAACGCTCTACCCTGGATTCGCTAATCAGCATGCTCGGATCTGTCCTCATTCAATCAAGGCGCGATTATCGCCGCCCTTGCCCGCCACAACAAGGTTGGCCGCAGTTCAGCCAGCCAGCCCGAACTGCAAGGCGGCCAACCTCGCGTACAGCGGCGAGCGCTGTAGCAGCTCGGCGTGGGTGCCTTCCGCCACGATGCGCCCCTGCTCCAGCACCACGATGCGGTCGGCCTGCTTGACGGTGGCCAGCCGGTGCGCGATGACGATGGTGGTGCGCCCGGCGGCGGCGCGTTCCAGCGCCTGCTGCACCAGCTGTTCCGATTCGGCATCCAGCGCGCTGGTGGCCTCGTCCAGCAGCAGGATGGGCGGGTTTTTCAGGATGGCGCGCGCAATGGCGATGCGCTGGCGCTGGCCACCGGACAGGCGCACGCCGCGCTCGCCCAGGTAGCTGTGATAGTCCTCCGGCAGGCGCTCGATGAATTCGTGCGCGGCGGCGGCGCGGGCGGCGGCGATCACCTCCTCGTCCGTCGCCTCCGGCCGGCCGTAGCGGATGTTCTCCAGCGCGCTGGCACCGAAGATCACCGTATCCTGCAGCACGATGCCGATGTGGCGCCGCAACGCCTGCGGGTCCAGCTGCGCGATATCGGTGCCGTTGAGCGTGATGCGGCCAACTTGCGGATCGTAAAAGCGCAGCAGCAACTGGAACAGCGTGGTCTTGCCTGCGCCGGACGGCCCGACCAGCGCCAGCTGTTCGCCGGGGCGGACCGCAAGGCTGACGCCGGACAGCGACGGCTGCCCGGGGCGCGACGGGTAGGCGAAGCCGACGTCTTGCAATTGCAGACCGTCGCCCGTTGCCGGCAAGGGCAGCGGCTGCGCCGGCGGCTGGACCGGCGAGCGCTGCGCCAGCAGCGCCATCAGCCGCTCGGTGGCGCCGGCAGCGCGCTGCAGGTCACCCCACACCTCGGCCACCGCGCCGATGGCGCCGGCGGTCACCACCGCGTAGAGGATGAACTGCGCCAAGAGGCCGCTGGACATCTGCCCGGCCAGCACCGCGCGCGCGCCCAGCCACAGCACGAACACCACCGCGCCGAACACCAGCATGATCACCACCGCCGTCAGCTGCGACCGGGCACGGATGCGCGCCAGCGCGGTGTCGAAGCTCAGTGTCACCGAGCCGTCGAAGCGCACGGTTTCGCGCGCCTCCTGCGCGAAGGCCTGCACCGTCTGCACCGCGTTCAGCGTCTCGCCGGCCATGGCGCTGGAATCGGCGATGCGGTCCTGGCTGGCGCGCGACAGCGTACGCACGCGGCGGCCGAAGACCAGGATAGGCAGGATCACCAGCAACAGCGTCACCAGGATGTAGCCGGTCAGGCTGGGGCTGGTCACCGCCAGCATCACCAGCCCACCCAGCATCAGCAGCAGGTTGCGCAGCCCCATCGACAGGCTGGTGCCGATCACGGTCTGCACCAGCGTGGTGTCGGTGGTCAGCCGCGACAGCACCTCGCCGGTCTGCAGCGTCTCGAAGTATTCCGGGCTCATGCGGATCACGTGGCGGTACACCGCGCTGCGCACGTCGGCGGTGACGCGCTCGCCCAGCCACGACACCAGATAAAAACGCAGCGCGGTGAACAGCGCCAGCACCAGTGCCAGCCCCAACAGCGCCAGAAAGTAGGTATCGACCGCCTCGCGCTGCACGAAGGCGTGGTCGATCAGGTAGCGGAACGCCACCGGCAGCAGCAGCGTGGCCGAAGCCGCCACCAGCAGCGCCATGGCGGCCAGCAGCGCGCGGGTACGATACGGCCGCAGGAACGGCCACAGGCCGGACAGCGGGGTAAGACGTTGCAATAAACCCGGGCTAGCCACGGCAGCACTCCACAATTAGCATACGATGCGTAACAAGTGCCGCAACGGTACGCTTTTTTCAAGAGCGGCACCGCAATTGCCATCCCCATCCGGCGCCGCCCGCCCCGGCCGGCGCAGGTCACCACAAGGCCCCTCATGCTGATCAACTGTGTTGCCTACCGCCACGGCCAGAAACTCGGCGACATCACGGTAAGCGCCATTCCCGAACACCTGGCCCAGCCGGACTGCCTGGTGTGGGTCGCGCTGCAGGACCCGACCCCGGACGAAATCACCCACTTCGGCCACCAGTTCGCACTGCACCCGCTGGCGGTGGAAGACGCGCTGCACGGCCACCAGCGGCCGAAGCTGGAGGAGTACGGCGACACCCTGTTCCTGGTGATGAAGACGCTGGAGCCGGACCGCGAGAACGGCATCCACGTCGGCGAGGTCGACCTGTTCGTTGGCCGCAACTTCCTGCTGTCTATCCGCAACCGCACACGCAAAGGCTTCCAGGACGTGCGCGCACGCTGCGAGCGCGAGCCGCACCTGCTGGCGCACGGCAGCGGTTTCGTGCTGTACGCGCTGATGGATGCGGTGGTCGACCGCTACCTGGGCGTGATTCACCGGCTGGAAGACGAGCTGGACAGTATCGAAGGCCGGCTGTTTCTCAAGGGCAGCTCGGCGCGGCGCAATATCGCGGCGCTGTACGCGCTCAAGCGCAAGCTGATCGCCGTCCATCACGCCGCCGCGCCGCTGCACGAGGCCACCGCGCGGCTGTACGGCGGCCGCGTGCCGCCGCCCTGCCACGAGCTGCCGGAATATTTCCGTGACGTGGACGATCACCTGTCGCGCATCCTGCACACCGTGGAATCGCAGCGCGACCTGCTGGCCACCGCCATCCAGGTCAATATCGCGATGATCTCGCTGGACGAAAGCAGCATCAGCAAGAAGCTGGCCGCCTACGCCGCGCTGTTCGCGGTGCCGACCATGATCGCCGGCATCTACGGCATGAACTTCGACTACATGCCGGAGCTGCGCACGCCGCTGGGCTACCCGCTGTCACTGCTGAGCATGGTGGTGCTGGATGTGCTGCTGTGGCGCCGCTTCCGCCGTGCCGGCTGGCTGTAGCATTACGCAACTAAAAGTAAAAGATGTTATCGATTATTGGCGCTTTTACCCCCACCATGACATCGGTACACTCGAATCATTCGCTAAAGCAAAGCGTCCTCATCCGGCGCACGACGATAAAGAGAGAAACTTCATGACTACGCGCATCCAGAACCACCGTCTGCAGGTTGCGGCCAACCTTTATCACTTCATCGAGCAGGAAGCACTGCCCGGCACCGGCATTGATGCCGCCGCCTTCTGGCAGGGTTTCGATGCGCTGGTGCACACGCTGGCACCGAAAAACCGCGCGCTGCTGGCCGAGCGTGACCGCCTGCAAGGCGAGATCGACGCCTGGCACCGCGCCCACCCCGGCCCGATCGCCGACATGGCCGCCTACAAGACCTTCCTCGCCGGCATCGGCTACCTGAAACCGGTTCCGGCCGACGCGCAGATCAGCACCAGCAACATCGACAGCGAAATCGCGGAACAGGCCGGCCCGCAGCTGGTGGTACCGGTGATGAACGCCCGCTACGCACTGAACGCGGCCAACGCGCGCTGGGGCAGCCTGTACGACGCGCTGTACGGCACCGATGCCATCAGCGAGGACGACGGTGCCAGCCGCGCCGGCACCTACAACCCGGTACGTGGCGGCAAGGTAATCGCCTTCGGCCGTGATTTCCTCGACCAGGCGGCACCACTGGAATCCGGCTCGCACCATGCTGCCACCGCCTATAGCGTGGTCGCCGGCCAGTTGCAGGTACAGCTGGACAACGGCACGGCCAGCGGCCTGAAACAGCCGGCACAGTTCATCGGTTTCAATGGTGATGCCGCCGCGCCGAGCGCCATCCTGCTGAAGCAGAACGGCCTGCACTTCGAGATCCAGATCGACAAGAACAGCGCCATCGGCGCGCAGGACGCAGCCGGCGTCAAGGACATCGTGATGGAGGCCGCGATCAGCACCATCATGGACTGCGAGGACTCCGTCGCCGCCGTCGATGCCGACGACAAGGTGCTGGTATACCGCAACTGGCTGGGCCTGATGAAGGGCGATCTGGTCGAGGAAGTGAGCAAGGGCGGCAGCACCTTCACCCGCCGCATGAACCCCGACCGCCAGTACACCGCCGCCGACGGCAGCGCGCTGTCGCTGCACGGCCGCAGTCTGATGTTCATCCGCAACGTCGGCCACCTGATGAGCAACCCGGCCATCCTCGACGGCGACGGCCGCGAGATTCCGGAAGGCATCATGGACGCGGTGGTCACCACCCTGATCGCGCTGCACGACCGTCAGCGCCGCGGCAACTCGCGCGCCGGCTCCATCTACATCGTGAAACCGAAGATGCACGGCCCGGACGAAGTGGCGTTCGCCAACGAGCTGTTCGGCGCGGTGGAAAGCCTGCTCGGCCTGCCGCAGTACACCGTGAAGCTGGGCATCATGGACGAGGAGCGCCGCACCAGCGTCAACCTCAAGGCCTGCATCGCCGCCGCCCGTCACCGCGTCGCCTTCATCAACACCGGCTTCCTCGACCGTACCGGTGACGAGATGCACACCGCGATGGAAGCCGGCCCGATGATCCGCAAGGGCGACATGAAGACCAGCAAGTGGATCGCCGCCTACGAGCGCAGCAACGTGCAGGTCGGCCTCGCTTGCGGCCTGCGCGGCCACGCGCAGATCGGCAAGGGCATGTGGGCGATGCCGGACCTGATGGCGGAGATGCTGAAGCAGAAGATCGGCCACCCGAAAGCCGGCGCCAACACCGCCTGGGTGCCATCGCCGACCGCCGCCGTGCTGCACGCGCTGCACTACCACCAGGTCAACGTGCAGGACGTGCAGAAGAGTCTGGAAGGCCAGGCCATCGACGTGCTGGACGAGCTGCTGACCATTCCGGTTGCGGCCAACCCTCAATGGTCTGCGGCCGAAATCCAGCAGGAGCTGGACAACAACGCGCAGGGCATCCTCGGCTACGTGGTGCGCTGGATCGACCAGGGCGTCGGCTGCTCCAAGGTGCCGGACATCCACAACGTCGGCCTGATGGAAGACCGCGCCACGCTGCGCATCTCCAGCCAGCACATCGCCAACTGGCTGCGCCACGGCATCACCAACGAGGCGCAGGTGATGGAAACGCTCAAGCGCATGGCCGCGGTGGTCGACCAGCAGAACGCCGGCGACCTGGCCTACCGCAACATGGCCGGCAATTTCGAGACTTCGGTTGCCTTCAAGGCCGCCTGCGACCTGGTGTTCAAGGGCTGCGCGCAGCCGTCCGGCTACACCGAGCCGCTGCTGCACGCCTGGCGCCTGGTGGCCAAGGCGCAGTAAGCCCCGCCGCCAGCCGCCCCGCAAACGCGCCATCACCGATGGCGCGTTTTTTTATGCCGGACACGCCGACGCAACAAGGCCGGCGCCCGCGGCGGCGCGAACTATACTGCACTGTCGCTTATTCGGGAGGACACCATGAAGCAACTGATCATCCTGCTTGGCCTGCTGGCGGCGCCGGTCATGGCGCTGGACATCAACGACGCCAGCTACGACGAGCTGGTCGCCGCCGGTTTCAGTACCGTCGATGCGCAGCGCATCGTCGACGCACAGCTTACCACCACCTTCACCAACAGCCGTGACCTGCTGGCGATCAAGGGCATCACCCAGGGCGATCTCAACCGCGTGCGCGCGTCGCTGACCATCAACGGCGAGCCGGTCACTACCCGTTCCGGCACCGCGCCGGCCATCCCCGGCGTGCGGGCCGCCATTCCGGCCAGCAAGAGCAGCACCGTTGAGCTTACCGACAAGGGTGCAAGCCAGGGCAAGAGCGGCAACAGCCAGCGCGGCGGCCACGGCGGTGGTGGTGGCAGCAACGGCGGCGGCGGCAAAGGCAAGGGCAACTGATCCGGAACCATCCCCGGCGGCACGCCATCCGCCAGCGACAACGCGCCACCCTGCCGGTGGCGCGTTTTTTTGCCATCGCCCCGGGCCAGGCCTGCGCGCCACACCGTAGCTTGCCTTGTCCACCGGCGGCGGCATACGGAACTTGCCAGCCACTGTGCCCTTCTAAGGCCAGTAAACTGCATTCGCTGACCATTCAACCGTCGGCCCCACCCTAGGAGCACATAATGAAATCCACCCTCACCCGTTCACTGACCCTGCTGGCCGCCATCGCGGCACTGACCGGCTGCGCCGGCATGACCCATAACCAGAAGAATGCCGCCATCGGCGCCGCCATCGGCGGCGTGGCCGGCTCGGTGCTGACCGGTGGCGACACCCTCGGCACCATCGGCGGCGCGGCCGTCGGCGGTGTCATCGGCAGTGGCGCCGTCAAGTAAGCCCCCTGCGCCATTCCCGCTGCCGGGCACTGCACACGCCCGGCCACCCCACCGCCGTCACGCTACCGTGACGGCGGTTTTGCTTGTGGCGGCCAACCTTGGCCGCAGGCATGCCGGCAGGCGATACCGGCAATCCAGACAAAAATAAAATCGTTACAGAACAGCGCACTAGCGAACAGTCCAGTATAAAAAACAGCCGCATCGGCACATGGCCAGCCGGCGATCAGCGGCTATACTGCGATATGAGCCGCGACCTCCCGCCGCGACCTCGCCAAGGAGCAGCATCATGGGCAAGATCCGACACAGCACCAAGGAAGCGAAAAAGCAGGCACAGCACACGCCGAAGGAGAAACGCGCCGCCAAGCAGCTGAAGAAACACGCTGGCGACCAGCCTCCTCTGCTACCCCCGCACTGAACCCCGCCCGCTTCCATCCCGTCCTCCCGTAACAAGCCCCTTGCGCTGCCTGGTCACCCATACCGCACCAGGCAGCCGCAGGCATGCCCCCTCTCCGTCATCAAAGTCTCCCGTCCCTGGCGGCAGACTGGCGCACGGCGCCATGGTCTAGACTGAAAGCAGCGCCCTGATGGCGCGGAGTTTCGCAATGAGCAAGCTGTGGCAGTTCCTCGCCGTGCTCTGGCTGGCCCTGCTGCCGGCCCTGACGGCAGCAGCCACGCCGGCACCGGTCGTCGTCATCCCGCTCAGCGGTGCCATTGGCCCAGCCAGCGCCGACCACGTTGGTCGCAGCCTGGCGCGCGCGCAGCGCGAAGGCGCGCAGCTGGCGGTGCTGCAGATGG
The DNA here is from genome assembly GCF_028548475.1 of Vogesella margarita. Taxonomy (GTDB): domain Bacteria; phylum Pseudomonadota; class Gammaproteobacteria; order Burkholderiales; family Chromobacteriaceae; genus Vogesella; species Vogesella margarita. The sequence continues at coordinate 66,007 of NZ_JAQQLE010000010.1, forward strand.
ACACCCCCGGCGGGCTGGACACCTCGATGCGGCAGATCATCAAGGCCATTCTCGCCTCACCGGTGCCGGTCGCCAGCTTCGTCGCCCCCAGCGGCGCCCGCGCCGCCAGCGCCGGTACCTACATCCTGTACGCCAGCCACATTGCCGCGATGGCCCCCGGCACCAACCTCGGCGCCGCCACGCCGGTGCAGATCGGCATGACCGGTTCGCCGGACAAGGCCGGCAAGCCCGACAGCAGCGCCCCGGCCAGCAGCAACCAGGATGCGCTCAGCCGCAAGCAGGTGAACGACGCCGCCGCCTACATCCGCGGCCTGGCGCAGCTGCGCGGCCGCAACGTGGAGTGGGCCGAGCGCGCGGTGCGCGAGGCCGTCAGCCTGTCGGCCGGTGACGCACTCGCGCTGCGGGTGGTGGACCTCACCGCTCGCGATCTCCCCGACCTGCTGCAACGGCTGGACGGCCGCAGCGTACCGATGGCCGGCGGTACACGGGTGCTGCACACCAACGGCGCCGCAGTCATCACCCTGTCACCGGACTGGCGCAGCCGCTTCCTCGGCGTGATCGCCGATCCCAGCATGGCGATGATCCTGATGATGCTGGGCATCTACGGCCTGCTGTTCGAGTTTTCCAACCCCGGCTTCGTGCTGCCCGGCGTGGTCGGCGCCACCTGCCTGCTGCTGGGGCTGTACGCGCTGCAAATGCTGCCGGTCAACTACACCGGGCTGGCGCTATTGCTGCTGGGGCTGGGCTGCATGATCGCCGAGGCCTTTTTGCCCAGCTTCGGCACGCTGGGACTGGGCGGCATCGTCGCCTTCGTCATCGGCGGGGTGATGCTGGTCGACACCGAACAGCCCGGCCTCGGCGTGCCGCTGGGGCTGATCCTGGCGCTGGCCGTCACCTCCGGCCTGTTCGTGTTCCTGGTCAGCGGCATGGCGCTCAAGGCCCGGCGCCGGCCGCAGGTCGGCGGCGAGGTGGCGCTGATCGGCAGCCGCGGCGAAATGCTGGACGATCTGGACGGCGAAGGCTGGGCCATCATCCGCGGCGAATGCTGGCACGTGTACAGCGCGACGCCACTGAAACGCGGCCAGCCGGTGCGGGTGACCGCGCGGCAAGGGCTGCGGCTGGAAGTGACGCCAAGCAGCGACACCGACAAAGGAGCACCGTCATGACTTACGAAATGGGCAGTGGCTTGTTAATGCTGATACTGGTGCTGCTGGGGCTGCTGCTGATCGCGTCCTCGTTCCGCATCCTGCGCGAATACCAGCGCGGCGTGGTGTTCATGCTCGGCCGCTTCTGGCGGGTAAAGGGGCCGGGGCTGATCCTGGTCATCCCCGGCGTGCAGCAGATGGTGCGCGTCGACCTGCGCACCGTGGTGATGGACGTGCCGACGCAGGACGTGATTTCGCACGACAACGTGTCGGTCAAAGTCAATGCCGTGCTCTACTTCCGCGTGGTCGATCCGGAACGCGCCATCATCCAGGTCGCCAACTTTCTGGAAGCCACCAGCCAGCTGGCGCAGACCACGCTGCGCTCGGTGCTGGGCAAGCACGAGCTGGACGAGATGCTGGCCGAGCGCGAACGGCTGAACCTGGACATCCAGAAGGCGCTCGACGCGCAGACCGACGGCTGGGGCATCAAGGTGTCCAATGTCGAGATCAAGCACGTCGACCTCAACGAGTCGATGATCCGCGCCATCGCCCGCCAGGCCGAGGCCGAACGCGAACGGCGCGCCAAGATCATCCACGCCGAAGGCGAGCTGCAGGCCTCGGTAAAACTGCTGGAAGCCGCGCGCATGCTGGCGCAACAGCCGGAAGCGATGCAGCTGCGCTACATGCAGACGCTGACGCAGATCGCCGGCGACAAGAGCTCCACCATCGTGTTCCCGATGGACATCCTGCAGGCGCTGCGCGGCAAGACACCGCCGGAGTGAGGCGAAGCGGCAACACAAGCGTAAAAAGCCTGGCCGCAAACCGGCAAGCGCTTGCGGCCAACCTTCACTGCCCAAACCTGAACAGTATCGGCAGCGCTGCACCTGGCGGCAAGCGACCGGCCCGTGCCGGCCACCATCAAGAACAAGGAGGGCAACATCATGAAATGCTGGACCTACGACACCCGCTACGGCCCGTTCGAGATCGTGCCACTCGATGGCCGCTACCACATCATGCACGAGGGCGAGGCGCTCGCCGCCTACCCGACCCCGGAAGAAGCCGCCAAGGCGCTGGCCGAAGGCCACAGCCCGTGGCCCCCCTTCGGCAACCCGCGCGACCTCGGCATCCCGGCCGACCTGCAACAATGGCATTGCCGCCTGCTGGCCTGAGCAAGGCTGCGGCATGAGTAATTGCCAAACAACGTTGGCCGCAAACCGGTGATGGTTTGCGGCCAACGTTTGAGCATCGCCGGTGCGTCGCCAGGCAAGCCGGGTGACGACACCCTACGGGTTTTCCACGTCAATACCGGACACCGTCAACCGACAGCCAGAATCGAACCGACTCACCCATCCCGTTGGGGCAAGCCGTGCAAACTGCCGCCAGCCCGGAAGCAAGCCGCCCTCTTTTGAGCGCAGCGTATGGGCGGCGCCGGGCTGGCGGCAGTTTGCACGGGAATTTTTGCCCCTTCGGGTCGCCTTTTCTTTGCTTACGTTCTTTTTGGCGAAGCAAAAGAAAGTAAGCCGCCGCCGCGCGGAAAGCGGCAGTTAAAAAACATCCGCGCAGCGGATACCACATTAAAAACAAGGTTGGCCGCAAACCTTTACGACTTGCGGCCAACCTTGGGGCGAGGTGAGCGCTGGGCTGCACTGCATTTAGCCCAACCTACCGTACTATCTCAGTTGGCACACAGCTGCCAATTTTCATCCAGAATTTCTTGTAGTTTTACACAATAATTTACATTGCTCAACGAAATAAATTTCAAACCCCAAGAGTCTGGCTTAAACACAACAAACTTCACCACAACCCCTGGGTTTACTTTAAAAATAAAACCAACAACCCTCTTGAGAACATGATGCTGCTTATCAAGCCGTTCTGATGGATTATCATACCATTTCCGCATAAAAGAAAAATTAGACAAAAATCTTAATCCTAAAATTACTTCCTTTATGCCTTCAATAGGGATTATATGATCTTCAAAATTTTCTAAGCTGTTTATTGCTTTTTTGACAACTCTAACTTCTTCCTCATACTACCAAACTTGGTTTTTATAAAGAAACGCTTTTTGTAAAGAACCAATATTATTTACATCAAAACCGCAATCACTCTCAAATATTCTTTTCACACCATCTTCAAAAAAACAATCACTAGGCTTGGTTTTTGTATAAACAACAGAACCATATTGCACTGGAATAATATATTCCGAGCATTCAGCAAGCTTCGCCAGCTTCACATCATAACCAATGACGATTCCTCGATGACTATCACCATAATGCGACCACATCAACGAATTCAAAGGATTACGAGCCAAGCAAAATATTCTAGAAACTTCATCCACAGCACCCTGATATAAGGGAGCCCGCCCGTAAATATTTGCAGTAACAAGTTCAAATGGGTCATTAAAAGTACTAGCTCGACTAAAGCGAACCGTTTTTTTAGACAGGGCAGCAACCCCAATCTTTCGATTATAATATTTGTATAAAATCATAAAACCCCCGCCACCTTTCGATGACGGGGGTTTTATCACGAATGACAACGAGCTATCAAGCCAATTTGGCCAACTGCCCCTTCACCTTCTCCAGCTTGTCATTCAACTCCGCCAGCTGCGCCTTGTCGCGCTCCACCAGATGCGCCGGCGCCTTGTCGACGTAGCCCGGTTTCTCCAGCTTCGCCGTCAGCTTCTCCAGCTCGGCGCCGAGCTTGCCGATTTCCTTGGTCAGGCGTGCGGTTTCCGCCGCCTTGTCCACTTCCACCTTCAGCATCAGGCGGGCGTCACCGCTGATGGCCACCGGCGAATCGTCTTCCGGCAAGGCGGATACGATGCTGCCTTCGGTGAGGCGGGCCAGCAGCTTCAGGTACGGGATGAACTCGGCGATGGAGACGTCGGCGGTTTCGATGAACAGCGGCGCCTTCACGGCCGGGCCGATGCCCATTTCACCGCGCAGGTTGCGCACCGCGTTGACCAGGTCCTTGAACGCGTCCATGCGCGCGTTGGCGGCGGCGTCGATCTTCTCCGGCACGGCAACCGGCCAGGCGGCGACCATGATGGAGTCGGTGTGCTTGGCGTTGGCCAGCGGGGCGACGGTCTGCCACAGCTCTTCGGTGATGAACGGCATCAGCGGGTGGGTCAGGCGCAGCGCCACTTCCAGCACGCGCACGATGGTGCGGCGGGTGGCGCGCTGCTGCGCCTCGTTACCGGTCTGCAGCTGTACCTTGGCCAGCTCGACGTACCAGTCGCAGTACTCGTTCCAGATGAACTCGTACACGGTCTGCGCGGCGAGGTCGAAGCGATAGGTTTCCAGCGCCTCGGTCACGTCCAGCTCGGCCTGTTGCAGGCGGCCGATGATCCACTTGTCAACGAAGCTGAATTCCAGCGGCAGGCTTTCGTCCTGGCCGCAGTCCTTGCCTTCCACGTTCATCATCACGAAGCGGGTGGCGTTCCACAGCTTGTTGCAGAAGTTGCGGTAGCCTTCGGCGCGCTTGAAGTCGAAGTTGACCGAGCGGCCCAGCGTCGCGTAGCTGGCCATGGTGAAACGCAGTGCGTCGGTGCCGTAGGCCGGGATGCCGTCCGGGAACAGCTTTTCGGTGGCCTTGGCGATCTGCGGGGCCTTTTCCGGGCGGCGCAAGCCGGTAGTGCGCTTGTCGACCAGCGGCGCCAGCGCGATGCCGTCGATCAGGTCCACCGGGTCGATGACGTTGCCCTCGGACTTCGACATCTTCTTGCCTTCGTGGTCGCGCACCATGCCATGGATGTACACGTCCTTGAACGGCACCTTGCCGGTGAAGTGGGTGGTCATCATGATCATCCGGGCAACCCAGAAGAAGATGATCTCGTAACCGGTGACCAGTACCTGCGACGGGATGAAGGCGCGCAGTTCCGGGGTATCTTCCGGCCAGCCCATGGTGGAGAACGGCACCAGCGCGGAGCTGAACCAGGTGTCCAGTACGTCCTGTTCACGGCGCAGGGTCTTGCCCGGCGCCTTGGCCTGGGCCTCGGCTTCGGTGCGGCCAACGTAGATGTTGCCGTCTTCGTCGTACCAGGCCGGGATCTGGTGGCCCCACCACAGCTGGCGGCTGATGCACCAGTCCTGGATGTTGTTCATCCACTGGTTGTAGGTGTTGACCCAGTTTTCCGGGATGAAGCGCACTTCGCCGGATTCGACGGCGTCGATGGCTTTCTGGGCAATGGATTTGCCGGTGGCATCCCCGTCGCCTACCTTGCTCATCGCCACGAACCACTGGTCGGTCAAGAGCGGCTCGATCACCGAGCCGGTACGGTCGCCGCGCGGCACCATCAGCTTGTGCGGCTTGGCTTCCAGCAGCAGGCCCTGGGCGGTGAGATCGGCCAGCATCGCCTTGCGTGCGTCGGCGGTGGACAGGCCGGCGTAGGCGGCCGGCAGGTCGATGGTGCCCTGCGCGGTGCCGTCAAAGCCGAACAGCTGCGCCTTGGCAAGGATGGTCGCCTGCAGCGACATCACATTGATGAGCTGGGTGTCGTGGCGCTTGCCGACCTGGTAGTCGTTGAAGTCGTGCGCCGGGGTGATCTTGACGAAACCAGTGCCGAAGGCGGCATCGACGTAGTCGTCGGCGATCACCGGGATCTGGCGACCGGTGAGCGGCAGCTCCAGCATCTTGCCCAGCAGGTGCTGGTAGCGCTCGTCGGTCGGGTTGATGGCCACGGCCACGTCGCCGAGCAGGGTTTCCGGACGGGTGGTGGCGACCGTCACAAATTCGTCGCTGCCGACTACCGGGTACTTGATGTGCCACATGAAGCCGTCTTCTTCCTCGGAGACCACTTCGAGGTCGGAGATGGCGGTACCCAGTTTCGGGTCCCAGTTGGACAGGCGCTTGCCGCGGTAGATCAGGCCCTGTTCGAACAGGCGCACGAATACCTCGGTCACCACATTGGCGCGGGTGTCGTCCATGGTGAAGTATTCGCGGTCCCAGTCCACCGAGCAGCCGACGCGGCGCATCTGGCTGGTGATGGTGCCGCCGGACTGTTCTTTCCACTCCCACACCTTGCTGGTGAAGGCTTCGCGGCCGAGGTCGTGGCGGTTGATGCCCTGCTCTGCCAGCTGGCGCTCGACCACGATCTGGGTGGCGATACCGGCGTGGTCGGTGCCCGGAATCCACACCGTGTTGTCGCCCTTCATGCGGTAGTAGCGCGTCAGGCCGTCCATGATGGTCTGGTTGAAGGCGTGGCCCATGTGCAGGGTGCCGGTCACGTTCGGCGGCGGCAGCTGGATGCAGAAGGCGGGTTTGCTGGTGTCCATGTGCGGCTTGAAGTAGCCGGACTGTTCCCATTGATCGTACCAGCGACGTTCGATGTCGCCCGGCTCGTAGCTTTTGGCAAGTTCAGTGGTCATGGTGTGAATTCGGTCTTTATCGATGCAGAAAAATGACGTCGATTATAAACCGAATCGGCTACAGCGTCGTCAGCATCCGTTGAGATGACCGGGCGGCAAGCCTGTTCACGTGCCCATGAAAAATGCCCCGCCAAGGCGGGGCATTCGCGGTGTGTTGCGGCCAACGTTGGCCGCAACGCTACGCTTACAGCACTTCGATGATGCCGGCGGCACCCATGCCGGTACCGATGCACATGGTCACCATGCCGTAGCCCTGCATGCCGGCATTGCGCATGCCGTGCACCAGCGTGGCGGTACGGATGGCGCCGGTGGCGCCCAGCGGGTGGCCCAGCGCGATGGCGCCGCCGTGCGGGTTGACCAGGTTCAGGTCTAGCTCCAGGTCGCGCGCCACCGCCAGACCCTGCGCGGCAAAGGCTTCATTCAGCTCAATCCACTTCAGCTGATCCTGGGTGATGCCGGCGTTGCGGCAGGCTTCCGGAATCGCTTCCTTCGGGCCGATACCCATGATTTCCGGCGGCACGCCCTTCACTGCGAAGGTCACATAGCGCGCCAGCGGCGTCAGGTTGAACTGCTTCAGGATCTTCTCGGACACCAGGATCACGGCACCGGCGCCGTCGGACATCTGCGACGAGTTGCCGGCGGTGACGCTGCCCTTGGCATCGAACACGGTCTTCAGCTTGGCCAGGCCTTCCAGCGTGGTCTCGCGGCGCGGGCCTTCGTCGGTGTCCAGCACGCGGGTGGTGCTGATCACTTCGCCTGTTTCCAGGTTCGGCGTGCGGTAGGTCACCTCCAGCGGCGTGATCTCGCTCTTGAACTTGCCGCCGTCGATGGCCGCGATGGCGCGGCGGTGCGATTCAACCGCGAACGCGTCCTGGTCTTCACGCGACACGCCCCACTGCTGCGCCACTTTCTCGGCGGTCAGGCCCATGCCGTAGGCGATGGCGTAGTTCTCGTCCTTGGCGAAGATCGCCGGGTTCAGCGACACCTTGTTGCCCATCATCGGCACCATGGACATCGACTCGGAACCGGCGGCGATGACCACGTCGGCCTCACCCAGGCGGATGCGGTCGGCGGCCATCTGCACCGCGTTGATGCCGGAGGAGCAGTAGCGGTTGATGGTGATACCGCTGACGGTGTTCGGCAGTCCGGCCAGCAGCACGCCGATACGCGCCATGTTCAGGCCCTGCTCCGCCTCGGGGAAGGCGCAACCGACCACGCAGTCGGAAATCAGGTTCGGGTCCAGCGTCGGCACCTGGGCCAGCGCGCCGCTGATCACGTGCGCCAGCATGTCGTCCGGACGCACGTTGCGCATCATGCCGCGCGGCGCCTTGCCTACCGGCGTGCGGGTCACGGCGACGATGTAAGCTTCCTGTACTTGTTTAACCATTTTTTGCAATCTCCTTCAGGCCGGAGCGGCGGCGCACACGCCACCCTCCGGCCGCTGTTCGGCGGTATCAGTTACGCAGCGGCTTGCCGGTAGTGAGCATGTTGGCGATACGGTCCTGGGTCTTGCTGGACTTGAGCAGGGTCATGAACGCCTTGCGTTCCAGATCCAGAATCCACTGCTCGTTGACCAGCGTGCCCTGCTCCACGTCGCCACCGGTCATCACGTCGGCGATCAACGCGGCGATGGTGAAGTCGTGCTGGCTGATGAAGTGGCCTTCCAGCATGTTGACCAGCTGGCCCTTGATCGAGGCGGCACCGGCGCGGCCGGCAACCGCGAAACCGGCGACCTTGAGCGGCGGACGGTAGCCGGACTCGTACAACGCCAGCGCCTGCTGCTTGGCGACGTACAGCAGCTCGTAGGCGTTGAACACCACGCTGTCGCTGTTGCGGAAGAAGCCGATCTCCTGCGCCTCGTGGCCGCTGGTGGCGACCTTGGCGGTGGCAATGGCCATGAAGTAGTCCTTCAGCGCCGCCAGCACGTCGCCCTGCGCGTTCTGCGCCGCACGCAGCGCGAACTCCTTGCAACCGCCGCCACCCGGCAGCAGGCCAACACCGACCTCAACCAGACCGACGTAGGATTCCAGCGCGGCGACGACCTTGTCGCAGTGCATCGCGAACTCGCAGCCACCGCCGAACACATAGCCCTGCGTCGCGGCGACGGTCGGGATGTGGCTGTAGCGCAGGCGCATCGAAGTGGTCTGGAAGCGGTGCACCATGGTGTCGATCGCGTCCCAGTCGCCCATCATGAACGCCGGCAGCATGGACTGCAGGTCGGCACCGACCGAGAACGGCTCTTCGGTCTGCCAGATCACCAAGCCCTTGAAGCGGGCTTCGGCGATGTCGATGGCGGTGTTGACGCCGTCGATCACGTCCGGGCCGATGGCGTGGGCCTTGGACTTGAACGACACCACCAGCACGTCGTCACCGGTGGTGAAGGCGCGCACGCCCTCGTTCTCGAACACGGTCTCGCCCAGCAGGCCGGCGGTTTCGCCCAGTACCTTGGCCGGGGCCAGCTGGCGCTGGTACACGTCCAGCGTGGAGCGGCCGACCAGTTTGCCGGCGGTGGCATCGAAGGAGCCATCGGCAAAGTGCACGCCGGCACGGTCGGTTTCCAGCGCCCAGGCCGGCAGCGCGGCTGCGGCCAACGTTTTGCCGGCCTTGATGTCTTCATCGATCCAGCCGGCAACCTGCTGCCAGCCGGCCGCCTGCCAGGTCTCGAACGGACCGACCGACCAGCCGAAGCCCCAGCGGATGGCAAAGTCGACGTCGCGCGCGCAGTTGGCGATGTCGCCGAGGTGATAGGAAATGTAGTGGAACACGTCACGGAAGCAGGCCCACAGGAACTGTGCCTGCGGATGGCTGCTGGCGCGCAGCTGCTTGAACTTCTCCGCCGGGTTCTCGATCTTGAGGATGGCCTTGACCGCGTCGTCGCCCTTCTCGCCGGCGCCCACGTACTCGCCCTTGGCGGCGTCGAAGACAAACATCTGTTTGCCTTCCTTCTTGTAGATGCCGCGCTTGGTCTTGGCACCCAGGCTACCGTCGGCGATCAGCTGCTGCAGCCACTGCGGCGACTTGAAGTAGGCGTGCCACGGGTCGTTCGGCAGCGTGTCGTCCATGGTTTTCACCACGTGGGCGAAGGTGTCCAGGCCGACCACGTCGGCGGTGCGGAAGGTGGCGGACTTCGGACGACCAAGGCGCGGGCCGGTCAGATCGTCGACCACGTCAAAGCGGATGCCGAATTTTTCGGCGTTGGCGATGGTGGCCAGCATCGAGAACACGCCGATGCGGTTGGCGACGAAGTTCGGGGTGTCCTTGGCACGGATCACACCCTTGCCCAGCGTGGTCACCAGGAAGCGTTCCAGGTTGTCCAGCATGCCGGCGTCGGAGCCCGTGCACGGGATGATCTCGACCAGGTGCATGTAGCGCGGCGGGTTGAAGAAGTGCACGCCGCAGAAGCGTGGCGCCAGCTCGGCCGGTACGCCGGCGGCCAGCTGGTTGATCGACAGCCCGGAGGTGTTGGTCGCGAAGATGGTGCGCTCGCCCAGATGCGGCGCCACCTTGGCGTAGAGGTCGGTCTTCCAGTCCATGCGCTCGGCGATGGCCTCGATCACCAGATCGCAGTCCTTCAGCAGGTGCAGGTGCTCTTCGTAGTTGGCCGGCTGGATGTAGTTGACCGCATCCTTGTTGGACAGTGGCGACGGCTTGAGCTTTTTCAGGCCGTCGATGGCTTTCAGTGCGATGCCGTTCTTGTTGCCGTCTTTTGCCGGCAGGTCGAACAGCACGGTCGGCACCTTGGCATTAACCAGATGAGCGGCGATCTGCGCCCCCATCACGCCGGCGCCGAGAACGGCGACCTTGCGTACGATAAACTTGGTCTGAGACATGGTTTCCTCGGTTGTCTTAACGAACAAACATGGTTGCGGCTTCACGGATTATAGATTCCGGGTAAGCCATTCCGCGGGAAAGTCGGCTGAATCACAGTATCTGAACAACGGTTCAGCACTTCCCGAAAAAAACACGGCAACAGGGTCGCCGTGCCTGCTGCGGCCAACGTCAAACGTTGGCCGCAAAGCCTCGCGGCTTAGAAACGGTGGTTGTACTGCACCCCCAGGATCTGGGCGCTGGCTTTGTAGTTGGCGGTGCCCACGGTCTGGCTGGAAACACAAACAGTCTGGCCTTGCGAGGTGCAACGACCGTCAACATTGGCCTTCGCATCCTTGATGTGGATATAGCTGTAGGCAAAGTCGATGGAGGACTGCTTGTTCAGATCGTATTTGCCACCCAGCGAGAACCAGTAACGGTCGTTGTCAGGCATGGTGGCCAGACGATGGTTGTCATCCGGCACCGGCGACTTGTCGAAGGCAATACCGGCGCGCAGCTGCAGCGGCTCGGAGTACTGGTAAGCGCCACCCAGCGAGATCTTGTAGGTATCTTTCCACTGCGGATTCAGGTAGGTGGTATCACCCTGATTCACCGCCGGGAGAGACACTTTTGGCGTACCGTATTTCAACTGTGCAACATCAAAGCGCGAGTGCTTTGTCCAGGTCAGGTCGCCAAACAAAGTCACCTTGCGATCCAGCTTGTGCATGGCATGGAGCGACAAGGACTCGGGGGTCGTAATTTTTACGCTAGCATCTTCAGAATCGGGATACAGACTCTTGACCAAGTCAGCGACTGCATTGCCTGGACCGCCGGCAAGCACATCGGTGGAGCGTGACCACTTGGCCGATCCCTTGAGTTCATGATCAACCTTGGATCGGTAGTTCACACCAACACGAGTGCTATCATTTATGTCCCATAACCACGCCAGGTTGTAGCCAAAGCCCCAGTCTTTACCGTCAACATCCGCATATCCATCATACGTGCCGTTACCCCCGCCCAAGCCACCAGGAACCGCGGCGCCATGGTTGGCGTACTGGCGCAGAGTCGCCTCAGCGTGCTGGGCGACCACACCAACTGCAACCGAGTGCTGTTCGTTCAGCTTCAGTGCCACGGTCGGATTGATATCCATGGTCTTGAGCGAAGTGGCATTCAGGTTGTAACGCAACACTGAATCACGCTGGTATTCGGTTTCCGATGCAAAAGGAACGTAGATGCCCAAGCCCACAGTGACTTTTTCATTCAACTGGTGGGTCAGGTACATCTGCGGCACGGCGATCAGGTCATCTGTGATTTTACCGCTTGTTGTTCCGGCAATAGCGCCACCAACTGGGCGTGGCGTACTGCCAGGAACAGTGTAATTACCTGTTGCGTTGGAATACTCAACACTCGGCGCTACCAGGTTCAATGCACCGGAAAAGTTGGTCCCCTCCAGCTTGGTCATGCCCGCCGCGTTATAGAAAATAGTGGAAGCGTTGCCGGCTTCGGCAGCACTGGCATTGGCGGTAGATTGGGCGCTGACCGACTGGGTACCGAAGTGATAGCCGGAAGCCATGGCAATACTGGTTGCACCCATCATCATGACGGACAAGCTGACGTGTTTCAGTTTCATGTGTTATTCCCTCTGTGCATTGTTATTCATGCTGTTCCGAACGTCTGTTTGATTGACGATCTGGCCCGATACTACCTAGACACGAAGCCGTTATCCAGCTTTTTCGAGCATTCGTTCCAAACAATCGTTTCAATGAAACAACACATCAAATGCACTCAGGAAATGATTCTGGATTTGCCTTCGGCATCAATGGCGACATAGGTGGCAATCACCTCGGTAATCGGCACCACTTCGCCGCCCAAGCGCTCCGCCTCTACCGTCACCTTCAGCGTGACCGACTTCTGTCCGAGACGGAAACACTCGGCATACAGTGACACCACGTCACCGACATGGATGGGGCTGGTCAGCTGGAAAGCATTGACCGCGACCGTCGTCACCGGCCCCTTGGCCAGCCTTTCGGCGCAGATGGCACCGGCGGTATCGATCTGGAACATCAGCCAGCCGGCATGGACGCGGCCGTGGGCATTGGTGCTGCGCGGCTCGGCACGCAGGCGCAGCACCGGCTCACGGCAGATTTCGGGTTGTTGCTGTGGGGATGGGGTCATGTTGTCTCTCTCGATGGCGCTCTGTCGACAGAGTGCCATCGACAGAGACGGGCGTGGCCGCCCGACTCCTTATTGTTTAGCCGATCAGAAGATCAGCCGCTGCAGCAATTTGTCATCATGCTGCTCAAGTTTCATGTCGAAATCATCGACCATGATCACGTCGCGCTTCAGCTTGCGCGCACGCGTCACGGCGTCGAATTCCTGTTGCGTAATCTGGCCGGACTGCAAGGCCTCCGCCAGCCGCTCGCGCGCGGTGACAGTCTTGAACTTGCCATCCCGCCCCAGTTTGCGCAACTTCTGTTCCAGCGGCTCGGTCTCCAGCATCGCCTTCAGCGCCGGCTCCAGCACGCCGACCGGATCCGATTCGTCGCTCGGCGCGAAGATACCACGGGTCAAACGCTCGCGTGTCGGACCCAGCTCCATCAGCAGCCGCGCCACCTTGGTGCCGGTGTGGTCGCTGGCCGGCTTCAGCGTCAGCCCCCACGGGAAAATCACCTTGCGCAGGATTGCGGCCAACGTGCGGCTCGGCAGGTTTGCGAGGAAGCCGTCCATCGCCTGCTGCAGGTCGTACAGCGCATTCTCCACCGCCCACTGCAGCACCGGTAGGTCTTCCTTCGGCGCACCGTCACGTTCGAAGCGCTTCAGGCAGGCAGAGGCGATGTACAGGTTGGACAGCATGTCACCCAGCCGCGCCGACAGCTTCTCGCGGAACTTCAGGCTGCCCCCCAGGCTGAACATCGCCATGTCGGACAGCAGCGCAAAGGCGCTGGAGAAACGCGTCAGCTGCTTGTAGTAGGCGGCCACTTCGCCGCCTTTCGGGCTGCCGACCAGCTTGGCGCCGGTCAGGCCCATCCACAGCGAGCGGAACACGTTGCTGATCACGAAGTTGATGTGGCCGGTGATGGCCTTGTCGAATTCGGCGGCGTCATTGCTCATCGCCGCTTTCATCTCGCGCAGCACGAAGGGATGGCAGCGGATTGCGCCCTGCCCGTAGATGATCATCGAACGGGTCAGGATGTTGGCGCCTTCCACCGTGATCGCGATCGGGATCGCCTGGTAGGCACGCGCCAGGTAGTTGCGCGGCCCCAGCACCACAGCCTTGCCGCCATGGATGTCCATCGCGTCGTTCAGCGTTTTGCGCATGCGCTCGGTATTGTGATATTTCAGCACCGCGGACAGCACCGACGGTTTTTCGCCGATATCGAGGCCCGTCAGTGCCAGATCCTGCGACGCTTCCATCTGGTAGGTGAAGCCGCCGATGCGCGCCATCGCCTCGTCCACGCCCTCGAACTTGCCGATGGACAGGCCGAACTGGTCGCGGATGCGGGCATAGGCGCCGGTAGTGTAGGTTGCCACCTTGCCGGAGGCCACCGACATCGCCGGCAGCGAGATGCAGCGCCCTACCGACAGGCACTCGACCAGCATACGCCAGCCCTGGCCGGCGTAGTCGCGGCCGCCGATGATCCACTCCAGGGGAATGAACACGTCTTTACCCCAGGTCGGGCCGTTCATGAAGGCGGCACCGCCAGGGAAGTGGCGACGGCCAATGCAGACGCCCTCGTGCTCGGTCGGCACCAACGCGCAGGTGATGCCGATGTCTTCCTTGTCGCCCAGCAGGTGATCCGGGTCGTACATCTTGAACGCGAGGCCAAGGATGGTGGCGACCGGCGCCAGCGTGATCCAGCGCTTTTCCCAGCTCACGCGCAGGCCGAGTACGTCGTCAAAACGTTGGCCGCTGCGCGGATCGGTGTAGCTGCCGCGGCAGACGATGCCGTAGTCGGGGATGGCACCGGCGTCCGAGCCGGCGTAGGGGCTGGTCAGCGCGAAGCACGGCACTTCCACGCCCTTGGCCAGACGCGGCAGGTAGTAGTCTTTCTGCGCCTCGGTGCCGTAGTGCTGCAGCAGCTCGCCCGGGCCGAGCGAGTTCGGCACCATCACCGATACCGCCGCGGTGCCGCCACGGGTGGCAATCTTGGTGACCACCTTGGCGTGCGCGTAGTTGGAGAACTCCAGACCGCCGTACTTCTTCTTGACGATCATGCCGAGGAAGCCATTGTCCTTGATGAACTGCCATACTTCCGGCGGCAGGTCCTTCAGCTCGTGGGTGATCTTCCAGTCATCGACCATCTTGCACAGCTGCTCGGTCGGGCCATCCAGAAACGCCTGCTCTTCAGCAGTCAGTTTCGGATCCGGGAAGGACAGCAGACGATTCCAGTCCGGCTTGCCGGAGAACAGGTCGCGATCCCACCACACGGTACCGGCGTTGATCGCCTCCTGCTCGGTCTGAGACATCGCAGGGGTGATTTTCTTGAAGACGGAGAATACCGGGCCGGTGAACACGGCGCGGCGCAGCGGCACCAGATTCAGAACCAGCGCGATGACAGCAAACAGCGCCCACAGCGCAAGCGGGACCTGGCAGCCCCAGACTGGCTGCAGGCTGGCAAGCCAGCCCGCGATGACGACAGTCCACGCCAGAACGGGGGCGCGGAAATACGCGAGCGCCCCGAGCAGCAGGATCAGAACAATAGCAGAAGACATTATGGTTACCCTCGTGTTGACCTCGTGGAGTCAATCAGACGGGCGCCGTCAACCCCGCTACGACGAAAGGCACCAGGTGCTTGACGACCATGTCCGGGTCACGGGCGGAAACCACCTGACTGCGGACGAAGATCTTCAGCACATCATTACCGGCGAAGGCATTGAACATCACGCCAAAGGCAAAGTGCATGCGCCAAGCAATGTCTTCGGTTTCAAACTGCGGCAAAGCTGCCTGGAAGGCACTGCTGTAACGCTGTACAAACACGCTGTACTGCTGGTTCAGTGCCTCGCGCAGCAGGCGGTGGTTTTCCACCAGCGTGCGCGACATCAGCCGGACAAACAGCGCCCCGCCCTTGGTCGGGTCTTTCGACAACATCAGGCAGGGCTTGATGAAGGTCAGCACCAGCGCCTCGGCGGTCAGGGCTTGCCCGGATTGTTCCAGCGCGTCGAGCTCGGCCAGACAGGCGGCCACAAACGGGCCGATCCTGCGCATGAACACCGATTCGAACAGCGCATCCTTTGAACCGAAGTGGTAGTTCACAGCGGCCAGGTTGACTTCGGCCTGCTGTGTGATCATGCGAAGTGAGGTAGCTTCAAAGCCGTGCTCGACAAACAGCCGCTCGGCAACATCGAGAATCCGAGTTGCGGTATCGGGTTTGTTCACTTCCATGTCGTCTTGCACTTTCATCGGATTGAGTAATTGCGTCGCCTTGTCCATCATGATTTTAGAACAAGCGTTTGAAACTTACGTTTTAAATTGATGCCTGTCAAGAAATGCATTCCTGAAGCCTCCCGCGGTAAACACAAGTAAAACGGCAGTCCTTAGTCTAGACTGCCGTTCGATTGAAACAAACGTTTTTTATTACAAGCCTCTAGCGAGATCCGCCTTCAGGTCATCGACGTGCTCCAGACCGACGGCAACCCGCAACAGTCCCTCACTGATGCCGGCACGCGCGCGCGCCTCCGGCGTGATGCGTGCGTGGGTGGTCGATGCCGGATGGGTCAGCGTGGTCTTGACGTCGCCGAGGTTGGCGGTGCGCGAAATGACCTGCACCGCGTCCACCACCCGCCAGGCCGCTTCGCGCCCACCCTTGATCTCGAACGACACCACCGCCCCGCCGCTGCGCTGCTGCTTTTGCGCCAGCGCAAATTGCGGGTGGCTCTCCAGCCCAGGGTAGAACACGCGCGCCACCGACGGTTGCTGTTCCAGCCAGCGCGCCAGTTCGAGCGCGTTGGCGGAATGCTTTTCCATGCGCAGGTGCAACGTTTCCAGACCGGACAACAGTACCCAGGCATTGAATGCCGCCAGGGTCGGGCCGGCGGTGCGCACGTGCAGGTAGATCTGCTCGATCAGCTTGTCGTTGCCGACCACCGCGCCGCCCAGCACCCGGCCGTGGCCATCGAGGTACTTGGTGGCGGAGTGCACCACCAGATCGGCGCCCAGTTGCAGCGGCTGCTGCAGTGCCGGCGAACAGAAGCAATTGTCGACCACCAGCAAGGCGCCGGCTTCATGCGCGATGGCGGCGACAGCGGCAATATCGGCCAGCTCGGTGAGCGGGTTGGACGGCGTTTCCAGGAAGAACACCTTGGTATTGGGCTTCACCGCCGCCCGCCACGCTTCCGGATCGGCAGCATCGACATAGGTCGTCTCGATATTGAACTTGCCGAGAATGCCGTTGAACAGGTTGATGGTGGAGCCGAACAGGCTCTGCGACGACACTACGTGATCGCCGGCCTTGAGCAGGGTCAGCATGGTGGCCTGGATCGCGGCCATACCGCTGGCGGTGGCAATCGCGCGCTCGCCGCCTTCCATTGCGGCCAACCTTTGCTGAAAGGCGCTGACGGTCGGATTGGTAAAACGGGAGTAGGTGTAGCCTTCGATCTCGCCCATGAACATGGCGGCGGCCTGGGCGGCCGTATCAAAGGTGAAGCTGGAGGTCAGGTGCAGGCTCTGGCTGTGTTCGCGGTATTCGCTGGTTTCGCGGCCGGCACGGATGGCCAGCGTCTCGGGATGCAAGGGGGGACAGGTGTCTTCGCGCGACATGGTGGGCTCTCGTACGGCGTATGGCTGAAAGACTTTCAACAATAACAAGGGTTGGCCGCAACAGCCAACCCTTGTCGTTATA
This sequence comes from Vogesella margarita, assembly GCF_028548475.1. Lineage (GTDB taxonomy): Bacteria > Pseudomonadota > Gammaproteobacteria > Burkholderiales > Chromobacteriaceae > Vogesella > Vogesella margarita. The sequence goes on from NZ_JAQQLE010000010.1 coordinate 83,161, forward strand.
TAGAAATTCAGATCAGGTTTTGTTCGGCAACATTCAGGTTGAGGTCAACCATCTGGTTGCTGCTGTCTTCCTCTTTCTGCTCGCTGGCCGCCTTGCCCTTCTTGCGTGCTGCCTCGATGGCGTCCAGATAGGCTTCGTTGATGTCGCCGGTGATGTAGCAACCGCTGAAGCAGGACGCCTCGAACACGTTCAGCTCGCGATTCAGGCCCTGCACCGCCTGCTCCAGCGCTTCCAGCTCCTGGTAGATCACCGCATCGGCACCGATCTCGGCGGCGATCTGCGTGTCGTTGCGGCCGGTCGCCAGCAGCTCGGCACGGGTCGGCATGTCGATGCCGTACACGTTGGGGAAGCGTACCGCCGGCGCTGCCGAGGCGAAGTACACCTTCTTGGCGCCGGAATCGCGCGCCATCTGCACGATTTCCTTGGAGGTGGTGCCGCGCACGATGGAATCGTCCACCAGCAGCACGTTGCGGCCGGCAAATTCCAGCGGTACCGGGTTCAGCTTCTGGCGCACCGACTTCTTGCGCACCGCCTGCCCCGGCATGATGAAGGTGCGGCCGATATAGCGGTTCTTGATGAAGCCTTCGCGGTACGGCAGGCCCAGCGCGCTGGCCAGCTGCATCGCGCTCTGGCGGCTGGAATCCGGAATCGGGATCACCACGTCGATGTCGATGTCCGCGTACTGGCGGCGGATCTTCTCGGCCAGCATCTCGCCCATCACCAGACGCGACTGGTAGACCGACACGCCGTCGATCACCGAATCCGGACGTGCAAAGTACACGTACTCGAACAGGCACGGTGCCAGCTGGGTGTTTTCGGCACAGACACGCGCCTGCATGTCGCCGTCGAAGGTGACGTACACGCACTCGCCCGGCTGCACGTCGCGCAGCACCTTGAAGCCGGAGCAGTCCAGCGCCACCGATTCGGAGGCGAACATGTACTCGGCCTTGCCGTCGACCTCGGTGGCACCCATCACCATCGGGCGGATACCGTGCGGATCGCGGAACGCCACCAGTCCGTAACCGGCGATCATCGCCACCACGGCGTAGGCACCCTTGACGCGGCGGTGTACCGCCTCGACCGCACCGAATACCGCATCCGCGGTCAGCGTCGCGTTCTCGACGCGGGCCGCAATCTCGTGCGCAAACACGTTGAGCAGCACTTCCGAATCGGAATTGGTGTTGATATGGCGCAGGTCATTGCGGTACATGTCCTGCTTCAGCTCGTCGGTATTGGTCAGGTTGCCGTTGTGCGCCAGCACGATACCGAACGGCGAGTTGACATAGAACGGCTGCGCCTCGGCCAGGCTGGATGCCGAGCCGGCTGTGGGGTAGCGCACATGACCAATGCCTGCATTACCGAACAGCGAGCGCATATTGCGGGTGCGGAACACGTCCCGCACCAGGCCGCTGCCCTTGTGCATGTGAAAGGTCTTGCCATTGGCCGTAACAATCCCGGCTGCGTCCTGACCACGGTGCTGCAACAATTGCAAACCGTCATACAACAGCTGGTTTACGGGCGACTGACCCACCACCCCCAAAATTCCACACATAGCTCATCCCCAGACTACACGAGTAAAAACAAGGGGTGACAGCGGATCGCACCATCACCCCTCTTGGTACTGCTAAAAAAATTTCACCGCTTGCGCCAGCGTATCCGGCAGCCACGGTCGGGCTGCCAGCGCCACCGCCTCGAAAGGCTGTACCAGCAAGGCGTCGTGCCAAAAACTCTGTTGCGGCATGGTACTCATCCCACCCAGCATTACCAGCACCGTGACCAGCAGCAGGCCACGGGCCAGGCCGAACACGACGCCAAGAAAACGGTTGACGCCCCCCAGACCGACCGCATCGATCAGCGCGGTCAGGGTGACGCGAAACAATGCGGTTGCCAGCCAAGTCAGCAACAGCAAAACCACGAAGGCGGCAATCAGCTGCAGCCCCTGGCCGGCCAATGGCATGAAGCCGGCGACCTCCGGGGCGAAACTGCGCGCCACCCAGAACGCCAGCAACCACGAACTCAGCGACAGCAGCTCGGCGGCCAGGCCGCGGAACAGCGCCACCGCCATGGAACCTAAGATGATGGCTAGAATCAGCCAGTCAAGAGCCGTCAGCATCATTTGGTGACAATGATTCCCGACACGCCGGCCCGTTCCAGTTTACGCAACGCGGCATCGGCTTCGGCACGGCTGCCGAACGGGCCGACACGCACCCGTGTCACCTCGCCCTTGCTGGTCTGCGCCTTGCTGAAACGGGCGGCCACGCCGGCTGAGGAGAGGCGCTGTTTCAGCGCGCTGATCTTGTCCGGATCGGACAGCGCGGCCAGCTGCACCTGGTATTTTTCGGCCGTCGCCGCGGTGGTCGCTGCGCGTGGCGCCGCCGCCTCGCGCCCTTCCAGAATCGCCATCGGGTCCGGTGCCGACTTCTTCTCTGCCACGACCGGCTCAGGCTTCTTGTCGGCCGCCTTCGGCGTCACCGGTTTCGGCTCGGCTGGTTTCGGCTCGGCTGGCTTGGGCGCGACCGGTTTCGCCTCCGCAGGCGGCACCACCTTGGCCTGAGCGGCTGGCGCAACGGCCGGTGCCACAACGGGCACGACGGCCTGCGGACGGCTGGCCTCGGCGGCCGGCGGCGGCGCCAGCACGCTGTCTTCCGGTGGCAGCGTGGCGAGAATGTCGGTTTCCTGCGGCGCCGAGGCCGCCACGGGCGGCGCTGCGACGGGGGCAGGAACCGGTGCCGAGGCCGGCAGGCCGGAGATCTCGACCTGCTCCGGCTTCATTTCCTGCTCCGGCAGTGCGTCCAGCACATTCCACAACACGGTGGTGGCCACCAGCACCAGCACGATGGCGCCGACCAGGCGGCGGCGCGCCCGCTTGCGCAGCATCAGCAGTTCATCGTGTGCAGAAAGAGACATCTGGCGTCCTCAGGCGTGATTGGTTTTCGCGGCCATCACTTCGGCGACGGTGTGGAAGGATCCGAAGACCACGATTCTATCATTCTCCCCTGCCGCCGATAAAGCCGCGCGCCACGCCTCGGCGACGCTGGCGAACGGTTTCACCTTGGCCACGCCCTGCTCATGCAGCTGGCTTGTCAATGCTGCGGCGGTTTGGCCACGCGGCATATCCAGACCGCCGACAAACCACTCGTCGAACTCGTCCTTCAGCGCCGCCACCACCGCCGGCAGGTCCTTGTCGGACAGCATTGAGAACACGGCAAAGCGGTTCTGCGCGTAGGCCATGCGCTTCAGGCTGTCCGCCAGCGCGCGGGCGGCGTGCGGATTGTGGCCGACGTCGAGTATGGTCAGCGGCCGTCCCGGCAGCACCTGGAAACGCCCCGGCCAGTCCACCTCCAGCAGGCCGCGCTTGATGGCGCCGATGCCGACCGGCAGCAGCGGGCGCAACCCTTCCAGCGCCGCCAGTGCCGCCGCGGCGTTGATCATCTGGTACTCGCCGCGCAGCGCCGGCACCGGCAAGGCGTGGCGGTGCACGTCGCCCATGTGGAACGACCACTGGTGATCGAGACGGGTGATGCCGAAATCCTTGCCCACCAGCCGGAGATCGGCGCCAAGCTTCGCCGCATGCTCAAGCAGGCTTTGCGGCGGATTGGGGTCGGCGCAAATCGCCAGCTTGCCGGCACGGAAGATGCCGGCCTTCTCGAAGCCGACCAGCTCGCGGGTGTCGCCAAGATAGCTCTGGTGATCGAGATCGACGCTTACCACCACCGACACATCCGGCTCGAAGATGTTGACCGCGTCGAGACGGCCGCCGAGGCCGACTTCCAGCACCGCGACATCGACCTGCTCGTCGATGAAGGTGTGCATCGCCGCCAGGGTGCCGAACTCGAAGTAGGTCAGCGTGGTGCCGCCCCGGGCTGCCTCGATGGCGGCGAAGCTCTGCACGATGCGCTCGTCGCTGACCGGCTGCATGTTGATGGCAACGCGCTCGTTGTAGCGCAGGATGTGCGGCGAGGAGTAGGTGCCGACCTTGAAGCCGGCACGCTCCAGTATGGTGGACAGCATGGCGCAGACCGAGCCCTTGCCGTTGGTGCCACCGACCAGCACCACCGGGAACGTTGGCCGCAGGCCCATCGCATCGCGCACCGCGCTGACCCGCGCCAGGCCCATGTCGATGGTGGCAGGGTGGATCGATTCCAGATGGGAGAGCCAGTCGTTCAGGGTGTCAAAACTTGCCATGCTTGATTACATCCGTTCGGTTTCAGGGTTGCCGGCGCCGCGGCACCAGCGCACATAGACGCGCAACGCGCGGTGGGTGTCGGCCGGCACCGCGTCCGGCCATACCAGCAGTTTGTAGCGGCGGCCGTTGTCGTCGCTCACGCTGAGTACCACCAGCAGCGGCAACGCGATACTGGCCGGCAACAGGCTGACGCGGCAGGCCCGGCCGCCCTGCTGCAACTGCAACACGCCGCGCATGTCGACGGCAAAGCCGTCGAAGGTTGGCCGCAGCATGCCGCTCTGGCGCAGCACCTGCCAGCCGCAGCCGGCGGCCGCCAGCGCCACCACCAACGCGAGGTCACGCTCCAGAAAGGACAGTGCCGCCAGCAGCATCAGCAGCGCCACGCCCACCAGTACGACGGCAAGGCGTGACGCCGCCAGCGTGGCGGCAAAAGGGCTGACGCGGCTAGCGTGCATCGCGGCGGCGGTCAGTCTTCGTCGACGTCGACCGGGGAGTTCATGATGTCGGCGTCGACGGTGTCCAGCAGCGTGGAGTGCACCTCGACGTCGAACCATTCCCAGAAGGTTTTCAGCGAGCGGTCCTGCGGCCACAGCGCCTCGTCCTCGTACCACGACGACAGTTCGATGCGGAACAGCTTGTCGTACATCTCGTCGATGTGACCGATCGCCTCTTCCGGCTCATCGAATTCGGGCAAAAGGATCACCGTGCAGTCGGCACGCAGCGCGTCCAGCGACAATTCGATCATGTCGTTGTCCGGCACGGCATTCAGCCACGCCAGAAACGGGGCCTTGGGCTTGATAACGGCAACGGAGCGATCAACAAAGTACATGGCAAATCCTTTCGCATTGACCTGCAGCGCAGGTCTTCGGTTGGCGCGCATTGTAACAGCGACCGCCCCCGAGGCGAAGGGCGATGCAGCCACATGCTACAATCCGCTCCATTGCAATAAGAAGACAGCCTCCCGCATACCATCATGGCCCTGATTACCGTAGAAAAAGCCTGCCTCGCCTTTGGTCACCACGCACTGCTCGACAAAGTGGATTTCTCGCTGGAACCCGGCGAAGTCGTCGGCCTGATCGGCCGCAATGGCGCCGGCAAGTCGTCGCTGCTGAAGGCGATTGCCGGCAGCATCAAGCTCGACGACGGCCGCATCAACCAGCAGGGTGACCTCAAGGTCGCCAACGTGCCGCAGGAGCCGCTGTTCAGCGAGGGCCACACCGTATTCGAGGCGGTGGCCGAGGGGCTGGGCGAGCTGCAGCAGCTGCTCACCGACTACCACCACATCACCCAGCAGCTGTCCGACCCTGCGGCCAACCATGAGCAGGTAATGGCGCGCATGACCCACATCCAGCAGGAGCTGGAAGCACGGGACGGCTGGCAGTTCGACGCGCTGATCAGCACCACGCTGTCGCACCTCGGCCTCAACCCGGACACGCTGGTCAGCGACCTGTCCGGCGGCTGGAAAAAACGCGTGGCGCTGGCGCGCGCGCTGGCCTCGCGCCCGGACGTGCTGCTGCTGGACGAACCGACCAACCACCTGGACATGAGTGCCATCGAGTGGCTGGAAGGGCTGATGAGGAGCTTCAGCGGCAGCGTGCTCTTGATCACCCACGATCGCCGCTTCCTCGACAACGTCGCCACCCGCATCATCGAGCTGGATCGCGGCATCCTGCGCAGCTACCCCGGCAGCTTCAGCGCCTACCAGGTGCGCAAGGCGGAAGAGCTGGCGATCGAGGAAGAACAGAACCGCCTGTTCGACAAATTCCACGCCCAGGAAGAGGTGTGGATCCGCAAGGGCATCGAGGCGCGCCGCACCCGCAACGAGGGTCGCGTACGCCGCCTGGAACAGATCCGCCGCGAACGCGCCTCGCGCCGCGAGCGTGTCGGCCAGGTCAACTTCCAGCTCGACGCCGGCGAACGCTCCGGCAAGCTGGTGGCCGAGCTGGAACACGTCAGCAAGGGCTTTGACGGCAAGCAACTGATCAAGGATTTCACCACCCGCATCCTGCGCGGCGACAAGATCGGCCTGATCGGCCCCAATGGCGCCGGCAAGACCACGCTACTGAAGCTGATCCTGGGCGAACTGGAAGCCGACAGCGGCAGCATCAAGCGCGGCACCAAGCTGGAAGTCGCCTACTTCGACCAGTTCCGCACCCAGCTGGACGAAGAGACCAGCGTCGCCGACATCATCAGCCAGGGCAACGACTTCGTCGAAATCGGCGGTCAGCGCAAGCACGTGATGAGCTATCTGGAAGACTTCCTGTTCTCGCCGCAGCGCGCGCGCAGCCCGGTGAAGTCACTGTCCGGCGGCGAACGCAACCGCCTGCTGCTGGCGCGCCTGTTCACCCGCCCGGCCAACGTGCTGGTGCTGGACGAACCGACCAACGATCTCGACATCGACACGCTGGAATTGCTGGAAGAACTGATCGAGCAGTACAGCGGCACCGTGTTCCTGGTCAGCCACGACCGCGCCTTCCTCGACAACGTGGTGACGCAGGTGATCGCCTTCGAGGGCAATGGCAAGCTGGAAGAATATCCGGGCGGCTACCAGGACTGGCTCGACACCAAGGCGCGCATGGCCTCGCTGAAACAGGAGGCGCCGCGCAAGGAGGCGGCGGCCAACGTCGAGGCCGCCAAGAGCGAGCGCGACCGCAGCAACCGCACACAAAAACTGAGCTTTAATGAAAAGCGCGAACTGGAACGGTTGCCGGCGGAAATCGCGGCACTGGAAGACGAGCAGGCCGGGCTGAACCAGAAGCTGCTGGACCCGAACGTGTACCGCGACGCGCCGCAGGACGCGCGCCAGTGGCAGGCGCGCATCGAGGAGATCGAACTGCTGCTGCTGGAAAAACTCGAACGCTGGGAAATCCTGGAGAGCAAACAGTCATGACCCGCCGCTGGCCTACCCTCTTGCTACTCGTCCTGCTGGCGGGCTGCGCCAGCACTCCCTCGAAAACCGTGCTCAAGCCCAAGCCGCGCCCGCCGGCGGCCAGCAACCTGTCCGCGCTCAAGGCCGACGGCGTCAACCGCGAAATCCTGCTCTACACCCTGAGCCTGCTCGACATCGACTACCAGTTCGGCGGCAGCAACCCGGAGGCCGGCCTCGACTGCAGCGGCATGGTCGCCTACATCTACCAGCACGCCGCCGGCATCCGGCTGCCGCACAATGCGGCACAGATCGCGGCGCTGGCACGGCCGATCGCCAACCACCAGCTGCAGGTCGGCGACCTGGTGTTCTTCAACACCATGAACCGGCCGTTCTCGCACATGGGGCTTTATATCGGCGACGGCAAGTTCGTGCACGCGCCGCGCAGCAACAGCGTGATCCGGGTCGACCGCCTCGACAACCGCTACTTTGCCAGCCGCTTCGAGGGTGCGCGCACCCTGTTCGGCTAAAACGCCGTGAGTAGCGCGCCCTGGCAACAGCGCTGGCGACAGTGGCAGGCGCTGCGCCCGAAACTGCACCGCGACGGCGCCTCGCTGCCGGCCGCGCTGCTGCTGGCCGGCCTGCAACGACAGCTCGACAGCGAGCAACTTCAGGTCATTTCCCTGCGGTTGCAGCCGCAGGAAAGCGTGCTGGAGCTGGATATACAACAGCCGCTGCGCGCCCGCCTGCAATTATCTTTCCACTTCGGCGAGCTCGACTGGCCCAGTCGCACCCTGCTGATCCACTACCGGCTGCAGGGCACACCGCACGACAGCGGCCTGATCCGGCGCACGCTCGGCACCCTGCTGCTGACGGCGCTGGATGCCGGCCTTGGCAGCCATCTGCTGCAAAGGTTGGCCGCAGAGCTGGCTTTCCTCGACATCCAGCCGCAACACATCGTTGTCCACCTCGACCAGCTGCCACCGTTTGCCCGCTGGCAGACACAGCCCTTCCCCGGCCAATCCCTGGCCCGCCATCTACAGCTGAAATCCGTCACCACTCCACCCGGCCACCTGCGCCTGACCCTGGGCTGGCACAGGCAAGGGTAATCCCCTATGTCATACCGCTTTGCAAGGGCAAATGACTATGCTCTTATAGCCACACACCGCTAGACGGTGGCGGCGTTGGAGAGCGCTGCAAAAAAACAAGGCCACAGAGCCTCACAACACATTAGGAGAAAACAGTGCAATTGCTGCTTGCCTTGTCGCGTCTTATCGACGCGATCAACGCACGCATCGGTCAGGCTGCGTCTTGGCTTGTCCTGGTGGTCGTGCTTATCAGCGCGGGTAACGCTGTGGTGCGCAAACTGTTCAACGTCAGTTCGAACGGCTTGCTGGAAATCCAGTGGTACCTGTTTTCTGCCATCTTCCTGCTGGCAGCCGCCTACACCCTGCAAAAGAACGAACACATCCGCATCGACCTGCTGGTCGGCAAGCTGTCCGCGCGCGGTCAGGCCGTCGTCGACATTGTCGGCACCCTGCTGTTCCTGATGCCGGTCTGCTACCTGCTGATCAGCTTCGGCTGGCCGATGTTCCTCGACGCCTGGAACAGCGGCGAGATGTCGTCCGACGCGGGCGGCCTGGTGCGCTGGCCGGTCTTCCTGCTGATCCCGGTTGGTTTTGCGCTGCTGATGGCCCAAGGCCTGTCCGAGCTGATCAAGCGCGTTGCCTTCCTGCAGGGCCTGATTCCGAATCCGGCCATCAAGTCCAACGACCCGCACAAGGAGCCAGCATGAGTCTCGACCTGATGGCCCCGATCATGTTCGTGTCGCTGATCTTCTTCCTGCTGATCGGCTACCCGGTTGCCTTTGCCCTGTCCGCCGTCGGCCTGCTGTTCAGCTGGATCGGCATCCACTTCGATCTGTTGCGCCCCGAGCTGTTGCAGGCCCTGCCCAACCAGGTCTACGACATCATGCGCAACGACACGCTGCTGGCGATCCCGTTCTTTACCTTCATGGGGCTGATCCTGGAGCGCTCCGGGCTGGCGGAAGACATGCTGGACACCATCGGCCAGCTGTTCGGCACCATGCGCGGCGGCATCGCCTACGCGGTGATCTTCGTCGGCGCGCTCTTGGCAGCCACCACCGGCGTGGTCGCCGCCTCGGTGATCTCGATGGGACTGATCTCGCTGCCCATCATGCTGCGCTACGGCTACGACACCCGAATCGCCACCGGCGTCATTGCCGCCTCCGGCACGCTGGCGCAGATCATCCCTCCGTCGCTGGTGCTGATCGTGCTGGCCGACCAGCTGGGCACCTCGGTCGGCGACATGTACGCCGGCGCCATGCTGCCCGGCCTGTTGCTGTGCGCGTTCTACACCGTGTTCATCTTCATGGTGTCGATGGTGAAACCGCAGTGGGTCCCGGCGCTGCCACCGGAGGCCCGCACCCTGCGCGGCGCGGCGCTGGGCAAGCGCGTGGTGCTGGTGATGATTCCGCCGCTACTGCTGATCTTCCTGGTGCTGGGCACCATCTTCCTCGGCATTGCCACCCCGACCGAGGGCGGCGCCATGGGCGCGGTCGGCGCCATCATCCTGGCGATGATGAACCGTCGTCTGGACATGTCACTGCTGAAGCAGGCAATGGACTCCACCGTCAAGCTGTCCACCTTCGTGGTGTTCATCCTGATCGGCGCCCGAGTGTTCCGCATCGCCTTCCTCGGCGTTGATGGCGACAAGTGGGTCGAGCACCTGCTCACCAGCCTGCCCGGCGGTGCCACCGGCTTCCTGATCACCGTCAACATCATGGTGTTCTTCCTGGCCTTCTTCCTCGACTTTTTCGAGATCGCCTTCATCCTGGTGCCACTCTTGGCGCCGGTGGCACAGAGCCTGGACATCAACCTGGTGTGGTTCGGCGTCATCCTGGCGGTGAACATGCAGACCTCCTTCATGCACCCGCCGTTCGGCTTCGCGCTGTTCTACCTGCGCAGCGTGGCACCGAAGGAAGTGAAGAGCACGCAGATCTACTGGGGTGCGGTGCCCTACGTGGTGATGCAGCTGATCATGGTCGGCACCCTGATCGCCTTCCCCGGCCTGGTCACCGGTTCGCTGCACGCCGAGGTGAAGACCAACGCCGACGACGCAGCGTCGATCATGCAGCAGATGGAGACAACACCTAGCAGCGACCTGCCGCAAGGCATCGAGATCCCGGCCGGCGACGCCTCCGCCGCCGACGGCGACAGCCAGCAATCGGACGCACTGCTCAAGGAACTGACTGGCCAATAAGCAGCAAGCGAGGCATCATGCCAATGGCAACATGCCTCGCTCGCCAAACCGCAAACGCATTACCGACAACATCCTCTGGCGGCACGCATCGCCCGGGACACACAGCAAGCACAACACAAAGGAGATCACGGTGGAAAGACGTTCGTTTCTGAAGAAAGCCGGCGCGGCCGGCCTGGTAGGCGCCGGGGTATCGGCACCGGTACTGGCCGCCGAAGGACCGGCTATCCGCTGGCGCCTCGCGTCCAGCTTCCCTAAAAGCCTGGATACCATCTACGGTGGCGCCGAGCAGCTATCCAAGCGCGTGGCCGAGCTGACCAGCGGCAAGTTCCAGATCCGTGTCTTCCCGGGCGGCGAGATCGTGCCGGGCACCCAGGTGCTGGATGCGGTGCAGAACGGCACCGTCGAGTGCGGCCACACCTGCGGCTACTACTATGTCGGCAAGAACAAGACCTTTGCCTTCGACACCACCATGCCGTTCGGCCTGACCTCTCGCCAGCAGAACGCCTGGCTGTACTACGGCGGCGGCATGAAGTTGCTGCGCGAGTTCTACGCCAAGTACAACATCGTCAACTTCCCGGGCGGCAACACCGGCACCCAGATGGGCGGCTGGTTCCGCAAGGAAGTGAAATCGCTGGCCGATCTCAAGGGCCTGAAGATGCGTATCCCGGGCTTCGGTGGCGAGATCATGGCCAAGCTGGGCGCGGTACCACAAACCCTGGCCGGCGGCGACATCTACCCGGCACTGGAAAAAGGTACCATCGACGCCACCGAATGGGTCGGTCCCTACGACGACGAGAAGCTCGGCTTCTACAAGGTGGCCCAGCACTACTACTATCCGGGCTTCTGGGAACCAGGTCCGAACATCTCGTTCTACGTGTCGAAGAAGGAATGGGACAAGCTACCGGCCGAGTACAAGGCTGCCTTCGAAGCCGCTGCCGCCGAGGCCAACCTCAGCATGCAGGCCGAATACGACGCCAAGAACCCGGTGGCACTGGTCAGCCTGCTGCAAAAAGGCACCAAGCTGCACCAGTACCCTGCTGACATCATGAAGGCAGCACAGAAGGCCGCCTTCGAACTGTACGAGCAGGAGGCGGCCACGAACGCGGACTTCAGGAAGATCTATACCGAATGGAAGAAATTCCGCACCCTGCAGCACGGCTGGTCCAACCTTGCCGAAAGCAAGATGGAAAACTTCATGTACGCCAACCGCGTCAAATAAGGCGCCAGCCACCGCAAAAACCGCGCGTCATGCGCGGTTTTTGCTTTTTGCAGGGGCGGCCGCTAGGCTGAAATGAGGCAACCACCGGGGTAACACCATCATGCGCCAAGCCATCCTGCTGTTCTGGCCGTCCTTCATCATCGCCGCGCTCGCCACCGGCCTGTTCTTCTCGATCTTCGACCCGCAGGAGCTGACCCTGCACGGCGCGCAGCTGTTTGCCGACAAGCTGTCCGCCTACTCGGTGTTTTTCCTGATTGCCTGGGGCTTTGGCGCGCTCAACACCAGCATCGTGCTGCTGCTGGAAAAATCCGCCCGCCAGATCAACGGCTTCCAGCCACCACGGGTGGACCCCGACGCCTACCCCGACGATCCGCCGCAGCTGCGGTCGTGAATCCGCCATCCCAGCTGACATAGTTCGGCGCACCCAGCACGGACAGCAGGGCATGACGCCCGTGCCCTGCCCCGCTACAATGGCGCGATGAACTCACCGCGCTTCGTCCACCTCCGCCTCCATTCCGAATTCTCCATCAGCGACGGCATCGTGCGCCTTGATGACGCGGTCAAACGCGCCGTCAAGGACGGCATGCCGGCGCTGGGCATGTCGGACCTGATGAACCTCTTCGGCATGGTCAAGTTTTACAAGTCCTGCCGCAACAAGGGCATCAAGCCCATCGTGTCCTGCGATATCTGGCTGGAAAACGAGGACGATCGCGACAAGCCGTTCCGCCTGCTGCTGATGGTGAAAAACCGCGCCGGCTACGGCCGCCTGTCCGAGCTGCTGGCCGCCGCCTATACCGGCAACCAGTACCGAGGCCGCGCCGAGATCAAGCGCGAATGGCTGGAGCAAGGCGACAACAGCAACCTGCTGTGCCTGTCCGGCGCCCATCTGGGCGATATCGGCGTGTCGTTCAGCAACGGCAACCCCGACGAAGCCCGTGCCCGCGCTGAGTACTGGGCGCGCCTGTTCCCCGGCGGCTTCTACCTTGAAGTTCAACGCCTGGACAACCAGCAGGTCGAGAACATCGTGCAGTCCACGCTGTGGCTGGCCGGCGAAACCGGGCTGCCGGTCGTCGCCACCCATCCGATCCAGTTCATGGACCCGGACGACTTCAAGGCGCACGAGGCGCGGGTGTGCATCGCCGAGGGCTACACCCTGTCTGACAAGCGGCGGCCGAAGAGCTTTGCCGAGTGCCAGTACTTCCTGTCCACCGACGAGATGCTGGCGCGCTTTGCCGACATCCCGGAGGCGCTGGCGAACAGCGTCGAGATCGCCCGCCGCTGCAACATCAGCGTACAGCTGGGCAAGAACTACCTGCCGGACTTCCCGACGCCGGACGGCATGACGCTGGACGACTACCTGGTACACCTGTCGCGCGAAGGGCTGGAAACGCGGCTGGAAAAACTGTTCCCCGATCCAGAAGTCCGCGCCGTCCGGCGCCCGGAGTACGACGCCCGCCTGGAAATCGAGTGCAAGACCATCATCGACATGGGCTTCCCCGGCTACTTCCTGATCGTGGCCGACTTCATCATCTGGGCCAAGAACAACGGCTGCCCGGTGGGGCCAGGCCGTGGCTCCGGCGCCGGTAGTCTGGTCGCCTACAGCCTCGGCATCACCGATATCGACCCGCTGGCCTACGCGCTGCTGTTCGAGCGTTTCCTGAACCCGGAACGGGTGTCGATGCCCGACTTCGATATCGACTTCTGCCAGGACAACCGCTACCGCGTGATCGAGTACGTGCGCCAGCGCTACGGCGCCGAGGCCGTGTCGCAGATCGCCACCTTCGGCACCATGGCCGCCAAGGCGGTGGTGCGCGACGTTGGCCGCGTGCTGGACCTGCCCTATATGTTCTGCGACGGCGTGTCCAAGCTGATCCCGGCGGCGCCGGGCAAGCAGTACTCGCTGGATGACGCGGTGGAAATGGAGCCGGTGCTGAAGCAGCGACTGGACAACGAGGAAGAGCTGCGCGAGCTGTGGGAACTGGCGAAAAAGCTGGAAGGCATGACCCGCAACATCGGCATGCACGCCGGTGGCGTGCTGATCGCGCCGGGCAAGCTGACTGACTTCTGCCCGCTGTACCAGGCGGCCGGCGATGACACCGTACCGGTGTCGATGTACGACAAGGACGACGTGGAGCAGATCGGGCTGGTGAAGTTCGACTTCCTGGGCCTGCGCAACCTGACCATCATCGACCTGGCGGTGCGCTACATCAAGGCGCTGGACCCGAGCTTCACCACCGACATCAACCTGCTGGAATTCACCGACCCGGCCGCCTACAAGGTACTGCAGCAGGCCAACACCACCGGCGTGTTCCAGCTTGAATCGGACGGCATGAAGCGGCTGCTGGAAAAGCTGAAGCCGGACCGTTTCGAAGACATCATTGCGGTGCTGGCGCTGTACCGTCCGGGCCCGCTCGGCTCCGGCATGGTCGACGACTTCATCCTGCGCAAGGCCGGCAAGCAGGAGGTCGACTACTACCACCCCGACTTGCAAGCCTGTCTCGATCCGACCTACGGCGTGATCGTGTACCAGGAACAGGTGATGCAGATCTCGCAGATCATCGGCGGCTACACCCTGGGCGGCGCCGACATGCTGCGCCGCGCGATGGGCAAGAAGAAGCCGGAAGAGATGGCCGAACACCGCGGCAAGATTGCCGAGGGCGCCAAGATCAAGGGGTATGACCCCAAGCTCGCGGAAATGCTGTTCGACCTGATGGCGAAGTTCGCCGAGTACGGCTTCAACAAGTCGCACACTGCCGCCTATGCGGTGGTGTCCTACCAGACAGCCTGGCTGAAGGCGCACCACACCTCCGCCTTCATGGCCGCCACCATGTCGTCGGAACTGGACAATACCGACCAGCTGAAGATCTTTTACGACGACAGTATCGATAGCAAGAACGGCCTCAAATTCCTGCCGCCCGACGTCAACCACAGCTTCTACCGCTTCGTGCCGGTCGACCGCAAGCACATCCGCTACGCGCTGGGCGCGGTCAAGGGCACCGGTGAATCGGCCGTCGATCATATCGTCGCGGTGCGCAATGCCAGCGGGCCGTTTACCAGCCTGTTCGACTTCTGCCAGCGCACCGACAAGAAGCTGGTGAACAAGCGGGTGATCGAGTCGCTGATCCGCGCCGGCGCCTTCGACAGCATCGACCCCAACCGTGCCCGCCTGTTCGCCAACGTTGGCCTGGCGATGACCGCCGCCGACCAGGCTGCGGCCAACGTCAACCAGGGTGGGCTGTTCGACATGTTCGACGACGACATCGCCCCGCCGGTGGAGATGGTGGACTGCAAGCCGTGGACGCCGGCGGTGCAGCTGGCGGAAGAAAAGATCGCCATTGGCTACTACCTGTCCGGCCATCCGTTCACCGCCTACGAAAAAGAGGTGCGTGGCTTCATCAAGACGCCGCTGAACCGCCTCAGCCCCAAGCGCGAGCCGCAGCTGCTGGCCGGCTTCGTCACCGGCATCCGCACCAAGGTCGGCAACCGCGGCAAGATGGCCTTCGTGCAGCTGGACGACGGCACCGCCAAGATCGAGGTCAGCCTGTTTGCCGAGGCGGTGGACGCCAACCGCACCCGGCTCAAGGACGACGTGGTGCTGGTGGTGGAAGGCAAGGTCAGCGAGGACAAGTTCTCCGGCGGCCTGCGCATCATCGCCGACAACGTGTACGAGCTGGGCGAGGCGCGCAGCCGCTACGCGCGCAGCCTGGCGGTGCAGATGGACAAGCGCCACGACGTCACCACCCTGCGCAACATCCTGACGCCGTACCGCAGCGAGGACGCCGGCTGCCCGGTACGCATCAGCTACAACAACGGCCAGGCGCGCGGCGACCTGATGCTGCCGCCGGAATGGGGCGTGCGCCTCGACGACGGCCTGCTGCTGACGCTGCAGGACTGGCTGGGCGAACAGACCGTCAAGGTCCTCTGGTAACACCGGTGCGTGCGGCCAACGTTGGCCGCACGCCGTCACCAAGGAGCAACCATGCTGCGTATTGCCATCCTGCTGCTGTGCAGCCTGCCGGCGCTGGGCAACGAGTTGTTCATCGGCACCGTCAGCCGCCACGGCACGCAGCTGGTGCTCACCCGTTGCGACGCCGCCAAGAATCGCTACCTGCTGGTCGATGCGGCAGACAATCCGCAGCCGGTGATTCCCACCCTGCTTGGCGCCGGCCTCGATCCGCAACGGCCGACCTACCTCGCGCTGTTTGCCAGGTACGATGCGCGCCAGGGCCGGGACTACCTGATCGTCAGCGCGGTCAAACACCTGGAGCAAGGGCGCAGCTGCCATCTGCCGGACTAAGCACCGCTAACAAGACCTCGCAGAGCCCCTGAGACTAGGCACGCCGATGCAGACAGTACACGTCGTACGGCAAGGAGGCGCAACGCAGGATCAGGGGTTTTGTTAGTGGCGCTAAAGCGGCAACGGCGCAGTTGCGGCCAACCTTGCTCCCCTTAACCACCCGTTTTTCACCGGAGTCACCATGCCCGCCACCGTCGTACCCGGCACCTACCGCCACTACAAGGACAAGCTGTACCAGGTCATCGGCGTCGCCACCCACTCCGAAAGCGGCGAACAGCTGGTGGTGTACCGCCCGCTGTACGGCGAAGGCGCGTTGTGGGTGCGGCCACTGGCCATGTTCTGCGAAATGGTCACCGTCGACGGCCGCAGTGTGCCGCGCTTCGCCCTGCTGCAGGCGGACTGATGCAGATCTACCGCACCGACCAGTTCCCGCTGCCGCTGCCAGACGGCCACCGCTTTCCGGCCGAGAAGTACGCGTTGCTGGCGCATGCGGTCGAGGCCATCGCCGCCGCACACATGGCGACGGCACCTGCTGCGACGCCGGCCGAGCTGGCGCTGGCCCACGACGCCGGCTACATCCACGCCATGTTCGACGGCAGCATCGCCCCGGCGGTCATGCGCGAGATCGGCCTGCCGTGGAGCGCCGCCCTGATCGAACGCAGCGCCCGCTCCACCGGCGCCACCATTGCCGCGGCACGCTCGGCGCTGCTGCACGGCCACGGCATCAATCTGGCCGGCGGCACCCATCACGCCAACCGCCAACAGGGCAGCGGCTTCTGCGTATTCAACGACGTCGCGGTCGCCATCCGCGTGCTGCAGCAGGAAGGCCGCATCCGCCGCGCGGCGGTGATCGATCTCGACGTGCACCAGGGCAACGGCACCGCCGCCATCTTCGCCGGCGACGCCTCGGTGTTCACGCTGTCGCTGCACGGCGCCAAGAACTTTCCGTTTCGCCGCAGCCCGTCGACGCTGGATGTCGAGCTGGCCGACGACTGTGGCGACGCAGCCTATCTCGCAGCACTGACGCCGGCGCTGGCGCAGCTTGCGGCCAACTTTGCGCCGGACATCGTGTTCTATCTTGCCGGCGCCGACCCGTACCGGGGCGACCGCCTCGGACGACTGCAACTGAGCATGGATGGCCTGCAGGCGCGCGACGCACAGGTGCTGGCCCTGTGCGAGGCGCGGCAGTGGCCGCTGGCGGTGATGATGGCCGGCGGCTACGCGGTGCCGATCAGCGACACCGTCGCCATCCACCTCAATACCGTGCGCGCGGTGCTGGCCTGTCACCATGGCCACCGCTAAGCGCCACTAACAAAACCCCTGATCCTGCGTTGCGCCTCCTTGCCGTACGACTTGTACTGCCTGCGTCGGCGCGCCTTGGCTCAGACGCGCTGCGAGGTTTTGTTAGCGACTCTAAACTGTGCCCTGCGCGGCGGAGCATCACGGCAAACCACACCACCGTGCTAAGATAGCGCGCAGTTTTTACGGGGCCGCCTTCCGGCACCGCGCGCCCGGCCCAAGGTTGGCCGCAAGCGGGGGCAGAGAAATCGGCAGCGCGGGATTGAGATTCCGCCCGTCAGCCCCACCTGCACTGCACTCATTTCAAAACCGGCACCACGGTGCCACCATCAGACAGGACACCTCATGGCCATCATCGTTAACGGCGTTGAAATTACCGACGCAATGGTACAAGCCGAGCTGGAAAATCACGCCGATACCCCGAGCCCGCGCGACGCCGCGATCCAGCAACTGGTACTGCACCAGCTGCTGCTGCAACAGGCCCGGGAAAGCGGTTTCGACACCGCCAACGAAGGCCAGGCCATCGGCGCCCTGCTCGACAAGGAACTGCAATTCGTTCCGGCGGACGAAGCCGCCTGCATCGCCTACTACGAAGCCAACCAGCAGCAATTCAAGCAAGGCGACAGCGCCAAGGCCAGCCACATCCTGTTCCCGCTGGGTAGCGGCGACGAGCTGTCCGCCACCCTGGCTCGCGCCAAGGCAGAAGGCGTACTGGCCGAAGTCCAGGCCAACCCGTCGCGCTTCGCCGACCTGGCACGCGAGCACTCCACCTGCCCGTCCGGCAAGCAGGGCGGCGATCTCGGCCAGTTCGGCCGCGGCCAGATGGTGCCGGAATTCGAACAAGCGGTCTTCGGTACCGACGCCGGCCAGATCACCCCGAACCTGGTGGAAACCCAGTTCGGCTACCACATCATCCAGGTCAACGCGCGCAACGAAGGCGGCCAGATCGCCTTCGAGGACATCAAGGATCGTCTGGGCCAATACCTGAACGAGATGGCCGGCCGTCAGGCAATGCACGACTACCTGACCAAGCTGGTCAGCGCCGCCAAGATCGAAGGCTACACCATGCCGGGCATGAACTAAGCCGCGTCATCCGGCTACAACGCCTCGTTACGGCAAGCCCGTAACGGGGCGTTTTTCATTTTCTGGCCGCCAGTCCGGCTCGTACCCGGCCATGTCCGGCCGGCAGCGCTAGCGGCGACAGACCATGTTGCGGCCCTTGCGCTTGGCACTCAGCAAGGCCCGGTCGGCACGCAGCAGCACCTCGTCGAAGCTTTCACCCGGCTGGCGCACGGTCAGGCCGATACTGACCGTGGTCGACAATTCCTGCTCGCCGGAATGGACCGTCAGGCGTTGCACCGCCTGATGCAACTGCACCACGACGTCATTGGCGGCCGCCATGTCGGCATTGCCGAGCACCAGCAGGAACTCCTCCCCGCCCCAGCGCCCGCACAGGTCGTAGTCGGACAACGGCGCAGACAGACTACGCGCAATGGCGATCAGCACCCGGTCGCCGATATCGTGACCGTGCAGATCGTTGAACTGCTTGAAGTGATCGACATCCACCATCGCCAGCGCGTAGCTGCCGCCGCGACGGCCGATGCTCTTCAGGAAGTCGAGCAGGCCGCGACGGTTCGCCAGCCCGGTCAGCGGGTCCAGCCGCGCCTGCATCGCCAGCTGCGCCTCATGCTCCTTCTCCTGGGTGATGTCGCGGTGGGCGCCCAGGATGCGCAGTGGTCGCCCGGCCTCATCCCGCTCCGCCACCCGGCCGCGGTCCCACAGCCAGCACACGCCGCCGTCCGGGGTAAAGGTGCGGTACACCGCCTCGTAACACGGCGTCTTGCCGGCAAGATGCGCGTAGTAGTTGTCCAGCACCGCCTGCCTGTCGTGCGGGTGCAGCTTGGACAGCCAGAGACTGAAGTTCGGCGCCATATCGCCGACTTCGAAGTTCTGGTAGTTGAATACGGTCAGATCGCCCGTTTGCGGGTGCCCCTGCCAGATGCAGATACCGGTGCCGTCCAGCGCGGCATCCAGCTTTTCCTTGAGGTGGGCAACTTCAGCCAGTGCCGCAGCCAGTTGCGCTTGCAGCTGCTGTACCTGGTCGGCGGGGGGCATTGAGCCATCCGTCATTCATTTTTCCTTAGCAGAAACAGTTCGTGAGTCTGACGGCCCCGTAGAAGGCAACGATCATGCCGGGCTGTCATAGCGCCATTCACTTACAGTAAACCGAGATCGAGCCGGCAAGCAGCACATATTGTTTACTTTGAAACAAAAAATTACATATGAATGGGAAGATTCGGCAAAAAAAGACGCCCCGCCCGCCAGGACAAGAATGGGACTGCTTCGCACTCTGTTTGGCGAAAACAGAAACAGGGCCGGCACCCGCAATCAGACCGTTTTAAAACGATCGTTTCATGGTAAATTATAAACCGCCTGGTAGCCACCGCTGCTGCCATGCAGGGCAAACAACACATGAACAAGCCGGCATCCCGAATGCCGCTCACTTTCGCAAGGAGTCAACATGTCCGATCTGCAGACCCAGTTTGAACAAGCACAAAAAGATGTCACCACCCTGGCCGAGCGCCCGGACAACCAGACCATGCTGCAGCTGTACTCCCTGTTCAAGCAGGCCACCTCCGGCGATGTCACCGGCGAACGCCCGGGCATGATGGATTTCATCAACCGCGCCAAGTACGACGCATGGGAAAAGCTGAAGGGTCAAAACGCCGAGGAAGCAATGCAGAACTACATCAACCTCGTTAAATCGCTGATGGCCTGATCGCAGACAGCACAAGCGGCACCACCCAGTGCGGCCACAACAGACCAACACCGACAAGGCCGGTCACGATTACCTCGTGGCCGGCCTTGTCGGCTTTTCGGCATGATGCCAATACCCAATCCGTTTTGCCCGCCTGATACGGACAAGCCGTCCCGACTCTCCGTCCTGCCCCAGAAAATACGCGTCGAAAGCGTTGCCAATGCTTGTTCTTTTCAGGGGCTGGTAGCACAATTCGGCACTAACTTTTTCCGCTTTTAGACAGTGTCCGTGGCGGGCACTGCTTTGTGTATTGGACTCTTGGTGAAACAGAACTTCCTCTCCCGCATTCAGGACAAGTCTGCCGTGATCGGCATCGTCGGACTGGGTTATGTCGGCTTGCCGCTCATGCTGCGCTTTGCCGAAGTCGGCTACAAGGTCCTCGGCTTTGACATCGACAACAACAAGGTCGACAGCCTGCAGCAAGGGAAAAGCTATATCGAGCACATCAGCGCTGACAGCATCCGGCTGGCGCGTGAGCGCGGTTTCGAGGCCACCACCGATTTCAGCCGCGCGCCGGAAGCCGACGCGCTGATCCTGTGCGTGCCGACCCCGCTGAACAAGTACCGCGAACCGGACCTGTCCTTCGTCCTCAACACCATCGACAGCCTGGTGCCCTACCTGCGCGAAGGCCATCTGGTGTCGCTGGAATCGACCACCTATCCCGGCACCACCGACGAAGAACTGCTGCCGCGCATCGAATCGCGCGGCTTCAAGATTGGCGAGAACGCCTTCCTGGTGTTCTCGCCGGAACGTGAAGATCCGGGCAACCCCGACTTCACCACCCGCACTATTCCCAAGGTGTGCGGCGGCGTGACCGAGGCCTGCCAGGAAGTCGGCGTGGCGCTGTACAGCGCGGTGATCGACAAGGTGGTACCGGTGTCGTCCACCCGCGCCGCGGAGATGACCAAGCTGCTGGAAAACATCCACCGCGCGGTAAACATCGGCCTCGTCAACGAGATGAAGATCGTCGCCGACAAGATGGGCATCGACATTCACGAAGTGATCCGCGCCGCCGCCACCAAGCCGTTCGGCTTCGTGCCCTAC
Organism: Vogesella margarita; assembly: GCF_028548475.1. Taxonomy (GTDB): domain Bacteria; phylum Pseudomonadota; class Gammaproteobacteria; order Burkholderiales; family Chromobacteriaceae; genus Vogesella; species Vogesella margarita. Next base: position 104,172 of record NZ_JAQQLE010000010.1, read on the forward strand.
TACCCGGGCCCGGGCCTTGGCGGCCACTGCATCCCGATCGACCCGTTCTACCTGACCTGGAAGGCACGCGAATACGGCGTCCACACCCGCTTCATCGAGCTGGCCGGCGAAGTGAACTCGTCGATGCCGGACTACGTGATCAGCAAGATCGCTGCGGCGCTGAACCAGCGCAAGAAGGCGATCAACGGCAGCAAGATTCTAGTTCTGGGTATCGCCTACAAGAAGAACGTCGACGACATGCGCGAAAGCCCGTCGGTGTTTCTGATGGAAAAACTGCGTGACCTGGGTGCCGACATCAGCTACAGCGACCCGCACGTACCGGTGTTCCCGAAGATGCGCGAACACCACTTCGAGCTGTCCAGCGTGCCGCTGAGCGCCGAAACGTTGGCCGCCTACGACTGCATCCTGCTGGCTACCGATCACGACCGTTTCGACTACGAGCTGATCAGCAAGCATAGCGACCTGATCGTGGACAGCCGCGGCAAGTATCTGCAGCCGGCGGCCAACGTGGTCAAGGCATAAGCCGACGGAAATCCGCGCGGCAAGATGCCAGCAATAAAAACAGGGCGTAACTTTGAGTTACGCCCTGTTTTCATGATCGCCAGTAATCCCGTAGATCTCGCGGTAATTCGCTTACTCTCAAGCCAAAGCCAATACCTACTCTCAATATCTATGCTACGGGATTGTCACCGGCGTGGCACTGACATTGCTGATACGGGTCGACAGCACGATATTCTGCGACTGGTTTTTGCTGTCGGTCCACGTTACCGTCACGCCGACATCCTTGTAGGCCAACCCACCACTGGCGGCAGTCACCGACCAGCTACGCTGGTAATTGGCGCTACTGCCGCTGGAACTGGCAGCCGTAACCGTATCCGTTGCCGACACCAAGCTGGCGTAGCTTTGCCCGCGCAGCTCTTCCAGCTTTTTCTCTGCCAGCACCACCGCCTCGCTGCGCTGCTTGGACAGGGTATTGGCATTCAGGATTGCGCCATACATGCTGGCGATCGCCAGCAGGCCGCTGGCCAGTACGATGATGGTGATCAGCATCTCCAGCAGGCTGAAGCCAGTCTGCTTCGGCAGCCACGGACCGACACGGGCCATCAGAAGTCTCTCCACGATGCGGCCAACTTGGCGAAGGTTTGTGCAGTTGTCGTGGTAGTGATCGGCGGCAGCGTGATGGTTCCAGTACCGCTATTGACCGACCACCCGATAAAGTCAGTATTAGCCGTAAGTTTGGTAATAGGTCGGTCCGCAATCATGCTGCCGTAAATGGTGGCGCCACCCCAGCCATTCTGATTGCAATCGTCATAATAATAAACAACCCCATAAATGGTCACATTACCGTTTATCTTCGGACAGCCTGCACCTTCATCAAAAATGATAACAACTGCATTATTTGAAGACCCAACGATCTTATTGCTACTCCACGGGGAGATTTCCCAAGGCATTTGCGTATAACTGCCGGGATAATAAAAAATGGTCCTGGGGTCTGACAGCAACTTCTGCTTTTCAGACTCCGCTTTCATCTGTACCTTGGTGGTATTCGGAAAAATGTAATCCCACGCGGTGCCGGTAAAAGCGCCATAGCTGATAGTGCCACCATGCAAATTCAAGTGCCCGGTATCGATCTCGGACGAATTCGTTGAAGACGTCACAATTGCAGCACCGCCCGCCGTATTGGGGTAAACGTCCGGCGTACCGGTAATACCACTCAGCCCCCCCTTGATTACGATCGGCGCCACCGTGGCAATATTCAGCGAGTTCGGCGTAGTCGTCGTCACCGTGGTGGTACCAAGGCGGATTCGCTGACGGATGGTGGCATTGGCATCACCGCTGGCAACAGCACTCACCTCCAGAATCGTTGGCGTCGCGGAGTTGCGCCATAAGGAGACCGCCACCGCGTAAGAGCCGATAGTCTGGCTGCTCACCGAGGACGGAAACGATGCCGCCGTCGCCTTCTGGTTGGTGCCGCTCGGACCTGTGGCATCTGCCGTCCACGCCAGGCTGCTGGTATTGCTGCTGTTGACCAGCCACGCCATCGAGTGCTCCACGCCACCGCGGGCAGCCTCCAGCGCCTTCGACTGGTACAGTTGGTTATTGCCGGTCTTGATCTCGAACAGCATGCCGGAGCTGGTATAGAACACCATCAGACTGGTCAGAAACAGCACCACCAGCGACATGGTCAGCGTGGCCATGCCTTGCTGTGCTTTTGATACGGAAATCATGATCGGGTTACGCATCTTGCAAGCCCTCAATTGAAGGTAAGCGGGCCATTTTCCAGTTTGACCGTTTCCACCAGTGTCTGTTTGACCGCACTGGCATTTTTCAGCTCGCCCACCAGGGTGATGGCGATGGAGCCGGAAGCACTGCTGGGCACAAAGCTCAAGGACGAGATATTGACCACTGCATCATCGGTCACTGCCTCCCAGACATTGTTTGCCCCCGGGGTGCAGGTGTAGCTCGACCCGCTGCTGCGCATATAGACCGCGCCACTCGCGCGCAAGAACCCGTACTTCACATCACTGGGCACCGTGGTCGATGCCGTGGCATTGCGGTCATAGCTGTACAGCACGCAGCCGGCGGTAGAGGTCGTCATGGTCTGGAACGGGTTGGTAGCGGACGCGGTGCTGGCCCAATAACCGGCACGCCGCAGTTCGCGGCTCATCAGCATCATGGTGGCACGCATTTCCTGATTCAGGCGGATCGCTTTCAACGTGTCGCTATTGCTACGAATGTTGTTGATCAGAAAGGTGGTCAGCCCCAGCATCAGCAACAGGCCGATTACCAGCGCCACCATCAGCTCGATCAGGGTAAAGCCGCGCTGCCGGGTAGGTTTCAACATGCCGGATAGGTCCCCGTTAGCCCGACACCCGCCGGCGCGCAAACACTGATGCGGCCAAGCAGCGCCAGGTTCACCTGCGCCTGCTTGCCCAGTGCCGACTCCATGATGACGTGACCGGTGCTCAATGCCACGCCGCGCACCGGGTCGAAGCCGGTCTTGTTGCTGCTGAAGCTGATCCCCGCCGACGCCGGGATCGACACCTTCTGGAAGTCCAGATAGTCCACCCGTTTCAGTGCGCAATAACCGGTGCCGCTGGCCATCACAGAACAGTCGCAGGCCGTTGCCCCCAGAATCATGCCGTAGCACCAGCTGGCGCCTCCGCTAAAGCTGATCTGCACGTTCTGGTTGTTGCGGATGGCTTCCGAACGCGCATATTGCATGTCGCCATAAATGGCATCGACCACCGCCATCAGGCGCCGCTTGTCGATCTGTTCATTCAGCACCGGTACCGCCATCACCAGCAGGATGCCGGTAATGGCCAGTGCCACCACCAGTTCGATCAGGGTAAAGCCCCGGCCAACACCTGTTGTCGTACAAGCCGGATGCTTCATGTCATTTGCTCCAGCACGCGCTTGGCGTGGTGGTGATGCTGCCCGCCGCCTGCTGCAGCTGGATCGCGGTACAGCCGGTATCCGATGCCTGCGATTTGCCGGACACCGCCGTGGCCGTCACCACATAGCCGGTGGCGGTGGCACTACCGACGGCAATGGTGTAATAGCCGCTCTCGGTCGTCGCCGGCATGCCGATATCGGTCAGCGAGCCGTATGTGGTGTTATTGCCGCGATACTTCTCCTGCGCAAACTGGACCGCCCGAATCGCCACCGTCGCATCGGTGCGCCGGCTTTTCTGGATATAAGCGGAGTAAGCCGGCATCGCAATCGCCGCCAGGATGCCGACAACCGCCACCACCAGCAGCAATTCAATCAGGGTAAAACCTTTACTTGTTGCCATCGATTTTTTTATAAACGTCATAAATTGCGCTCAATTCCGGTTGGGTGCCAGGCGTCACGCCGCAGAAAGTGATAACAGCAATTGAAATTTCTATAAAACAGCTTTAAAAACAATGCACTCACTGCAGCAGTGTAATGAATTTTGCCAGCTTGGGCGCAAAACAGCAGCAAAAATGCGCGGTCACGACCGAAAACCAGCCAACGGTGCTGAGCTTACCAACAGAGCATAGCGGACTTATGCACCCAAGGCCCGCTCTCGCCCTTGTCGCTACTGTTTTCAGCCTAGTTGTCCCGCCATCGTTGTCAACGATGATTTAAAAGCCAACACGCTGGTGCTACAAATAGCAACAAGCCAGTCAGGATAATTAATACGCATAAATCGGGATGCAATATTCCACTCATGCACAGTTAATGCATTTGAGATAAACAACACCCAAACAAAAAGGGAAAGCCTTGCCGTACGGTCAACCACCGCGCCGGCAAACACCTTCCCGTCTTCGTTCAAGCAGCCTGCTTATTTTGCCGCCAGATGTCGCTCGATCTCTGCCAGCGGAATGGCACCGGCCACCAGTTCACCGCTCGGGAACACCAGCGCCGGGGTACCGCTGATGCCCAAGCGCTCGCCCAGCGCCGCGATTTCGGCCAGCGGCGTCGCGCACTTGTCGCTGCCGCCCGGCGCCTTGCCCTCGCGCATGAAGCCCAGCCAACTGCCAGCGCGATCACCGCTGCACCATATCTGACGCGCTTTGCGTGGCGCGTCCGGGTGCAGCTGTGCCAGCGGATAGAGGAAGGTATACACGGTCACGTTGTCCAGCTGGCTCAGCGATTCGCGCTCCAGCTTCTTGCAGAACGGGCAGTCCGGATCGGAGAACACCACCAGCTTGCGCTCGCCCTTGCCGCGCACTTCCTTGATCGCCTTGTCCAGCGGCAGCTTGGCCCAGTCAACGGTAACCTTGTTCAGCTCTGCCAGGCGCTCTTCGGTCACGCTGGTGCGGGTCTTGGTGTCGATCAGGTCGCCAGTGATCAGGTGGTCCACCTTGGCGTCGGTGTACACCACGCTGTACTGTGCGCGCCCCTGCTGCTTCATCTTCACCACCACCTCGAACAGCCCCGCCACCGGCGCCGGCTGCACGCTACTGACTTCGTGCTGCGGAAACTTGCTCTTGAAGGCGGCGCGCACCTGGTCCGGTGTCTCGGCGGAGGCGGAGCAGGCCAGCAGCGGCAGTATCAGGGTGGCAAGGGCAAAACGGCGCATAGGCAGCATCATGATTGTGCTTTCTTCTGGTTAAAAACCCACCGCGTGGCGGGCCAGTTGTTTTTTGATCAGGGGCAGGCGGTTGGTCAGGTTAAGGCCGGCGTTGCGCAGCCAGGCAAGACCGGGCGCCTGCTTGGCGTGGAATAGCTGGAACAGCGCGTCGCAGGTCAGCTGCATGGTTCTGACCGCTTCCTTGCGCGTTCGTTCGTAGCGGCGCAGCGTCAGCCATTCGCCGCAATCGCGGGTGCCAGCCAGCACTGCGGCCAACCTTGCCGCATCCTGGAAGCCGAGGTTGACGCCCTGCCCCGCCAGCGGGTGCACAGTGTGGGCAGCGTCGCCGACCAGCGCCACCCGCTCCGCGATCACGTTGTCCGGCGTGATCAGGCGCAGCGGAAAGGCCGCCGCCGGCGACAGCAGCGTCAGCTCGCCCAGTGCATGTTCACCCGCCTCTGCCACCACCGCCGCCAGACGTGCGTCATCCAGCACCAGCAACGGCTCCGGCTGGCTGGTCGACCACACCATCGAGATGCGGTTGCCCGGCATCGGCAGCCAGGCGAGGATGCCGTCACCGAGGAACCACTGCCGCGCGATATTGCCGTGCGGCCGCTCGCAAGTAAAGTTGGCCACCACGCCGCTGTGGCCGTAGGGCTTGATGCTGGCGGCGATACCGCTCTGCTGCCGCACCCAGGAATTGGCGCCGTCGGCGCCGACGATCAGCTGCGCCTGCAGCTCGCGACCGTCGTCGAGCACGATGGCCGCCTCGCGTGCGCCGTGGCGCAACAGCTGCGGCCGCACCCCGCTCAGCAATTCGACACCGCTGTCCCGCTGCAGCTTCTGCCAGATCGTGGCCAGCAACCAGCGGTTTTCCGCGATCCATGCCAGCGCCTCGGCGCCGGCATCGGCGGCGGAAAAGGCGATCTGGCCGCCCTGGTCGCCACGGACATCCATGCTGGCGATCACACCCAGACGCGAGGCGTCCGGCCACGCGCCCAGCTGCTGCAAGAAGGCGCGGTTGGCAGGGCTGACCGCGTAGATGCGCGCGTCCCAGCCCTCTTCCAGCGCGTCAAAGCGCTCGGCCAGGCCTTCGACCAGCGCCACCCGCTTGCCCTGCTTATCCAGCGCCAGGGCCAGCGCGGCGCCGACCAGCCCGCCGCCTACCACGATTACGTCAAACTTGTCCGACATGTTTCTCTTTCTTTGTGTCCGGCGTCCGATGCCTGCGGCCAACGTTGGCCGCATCAGACGCCGACACCGAATACCAGATGTCCGGCAAACGCCTTGCGCAGCGGCGGTACCGCGTCGATGGCGCTCATGCCCAGCCCGCGCAGCGCCTTCACCGTGATGCCCTGGCCGTCGAACAGGCGCACCAGGCCATGGGTAAAGCCGACCACCGCGTGGCTATCGACGCGGCGCGCGGCGCCGTAGCGGCGCAGCAGCGCGGCATCGCCCGGGTCGGCCGCGCCTTGCAGCACGTCGACCAACCCCACCGCGTCGCGCAGGCCGAGGTTGAAACCCTGTGCCGCCACCGGGTGCATGGTCTGTGCCGCGTTGCCTATCATCACCACGCGGCCGCTGTGCACGCTGTTGAGCTGGCGTAACGCCAGCGGAAATACCGCGCGCTCACCGACGCTGACGAACTTGCCCAGCCGCTCGCCGAAGGCCTGCTGCAGCTCGGCCAGCAGCACGCTGCCGTCGGCGGCGTGCAGTCGCGCCGCCTCTTCGTGGCTGCGCGTCCACACCAGCATCATCTGCTCTCCGTGCGGCAGCAGCGCGAACGGCCCCTGCGCCGAGAAGCGCTCGTACGCGATATTGCGATGCGGCTGGCTGGCCTCGACCATCGCCAGCACCGCGCTTTGCTGGTAGTCGTGCACATGGCGCCGGATGCCGGGCAACGACTCCGCCAGCGCACCGCCCTCGGCCAGCACCAGCAGCCGGCAGGTCAGCAGATGCTGCTGCTCGTTCAGCGTCAGCGTCACGCTGGCGTAGCGTGCCAGCGACGCAACCTTGCTCACCCGCGCCTGCCACAGCACGCGCACGCCGGCCTGCTCCAGCTCCGTCGCCAGCGCCTCGGTCAGCGCCGGGTAATCCACCACCGCGCCCAGGTGCGGCAGGCCCAGATCCTGCTTTGTCAGCACGGCGCGGCCGAAGCCACCCTGTTGCGACACGTGCACGCTGTCGATCACCGTCGCCGGCAGCGTGTCCGGCCAGGCGCCGGCGGCGGCCAACTGCTGGCGGCTGTACCACGACAGCGCCAGCGCACGCGCATCGCGCAGCGGCGCATCCTTGGCCCGCGCCTCGATCAGCGTCACGTCACGACCGGCCTGTGCCAGCCGCAATGCCGCCAGCGCGCCAACCGGCCCGCCGCCGACGATGACAATCTCACTATGTTCGGGTACGCCTTGCATGCTCGTTCCGCCTCTCGCGGCGGCCTCGTTCAGAGTCAATGTTGTTTCATCAGCGCTTCGATGTCGTCGATGCGCTTCGGTACGTCGTCGGTGTACACCTGGTGGCCGTCGTCGGTCACCAGCACGTTGTCTTCAATGCGGATGCCGATATTGTGGAACGCCACCGGCACGCGGTCGTCCGGGCGGATGTACAGCCCCGGCTCGATGGTGGTGCACATGCCGCTCTGGAAGCTGCGCCACTGCCCGCCCGGGCGGCGGGCGCCGACATCGTGCACGTCCAGCCCGATGAAATGGCCGATGCCGTGCATGTAGAAACGGCGGTAGTCGCCGGATTCGATCACACCGTCCACGCTGCCGGCCAGCAGTTTCAGGTCCAGCATACCCTGCACCAGCACCCGCAACGCGGCGTCGGCCGGCGCGTCCAGCCGCGCACCGGGCTGCACCGCGGCAATCGCCGCCAGCTGCGCCGCCAGCACCACCTCGTACACGTCGCGCTGCGCGCCGCTGAAACGGCCATTGACCGGGAAGGTGCGGGTGATGTCTCCAGCGTAGCCGTTGAACTCGCAGCCGGCATCGATCAACAGCAGCTCACCGTCGTTGAGTCTGGCATTGTTGGCCGCATAGTGCAGCGTGCAGGCGTTGGCACCGCCGGCGACGATGCTCTCGTACGCCGGCTGCCGAGCGCCGTGGCGCACGAAGTGATGCAGCAGCTCGGCCTCGATCTGGTACTCCATCATGCCGGGGCGGCAGGCCTGCATCGCGCGGACGTGCGCTTCGGCAGAAATGCGGCCGGCCTGTTGTAACACGGCGATTTCGCGCTCGTCTTTGATCAGGCGCATCTCGTCGATCAGTGCCAACAGGTCGCCATACTGCTGCGGCGCGTCCTTGCCGACACGCGCCTGCTGCCGTGCCTGCTGCAGATAGCCGGCGATGCGCGCATCCCAGCCATTGTCGCGCCCCACCGCCCAATACAGCGCAGGGTGGTCGGCCAGCAGCGGCGGCAGGCGTTGATCCAGCTCGCTGATGCTGTACGCCTCGTCAAAGCCGAACGCCTCCGCCGCCGCGGCCGGGCCGTAGCGGAAACCGTCCCAGATCTCGCTGTCCGGATTCTTGTCGCGACAGAACAGCAGCGCTTTGCCGGCCTTGCCGTCCAGCACCAGCACCGCCTCCGGCTCGGCAAAGCCGGTCAGGTACAGGAAATGGCTGTCGCCACGGTAGGGATAGTGGGCGTCGGCGTTGCGGATCACTTCCGGCGCGGTGGGCAGGATGGCGATGGCGTCGCCCAGTTGCGCCAGCAGGCGCTGGCGGCGGTGTTGAAAGCTGACATGCATGACGACTGCGTCCGGCAAGGTGGAAATCGCGCTAGTTTAGCAGAACAGGCGCACCACGCCTGCCCACCGCCACTGCGGCAACGCTTACAATTGGCCATCCCCACCGCCCCGTTAGCCCGCCATGCCTACCGACCCCCACATCAGCCAGCGCACGCTGGAACACTACCAGCGCAACGCCGACGAGTTCTGGCAAGGCACCCGCGACCACGACGTCAGCCAGAACATCGCCAGCCTGCTGCGCCACCTGCCGCCGGCGCCACAGACCATCCTCGACTTCGGCTGCGGCCCGGGCCGCGACCTGAAGACCCTGCGCGAGCTTGGCCACCTGGCGATCGGGCTCGACGGCGCGGCGCGCTTTGTCGCGATGGCACGCGAATACAGCGGCTGCGAGGTGTGGCAGCAGGATTTCCTGCAGCTGCAACTGCCGGCGGCGCACTTCGACGGCGTGTTCGCCAATGCCGCGCTGTTCCACATCCCCGGCACCGAGCTACCGCGGGTGCTGGCGCAGTTGTTCGCCACCCTCAAGCCCGGCGGCGTGCTGTTCTGCTCCAACCCACGTGGCAACGGCGAGGAAGGCTGGCAGGGCGAGCGCTACGGCTGCTGGCACAGTTGGCCGCAATGGCAGGCGCTGTTGCAAGCCGCCGGCTTTGTCCCGCTGGAACACTACTACCGCCCGCCGGGCCTGCCACGCGAGCAGCAACCGTGGCTGGCCAGCGTATGGCGCCGCCCCTGAGACCCGCGATGCACTGCCGCTTCCACACCGCCATCGACGACATTGCGGCCACCCTTTGGGACGCGCTCAACGTCACCGGCTCGCCCTTCCTCAGCCACGCCTTCCTGGCGGCGGCGGAGCGTCACGGCGCGGTGGCGCCGGCACTGGGCTGGCAGCCGGCGCACGTCACGCTGCACGCCGACGACGGCAGCCTGCTCGGCGCACAGCCGCTGTACCTGCGCACGCACTCGTTCGGCGACTTCTCGCACGACTGGGCGTGGGCCGATGCCTGCCAGCGTCTCGGCCGACGCTACTACCCGAAACTGGTATGTGGCATCCCCTACACCCCGGCCAGCGGCGCGCGGCAACTGATCCACCCCGACGCCGACCGCGCCGGCATCAGCCGCGCGCTGCTGCAGGCCAGCCTGCAGCTGGCTGCCGGCGAACAGGCGTCCTCGCTGCAATACCTGTATCTGGACGACGATGCCGCCCTGCGCGCGGCGCTGGCGAGCGAGGGCTTCCTGCTGCGTCGCGGCTGCCAGTTCCACTGGCACAACGCCGGCTACCGCGACTTCGACGACTTCCTCGCTGCCTTCAGTGCCGACAAGCGCAAGAAGGTGAAGCGCGAACGGCGCCGCGTCGCCGAGGCCGGCCTGCGCATCGAGGTCCGCCACGGCGAAGACATCGACGCCGCGCTGTGGCGGCAGATCTACCCGCACTACGTGTCGACCTTCCGCCGCTTCGGCAATCACCCGGCGTTCAGCCTCGGCTTCTTCCGCGAAGTTGGCCGCACGCTGGCGCGGCAGCTGGTGGTGTTTCTGGCGCGCGACGCCAGTGACATGGTAGTCGCCGCCGCCATCTGCTACCGCAGCGACGACACCCTGTACGGCCGCCATTGGGGCGCGGCGGCGGACTACCACAGCCTGCACTTTGCGCTGTGTTTCTACGAGGGCATCGCCTACTGCATCCGTGAAGGGCTGCAGCACTTCGAGCCTGGCGCCCAAGGCGAGCACAAGGTCAGCCGCGGCTTTGTGCCGCAGGCGACGTGGTCGGCGTTCCACATCGCCGACCCACGCCTGCGCGGCATGATCGGCGACTTCCTGCTGCGCGAACAGCAGGCGGTGGCGCAGTATCAGGACGAGATGGCGGAGCATTTGCCGTTCCGGCAGCAGGACTGAAGGTTGGCCGCAGTTGATCTAGCCACGTCCTGCGGCCACTGGCGGCGGGATGGAGGCAGCGGCACGAGTGTTGAAACCGAAGCGAGATCCCTGCCGCGTCAGGAACCGGACGGCCTTGCGACTTCGATATCTCGCAGCGTGTCCAGCAGCGTCGCGCGCAGCGGGCCGGCCAGTGCCAGGCCGTCTTCTGCCGCCTGCTTCGCCTCGGCGGCACGGCCCTGTTGCAGCAGGATGCGCGCCAGATTGTTGTAGGCGGCCGCCAGCCGGTGCGTTGTGGCGGCGTCACGGAACACCTGCGCCGCGGCCGGCAAATCGCCGTTGGCGTACAGCGCATTGCCCAGCCCCATCGCCAGCGTGGCGTTGTGCGGCCAACGTTGCAGCGCCGCGCGATAGGCGGTAACTGCCGCGGCCGGCTTGGCGTTGCGCTCGAAGGCCACCAGCGCCCGCGTCGCATCCGGCTCCGCGACACTCGCCGGCAGACGCCCCGGTGGCAGCGCGACGAAGGCCCAGTAGCCGCTGCGCTGCCAGGTATGGCCGAAGGTACGCAGCGTCATCTCCTGCCGCCGCATCGGCCCCGAGCGCAGCAGCAGCAGCTCCCGCTCAAGGTCGTAACCGACCACCACCGCGTAGTGCCAGGACGGCGCCCACGATAGCCCCAGGTTCTGCAGCACCACCACCGGATGCCCAGCGTCGATCTCCTGTTTCAGCGCCGCCAGCGTGCCCGGGATGACCATCGCCACCGCGCCCTGCCGCCGCGCGCCGCTCAGCATCTCGATCTGCAGCGTGCCCTCCCGCCCCGGCAGGAACACCTGCCCCACCAGCTGCGCCGGCGTGGTGGCCAGCCCGACGGCGGACAGGCTGGTCGCCAGCGCCGCCGGGCCGCAGAAATGGCTGGCGTCGGAAAAGAACGGGGTCTCGACCAGCTCGGCGCGGGTCGGCGCACCGGGCGCGAGCGCGACCGGCTGCAGCGGCGTGGCGCAGGCGGCCAGCAACAGCGCGCACAGCGCGGCGGGGAGCGCCCGCCGCAGCGCCCGCAACGGCCGGATCAGCGTTGTCAGCATCGGCTTGCCGCTCAGCGCACGGAGCGGGTGAACGGGAACACCTTGGTAAAGCCGAGAATGTCGGTGACCAGCAGCACGAAGAACACAAACAGGATGGCTTCAATGATGCCGCCGGCGGGTGCCTTGTCGATCTGGTCGGCAAGGTTGGCCGCTTCCTCGTCGGTCAGCGCGGCGACACGCTCCTGCGCGCTGGCCGGATCGATGCCCAGACGCTCCATTTCGCCACGCACATTGTCGCGGGCCAGCACCGCGGCCAGCCGCGCGTGGCCGGAGTCGGGCGCGCTGGTCACCGCCAGACGGGCGACTTCCTCGGTGCTGACCATGGCGGCGTGGGCGGACTGCAGCATGCTGAGGTTGAGCATGGAGCCGCAGAGGACAAGGGCGAGCGTGCGCTGAAAGCGTTTCATGATGTGTTCCTCATAACAGGATAAGAAGCAGAAAACGCCGCGTCGCATGCAGCAAACCATCGAGAGAGGACGAGCGTTGAGCCATTATAGACAGCGCATTGGCATGATCTGGCCTATTGCATGAGCGCTTGTCAACGCGGGCGTAGACGAAGCGGGACAGCCGCAAGGTTGGCCGCAAGCCGACACAAAACAAAACGCCCACCGGATGACTCCAGCGGACGTCTTGGCGGTGCATCTCAAGCGATTCCAGGCGCACCCTACTGCTCCGGCTGGTCGCTGAGCGCCTTGAGGTTGGCCTTGAGGCGATCGCTCATCGGCATGTTCAGCACCATGCCATTGGGCGGGATCGGCGACTCGAACCACTTCTGGTACAGCCGGCCAAATTCGCCGGACTGCATCAGCCGCGCGATGCTGCCGTCCACCAGTTTCTTGAACTCGGGATCATCCTTGCGCAGCATGCAGCCGTAGGGTTCGACCTGCAGTGTGTCGCCGACGACGCTCAGCGCGGCCGGATCCTTGGCGTTGGCGCGCAAGCCGAACAGCAGGATATCGTCGAGCGCCAGCGCGGCCGCGCTATTGTTTTCCAGCAGGGCCAGCGACTCGGCGTAATCCTTGGCCAGCACGAATTGCATGCCAAGATTGTGGTCGGCGCTGTACTTGCGCATGACTTTCTCGTTGGTACTACCCGCGGTAGTGGCAACCATTTGTCCGGCCAGATCGGCGTAATTCCGGACCTTGCTGCCGGTTTTCACCAGCAGGCGGGTGCCGGCATAAAAGTGGCTGACCGCGAAGGCGACGACCTTGCCGCGGGCGGCGTTATTGGTGGTGGAACCGCACTCCAGGTCATAGCTGCCGTTCACCAGCAAGGGAATGCGGTCTTGCGCGTTGACCGGCATATAGGCCACCACGAGACCCGGTCTGTTCAGCCTTGTCCGCACGTCGCCGACGATGGCCTCGGTCAGGTCGACCGCAAAGCCCATCGGCTTGTGCTGGGCGGGCCGGTAGCTGAACGGGACGGCCGCCTCGCGGTAGGCGACGGTGATCCTGTTCGTTTCAAGGATCTTGTCTAGGGTCTGCGCCTGGACGAAGGACGGCATGGCCGCCAGGCCGGCGATGAGCAGCGCAGCTGGCTTCAGATTCATGGTTTTCATGGAGTTTCCTTCAAACAAGCGGCCCGGACCCGTGGCCCATCGCGTCGACGCTGCCATCAGCAAAGCCGCCCGTTTGACAGCCGTGCCGTTGAGATCCTTGAAAAGGCATGTGAGGATAAGCGTCCGCACACCCCCGCGCACGACACGCATCCTGCCGCTACCCACAACCGGCCATGGATCGTGCTTCCTTAAACCTAGATGCCCGTCCGCAATGCGCCATGACGTACATCAAATGCCGGCACCCTGTTCACGCGTCACACCCGGACATCGCGCAGCTGGCCAAGGTTGGCCGCAAGCCGTCGCCGCAAAACAAAACGCCCACCGGATGACTCCGGCGGGCGTTTGGCGTTTCAGCGCGCAGACATCAAGTGCGCGGCTTGCGGCCAACCTTGGGCGGGCCACCGCGTTTGGGTGGTGTGATGTGGGTCGGCTTGTGCGCCGGCTTGCGCTGCTGGCGGTGGCGGGTGTTCTGCACCTGCAGCAAGGCGTCGATCTTCTCCGACGTCGACTGCATCAGGCTTTGCGCCAGCTCGCCGTGCGGGAAGGTCTCCGGCATGCGGTAGCCGAGCCAGGCGTAGGCGGAGTACAGCTTGCAGGTGTCCTCCAGGAACTGCAGCTCGTTGCGGCCGCCACGGCCTTCCATGCGCAGCAACGACGCCTGCTTGCCCCTGGCGCGGCACTCCGCCCAGTCCTGCAGCGCGTGCTCCAGCATCGCGATCTTGGTCGATACCGGGCACAGGCTGAACAGGAAGCGGTCTTCCAGCGGCAGTTGCAGCGTGTCCAGCCACTTGGCCTTCTCGATCTGGTCGCTGAGGTTGGCCGGCAGGAAGAATTCGTCGTGCACATTGATGTGCTTGGCGAACAGCTCCAGCAGCGCCTGCAGCCGCTCTTGGCCGCTGGCCTCGGCGATCTGCTGCAGGTAGGACAGGTTGGGCGCCACGTAGAAACCGGTGCTCGGCAGCGGCTCCAGCTTTTGCTGCAGCAGCGCGGCGATCACCTTGTGCGTCTTGCCGTCGAAGCCGGCGACGTAGCCGGTCTCGTGCTGGCCGAAGCGGCCGGCGCGGCCGGCGATCTGCTTGGCCAGCGCGGCGGCGATGGTGCCTTCGGCGTAGCCGTCCCACTTGCTGGAGGTGGTGAAGATCACGCGCCGCGCCGGGGTGTTCAGCCCCATGCCGATGGCGTCGGTGCCGACCACCACCTGCGTCTCGCCGTCGATAAAGCGCTCGGCCTGCGCCTGGCGCACTTCCGGCGACAGGTTGCCGTAGATCGCCGACACGTTCAGACCCTGGGCGATGGCCTGGTCGCGCCAGTTCAGCACCTCGCGGCGCGAGAAGGCGATCAGCACATCGCCCGGCTTCAGGTTTTTCAGGCTGCCGAGCGGCGCCTTTTCCATCTCCAGCGGCGACTTGCGTTGCAGCTCGCGGATTTCCAGCGTGCCGCCGACGCGCTTGACCAGCGACTGGATCGCCTCCTTCGCTTCCAGCGCACCGAGCAGGTACACCGTCTGCGCCGGCACGCCGCACACCGCCGCCGTCCACGCCGCGCCGCGATCCGGGTCGTCCAGCAGCTGGATTTCGTCGATCACCGCCACGTCCACCGCGCGGTTGGGATTGAGCATTTCCACGGTACTGGCCACGTGGCTGGCGTGCGGGTGCAGCTTGCGCTGCTCGCCGGTGATCAGGCTGACCGCGACGTTGGCATTCAGCAGGCGCTGGTAGTTTTCCATCGCCAGCAGCCGCAGCGGCGCGAGGTAGACGCCGGTCTTCGCCTGCGCCAGGTGTTCCATCGCGGCGTGGGTCTTGCCGGAGTTGGTCGGTCCCAGCACCGCGATGAAGTGGCGCTGCATGCCGGCAGCGAGGGTGAACGATTCCGGGTACAGCGACAGGTTGATGGCGTTGCGGGTCTTCTCCGCCTGGCTGGCGGCGGCACGGGTTGCCACCAGTGCCGCGATGCGGTCCAGCGCCAGTTCGCAGCGCAGCCGCGCCAGCTCGTACTTGGCCTGCAGCGCATTGAGCGCGCTTTGCGGATCGACGCTGTGCTCGCTGGCCAGCGTCATCACCTGGCCGGCGCAGCGCAGCAGCTGCGCCTCGAGCCGTTCGCGCGCCTCGTCGTTCCAGCGCAGCTGGACCAGCGCCAGCCGTTCGGCGGCGTCGAGCTTGCGCCACTTGCCGGTCTTACCGAGGAAGCCGGCGTCTGGCACCAGGTGGTAAGGCACGGTGCGCTTGCCGACCTTGATCTGCCCCTGTACCGAGACGGCGTAGCTGCCCTCGGTGGTCACCAGCGTGGCGTGGTATTGCTGCAGATAGGCGTTCAGCGCGCCGATGGCGTCTTCGGACGCGGTGTCGGGGGCAATCGTGGGTTCGGTCATGGGTATCCGTCAGGGAAAAACAGCGTGGCATGGCGCCGGATGGCAAGGGAGGGACAGGCGCACCGCAAACAAAAACCGCCTGCGGGCTGCGCGCAGTCCGTCAGGCGGCGTATTCCGGCGCGATCAGTTCTGGCCGCAGCAGGCCTTGTACTTCTTGCCGCTGCCGCACGGGCACGGATCGTTGCGGCCAACCTTGTCGCCTTCGCGACGCAGGGTCACCGGCGCCTGCTCCTTGGCACGCCAGTAGGCATACACCGCCAGCACGGCTTCGTCCAGCTCACTCTTGAAGCTTTCCAGTTCCGCAGCGGTGAATTCCATCATCGCCGGCTCGTCACCGTCGGCATCGAACATGCCACCCAGCGCCATGACCGGCATCAGCAGCTCTTCGAAGCCTTCGTCGTCGGCGGCCTCGAACCAGTCGGTCGGCACCACGTCCAGCGCGTACATGAAGGCATTGCACCACGGGCGGAAGTCCGGCGCCTCGCCCTCTTCCTCGCTGTACAGCGTCAGTTCCGGCAGGTCGCCGTCGGCCAGCGCCTCGGCGGCGGCATCGTAATACTTCTGCAGCAGGGCCTTGATCTCGGCTTCGCTGTCGGCGCTCTCAAAGGCCGGTGCATCGCCCAGCACGTCCTGCAGCCAGTCGTCGATGGTGAGCTTGTCCGGGCCGCACGCCAGCGCGCAGAAGAAGCCCTGCACCTCGTCCGGGCGCATGGTGGTGCCGGCCTGGGACAGCGGGGTCAGCAGCGTTTCCAGACGCTCCAGATCAACTTCATTGAAATCGGTCATGTTCATTCTCCGTAAGGGTTGGCGCGCATTGTACGCGTGTTCCCCAGTACTGGCAGCAGGCGTGCTGTTTTCAGGATAGCAAAAAGCCCGTCAGGTGCTTGACGGGCTGTGGCGACTGCGGGAGATTGCCGGACTCAGGCGGCGGCCAGTTCCGGCTCGCTGATCTGCAGCAGCGTCTGTTTGCGGATCTGGTTGGTCTGGCAGGCACAGCTGCCGCACTCGGTAGCAACCTTCAGTTCGCGCGCCAGATCGCTCATGCGCGTGGCACCATTGCAAACGGCGGCGCGGATATCGCGATCGGTTACTCCGTGGCAAAGGCAGACGTACATGGCATGAATCCTGAATAAGAATTGATCTTGATATCCATACTAGAAGACAATGATAACGATTGTCAATTGACAGGAAAGCAAATCCGCAATGAGCAGCACGCAATGGAAACCGAATACCACAGTCGCCGCCATCATCGAGCGCGACGGCCGCTTCCTGATGGTGCGCGAGCAGACCGATGACGGCATCCGCCTCAACCAGCCTGCCGGCCATCTGGAGCATGGCGAAACCCTGCTGCAGGCAGTGGTGCGCGAAGCACGCGAGGAAACCGCCTACGACTTCACGCCGCAGGCGCTGGTCGGCATCTATCTGGCAGACAAGGCCGGCAGCGACATCACCTATCTGCGCTTCGCCTTCAGCGGCGACGTCGGCACCCACGATCCGGCACAACAGCTGGACGACGGCATTCTCGGGGCCGAATGGCTGAGTGCGGACGAGATCATGGCCAGCGTGGAACTATGGCGCAGCCCGCTGGTGGGGCGTTGCCTGCAGGACTATCTTGCCGGCCAGCGAGCCAGCCTGGCCTTGATCCACCACCACTTGCCGGACTGATCCGATGGCGAGCGTCCTGCGCTGGCTGCCGATTGCGCTGCTTGCGACACTGCCGGCCGTGGCCGCCGCTGCGGAGGTGCTGCCGCTCTGTTACCATTACGGCTGCGATCGCACGCAGCGCATTGAAGTGGACGATTCTGCCCTGATCTGGTTCCGACAGCGGCTGGATGCTGCTGCCGACGCCGACGCCGAACGCGCGGCGCTGCAGGACATCGTGTTGTCCTATTACCAGCGCGCGGCGCGCGAGGCACCGATCGCCAGCGACCGGGGCGGCAATCACGAGGACGCGGCCAACGTTGGCCGCATGGATTGCCTCGATCACAGCCACAATGTGCTGGTGCTGCTGCAACTACTGGCCGGCAACGGCTGGCTGCAACACCACCGGCTGCTCGGTCAGGTGCATCGCGCACCGCTGCTGTTCGACCATCACGCCGCTGTGGCCGTACGCGACGAGACATCCGGCCGGGACTGGGCGATCGACAGCTGGTTTCGGGATTTCGGGGCACCGCCGGTGGTGGTGCCTCTTGCTATTTGGAAGGAAGGATTTTCTCCGTGACGGGTAAAAAACGTATTGTCGTCGGCATGTCCGGCGGCGTGGATTCGTCGGTCACTGCCTGGCTGCTGAAGCAGCAGGGGCACGAGGTGATCGGCGTGTTCATGCAGAACTGGGAAGACGACAACGACGACGAATACTGCTCCATCAAGCAGGACGCGCTGGACGCGATGAGCGTGGCCGACATCGTCGGCATCGACATGGAGATCGTCAACTTCGCCAAGGAATACAAGGACCGCGTGTTCTCGTACTTCCTCAAGGAATACTCCGCCGGCCGCACGCCGAACCCGGACGTGCTGTGCAATGCCGAGATCAAGTTCAAGGCCTTTCTCGACTACGCAATGGAGCTGGGTGCCGACTGCATCGCCACCGGCCACTACGCGCGCAAGCTCGAACGGGACGGCGTGCACTACCTGATGAAGGGTGTCGACCACACCAAGGACCAGAGCTACTTCCTGTACCGCCTGCAGCAGCACCAGCTGGCGAAAGCCCTGTTTCCGCTGGGCGACATCCGCAAGACCGAGGTACGCCGCCTGGCCGAGGAAGCCGGGCTGCCGACCGCGGCGAAGAAGGACTCCACCGGCATCTGCTTCATCGGCGAACGTCCGTTCCGCGAGTTCCTGCAACGCTACCTGCCGACCAAGCCGGGCGAGATGATCACCCCGGACGGCAAGGTGGTCGGCGAACATGTCGGGCTGATGTTCTACACCCTCGGCCAGCGCAAGGGCCTGAATATCGGCGGCAGCAAGGACGGCAACGGCGAGCCGTGGTTCGTCGGCGGCAAGGATATTCCGGGCAACAAGCTGATCGTGGTGCAGGGCCACGACCACCCGCTGCTGCTGAAGTCGACACTGGCGATGGACGACCTGTCGTGGACGCTGCCGCAGGCACCGACCGCCGGCGACTACGCCGCCAAGAACCGCTACCGCATGGCCGATGCACCGTGCAGCCTGTCGCCCGTCGTCGACGGACGCGCCACCCTCACCTTCCGCGACAAGCAGTGGGCGGTCACCCCCGGCCAGTCGGCGGTGCTGTACGACGGCGATATCTGCCTGGGCGGCGGCATCATCCAGTAAGCGCCACTAACCCCCCCTGATCCTGCGTTGCGCCTCCCTGCCGTACGGCGTGTACTGTCTGCGTCGGCGCGCCTTGGCTCAGGTGCTCTGCGAGGTTTTGTTAGCGGCTCTAAGCCCTACCCTGCGGCCAACGTTGGCCACAACGACGACACCCCGCCGCGGCGGGGTGTTTTGCTTTTGTCCCGTCGCGTGACTCAGCCTTTCAGCTGCAGATGCCATGCCTGCAAGGCCGCCAGCTGCAGACGGATCTTCTCCTGGATCGCGGCGTCCACCAGGTTGCCGTCGCCGTCAAAGGAGGCGCTGAACGCGTTGGCGAAGACCTCCGGCTGGTTCAGGATGTGCAGGTTGAGGAACACGCCGCTCTGGCGCAGGTGGTGCTGCGCGCGCGAGCTGCCCATGCCCCCGGCCGCACCCATGATCGCCGCCGGCTTGCCGCTGAGCAGCGCGTTACCTGGCTCACGCGACGCCCAGTCCAGCGCGTTTTTCAGCGCCGGCGCCATCGAGTAGTTGTACTCCGGGCACACCAGCAGCAAGGCGTCGGCGTCGGCAAACTGCTGCAACAGCGTCACCACGGCCGCCGGCTTGACCGTGATGTCGGCATTGTAGAACGGCACCTCCGACAGATCCGCGACCGCGATCTGCATGCCTGCGGGTGCATTGGCCACCGCATAACGCATCAGGCCCTTGTTGGTGGATTTCTGGCGCAAACTGCCGCATACGGCAAGAACATTGAGGCTCATCGGCTTACTCCCCGGCAAGAACTGGACATGGTTTTACCGGTATAGGAGCTGTATCACGGAATTGCGACTTCTGCATGTCATGATCGGCTGCCATACTGGCGCCTGCGACCACAATCGACTGTTTAATGCCAACCATCCAGACCCCCGGACAAAACCGAATTCCGGCTGAATTTCACCTACCGACAAAATGGTTAATTGACACCAGAAAATAAACAGCGCCATCAAGGCCTGATTAACAAGAAATATCCGCCAGAAAATAATCCAGTCTTTAATTCAAAAACGATTAACACCTTGCCCTTACCCGATATTGAATTAAAATATATCAATACGATTTATGACGAAGGAGCACCTCCCATGCAAGGCGACAAAGCCGTAATCAAGGCGCTCAATACCGTGCTATGCAACGAGCTGACCGCCATCAACCAGTTCTTCCTGCATGCCCGCATGTGCAAGAACTGGGGACTGAACGGTCTCAACAAGCATTTCTATCAGCAGTCGATCAAGGCGATGAAGCGCGCCGACGAGCTGATCGAACGCATCCTGTTCCTGGAGGGCCTGCCCAACCTGCAACAGTTGGGCAAGCTGATGATCGGCGAGAATGTCGAGGAAATGCTGGCCTGCGACATTGCCCTGGTCAGCGGCCACATCGGCGACCTGCGCAAGAGCATCACCCTCAGCGAAAAAGCGGAAGACTACGTCACCCGCGAAGAGCTGACCGAGCTGCTGGAAGCGGAAGAAGAATACGTGGACTGGCTGGAAACCCAGCAAACCCTGATCAGGGACGTTGGCCTCGCCAACTACCTGCAATCGCAAATGGAAGACTGAGGAAACCGCCATGCAAGGCAGCAAGAAAATCATCGAAGCCCTGAACAATCTGCTCACTGCGGAAATGACCTCGGTTGACCAGTACTTCATCCACAGTGAAATGTACGGCAACTGGGGCTACGGCAAGCTGTACGAACGCCTGCACCACGAACGCGACGAGGAAATGGGCCACGCCAAGATGCTGATCGAACGCATCCTGTTCCTCGACGGCGTGCCGGACATCGCCCCGCGCGGCAAGCTGCGTATCGGCAAGGACGTGCCGACCATGCTGGCCAACGACCTGGAGACGGAATACGAAGTCGCCGCCGCCCTGAAAAAGGCCATCGTGCTGGCGGAGAAGGAGCACGACTTCGTCACCCGCAGCATCCTGACCAAGCTGCTGGACGACACCGAAGTCGACCACGCGCACTGGCTGGAGCAGCAGCTGAGCCTGATCAAGGCCATGGGTCTCAACAACTACCTGCAATCGCAAGCCAGCTGAGCGCGCGACACCCCACGGCCCTGCCAGTCATCGATAGCGGTGGCTGGCAGGGCCTGTTTTTTTGGTCCGCGCCATCCCCAGCCACAGCAACAAGCGCTAGAATTGCGCGACCGTGCCCGCTAGCCGCGCGAACCATCGCCACCGTGCGCACTCTAAGCTCCTTGTAGCCGAACAAACCCAGCCCTGCGCGCTGTCGCAGGCTTGCCCATTGCCACAGGACGACCATGGCCGCAGCAAAGAAAAACAACCAGCTCCTCGAGCTGCTCATCAACATCGTGATTCCCTCGCTGGTCCTGATGAAGCTCAGCGCGGAACAGTACCTCGGCACAGCCAACGCGCTGCTGCTGGCCTTGGCCTTTCCGCTGGGCTGGGGCCTGTACGACCTGCTGCGCAACCGCAAGACCAACTTCATCGCCATCCTTGGCCTGGTCAGCATCCTGCTCACCGGCGGCATCGGCCTGCTGCACCTGGACGCGCAGTGGCTGGCGGTGAAGGAAGCCGCCATTCCCGGCCTGATCGGCATTGCGGTACTGGCTTCGACCCGTACCCGTTATCCGCTGATCAAGACCGTGCTCTACACTCCGGCTGTGATCGACGTCGCCAAGGTGCAGCAGCATCTGGAGCAGCGCGGCAATACCCGCCACTTCGAGGCGCGCCTGTTGAAGGCGACCTACCTGCTCAGCGCCACCTTCTTCTTTTCCTCGGTGATGAACTACGTGCTGGCCAAGTGGATCGTCACCAGCCCATCCGGCACCGAGGCCTTCAACGAGGAGCTGGGCCGCATGACGCTGCTGAGCTACCCGATGATCGCCATCCCGTCGCTGGTCATGATGATGGCGGTGCTGTACTACATCTCGCGCGGCATGCGCGAGCTGGCCGGGCTCAGCTTTACCGAGGCATTGCGCCAGGACCTGGGCTAATCGACCTGAGCTGAAACCCCAACCTGCACCCGGCAGAAAAACGCCCGTCACAGACCGTGACGGGCGTTTTCTCATTTACGGCAAACGATCCTGCACACGCCGATCAGGCCAGCGATGCCCTGGGCATCGCCGCGTAATAGCAGTAGCCGTTGCGCCCCGCCTTCTTGGCCGCATACATCGCCTGGTCGGCATTGCGCTGCAGGACGTCGATATTGTCGCCGTCCTGCGGGAACAGCGTGATGCCGATGCTGGCCGACACGTGCACCTGCTCGTCGCCAAGACAGAACGGTGCGGCCAACCTTTGCAGTACCTGCTGTGTGACCCGCTCCAGCGACTGCTCCGATTCCATGTCGCTGATCACGATGGTGAACTCGTCGCCGCCGAGGCGGGCCACGGTATCGGTCTCGCGGATGCAGCCTTGCAGGCGCAAGGCAGCCTCCTTCAGCAGTAGATCGCCGGCGCGATGTCCTAGCGTGTCGTTGACCTCCTTGAAGTGATCCAGATCGATGAACAGCAGCGCAAGCTTGCCGTTGCTGCGTTCGCTCTTGCGCAATTCCAGCGCGAAACGGTCGAGGAAGCGGTGGCGATTGGGCAGGCCGGTCAGCGAATCGAAGTTGGCCTGCGCCCAGATCAACTGGGCCGATTTCTTCTTTTCGGTAATATCGCGGAACGACACCAGACAGTGTGGCACCGCCGCGATCTCCACCGCGGTCACGATCCATTCAGCGTCGAACTCGCTGCCGTCACGGCGCTGGTGACGCCATTCGAAACGGCGTGCCGGGCCATCGCTCTCGGGCTGCAGATAGCTGGCCAACAATTGTCGCGAAGCCCCGCCGCCATCCTGCCGTAACGGCGACAGCGACTCCAGCGTCGCCCCGGTCAGGTCGGCCTGCTTGCAGTGGAAGATTTCTGCCGCCGCCTGGTTGCAGTCGACGATGACCTGCCCGTGCAGCACGAAAATGCCGTCGCCTGACGCATCGAACAGCGCACGGTAGCGCCGTTCGCTATCGCGCCATGCCGTCTCGGCACGCACCAGCGCCGTGAGGTCGATATCGAGGCAGAACAGGGTCAGCCCGCTTTGCGGCGACTCCACCACCGCATGACTGGAGTAGACCTGCACGATATGGCCGTCCTTGTGCTGCAACCCGAGGCGGGCGGCAGGCACGCCGCGCCGCTCGCGGAACATCCACGCCACCTCGGCCTCGACATGCGCCCTGGCTGCCGGCGGGATGATCAGCTCGAACAGGGTGCGCCCCAGCGCCTCGGCGGCGCTGTAGCCGTACAGCGCTTCCGAGGCGTGGTTCCAGTACAGCACGGTGCCGTCCGGCGCGTAGCCCTGGATCGCCAGCGCGTCGGTGTTCTCGAAGATGGCACGAAAACGGTCCTGGCTCGCGCGCAGCGCGAGGTCGCTGAGGTATTGACGGGTGATGTCGCGCGCGGTGCCCAGCACACCGAACACGTCGCCCTGCGCCTGCAATGGCGTGGTCACGATCTCCAGCAGGATCCGCTGCCCGCTTTCCGCCGACACCAGCCACTGCTGGCTGGACACCGGCTCTTCCGCCGCCAGCGCGGCAATGTCGGCCTGGCTCAGTGCCGCTGCCTGCTGCTCGGCCAGCACCGCACCATCGCGCTGGCCGATGAGAGCCTGGCGACTGACTCCGGCAAAGACTTCGAAACGGCGGTTGCAGGCCAGGTAACACCCGGCGGCATCCTTCAGCCAGGCCATATCCGGCAGTTGCTGCACCAGCCACAGCAGCCCCTGCTGTCCTGACAACAGCGGCAGGCTATCCGCCGCGGCCAACTTGTCCGGTATCTGCGTCATAGATCACCGACTGCGCGGAGTTGATCGATATGGCCCCTACTCGCCGGGCAAGCATGAGCCGTCATTCAGCATAGGAGGCAAATCGTCATCCTGCCACGCAGCCGCGCGCTTCAAGGTTGGCCGCAGCGGGCCGCGGTGCGACAATCGCGTTTTCAGTGATGCGGAACCAGCATGTCAGCCCCGACCTTCTTCTGGCACGACTACGAAACCTTCGGCGCGATGCCGCGCAGCGACCGTCCGGCGCAGTTTGCCGGCATCCGCACCGATGCCGAGCTCAACGAAATCGGCGAACCGGTGATGCTGTACTGCCAGCCAGGCCAGGACTACCTGCCGGCACCGGAAGCCTGCCTGCTCACCGGCATAACGCCACAGCGCTGCGCCGAGCTCGGGGTACAGGAGCAGCAGTTTGCCGCCGCCATCGAGCGCGAGCTGGCCGAGCCGGGCACCATCGGCGTCGGCTACAACTCGATCCGTTTCGACGACGAGGTCACCCGCTTCCTGTTCTGGCGCAACCTGATCGACCCCTACGCCCGCGAGTGGCAAAACCGCTGCGGTCGCTGGGATCTGCTGGACGTGGTGCGCGCCACCTACGCGCTGCGCCCGGAAGGCATCAACTGGCCGCGCCACGACAACGGTCTGCCCAGCTTCAAGCTGGAGCACCTGACCGCTGCCAACGGTCTCGCCCACGACGCCGCCCACGACGCGCTGTCCGACGTGCGCGCCACCATCGCGCTGGCGCGATTGATCCGTGACAAGCAGCCGCGGCTGTTCGCGTTCTGTCTCGGCCTGCGGCAAAAAGACGCGGTACGCCACCAGCTGCAACTGCACCAGCCGGTGCCGCTGATCCACGTCTCCGGCATGTTCGGCAGCGAGCGCGGCAACCTGGCGCTGGTGTGGCCGCTGGCGGAACACCCGAGCAACAAGAACGAGGTGCTGGTCTGGGATCTGGCGCACGATCCGCGCGAACTGCTGGCGCTGGATGCGGCCAACGTTCGCCGCCGGCTGTTCACCAAAAGCAGCGAACTGGCGGAGGGGGAAAGCCGGCTGCCGATCAAGAGCATCCACGTCAACAAGTCGCCGTTCGTGATCAGCGACCTGCGCGTGTTGCGCGCGGAACGGGCACAGCAGCTGGGCATCGACATGGACTGCGTGCAACGCCACGCCACCCACGCGCAGGCACTGCCCGATCTCACGCCGCTGTGGCGCGAGGTATTCCGCCGCGAACCGGGCGAGACGCCGGATGTCGACGAAAACCTGTACGGCGGCTTTGTCTCCAACCAGGACCGGCGTACCCTCAACCGCCTGCGCGGCCTGTCGGCACCAGCGCTGGCCGCGGCGCGCGAAAGCTTCGACGACCCGCAGCTGCAGCGCCTGCTGTACCGCTACCGCGCGCGCAACTTCCCGGACAGCCTCAGCGCGGAAGAACACCGGCACTGGCAGCAGTGGTGCGCGCGCAAACTGCATCTGGGCACGCCGCCGGGGCGCACCTTCGCCGCGTTCCATCAGGAAATTGCCGACCTGCGCGCCGGCGCCGATACCCAGCAGCTGCAGATCCTGGACCAGCTGCAGCAGTGGGGCGAGCAGCTCGCCGCCCTCCTGCCGCGGGCGGACTGAATCAGCCCCAAAACAAACGCCCCCGCAGTGCGGGGGCGTTTGTCGTGCAACCGGCGACTCAGGCCAGCGCCGGTTGCAGGGTCGCCGCCGGCTCGCGACCGGCGACGACACGGTTGCGGCCCTGCTGCTTGGCCATGTACATGCGCTGGTCGGCGATCTCGATCAGCTGGCGCCAGTCGTTGCAGCCCTCCTCCAGCATGTCGGCGACACCGATACTGGCAGTCAGTGGTGTCTGGTCCGGCCGCTGGCCGAGGCCGTTGCGACGCAGACGCTGCAAGGCGCTCATCGCCTGACGGCAATCGATGTTTGGCAACAACAGCAGGAACTCCTCGCCGCCCCAGCGCACCAGCACGTCGCCCTTGCGCAGGCCATGGGTCAGGGTCTGCGCAAACTGCTTGAGCACGACATCACCCTGCTGGTGGCCGAACTGGTCATTGATCGCCTTGAAATGATCGATGTCGATAAAGGCCACCGAAAACGGACTGCCGCTGCGCCCGGCCAGAATGAACTGCAGTTCCAGCACTTCCTCGCCGCTGCGCCGCGAAAAGGCGCCGGTCAGCGGATCGCGCACCGCCTGCTGCACCAGCGCGATCATGAACGCCAGCTGGCAGACGCCGGCCAATGCCGCCACACCGGCGATCAGCCCCTGCAGCCAGAACGCGCCCCAGAACGACGGCCAGTCCACCACCGTGAACTGGAAGTAGCCAGCAGTGACGTGCGCCACCAGAATCGGCGCGGCAAACACCACGCTCTCCAGCAGCGTCAGCGGAAAAATGGCAAAGCCGGCCAGCAGGATGAAGGGTAGAAAGGCGTAACCGGTGCCGACCGCGGCCGAAGCGCCGCTGAGGTGGTAGTGCGTCAACAGCACATAGGAC
Organism: Vogesella margarita; assembly: GCF_028548475.1. Lineage (GTDB taxonomy): Bacteria > Pseudomonadota > Gammaproteobacteria > Burkholderiales > Chromobacteriaceae > Vogesella > Vogesella margarita. Next base: position 130,406 of record NZ_JAQQLE010000010.1, read on the forward strand.
ACCACGTAGAACAGCGTGGGAATGGAGAACAGCATCGCCATGCCGCGCCAGGCATTGAACAGCGTCACTTCCGGCCGGTAGCAGTACAGGATGAAGGTGAAACAGCCGGTGGCGCCCAGCCGCAACAGGGCCAATTGCCACGCCAGCGGATTAGGCAGCACCAGCAGATCGACGAACATCCACAGCGGGGTCAGCACCGCGAACAGGCTGGCAAACAGGCGCACCCGGTTCAGGATCATCTGGGCGCGCCGGTTGCTCATCAGCGACATGTGGTGCCGCGGCGACACCAGCCAGCTGGCTTCGTTCGGGTTCAGCTCGCCAGGCAGCAGGCCCAGCAGTTTGACCCAGGTCGTGGAGTGAAGAATGGTCATGTGTTCCGCAAGCAAGCAGAAGATGTCAAGAGACCATTATCATGACATAAACGACGCGGCCGTTTGCCCAATATCAAGCCGCCGCCAGATTTCGGCGACATTTCGTGACATTACCGGACGCAACAATGCCCGGCACACGGCCGGGCATTTTCAGGGGCGACCGCCGTGGTGGCAACTCAGCCAAGATACTGCAGATGCGCCCGTTTTACGTTGCACAGCAGCTCGTAGCTGATGGTGCCGGCATGGGAGGCCACGGCGTTGACGCTGACCTGCTCGCCCCACAGTTCCACCTCGCTGCCGATGCCCGCCTGCGGCAAATCGGTCAGGTCGACGGTGATCATGTCCATCGACACGCGGCCGATGATGCGGCTGGGCTGGCCGTCGATCGCCACCGGGCTGCCGGTGGAGGCCAAGCGCGGATAACCGTCGGCATAACCGCCGGCGATCAGGCCGACGCGGGTTGGCCGCGTGGTGATGAAGCTGGCGCCATAGCCGACCGGTTCGCCGGCGGCCAGTTCGCGCACGCCGAACACGCGGCTGGCGAGCCGCATCACCGGCTTGAGGCCGACGTTGGCCGCATGGCCGTCCGGCAGCGGTGTCGAGCCGTACAGCATGATGCCGGGGCGGCCCCAGTCGCGGTGCGCGTGCGGGTGGATCATGATGCCGGCTGAGTTGGCGACGCTGCTGTCGCCCGCCAGACCCGCGGTCGCCGCATCGAAAGCAGCCAGCTGCAGGGCGGTCGCCTCGCAGCCGGGCTCGTCGGCGCGGGCAAAGTGCGTCATCTTGACGATGGCGTCGACCTTGCCGCTTGCGGCCAACCTTTGATAAGCCGCGGCGTAGTCGGCCGGGAAGAAACCGGCGCGGTGCATGCCGGAGTCCATCTTCAGCCACACGCGGTACGGCTTGTCGGCCGGCGCTGCCAGCAGCATGTCCAGCTGTTCGCGGTTCTGCACCACCAGCCACAGGTCGTGCGCCTGCACCTCGGCCAGTTCGGCCGGCTCGAATACGCCTTCCAGCAGCAGGATCGGACCGGCAATGCCGCCGGCGCGCAGCTGCAACGCCTCTTCCAGACAGGCCACGGCAAAGCCGTCGGCGACGTCGGCCACCGCCTGCGCACAGCGCACAGCGCCGTGGCCGTAGGCATTGGCCTTCACCACCGCCAGCGCGCGACCGCCGTGCTGCTCACGCGCCAACAGGTAGTTGTGGCGAAAATGATCGAGACGGATAGTTGCAATCAACGGACGCATGATCTTCCTTACACGTTGGCCGCAAGCGGGCGCGACATCGGCACCACCAGCGTCTCGCCGCCCTTGGCGTAACGCTGCATCGACAGGCCGTCGATCAGGATTTCCGGCTGCGTGCCGGTGATCAGGTCGGCCAGCACCTTGCCGGAGCCGGCGCTCATGGTCCAGCCCAGCGTGCCGTGGCCGGTGTTCAGCGACAGGTTGGCAAAACGGGTGCCGCCGATGATCGGCGTGCCATCCGGGGTCATCGGACGCAGGCCGGTCCAGAATTCGGCACGCGACACGTCGCCGCCGTCCGGATACAGGTCGGTGACCACCATTTCCAGCGTGGCGCGGCGTTTCGGGTTCAGGCTCAGGTCGAAACCGGCCAGCTCGGCCATGCCGCCGACGCGGATGCGGTCGTCGAAGCGGGTGATGGCGATCTTGTAGGTCTCGTCCAGCACGGTGGACACCGGCGCGCCCTTGGCGTTGGTGATCGGCACCGTCAGCGAGTAGCCCTTCACCGGGTACACCGGAATGTCGATACCAAGCGATTTCACCATCTCGCGCGAGTAGCTGCCGGTGGCGACGACATAGTGGTCAGCGGTCAGGCGCTCGCCGTCGACGCGCACGGCGGTGATCTTGTCGCCGTAGTGCTCGATGGCCTCGATGCTCTTGCCCCACAGGAACTTGACGCCGATCGCCGCCGCCATCTCCGCCAGGTGGCTAGTGAACAGCTGGCAATCGCCGGTGTCGTCGTTCGGCAGACGCAGACCACCCTTCAGCTTGTGCTTGGTCTTTTTCAGTGCCGGCTCGACACGGGCGCAGCCGTCGGCGTCCAGCACCTGGTATTCCACGCCGCACTCCTTCAGCACCTCGATGTCCTTGCCCATCGCGTCCACCTGCTGCTGGCTGCGGAACAGCTGCAGCGTGCCGCCGGTGCGGCCTTCGAAGTTGATGCCGGTCTCGGCCACCAGTTCGCGGATCTTGTCGCGGCTGTACTCGGCCAGGCGCATCATGCGGCCCTTGTTGATGTTGTAGTCCTGGTAGTTGCAGTTGGCGAACATGCGCGCCATCCACTCCCACTGGTAGGTGCTGCCGTCAACGCGGATCGCCAGCGGCGCGTGCTTCTGGAACAGCCACTTGGCCGCCTTCATCGGGATGCCCGGCGCCGCCCACGGTGCGGCATAGCCCGGAGAGATCTGGCCGGCGTTGGCAAAGCTGGTTTCCAGCGCCGGGCCGGGCTGACGCTCGATCACCGTCACCTCCACGCCTGCCTTAGCCAAATACCATGCGGTCGAAATACCGATAACGCCGCCACCAAGCACGATTACTTTCATGATCTCTCCTGCCAGTTATGCTGTCTTGATCAGGCCGGAGCCTGTTTTTTCGGGTTCAGAAAGCGCATTTGCACTTTCAGTGAATTTGCGTAGTATATTGATTGCTAGCTAGTTTTTTTAACTTAGTTAAAACAAAAAAGCAGTTAAGTTAACTATTAATTGGTGATTATTTAGTGAAAACGCAGCGCATCAATTTGAACCTGTCCCGCCCACTGGACCGCATCGACCGCAAGATCCTGTTGCACCTGCAGGAAAATGGCCGCATCGCCATGACCGAACTGGCGGAAAAAGTCGGCCTTTCGACCACGCCGTGCACCGAGCGCGTACGCCGACTGGAACGCGAGGGGGTAATTGAAGGCTATCACGCGAAACTGAACCCGCAAGCGCTGGGCGCCAGCCTGCTGGTCTTCGTCGAGATCAAGCTGTCGGCCAAGTCCGGCGACATTTTCGACGCCTTCCGCCGCGAGGTACAGAAGCTGCCGGACGTGCTGGAGTGCCATCTGGTGTCCGGCGAGTACGACTACCTGCTGAAGGTGCGGCTGCCGGACATGTCGATGTACCGCAACATCCTCGGCGACATCCTGCTGAAGCTGCCGCAGGCCAACGAATCGCGCAGCTATGTGGTGATGGAAGAAGTGAAGGAAACCGGCATCCTGCCGATCACGCCCTAGCCCCGGCGGCGCGCGGCGGCGGCCGCAAGGTTGGCCGCAAGCGGCTGAGCCATAAAAAAGGCCGCAGCATGCGCTGCGGCCAACCCTAACAACGACCCACTCAAAAAATCAGCGGACTTCGTCCTCCAGCGCGCGGGCGATCACCAGCTTCTGTACGTCGGAAGTCCCTTCGTAGATCTGCGCCACGCGCACGTCGCGGTAGATGCGCTCCAGCGGGTAGTCGGACAGGTAGCCGTAACCGCCCAGCGTCTGGATCGCCGCCGAGCACACCGCCTCGGCCATCTCGGAGGCCACCAGCTTGGCCATGCTCGATTCCTTCAGGCATGGCTTGCCGGCATCCTTCAGCGCCGCCGCGTGCCGCACCAGCTGCCGCGCCGCTTCCAGCCGCGCCGCCGCTTCCGCCAGGCGGAAACCGACCGCCTGGTGGCGGATGATGGCCTGGCCAAACGTCTGCCGCTCGGTGGCGTAGCGGGTGGCAAACTCCAGCGCCGCGCGCGCCATGCCCAGGCACTGCGCGGCGATGCCGATACGGCCGGACTCCAGATTGGCCAGCGCGATCCTGTAACCCTCGCCCTCCTTGCCCAACAAATGACTGGCCGGCACGCGCACGTTGTCGAACACGATCTGGCAGGTGTCGGACGCATGCTGGCCTAGCTTGTCTTCCACCTTGGCCACGGTGTAGCCGACAGTGGCGGTCGGCACCAGGAAGGCGCTGATGCCCTTCTTGCCGGCGGCCGGATCGGTGACCGCGAACACGATGGCGACATCGGCATGCTTGCCGTTGGTGATGAACTGCTTGACGCCGTTGATCACGTAGTCGTCGCCATCACGCAGCGCGCGGCTGCGCAGCGCGGCGGCATCGGAGCCGGCATCCGGCTCGGTGAGGCAGAAGGCCGAGATCCACTCGCCACGCGCGATCGGCCGCAGGAAGGTGTCCTTCTGCCAGTCGTTGCCGAAGCGCTCGATCGGGCCGCAGCCCACCGAGTTGATCACCGAGATGATGGTGGACAGCGCGCCGTCACCGGCGGCGATCTCCTCGATCACCGCGGCCAACGTCACGTAGTCCAGCCCGGCACCGTCCCACTGCGGCGCCACGGTCAGGCCGAAGCAGCCCAGCTCGCCCAGGCCACGCAGCGCCTGGCGCGGAAAGCTGTGTGTCTTGTCCCACTCGGCGGCGTGCGGGGCGATTTCGCCCTGCACAAAGTCGCGCACCGCATCGACCACCTGTTCCTGTTCTGTCGTCAGCAGCATGGCCCGCTCCTTACACCAGTTCCAGCGCCAGCGCGGTGGCTTCGCCGCCGCCGATGCACAGGCTGGCGACGCCGCGCTTCAGTCCGCGCGCCTGTAGCGCCGCGATCAGTGTCACCACGATGCGCGCGCCGCTGGCGCCGATCGGGTGCCCCAGCGCGCAGGCGCCGCCGTTGACATTGACCTTGGCGTGCGGCAGGCCCAGATCGTGCATCGCCGCCATGGTCACCACCGCGAACGCCTCGTTGATCTCGAACAGGTCGACGTCGTCCACCGTCCAGCCGGCCTTGGCCAGCAGCTTCTGCATCGCGCCCACCGGCGCGGTGGAGAACCACGCCGGCTCGTGGGCGTGGGTGCTGTGGCCGACGATGCGTGCCAGCGGCGTCAGGCCGCGCGCGGCGGCTTCGCTCTCGCGCATCAGCACCAGCGCGGCGGCGCCGTCGGAAATGGAGCTGGCGTTGGCCGGAGTGACGGTGCCGTCCTTCTTGAACGCCGGTTTCAGCGTCGGAATCTTGTCCAGATTGGCCTTCAGCGGCTGCTCGTCCTCGGCCACCACCTCCTCGCCCTTGCGGCCAACGATGGTCACCGGCGCGATCTCGCTCTTGAACGCGCCGCTGGTGATCGCTGCCTGGGCACGGGTCAGCGATGCGATCGCGTACTCGTCCTGCGCCGCACGGCTGAAGCCGTACTTTTCCGCGCACAGCTCGGCGAACACACCCATCAGCTTGCCCTTGTCGTAGGCGTCTTCCAGGCCGTCGAGGAACATGTGGTCCTTCAGCTCGCCGTGGCCGAGACGCAGGCCGCCGCGCGCTTTCGGGATGATGTAGGGCGCGTTGCTCATGCTCTCCATGCCGCCGGCCACCATCACGTTGGCCGCACCCGCTTTCAGCAGGTCGTTGGCCAGCATCAGCGCCTTCATGCCGGAGCCGCACATCTTGTTGATGGTGGTAGCACCTGCCGCCAGCGGCAGGCCGCCCTTGATCGCCGCCTGGCGTGCCGGTGCCTGACCCTGGCCGGCCGGCAGCACGCAGCCCATGATCACCTCTTCCACCGCTTCCGGTGCCACACCGGCGCGCTCCACCGCGGCCCGGATCGCCACCGCGCCCAGCTCGCTGGCGCTCTGGCCGGACAGGCTGCCCTGGAAACCGCCCATCGCGGTACGCGCCATTCCGACAATCACAATTGCATCGTTCTGCATCATCCGGTTCCTCTGCGGTGAAATATACGTTTACGTTAACGTAAACTACCCACAAAAAACAAGCCGCATCGCAGCGGCTGTGGCACAAACACAAAAACCGGCCCGCGCCGGCTTACAGATCGGGCAGACCGCCAGTGCGCTTTTCCATCCACTGCTCGCACTGGCTGCGCAGCTGGCCGATTTCCTTCAGCACCAGCTGGATATCGTCCAGCTGCTGCAACAGCTGCCGCTCGCGCCGCGACAGGATGTCGACGAATTTCATCAGCTGCGGCTCGTCGGTATTGGCCGCGTCGTACAGCTCGAACAGCTCGCGGATCTCCTGCAGCGACAGGCCGATGCGCTTGCCACGCAGCGTCAGCATCAGCCGCACGCGGTCACGCCGCGAATAGATGCGGCGCTGCCCCTTGCGCTCCGGCGTCAGCAGACCCTCGGCCTCGTAAAACCGGATCGCCCGGGTGGTGACGTCGAACTCCTGCGCCAACTCGGAAATGCTGAAAGTACGATCAGCAGTGACAACCACGGCAACCCCCTTGCTTACTGTCCAGATAAACGGCTCTTGTCGGCCACCCGCCATTGTAATACGGCCGGCGGACATCCGGCGACGCCCGGCACGGCGACAAGGCACCACGCGGTCACCACAATCCGTCACCTCACATCTTTACTTTAGTTAACGTTAACGTAAACTGGAAATAATTTTAGTGCACCCCAACCAGGAGAACAGCATGGAATTCAAGCAGATTGGCGTGATCGGCGCCGGCACCATGGGCAACGGCATTGCCCAGGTCTTTGCCCAGGCCGGTTTCAGCGTGGTGATGGCCGACGTCAGCGATGCCGCCGTGGCACGCGGACTCGCCAGTATCGGCAGCAGCCTCGCGCGCCTGGTGAAAAAAGGCGTGCAGACCGAAGCCGGCGCCGGCGAGGTGCTGGCCCGCATCCACGGCCGCACCGGCCTCGCCGCGCTCGGCGACTGCCAGCTGGTGATCGAGGCCGCCACCGAAAACGCCACCATCAAGGAACAGATCTTCCGCGAGCTGGCCGGCATCGTCAGCCCCGACTGCATCCTCGCCAGCAACACCTCGTCGATCTCGCTGACCACCATCGCCGCCTGGGTGCCGCAGCCGCAGCGGGTGATCGGCATGCACTTCATGAACCCGGTACCGGTGATGCAGCTGGTGGAGATCATCCGCGCGCTGCAAACCGACGACGCCACCCACGCCGCCATCCATGCGCTGAGCCTGCGGCTGGGCAAGACGCCGGTGACGGTGAAGGACGGCCCCGGCTTCGTGTCCAACCGCGTGCTGATGCCGATGATCAACGAGGCCGCCTTCGTGCTGTACGAGAACCTCGCCACCGCCGAGGACATCGACACCGTGATGAAGCTGGGCATGAACCACCCGATCGGCCCGCTGGCGCTGGCCGACCTGATCGGGCTGGACACCTGCCTGTCCATCATGGACATCCTGCACCGCGAGTTCCGCGATTCGAAATACCGCGCCTGCCCGCTACTGGTGCAACTGGTCGCCGCCGGCCGGCTAGGCCGCAAATCCGGCAAGGGCTTCTACGACTACTGATTTTTTCCATCAAAAATCAGCATCTCCCGTCACGCGGCGCCACCATGGTGACGGCTTATGCCCCCCGTCGCCGTGCGACCGCAGCAACCAGCGCATCCGGGGCTGGCTCGGCCGCGCCGACCAGAGCACCAAGGTCAAGGGCATGTTCGTGCACCCGGAACAGGTACACGCGGTGACGCAGCATGAGCACCTCGATGTGATGACGCTGCACGCCGAAGTCGGCGATCAGCACGACAGCAGCCTTGCGGCCAACCTTGCCGCCACCCTGCGCGAAGTGTGCAAGCTGCGCGGCGAGGTGGTGCTGTGCGCGCCCGGCAGCCTGCCTGCCGACGGCAAGGTCATCGACGACGTGCGCAGCCTGGCCTGAGTGTCGCACCGGGCCGGCGGCCGCACTTTCGCCGCCGGCGGCGGTCTATGAGACAGATGACAGGCGATACGGACCGCCGGCTGTACCCGCCACGCAACAGCCTGGCCGCCCGGTTTGCGCTCCCTGTATTGCGCCCTTCAAAAAACCAAGCGCTTGCTCTAAATTGAGATTAAATTGACGTTTACGTCAACGTGCACTAATTATCTAACACCACGGCTACCAGCCGCACGCGCCACGCCGCCCGCAAAGGAGAAACACCATGTCGCACCTGCCCACCGTCAAGCTGCTGATCAACGGCGAATTCGTCGAATCGACCACCAGCGAATGGCGTGACGTGATCAACCCGGCCACCCAGCAAGTGCTGGCGCGCGTGCCGATGGCCACCGCCGCCGAGGTGGCCGCCGCCGTCGCCGCCGGCAAGGCCGCGTTCAAGAGCTGGAAAAAAACCCCGATCGGCACCCGCGCTCGCATCTTCCTCAAGCTGCAGCAGCTGATCCGCGAACACATGAAGGAACTGGCCGCCATCCTCACCGCCGAGCAGGGCAAGACCCTGGCCGATGCCGAAGGCGACGTGTTCCGCGGCCTGGAGGTAGTCGAGCATGCGGCCAACATCGGCAGCCTGCAGCTGGGCGACTACGCCGAGAACGTCGCCGGCGGCGTCGACACCTATAGCGTGCTGCAGCCACTGGGCGTCTGCGCCGGCATCACCCCGTTCAACTTCCCGGCGATGATCCCGCTGTGGATGTTCCCGATGGCCATCGCCACCGGCAACACCTTCGTGCTGAAGCCGTCGGAGCAGGACCCGATGGTCACCATGCGTCTGGTCGAGCTGGCGCTGGAGGCCGGCGTGCCGCCGGGCGTGCTCAACGTGGTGCACGGCGGCGCGGAAGTGGTCAACGCCATCTGCGACCACCCTGACATCAAGGCGATCTCCTTCGTCGGCTCCAGCAAGGTGGGCACCCACGTCTACAACCGCGCCAGCCTGAACGGCAAGCGCGTGCAGTGCATGATGGGCGCCAAGAACCACGCCATCGTGCTGCCGGACGCCAACAAGGAACAGGCGCTGAACCAGCTCACCGGCGCCGCCTTCGGTGCCGCCGGCCAGCGCTGCATGGCGCTGACGGTGGCGGTGCTGGTCGGCGACGCGCAAGCGTGGATCCCCGATCTGGTGGCCAAGGCCAAGACGCTGCAGGTCGGCCCCGGCCATACCAACCCCGACATCGGCCCGCTGATTTCCTGCGCCGCGAAGGATCGCGTCGCCACGCGGATCGCCAAGGGCGTCGAGCAAGGCGCCACGCTGGAACTGGACGGCCGCAGCGTCAGCGTCGCCGGCTTCGAGCACGGCAACTTCGTCGGCCCCACCATCTTCAGCGGCGTGAAGCCCGGCATGGCGATCTACGACCAGGAAATCTTCGGCCCGGTGCTGTGCCTGATGGCCGCCGACAGCCTCGACGAGGCGATAGACATCATCAACGCCAACCCCAACGGTAACGGCACCGCCATCTTCACCCAGAGCGGCGCCGCGGCGCGTCACTTCCAGGAAGAGATCGACGTCGGCCAGGTCGGCATCAACGTGCCGATCCCGGTACCGGTGCCGCTGTTCTCGTTCACCGGCTCGCGCGCGTCCAAGCTTGGCGACCTCGGCCCTTACGGCAAACAGGTGGTGTTGTTCTATACCCAGACCAAGACCGTCACCAGCCGCTGGTTCGACGACGACGCCAGCAGCGGCAAGGTGCATACCACCATCGCGCTGAAGTAAGGACAACGTTGGCCGCAGCCACCCCGTGCCCGCTGCACGGTGTGGCCAGCGATCATCCCGGCCGGACTGCGCCACAAGCGCGGCGGCCGGCGAAGCAGAACAAGGAACAAGACATGGACTTCGCACTCAGCGACGAACAGATCGCCTTTCGTGACAGTGCTCGCGCCTTCGCCGACAACGAGCTGGCGCCGCACGCCGCGCACTGGGACGAAGCGGAAATCTTCCCGGTGGACGCCATCCGCCGCGCCGGCGAGATCGGCTTCTGCGGCCTGTACACACCGGAACAGTACGGCGGGCTGGGCCTGACGCGCCAGGACGCCGCCATCGTGTTCGAGGCGCTGGCCGGCGGCTGCACCTCCACCACCGCCTACCTCACCATCCACAATATGGTCAGCTGGATGATAGGCAGCTTCGCCCGACCGGAGGTGGCGGCGCAGTGGGTGCCGCAGCTGGCCAGCGGCGAGCTGCTGGGCAGCTACTGCCTGACCGAACCGGGCGCCGGCTCCGACGCGGCCAACCTGCGCACCCGCGCCGAGCGCGACGGCGACGGCTACATCCTCAACGGCAGCAAGGCCTTCATCTCCGGCGCCGGCAGCACCGACGTGCTGGTGGTGATGGCGCGCACCGGCGGGCCGGGACCGAAAGGCATCTCCGCCTTCGTGGTGCCGGCCGACCTGCCCGGCATCGTCTACGGCAAGAAGGAAAAGAAGATGGGCTGGAACAGCCAGCCCACGCGCGCCATCACCTTCGACAACGTGGTGGTGCCCGCGGCCAACCTGCTGGGCGAGGAAGGCCAGGGCTTCGCCTTCGCGATGAAGGGGCTGGACGGCGGCCGCATCAACATCGCCACCTGCTCGGTCGGCACCGCGCAGGCCGCGCTGGACGCCGCCACCCGCTACGTGCAGGAGCGGCAGCAGTTCGGCCAGCCGCTGGCCGAGTTCCAGAGCGTGCAGTTCCGCCTCGCCGACATGGTCACCGAGCTGGTCGCCGCGCGGCAGATGGTCAGGTTGGCCGCATGGAAGCTGGACAACGGCAGCGCCGACGCCAGCGCCTACTGCGCGATGGCGAAACGCTTCGCCACCGACACCGGCTTCAAGGTCGCCAACGAGGCGCTGCAGCTGTTCGGCGGCTACGGTTACATCAAGGAATACCCGCTGGAACGCTACGTGCGCGACAACCGCGTGCACCAGATACTGGAAGGCACCAACGAAATCATGCGCGTGATCATCGCCCGCCGCCTGCTGCAGGACGGCGCGCTGGACACGCTGCGCTGATCGAAATACGGATCAGCCACGGAAGCGCACGGACGGCACGGAAGAAAACAACGGCCCCGGCGCCGCCCCTCTTCTCGTGTTTCTCGCGGGCTTCGTGGCAAAAACAAAGGAATCTTTAACATGCACTACGCCAACCTGAACGTCGAAAAAATCGGCCACACCGCCCTCGTCACCATTGCCAACCCGCCGGCCAACACCTGGACCTACGACAGCTTGCAGGCGCTGAAGCGGCTGGTGGCCGACCTCAACGCCGACCGCGACATCTACGCGCTGGTGATTACCGGCGAAGGCGAGAAGTTCTTCTCCGCCGGCGCCGACCTCAAGCTGTTCACCGACGGTGACAAGGGCGTTGCCGCCAGCATGACCATCCTGTTCGGCGAAGCGTTCGAGACATTGTCGGCGTTCCGCGGCGTGAGCATCGCCGCCATCAACGGCTACGCGATGGGCGGCGGGCTGGAGTGCGCGCTGGCCTGCGACCTCCGCATCGCCGAGGAACAGGTGCAGATGGCGCTGCCGGAGGCCGCCGTCGGCCTGCTGCCCTGCGCCGGCGGCACGCAGAACCTGCCGCACCTGGTCGGTGAAGGCTGGGCCAAACGCATGATCCTGTGCGGCGAGCGCGTCGATGCCGCCACCGCGCTGCGTATCGGCTTGGTGGAAGAAGTGGTATCGAAAGGCGCCGCGCGCGACGCGGCGCTGGCGCTGGCGGAAAAGGTTGGCCGCCAGTCGCCCTGCTCCGTCACCGCCTGCAAGACGCTGGTACAGGCCGCGCGACACGCCCCGCCTGCGGCCAACCTGATCCACGAGCGCGAACTGTTCATCAAGCTGTTCGACACCGAAGACCAGCGCGAAGGAGTGCAGGCCTTCCTGCAGAAGCGCACGCCGCAGTGGCAAAACCGCTAAACCCTGTTAGCCACGGAACCCACGGGAAACAAGGCAATAATGCGGATAGCGATCCGGAGCAGCACGCCTCCCTGACACGCCTGCCTGTGTTTTTCCGTGGAGGCGAAAACCAAGAAGGAAGACCATGAACGACGTCGTACTGTTTGACGAAATCCCCACCGCCAGCGGCCACCGCCTCGGTGTGGCGACGCTGAACGCAGAAAAGGCGCTCAACGCGCTCAACGGCGACATGATCCGCCTGCTCGACGCGCGGCTGTCGATCTGGGCACAGGATGAAGGCATCGCTGCCGTGCTGCTGCGCGGCGCCGGCGACAAGGCCTTCTGCGCCGGCGGCGACGTGCGCGCGCTGCGCGACGCGCTGGTGGGCGACCCCGAGCAGCAGTGGCCCAATCCGCAGGCCGAGGCGTTCTTCACCGCCGAGTACACGCTGGACTACCGCATCCACACCTACGCCAAACCGATCCTGCTGTGGGGCAGCGGCATCGTGATGGGTGGCGGCCTCGGCCTGATGGCCGGCGCCAGCCACCGCGTCGCCACCGCCAGCACCCGTATTGCGATGCCGGAGATCAGCATCGGCCTGTATCCCGATGTCGCCGGCAGCTGGTTCCTGCAACGGATGCCGGCCAAGGCCGGCCTGTTCCTCGGTCTGACCGGCGCGCCGCTGAACGCGCGCGACGCGCTGCTGTGCAATCTCGCCGACCACATCCTGCCGCAGGACGGCTGGCCGCAACTCTTGGCCACCCTGACCGCCAGCGGCTGGCACGCCGACCCTGCGGCCAACCATGGCCAGCTCACCGCGCTGCTGGGCGAGCTGGAGGCCGGCAACGGCGACGCGCTCGCCGACAGCAACGTCATGCGTTGCTTGCCGCTAATCCACCAGCTGATGAACAAGGGCTCGCTGGCGGCGGTGGACCAGGCGCTGCGCCACACCGCCTTCGAGGATGCGTGGCTGGCCGCGGCCGCCAGGAGCTACGCCGCCGGCAGCCCGAGCAGCGCCGCCGTCACCTGGGAGATCTTCCACCGCGCCAAGCACCTGTCGCTGGCCGAGGCGCTGCGCATGGAGCTGGTGCTGTCGCTGAATTTCTGCGCCGCGCCGGACTTCCGCGAAGGCGTGCGCGCGCTGCTGATCGACAAGGACCGCAATCCGCAGTGGTCGCACCCGACGCTGGCTGCGGTCGATCAAGCCTGGGTGGCACAGCACTTCCGCTCGCCGTGGCGCGAGCAGGATCACCCGCTAGCCGCACTGCACTGACACACGAGAACAGGAGCAACACATGCAACACATCGCCTTTATCGGCCTGGGCAATATGGGCGGCCCGATGGCCATCAATCTGGTGCGCGCCGGCTTCAGCGTCAGCGGGGTCGACCTCTCCGCCGAGGCACTGCAGCACTTCAGCGACAACGGCGGCAAGGCTGCCGCCAGCGTCGCCGAGGCCATCCAGGACGCCGACGCGGTGATCTCGATGCTGCCGGCCGGGCGTCATGTCGAGGGGCTCTACCTCGGTGACAACGGCCTGATCGCGCACCTGCCCGCCGGCACGCTGGTACTCGACTGCAGCACCATCGCCGCCCACACCGCGCGCAGCGTCGGCAGCGTCGCCAGCGACGCCGGCCTGCGCTTCCTCGACGCACCGGTATCCGGCGGCACTGCGGGCGCCGCCGCCGGCACCCTCACCTTCATGGTCGGCGGCGATGCGGCCAACGTTGAGGCGGCGCGACCGCTGCTGGCGGCGATGGGCAAGAACATCTTCCACGCCGGCGACATCGGTGCCGGCCAGACCGCCAAGGTGTGCAACAACATGCTGCTCGGCATCCTGATGGCCGGCACCGCCGAAGCGCTGGCGCTGGGCGTGAAAAACGGCCTCGATCCGGCGGTGCTGTCCGAGATCATGAGCAAAAGCTCGGGCCGCAACTGGGCGCTGGAGCTGTACAACCCGTGGCCGGGCGTGATGGAGAACAGTCCGGCCAGCCGCGGCTACAGCGGCGGCTTCATGTCGGAGCTGATGCTGAAGGATCTTGGCCTCGCCGAGGAAACCGCACTGCAAAGCCACGCCGCCAACCCGCTGGGCGCGCTGGCGCGCAACCTGTACGAAAGCCACGTCGCCGAGGGCAACGGCAAGCTGGACTTCTCCAGCATCGTGAACCAATTCCGCCACTGATGGCGCCGCACGGGGTGTTGCCATGCAGCACCCCGCACCATCCCGACCGCATACCGGCAATTTATTGTCAATGATTCGCTGCACAACGGCGGCAATCGGAGTACACTAGCGAATCGCGTGCCACCAATCACCGCGACCTTTTCTTCAGACCCGCACTCTCCCGCCGGGTCCTCCATTGAAAACACTATTTTTGTCCGCCCGGATTGGTATTGTCTTTGCAATGGGCAGACATCCTGATTGCACAATAAATGTCCGAACTGACTTTTGCCGCCTTGGGCCTTGCCGAGCCACTGTTGCGTGCCGTAGCCGATACCGGCTACACCCAGCCTACCCCTATCCAGGCGCAGGCCATTCCCCAAGTATTGCAAGGCGGCGACCTGCTGGCCGCCGCGCAGACCGGCACCGGTAAAACCGCCGGTTTCACCCTGCCGCTGCTGCACCGCCTGATGGACCAGCCGTCCAAACAGAAAGGCCGTCCGCTCGCGCTGGTGCTGACTCCGACCCGCGAACTGGCCGCCCAGGTAGAAGAATCCGTGCGCGAGTATGGCAAATACCTGCCGCTGAAATCCATGGTGATGTTCGGCGGCGTCGGCATCAATCCGCAGATCGCCCAGCTGAAGAAGCCGGTCGACATCCTGGTGGCGACACCGGGCCGCCTGCTTGATCACGCCGGCCAGAAGACCGTTGACCTGTCCGGCGTCGAGATCCTGGTGCTGGACGAAGCCGACCGCATGCTGGACATGGGCTTCATCCACGACATCAAGAAAGTGCTGGCCCTGCTGCCGAAGGAGCGCCAGACACTGCTGTTCTCGGCCACCTTCTCCAGCGAGATCAAGACCCTGGCCGACAAGCTGCTGAACCAGCCCAAGCTGGTGGAAGTGGCGCGCCCAAACCAGACCAACGCCCAGATCACCCAGAAGGTGCACTTGGTCGACCGCGACCGCAAGACCGAACTGCTGATCGAGATGATCAAGGGCGGCGACTGGCACCAGGTGCTGGTCTTCACCCGTACCAAGCACGGCGCCAACCGTCTGGCGGAAAAACTGGAAAAGGCCGGCATCGCCTCGATGGCGATCCACGGCAACAAGAGCCAGGGTGCACGCACCAAGGCGCTGGCCGGCTTCAAGGACGGCAGCCTGCCGGTACTGGTTGCCACTGACATCGCCGCCCGTGGCCTGGATATCGAAGAGCTGCCGCACGTAGTCAACTACGAACTGCCGAACGTACCGGAAGACTACGTACACCGCATCGGCCGTACCGGTCGTGCCGGCTGCGTCGGCGAGGCGATCTCGCTGGTTTGCGTCGACGAACTGGGCTTCCTGCGCGACATCGAGAAACTGACCAAGCAGACCGTGGAGCGCTTCACCGTGCCCGGCTTCGAGGCCAACCCCAACGAAACGCCACAGGCCATCGAGATCGGTCTTGGCCGCTACATCCACGGTGCACTGACCCCGACTGCCACGCCACCGAAAGGCAGCAGCAAGCGCCGTGAAGGCAGCGGCGGCAGCAACCAGCGCCGCCAGCCGGCGGCACAGGGCAAACCGCGCCAGGGTGACAGCAACGCACGTCGCAGCGAAGCGCGCGATGACGCCGCCCGCCCGGCGGCCGCACGCGGCAACGGCAAGCCCGCCGCCGCCAAAACGGCCAACGGCAGCAAACCGGCAGCCGGCAAGCCGCGCCAGCCGCAGGCCGAACCGCGTCGCAACGAGTCGCGCAACAGCGCACCCAAGCGCAATCCGCAGCAGGAGCCGAACGGCAACTACTTCCACGACGACGGCCCGCGCCAGCCAACGCTGACGCTGCACGCACTCGGCATCTCGCCGACCGAAGATGCCCCACTGCGCAAGCCGGCCAGCCAGCCGCGCAATGGCGGCAACGGCAAGCCTCGTCAGGGTGGCAGCGGCAAGCCGCGCCAGACCTCGGCCCTGTTCAGCCCGCCGAAGCGCTAAGCACCAGGGTTGGCCGCAAACAAAAAACCACCGCATTGCGGTGGTTTTTTCGTTTCGAGACTGCCGGCTGGCTCAGCGTGACCACGCCGCCAGATGCAACGCCAGCCGCCGCAACATCGCCGCCGTGGCGCCCCAGATGAAGTAGTCGCCATAGCTGATCGCATAGTAGTGGCCGCTAAAGCCGTCGCGCTGTACCGCATGGCGCTGGTAGGCGGCGACATCCATCAGATGCGCCAGTGGCACAAAGAACACCTCGTCGACCTCGTCCGGCGCCGGCACCGGCTGGAACGGCTGCGCCAGCAGCCCCAGCACCGGCGTCACCTCGTAACCGGTAACGGTGACATAGCGCGGCATCACCCCCGCCAGTTGCACCAGTGCCGGCGGCAGGCCGACCTCCTCCTCTGCCTCGCGCAAGGCGGCGCTGGCCGCGTCCGCGTCCTGCGGTTCCAGCTTGCCACCGGGCAAGCTGATCTGGCCGCCATGACTGCGCAGGTGCGCGGTGCGCCGCGTCAGCAGCACGCTGGGCTCATCCTGCTGCCAGACAATGGCCAGCAGCACCGCCGCCTGGCTGCGCACCTGCGGCCGCGGCAGCAAGCCTTCGTCGTCCACTCCCGCCGGCATCTGCGCCAGTGCGGCGGCAAACCAGGCGTGGGCACGCTCGAATTCGGCAGGCCACATCAGTTGTCACGTCCTTTCCGTTGCGCCGCCAGCTTGGGCAGCGACAGCTCGCCCCAGTGCGCCAGCAAGCGCAAGGCTACCCCGGCAACGAATACCAGCTGCAACGCCAGCAGATGATCCCAGCCGAAACGGCTGAGCACGAACAACAGTGCCGCCACCACAATAGACACCGTGCCGTAGAAATCCTTGTGCAGGATAAATGGCACGTCGTTAACCATCATGTCGCGCACAATGCCGCCCCCGACCGCGGTGACAAAACCCAGCAGGATCACGCCGAAGGCATTGAGATGGAACTCCACCCCCAGCTTGGCGCCGGCCAGGCTGAATGCCACCAGGCCGATGGAGTCGGCAATGATGAACAGCGTAGTCAACACCTCATTCTCGCGCTTGTGCAGGCGCACCAGCCACGCCAGCAGCACGGTCAGCGCGATCACCACCAGGTTGGTGTTATCAAGGAACACCATCGGCATGCGGCCAACCAGTATGTCGCGGATGATGCCGCCTCCGATTGCGGTCAACAGCGTGACGATGGCCACGCCCAGCAGGTCGAGGTGCTTGCGCACCCCCAGCAGATAGCCGGAGACCGCAAACGCCACCGTGCCGATGATCGAATAGCCGTCCAGATCCAGCAGTAAATCCATCCAGTTCATTATTTCTCTTCAGCAAAGAAAAACGCCAGGTAAACCTGGCGTTTGGAAAGTCATGCCTGGCGTCTCAGCGACGCATGGAATCAAAGAAAGCCAGGTTGGTCTTGGTGGCCTTGATCTTGCCCAGCAAGAATTCCATCGCCTCCAGGTCATCCATCGGGTACAGCAGCTTGCGCAGCACCCAGATGCGCTGCAACTGGTCCTGCTGGATCAGCAGCTCTTCGCGGCGGGTGCCGGAGCGGTTGATGTTGATCGCAGGGAAGGTGCGCTTCTCGGCCATACGGCGGTCGAGATGCAGCTCCATGTTACCGGTTCCCTTGAATTCCTCGAAGATCACGTCGTCCATGCGCGAACCGGTATCGACCAGCGCGGTGGCGATGATGGTCAGCGAGCCACCCTCCTCGATATTGCGGGCTGCACCGAAGAAACGCTTCGGACGCTGCAGCGCATTGGCGTCGACACCACCGGTCAGCACCTTGCCTGAGGACGGGATCACGGTGTTGTAGGCGCGCGCCAGACGGGTAATGGAGTCCAGCAGGATCACCACGTCCTTCTTGTGCTCGACCAGACGCTTCGCCTTCTCGATCACCATTTCGGCAACCTGCACGTGACGGGTGGCCGGTTCGTCGAAGGTCGACGATACCACTTCGCCCTTCACCGAACGCTGCATCTCGGTCACTTCTTCCGGACGCTCGTCGATCAGCAGCACGATCATTTCCACTTCCGGATGGTTGGCGGTGATGGCGTGCGCGATGTGGGTCAGCATCACCGTCTTGCCCGACTTGGGTGGTGCCACCAACAAGGCACGCTGCCCTTTGCCGATCGGCGCGATCAGGTCGATGATACGGCTGGTGATGTTCTCTTCGGCCTTGATGTCACGTTCCAGCACCAGGCGCTCGGTCGGGAACAGCGGCGTCAGGTTTTCGAACAGGATCTTGTGCTTGGCCGCTTCCGGCGGACCACCGTTGACCTTGTCGACCTTGACCAGTGCAAAGTAACGCTCGCCCTCTTTCGGGGTGCGGATCTCGCCTTCGATGGTGTCGCCGGTATGCAGGTTGAAACGGCGGATCTGCGACGGGCTGACGTAGATGTCGTCAGGGCCGGCCAGATAGGACGCTTCCGGGCTGCGCAGAAAACCGAACCCGTCGGGCAGCACTTCCAGGGTGCCTTCGCCGAAAATGCTTTCGCCTTTTTTGGCCTGATGCTTCAGGATGGCAAAGATGAGATCCTGCTTGCGCAGGCGGTTGGCACCGTCGATCTCGTTGGCGATGGCCATTTCTACGAGTTCGCTGACGTGCTGATGCTTGAGATCGGATAAATGCATGGTATGTGTGGCGTCGACCGGTAACGGGACAAAAAAACGGGATGTGCTGCTAATGGATACGGGGGAAACCGGATGAGAATCGAGCGACCGTGTCAGGTCGCTCGACTTTTGAAGATCTGGCTTGAAGATAGCCGATCAGTACAGACGTGTCAAATCAATCAGGCCAGGTTATTGTTCAGGAATTCAACCAGTTGCGTTTTGGACAAAGCGCCAACCTTGGTTGCGGCCACTTCGCCGCCCTTGAACAGCATCAGCGTCGGGATACCACGGATGCCGAACTTCGGCGGGGTGGCTTCGTTCTGGTCGATGTTCAGCTTGGCAACGGTCAGACGGCCCTGATATTCCTTGGCAACATCATCCAGGATCGGTGCAATCATCTTGCAGGGACCGCACCACTCGGCCCAGTAATCCACCAGCACCGGCTGCTCGGACTTAAGTACTTCTTGTTCGAAAGAATCATCAGTCACATGCAGGATCAGGTCGCTCATCGTCTTCCTCTCGAAGTCTGTCAATTTCAGGTTTGATGGGCGATGGTAGCAATACCCGGCACCGGCAGCAAGCCTTGACAGGAGCGGTTTCAACACAGGCTGCACGACAAGCGCAGAGAGAACAAACACTGTCGGACAATAGGCGGTTATAATGCGCGCTTGCTTGAAAATAACGAAGGATTCAACATGGGTTTCTTGCAGGGTAAAAAGATCCTGATTACCGGCATGATTTCTAACCGGTCGATTGCCTACGGTATCGCGCAGGCCTGTCACCGTGAAGGCGCGGAACTGGCGTTCACTTATGTCGTCGATAAACTGGAAGACCGCGTCCGCGAAATGGCCGCCGACTTCGGCAGCACACAGGTGTTCCGCTGCGACGTACAGAACGATCAGGAAATCGATCAGCTGTTTGCTGACCTTGGCAAGGAATGGGACGGCCTCGACGGTCTTGTACACGCCATTGCGTTCGCCCCGCGCGAGTCGCTGGAAGGCGACTTCCTCGACGCGCTGACCCGCGAAGCATTCCAGACCGCACACGACGTGTCGGCCTACAGCTTCCCGGCGCTGGCCAAGGCTGCCCGTCCGATGATGCAGGGCCGCAACGGCGCGCTGCTGACCCTGTCTTACCTCGGCGCGGTGCGCGCGATCCCGAACTACAACGTGATGGGTCTGGCCAAGGCCAGCCTGGAGGCTTCGGTCCGCTTCATGGCGGCCAGCCTGGGCAAAGACGGCATCCGCGTGAACGCCATTTCCGCCGGCCCGATCAAGACCCTGGCCGCAGCCGGCATCTCCGGTTTCGGCAAGCTGCTGTCGATGGCGGCCAACCAGTCCTGCCTGCGCCGCAACGTGACCACCGAAGAAGTCGGCAACACCGCCGCCTTCATGCTGTCCGACCTCGCGTCGGGCATCACCGGTGAAATCACCTATGTTGACGGCGGCTTCAGCATCAACTCGCTGAACGTACCGGACGCGTAAGCCAACGCAAGAGATCGAGCCTTGCGCCCCTCCCCAGGGCGCTTGCGATAAACAGGAGGCATCAACTACCCGCGTAGTGATGCCTCTTGTTACATCTGCGCCGCTCTTGTGAGCGTGCCGGAATCCCCCGCCAAGCATCAGCAGCAAGAGCCGGGGCTGCCACAGCGCGCATCATCATTCGCTACAACACCGGCCGCTGCCACGCACACCATGACGCAACGCATAAAAAAGCCGGCACAGAATACTGTGCCGGCTTTCCTGACTGCGTGCTAGCGCTTACTGGGCAGCGGATGCGGCCGGAGCAGCGGCGGCAGCACCACCACCCACGGTTTCCATCACTTTCCACTCACCGCCTTCAACCTTGTACACGGTGATACCGCCGTCTTTCAGGTCGCCGTTCTGGTCGTAGGACCAGGACGCGGAGGTCACGCCGGAGTAGTTGATCGCGGCCAGTTTCGGCAGGTAGTCGGCCGGCTTGGTCGAATTCGCCTCTTTCATTGCGGCGATGATCACGCGGGTCGCGTCGTAGCCGTATGGCGAGTAGGTTGCCACGTCAGCATTGAAGCGCGCCTTGTAACGGGTGGCGTAGTCGCTACCTTTAGGCATTTTTTCCAGCGGCAGGCCGGCCAGCGAGGCGATGGTGCCTTCGGCTTCCTTGCCAGCCAGTTTCAGGAAGGTTGGAGTCTTGGTCATTTCGCCGGACACCAGCGGAGCCTTCAGACCCAGACGCTTCATCTGCTTGGCCATCGGAGCGGACTGGGCATCGGCACCACCGAAGAACACCACGTCAGGAGCCACACCCTTGATCGAGGTGATGATGGCAGCAAAGTCGGTCGCCTTGTCGTTGGTGAATTCGCGCTTCACGACTTCGCCACCGGCAGCCTTCACGGCCTTCTCGAACTCGTCAGCCAGACCCTGGCCGTAAGCGGTACGGTCGTCAACGATGACGATCTTCTTGGCGGCCAGCTTCTCGACCACGAACTTGCCCATTACCGAACCCTGCTGGGTGTCGGAAGTCATGGAGCGGAAAGTGGTCTTGTAACCTTGCTGGGTGTACGCCGGAGCGGTCGCCATGGCCACTTGCGGCAGGCCCGCGTCGGAGTAGATCTTCGAAGCCGGGATCGAAGTACCGGAGTTGAAGTGACCAACAATGCCGCTTACCTGGTTGTCGACGAACTTCTGCGCCAGCTGGGTCGCAGTTTTCGGGTCGGCCTGGTCGTCTTCCGCCACCAGTTCGAAGGTCACCGGCTTGCCGCCGATGGTTGGCTTCTCGGCGTTGGCATCTTCGATCGCCAGGGTCACGCCGTTTTTGTACTCTTCACCGTAGTGCGACTGTGGGCCGGTCAGCGGGGCGGCAAAGCCGAGCTTCACGACTTCACCAGTAGCAGCACCGGCTTGGGCGCCAGAAGCATCGGCCGGGGCTTCTTGTTTATTGCCGCAAGCAGCCAAAGTCAGTGCAGCAGCAACAGCGAGGGAAAGACGGGTCATTTTGGTCAGTTGCATGTTTCTCTTCTCTAGTTATGTCAGGGAAAGACATCGGAACGATTGTGCCGCTCCAAGGCAAAATGCCAAGGTTGGCCGCATTATTTCAATGCAGCCAACCTCAGGCAAGTCTGATTAGTCACCAATGCTCATCAGGCTGGCATTACCGCCCGCAGCTGTGGTGTTTACGCTCACTGCGCGCTCCACAACCAGACGATGCAGGTTGTAGCCGTCCTCATCCGCGATCAGCAGCGGGATCAGCGCACCGTCGCGCTGCGCCAGGATCTGGCGCAGACGGTCGGCGGCATCGCCCTCGTACAGCACGGCAGTCACGTCGGCACTGGCGACATCGCCACCCTTGGCCACGAAGAAACCGGCCAGCGCAGCCGGCAGGGCTGCCGTGAGGGTGCCATCCAGCAGCACCGCACTGTTGCCGGTGGCAAATGCTGCTACCAGCTGCTGCAGCAGGCCTTCCAGCGTCTGTGCGAGGCAACCGACGCGACCACGGGCGGCAAAGTGCAGACTGTTGCGCTCGCCGGTCGGGCCGGGCAGCGTCACCATGCTTGCCAGCGGTGTATGGCGGCGCGCATAGGCGATCGCTTCGCGCAGACGGGCCTGGGCGGCGGCATCCGGCAACACCTGCCCCAGTACGCCCTGCAGGCGGTCCAGCTCGGACAGCGCCGGTACCACCGGGTTGGCCGCCAGTTCCGGATTCCAGCTGGCGCCGCTGAGACGATAGACGTAGAACGGGCCACCAGCCTTCGGACCGGTACCGGACTTGCCTTCGCCACCGAACGGCTGCACGCCGACCACGGCGCCAACGATATTGCGGTTGACGTAGACGTTGCCGACCTTGATGCGGGCGACGATGTTGTCGATGGATTCGTCGATGCGGCTATGGATGCCGTGAGTCAGACCGTAGCCGGTGGCATTGATTTCATCCACCACGCGGTCGATATCCTGCGCCGAGAAGCGGATCACGTGCAGCACCGGGCCGAACACCTCGCGTTGCAGCAGGCTGACGCTGTCGATCTCGAACAGGGTCGGTGCCACGAAGGTGCCGTCGGCACACTCCGGCGTCAGTCGTGCCTGGTAGCAGTCGCGGGCCTTGGTTTTCATGCTGTCGATGTGACGCAGCAGGCCCTGCTGCGCCTCGGCGTCGATCACCGGACCGATATCGGTTTCCAGCAGCGCCGGGTTGCCGACACGCAGCTCGTCCATCGCGCCCTTGATCATGGTGATGACCTTGTCGGCGATGTCCTGCTGCAAGTACAGCACGCGCAGCGCCGAGCAGCGCTGGCCGGCAGAGTCAAAGGCGGACGACATCACGTCGGCCACCACCTGCTCAGGCAGCGCCGAGCTGTCGACGATCATCGCGTTCTGGCCGCCGGTTTCGGCTACCAGCGGCACTTCGCCGCTGCGCTTGGCCAGGGTACGGTTGATCAGCTGCGCCACCTCGGTGGAGCCGGTAAAGATCACGCCCTTGACGCGCTCGTCGCGGGTCAGCGCGGCGCCGACCACTTCGCCACGGCCCGGCAGGAACTGCAGCGCACCGGCCGGCACGCCGGCCTGATGCAGCAGCTGCACGGCAAAGCCGGCGATCAGCGCGGTCTGCTCGGCCGGCTTGGCCAGCACCACGTTGCCTGCGGCCAGCGAGGCCACCACTTCACCGATGAAGATCGCCAGCGGGAAGTTCCACGGGCTGATGCACACCACCGGGCCCAGGGCCGGATGGGTCTGGTTATTGAATTCGCGACGCACCTGTGCCGCGTAGTAACGGCAGAAATCGACCGCCTCGCGCACTTCGGCGATGGCGTTGGCAAAGGTCTTGCCGGCCTCGCGCACGGCCAGCCCCATCAGGGTGGCCATGTGCTGTTCCATCAGGTCCGCCATGCGCTCAAGGCAGGCGGCACGCTCGGCCGGCGCGGTGGCGGCCCATTGCGGGGCTGCCAGCACGGCCTGCTGCAAGGCCAGCTCGACATCGGCGGCGCCGGCTTCCTGGATGGTGCCAACCACGTCCTGCAGGTTGGCCGGGTTCAGCACGTTCTGCGCCACGCCTTCGCTCAGCGGGCCTGCGGCCAACATCGGCTTCAGGTGCAGGCTCTGCGCGGCACTGGCGTTCAGTGCGTCGTTCAGTTGCTGCAGTACATGCTCGTTGGACAGGTCCATACCCAGCGAGTTGAGACGCTCCGCGCCGTACAGAACACGCGGCAACGCGATCTTGCGATGCGGCTCGCCGCCCTGACGCAGCGCCTCGGCGACCGGATCTTCCACCAGCTCGTCGATGGAGACATTTTCGTCGACGATACGGTTCACGAACGAGGAGTTGGCACCGTTCTCCAGCAGGCGGCGCACCAGGTAGGCGAGCAGGGTCTCGTGCGAGCCGACCGGCGCGTAGATGCGGCACGGCTTGTCGAGGTTGTCGGCACCGACCACCTGGTCGTACAGGCTCTCGCCCATGCCGTGCAGGCACTGGAATTCGTAGTCCTTGCCGGCGGCAAGGTGGTACACCGCGGACAGGGTATAGGCGTTGTGCGAGGCGAACTGCGGATAGATCGCATCCTGTGCCGCCAGCAGGCGCTTGGCGCAGGCGAGGTAGGACACGTCGGTGTAGACCTTGCGGGTGTATACCGGATAGCCATCGAGGCCGTCGACCTGTGCGCGCTTGATCTCGGCATCCCAATAGGCACCCTTCACCAGGCGCACCATGAAGCGGTGCTTGCTGCGGCGGGCGAGATCGATCAGGTAGTCGATCACGTACGGGCAGCGCTTCTGGTAGGCCTGCACCACGATGCCGATGCCCTCGAAGCCGTCCAGATCCGGATCGTTAGCCAGCGCTTCGATCAGGTCGAGCGAGATTTCCAGACGATCGGCCTCTTCGGCGTCGATGTTGAGACCGATGTCGTACTGCTTGGCCAGCAGGAACAGCTGTTTCAGGCGCGGCAGCAGCTCCGCCATCATGCGGTCGTGCTTCATGCGCGCGTAGCGCGGGTGGATCGCCGACAGCTTCACCGAGATGCCTGGGCCCTGGTAAATGCCGCGGCCGTTGGATTCCTTGCCGATGGCGTGGATGGCGACTTCGTAGTCGCGCAGGTAACGCTGCGCGTCGGCCTCGGTCATCGCCGCCTCACCCAGCATGTCGTAGCTGAAGCGGTAGCCGCGGGCTTCGCGCTCGCGGCCGTTGACCAGTGCCTCGTTGATGGTCTCGCCGGTCACGAACTGCTTGCCCAGCATGCGCATCGCCAGATCGACGCCCTTGCGGATCAGCGGCTCGCCACCCTTGGCGATCAGGCGGGTCAGGGCCGAGGACAGGCCGTATGCGCTGTGCGACGACACCAGCTTGCCGGTGACCAGCAGGCCCCAGGCAGCGGCGTTGACGAACAGCGAGGAGCTGTTGCCCAGGTGGGACTTCCAGTCACCGCCGGAAATCTTGTCGCGGATCAGGCGGTCGGCGGTCGCGCGGTCCGGGATGCGCAGCAGCGCTTCGGCCAGGCACATCAGCGCCACGCCTTCCTGGCTGGAGAGGGAGAACTCGTGCATCAGCGCGTCAACACCGCTGGACTTGGTGCGCTCGCTGCGCACTTTCGAAACCAGCTTGGCGGCCAGGGTCTTGACCGATGTCACCTGTTCGGAAGACATCTGTGCCTCGGCGGCCAGTGTCTTGACACAAGACTGCTCGTCACGGCGATAGGCTGCCGTAATGGCGTCACGGAGTGCGGTTTGCTTGCGCGCGAATGCCTGAAACTGCATGAGAACTCACCTCTATCAATTTTATTTGCCAACCTGACTATTGTATACAATATATATTTAACCTGTTGGACAATATAAAATATAACGCAACAACAGTGACGACTGCGCCCTAAACGCAACAAAAATATAGACCACCGTTCCGCGACCGCAACAGCAACGTAACCCCCCCCACCGCCCTTGCGTCCGCAGGTGCTACTGACAGCCTCTTCGCCACCCGTCAAGTCCACGATGGGCCGCTCCTGCCGCGCCTCAACTTCACCACCTCCACCTGCACCAGCTCATCAGGCCGGCCTCGTCCGCCGCCGGCAAAACTGCGACAATTGCGGCTCCTGCATTTACGCCACGAAACCGCCATGGCCCTGTCGCCCTACCTGCTGTCACCGCTACTGCTGATCCTGTCCAATATCTTCATGACTTTTGCCTGGTACGCGCACCTGCGCGACATGGCCGCCAAACCGTGGTATCTGGCAGCGTTCCTTAGCTGGAGCATCGCACTGTGCGAATACCTGCTGCAGGTACCGGCAAACCGCATCGGCTTCAGCGTGATGAGCGTGGCGCAACTGAAAATCATCCAGGAGGTGATCTCGCTGTCGGTGTTCGTGCCGTTTGCCATCTTCTATATGAACCAGCCGTTCAAGTGGGACTTTGTCTGGGCCGGCTTGTGCATGGTCGGCGCGGTCTATTTCATGTTCCGCGGCTGACACGCATCCGCCGCCTGCGGCCAACCCTGCCACACCAAGGTTGGCCGCAAGCACCCACCCCTCATCTGCCGAGCCCGAATGTCCTTCACCCTGCAACACGCGGTCCATAGCGAGATCGAGATCAAGAAAAGCCGCTTCCTCGGCCGTGTCGAACCGATGGCGGACCGCGAAGCCGCACTGGCACGCATCGCGGCACTGAAAGCGGCACACCCGGCGGCGGCACACGTGTGCTGGGCACTGATGGCTGGCGGCCACTCTGCCGCCAACGACGATGGTGAGCCGTCCGGCACCGCCGGCCGGCCGATGCTGGAGGTGCTGCGCCACCAGCAACTTGAGGGTGTGCTGGCCAGCGTGGTGCGCTACTACGGCGGCGTGAAGCTCGGCGCCGGCGGCCTGGTGCGCGCCTACACCGACAGCATCGCAGGTGCATTGACCCAGGCGGTACGGTTGCCGCAAATCCGCCAGCGCCAGCTGCAGTGCCTCGCGCCCTACCCGCTGGAAGGCAAACTGCGCCGTCTGCTGCAGACAGCAGACGCGCAACTGCTGGCGGTGGAGCACGGCGCGGCTGTGCTGCTCAGCTTCAGCATTGCCGAAGCGCAGTGCGCGACGCTGGTCGCCAGCCTCAACGAGGCCTGTCACGGCCAGCTGCAATGGCCGGATGGCGACTGAAAAGAAAACGGCCCGCAGCAGCGGGCCAAATTAAGACAGGATTGCAGGGACTATCAGCTGTACAGGATGCAGCGAGGCAAGCTTAGCCCGCCAAGGTTAATGTTCCGTGACAGCACTTGCGGCCACATTGCGCGCGACGGCACGCTGACCGCGGGCGTAGATCATTTCCAACAGCTTGCTGCGCGAGGCGATGTGATGATCCAGGTGCCACTCGCGGATCAATTGCAACGCGGTATCGAAGTACGGCTCGTCCAGATCATGCAGTGGCTGCAACTGGAACGGCTTGCCGGTCTGCAGACTGTACGCCAGCTCCAGCAGGATTTCGACCTGGGCCGCGTCCTGCCCGGACTGCAGGTAATGCCGGATTTTCTTTGCTGCGTTCATCTTGCTCCTCGTCACCGCCATGACTGCCCACCCGTGCCAATCGCACAGGCACAATATGAACCGTCATTTATTCCGAACAAATAGCACATCAATATGAAACAAAGTGCCAGCACTTGCAACCGCGGCGCACACATCTGTCGACAAAACAGCTACGCACAGCCACGGATGGCCAAGTAAACTGAAGTATTGCCCAGCAGTCCGCCAATGGAGGCGCCAATGCTGAAATATCTGCTCCCGCTGCTACTGGCAACCCTGCTCAGCGGCTGCGCCGGCCTGTCGCGGCCGAAGCCGGAAGTGCAACTGGCCGACATCCAGCCCACCGACAAGGCCACCCTGTTCGAGCAGGAATTCGAGGTCACGCTACGCATCAGCAATCCGGACCGGCAGCCGCTGAGCGCACAGGGACTGCGCTTCAGTGTCAGTCTGGATGGCGACGACTTTGCCCGCGGCGCCAGCAGCCAGCCGTTCAGCATTCCGGCGCTGGGCAACGATACCATCAAGGTGCTGCTGCACACCTCGCTCTCCGGCTGGCTGAAACAGCTGGGCAAACTGGCGGGCGGCAAGACGGCGCTTGCCTATCAGATTGACGGCACCGTGTTCGGCGCCGGCGCGCTCGGCGACATCCCGTTTCGCAGCAAGGGCGACTGGCAGCTGCCGGGGCCGTAATGCAAACGCAAAAAAGCCAGCTGCAGGCAGCTGGCTTTTTCAATACTGGCGGAGAGGGGGGACACTCCGCAAAACGACTATAAGCGATTGATTCACTTACATAACAACATCTTACATGCTTAACATGTGGTAACTTGATGTGGTAAGTTCATATGGTAACAACCATTCTCCGCCATATCGAAATACTGCTATGTCTAAGAATATCGAGCGCAGAGGGAACACTTGGTTCGCTACCCTCCACGTCCCCGAAGATGTGCGGCACATCATTGGCAAGTCCAAGTTCTTCAAGACACTCAAAACCACAGACAAACGGATCGCCGAGACTCGCGCCGCGCCCATAATTGCCTCTTGGAAAGCTCAGATTCAGGCAGCCAGAGGGGTCAGCGACCCATTCCTTGAGGAAGCCCTACGTCTCCGACGCGTCATCGAAACTGCGCCAGTAGGTGCTGATCCCGGCCAGTATTCCAAGCATGACCTTGAGCTTGAAGCTGCTCAACAAATCGCGAATCAGATCACCAAGGAAGAAGCGGAGAGGAAGTTGTTCCTCGACATCGCAATCGGGAATCAAACCCTCTTATCCAATTTCTACGATGAATGGGCTACTCACCTGACCCAAGCCCCGAAAACAATCGACCAGATGAAGAAAGATGTGAAGCTGATGGTCGATCACTTCAAGACAATAGAACGGATTGACAAGGCAGCTGTCCTCGAATGGGTACGGGAATTGATGGCTGGATCACCGGAGCGAAAGCCCTATACCTACTCTTCACTCGAACGCATTTTCACGTTTAGCCGGAGCTTCTGGGGGTACCTTCAAGACATCGGTAAGGCCGACCTTGAGAGACAACCCTTCACGCTGCCGAACTTTGCTAAACGTGGCACTGCAAAAAGCAATGGCACCAGCAAAGGTAGAGATGGATGGATCCCCTTTGAACCAGCGGAGGTTGTTGCCCTGCTGAATGCGGCGATTGAGAAAAGAGATCATCAGTTGGCTGATCTGATCAGGCTCGGTATGTATACAGGGGGAAGAATCGAAGAACTCTGCTCCCTGAAGGCTGATGATTGCAGCGAGGCCGTTCTGAAAGTCACTGACAGCAAGACAGAAGCGGGTCTCAGAGAGGTGCCAGTTCATTCCATGCTGGTCGATGTCGTCAAGCGGCTGAAAGAGGCCAGTACGGACGGATACCTGATCAGTGGGCTGTCGTTCAACAAGTACAACGACAGATCGAATGCCATCGGGAAACGATTCGGGCGGCTCAAGAAATCACTGGGCTTTCCAGATAAGAAGGTATTCCATTCGATCCGCAAGACTTTGGTCACATTGCTTGAGAATGAAGGTATCAGCGAAAACCTTGCCGCCGACATCGTTGGGCATGAGAAGCCGAGAATTACCTATGGGCTGTATTCGGGTGGTGCAACACTGGCTGTGAAGAAGGAGGCTCTTGAACGAGTCAGGTATCCCTTTCAATTTTCTCCCAAATACCCGGACTGAAATTACTGCAAAAATCTGAGAGGGGAGTCCTTGAGTCTTGATCTAGAGACTTCCCCCCGTACCCCACCCTTCGTAGCCGCTGTCAGGTGACGTCTGTAATACAGAAGCGTGGTGGACTGAACCCGTAGTTCATACAATCTCTTCTTCATGCCATTCGCAAAGGAGGTTCATGGATGTCTCAATCGAGCAAAGTCTCATCACTTCTGAAACCGAAGCATTTCGATGGTCTGGACACCAGTCTGACAGATCAAGGGTTGCGTTTCAGTACGCGCATCGGCCCGACTGAAAGACAGGATGAGATTTTCGAGATTGCTGATGGAGATTATGAGGTTGAGAACAAGCTGGAAGAGATACAGCATCTTCGGCCATACACAAAGGTAACAGCGAATCCGAGGAGGCTCTCCGCCCGATCGTTACTGAAGGCCTTTCGTGACGCCCAGGAGCGACTGTTTCCAGACGAATCGATCTCCCTAACACACGGGCTGCCAGACAAGTACGAGCTTCGATGGGATCGGCAGCGTAAGTCGGCCAGCGATGACGTGGAAGGGCAATCCATTGTTTTGGTTGCAATGCATGGTGATGATCTTGTCGGATTTGCGGGGTTAGGAATCAGGTTACTTCACGATGCCGAGAGAAAACAGATCGACATCTACCACTCCCTTAACTTGGTCTACGTTCACCCGGCCCACCGTGGTCAAGGCTTTGGAATAGACCTTTCCATCGCTTGCGGATATCTCTGTCGAGATGTGTTCTCTGCGACCTACCGAGCAGCCCCTGCTGGCTACACGATTGTTCCCGTCATAAAAGCCGATCTTGAATCTAAGGGAGGCGAGCGTTTTACTCAGCAAGTTTCTGATGCTCTGGACTTCCAAGCGGACATGCTCCGCATGGACGGCAAACGGAAATCCATCACTGTTGAATCGACATGCCTAGACGCGGGTTACTGATGTACTGAAAAACCGACGTTTTACGGTACAAAACTCGGTACGGTTTGTGTGTACCGAAAAATACGGTATTGAATGCGGGTCAATGTACCGATATGATTTACCTGTCAATCAGCGTCGAATTTTGACCAGCAGGGGGTGCGGACAAAAACTTGGACTACTGGGAGGTAGTTCATGTACTCGTACGAAGATCGCATCCGCGCAGTTCTGCTTTACATACAGCTCGGCAAGCGCACTGGGGTGACCATTCGCC
>NZ_JAQQLE010000011.1 GCF_028548475.1 Vogesella margarita
TACGTCCAGGCACCGCTGGCGTCGATGCTGAAGGTGCCGTAGCCGTTGCTGCCGCCCACGTCGGTCTGCGCCACGAAGTCCGCCGCGCTGTCCACGTCGCTGGCATCCAGATTGCCGCCAGTGTTCTGTGCCGCATTGCTCTCGCTCAGTTCGGCAGTGCTGGAGCCGGTGATCACCGCTGCGTCGTTGGTGCCGGTGATTGTAATGGTCGCGGTCTGCGCCACTTTGGCGCCGTGAACGTCCTCCACGAAATAGCTGACGGTAATGACTTCGGTCGCGCCGGCGGCCAGGTGATCAAAGGCCGTGCTGGCCGGGTCGACCTGCAGCTGGTTGCCGACCAGCAGCAACCCAGCCGGTGCGGTGGACGATGCCGGGCCGCCGTTGACCTGGTATGTCAACCCGCTCACCTGCAGGGTAGCGGTTTCACCGGCATCGATATCGCTGGCGTATTGCAGCAGGTTGACCCCGAACGCGGCATCACCCTCGTGCGCGGCTGCGGTGACGGCAGAACTGACGCGCGGGCCGTCATTGCTGCCCATCACATCGACGGTGACCGTGGCGTAGCTGATGGTGCCGTTGCCCAGCTGGATGGCGTAGACAAAGGAATCGTGCCTGCTCTCGCCGACGGCGAGGGAGTCCAGCCCGGTCGCGAACTTGAACTCGATCTTGCCGGCATTGATGCGGATCTGGTTGCCACAGTGCGTATCTTCCCAGCCGGTGGTGACATTACTTGTCAACAAGTCCGCCAGCGCCCCGCTACCGTCATCGATGGAGTACAGCTTCTTGGCGTTACCGCCCAGGTCATTACTCATCACGTCCAGCTTGAGGACATTGCAGCTGCTGTCGTAGTTACTGGCCGCCAGCAGCTGATCCTCGGTATACCAGTAGCAATCATCACCGGCTTGCGGTGTCTTGGTGTAGGAAACGGTGCTGATAGCCATGATGTTCTCCCTGAATGATCTGCGCTGGCCGGATGACGAGTGCGCCGCTTGCGCGTGCGCGCAAGGACGACGGAATCGGTGGCATGAGCGGCAGCGGACTTGCGGCCAACCTTGCCCGACACGGGCATGCAGGATGCGCTTGGCACATCAGGCTGGCGGCATGACGATGAGGCGCCGGAACCGGTCATGACATAGGAAGTGTAGTAAGCGGAACTTTTTAATCTACGGGAGAAACATCCCGTTATTGGCAGGAGTAAGCTCCTGAATGCCCCAGAGAGAGCTCCCGCAGGGCAGTACTATTGGCTCAGGCGGGCAGCAACAGGCCATGCTGCAGTACATAACCGAGCAGGCCATGACGATTGCTGACCCCGAACTTCTTGTAAATCACCGTCAGATGGTTACGAAGGGTACTTTCACTGATGTGCAGCTTGCCGGCGATGAGCTTGGCCGGCTCGCCGCTATTGGCCATCAGGATGGCAACGATCTTCTTCTCCTGCTCGCTCAGTGGCGGCGGCACGACACTGGCGTCCGGTAGCGGCATACCACCGTGACGCGAGAGTTCACCGAAGATACGCCCGGTAGCCTCGCGATCCAGCCACAGCTGGCCCTGGTGGACTTTCTCGATGGCGGTAAGCAGCTGCGCCTCGTCGGTGTCCCGCGTCAGCAGGCCGCGGGCGCCGAGCATGATGGCACGGTCCTGCAGCGCCCGTTCCTGCTGCCGCGTCAGCAGCAGCACCTTGCCACCACGCGCGGCCAGTGCCCGGACCAGTGCCAGGGTCGGCTCGGCATCACCATCCAGATCCAGCAGCACGACGTCACTGTCGGCACCATCCAGCGGCAGCGGCGTGGTTGCGGCGGTGCCGACCAGCGCCAGCCGTGGTGTCTGCGCCGCCAACAGGCTGGCCAACGCCGCCAGCAACAACGGGAAGTCACTGATCGCGAATACCCGCAGGGGCTGCCCTGTATCGTCTGCCATCTGGTCATGTTGCGTCTGCGTTGCCATCGTAATCCCCCGCTTATCACACCGGGCTGCATCCCTGCTTCAGCTTATGCCAAAACGGCAGCAGATCACCACCACAAAGCATGATCGACCAGGCAGACATCAAGCCGGATGCGTGCCCCCGTCATGGCTAGCTGAACCGGTGTCACACAAGCTGTACACCGTTAATACTTGTTTGCAAATGGCAGCTATCTGGTGGCAAGCACTTCGATTATCCTGAAACAGGATGAACTGCCGAGGCTGCCTGCGCGTAGTGCACCGGTACACCCGGCAAGGTACGCGAAGGAGACATCATGAGACTGCTGATGCTGATACTGGTCGCCAGCATGCTGAGTGCGTGCGTCGTGCGACCGCTGTACCCCTACCGCCACGGAGATTACTACGGCCACGACCGCTATTCACACGATGAAGGCTGGCGTGGCGATGGCTGGCGCGATGATTATCGCCACGGTGGCCGGCGTCACTAAGCCCCCGCATAGCGCGCAATATGCAAGATACGACAGGGCCGGCCTACGCCGGCTCTGCCCATAACCGATTCAAGCGGTCGTCAGCAATGGCGGCCCCTGTATAGCCATAGCGAGAACCACCATGAAAACCATCCTGTTCGCCCTGATCGCCGCCAGTAGTCTGTCGGCCTGTGTGGTGCAACCTGCACGCGTCAAGCTGCGCTCTCCCGTCGTGCTGGAGCCGGTCGTGATCGAGCCAGTCTACGATGACCACTATCATCGCGGCGGCGGCTTCTGCCCGCCAGGGCAGGCGATGAAGGGCCGCTGCTAAAGGTTGGCCGCAACGCACTCGCCAGCATGAGCCGGATGGGCACGCCGACACCGGCTGCCCGTGGCATTCCGATGCTCCGTTGCTCACCCTCCAGGCAAACCGGCGGTGGTAACAGGCTATCAATGCATGAAGGTCAGAAAGCTCCATGCCACCATGATGTTCGACATCAGGACAAGACCCGCCGTGAAGCTGATACCGGAAAACAGCGCCCAGATGCTTAATAGTTGCTCCCAGTCCGGCAGCTGCGCTGCCAGCTCCTTGGCCAGATAGTGGCTGGCCAGTAATAACGCACACAGGACAGCCCACTTGAGCAGATAGCCAGGCAGGTATTTGCGTTGCTCCCGGTTGTAGCGGTAGTTCTGCTCGCGCAGCATCTGGTCACCACGCGAGACATCCCGGAACAGCCAGTAGGGAATGAAGTACAGATACAGCAGATAACACAAACCGGGCTCCGTCGTGTTGCTCATGACCGCCCCTCCCCCCGTCGAGTCCGGCAGCACAGAGTCCTGAACGCCGACCAGCGTATCGCCTGCAACCGCCCTGCTGACACTATAGCCACTGCCTTCGCCCGTCATGTCATGATCGACAGACCAGCTGGTACCCAGCCAGGATCTCCCTTACCGGAGAGCGCATCAGCAACGGCAAGTCCGCTGACGCTTTCTACCTCGGTGGCAGCACCGGCCGGTTGCTGAGAGGGGTCGACAGGATGATGCTGGTGCGTGTCTCGCCCAGATCGTTCAGCCGCGATACCAGCAGCTCCAGGTGCGACACGTCGCGCGCCAGCACGCGGAAAACGTAGGAATCGACCCCGGTCACATGGTGGCACTCCTGCACTTCCGCCATCGCGGCCAACCTTTCCAGCAGCACCTTCTTCGCCGGTTGCGGCACGGTGATGCCGACCAGCGCCGACAGCGCGAAGCCGGCCTTGAGCGGCGCCACCACGGCGTGGTAGCCGCTGATCACCCCCGCCTCTTCCAGCCGCTTCACCCGCTCCGATACCGCCGGCACCGACAAGCCCACTGTCTGCGCCAGTTCGGTCAGCGATTGCCGCGCATTGTCCTGCAACGCCTGCAGGATCAGCCACGATTTGCCATCCACTTCCATTTGCAAGCCTTTCTGCCGTTTGGCCTAAGAATATAAACCCGACATCGCATTCTGGCGAAGATACCTCATGGTGCGCGCGGCGTCGCCGTTGCACACTAGCTCATCACATCGAGGAGCAAGATGCCAATGGAAAACAGCCGCCTGTTTGTCGAAGCCGCCCTCATCGGGCTGGCGATTGCCGCGCCGGTCGGGCCGGTGGGTTTGTTGTGCATCGAGCGCACGCTGCGCCAAGGTGCGGCCACCGGCTTTGTCACCGGGCTGGGCGCCGCCACCGCCGACGCCATCTACGCCGCGATCGGCGCCGCCGGCCTCGGCACGCTGATCGCGCTGCTGACGCGGCTGGCGACGCCGCTGGCGCTGGCCGGCTGCGTGCTGCTGCTGTATCTGGGCATCGCCACCCTGCGCCGCGACGCGGCCAGCCACGCCGCCCGTGCCGCCGGCGCGCACAGCCTGCCACGCGCCTACGGCAGCGCGCTGGCGCTGACGCTGACCAACCCGATGACCATCCTGTCCTTCATCGCCATCTTCGCCGGGCTGGCCGGCGCGCGCACGCCGTCGCTGGCCGACAGCGTGCTGATGGTGGTGGGGGTGTTCGCCGGCTCGGCGCTGTGGTGGCTGGTGCTGGCCTACGGCGGCGGCCGGCTGCTGTCGCGGCTGGGCGCGCGCGGGCAGCTGATGGTCGACAAGGCCTGCGGCGTGCTGCTGATCGGCTTTGCGCTGCTGCTGGCGTGGCGCACGCTGGCGGGATGGCACTGAGCCAGTACCGCAGCGGCATGACGGGGAACAGCGGTGGCACAAGGCTCAGCTCAGGGGAGGACGGCGAGTGCCGGCCAGTGCTAACAGGCCATCACCCATAGCGTGACCATGCTGGCGTGGCCGCCGGCGATGGATCAGACCAGCTGCTGCAGGCGGCGGGTCAGCGCGCCGGGCTGCCACTGCCGCGCCGCCAGCTGCCGCAGCGGCCAGATGCCGGCCAGGCTGTTGCAGACGAAGACCTCGTCCGCCGCCAGCACCTCATCCGGTGACAGCCGCGCCTCGCGCACCGACAGGCCAAGGTTGGCCGCAGTGTCGATCACGCAGGCGCGCATGGCGCCGGACACGCCGCAGCGGTCCAGCGGCGGGGTGATCAGCACGCCGTTCTGCACGATGAACAGGTTGCTCATGGTGCCCTCCACCACCGTGCCGTCCATGTCCAGCATCAGCCCTTCGGCGATGGCCGGATCCGTCCACTCGCTGCGCGCCAGCACGTTTTCCAGACGGTTGAGGTGCTTGATGCCGGCCAGGCACGGCTGGATCGCCAGCCGCGTGTCGCACCAGCGCGCGACGATGCCCTGCTGCGCCCGCTCCGGCGGGTAACCGCCCCAGGCGCTGGCGCTGACAATGCGGGTCGGGCTGCATTCCGACGGCATCGCGTAGCCGCGCTGGCCGGTGCCACGGGTGAGCACGATCTTGACCACCGCGCGCTCAAGGTTGGCCGCCACGCTGGCGATCTCGCGCAGCAGCAGCGCCTCGTCCGGGCACGGCAGGCGCAGCGCGGCGCAGTCTGCGGCCAACCTTTGCCACTGCCAGGGCCACAGCAGCGGCGTGCCATGGCGCGCCTCCAGCGTGCGGTAGATGCCGTCGCCGTAGGCCAGGCCACGGTCACTGGCGCTGATGCTATCGCCGGGCAGGCCGTTGATCAGCATCAGGCTTGCTCCACGCCCAGCGCACGCAGCAGGCCGCGTGCCTTGTGGCGGGTTTCCTGCAGTTCACGCTCGGGATCGGAATCAGCAACGATGCCGCCGCCGGCACGGAAGCGCAGTTGCTGCCCCTGCTGCATGAAGGTACGGATCAGGATATTCACATCCAGCGTACCGTCGCGGTTGAGGTAGCCGAGGCTACCGGTGTAGGCGCGGCGCGCGCTGTTTTCCAGCTCGCGGATGATCTGCATGGTGCGCACCTTGGGGCAACCGGTGATGGTGCCGCCGGGGAACAACGCGCGGAACACGTCCACGGTGTCCACGCCGGGACGGATGCGGCCGCGGACATTGGATTCGATGTGGTGCACGTAGGCGTAGCTGGCCACCGCCATCAGCTCGTTGACTTCCACCGTGCCCGGCTGGCAGATGCGCCCCAGGTCGTTGCGCTCCAGGTCGATCAGCATCACGTGCTCGGCGCGCTCCTTGATGCTGGAAATCAGCCGCTGCTTCAGCGCGGCGTCCTCAGCCGCATCGGGCGAGCGCGGATGGGTGCCGGCGATGGGGCGGGTGTCGACCCAGCCGTCGTGCACGCGCACCAGCCGCTCCGGCGAAGAGCTGACAATGTGCGCGTCGCCAAAATCGGCCAGCGCCGAGAACGGCGCTGGGTTGGCGCGGCGCAGCGCGGCGTACAGGTCCACCGGGCGCACTTCCTCGCCCAGCGTGGCACGCCAGCCGCGCGAGATGTTGACCTGGAACACGTCGCCTTCGTAGATGTAGTCCTTGAGCTTGACCACAGCGTCGGTGTACCAGTGCGGCGGATCTTCTTCCAGCGTTTGCAGCACCACCGGGTTGGCCGCAAACGGCTCCGATTCCACCAGCGCCTGTTTCAGCGCGTCCAGCTGCGCCGGCGTTTCCGCCAGCAGCCAGCTTTCGCGCTTCACGCGGTCATGCAGCAGCGCGGCGGGAATGCGGCTGAGCACCGCCAGCGGGAAGCTGTCGCTGATCGCCTGCGGCACGCTGGGCTCGAACTCGGACAGCAGGTCGTAACCGAGATAGACAAACCAGCCGCCGCTGAACGGCAGCCGGTGCGGATTGTCCACCGCCTGCGGCAGCGGCAGCGCGCGTACGTCGTCGAGGAATAGCGCGCCCTCGCCTTCGCGATAGACGCGGGTGTGCTGTGGCAGGGCCATCAGGATGTCCCAGCCGCTGTCACCCGACGACTGCATCAGGTAGGGGAAACGGGCGCGATCGTGGGCGTGCAGGGCCAGCAGATCGGGGGTAAAACTCAGCAGTTCACAGTGCATGGCAGCAGGGCCCGAGGTTCAGTTGCGGCAAGAGTGGCGGGGTGGCCGGCCGGGCGCGGACGGCGGTGATTGACTCGCGCCGACCGCCACCTAATAGGACTATACATCCGCCGCCATGCCTTGCCAGCGCGACTGCGGCAGCCGGCGCCACCCGCCCTCTCGCGGCAACAGCAACGTCATGTTGGCCGCAAAAAGAAAAGACCGCGCGAGTTTATCGCAGCGGTCTTGGCTGTCAACGGTTTCGACACCGTTGGGCAGGGCTTACACGCGCTTGAATACCAGCGTGCCGTTGGTACCGCCAAACCCGAAGGAGTTGGAGATCGCCACGTCGATTTTCATGTCGCGCGCGGTATTGGCGCAGTAGTCCAGATCGCAGCCGCCTTCGATATCCTGATCGTGCAGGTTGATGGTCGGTGGCGATACCTGGTTGTGCACGGCCAGGATCGAGTAGATCGCTTCCACGCCGCCGGCGCCGCCCAGCAGGTGGCCGGTCATCGACTTGGTGGAGTTCACGACCAGCTTCTTGGCGTGATCGCCGAACGCGATCTTCAGCGCGTTGGTTTCGTTGGCGTCGCCCAGCGGCGTGGAGGTGCCGTGCGCGTTCACGTACTGCACGTCTTCCGGATTCAGCCTGGCGTCGCGCAGCGCGTTCAGCACGCCGCGGGCCGGGCCTTCGGCGCTCGGCGCGGTGATGTGGTGCGCGTCGGAGCTCATGCCGAAGCCGACCAGCTCGGCGTAGATCTTGGCGCCGCGCTTGACCGCGTGCTCGTACTCTTCCAGTACCAGCACACCGGCGCCCTCGCCCATCACGAAGCCGTCACGGCCCTTGTCCCACGGCCGCGAGGCGGTCGCCGGATCGTCGTTGCGGGTCGACAGTGCCTTCATCGCGGCAAAGCCGCCTACCGCCAGGCTGGAGATGGTGCCTTCGGCGCCACCGGCTACCATCACGTCGGCGTCACCGTACTGGATCACACGCGCAGCGTCGCCGATGCAGTGCGCACCGGTGGTGCAGGCGGACACGATGCCGTAGCTCGGACCCTGATAGCCCTTGAGGATGGATACGTGACCGGCCACCATGTTGATCAGCGAGCCGGGAATGAAGAACGGGCCGATCTTGCGGATGCCGCCTTCGTGGCGGGCGACGCCGGTTTCCTCGATCAGCGGCAGGCCGCCGATACCGGAGCCGATGTTCACGCCGACGCGGGTCTTATCCAGGCCCGGCACGTCGTCGAGGCCGGAATCGGCCACCGCCTGCAGCGCAGCCGCAATGCCGTAATGGATGAACACATCCATGCGGCGCGCGTCTTTCGCCGAAATGTACTGGGTAATGTCGAAGCCTTTGACTTCACCCGCAACCTGGCAGGCAATATCACTGGCATCGAAGCGGGTAATGGTGGTGATACCACTCTTGCCGGCCAGGAGATTGGCCCAGCCACTGCTCACATCGTTGCCGACCGGGGACACATGGCCCAGGCCGGTCACTACTACTCTGCGTTTTGACACAGGGTATCTCCGCGAAAAAAGGGAGGGAATCTCCCGATAGTCCTGAACGGACGGGCTCGATGGCGGGCCATCAAGTCAAACGCACGTTTCAGAGCCACGACAGCAAAAGACCCCTGCAGGCGAGCCTAGGCTACACCGGCAGAGGTCCTGGTAAGCCCCGGGGGGATTACTTGTTCAGGTGAGCCGTAACGTAGTCTACTGCTTGCTGAACGGTGGTGATCTTCTCGGCTTCTTCATCCGGGATTTCGCACTCGAACTCTTCTTCCAGTGCCATTACCAGTTCAAC
Source organism: Vogesella margarita (assembly GCF_028548475.1). Classification (GTDB taxonomy): domain Bacteria; phylum Pseudomonadota; class Gammaproteobacteria; order Burkholderiales; family Chromobacteriaceae; genus Vogesella; species Vogesella margarita. The sequence continues at coordinate 8,595 of NZ_JAQQLE010000011.1, forward strand.
GGTATCCAGGGAGTCGGCGCCCAGATCGTCAACAAACGAAGAGTCGATTTTAACTTCGGCTTCGTTCACGCCCAGTTGCTCGGCAACGATCTTTTTAACGCGCGCTTCGATGTTTTCCATTTGTTTAAATCCTTTACCTTTCTGTGTACGGGACAACAAAACCCCGCCATTCTACAAAAAAAACCTGCTCAAGCCTACCGCAGTCACATCATTGACTCGATATTGACCACGAATCGGCAGTCAGTCCGGCTTTTGACCCGTCAGCATGCTCATGCTGCACTGGCAAAAACCCCAAAACCATTCGTTCTTGCTGCCGCTTACGGCATCAGCATGCCGCCGTTCACGTGCAGGGTCTGGCCTGTCACGTAAGCCGCGCGGTCGGACGCCAGGAAATCCACGGCATCGGCGATGTCCTGCGCCGCGCCCAGGCGACCCAGTGCAATCTGTTGTACCAACGCCTCACGCTGCGCTTCCGGCAGCGCGCGGGTCATGTCGGTATCGATGAAACCCGGTGCCACGCAGTTCACGGTAATACCGCGGCTGCCGACCTCGCGCGCCATCGACTTGGTGAAGCCCATGATGCCGGCCTTGGCGGCGGCGTAGTTGGCCTGACCGGCGTTGCCCATCGCGCCGACTACCGAGGCGATGTTGATGATGCGGCCCCAGCGGGCCTTCATCATGCCGCGCATCACGGCCTTGGACGCCTTGAATACCGACTTCAGGTTGGTATCCATGATCGCGTCCCAGTCTTCTTCCTTCATGCGCATCAACAGGCCGTCGCGGGTGATGCCGGCGTTGTTCACCAGAATCGCCACATCGCCGTATTCCTTGCTGATGGTGTCGACCAGCGCATCGATGGCGCCGTCTTCGCCGACGTTCAGCACCATGCCGACCCCGCCCCACTGCGCCAGGCGCTCGCCGATGGCGGCGGCGCCGCTTTCGGAAGTGGCGGTACCGATCACCTTGGCGCCGGCGGCGGCCAGGGTATCGGCGATGGCGGCACCGATGCCGCGCGAGGCGCCGGTAACCAGCGCAACCTTACCTTGCAAACTCATTGTCTCTCTCCTGGCTGGCCGCATGCGGCCAACCTTGTGTCTTTACGCCAGCTCGGCGCGGGCAGCTTCCAGCTTGGCGGCATCGGTCAGCGCGTGGCAGTTCACGTTGCCGTCGATACGCTTGGCGAGGCCAGCCAGTACCTTGCCCGGGCCGCACTCGGCCATCTGTACAATGCCACCGGCAGCCAGCTGCTGGATGGTTTCGGTCCAGCGCACCGGACGGTACAGCTGGCGCGTCAGCGCGTCGCGGATCTGGTCGGCGCTGTCGTAGGCGGCAACGTCGGCATTATGCAGCACCGGAATCTGCGGCGAGTTGATCTGGATCGTGGCCAGTGCCGCGGCCAGCTTGTCGGCGGCAGGCTTCATCAGCGAGCAGTGCGACGGCACCGATACCGGCAAGGGCAGCGCGCGCTTGGCACCTTTGGCCTTGCACAGCTCCATTGCGCGTTCCACCGCGGCCTTGTTGCCGGCAATCACCACCTGGCCCGGCGAGTTGAAATTCACCGGCTCCACCACTTCGCCCTGTGCCGCTTCGGCGCAGGCGGCGCGGATGTCGTCGTCGGACAGGTTGAGGATCGCGGCCATCGCGCCCTCACCGGCCGGTACCGCGTCCTGCATCGCTTCGGCGCGCAGGCGCACCAGCTTCACCGCATCGGCAAAATCCAGCGCCCCGGCAGCCACCAGCGCGCTGTACTCGCCCAGGCTGTGCCCGGCGAGGGCAACCGGCAAGGCACCGCCTTGCGCGAGCCAGGCACGATAGGTCGCCACACCGGCTGCCAGCATCAGCGGCTGGGTGTTGACGGTGGCGTTGATCGCGTCGGCGGTTTCCGCCTGCAGCATCGCCCACAGGTCTTCACCCAGGGCGGCCGAGGCTTCGTCGAAAGTCTGTTTTACTACCGGCAGGTCGGCAAAGCCGTCCATCATTTTCAGGCTCTGCGAGCCCTGGCCGGGAAAAAGAAAGGCAAACGCCATCTCGGGGTCTCCTTTTTGAAACGGGGTGAATAATGACGACTTGCCGGCCTTAATGCAAAAAAACGATCAAACATCCGTATGAATGGAGGTTTGTCGCAGTTGGCCGCCGATTACCGTCAATCAGATGGAAAACGGGCACGACAATGCCGTGCCCGTCTGCTGTTTTTAGTAGCGCAGCAGCAGCGCGCCCCAGGTGAAGCCACCGCCGATGCCTTCCATCAGCACGGTCTGGCCGCGCCGGATCTGGCCAGTGCGCACCGCGTGATCGAAGGCCAGCGGGATGGAGGCGGCCGAGGTATTGCCCTGCTCCGGCAGGGTCACGATGACCTTGTCCATCGACAGCTGCAGGTGCCTAGCTGTCGCCTCGATGATGCGGAGATTGGCCTGGTGCGGCACCAGCCAGTCCACGCTGTCCTGCTGCACACCGGCCTCGGCCAGGGTTTTTTCCGCGATATCGGACAGGGCCTTGACCGCGAACTTGAATACCGCCGGACCATCCATGTACAGGAACGGGGTGCCGTCCACTTCGCCACCGGCAATCTGCGCCTCGGTCTTGAGGATATCGCGATAGCGGCCGTCTGCGGCCAACTTGGCATGCAGGATGCCCGGCTCGTCGGACGGCCCCACCACCACAGCACCGGCACCGTCGCCGAACAGCACGCAGGTGCGGCGGTCGCTCCAGTCCAGCAGGCGGCTCATCACTTCGGCGCCCACCACCAGCACGTTTTTCGCCATGCCGCTCTTGATGTAGCCGTTGGCGGTGGCCAGCGCGTAGACGAAGCCGGCGCAGACGGCCTGCACGTCGAAGGCAGGCACGCCGGGAATGCCCAGCTTTTCCTGCAGGATGCTGGCGGTGCTCGGGAACACCATGTCGGGGGTGGTGGTAGCCAGGATGATCAGGTCGATGTCGCTGGCCTGCAGCCCGGCGCTTTCCAGCGCACGCTGCGCCGCGATGTAAGCCAGGTCACTGGTTTTCTGGTCGTCTGCCGCGATGTGGCGCGCGCGAATGCCAGTGCGAGAGACAATCCACTCGTCACTGGTTTCGATACGCTCGGCCAGCATGGCATTGGTCATGACGGTATCCGGCAGGTAGCTGCCGGTACCGAGAATGCGGGAATAGGTCATGCGCTGTCTTTAGCTTCTGACTCGGATTGCTTGATATTTTGTAATTGAACGGCAACCCGGTCTGCAATGTGACCAATCACGTTGGCGCGAACTTCCTCGCAAGCCTGCTCCAGCGCGATACGGAACCCCAGCGCGTCGGTGCCACCATGGCTTTTCACCACGATTCCCCGCAGGCCCAGAAAACTGGCGCCATTGTAACGACGGGGATCGACACGGGCCTTGAACAGCTTGAGCACCGGCATGGCAGCCAGGGCGCACAGCTTGGTCCACCATGTACGGGCAAACTCTTCGCGCAGGAAGGTAGAAATCATGTGCGCCAGCCCCTCGGAGGCTTTCAGCGCGACATTACCGGTAAAGCCATCGCAGACTACCACATCTACCGTCGACTTGAAGATGTCGTTGCCTTCGACGTTACCGTAGAAATTGAGGCCGGATTCGCGCAGCAGCTCGGCCGCACGCTTGATCGACTCGGTGCCCTTGATGTCCTCGGAGCCGATATTCAACAAGCCGACGCTTGGATTCGGACGATGTTCGAGGCTGGCCACCAGTTCGGAACCCATGATGCCGAACTGCAACAACTGCTCCGGCGAGCAATCGATATTGGCACCCAGATCCAGCACGCAGGTATTGCCCTTGATGCCGGGCATCATCTTGGCGATGGCGGGGCGGTCAATACCGGGAATGGTTTTCAGGACGAATTTGGCCGTCGCCATCAGCGCGCCGGTGTTCCCTGCGGAAACCGCTGCCTGCGCCAGGCCTTCCTTGACCAAATTGATGGACACCCGCATCGACGAGTCTTTCTTGTTCTTCAGCGCCAGCTGCGGCGACTCGTCCATCCCCACCACTTCGGAGGCATGACGAACCGTGATGCGCGCACGCACGGAAGCCGGCAGCGCCATCAGCTCGGCTTCGATTGCCGCCTGATCGCCCACCAGTACAAGACTGACATCGGGAGTGTCGCTAAGGAACTGGACAGATGCAGGGACAGTGACCTTGAGGCCAACGTCACCGCCCATTGCATCGACCGCTACGGTGATAGTCATCAACGTGACACGGTAGTTAACCTACCTGTTGTTATGAAGGTAAGGATAATCGTAAGGAGCGATTACTCGCCCTTGGCCTTCACAACCTGACGACCACGGTAGAAGCCGTTCGGGCTGATGTGATGACGCAGGTGGGTTTCACCGGTAGTCGGCTCTTTAGCGAGCGACGGAGCGGTCAGAAAATCGTGTGCGCGGTGCATGCCACGCTTGGACGGGGACTTTTTGTTCTGTTGAACAGCCATGGTCGACTCCTAAGGATTCAAGTTAAACGTTCAGGACTTGGATTGCTTCAACGCCGCCAGTACCGCAAACGGATTAGGCTTGTCGGCCTTGGCGCGCTTCAGTTCTTCCGTGTCGCAGTCGTCGTGCATCAACGACAGCGGCAAGCCCATGATAATTTCGTCTTCGATCAGTGCGATAACGTCGAAAGTTTCTTCCGCCAGAATGGCGTCCAGTTCGTCATCGGCCTCTACCGCTGCTTCCAGCTTGTCCTCGCGGGAGAACAGAGTAATCACGCCCTCTGCTTCCAGTTCGAACGGCATCGGCGTCAGGCAACGCTGACATTCAACGCTGAGCGTGACAGACAGACAGTAACGCAGCGACGGTCGCAGCAGGCGGTCCTGAAAACCTTCCACGGCGAATTTCACCACGCCAGCATCGGATGCCAGCAGCTCATGTACGCGCTCGGCGAGCGCCGCAACCGGCCGTTCGTTCTGCAACGAAGCGCCATCGCGGGCAAACGCGAGCGGATCAATCAAAATCGGGTTAGACATAAACCCGGCATGATATTATCAGCGCCATCACTTTGTCAAAACAAACCAGCATACTGACTGCGGCAGCGGTGGCAACAAGCCATTGATGCAACAGGCAGCCTGCGCCCTTTTTCCCACGGATAACCGACATGCAGATCGTGCTTGCCTCTACCTCTCCCTACCGCCGCGAAATCGTGGAACGCCTCGGCCTGCCCGTCACCGCCGTGGCGCCGGTGTGCGACGAAACCCCGCTGGCGGGTGAAACCGCACTCGACACCGCCGTGCGCCTGGCGCGCAGCAAGGCGATGTCGCTGGCGGAGCGCTTCCCCGACGCGCTGATCATCGGCGGCGACCAGGTGGCCCTGCTGGACGGCCAGCAGATCGGCAAGCCGGGCAGCTTCGAAAACGGCGTGCAGATGCTGAAGTGGATGAGCGGCCGCACCGTGGTGTTTCATTCCGCCCTAGCGCTGTACAACAGCCGCAGCGGCCATATCCAGGAAGACGTGGGTCTTACCCGCGTTACCCTGCGCCAGCTGACCGAACAGCAGATCCGCAACTACCTGACGCGCGAACCGGACGCACTCCACTGCGCCGGCAGTGCCAAGAGCGAGACGCTGGGCGGTGCGCTGCTGCAGAAGGTGGAAGCCGACGACCCCAACGCACTGATCGGCGTACCGCTGTTCGCGCTGGTGACCATGTTGCAGAACGAAGGCGTGGAGATCCTGTGATGGCCGGCACCCTGTACCTGATCCCCACCCCGCTGGGCGAGGGTGATACCCCGTGGCTGCCGGAAGGCGAACGCGCCCGCGTCACCCACATCACGCACTTTGTGGTGGAGGCGGAAAAAACCGCACGCAAGCACCTGAAGCAGCTGGGCGTCACCACGCCGATCCGCGAGCTGGTGATGAACACGCTGAACGAGCACACCAAGCCGGCGGAAGTGGCCGCGCTGCTGGCACCGTTGGCCGCAGGGCTGGACGTAGGGCTGGTCTCGGAAGCCGGCTGCCCGGCGGTGGCCGACCCCGGCGCGCAACTGGTGGCGCTGGCGCACGAGAAAGGCTACCGCGTGGAGCCGCTGATCGGGCCGTCGTCCATCCTGCTGGCGATGATGGCCAGCGGCGCCAACGGCCAGTGCTTTGCCTTCCACGGCTACTTGCCGGTGGACGCCGCCGAGCGCGGCAAGGCCATCAAGGCGCTGGAGGCCCGCTCGCGACAGAACAACGAAACCCAGCTGTTCATCGAGACGCCGTACCGTAACAACGCGCTGCTGCAACAACTGCGCGAGACGCTGGCACCGGCCACCCGCCTGTGCGTGGCCGCCGACCTGACCGCGCCGACACAGACCATCGTCAGCCGGCTGGTGAAGGACTGGCCAAAGGAAGCGCCGGACTTCCACAAGCGGCCGGCGATTTTCGTGATCCACGCCGCCTGACGGCAAAAGGTTGGCCGCAACGCTTGCGGCCAACCTTTGTTCAGACGCGCGACAACAAGCAACACCGGCGCCCCTTAGCCATACCCGCCACCGCGCCCTTGCAGTTCCCGACACACCGCCTCGGCCAGCTCCTCCAGATCAAACACCCCGCACAAGGCCGCCCGCTCCGGCGCTCCGACCGCGGCGGAGCTGCCCGGATAGTCGTCACTCTCGCCCTGGCGCCGCAATTCGTGCCGCAGCGCCGCCAGCACCACCTGCCGCAGTCCGTCGTCCATCATCCCGACTCCTCTATCCGGCACCCATCACACCCCGACGCTAAACGGCCAGCATCCCCAGCACCTCTGCCAGCGCACGCTGCTGCGCCGCCGTCAGCCGCGTTGCGGCCAGGCTTGCCGTTGCCTGCCCCAGTGCGCAGTACAGCGCATCGTCCTGCGCCGACAATACCGCGCGATGTTTGGCCACCGTGCCAGCATCGCCGCGCGCGATCGGTCCGGTCAGCGCCGCCTGCGGCCCCAGCACCAACGTGTTGTCCAGTGTCTGCCGCATCAGCCCGCCCAGCACCGCGGCGGCCACCTCGTCCGTCATGCCGGCCTGCGCCGCCACCCGCGCCGCCAGGTCGTGCAGCGTGACCAGGTAATTCGAGGCGATGGACAGCGCGGCGTGGTAGGCCGCCTTACCGCCCGGCGCCAGTACGAAGGGCACGCCGCCGATATCTGCGGCCAAGCTTTGCAACAGTGGCAAGGCCGCGACATCCCCCTCCAGCGCGCAGCGGGTACCGGCAAAACCGGCCACCGCGCGCGCCGGATCGGCAAAGGAAAACGCCGGATGCAGACTGGCGCAGTACACACCCCGCGCCGCCAGCGGCGCCAGCAAGGCCGCCTCACCGACGCCACTGGCATGACACACCACGCTGCCGGCGGCAATCACCTCCGCTTCCGCGAGCGCGGCGGCCACGGCGGCAATCTCGCCGTCCGGCACCGCCAGCAGGGTGATGTCGACCGCCGGCAAGGCCGCCAGATCCGTCAGCGCCATGCCGGCACCGACGAAGTCTCGCGCCGCCAGCGCCGACGCCCGGCTGCGGCACAGCAGCGCGCCGATGCGGTAGCGGCCGCTGTCGTGCGCCAGCCGCGCCACGCTCTTGCCCAGACGTCCGCCGCCGACAATATTGAGAGAAATCATCCCGCCCCTTTCTTGACACCCGCCAGCGCCGCGGTGACGATGGCATCGAATTTCATAGGACACCCGCCCATGCCATTTTTCCTGTTCGTTTCTGCATTCGTGGTGCTGTTTTTCTACGGTATCCTGCTCTACAACGGCCTGGTCCGCCTGAAGCACGAGGTAGGCAAGAGCTGGGCCAATATCGACGTGCTGCTGAAACAGCGCCACGACGAGATCCCCAAGCTTGTCGACGTCTGCCGCCACTACGGCCAGTTCGAGCAGGACACCCTGACGCAGGTGATGGAAGCGCGTGCCGCGATGTCGGAGGCCGCCCGCGCCGGCAACGTTGGCCGCATCGGCGAGCTGGAAGGCCAGCTGCGCGGCCTGCTCGGCCAGATTTTCGCGGTGGCCGAGGCCTACCCGGAGCTGAAGGCCAACGTGCAGTTCAGCCACCTGGCGCAGCGCATCAGCCAGCTGGAGGACGGCATCGCCGACCGCCGCGAACTCTACAATGAAGCGGTCAACAACAACAACGTGCGCATCGAGCAATTCCCGGACGTCTTCGTCGCCAGGCTGTTCGGCTTCCGCACCGCGCGCGCGCTGCGTTTTGCCGAAGCGGAAAAGCGCGACGTCGACGTCAAAGCGCTGTTCGAACGCTGAGTCACGCCCATGCTCCTGCAACAGCGCTACGCCTCGCTGCTACCCTACCCCTTGCTGGCCCTGCTAGCCTGGCAACTGGACACCCTGCCTCCGCGCCTGCTGCCGGCGGCCGGTGCGCTGTTCGGCGTGACACTGTGGCTGCACTTCTATCGTCACTACCGCCACGTGGCCGACACCCCGACCACCACCTCGCGCGCCGCGGCACAGGGCTATTGCGAATGTTTCGGCGAGGCCGCAGCGCTGGACGGCCCGCCGCTGGTGACCCCGTTCGGCGGCATGCGCTGCGTGTGGTACCAGGCGGAACGGCGCCCGAACGGTCGCCAGCAGCAGCCACGGCACAGCGAACGGCTATGCAGCGACGACTCGTTCCGGCTGCTGGACCGGCGCGGCGAGGTCATCGTGCAACCGGAAGGCGCCAGCGTCGAGGCCCGTCACCAACACAGCTGGCACGACGGCGACGACGTGCTGAGCGAGCGCTGGATTGCCATCGGCGACCCGCTGTACGCGCTGGGCGAGCTGCGCAGCCTCGGCGGCCAACCGGACCGGCAGGCCTTCCGCGACGACCTGCAACTGACGCTGAACGAATGGAAACGGGACCCGGCAGGGCTGCTGCGCCGCTTCGACCGGGACGGCGACGGCACGCTCAGCAGCGAGGAGTGGGAACACGCGCGCCAGGCCGCCCACGCCGAGGTTGGCCGCAACCACCGCGCGCTGGCCGCCATCCCACTCGGCCATCACCTGCAGCGCCCCGCCGACCGCCGCCCCTTCATCATCAGCTGGCGCTCGCCACAGGATACCGCCCGCACCCTGCGCCGGCTGGCGTGGAGTCACGCCGCCTGCGCGCTGCTGGCGGCGCTGTGGCTGGCGCGCGGCGGTTAGCGCACCGTCTTCATGCGTGCCACCGCTTCGGCCAGCCGCTCGATACCGGTGGTGTAGGCCACCCGCACATAGCTGCCGGCGCGGTGGCTGCCGAAATCCGCCCCCGGCGTGATCGCCACCTTCACCTCGTCCAGCATGCGCTGGCAGTAGGCAAAGCTGTCGTCCGTCACCGCCGACACGTCGGCGTAGACATAGAAGGCACCGTCCGGCACCGCGTCGATGCGCCAGCCCAGTTCCGGCAAGGCCTGCAGCAGGAAATCGCGACGCCGGCCAAACTCGGCGCGGCGGCTTTCCAATACATCCAGCACCGCCGGCTGGAACGCGGCCAACGCCGCGTGCTGTGCCGAGGCCGGCGGGCACAGGAACAGGTTCTGCGCCAGCCGGATCGCCGGCTCCACGTAATCCTGCGGCACCACCAGCCAGCCCAGCCGCCAGCCGGTCATCTGGAAATACTTGGAGAAACTGTTGATCACGAAGGCGTCGTCCGCCAGCTGCAAGGCCGAGAACGAATCGGCGCCATAGGTCAGCCCCTGGTAGATCTCGTCCACGATCAGCGCGCCGCCATGGGCGCGACAGCGTTCGGCCAGTGCGCTGATCTCCTCGCGGCTGAGCACGGTGCCGGTCGGGTTGGCCGGCGTGGCCACCATCGCCGCCACCGTGTTCGGCTGCCAGTTGGCGTCCAGCTCGTCGGCCAGCAACTGGTAACGCGTCGCCGCGCCGACCGGCACCGCCTGCGGCACGCCGCCGAGCAGGCTGACGAAATGGCGGTTGCACGGGTAGGTCGGATCGGCCATCAGCACGCCGTCGCCCTCGTCCACCAGCAACGACAGGGCAATCTGCAGCGCACCGGACGCACCCGGGGTGACGATGATGCGCTCCGGCGCCACGGTCACGCCGAAGCGCGACTGGTAGAACGCGGCAATCGCCTGGCGCAGCTCGGCCAGCCCCTGCGCCGCGGTGTAATAGGTATGCCCCGCCGCCAGCGACGCACGACCAGCATCGACGATGGCCTGCGGCGTGGCGAAGTCCGGCTCGCCCACTTCCAGGTGGATCACGTCATGACCGGCCGCCTGCAAGGCGCGGGCCTTTTCCAGAATCGCCATCACCTGGAACGGGGCAATGGCGGACAGGCGTTTTGACAGTTTCACGGCAATCCCTTTAGTTAGCGTTATCGACGCCCAGCCTGGCGCGTCATCGGCCGCCAGTATGCCGCAGCCACCGTCCTGCACCAATATTCATGAAATGCGCTTGACCGATCAAAATTCGATGTCTATAATGCGCAGCCTGAGTCGGAGAGGTGGCAGAGTGGTCGAATGTACCTGACTCGAAATCAGGCGTACGTGCGAGCGTACCGAGGGTTCGAATCCCTCCCTCTCCGCCAGACCAGCATCTAAGCCCTTGAGCAATCAAGGGCTTTTTTGTTTTTCCTCGGCATAAAAAGCCCCCGGCTTCCATCTACGCAGCCAGACCGGCGCCAGCCTCCCCCGCCACTAAAAACACTTATACCAATACCGGCGACAGCAATCCCGCCGCGCTCACGGCCAGTCGGCGTAGTTGCGGATCGCCAATGCCTCGTGGCTGCTGAGCTGCTGCTTGGCCTCCAGCCGGTATCGCGCCGGGGTCAGCCCGGTGCGCAGGCGGAAGAAGCGGCTGAAGTGGGTGGTGCTGCGAAAGCCGAGATCGGCGGCGACCTGTTCGATGGTCAGCCCGGAACGCACCAGCCGCAGGCAGGCCTCGTGGGTGAGGCGGTCGTGCAGCAGCTCCAGCGGCGTGCGCTTGAGGGTGCGCACGCAGATGTCGTGCAGACGGTCGTGGGAGATGCCCAGCTCGGCGGCGTAGCGGGCGATCTTCCAGTGTTCGCGCAGGTGCAGCTCGGCCAGGTGGCGAAAGCGCATCAGCAGCGTCGAATTGGTGCTGTGCCCCTGCTGGCTGACATCCTCCAGCCCGGACAGGCGCCAGCAGTGGATCAGGATCAGCGCCAGATGGGCGGTGAGATAGCTCCACGACGCCTTGCCACCCAGCTTCAGCTCGCGCTCGATGCTGCGGAACGAGGCGCTCATCTCCTGCACTGCCTCGGCGGCGTCGAGGCGGTTCTGCACGACGCGGCGATCGGCCAGATAGCGCAGCGGCACCGACTCCGCGCCCTGCCCCGCCGCCTCCTTCACCAGCACATCCGACAGCGACAGCAGGTAGCCGGCGCTGCCGGGGCTGACGCGCAGATGGCTTTGCGGCGGCACGTTGACCCAGGCCAGCGCCGGCGCCGCCAGCTCGATGCTGTCCTTGTCCAGGCTGAGGCTGGCGCTGCCGCTTGTCAGCAGGATCGCCGCGCGCGCGGTGTCGTGGCGGCCGTTGGCCAGTGCGTAGCGGCGGGTATCGAGCGTGGTGTCGATACGGTGGGCGGCGGCGTGGGCGTTGATGCGCTGGGCGACGGGGGTCATGGGCAGGCCGCGACGAGGGAGGACAAAGACACATGATAACGGCACTGCGCCGCCATGCGGAGCACGGCGGCGCAGTGGCGGACATCATGCGTGCCGGCTTAGAACGGCAGCGTCATGCGCAGCTTGAATTCGGAACCGCGGGCGCGGTTGGCCACGCCGCTTTCGCGCTGCCACTTGGCGGTGACGAAGTAGCCCTTGCCATTGTCGTACTTGATCGACGGGCCGATGGCGAAGGCCTTGCCGCGGTTGCCGTGCGCCGCCACGTTCGGCCCGACATCGTCGGTGACCTGGCGATAGGCGTAGCCGCCCACGCCGGCTACCCAGCCATTGCCGAAGCCCCAGCCCAGCGCGTAGTCGGCGTGCACTTCCTGGCCGCTGCGGTAGTCGGTGTCCTTGTTCTTCCAGTTGTAGTCGTACATCAGCTTCACGTCGGCGTTGATGCCGCGGGGCTGCACGTAGCTCACCGCCAGCAGCGGCTCCACGTTCCAGTAGTTGCGGCCAACGTTGACGAGATCGTTCTTGTCGAACTGGCCGGTGGGCGCGTTGATGTCCAGGCCCGCGTAGTAGTGCAGCTTGTCGCTGACGTGATAGGCGGCGCCGCCGCCGAGCACGATGTCGCCCAGCTCGCGCTTGCGCTGCGACTGGCCGTTGACCGTGGCGTCGACCTCCACCAGCGGGGTGATCGCGTGCATCGCCAGCTGGCCGCCGGCCAGCGGCAGGTCGCTCACCCAGATGAAGCGCGGCGCCACCGCGTTGACCCGCAGCTTGAAGTCCACCGGCAGCTCGTCGCCGTTGTTGTCGCGCAGCGAATCGGCGCGGTAGCTGGAGGCATAGCCCAGCACGTAGAAGCCCGGAGGCGGCAAGGCGCCGGTCAGGTAGTTCTCGTTGCCGTTGGGGTACATGCCGCCGCCGCCCTCGGTGGCCCAGCCGGCGGATGCCAGCGACAGCAAGGCGCCTGCGGTGACGAGGGTGGTGAGCGCTCTGGATTGTTGCATGATGAATCTCTCCGTTTTATTTATATGTCATTAATGATGAGGATGAAAAAGCGCTGCCTGCACGACTAGGCAAACGGGACGGGCAGCGCAGCGTCCCGCTGCAAAGGTTGGCCGCACACCGTGCGTCCGGATGGGGCGCGGCGCCTGGCCGGCTACGGCCCGGTGGGCCGCCGCCAGATACGGCTGGATCCTGTTAGATCGGATACTGCTGTACGCCGCGCTGGATGCTGATCCAGCGCAGCTCGGTAAATTCGTCTATCGCGGCTCGGCCGCCGAAACGGCCGTAACCGCTGTCCTTCACCCCACCGAACGGGATTTGCGCCTGGTCCAGCACCGTCGGACCGTTGATGTGGCAGATGCCGGACTCGATGCGGCGGGCCACTTCCAGCGCGCGCAGCACGTCGCCGCCGAACACCGCCGCCGACAGCCCGTACTCGGAGTCGTTGGCCAGCGAGATCGCCTCTTCCACGTCGTCAAAGCGCAGCACCGCCACCACCGGGCCGAACGACTCCTCGCCGTACAGCCGCATCGCCGCGGTGACGTGATCGACCACCGTGGCCGCCATCACGCTGCCGCGGGCGTGGCCGCCGGTGACAAGCTCGGCGCCCTTGCCGACCGCGTCCTGCACCAGCGCCGTGATGCGCTCGGCGGCGCCGGCGCTGATCATCGGCCCCAGCGCGCAGCCCGGCTCGTCCGGCAGCCCGGCCTTCAGGCTCAGCGCCTTGTCGGCCAGGCGCTGCACGAATTCGTCCGCCACCTTGCTGTCCACGATGATGCGCTCGGTCGACATGCAGATCTGGCCCTGGTTGAAGAAGGCGCCAAACGCCGCCGCCTTCACCGCCTCGTCCAGATCGGCGTCGTCCAGCACCACGAACGGCGCCTTGCCGCCCAGCTCCAGCAGGCAGCGTTTCAGGTAGCGCGCGGCGATCTCGGCGATGCTGCGGCCAACCCGGGTGGAGCCGGTGAAGTTCACCCGCCGCACCGCCGGGTGGCGGATCAGCGCCTCCACCACGCGGGCCGCGTCGGCCGGCGCATTCAGCACCACGTTGAGCACGCCCGGCGGCAGCCCGGCCTCGGCCAGCACCTCGCCCAGCAGGCGGTGGGTGTACGGGCACAGCTCGGAGCCTTTGAGCACCACGGTGTTGCCGCAGGCCAGAGGCATCGCCACCGCCCGCGCCGCCAGCAACACCGGCGCATTCCATGGCGCGAAGGCCAGCACCACCCCCGCCGGCTGGCGCAGCACCATCTCGATGGCGCCGGCGCGGCTGGACGGCGGCAGCTCGCCCTGGATCTGCGTCACCAGCGCCGCCGCCTCGCGGAAGATGTTGGCCGCCAGCTGGCAGTTGAAGCTGCCCCAGGCCGCGGTGGCGCCGGTTTCCGCCGTCATCGCGGCGCTGAAATCGTCGCTGCGCGCCACGATCAGGTCGGCGGCGCGGTCCAGCAGCGCGCGCCGCTGTTGCGGCAGCATCGCCGCCCAGGCGCCAAACGCCACCGTGGCGGCATTCACCGCCGCCAGCGCGCTGTCCACGCTCGCCGCCGCCGCCACGGTGGCGACCTCGCCATTGACCGGGTTGAGACAGTCGAAGGTGGCGCCGTCGGACGAGGCGACATCCCGGTTATCGATGAACAGCTGGGCGTGCAGCATGGCGCTCTCCGCAGGGTGATGGGTGATGCTGCGTTTGTATGCCGGCGCGCGCCGGCAGGCAACTAGCTTTTCGGCGTGGCGTCGTTTGCGGGCGGCTCGCCCTCACCCTGCATGCCCTGCTTGAAGCCGCGTACCGCACCGCCCAGGTCGGCGCCGACATGGCGCAGTTTTTTGGTGCCGAACACCAGCAGCACCACTGCCAGCACGATCAACCAGTGCCACAGGCTGAATGAACCCATTGCGCTCTCCTTGCGCCCGCCACGGCCGGCTTGCGGCCAACCCTGGCCCGGCGATTAACGGTCAGGCCTTCTTGACGTAGACGTTGCACCAGCCCTTGCCGGCGACCTGCTTGCCGGCCAGCATCGGACAGGGCGCGAAGGCGTCGCTGGCCTTGCCCTGGTAGAACTGACAGTTGCTGCAGGCCTGGCCGGCGACGTATTTCGGCTGCTTGGCCTTGTCGACCTTGGCGGCGTCGGCGACGTAGCCCAGCGCCACGGCGGTCGGGTCCTTCGCGTCCACCTTCGGGGCGGCGGCCAGCGCGCCGCGGGCCACGGCCAGCGCGGACACGACACCGACGCTCTTGATCAGGAAATTGCGACGTGATTGCATGGTTTGCTCCTTGATGCGCCGGCGGCCTGGCCGCCGGCGTACGGCAAGATGAAAAGGATCAGAACGGGTACGGGCGCGGCTGGAACTGCAGCGTCACCCACTGCGCGCGGGTGAACTCCTCGATCGCCCACTCGCCGTTGAAACGGCCGAGGCCGGAGTTCTTCTCGCCGCCGAACGGCGCGTTGGTCTGGTCGTCGACGGTGATGTCGTTGATGTGGCACATGCCGCTGCGGATGCCGCGGGCGAAGTGCAGGCCACGGGCGTAGTCGCGGGTGAACACGGCGGCGGACAGGCCGTACTCGCTGGCATTGGCCAGCGCCAGCGCGTGCGCCTCGTCGCGGGCCTTGATCACCGGCAGCACCGGGCCGAAGGTCTCGTCCACGGCGATGGACCAGCTCGGGTCCACGTCCACGAACAGGTGCGGCGGCAACACGTTGCCCTGCGGTGCGCCGCCGACCAGCAGCGTGGCGCCGTCCTTCTTCGCCTGCTCGATCTTGGACAGCACGCCGTCCAGCTGCTTGCCGTTGATCAGCGGGCCGACGATGTTGGCCGCATCGGCCGGATCGCCGTACGGCAGCTGCTCGACGCGCGCCTTCAGCGCGGCCACGAAGGCATCGTGCACCTTGGCGTCGACGATCACGCGGTTGGTGCTCATGCAGATCTGGCCCTGGTGCAGGAAGCGGCCGACCACGGCCGCCTGCGCCGCCTGTTCGATGTCGGCGTCGTCCAGCACCACCAGCGGCGCGTTGCCGCCCAGCTCCAGCGCCACGCGCTTGATGTGCTGGCCGCCGGTCGCGATGCGGCCAACGTTGCGACCCACCTCGGTGGAACCGGTGAACGAGATCAGGCTCGGCACCGGATGCGCGACGAAGTGGTCGCCGATCTCGCTGCCGGCACCGACCACCACGCTGAACAGCCCGGCCGGCAGGCCGGCTTCCTCGTAGATCTTGGCCAGCAGCAGGCCGCCGGTCACCGGCGTATCGCTGGCCGGCTTCACCACCACCGCGTTGCCCAGCGCCAGCGCCGGGGCGACGGAGCGCGCGGTCAGGTGGTAGGGGAAGTTCCACGGGCTGATCACGCCGACCACGCCCAGCGGCGCGCGGTAGACCCGGCTTTCCTGGTTCGGGATGGCGGAAGCCAGGATGCGGCCCTCGACGCGGTTGCAGAAGGTGGCCGACTCCTGGGTGATGCGGCGCGCGCTATCCCATTCGATGATCGCCTTCAGGCGCGAGCTGCCGGATTCGCGCACGATCCAGTCCTGGATCTCCTCGGCGCGCGCCAGCATGATTTCCACCGCGCGGTGCAGCACCGCGGCACGCTCTTCCGGCAGGCGGGCCGCCCATTCGGTCTGCGCAGCGGCGGCGGCGGCGTAGGCCGCGTCCACGTCGGCGCGGCTGGCCAGCTGCAGCTGCAGCAGGACATCGCCGGAGTACGGGTTGGTATCGGTCAGCTGCTGGCTGGAGCTGCCGCGGCGCCACTGGCCGGCAATCGGCTGCAGTTCGAAGCCGTCGTATGCTTGTTTCGTTGTCATCGCTAGTTTCCTGCCTTAGATGCGGATGCCGGACTTGCCCGGTGCCAGAATGCCGTTCGGGTCCAGCGCGCGCTTGATGGTTTTTTCCAGCTTGCGTTTCACCGGGCCGTAGCTGTTGGCCACCCGTTCCTGGAAGGCGGTGTTGACGCGGTACACCGCGTAGCCTTCCTTCTCGAACTCGTCCAGCAGCTCGTTGAAGCAGGCATTGGCGCGCTTGGTTTCTTCCTCGCTGCTGCGGTCGTACAGCACGTCGATCACGTGGTGCATGTCGCGCCAGCCGACGATGAATTCGCCGACGTAGTCGAGGCCGTGCTTGTTGAGGATGGTCTTGGCCAGCTTCACCTGCTTGTCGCACTCGCTGCCGCGCGCCTGGCTGACCGGGGCGAACCACATCGAGCCGCCGCCGCCGCGCCAGTTGTAGAGGCCGAATTCCTGCAGGTTGGGCACGCCGGACATCAGCTGCGCGCGGTACTTGAACGGCTGGCGGTCACCGGCCTCTTCCTGGGTCACGATGCGGCCCTTGCCGGCCTTCTTGATGGTGTCGGTGACGATCTTCCAGTTCACCTCCACCTGCTCCGGCGAGCCGTACAGCGCGGCGTACACGTTCCAGGCGCCCAGGTGCTTGTCCTTCTGAATCTGCTTGACGATGTGATCCGGGGTGTGGCCGGGCGTGGTGATGTAGTCGGAACGACGGGTGTTGCAGGTGGCCGCTTCCCACAGCGTGCCGGCGATCACCACCGCGTTGGGGATGATCTGTGCGATACGCAGCGGGCGCAGCATTTCCACGATCTCGCTGATGTCGGCCTCGTTGTCGAACTTGATCTCGAACGGCTTGAACACCGGCGGCTTGGGCATCAGCCAGAAGCCCATCTTGGTGCAGATGCCGTAGTTGGACTGGGTGAACATGCCGTCCAGCGTCGGGCCGTAACCCCACTTGAACACCTGCCACGCCTTGTCGCCCTTCACGCCGCCCATGCCGGTGCGGTACACGTCGCCGTTGGCCAGCACCACTTCCATGCCGCACTGCATCAGGAAGTGCTCGCCGTACGGGGTGTAGCCGACGCCGCGGTCCATGGTGTTGCCGACCGGGCCGGCGATGGCCGACGGTGCCGAGAACGACAGCATCAGCGGCAGCTTGTTGTCCTCGATGTAGTCGTACAGCTGCTGGTAGGTGACGCCCGGCTCCACCAGCGCGGTGCACAGCTCCGGATCGATATTGATGATCTTGTTCATCTTGCGCAGGTCGAGCACGATCTGGCCGCGCTCCACCGGCGCCGCCGAGCCGTAGCCGAAGTTGCGGCCGGTGGAGATGGTCCACACCGGGATCTTGTATTCGTTGCAGATCTTCACCACCGCCTGCACCTGCTCCACGGTGGTGGCCATCACGATGGCGGACGGGATGTGTTTCTCGGTTTCCACCGCCATCATCACCTTGGTGTAGGGCTGCAGGTGTTCGCCGGAAGTCAGCACGTTTTCCTTGCCCAGTGCGGCGGTGAACTTCTTGATGGCCGCGTCGAAACGGGCCTCGCTGACGCCCTTGGGCAGGGCAAGATATTTACTAGCCATGAGATAACTCCGTTCAGATCACGCAGCAGAAGGAAACGCAGGCGGTGCCCTGCGGGATGGACGCCGGCAGCACGCGCTCCGGGCTGGCCACCAGGGCCTGCCCCAGCGCGGCCAGCGGGGCGGCGTCGCCGCCCAGGCGCTGATGCTGCTCGGACAGCACGCGGCCGCCGGACGAGCGCACCAGGTCCAGCAACACGGTGGCGGTGGCGTCATCCACCAGCCCCACCAGCATCGCCGGCTGCGCATCCTGCGCCAGCGCGTGAATATGGTTCAGCAGGGAGCCGTCCGGCCCGTCCAGGCGCAGCGGCGGCTGTTGCGACATGCCGTGCTGCTGCGCGGCGGCGGTGACGCCGGCCAGGAACGCGCTGGCCGGCACATTGCCGGACACCACCGCAGTCAGCGGCAGCGTGGCGTTGGCGGCCAGGGTCTTGCCGGCGGGCAGCACGGTGGCGGCCTGCGCCAGCGAGCCACCGGTGAAGGCGAGGCCGACGGCGGCCAGGCCCTTGAGCAAAGTGCGACGATCGGTAGTCATGCCTGCTCCTCCCGCTTACGGTTTGGGCTTGGAGTTGGCGAGGTACTTCGCCAGACTCTGCAAGGTGGCGTCGTCGATGTCCGACACCCGGAAGGCCGGCATCGCGCGCAGGCCGCTGCGCGGGATGGTGGTGAAGATCACCTCCGGCAGGCCGCGGCCGAGCAATACCGGGCCGATGCCGGTCTCGTGGCACTTGGCGCAGATTTTTTCGTAGTACTGCTGGCCTCTGGAGATCTCGGCCGTATCTTCGGCGCTGGCGCTCATCGCCGTCACCGCCAGCAAGCCTGCCAGCAGCACGCCCGGCACGGCGCGCGTGCCTGTCCTGTTCCCGTTACTCACCATTTTTCTCCTTGTGTGTGTCCGCACTTCACCCGTCTGCCGTCGCGGCGAAACTGTTATGGCCTGCTGATGACGGGGTGAAACCGCTTGCCCACCAGACGCTGTTTTTTTGACCTGATGCAAGGTTGTTGCAACACCGATCTGGTAGTGGTGCCAAAACTCTATAGTCGATGCCGCGGCCCCTCAATATCGTTTTTTGGGTATTTATGGCACTTTTTTGGGAAATGTAGTTTTCGCATTACAAAAATGTGAAACCGCGCTAAGTGGCTGACATAAAAAACGATTTTTCGCGATGGCATTGACCGCCCCCGCCCCGTCCTCGCCGCCGGCCGCCACCCTCACTGAAAAGTAGCAGCTAAAACGGGCCACGGTTTCCGTCCCCGTCCCCGCCCTGCGGCCAACGTTGGCCGCAGCTTTCCCGCAAAGTACAGGACCGCTGCGACGGCACACCCTTGTCCATCGCGCGGCCTGTCTGATGGCAGCGCGGTTATGCCGCAAAGGCATTCCTGCACCGCCCGCCATCGCGTATGCTGTCCTGTCTTCCCTTTCGTTTGCCGCGCCGCCATGGACCTGAAACAGATCGAGTATTTCGTCCGCGTTGCCGAGCTGGGCAGCTTCACCCGCGCCTCCATCGTGCTCGACATCGCGCAGCCGGCACTCAGCCGCCAGATCCGCCAGCTGGAGGTGGAATTGCGCCAGACGCTGCTCTTGCGCAACGGCCGCGGCGTGACGCTGACCGAGGCCGGCAAGCTGCTGCTGGAACATGGCCGCGGCGTGCTGCACCAGGTGGAGCGCGCCAAGGAGGAGCTGGGCCGTGTGCGCGGCGCACTGGCCGGCAAGGTGGCGCTGGGGCTGCCACCCAGCCTGTCGCGGGTACTGTCGGTACCGCTGTCGCGCGCCTTCCGCACCCGCCTGCCGCAGGCATCGCTGGCGATCCGCGAGGGACTGTCCGCCAACATGCTGGAAGCACTGCGCAATGGCCGCCTCGACATCGCGCTGCTGTACAACCCGGTGCCGTCGTCCGACATCGACATCACGCCGCTGTGCGACGAGATGCTGTACCTGGTGGAGCTGGCCGCAGGCGATGCCGCGCCGGGCGCGGTGTCGCTGGCTGAGCTGGCCGCCCGGCCGCTGGTGATCCCGTCGCAGCCGCACGCCATCCGCATGCTGGTGGAGTCGCAGCTCGGCGCCCTGGGCTTGCGGCCAACCATCGCGCTGGAGATCGACAGCGTGCCGGCCATCCTGGAGCTGGTCGCCGACGGTGCCGGCTGCGCGGTGCTGTCGCGGCTGGCGGTATCGACCAGCGACAAGGCGGCGCGGCTGGGGCTGCGCCCGATCGGCGAACCGGGCCTGGTCAGCCGCCTGGCGCTGGCCGTCAGCTCGCACCGCCCCAGCACGCTGACGCAGCAGGCGATGCAGGAACTGGTACGCGAGATGGTGCCGCCCATCGTGGCCGCCCCGGACTTGCCGCCGGCGTAGGCCCATGCCGCCGCGGCTGGCGGTTATTCCCGAGCCCAACCCATAGCAAACCGTTATATCTACTAGTTAGCTATCCATATTTTGCAGCATTGTCGGCCGGCAGATACTGGCCACATGCAGACCTCTATCCCTACCCTGTTCATGCGCGGCGGCACGTCGCGTGGCCCGTTCTTCAATGCCGCGGATTTGCCCGCCGACATTGAACTGCGCAACCGCGTACTGCTCGCCGTCATGGGTTCGCCCGACCGTCGCCAGATCGACGGCCTCGGCGGTGCCAATCCGCTGACCAGCAAGGTCGGCATCGTCGACCTCGGCAGCACGCCCGGCATCGACCTGACCTTCCTGTTCGCGCAGATCACGCCGGACAAGGACACCGTCGATACCACCCCCAACTGCGGCAATATGCTGGCCGCAGTGGTGCCGTTCGCGCTGGAGACCGGCATGCTGCAGCCGCAGGGCGACACCAGCACCTTCCGCGTGCTGACGCTGAATACCGGCATGGCCTGCGACGTGACGGTGGAAACACCTAACGGCCAGGTGCGCTACGACGGCGACGCCCGCATCGACGGCGTCCCCGGCACCGCCTCGCCGATCACCATCAACTTCCTCGATACCGCCGGTTCGGTATGTTCCGGCCTGCTGCCCACCGGCAAGGTGCGCGACACCGTGACCGTTGCCGGCATCGGCGATATCGAAGTCACCTGCATCGACAACGGCATGCCGCTGGTGATGCTGCGTGCCGCCGACGTTGGCCGCAGCGGCTACGAAACGGTGGCCGAGATGAATGCCGACACCGAACTGAAGAGCAAGCTGGAAGCGCTGCGTCTGGAGTGCGGCCAGCGGATGGGCCTGGGCGATGTCAGCAAGAAAACCTATCCCAAGATGACGCTGATCGCGCCGCCGCGCGAGCCCGGCGGCAGCCTCACCACCCGCAGCTTCATCCCGCACGTGTGCCACGACGCCATCGGCGTGCTGGCCGCGGTCACCGTCGGCACCGCCTGCGTGCTGGAAGGCGCCATTACCGACGGCATCGCCCGCATCGGCGACGGCCGCAGCAAGCGCGTGTCAGTGGAACACCCGACCGGCGAATTCTCGGTGGAGCTGGAGACCGATCCGGCCAACCCGCAAAGCGTGACCCGCGCCGCGCTGCTGCGCACCGCGCGGCTGATCATGAAGGGCGAAGTGATGATTCCGGCTGCCGTCTGGCAGCGTTAGGAGCCGCTAACAAAACCTCGCAGAGCACCTGAGCCAAGGCGCGCCGACGCAGACAGTACAAGTCGTACGGCAAGGAGGCGCAACGCAGGATCAGGGGTTTTGTTAGTGGCTCCAAGCAGTATTCGCCGGTCAATCGATCCTTATACAACAACAGGAGAGGACGATCCCGCCGCCACGCGGCAGCCGGCAACCGTTTTACCCCGCCAAACCGCCACAGAGCGGTTTCGAGTCCAAACGCAACATAGAGATAACGACCATGACCAAACCATCTGTTGATGTGCAGGAGTTCATCAACCGCCATCCGTTCTCGCGGTTCCAGTGGATTACCTTCGCGTTGTGCTTCTGCATCGTGCTGTTGGACGGTTTCGATACCGCCGCCATCGGCTATATCGCGCCGTCGCTGATCCAGGAGTGGGGCGTCAGCAAGCCGGCACTGGCACCGGTGCTCAGCGCCGCGCTGTTCGGTCTTGCCGCCGGCGCGCTGATGGCCGGCCCGCTGGCCGACCGTCTCGGCCGCAAGAAGGTCCTGACCGGCTCGGTACTGGTGCTGGGCCTGTTCACGCTGCTTTCCGGTTTTGCCGGTGACCTGCAGAGCCTGACCGTGATGCGCTTCATCACCGGTATCGGCCTCGGTGCGGCGATGCCCAATGCGGTGACGCTGATGAGCGAATACTGCCCCACCGCGCGCCGCTCGCTGCTGACCAATGCCATGTTCTGCGGCTTCCCGCTGGGCGCGGCCTTCGGCGGCTTCCTCGCCTCGTGGATGATTCCGCAGTGGGGCTGGCGCAGCGTGCTGGTATTCGGCGGCGTGTCGCCACTGCTGTTGCTGGTGGTGTTGCTGCTGCTGTTGCCGGAATCGGTGCGTTACATGGTGGCCAAGGGCTATGACCACGCCCGTATCCAGGCGGTCATGAGCCGCATCTCCGCCACTGCCAGCGAGGCCGCCTCCTTCTTCCTGTCCGAAACCCGTGCCGTCGCCGCCGGCAAGAGCGGCCTCGGCGTGGTGCTGTCGCCGTCCTACCGTGTCGGCTCGGTGATGCTGTGGCTGGCCTACTTCATGGGTCTGGTGATCTTCTACGCACTGGTCAACTGGATGCCGATCCTGTTCAAGGACGCCGGTATTGCCCCGAAACAGGCGATGCTGATTTCGGCACTGTTCCCGCTGGGTGGCGTCGGCGCCGTGTTCTGCGGCTGGCTGATGGACCGTTTCAACGCCGACCGCATCATCGCCATCGGCTATCTGCTCACCGCGGCATCGATCTACGCCATCGGCCAGGCGACCGGCAGTGTCGGCCTGCTGGTGCTGGTGGTGTTCGTCGCCGGCACCATCATGAATACCGCGCAATCGTCGCTGCCGGCACTGGCCGCCGGCTTCTACCCGACCCAGGGTCGCGCCACCGGCGTGGCCTGGATGCTGGGCATCGGCCGTTTCGGCGGCATTGCCGGCTCTTTCCTGGTGGCAGAACTGGCACGCCGCCAGCTGGGCTTCGACCAGGTGTTCATGGTGCTGGCCATCCCGGGGCTGATCGCCGCGGCGGCCCTGTTCATCAAGCTGCGTGCCCATCCCGACAGCGGCAAGGTCTCGCTGCAGGCGATGCCGCAAAGCCACTAATCCCTGCCGCAGCGGCCGGGGCAGCCACCTGCCCCGCCCGCGCCGCTCCTGCTACTAAAAGGAAACCGACATGATCATCGACATTCACGGCCACTACACCACCGCGCCCAAGGCGCTGGAAGACTGGCGCAAGCGTCAGGTCGACAACCTGGCTACCCCGGAACTGGGCCCGAAAGTGTCCGAGCTGAAGATCAGCGACGACGAGCTGCGCGACACCATCGAGAGCAACCAGCTGCGCCTGATGAAGGAACGCGGCGCCGACCTGACCATCTTCAGCCCGCGCGCCAGCTTCATGGCGCACCACATCGGCGACTTCAACACCTCGTCGACCTGGGCGGCGATCTGCAACGAGCTGTGCTACCGCGTGTCCCAGCTGTTCCCGGACCACTTCATCGGCGCGGCGATGCTGCCGCAAAGCCCGGGCGTGGATCCGGCCAGCTGCATTCCGGAGCTGGAAAAGTGCGTCAACGACTACGGCTTTGTCGGCATCAACCTCAACCCGGACCCGTCCGGCGGCCACTGGACCAGCCCGCCGCTGTCCGACAAGCAGTGGTACCCGATCTACGAAAAAATGGTGGAGTACGATATCCCGGCGATGATCCACGTCTCCACCAGCTGCAACTGCGCGTTCCACACCACCGGCGCGCACTACCTGAACGCCGACACCACCGCCTTCATGCAGTGCCTGACCTCGGACCTGTTCAAGGACTTCCCGACACTGAAGTTCGTGATCCCGCACGGCGGCGGCGCGGTGCCCTACCACTGGGGCCGCTTCCGTGGTCTGGCGCAGGAGCTGAAAAAGCCGCTGCTGAAGGATCACCTGCTCAACAACATCTTCTTTGACACCTGCGTCTACCACCAGCCGGGCATCGACCTGCTGACGCGCGTGATTCCGGTCGACAACGTGCTGTTCGCTTCCGAGATGATCGGTGCCGTGCGCGGTATCGACCCGGAAACCGGCCACTACTACGACGACACCAAGCGCTACATCGAAGCGGCCAACCTCACCGCCGACGAGCGTCACCAGATCTACGAAGGCAACGCCCGCCGCGTGTACTCGCGCCTGGATGCGGCGCTGAAGGCCAAGGGCAAGTAAGGACATCACCATGACACAAGCCATGAACCAACTCGGTATCGTCAAACGCAACATCGAGCGCGCCGATCCCGCCGCCGTCGCCAAGCTGGCACAGTTCGGCGTCGCCACCATTCACGAAGCGATGGGCCGCGTCGGCCTGATGCAGCCGTACATGCGCCCGGTGTACAAGGGCGCCAAGATCTGCGGCACCGCCGTCACCGTGCTGCTGCAGCCGGGCGACAACTGGATGATGCACGTCGCTGCCGAGCAGCTGCAGCCGGGCGATGTCGCCGTGGCCGCCTGCACCGCCGACAACAGCGACGGCTTCTTCGGTGACCTGCTGGCCACCAGTTTCCAGGCACGCGGAGCCCGCGGCCTGATCATCGACGGCGGCGTGCGCGATGTGGAAGAGCTGGAAAAGATGGGCTTCCCGGTGTTCAGCAAGGCCATCAGCGCCAAGGGCACCATTAAGGCGACGCTGGGTTCGGTCAACATCCCGGTGATCTGCGCCGGCGCACTGGTAAACCCGGGCGACGTGGTGATCGCCGACGTCGACGGCGTGGTAGTGGTACCGGCCGCCATCGCCCAGCAGGTGGCCGACGCCGCCGAGAAGCGCGAGAGCTTCGAAGGCGAGAAGCGCGAGAAGCTGGCCGCCGGCGTACTGGGCCTCGACATGTACAAGATGCGCGAGCCGCTGGAAAAAGCCGGCCTGCGTTACATCGACTGAAGCGGCGCCACGCCGCCAGGTTGGCCGCACTGCGGCCAACCTTGAGCTCAAGGACAGAATCATGCAATTTCAGAAAACCCCCGGCTGGCTGGACTGGTACCAGGGCCCGAGCAAACCCAAGTTCCAGCTGCCGGCCGGTGCGGTGGATGCCCACTGCCACGTGTTCGGCCCGGGCGAGGAATTCCCGTTCGCACCGGAGCGCAAGTACACCCCGTGCGATGCCAGCAAGCACCAGCTGTTCGCCTTGCGCGACCAGCTCGGCTTTGCCCGCAACGTCATCGTGCAGGCCACCTGTCACGGCGCCGACAACCGCGCCATGGTCGATGCGCTGCTGCACTCCGATGGCAAGGCACGCGGTGTCGCCACCGTGCGCCGCAGCGTGACGGATGAAGAACTGCAGGCGATGCACGACGCCGGCGTGCGCGGCGTGCGCTTCAACTTCGTCAAGCGGCTGGTGGATTTCACCCCCAAGGACGAACTGATGGAGATCGCCAGCCGCATTGCCCGCTTCGGCTGGCACGTGGTGATCTATTTTGAAGCGGTGGACCTGCCGGAGCTGTGGGACTTCTTCACCGGCCTGCCGACCACCGTGGTGGTCGACCACATGGGCCGCCCCGACGTAAGCAAGCCGCTGGACGGCCCGGAGTTCGAGCTGTTCCTGAAATTCATGCGCGACAACCCGAACGTGTGGAGCAAGGTCAGCTGCCCGGAACGCCTGTCGCTGACCGGCCCCAAGGCGCTGGACGGCGAACAGGCCGCCTACCGCGACGTGGTGCCGTTTGCACGCCGGGTAGTCGAGGAATTCCCGGATCGGGTACTGTGGGGCACCGACTGGCCGCACCCGAACCTGAAGGACCACATGCCGGACGACGGCCTGCTGGTGGACTTCATCCCGCACATCGCGCCGACCGCCGAGCTGCAGCACAAGCTGCTGGTGGCCAACCCGATGCGCCTGTACTGGCCGGAAGAAACACAGGAAGCGTAAACCATGGCACTGAACAAACCGTATCTGGACCTGCCCGGCACCACCATTTTCGATGCCGAACAATCGCGCAAGGGCTACTGGCTGAACCAGTTCTGCATGTCGCTGATGAAGGCCGACAACCGTGCCCGCTTCAAGGCTGACGAGCGTGCCTATCTCGACGAGTGGGCGATGAGCGAGGAGCAGAAGCAGGCGGTGCTGGATCGCGATCTGAACCGCTGCATCGCCCTGGGCGGCAATATCTATTTCCTGGCCAAGATCGGCGCCACCGACGGCAAGAGCTTCCAGCAGATGGCCGGCAGCATGACCGGCATGACGGAAGAGGAATACCGCGACATGATGCTGGGCGGTGGTCGCTCGGCAGAAGGCAACCGCTATCTGGGCGAAGACGGCGATGCCCAGCCGCAGCACCAGCCGCAAGGCAAGAGCAAGGGGAGCAACTGATATGGCACGCATTACCGCGAGCGTTTACACATCGCACGTGCCGGCCATCGGCGCGGCACTGGATCTGGGCAAGGCGCAGGAACCGTACTGGCAGCCGCTGTTTGCCGGCTACGACTACGGCAAGGAGTGGATCAAAGAGCAGAAGCCGGACGTGATCTTTCTGGTCTACAACGACCACGCGACTGCTTTCAGTCTGGATTTCATTCCGACCTTCGCCATCGGCACCGGTGCCGAATACCAGCCGGCCGACGAAGGCTGGGGGCCGCGCCCGGTGCCCAAGGTGATGGGCCACCCGCAGCTGGCCGCCCACATCGCGCAAAGCGTGATCCAGGACGACTTCGACCTCACCATCGTCAACAAGATGGACGTCGACCACGGCCTGACCGTGCCGCTGTCGCTGATGTTCGGCCAGCCCGAGGCCTGGCCGTGTGCGGTGATCCCGTTCGCCGTCAACGTGGTGCAGTACCCGGTGCCGTCCGGCCGCCGCTGCTTCCAGCTGGGACAGGCGATCCGCCGCGCGGTGGAATCGTTTGACGGCGACCTCAACGTGCAGATCTGGGGCACCGGCGGCATGAGCCACCAGTTACAAGGCCCGCGCGCCGGCCTGATCAACAAGGAATGGGACAACGCCTTCCTCGACCGCCTGATCGCCGATCCGGCCGGGCTGGCAGAGGTGCCGCACATCGACTATGTGCGCGAAGCCGGCTCCGAGGGCATCGAGCTGGTGATGTGGCTGATCGCGCGCGGCGCGATGAGTGATGTCGCCGGCGGCCCGGCGCCGGAGGTGAAACAACGCTTCTACCACGTGCCGGCATCCAATACCGCCGTGGGTCATCTGATTCTGGAGAACAAGCAATGAGCAAGACCATCAAGGTAGCGCTGGCTGGCGCCGGCGCCTTCGGCATCAAGCATCTGGACGCCATCAAGAACATAGCCGGCGTGGAAGTGGTATCGCTGGTTGGCCGCCGTTTCGACGCCACCAAGGAAGTCGCCGACAAGTACGGCATCCCGCACGTGGCCACCGATCTGGCCGACGCACTGGCGCTGCCGGAAGTCGACGCGGTGATCCTGTGCACCCCGACCCAGGTGCACGCCGCGCAGGCCATGCAGTGCCTGAAAGCCGGCAAGCATGTACAGGTGGAGATTCCGCTGGCCGACAGCCTGGCCGATGCCGAGGCCGTGGTCGCGCTGCAGCAGCAGACCGGCCTCGTGGCCATGGTCGGTCACACCCGCCGCTTCAACCCCAGCCACCAGTATGTGCAGAAGAAGGTGCAGGCCGGCGAGTTCAACATCCAGCAGATGGATGTGCAGACCTACTTCTTCCGCCGCACCAATATGAACGCGCTGGGTCAGGCACGCAGCTGGACCGACCACCTGCTGTGGCACCACGCCGCCCACACCGTGGACCTGTTCGCCTACCAGGCCGGCAGCCCCATCGTGCAGGCCAATGCGCTGCAAGGCCCGATCCACCCGGAACTGGGCATCGCCATGGACATGTCCATCCAGCTGAAGGCGGCCAACGGCGCCATCTGCACGCTGAGCCTGTCGTTCAACAACGACGGCCCGCTGGGCACCTTCTTCCGCTACATCGGCGACACCGCCACCTACATCGCCCGCTACGACGACCTGTACAACGGCAAGGAAGAGCAGATCGACGTATCGAAAGTGGACGTGTCGATGAACGGCATCGAGCTGCAGGATCGCGAATTCTTCGCCGCCATCCGCGAAGGCTGCGAGCCGAACTCGTCGGTGGCCAAGGTGCTGCCGTGCTACCAGGTGCTGGCCAAGCTGGAACAGCAGCTGAACGCCAGTCTGTAAAAAAACCTGTTTACGATCAGCTGCGCGTCGGCGATACGGCGCTGAATTCGGCTCAGTGATGCGTATTTACGCTGAGTAAACTCCGCGCACCTCACGTTTTTGCCTTGTCTCGCTCTAGCTCGCGAGATCGTAAACAGGCTTTTAAGGAGCAAACCCATGCAACAGCGACAACTCGGCCCGTTCTCTGTCTCGGCCATTGGCCTCGGCTGCATGAACCTCAGCCACGCCTACGGCGTGCCGCCGGCGCCGGAACAGGCCGAGGCGCTGTTGCTGGCGGCGCTGGACGCCGGCATCACCCTGTTCGATACCGCCGCGCTGTACGGCTTTGGCGCCAACGAGGAGCTGGTGGGCCGCGTGCTGGCGCCGCACCGCAGCCGCATCACGCTGGCCAGCAAGTGCGGCATGACCGGGGTGCCCTCTGAAAACGGGTTCAAGCGGGTCATCGACGGCCGGCCGGACACGCTGAAGCGCACCTGCGAAGACGCGCTGCGCCGACTGCGCACCGAGGTGATCGACCTCTACTATCTGCACCGCTGGGACAAGCAGGTGCCGATCGAGGACAGCGTCGGCGCGCTGGCCGAGCTGGTGCGCGAGGGCAAGATTCGCAGCATCGGCCTGTCCGAGGTGTCCGCCACCACCCTGCGCCGCGCGCACGCGGTGCACCCGATTGCCGCGCTGCAGACCGAGTATTCGCTGTGGACGCGCAATGCCGAGATCGCGGTGCTGGATGCCTGCCGCGAGCTGGGGGTGGCGTTTGTTGCCTTCAGCCCGCTGGGCCGCGGCTTCCTCGCCGATGGCCTGCCGGACATGGCCACCTTGGCGGCACTGGATGGCAAGGACATCCGCCGCGCGATGCCGCGCTTCTCCGCGGACAACCATGCGGCCAACCTTGCGCTGCTGGCCGAGTACCGCGCCATCGCCGCCGATGCCGGCAGCACCCCGGCGCAGCTGGCGCTGGCCTGGCTGCTGACGCGCGGCGAGCACGTGATCCCGATCCCCGGCACCACCAGCGTCCCGCACCTGCTGGAAGACGTGGCCGCCGCCGGCAAGCAGCCCGGCGTGGACACGCTGCAGCGGCTGGACGCGCTGTTCGCCCGCGGCGCGGTGGCCGGCCCGCGCTACAACGCCGCCACCCAGACCGAGATCGACACCGAGGAATTTGCCGCCTGAACGGCGAGGTTTCTGCTCTGCTTCGCCCGCCTCCGGCGGGCTTTTTTACGCCTGTGTGCCGTTGTTCAGCACCTCGGCCACCACCTGCTCCAGCTCATGGCGCAGCCAGCTGTGCGCCGGGTCGTGGCGGTATTTCAGGTGCCAGATCATGTACATCGGCATGCGGCCAACCCTGGCCGGCAACGGGCAGCTGGCAAAGCCCTGCATCAGCCCGCGCGACAGCAGGCCGGGCAACGTCGCCAGCAGGTCGCTGCCGCGCAGAAAGGCCGGGATGCCGGCGAAGCTGGGCACGGTGACGGCGAAGCGGCGCGCCACGCCGCGTGCCTCCAGCTGCCGGTCCACGTCCAGCATCCGCCGCGGCGTGTACAGCACGGTGACGTGCTCGGCTGCGAGGTAGTCGTCCAGCCGCGCCGGTGCCGTGCGCTGCGCCGGATCGTAGAACACGCGGTAGTCATCCTCGAACAGCCGCTTCTGCAGGATGTCGCCGGCCTCCGGCGGCCGCGGCGAGATCGCCAGCTGGCAGTGCTCGTCGCGCAGCAGCTCGCTGCCGGGCACGTCGGACGGGATCACCCGCAGCCGCACGCCCGGCGCCTGCCGGCGCAGCCGCTGCAAGAGCGGAGGCAGCAGCAGGTCACGCTGGAAGTCGTTGGCGGCGATGGTGAAGGTGGTGGCGAGCGTCGCCGGCACGAACGCCTCGCCGGCGGCGAAACGCCGCATCTCGTCCAGCAGCACCCGCGCCTGCAGCGCCAGCGCCTCGGCACGCGCGGTGGCCACGATGCCGCGCCCGCTCTTCACGAACAGCGGGTCGCCGGTGATCTGGCGCAGCTTGTCCAGCAGGTGCGACACCGCCGACTGCGTGACCCCCAGCCGCCGCGCCGCACCGGTGACCGACTGCTCCTCGATCACCGCCAGCAGCAGCTGCAGCAGGCGGCCGTCCAGCTGCAAATGATCGAAATCGCTCATACGTGCCATCAATACCCCTGTCTTTATTCCGGTTATTGCTTTGCGGATACTAACCAGCACAGCAAGTGACAACAAGGAGAAACACCGTGACGCAAGCCAGCGGTCTCAACGTGCCGGGCACCTATCTGTTCGATGGGGACATGGCGATGAAGGGCTACGCCCTCAACAAGATGTGCTTTTCCTTCAATGACGCGGCCAACCGCCAGGCGTTTGCCGCCGACGAGGCCGGCTACTGCTGGCGCTACGGCCTGAACGACGAGCAGAGCCGCGTGGTGCGCGAGCGCGACGTGCTGGGCCTGCTCGCCGCCGGCGGCAACGTGTACTACCTCGCCAAGTTCGCCGGCATCCTCGGGCTGGACGTACAGGATCTTGGTGCCGCCCAGACCGGCATGAGCAAGGAAGCGTTCAAACAGATGTTGCTGGAGGCAGGGAAATAATCATGGCAAAAATTGTAGGCGGCATTACCACTTCACACGTTCCGGCCATCGGCCGCGCCATCGCGCAGAACCTGCAGCAGGACCCGTACTGGAAGCCGTTCTTTGACGGCTTCCCGCCGGTGCAAAAGTGGCTGGACGAGGTGAAGCCGGACGTGGCGATCGTGATCTACAACGACCACGGTCTGAACTTCTTCCTCGACAAGCTGCCGACCTTCGCCGTCGGCGCCGCC
The DNA here is from genome assembly GCF_028548475.1 of Vogesella margarita. GTDB lineage: Bacteria > Pseudomonadota > Gammaproteobacteria > Burkholderiales > Chromobacteriaceae > Vogesella > Vogesella margarita. The sequence continues at coordinate 39,478 of NZ_JAQQLE010000011.1, forward strand.
GCGCAGTACCACAACGCCGACGAAGGCTGGGGCATCCCCACCCTGCCGCCGTTTACCGGCGACGCCGCGCTGTCGTGGCAATTGATCAACAGCCTGGTGGCGGACGAATTCGACATCACCAGCTGCCAGGAAATGCTGGTCGATCACGCCTTCTCGCTGCCGCTGAAGCTGCTGTGGCCAGAGCACGACAGCCCGCCGCTGCGTACCATCCCGGTATGCATCAACACCGTGCAGTACCCGCTGCCGTCGGCCGCCCGCTGCTACAAGCTGGGCGAGGCGATCGCGCGCGCGGTGACATCGTGGCCGGAAGAGCTGAAGGTGGTGGTGATCGGCAGCGGCGGCCTGTCGCACCAGCTGGACGGCGAGCGCGCCGGCTTCATCAACAAGGCCTTCGACCTGCAGTTCATGGACAGCCTCACCGCCGCGCCGAAGTGGGCGACGCAGTACCGCAACGAGGAGCTGGTGGAGCAGACCGGCACCCAGGGCGTGGAGCTGCTGATGTGGCTGACCACCCGCGCCGCGCTGCCGGGCGAGGTGGTGGAGCTGCACCGCAACTACCACATCCCGATCTCCAATACCGCAGCCGGGATGATGCTGTTCGAGTGCCGCTGAACCGGGCCGCCACGCTTGCGGCCAACGTTGGCCGCAAGCGGCGGCACTCGGCAGGCCGGATGCCAGCCGCTACACTACGGGGCACCAATCACACCGGAATGCCCCGGATCCTCACCATGCCCGACTGCTACCAGCCGCTGCGCCAGCCGCGCAGCGAGTACCACACCCTCAACGGCCATCCCTGCCACGTGCTGCGCTGGGGCGAGGCCGACGCGCCGGCGCTGTTCATGCTGCACGGCTGGATGGATTGCGCGCTGACCTTCCAGTTTGTCGCCGACCTGTTGCCGCAGTGGCAGATCATCGCGCCGGACTGGCGCGGCTTCGGCGCCAGCAGCTGGAACAGCGGCAGCTACTACAGCGCCGACTACCTCGCCGATCTCGACGCGCTGCTGCAGCACTACAGCCCGCAGGCGGCGGCCAACGTGGTCGGCCACAGCATGGGCGCGATGGTCAGCGGCCTGTACGCCGGCATCCGCCCGGAGCGGGTGGCGAAGCTGGCGCTGGTCGAGGGCTTCGGCCTTGCCGACAGCCGCGCGACCGAGGCGCCGGGGCGCTACGCGCGCTGGCTGCGCGAGAAGCAGCAGCCGCCGGCCTACCAGCCGCTGGCGTCGCTGGCGGCGGTCGCGCGGCGGCTGCAGGAGCGCAACCCGCACCTGAGCGCCGAGCGCGCCGCCTTCATGGCGCAGGCGCTGACCACGCAGCGCGACGGCGTGCTGAGCTACCGCGCCGATCCGCGCCACAAGATGGTCAATCCGGTGCTGTACCGGCTGGAAGAGGCCAAGGCCTGCTGGCGGCGCATCGCTTGCCCGGTGCAGTGGGTGATTGGCGGCGAGATGTGGGACCACCCGATGGCCAAGGGCGTGTTCGACACCCTGGACGAGCGCCGCGCCTGCTTTGCCGACCTGCGCGAAACCGTGATCGCCGACGCCGGCCACATGGTGCAGTGGGAACAGCCGGCAAGCCTGGCCGCAACGCTGCAATCGTTCTTTACTCAGGAACAATCCGTCTAAGCGGGCTATGGATTTCGGGCTGCCCTTAACGTAAGGTAAACGCCATTGTCGTTTTTACCGGAGCCCGCCATGACCCGCTACGCCCGCCATCTGCAACAGCGCACCATCGTCAACCCGTTCCAGGGCCTGCCACGGCTGGAGGCCGCCATCGGCCGCCGCATCGTGTCGCGCATCGGCTCCAACGAGAGCATGCCGATTGCCGGCCACCCGCTGGCGACGCAGTGGGGCGAGGCGCTGTACGAGCTGGCGCGGCTGTATCCGGACCCGTACGCCACGGCCATCCGCGAGCGCGCCGCGGCGCTGAACGGCGTGGATGCGGCCAACGTGGTGGTCGACGCCGGCGCCGACAGCCTGATCGCGCTGTTCCTGCGCGCGCGGGTGTCGCCCGGCGACGTGGTGGTGTGCACCGCCGGCACCTACCCCACCTTCCGCTACTTTGCCGAGGGCGTCGGCGCCGAGATCGTCGAGGTGCCGTACGCCGAGCAGGACGGCGTGCCGGTCAACGACCTGCCGGCGCTGGCCGCCGCCGCCCATGCGCACCAGGCGGCGCTGGTCTACCTCGCCAACCCGGACAATCCGACCGGCACCTTCCACGCGCGCGACGCCGTTGCCAGCCTGCGCGGCGCGCTGGCCGACGACACCCTGTTGCTGCTGGACGAGGCCTATATCGACTTCTGCGCCGCCGCCGAGCGCGAGGGCGTGCTGGCCAACACCGTGCGTCTGCGCACGCTGTCGAAGGCACACGGCCTCGCCGGGCTGCGCGTCGGCTACGCCATCGCGCCGGAAGAGTGGATCGCCAAGACCGACCAGATCCGCACCCAGTTCGCCGTCTCAAGCGTGGCGCAGGCAGCGGCGGTGGCGGTGCTGGACGCGCCACAGTGCGCCGACACCATCATCCGCGACACCTGCCTGCTGCGCGAACGGCTGGCCGGCGCGCTGCGTGACGGCGGGCTGACGGTACTGCCGTCGCACACCAACTTCGTCTGCATCGTGTACCCGGACGCCGACAGCGCGCTGCAGCGGCAAAAGGCGCTGTTGCAGCAGGGCATCGCGGTACACCGCCCACCGCACCCGGCGATGCAGCACATCCTGCGCGTCACCGCCCATCCTGACGCATGTCAAGATTCGACCATCGCCCTGCTGCGCCACGGCTGAACGCGGGTACACTGTGCAACCCTGACCCGAACCCACCACCATAAGCTGCCGCAACATGAAGGTTCCCCATTTCGACCAAGACACCACCGCCGCGCTGGTGCGCAACCTGGTGATTCCGCCGCGTCCGGCACTGCTGGACCAGCTCGCCGCGCTGCGCAACGACCCGGAGATGAGCCTGCTGGACGTCGCCGGGCTGATCGCCACCGACATCGGCCTGTCGGCCGCCATTCTCAAGGCCGCCAACAGCCCGCTGTTCGGCAGCCAGCGCAACATCACCTCGGTGCAGCAGGCGGTCAGCCTGCTCGGCACCCGCAACACCATCACCCTGGTCAGCGGCCTGCTGCTGCGCCTGGCGCTGACCGCGGAATCGCCGCCGGCGATCGAGCAGTTCTGGGAACGCAGCATGCAGGAGGCGGCCATCGCCGCCGCGCTGTGCGAGCGCCTGGGACGGCCGGCGGAGGAGTGCCAGAGCTTCGCGCTGTTCCGCAGCTGCGGCATCGCGGTGCTGCTGATGCGCGATGCGCGCTACGAGCGCACGCTGCGCCTGATCGGCCAGGCGCGCGACCGCCAGATCAGCAAGATCGAGCAGGAATTCCACAACACCAGCCACGACATCGTCGGCTACCTGGTGGCGCGCACCTGGAACATGCCGGAGCCGTTCTGCCAGGCCATCCTGCTGCAGCACCAGCCGGAGCTGTTCCAGGTCGGCAGCGAGCCGCTGCTGGACCACGAGCACATGATGATGGTGGCGGTGGCGCGCGCGGCGCAGTACGTGTGGCGCACCAGTACCGACCACCACGGCGACGGCGCCTGGCGCGAGCGCGCCGACGACATCATCGCCTACCTGGGCATGGACAAGACCGAGTTCGAGGACTGGGTCGACGGCATGCACCACCAGCTGCACCACTGATGCGTGACCGTGTGGGCGCGGCCGTGTGATGGCCATGAAAAAACCGGACGCTGCCGTCCGGTTTTTGTTTGTGCCGTCTCCAGCTCAGTGGCGCGCTTCGCGCACCGCGGCCATCACGTCGAAGTTGAACAGGCGGTTGACGTCGTCCTCGTCGAACACATAACGTTGGCCGCAGTACTCGCAGCCGATCTCGATGCTGCCCTGCTCCAGCACCACGTCGGCCGCCTCCTGGCCGCCGAGCAGCTTCAGCATCTCGCCGACGCGCTCCTCGCTGCAGTTGCAGGCAAAGCTGACCTGCTCCGGATCGAACACGCGCACCGTTTCCTGGTGATACAGCCGGTACAGGATGTCGTCGGCGCCCAGCGTCAGCAGCTCGTCCTGCTGCAGGGTGTCGGCCAGCGCCACCACGTGCGGCCAACCTTCGACGTCGCCGTGACCATCCGGCAGGCGCTGCAGCAGGAGGCCGGCGGCGGTGTCGTCGTTGCAGGCCAGGATCAGGCGGGTGTCCAGCTGCTCGGAGCGCTGCATGTAGTTCTCCAGCATCTGCGCGATGCTGTCGCCTTCCAGCGCCACGATGCCCTGCCACGGCTCGCCCTCTTTCGGCTCCAGCGTCACCACGAAGGTGCCGCCCTCGCCCAGCAGCTCGGCCAGCGGCGCGTCGGTAATGGCCGCGTCAAAGCGCGCGGTGGCGCGCACGGTGCGCTCGTTGGTGCACTCGGCCACCGCCAGGCGCAGCGCGCCCTTGCCGTGCAGCTGCATGATCAGCGTGCCGTCGAACTTGAGGTTGGCCGCAAGCAGGCTACTGGCGGCGATCATCTGGCCCAGCACGTGGCGCACCGCCGCCGGGTAGTTGTGGCGGCTCACCACCTGCTGCCAGGCGCCGTCCAGGCGCACCAGCGCGCCGCGGACCGGCACACCGTCGAACAGGAAGCGCTGCAGGGTATCGGCTTGGTTCATTTGTCAGAATCCTCATCAATCGAAACAGTGTAGAGCGACATCGGCAACGCGCTGCTGGCGTCGAACTCGGCGCCGGCACGCACCGCCGCCTCGGCGATCGCCCTGGCATCCAGCGCGCTGTCGTACAGCGCGTGCATCGCGCCCATCGCGAACTTGCGGCCGGAGCCGATGGCCCAGAAACGGGAAAATTCGTACACCTCGCGCATCGGGTAGACGCCGAAGATGCCGTGGGTATTGGCGACCAGCACCATCATCTGGCTGGATTCGTACGGGTCTTCCTCGTCTTCTTCCGGGCGCAGGAAAAAGTGGTCTTTCAGCTTGGGGTGGATCTTGCGAAAGGTCTCGAACAGGCCGCTGCGGCTGGACAGGTCGCGTGATTTCATCCCCTTCAGCGCGCCCTGCAGCACCAGGTCGTGCGCCGCCGAGCCGGCAATGGCCAGATAGCTGTCGCCGAGGCGGAAGATCTTGTCGTGGAACACGTCATAGGCCGCCGGCAAACGCTGGTCGTCGCCAAACGTGGTCTGGCTGTCCGCCGCGATGGCGATCTGCCCGTTCTTGCGTACTACCACGATGGTGGTCATCGCCATCTCCCCCGGAAAAGAAAGCAAAGGTGGTGATTTTACTGGAAATTGCAAGCCCTGCCTGCATCCGGCGCGGCAACGGGCTTGGCGGGCGCGCCGCTGCGTGAAACAATAAGGTATCACCCCGGCAACACCGCAGAAACGGACCCACCATGTGCCAGCTGCTCGGCATGAACTGCAATACCCCGACCGACATCCTGTTTTCCTTCGAGGGCTTCCACCGCCGCGGCGGGCTGACCGACCATCACGCCGACGGCTGGGGCATCGCCTTTTTCGAGGGCAAGGGCGTGCGCCTGTTCATCGACGACAAGCCGTCGGCGGATTCGCCGGTGTCGGCGCTGGTGCGGCAGTACCCGATCAAGTCGCAAAACGTGATCGCGCACATCCGCAAGGCGACGCAGGGCGTGATCAACCTCGCCAATTGCCACCCGTTCCAGCGCGAGATCTGGGGCCAGTACTGGATCTTTGCCCACAACGGCGACCTGAAGGATTTCCACGCCCGCCCCGGCTGCTACTACAACGCGGTGGGCAACACCGATTCCGAGGCCGCATTCTGCTACATCATGGAGGCGCTGCGCGCCAAGTGGTGCACGCCGCCGGATACCGCCACGCTGTTTGCCGAGATCGCGCGCCTGGCCGCCGAGCTGAACGGCCACGGCATCTTCAACTTCATGCTGTCCAATGGCGACTGGCTGATCACCCACTGCAGCACCAAGCTGCACTACATCGTGCGCCAGGCGCCGTTTCCGGCGGCGCACCTGGTCGACGAGGACGTCACCGTCGACTTTGCCACCGTGACCACCCCCGACGACCGTGTCGCGGTGATCGCCACCATCCCGCTGACCGACAACGAACAGTGGACGGCGATGCAGGCCGGCGAAATGATCCTGTTCCGCGACGGCGCGCCGCTGCTGCAACACCAGTCCTGACCCCCCCCCAACGTTGGCCGCAAGGCCGGAAAGCCCCCATGCCGCACCTGACTGCCGAATACAGTGCCAATCTCGACCACCTTGCCGTGCGCCCGCTGCTGCACGCGCTCAATGCCGCGCTCATCGCCAGCGGCCAGTTCGAGGCGCTGGACATCAAGAGCCGCGCGCTGCGGCTGGACGACTACCTGGTGGGCGAGGCCGACAGCGGCCACGCCTTCGTGCACGTCCGCCTCGACCTGCTGTCCGGGCGCAGCGACAGCGTGAAACAGGCGCTGTCGGCGGCGCTGCTGCAGGTGCTGGACGCGCAGGTCGCCGCCCCGCCCGGCATCGCGCTGCAACGCTGCGTGGAGGTGCGCGACATCCACCGCGCGAGCTACGCCAAATCGTGCGCCTGAACGGCGGCAGCACACAAAGGAAAAGGGAGGCCGCGGCCTCCCTTTTTTGATGCGTGCACTGCGATGCTCAGTAGGACAGCGACTCGTGACGGGTCGCCACCAGCGAACCTGCCGACAGCGACATCATCAGCAGCGCGATGCGTTCGTGCATGATCACCGTGTGGCTGTTACCGGCGAACTGCATGAAACGGCGCAGGTCCTCGCGGACTTTGCGCGAGCCGGTGAGGTCGATGATGATGTCGATGCGTTCGCCCTGCTCCGCCAGCTCGATGAAGTTGTCGGTGACCGGCACCCCCGCCGCGCGCGCGATCGCGATGCCCGGCAACGCAAGGTTCAGCTCCGCGACACCGACCAGTTCGACAAACGGCGCAGCCAGCAGCTGCTTGAGCAGTGGCGTACCGGTTTCACCGGCCCCCACCATGGCAATGCGGATTTTTTCCATTGTGACCTCCATGACTGCCTATGACTCAGGCATCGGAAGGCGACACTCTAGCAATCCGCGCCGGCCGGCGAATTGCGCTGGATCAATTCCCCGCCGCATCCTGCGCCGCGAGGAAGGCCTGCAGCTCGGCCAGCGTCGGCATGCCGCCCTGGGCGCCGACCCTTGTCACCGCCAGCGCGCCGGCGGCGGCGGCCAGCCGCATCGCCGCTTCCACCCCCTGCGGCAGGAAGGCGGCCAGCGCGCCGTTGAAGGTGTCGCCGGCGCCGGTGCTGTCCACCGCCGTCACCGCGAAGCCGCTCTGGTGGTGCAGGCTGCCGTCGGCGCGTGCGTGCCAGGCGCCCCGCTTGCCGTGCGTCATCACCACCTTGCCCGGCAGCGCCGCCAGCAGCGTTGCGATGTCCTCGCCCTCGCGCTGCAGCAGCAGTGCCAGCTCGTGTTCGTTCGGCGTCAGCAGGGTCGCGCCCTCGATGATGTCCTGCGGCAGGGCCTGCGCCGGCGCCGGGTTGAGGATCACCGGCACACGGTGGCGCGCCGCCAGCGCCAGCAGTGCGCGCACCGTCGGCAGCGGGATTTCCAGCTGCGTCAGGATCACGTCGGCGGCGGCGATGGTGGCCGCGGCGGCCTCGATATCGGCCGGCAACAGCTGGTGGTTGGCGCCGGGAATGACCACGATGTGGTTGTCGCCGCCGCTGACGGTGATCACCGCCACGCCGCTGGCCACACCGTCGGCCACGCCGACGTGGCGGGTGTCGACGCCCTCCGCCCGCAGCCCGGCCAGCAGCTCGCCGCCGAAGGCGTCGCGGCCAACCTTGCCCACCATGCTGACCTCGGCGCCCAGCCGCCGCGCCGCCACCGCCTGGTTGGCGCCCTTGCCGCCGGGCAGGGTCAGGAAGCGCTCGCCGGTGATGGTTTCGCCCGGCTGCGGAAAGCGCGGCGCCAGCGCCACCAGATCCATATTGATGCTGCCTACCACCACCACCTTGCCCATACCCTGCCCTCGCGTGCTGTCGTTATCGGGAATATCAATGAGGCGCGCAGTATCGCCGCCATGAAAAAGGCTGCCAAGTGCCCGCCACTCGGCGGACAGCTGGCAGCCCGGTGCCGCGCGGCCCGGCCGCGCTCAGTGCAGACTGGTCTGCGACAAAAAACGGATATAACCGACGCTCTCCAGCCAGTAGCCGCCGTCGGACAGCGGCGTCGCCTCCTCCAGCTCGGCCACGGTCAGAGTGAACTCGCTGCCGTCGAGCGAGGCCTCCAGCGCCACGTCGTCTTCGTCGGCGTAGTCTTCCGAGGCGTACATGAATTCGGGCTTGATCAACTGGTTGTTGATCTGGATGTAGTCGGACTGATTCAGCAAGCGCAGGATGTTCATGATGGTCTCCTTGGTGCTGCCACGCTCCGTCACGAAAGGCGGGGCCGGTTTACATGCTTCAAGCCATGACAAACTTTGCCGCAGCGTGCCGGTAGCCGCAGCCTGCTACATCCAGCCACGCTCCGCGAGGGATTCGGCGTGGCTGCCGGTGACCACAAAATGATCCAGTAAACTGATATCGACCAGGGCCAGCGCCTGCTTGAGGCTGGCCGTCAGTGCCCGGTCGGCTGCGGAGGGTTCCGCCACCCCGGACGGATGGTTGTGCGCGACGATCACCGCGTGGGCGTTGTGCTGCAGTGCGCGGCGCACGATTTCGCGCGGGTAGACCCGTGTTTCGGTGAGAGTGCCCCTGAATATCTCTTCGACCGCCAGAACCCGGTTTTGTGCCGTCAGGAACAGCGCCACGAACACCTCCACATCGCGTACCCCGATCGCCAGCCGCAGGTACTGCCGCACCGCCTGCGGGCTGGACAGCGCATCGCCCAGCTGCATTTCCTCCGCCAGCACCCGCCGCGCCAGCTCCTTCACCGCCATGAACTGCGCGTACTTGGCCGGCCCCAGCCCGCTGCCGCGGGCAAAGTCGCCCGGTTCCGCCGAAAGCAGCTTGCCCAGGCTGCCGAAGCGCTGGATCAGCTGCCGCCCCATGTCCACCGCCGAGCAGCCGCGGATGCCGGTGCGCAGGAAAATGGCCAGCAACTCGGCATCGGACAGTACCGCCGGGCCGCGCTGCAACAGCTTTTCGCGCGGGCGTTCCGCTTCAGGCCAGTGGGCTATCGACATCGCAGGCTCCTTATTGGGCTATAGCATCATATGTAGCAGGTTTTTAATGACATATCACTATTATGTGATGCCGCGTTCGCGCGCCTCGCTGCCGGCGGCGGTGAATACGTTACAATTCGCACCCTGTTGCCAACCAACACAAAGCCGAACCGATGACGCAAAAACGCATCCTGCTGGGCATTACCGGCGGTGTCGCCGCCTACAAGGCCGCCGAGCTGACCCGCCTGCTGGTCAAGGCCGGCCATCACGTCGAAGTGGTGATGAGCGAAGCCGCCACCCGCTTCGTGACGCCGCTGACCTTCCAGGCGCTGTCGGGCAATGCGGTGTACTGCGATGTGTGGGACAGCCGCCCGGACAACGCGATGGCGCATATCGAGATGTCGCGCCGCGCCGACGTGTTCGTGATCGTGCCGGCCACCGCCGACTGCCTGTTCAAGCTGGCGCACGGCGCCGCCAGCGACCTGATCTCGACCATGGCCAGCGCGCGCACCTGCCCGCTGGTGGTGGTGCCGGCGATGAACCGCCAGATGTGGGAGAACCCGCCCAACCTGCGCAACGTCGCGCAGCTGCAGGCCGACGGCGTGCAGGTGTGGGGCCCGGCGCACGGGGTGCAGGCCTGCGGCGAGACCGGCCCCGGCCGCATGCTGGAGCCGGAAGAAGTCTTCGACCTGCTGAACGGTTTCTTCGACGAAAAAGTACTGGCCGGCAAGCGGGTGCTGCTCACCGCCGGCCCGACTTACGAGGCGATCGACACCGTGCGCGGCATCACCAACATCAGCTCCGGCAAGATGGGCTACGCGCTGGCCCGCGCCTGCCGCGACGCCGGCGCCGAGGTGACGCTGGTCTCCGGCCCCACCGCGCTGACCGCGCCGCTGGGCGTGCGCCTGCTGCCGGTGCAAAGCGCCGGCGAGATGTACCAGGCGGTGCTGTCCGAGGTTGGCCGCAGCCAGGTGTTCATCAGCGTCGCCGCGGTGGCCGACTACCGCGTGAAGAACCGCAGCGAGCACAAGATCAAGAAGGGCGACGCGCTGCCGGTGATCGAGCTGGAAGAAAACCCCGACATCCTCGCCACCGTCGCCGGCCTGCCGGCCGCGCCGTTCTGCGTCGGTTTTGCCGCCGAAAGCCAGAACCTGCTGCAGTTTGCCGACAGCAAGCGCCGCAAGAAAAAGGTGCCGCTGCTGGTCGCCAACCTGGCGCAGCAGGCGATGGGCAGCGACGACAACGAGGTCACCCTGCTCGACGACGCCGGCCAGCACCCGCTGCCGGCGATGGCCAAGGCCGAGGTGGCGCGCGCCATCGTCGCCCATTTGGTGCGCCTGCTCTGAGTCCGAACCATCAAGGTTGGCCGCAGGTCTGCGGCCAACCTTTCTTTTAGCCCATGAAACGAGTCACTGCATGAAACCCACCATCGACGTTCAAATCCTCGACGCCCGCCTGAAAGACAACCTGCCGGCCTACGCCACCAGCGGCTCCGCCGGGCTGGACCTGCGCGCCGCCATCGACGCCGAGATGACCATCGTGCCCGGCCAGACGGTGCTGGTGCCGACCGGCATGGCCATCCACCTGGCCGACCCCAAGCTGGCCGCGATGATCCTGCCGCGCTCCGGCCTCGGCCACAAGCACGGCATCGTGCTGGGCAACCTCACCGGCCTGATCGACTCCGACTACCAGGGCCAGCTGTTCGTGTCGGTGTGGAACCGCGGCGACAGCGACTTCGTGCTGAAGCCGCTGGAACGCATCGCGCAGATGATCATCGTGCCGGTGGTCCAGGTCGGCTTCAACATCGTCGACAGCTTCGACGCCTCCGAGCGCGGCGAAGGCGGCTTCGGCAGCACCGGCCGCAAGTAAGCTCGCCGTTAAAAACGATTGCGGCCAACCTTGGTGACAAGGTTGGCCGCAATGCTTTGTGCCGCGCCGTGTTGCAGCACCCGCGCCGCCTCAACCCTCGCCGCGCATCTGCCGCCGGTAGCGTTCCGGCGAAAAACCGACCTGCTTGCCGAACATGGCGATGAACGCCGACGGCGTGCCGTAGCCCAGCTGCGCCGCGATCTCCTGCACCGCCCAGCCCTCCTTCAGCCACGCCAGCGCCTGCAGCAGCCGTACGCGGTTGCGCCACTGCACGAAGCTCATCCCCAGTTGCTGCTGGAAGCGCCGCGCCAGCGTGCGCTCGGTGCTGTGCACCCGCTGCGCCCAGTGGCCCAGCGTGGTGTTGTCGCCCGGCGTGGCGCGGATGGCGGCCAGTATCGGCTGCAGCTGGCGGTCGCTGCTGTCCGGCAGGTAACTGTCGACGCTGCCGGCGCGCACCAGATGCTCGACCAGCAGCTCGGCCTGGCGCACGTCCCACGCGTCGCCCATCGCCGCCACCTCGCGCTGGCGGAAATCTTCCAGCAAGGCGCGCACCAGCGGCGTCTGCGCGATCAGGCAGGCGTGTGCCGGCAGGCGCGCGGCCAGCGCCGGGCTGACGTACACCGACAGGTAGTCCATCGCCTGCCGCACGTGCGCCGCGTGCGGCATCTCGGCCGGCACCCACACCAGGTAGTCGGCCGGCGCGATCAGCCGCCTGTCGTCCAGCACCAGTTCCAGCAGGCCGAGGCTGATGCGGTTGATCTGGCCCCACGGGTGGCGGTGTGGCTCGAAATCGGTATTGGCCATGAACTGCTCGTAGCGGAAGTACAGCGGCACCGGCGGCGGCAGCTGCAGATCGATGGCGGAGTAAGGCGGCAGCATGTTGTCGGATTCGGCGCATGAGTTTGTCTGTTTTGCATTATAAGCAACAAAACAGACAGGCTTACACTGGCGCCATCTTCTGCAGGAGCGTTGTCATGGCCGTACTGTTTCCCCTGCTGGCGGTGCTGATCTGGGCCGCCAACACCGTTGTTTCCAAGGCTGCCGCCGGCGTGTTCGATCCGGCCGCCATTTCCTTCTACCGCTGGCTGGTCGCCGCCGTGGTGCTGACGCCGCTGCTGGCGCGGCCGCTGTGGCGTCGCCGCGCCGAGCTGCGCCCGCACCTGCCGCACCTCGCCGTGCTGTCGCTGTTGGGCATGGTGATGTACCAGTGTCTGGCCTACTACGCCGCGCACAGCACCACCGCCACCAATATGGGCGTGATCTGCGCGCTGATCCCGCTGCTGGGGCTGCTGCTGAACGGCGTGGTGTTCCGCCAGCGCATCGCGCCGGCGGCCATGCTGGGCGTGGCGCTCTCGCTGGCCGGCGTGCTGTACCTGCTCGGCCACGGCGATCCGGCCAGCCTGCTGGCCGGCGGCATCAACCGCGGCGACGCGCTGATGCTGATCGGCTCGGCGTCGTACGCGCTGTACGGCATCCTCTACAAGCGCTGGGCGCCGCCGTTCGGGCAGTGGCTGAACCTGTACACCCAGGTGCTGCTGGCGGTGGCGATGCTGACGCCGCTGGCCGCCAGCGCCGACAGCCTGGCCATCCCCGCCGCCGGCATTCCGCTGGTGCTGTTCGCCGGCATCGCCTCCTCCATCCTCGCCGCCTACTTCTGGATGCGCGGCCTGCAGCAGCTGGGCAGCGAACGCACCGCCATCTTCATGAACCTGCTGCCGCTGTTTACCGCGCTCATCGCCAGCCTGCTGCTTGGCGAAACCATCCACGCCTACCACTGGCTGGGCGGCGGCCTGATCCTGCTCGGCGTCAGCCTGACCCAGGGCGCCCTCGCCCCGCTGTCGCGGCGCTGGCGGCCGGCGGCGCAGTCCACGTAAGTAAGTCTGGACAACAAAAAACCCGCAAAGCCTTGTCGCTCGCGGGTTTCTGTTCTGTCTTGGACTTCCTTGGAAGTCGGTGTGGTGCCCCGGGCCGGGGTCGAACCGGCACAGCCGAAGCCGAGGGATTTTAAGTCCCTTGTGTCTACCAATTTCACCACCGGGGCACAGACAGGGCGCTGATTCTAGCGCATAAGCGCTGCCGGCGGCAATCCGGCGTCCAGGGCCGGCTCCTTGCACGGCACGCCATCATGGCAATGACGCACCCGGTCGGCGCTGCTCGGGCAATGCGCCGCTGCCCCCATCATGGCGGCGCCCTGCCCCGCCCGTATCACCACGCGGCACAAAAACCATGCGGCCAACCTTGAAGTCAAGGTTGGCCGCATATGCTTACTGGCGGATCAGTGCGGCTTGTGCAGCAGCGAATTGCGGCGCGAGTAGCCGAAGTACACGACGAGGCCGATCAGCAGCCAGCCGACAAAGAACGCCCAGGTCAGCGCCGACAGCTGCGTCATCAGGAACACACAGAACAGGATCGCCAGCGCCGGCACATACGGCACCGCTGGGCAGTAGAACTTGCGCGGCAGGTCCGGCTCGCGCTTGCGCAGCACGATGACCGCCAGCGCGATCAGCGAGAACGCGGCCAGGGTGCCGATGTTGACCAGCTCCGCCAGCGTGTGCAGCGGCACGAAGCCGGCGATCAGCGCGATCACGGTGCCGACCATCCACGTCGCCTTGTACGGGGTGCCGTATTTCGGATTGATGTCGGAGAACACCTTGGGCAGCAGGCCGTCGCGCGACATTGCCAGCAGGATGCGGGTCTGGCCGTAGGTCATCACCAGGATCACCGTCATCATGCCAAGGATGGCGCCCAGGTCGACAAAGCCGGCAAACCAGTCCAGCTTCGCCACCTGCAGCGCCAGCGACACCGGATGGTCGATGCCGGCAAACTGCGCGTACGGCACGATGCCGGTCATGATCGCGGACACGATCACGTACAGCAGCGAGCAGATCGCCAGCGACCAGATCACCCCGCGCGGAATGTCGCGCGCCGGGTCCTTCACCTCTTCCGCCGCGCAGGTCACCGCATCGAAGCCGAGGAAGCTGAAGAACACGATGGCGGCGCCGTGGAACACGCCGTCAAAACCGTACGGCAGCGCCGGCGACCAGTTCACCGGCTTCACGTGCCACACGCCGATGGCGATGAACAGCACCACCACCGCCACCTTGATCAGCACCACGATATTGTTGACGCGCTTGGACTCCTTGATACCGAACGCCAGCAGGCCGGTGATGATCATCGCGATGCAGAACGCCGGCAGGTTGAACAGGGTGTCCTTGCCCGGCACCGCGCCGGCGGCCGCGGTCAGCGCCTGTGGCAGCGTGATGCCGAAGCCGGCCAAGAGGCTCTGGAAGTAGCCGGACCAGCCCACCGACACCGCCGACGACGCCAGCAGGTATTCCAGCATCAGGTCCCAGCCGATGATCCACGCCACCAGCTCGCCCAGCGTGGCGTAGGCGTAGGTATAGGTGGAGCCGGAAATCGGCAGCATCGCGGCGAACTCCGCGTAGCACAGCGCGGCAAAACCGCAGGCCAGCGCGCCGATCACGAACGACAGTACCAGCCCCGGCCCGGCCACGGTGGCACCGGTGCCGGTCAGCACGAAAATCCCGGTGCCGATAATGGCACCAATCCCCAGCATGGTCAGGTCGAATGCCGACAGTTCCTTGCGCAGCCCTTGTGAGGTCTGCGCGAACGCCAGCATGCCCTGCACGCTTTTCTTGCGCATCAAGCCCATGTATTTCTTGTCCCTAATGTTGGCCGCAGCGGCTGCCTGTTGTTGTTCAAGGCGGCAAACCGGCAGGCGGCAGATCGTCTGATTTGTCCAGGGTTTGCCAGCGGTGCTGTCGCCTGCTGTCGCAGCGGACGCCGTACCGTGACAAACAAGGGGCGGGATGGTACCGCAAGCACTACAGCCGGCAAATAGTCCACTTGGCCGCGGCCTTTACCCATTTGGCACCACGCCACAGGCCCCCGCTGCAAAAAACACCGGTGATGGCTCGTTTCGGCAAACAATGTTGCGCAAGGCAGCCGATGGCCGCCACAAACCCGACAGGAAACACCATGAGCATGCGCCACCCATATCGCAGAATATTGCATACAATCGATCATTAAAAATGTCACGATTGGCGTAATCGCCACAGCCGCAGCCCCGGAATAGCGCACCGCCGCGGGGATTGCCCGGCGTCCATGCCGCGACGTGTCACTCCGCGAGCACGACAGCGGGGAGCGGCACGCCATCCGCCACACCAGAACACGGCAAGGTTGGCCGCAACAGCAAGGGATAGGCGGTGCCTTCGGCGCCGGTCACGACAGGGCCAGAGAGAAAGAAAGGAAGTGAAGAGGCGCCGGCCGCAATAGCGCTAGCGCTTGCCTGCCGCCCTGCAGCGACACGCCGCCGCGGCGAGCGGGGCCGTGCCAACCGGTATCGGTAATCACCGCAGGCACCCCGGAGAAGGCGCCTGCAAGTCAGTGGATAGACGGTGTCCTAATCGACTGCGGCCAACCTCGCCTGCGCGGCCGCCAGCAAGCCGGCCTCATCCACCGGCGCGGCGAAGTCCAGGCGCTGGCGCACGCCATCGCGCAGCACGTCCAGGCCGCAGACATCCAGCCCCAGCAGCTGCCACGCCGCATCGGCCGGCTGCAGTGCTGCCAGCAGCGCCTGCTCCTGCGCTGCCGCCAGTTGCGGCAACGCCGCCCAGTCGCTGGCGTCGATCCAGCCCATGTGGCCGAAACCGCCGATAAAGCGCAGGCGCCTGGGCTGCAGGCAGAAGAAATGGAAATCGCCCAGCGCCAGGTAGTCGGCGAACGCCGGGCAATAGCGCAGCAGCCGCGCCAGGGTGTCGGCATCCGGCGACATCGCCTGCAGATCGCCCACCAGCGTCATGCGCTCGCCTTGCAGCACGTCGGCACCACCCTGCTGCAACAGCACGCTGACGCGGCCGTCGGCGCGCACATTGCGGCAATGCTCGGCCAGCTCGCTCATCAGCAGCCACGGCCGGTGCGCCGCATCCAGCGCGAACGGCAAGACGGTGACAAAGGGGTAGCCCGGCAGCGCCTGCGACTGCGTCGCCAGCGCCAGGGAGCTGCAGCGGTGCAGCAGGGACAGGCAATCGGAAACGGGAATGTTCATGGCAAAGGTTGGCCGCAACAGGGAGATGCGACAAGCTTAGGCAACATCGCCGCACACGGCAATCGGCGCCGGCAGGCCGCCGTATCGCAACCGGCAAGGCGGACAAAACAAAACCCCCAGCAAACCGTGTTTGCTGGGGGTCTGTCTGGAGGCGCGATCCAGAGTCGAACTGGACTGACCGGATTTGCAATCCGGGGCATAACCGCTTTGCTATCGCGCCGTAAGCCTGTGACACGTGATGCACGTATCAACCGAATCTGGAGCGGGAAACGAGGCTCGAACTCGCGACCTCAACCTTGGCAAGGTTGCGCTCTACCAACTGAGCTATTCCCGCAGGGGTACTGCTAATGCCGTAAATTGTATGGAGCGGGAAACGAGGCTCGAACTCGCGACCTCAACCTTGGCAAGGTTGCGCTCTACCAACTGAGCTATTCCCGCGTCGCATGGTGCTGCTGTACTACTGGTAAAACCGTATGGAGCGGGAAACGAGGCTCGAACTCGCGACCTCAACCTTGGCAAGGTTGCGCTCTACCAACTGAGCTATTCCCGCGTCGCATGATACTGCTGTACATCTGTAAAACCGGTGTGGAGCGGGAAACGAGGCTCGAACTCGCGACCTCAACCTTGGCAAGGTTGCGCTCTACCAACTGAGCTATTCCCGCATCACTTCTCGTCGTCGCTGTGTTACTGCGTTGTCGAGAGCTGCGAATTATAGAGATTCAAAAAAAATTGTCAAGCACTCACACCTCGATTTTTTTACCGGAAAACTGCTTCGCCGCCATCTTCAGGTAATAAACCATTGACCATAAAGTCAAAATAATGGCGATGACCATGAAAATATTTCCGAGAATCAGGGTATCGATGGCCGGCAAAATCGGGCCGGCGTACAGCAGCAGCAGGATGGCGATCATCTGCGCCGCCGTTTTCAGCTTGCCGATATAGGCCACCGCCACGCTGCCACGGCTGCCCTGCGCCGCCATCCACTCGCGCAATGCCGAAATGGTGATCTCGCGACCGATGATGATCATCGCCATCCAGCCCTCGGTGCGTCCCAGCTCCACCAGCAGGATCAGCGCCGCCGCCACGATCAGCTTGTCAGCCACCGGATCCAGAAAGGCACCGAACGCCGAAGTCTGCCCCAGGCGGCGTGCCAGGTAGCCGTCCAGCCAGTCGGTCGCCGCGGCCAGCGCAAAGATGAAGGCGCCGAGGCTATTGCGATGGTGGGACAACAGCACGCTGTCGGGGAGAAAGAACACGGCCACGCAGACGGGGATCAGGGCGACGCGCAGCCAGGTCAGGAAAATCGGCAGGTTGAAGGGCATTATCCGGTTGTCTTTATTCAGTGCAGGGCTTGGTAAATTTTTTCTGCCAGCGCGCGGCTGATGCCGTCTACTTGCGCCAGATCGTCGATGCTTGCCGCCACCACGCCGCGCAGGCCGCCGAAGCGGGTCAGCAGCCGCTGGCGCCGCGTCGGCCCGACACCGGCGATGTCTTCCAGCGTCGAACTGGTGCGCGCCTTGGCGCGGCGCGCGCGGTGGCCGGTGATGGCGAAGCGGTGCGCCTCGTCGCGCACGGTCTGGATCAGGTGCAGCGCGGCGTGATCGCGCGGCAATTGTAGCGTCTTTTGCAAATGGGGAACGATCAACGTTTCCAGCCCCGGCTTGCGGCTTTCACCCTTGGCGACGCCGACGATGGGCACGTCGACGCCGACCTCGGCCAGCACCTCCAGCGCGACACCGACCTGGCCCTTGCCGCCGTCGATCAGCAGCACGTCGGGCAGCTTGCCCTCGCCGGCCGCCAGCTTGCTGTAGCGGCGGGTCAGCGCCTCGCGCATGGCGCCGTAGTCGTCCCCGGCGGCGGCGGTCTCGATATTGAAGCGGCGGTATTCCGACGGCTGCATGCCGCCACGGTCGTACACCACGCACGATGCCACGGTGGCCTCGCCCATGGTGTGGCTGATGTCGAAGCACTCCAACCGCGCCACCTCCTCCACTTCCATCAGCTGCGCCAGTGCCGCGAGGCGGGCGTTCTGGCTGGCGGCGCTGGCCAGACGCTGGCTGATCGCCAGCTGCGCGTTCTTCTGCGCCATTTCCAGCCACACGCGGCGCTCGCCGATCGGGTTGCCAATGAACTGCAGCCGCTTCTGCGCCTGTTCGATCAGCAGCTGCTGCAGCTCCGGCGCCACCGTCTCGTTGTGGATGATGGCCGCCGGCAGCGGCGCGCCGAGGTAGTGCTGGGCGAGGAAGGCCTCAAGGTTGGCCGCAAGGCTGTCGGCGGCGTTGAGGGGGAACAGGCTCTTGTCGCCAAGATGGCGCCCGCCGCGGATCATCACCAGGTTGACGCACACCACGCCGCCTTCGCTGGCGATGGCGATCACGTCGGCATCGAGCTGGCTGGTATTGCTGGAGATGAACTGTTTCTCCTGCACCCGCGCCAGCGCCTGGATCTGGTCGCGCAACTCGGCCGCCTGCTCGAATTGCAGCGCTTCCGATGCGGCCAACATGCGCGCGGTGAGCAGGTCGATCAGCTCATTGTGCTTGCCCTGCAAAAAGGTGACCGCACTCTGCACGTCGGCGCGGTAGGCCTCGCTGTCGATCTCGCCGGTACACGGCGCCGAGCAGCGCTTGATCTGGAACAGCAGACAGGGGCGCGAGCGGTTGGCGAACACGCTGTCCTCGCAGGTGCGCAGGCGGAACACCTTCTGCAGCACCTGGATGCTCTCGCGCACCGCGTAGCCGTTGGGATAGGGACCGAAGTACTGGTGCGGCTTTTTCGGCTCACCCCGGAAATAGGCCAGCTGCGGGAAAGCGTGCCCGGACACCATCAGATAGGGATAGGACTTGTCGTCGCGGAACAGGATGTTGTACTTGGGGGCCAGCGCCTTGATCAGATTGTTTTCCAGAATCAGCGCTTCCGCCTCACTGCGCACCACGGTGGTGTCGATGGCGGCGATCTGGCGCACCATCAGCTGGATGCGCGGACTGTGGTCGGTTTTCTGGAAATAGGAGCTGACGCGTTTCTTCAGGTCGATGGCCTTGCCGACATACAACACATTGCCGTCGGCATCGAGCATGCGGTACACCCCCGGCAGGCTCGGCAGGTTGGCCAGAAAGGCCTTGGCATCGAAGGCGGCGCGATCAGTTGCCACACCAGGTCCTGACATGATCGCGCGCCGCGGAGATGGCGGCGCTCAGCGTCGCCTCCGACTGCGGCGCGGCCTTGGTGGTGGCATTCGGCTGGCGCAGGCTTTCCAGCTTGGCCAGGTGGCTACGCGCGGTGCTGCAGTTTTCCTGCTTGATCTTGCGGTTGTGCTCGTCGATGCGCTCGTTGAGCTGCTTCACCTGCTGCGGGATATCGCCATTGACCGCCGGCGCCGAAGCCGGCGCAGCCACTGCGGCCTGCTGCGGGCGCAGCTTCACGGTTTCCGACTTCCGCCCTTGCGGTGGCGGCTGGTCGGAAAACACGGTGCGGCCGTTGCCGTCCACCCAGCGGTAGACCTGCGCCTGCGCCGCCGTCGCCAGCAGCACCCCCAGAAACACCCCGTAAACAGCCTTCATCGTCTCTCGCCTTCCGCCTTACCGTGAACCGCCATTCTAGCGTGCGCCGGCACGGGCAGACAGCCTTGTTGCGAGCACACCCGCCCACCGGCAGGCACGCCATTCGCCACTGTCTTTTGCACTGCGTGCGCGGGATCGGTATAATGCGTTTTTGCCGCTAAAGGAAAGCAAGATGCGCATCATCGAGAAGGCCTACACTTTCGACGACGTTCTCCTCGTGCCGGCCCACTCCGCCGTTCTGCCACGTGACGTTGCCCTGTCCACCCGCCTCACCCGTAACATCAGCCTGAATCTGCCCCTGGTCTCCGCTGCAATGGATACCGTCACCGAATCGCGTCTGGCGATTGCGATGGCCCAGGAAGGCGGCATCGGCATCATTCACAAGAACATGACCGCCGAGCAGCAAGCGCTGGAAGTGTCCAAGGTGAAGCGTTACGAAAGCGGCGTGGTCAAGGACCCGATCACCATCGCCCCGGACATGCTGGTACGCGACCTGGTGTTGCTGACCCGTCAGCACAAGATTTCCGGTCTGCCCGTGGTTCAGGATGGCAAGGTAGTGGGTATCGTCACCAACCGTGACCTGCGTTTCGAGACCCGTCTCGACCAGCCGGTGGCCTCCATCATGACCCCGCGCGAGCGTCTGGTGACGGTGAAGGAAGGCGGCAGCATCGATGAAGCGCGCGAGCTGATGCACAAGCATCGCCTGGAACGCGTACTGGTGATCAACGACGCCTTCGAGCTGAAGGGTCTGATCACCGTCAAGGACATCATCAAGACCAGCGAACACCCGAACGCCAACAAGGACAACCAGGGTCGCCTGCGTGTCGGCGCGGCAGTCGGTACCGGTGGCGACACCGCCGACCGCGTGGCTGCACTGGTAGCCGCCGGCGTGGACGTGATCGTGGTCGATACCGCCCACGGCCACAGCCAGGGCGTACTGGACCGCGTGAAGTGGGTGAAAGACACCTTCCCGCAGGTGGACGTGATCGGTGGCAACATCGCCACTGCCGACGCCGCCCGCGCACTGGTGGCTGCCGGCGCCGACGGCGTGAAAGTGGGCATCGGCCCAGGCTCGATCTGCACCACCCGTATCGTGGCCGGTGTCGGCGTACCGCAACTGACCGCCATCCACAACGTGTCCGAAGCACTGAAAGGCACCGGCGTACCGATGATCGCCGACGGCGGCATCCGCTTCTCCGGTGACATCTCCAAGGCGCTGGCCGCCGGCGGCAACTGCGTGATGCTGGGCGGCATGTTCGCCGGCACCGAAGAAGCCCCGGGCGAAGTCGAGCTGTACCAGGGCCGTTCCTACAAGTCCTACCGTGGCATGGGCAGCCTGGGCGCGATGAGCCAGGGTTCCGCCGACCGCTACTTCCAGGACGGCAACGCCAACGCCGACAAGTTCGTGCCGGAAGGCATCGAAGGCCGTGTCGCCTACAAGGGCCCGATCGCCCAGGTCATCCACCAGCTGGTAGGCGGTCTGCGCTCCTCGATGGGCTACCTGGGTTGCAAGACCATCGACGAAATGCACGAAAAAGCCGGCTTCGTGGAGATCACCTCCGCCGGTATGCGCGAATCCCACGTGCACGACGTGCAGATCACCAAGGAAGCACCGAACTACCACGTCGGCGGCTAAGCCTCCAACGTTGGCCGCAAAAAACCCCCTGTTGCGAAACAGGGGTTTTTTTTGTCGTCTGCCGGCAGCCGCTGGCGCCGGCAGCTACCTTACTCCGACTGCTGCAGGATTTCCTGCGCCCACACCATGGCGTCGATGTGGGCCTTGTTGACGTCGTCCGATGCCAGTTTCAGTACGCCGGCCAGCGACACGATGCGGTCGGCGTTATCCTGCTCCGCGGAAATGGCCAGCGCCAGATACGGCGCGAACATGCCGCGCTGGTTGAGCAGCGCATCGGCTACCGGCGGCGGCAGATCCAGCGGTGCCAGCGCACTGGCCATCTCGACGTGCATCAGCGCGTCCAGCAGCGAGAACATGCCGGTCAGGAACAGGTGCTCGCACTCCAGGCGGTTGTTGCCGCCAAGCTTGCCCAGGCTTTCCATGAAACGGGCACGGAACAGCGAGCGCTCCAACAGCGCCACCGAACGGCCGTCGTCCTTGCGCGAGGTGAACAGCAGCAGCGTCAGCCACTTGAACAGCGATTCGCGCCCCAGCAGCAGCAGCGACTCCTCGATCGACATCACCTTGCGCGACAGGCCGTTGGCCGGCGAGTTGATGAAACGCAACAGCTTGAACAGCAGCACCGAATCCAGCTTGAACTGGGCGTCGATCTCCGGCGTTTCCGCACCGGCGCGCAACAGGCGCATGATTTCCAGTACCCGCATCTGGCTGGCATCGGCCTTGCCGGCAGACTGCGAGCGCACCGCGGTCAGGAACGCGCCCTGGAACAGCACGAAGCGCTTGGCGGCGCCCGGTGTCTTGACGCAGACATCGAAATCCTCGCTGGAGCCGATATTGCGCGCATACCAGCGCGCGGCAGGATAACGCGCCAGCATCTGGTCCATGAACGGCGCCAGCACCTCGTCGGCGGCGCCGCTGAAGTCGAGGATCAGCAGATCGATGCGCGAGAACAGCTCGTCCTGCAGCGCCTCCGGCAGCACGCGGCGGTCGAACAGCGACGGCTCCAGCGCGAAACGGCGACCCTGCGCGCGGTGCTGGTCGATCAGCGCAATGGTGGTATTGCTGACCGGTTCGTCGATCGCCGGATTGAGCACGAAATAGACACTGTCGTTGGGGAAGCTTGCCAGCGACTCGTCCTGCAGCGACAAGGTCGACACGTGCACCAGCGCACGGCGCGAATTCAGCAGGCGGAACACGTCCATATTGACCAGGGTGCTGATCATCAGGCGGTCGAACTGCAGCCACTGCCCGGCCGATGACTCGCGGCGCTTGACAGTGTCGCGCACCATGAATTCGTAGGCCACCACCCGCTGCTGCAGGTCATGCAGCGGCTGGTGGGTAACAAAACCCAGCGTATGCGGCAACACGATATTGTCGCCACTCGCGGCGGCCGGCGTGCTGGTGGCGGCGGTCTTTACCTCGCGGCTTTCCTTGACCTCTTGCGCTTGCCCCTTGCCGGTCAAGCTGCCAAACAGACTTTTGAACATGGCAAACCCTATTGAGTACAAACGAAGGGCAGCCTGACGCTGCCCCGCATGGAATGATGTTTAGCCGATGCGGCCGGGAATGCGCGGAGTATCGACCCGCACATCGCCGCACTGCGCACGGTGGCGCAGCGCATGGTCGATCAGCACCAGTGCCAGCATCGCCTCGGCGATCGGTGTGGCGCGGATGCCGACGCAAGGGTCGTGGCGGCCGTGGGTCTCGACCATGATCGGCTCGCCGGCCTTGTTGATGGAGCGGCGTGGCTGCGCGATCGACGACGTCGGCTTGATGGCAATCGACACGTCGATCTGCTGGCCGGTGGAGATGCCGCCGAGGATGCCGCCGGCGTGATTGCTGGCAAAGCCTTCCGGCGTCAGCTCGTCACCGTGCTCGCTACCGCGCTGGGTGACGCAGCCGAAGCCGGCGCCAATCTCGACGCCCTTCACCGCGTTGATATTCATCATCGCGTAGGCGATGTCGGCATCCAGACGGTCGTACACCGGCTCGCCCCAGCCCACCGGCACGTTGTCGGCCACCACGCGCAGGCGCGCGCCGACCGAATCCAGGCTCTTGCGGATGCTGTCCATGTACGCTTCCAGCTCGTCCACCTTGCTGGCGTCGGCGGCGAAGAACGGGTTGTTGCCGACCTCGTCCCAGCTGCGGAACGGGATGGCGATGTCGCCGATCTGCGTCATGTGACCGCGGATCACGATGCCGTATTGTTCGTGCAGCCACTTCTTGGCGATGGCGCCGGCGGCAACGCGCACCGCGGTCTCGCGCGCCGAGGAACGGCCGCCACCGCGCGGGTCGCGGATGCCGTACTTGTGCCAGTAGGTGTAGTCGGCGTGGCCGGGGCGGAAGGTGTCGGCGATATTGCCGTAGTCCTTGCTGCGCTGGTCGGTGTTGCGGATCAACAGCGCAATCGGCGTACCGGTGGTCTTGCCCTCGTACACGCCGGAGAGGATCTCGACGGTATCCGGCTCGCGGCGCTGGGTGACGTGGCGGCTGGTGCCGGGCTTGCGGCGGTCCAGCTCGGCCTGGATGTCGGCTTCGGACAGGGTCATGCCCGGAGGGCAACCGTCAACAATGCAGCCGATTCCCGGCCCGTGGCTTTCGCCGAATGAAGTAACAGTAAACAGCAGGCCCATGCTATTGCCAGACATCGCTTTATCCCTTGCCTATTTTTTGGTGATCGCCGCCGATTCTAGCACGGACCGGCAACGCTGCCGGCGCTTGCGCAGCGTCACAATTCACCAAACGGCACGGCCGGCGGGGATGCGCCACCGGCTAAAACAGTGTCATCGGCGTGCCTGCGACACGCGTGCGCCGGCCGGTAGCATGGCGGCCAACGTTGGCCGCAAAAAAAGCCCCGTCCTTGAACGGGGCTAAAACTGACCATCAGGAGGAAGGGGGTCGTTCAATAAGTCACTTTGATGGGAGCCCACTTTGCCTGCTTGACCTGATACACCGTGATCGGCGCTTTCACCAGGTCGCCCTTGGCATCGAAGCGGTAGGTCGCATTCACGCCTTCGTAGGTCATTTTCTTGAGTGCGGCTTTGACTTTCACCGGATCGATCGTATTCGCTTGCTGCATGGCGGTTGCCGCCAGCATCACCGCATCATAGTGCTGCGGACCATACGACAGCGGCAGCTTGCCGTACTTCTGCTGGTAGCGCTTCATGAACTCGACACCTTGCGGACGGCTTTCCAGCACGTTACCGGCCACCGCGGCCATGAAGCCTTCGCCATTCCTGCCCGACAACTTGATGAAGGTATCCGTCTGGATCATGTCGCCACTGAGTACCTTGGTAGACAGTCCGAGTTGCTTCATTTGCAAGGCAAACGGGGCCGCCTGGCTGTCGGAAACGGCGACAAAGACCAGATCCGGCTTCGCAGCCTTGATGGCGGTCACAATCGGACTGAGGTTGTTCTGGCCGGGCGTGGTGTATTCACGACGCACCACCTGCCCGCCCAAGCGCTTGATTTCGGCGTCAAACTTGTCCGCCAGGCCCTGGCTGTAAGCGGTGCGGTCGTCCACGATGGCGATACGCCTGGTTTTCAGCTCATTGAGTGCGTATTGCGCGATAGCCGGCCCCATCCGGGTATCGATCGCACTCAGGCGGAAAGCGTTGTCATAGCCCAGGCTGGTGTACGTGGCATTCACCGCCACCGAGAATTGCGGCACGCCGGCCTGATTGATGATGCGGGACGCCGGAATGGTGGTGCCGGAGACGAACGGGCCCACCACTGCATTGACGCCATCATCGATGAGGCGCTGCGCAGCCAGGGTGGATTGTTTCGGATCTTCCTGGTCGTCCTGCGAAACCAGCGTGAACTGCACCGCTTTGCCATTGATCTTGATCCCCTTGCTGTTCAGGGTCTCGATCGCCAGCTGGGCACAGTTTTGATTGTCCTTGCCCCAGTGGGCGTCGGGGCCGGTCAACGGGCCGATAAAGCCGATCTTGACGACATCGGCCGCATTGGCACCGCCAGCGGCAAGGGCGAGTAAAGTCCACAGCAAAGTACGTTTCATGATGAGTGTCCTGACAAAGGGAATTGAACGGGGCATAGCAACGACTTAACTTCTTATTTCCAGCTGTGGGACGCGCTGGCCGTCTTGTGTATCCGGTGAGTCGTAGCGGTCCGGCCACAAGTGGCGGGGAATGTCGGCCAGACCCAGAAAGTGGTCATGCAGCAAGCGCGCGGTGGTCGCCGCCAGGGTCAGCCCGAGGTGGCCGTGGCCGCAGGCGAAGTACAGGCCGTCGACACGAGTGGATGGCCCGATGACCGGCACCGTCTCCGGGACAGAGGGACGATTGCCCATCCACGCCGTCATGTTTGTCGTATCGAGCGGACCGAGCATGTCCTGCGCCTTGTCCAGCAGCAGGTGTGCCCGCCGGTAGTCCGGCGTGGCATCCCGATGCGCCAGTTCGACCGTGCCGGCCAGACGGATGCCGCCGTTTGCCATCGGCAGCACGACAAAGCTGCCCGGCACGTTGAGCAGGTAGCGTTGCAGCGGCATACCGGCTTCCGGCAGCGTCAGGTGATAGCCGCGCTCACTCTCCAGCGGCAGGCTGAAATCCGCCTGCCGCGCGAAGCGATCACTCCAGACCCCTGCGGTAATCAGCACTTTCCCGGCCCGCCGTTGCTCGCCGTTGGCCAGTGTCACGCCGCGGACGGCCTGCTGTTCCTTGAGCAGCCCGGTCACTTCCTGCTGCAAATACTGCCCGCCCTCGCGGATAAACTGTTCGAACAGCCCCAGCGTGAACAGGTAGGGGTCATCGACGTGCGACCACTCCGGAATCGACACCGCATTGCGCCACGGCGCCAGCAAGGCGGGCTCGGCCTGCCGTGTGGCCTCGCCGTCCAGTGCCTGCCACTTGACGCCATGCTCCCCCCGATGCTGCCAGCGAGGCAGGTCCGCCGTTAACGCGGCCTCCGAGGCATAGACAGCCAGGGCACCGTGACGGCGCCACATCCCGTCCAGCCCGCTGCGGGCGATGAGTGGCGCAAAATCCTCATTCACACTGCCCAGCAGCGCCGACAGTTGCCGGGTCAACTGCTGAACCTGCCCCTGCCGGCTGGCCCAGGCAAACCGCAGCAGCCAGGGCGCGAGTGAAGGCAGATAACGCCAGCGAACGGCCAGCGGCCCCAGCGGGTCGGCCAGCCAGGACGGCAACTTCCGCCAGATCCCCGGCTCGGCCAGTGGCACCACCTCGCTGACGGCAAACGCACCGGCATTTCCCGACGAGGTGCCGGCGGCCGGCTCGGCCTTATCCACCAGCAACACAGCCAGGCCGGCAGCACGCAATTTCAATGCGGTGGTGATACCGACCACACCGGCACCGACCACAATGACGTCCGGAACTGACATTTCTGCTCCTCTCCTGGCTGAATGCGCCATCAACGCAGACTGTTCAGGGCACAGCGCGCCGCGGCCAGATCCCACGCCGCGGTACCGACACTCTTGAACAGCCTGGGGCGCGCCGGGTCGATCACGCCGTTGACGGCATCGGCCAGCGAGGCGACGTTTTCCCAGTCGATCCCGGCCTGGATCAGGTCGCCGGCTTCGTGGCGGGCACCGATCGGATCATCGATAAAGATCTGGCTGCCATGAATGGGCAGCGGCGCGTATTCGGCCATGTCCGGGCGGAAGGCACCGACACCGATCAGCAGCCGCTCCGGACGAGCCGCCTGGTGGTAAACCGGCTGCAGGCTGGTGGTCAGGGTGATGACCACGGTCACGTCCTCGGCAACCTCGCCGCTGGCAGGCACGCACACCAGCGGCAGATGCCGGTGCGCTTGCGCAAACAGCGCCGCCTCTTCCGCGTTGCGGCCATGGATGTCGACCCGGCAACCGGGGTACAGCGCGGCGATGGCCTCAAGGTGAGCGGCCGCCTGCCGGCCGCAGCCGATGATGGCGATGCGTGCAACCGGCTGGCCGGCAAGCGTCCGCATCGCCAGCAGCGATACCGCGGCGGTGCGGTGCGCCGTGACGGTCGGACCATCCAGCAACAGCAGGGGCCGGCCACTTTCGCCGTCGTAGACACTGACGACGCCATGGATGGTCGGCAGGTTCTTGCTGCCGTTGCCGGGACAAACATTGACCAGCTTGTGCATGCCGATATCGGCACCGGTCGCCGGCATCGACAGCAGGACGCCGCCCTGTTGCAACGGCAGCACCTGCCGCTCCGGGCTGACAATCCGGCCCGCCATATAGTCAATCGATGCGGCGGCAATGGCATCGCACAGTGCGTCATACGGTAAGAGTTCGGCCGTTTGCTGCGGCGACAGCATCGTCAGGGCATTCATGCTTTCCAGATCCTTTAATTGGCCAGATAGTTGTCCAAAACAACGGATTGGCAACCTGTCTGTCGATAAATCGGGCTAAAATTGGTAAATGTCTCATACCAAAAATTTCAATCTGGTTGAAAAATTACCAATAATGGCGTGACACCACAAGAGAAAACGGTGAGCCGGCCACCGGCAGGCCAAAAAAAATGACCAGTTGTGCAACAACTGGTCATACGGAGACCACCTACATGAGCAATAACACCGAACCGGCAACTGCATTCCGTGCCCGGCATATCTACGAGCAGGTCGCCGAGCAGATCCGCCGCAGCATTGCCTCCGGCGAGTTCCCGCCTGAATCCAGACTGCCTTCCGAGCGCGAGCTGGCGATCCGCTTTGGCGTCAGCAGACCGGCCGTTCGCGAAGCCATTGGCGCGTTACAGAACCAGCAACTGGTCATCACCCGTCGCGGCTCGGGCACTTATGTCTGCTCGCCGCTGCCCGCTACCCTGGCACCGCTGCCGGACGAGAAAGCGCCCTCTTCCGATGACAGCCCGGTGTCCACGCTGGAGGTCCGATTGATGCTTGAGCCGGCGATTGCCCGCCTTGCGGCGCGCCGGGGACAGCGCAGCGAAGAAGCGGAGCGCTTGCTGCTGCAGATGCAGAACGTAAAAGACATCGACGTCATCGCCCAGCAACAGCTGTGGAGCGAAACCGACCGGCTGTTTCACCGGCAACTGGCGGTGATGACCGGGGACAGCCTGCTGATCCGGATTGCCGACGAAATTGCCAAGACCATGGAGCAGCCGCTCTGGCAACGGCTGCGCGACGACGGCATCTACGACGAGGCGCGCATCAGCCTTTATGTCGCGGAGCATCGGCTGATTTACGAGGCGATTGCGACCGGGGATGAGGATGCGGCGGCCTTCTATGTCGAGCAGCACCTGAAGCGGGTCGGCAAGGACATCACGACCACCACGGCACTGCCGGAGTAGGCGGGTGTGCGGCCAACGTTGGCCGCAAAAAAGCGCCCCGCAGGGCGCTGTGCTGGTGGCGAAGTGGCGAGACGGCCGCTCACCACGGCATGTTGCCGCCGCGGCGGCGGTACCAGCCGGTGACCGACAGCCGCTGCTGCCGTGCCGGCAGCACCTCGTGCCAGAAGCGGTCGGACAGGAACAGCACCAGCGTACCGGCCTCCGGCTCGACGTCGACGAACTCGCGGCAGTCGGCGTCCAGGTACAGGCGGATCTGGCCGCCGGCGTCCTGCGGCCAACCCTCGTTCAGATAGAACACCGTGCTCAGCGTGCGCGCGTCGTCGTCCTGGAAACGGTCGAGATGCTTCTTGTAGAACGCGCCCTCCGGGTACACCGCGAAGTGCGACTCCAGCTCGACAAGGCCGAGGTAGAGGCCGCGATTGACCGCCTGCATGATCTCGTCCATCGCCGCGTTGTAGGCCTGTACCGCTGGCAGCGCCGCCACCTGGTCCAGCCACAGCACCGAGTCGGAGCGGATCTCGGCACGGCGTGCCTGGCCGTCGGCACGGCCGGTGGCGGCCTCGTGGAACAGGCCCTGCTGCCACACGTCGAGGCAGGCGGTGCGCAGGTTGGTGGTAATGGCGGCGGGCAGCGCGTCGGGGATCACCACCCAGCCCTCGCGGGCGAGGGTGTCGATGACGTGGTCGAGGTCGAATTGCAGTCGGGACATGGCCGGAAACGGTCGCAGGGATGAACACAGCCCGCTTTCTACCACAGCCGGCCGCCGGCGGCGAATGCGCCAGGTCAAGGTCGCCGCGGTTTTCCGCCCGGCATCCCCGGCATCAGCCTGTGGCCACCCCTGGGCGGGATGCGCACCGTGGCCGCGACAGCGCGCGCATCAGCCCGTTCGTATCAACGTAGTCCCGCGCGCGCAAAAGCCGTAGACTGCCGCCTTCACGAATTCACGCCCCGCGCCCGCCCATGCCCTTTTCCACCCTCGGCCTTGACCCGGCGCTGCTGCACGCGCTGGACGAACAGGGCTTCCACACCGCCACCGCCATCCAGCGCGAGGCGATTCCGGCGATCCTGCACGGCCGCGACCTGCTGGCCACCGCCCGCACCGGCTCCGGCAAGACCGCCGCCTACTGCCTGCCGCTGCTGCAGCGCTGGCAGCACGGCCGCCATGACGGCAAGCAGCCGACGCTGCTGGTGCTGCTGCCGACGCGCGAGCTGGCGCAACAGGTCGGCACGGTGCTGCAGCAGCTGGCCCGCCACCTGCCGCCGCCGAAGATCGTCACCGTCTACGGCGGGGTATCGCTCAATCCGCAGCTGATGGCGCTGCGCGGCGGTGCCGACATCATCGTCGCCACCCCCGGCCGGCTGCTGGAGCTGCTGGCCAACAACGCGCTGAACTTGGGCAGCGTGCGCACCCTGGTGCTGGACGAGGCCGACCGCCTGCTGGAACAGGGCTTTGCCGACGAGCTGGAGCAGGTGCTGGCCACGCTGCCGGCACAGCGCCAGACGCTGCTGTTCTCCGCTACCTTTGCGGCCAACGTGCAGCAGCTGGCAACCAAGCTGCTCACCGACGCGCAGCGCATCCACATCGCGGAACAGGCGCCGGACATCCGCCAGCGCGCGATCGAGGTCGATAGCCGTCAGCGCACCGCGCTGCTGTGCCGGCTGATCGCCGAGCAGGACGGCGCGCGCATGCTGGTCTTCGTCGCCAGCAAACAGGGCGCCAGCGAACTGGCGCAGACACTGCAGCGCGAGGGCATCCGTGCCGCCGCGCTGTTCGGCGAGCTGGCGCAAGGCCGCCGCGAACGGGTGCTGGCCAACCTGAAGGACGGCACGCTGCAGGTGATCGTCGCCACCGACCTCGCCGCGCGCGGCATCGACATTCCGGCGCTACCGGTGGTGATCAACTACGACCTGCCGCGCTCGCCGCAGGACTACACCCACCGCATCGGCCGCACCGGCCGCGCCGGCGAAAGCGGCCTCGCCATCAGCCTGATCGACGCCGACAGCCGCGCCCACTTCCGCCTGATCGAGAAGCGTCTGCAGCTGACACTGCCACGCGAGCAGCTGGCCGGCTTCATCCCCACCGACCAGCCCTCGCCAAGGTTGGCCGCAGCCGACGACAACGGCGGCATCAAGGGCAAGCGCCCGAGCAAGAAGGACAAGCTGCGCGCCGCCGCAGCCGCCGCTCAGGCCGCCAAACCGGACTGAGCCGCGCTGAACGCAGGCAAGAAAAAACCCCGCCCGGTTCGTCCGGCGGGGTTTTTCATATGGAGCCAAGCGCGGCCAGGCCTCAGCCCTGCCAGCGCTCCTCGCGCCACTCGGCCATCGCCGCGTTGTCGAGGAAGGTCCACGCGACGAAACGGCTGATCTTCTGCCCCTGCGCCATGTTGACGGTCTTGACCTGTTTCGCGCCCAGCTTGCGCAGCTGGCGGTACAGCTCGTGCAGGTGCGCCTCGCGCGACACCAGCGAGGTGAACCAGCAGCACTGCTCGGCAAACTCGCGGCTCTCCTGCGCCATGGTGCGCAGGAAGGCAACTTCGCCGCCGTCGCACCACAGTTCGGCGTGCTGGCCGCCGAAATTCAGCACCGGCTTGTCCGGCACCTCGCCGGTGAGGTTGCTCACCTTGCGCCGCGACACCGCCTCCGCCTCTTCCGCCGAGGCGTGGAACGGCGGGTTGCACAGCGTGACGTCGAAGCGGTCCTTGCGCTGGATGATGCCGGCAAACACCTTGCCCGCGTCCGCCTGCAGCCGCAGCGTCAGCGCGCCGGACAGCGCCGGGTTGAAATCGGCAATCGCCTTCGCCGCTTTCAGCGACACCGGATCGATGTCGCTGCCGACAAAGCGCCAGCCGTACACGCTGCGACCGATGATCGGGTACACGCAGTTGGCGCCGACGCCGACATCCAGCACGTTGACGCGCGGCGGCACCGTGCCGTCGTTGCAGCCGGCGAGCAGGTCGGCGAGGTGATGGATGTAGTCGGCACGCCCCGGGATCGGCGGGCACAGATAGCCCGGCGGCAGATCCCAGAAGCCGATGCCGTAGTAGTGCGCCAGCAGCGCGCGGTTCAGCGCCTTGACCGCCGCCGGATCGGCAAAGTCGACACTGTCGTCGCCATAGTCGTTGGGGCGCACGAAGGCGGCCAGCTCCGGCAGGCTGGCGATCAGCGCCGGGAAGTCATAGCGCTGGCGATGCGCGTTGCGCGGGTGCAGACCGGCCTTGCCGGTCGGTTTGGGTGTGGATTTCATCGGGTATACCGCAAAAACAATGGCCGGATTGTACGGGGTTATCGCGCCGGCCGCTGGACTGCGGCCAACGTTGGCCGCAGCGACGGCCTACGCGGCCAACTGGGCGCAGGCGGCCTCCAGCAGTTGCGCGTCAAATCCCTGCACCTGTGCCCCGACCGTCAGCCCTTCCCCGAGCAGGAACAGCCGGGCCGCGGCGGCAGGAGCATCCGGCAGCGCGGCCTGCTCGCACAGCGCCAGCAACCATTGCCGCAAGCGTGCCTTGTGCCGGGCGGCCTGGAGATGGATCGCGTGCGCCAGTTCCGGATACTCGGCAGCGGCATTGATGAACAGGCAGCCCTGAAAATCGTGCTCCTGCGACCAGGCACCGATAAAGCGCAGATAGCCTGCCGGGCGCTGCGGCGCGGGCAGTGGCTCGACAAATGCCTGCAAGCGGGCCATGAACTGCTCGTCGCGCTGCTGCAGGACGGCCTCTATCAGTGCTTCCTTGGTCGGGAAATAGCGGTACAGGGTTTTTTTGGTCAATCCGGCGGCGGCGGCCAGCTGATCCACCCCGGTCGCATGAAAGCCTTGCCGGTAAAACAGGTCCAGCGCCGTACTGACCAGTTGCGGGTATTTTTTCATGCACCGAGTATGCCGACACGCAGGCAAAAAGTAAACCGATCTGTTGACTTTGGTAAACCGATCTGTATACATTGCAGCCATTGCCACCACCAGAGCCACGACATCATGAAACGCTTCTCCCTGCCCCCCTCGGCCGCACCGCTTGCGCCCTCGTTCCGCTTCATCCTGCTGAGTTTTGCCGGCGCCCTGCTGGCCATTGCCAGCGCCGGCCTGCTCAGCCGCTACAGTGGCCAGTCGTGGCTGATGGCCCCGTTCGGGGCCAGTTGCGTCCTGGTGTTCGGCCTGCCGGACAGCCCGTTGGCACAGCCGCGCCACGTGATAGGCGGCCACTTGCTGGCCGCGGCAGCCGGGCTTCTGTTGCTGGCGGTGGCAGGTCCGCACTGGTGGAGCGCGGCGATCGCCGTCGCACTGGCCATCGCCCTGATGCAGGCCGCACGCATGGTGCATCCACCGGCCGGCGCCACACCGCTGGTGGTGCTGTCGGCACAAGCCGACTGGCATTTCCTGCTGACCCCGGTACTCAGCGGCACGGCGCTGATCGTGGCCACGGGCTGGCTGGTCAATCGCTGGCGACAGCCCGGCAGCTACCCGCGCTACTGGTGGTAGGCCGTTGCGGCCAACCTTGTACCGCCGCCGGCGCTCAGGCCAGCTGGCCGGGATTGACGCTTTCGAACTTGTGCCACACCCGCCGCATGTCGCGCGCCGAGGCAAAGCCGGCGCCTTCGGCCGCACGCTCCACCGCCACGCCCTGCTGCAACAGCTGGCGCACCACCGCCACCCGCAGCCGCTGCTGGTATTCGACGATGCCGACGCCGGCCTGCTCGCGGAACAGCCGCGTCAGGTGGCGCGGGCTGAGGTGGACGCGCTCGGCCAGCGCCTCTACCGCCCAGCGCTGCGCCGGATCGCGCGCGATCAGATCCTGCGCGCGGTGCACCGCCGGGTGCAGGTGGTTGCGGAACGCCAGCCACGGCGACAGCTGCGGATCGTCGCCGGCGCGGCGGCTGTACAGCACCATGCGCCGCGCCACGCGCGCCGCCATGTCCGGCCCGGCGTGGCGCTCGATCAGCGCCAGCGCCAGGTCCATGCCGGTGGTGATGCCGGCCGAGGTGGCGATGTGACCGTCCTCGACGAACACGCGGTTGTCCAGCACCCGCGCCCTCGGTGCCAGCGCCGCCAGCTTGGCGGTGATGCTGTGGTGGGTGGTGCAGGCGCGGCCGTCGAGCAGCCCGGCCATGCCGGCCAAAAGCGCGCCGGAACACACCGTCGCCAGGCTCACCTCGGGCGTGATGTGCTGCCGCAGCCAGACGATCAGCCGCGCCGCCGCCGGCGTGGCGTAGTCGGCGTCCTCGTCCACCGTGCCGCACAGGATCACCAGGCTGCCGTCGGCCAGCGCGTCTGGCAGCGGGTCGATGCGCGACGTGAGCCCCAGCGAGCTGACGCACTCGGGCTCCGGCCCGGCGACGTGCAGGCGGAACGGCGCGCCCTCGTCGATGGCCATGCGCAGCGCCTCGGCCGGGCCGACGAAATCCAGCGCCAGATAGCGCGGGGTGAGCAGGAAGAAGATGTCGGTCACGAAAGAGCCTGAACCTCATCAAAATCAAAAATATCAAAAAACGAGATGACGTTACTTACAACATCAACAAAGTTTCTCCAACTGCCATCGTCAAGTTTGATCCAGACATAACTCGCTTCGGCAAAAAAACCGGACTCAAATGGAGCACTGAATAGTCCGTCATGACTGGTTGCATCTAGCTGATCAGAATGTCCCAGTCTCCTCGGCGATTTATTCCCACGAGACTCATTAGTAAGAACGCAGTGTTTACTTGCATCACAAACATCCCTGACTAACAAGAAATCTGGACACTTCCTTGCAATGGCTTCAGCGATCTTTGTTACCCCACAACCTTGATTTGCCTGAGCCTTCAAGTAGTCCGCCAAATGGTAAAGAACGATTGCAGCCAATCTGGCTCTTCTTACACTGAACGGGTCACGCAGAAACTCATCAACAGTTGGCCTTACTGTTTCCCGAAAATAGTCCAGAGCAATATTCGCCGCCATCCCTTCTCCTTGAAGTTGTTGCCAATTTTCGATGCTTACAGCTCCCCCAGCCTGATCTCCGGCGCGTACTCGCCGTCGACCTCTTTCACGATCGCCTGCGCCGCGATCACGCGCTGGCCGTCGAAGGTCAGCGCCGGGTTGCCGTGCAGGTGCCAGCCGCGGTTCAGCGCCTCGCTGACGCGGTGGCAGAAGGCCGCGTCGTCGGGGCCGGTCAGCAGTCGGTACAGTTTCATATCGCGTCCTATCGGAAGTCAGAAAGTCTGGCGGTACACCACAAAGCCGGTGTCGCGCGCCACGCGGTCGTACAGCTGGCGCGCCGTGCTGTTGTCGTGCCGGGTATGCCAGTACAGGCTGGGGCTGCCGGCTGCGCGGGCCTCTCCGGCGACCGCCGCGATCAGCCTGCGTGCCACGCCCCTGCCCCGTGCCTCGGGCACGGTAAACAGGTCCTGCAGATAGCAGGCGTGGTGCGGCATCAGCGTGTTGCGGTGAAAGACATAGTGCGCCAGGCCCAGCAGCTGCGTGCCCTGCCACGCCAGCAGCGCGTGGACCGGCTCGGCCGGGTCGAGAAAACGCTGCCAGGTGAGCCGGCTGATGGCCGGCGGCAGCGCGCTGTCGCCGTGGCGGCCGTAAAAGGCGTTGTAGGCGTCCCATAGCGGCAGCCAGGCGTCAAAATCGTCCGCACCGGGCGGACGCAGGATGAGGTCGGTTTCCATGCGGCCAACCTTACGCCGGCTGCGGCTTGCGCAGCAAGGCCAGCAGCCGCGCGCCGAACACGTTGACCGCGAGCCCGGCCAGCAGCACGCCGCCACCGGCCAACTGCCAGAAGCTCAGCCGCTCGCCCAGCACCAGCGCCGCCGACAGCACGCCGAAGAACGGCACCAGCAGCGAGAACGGCGCCACCACGTTGGCCGCATGGCGGCTTAGCAGCTTGCTCCACTGGCCGTAGCCGAACAGGGTGGCGATCAGCGCCAGATAGGCGATGGCGAACAGGCTCTTGCCGCTGAACACCTGAGCCCACACGATGCGGTCGGCCTCGAACAGCGCCGACAGCGCGAAGAAGGGCACGATGGGGATCAGGCTGCTCCACACCACCAGCCCCAGCATGTCCGGCTTGAAGCCGGCGGCGACGATGCGGCGCACCACCACATTGGACAGCGCCCAGCTGGCGGCACCGCAAAGCGTCAGCACGAAGCCCAGCAGCGGCAGCCCCTCAGCACCGAGGCCACCGATCAGGTACAGCCCGGCGCTGCCGATCACGAGGCCGGCCAGCTGCCAGGCGGTGAACGATTCCTTCAGCCACAGCATCGCGATCAAGAGCGTGAAGAAGGCCTGCGACTGCAGCACGATGGAGGCAAGGCCCGCCGGCATGCCCAGCTTGATGGCGGTGAACAGGCAGGCGAACTGGCCGAGGCCGACCGACAGCCCGTACAGCGCCAGCCAGCGCCACGGGATATTGGGACGGCGCACGAACAAGAGGCCGATGCCCGCCGCCGCAGCAAAGCGCAGCCCGCCGAGCAGGAACGGTGGCACGCCGGCCACGCCCCACTTGATCACCACGAAATTGAAGCCCCACACCGCGACGATGGCGAGGGCGATCAGTCGGTCTTGCCAGTTCATGCCTTTGCTCCTGCATGGTTGTGCCCGGCCGTGACGGCCGGGCGGGTGAACCCGGTCTGCTACCTTACGCCACCGATGCCGTTGGCAACAGCAACAGTGTGTTCACCATTGTCCGGCTACAGCGCGCGCGGCTTGTATACGCGCTGCGTGCTGGCCGGGTTGGCCGCCAGTCTCGCGCCGCTGCGCCGCGGCCGCGGCAGCAGCTCGCCGCCGCAATTGGGACACACCTGGTGCAGTCTTGCCGCGCAGTCGTGGCAGAAGGTGCACTCGAAGCTGCAGATGAAGGCGCCGGGCACATCGGCCGGCAGGTCGGCATCGCACAGCTCGCAACCGGGGCGCAGTTCAAGCATGGCAGGTCTCCTCCGCGTCCAGCCGCGCCAGCACGCTGTCCACGCTGTGGATCTCGGCGAAGCGGCCGGCCAGCACCAGCTCGGTGCGGGCGATGATGTCTTCCGGGCTGTAGACGCGGCCGCTGACGGGATGGGTCATCGCAAAGGTCAGCGTCGCCTCCGACACGTAGTCGACGGCAAAGCCGAGGTCGCTGCCGACGCGGGTGGTGGTCTCGCAGCACTGCTCGCTGCGGATGCCGCTGACGATCAGGCGGTCGATGCCGCGCGCCGCCAACCACGCCTGCAGGCCGGTATCGGTAAACGCGTTGTGTACGTGCTTGGTAAAGGTCACGTCGGCACCGTCCGGCAGCCACGCCATCGGCCGCACCAGGCCGGACGCGGCCGAAAACGGCCCGTCGCCGTCCTCGTGCAGCACATGCACCACCAGCACGCCGCGCGCACGGGCGCCGTCTATCAGCGCCAGCAGCGACTCGCGAAACGTAGGCAAGGCGGCGGCATCCCAGTACGGGCGTTGCAGGAAGGAATCCTGGACATCGATCACGAGCAGGGCGGAACGGGACATGGGGCTTTCCTCGGGGAGTGTCAGGGAATGACTCCATTTTGGCTGCGGCCAACCTTGGCCGCGAGGCGCAAAGCCGACCGTCTGCGGACCGATTGCGCCATTGCCGGCACGACTGTGTCAGCGCCGATACAAAGCCGACAACGCCCCGACACGGCGGCGGCCACGCGCGGCGGGAACCGGTGACGCCGGCCGCGGTCTGTCACTGGCCACCCGCCCCCATTCCCGACGAGGCTTCCCATGCTGATCCGATCCCTGTTCCGCGCCGGCACCCTGCTGGCGCTTTCCCTGCCGGTGCTGGCCGCACCGGTCGCCACCCTGTTCAAGGACCCCAACTGTGGCTGCTGCGGCAAGTGGGCCGAGCACATGGCCAGCCACCAGTTGCCGCTCAAGAGCGAAAACCGCAACGACATGGCCGCGGTCAAGGACAGGCTGCAGGTGCCGGACAAGCTGCGCTCCTGCCACACCGCCAGCATCGGCGGCTACGTGTTCGAGGGCCACGTGCCGGCCGACCTGGTGCAGAAGGTGCTGCGCGAGAAACCGGCCATCCTCGGCCTGGCGGTGGCCGGCATGCCTCAGGGCAGCCCCGGCATGGAAACCGGCGTCAAGCAGCCCTACCAGGTGATGGCGTTTGACGCCCGTGGCAAGCAGTGGGTGTACGCCACGCGCTAAGCGGCAGCGCACCAACGGCACAAAAAAACCACCTGCCCCCGTGAACGGGAGCAGGCGGTTTTCCTGTCTGCGGCCAAGGTTGGCCGCAAGCCGGATCAGGCAGCGCTGACCGGGATCTTGCCGATCTTCACGCGCCACTCGGCAGGCCCCGTGTTGTGTACCGAAGTACCACAGGAGTCCACCGCCACGGTCACCGGCATGTCCTGCACGTCGAACTCGTAGATCGCTTCCATGCCCAGGTCCTCGAAGCCGACCACCTTGGACGCCTTGATCGCCTTAGACACGAGGTAGGCCGAGCCGCCGACCGCCATCAGGTACACCGCCTTGTTGTCGCGGATCGCGTCGATCGCCGCCGGGCCGCGCTCGGCCTTGCCGATCATGCCCAAGAGGCCGGTCTGCTCCAGCATCTGGCGGGTGAACTTGTCCATGCGGGTGGCGGTGGTCGGGCCGGCCGGGCCGACCACTTCGTCGCGTACCGGATCAACCGGGCCGACGTAGTAGATGAAGCGGTTGGTGAAGTCCACCGGCAGCTTCTCGCCCTTGTTCAGCATGTCGACCATGCGCTTGTGCGCGGCGTCGCGGCCGGTCAGGATCTTGCCGTTGAGCAAGAGCACGTCGCCCGGCTGCCAGCTGGCCACTTCTTCGCGGGTGATGTTGTTCAGGTCGACACGCTTGCCGTTGCTGGTGTCGTAGGTGATTTCCGGCCAGTCTTCGAGCTTCGGCGTTTCCAGGTGTGCCGGGCCGCTGCCATCCAGATGGAAGTGGATGTGGCGGGTAGCGGCGCAGTTCGGGATCATCGCTACCGGCAGCGATGCTGCGTGGGTCGGGTAGTCGAGGATCTTCACGTCCAACACGGTGGTCAGGCCGCCCAGGCCCTGCGCGCCGATACCCAGCGCGTTCACCTTCTCGAAGATTTCCAGACGCAGCGCTTCGACGCGGGTCAGTTCCGCGCCGCTGGCGGCCTTGGCCTTCAGCTCGTGGATGTCCACGTGGTCCATCAGCGATTCCTTGGCCAG
Source organism: Vogesella margarita (assembly GCF_028548475.1). Lineage (GTDB taxonomy): Bacteria > Pseudomonadota > Gammaproteobacteria > Burkholderiales > Chromobacteriaceae > Vogesella > Vogesella margarita. The sequence goes on from NZ_JAQQLE010000011.1 coordinate 78,138, forward strand.
CAGCATCGCCTTTTCCGGCGTGCCGCCGATGCCGATACCGAGGATGCCCGGCGGACACCAGCCGGCGCCCATGGTCGGCACGGTCTTGATCACCCAGTCGACGATGGAGTCGGACGGGTTCAGCGCGTAGAACTTGGATTTGTTCTCCGAGCCGCCGCCCTTGGCGGCACAGATCACTTCCACGCCGTCGCCTTCGACGATCTCGAAGTGCACCACGGCCGGGGTGTTGTCCTTGGAGTTCTTGCGCAGGCCGGCCGGATCCAGCAGCACCGAGGCGCGCAGCTTGTTGTCCGGGTTGTTGTAGGCGCGGCGCACGCCTTCGTTGACCATTTCCTGCACGGAGAGGGTGCTGTCCCACTGCACTTTCATGCCCACCTTCAGGAACACCACGGCGATACCGGTATCCTGGCAGATCGGACGGCGGCCTTCGGCACACATGCGGCTGTTGATCAGGATCTGCGCCATCGCGTCCTTGGCGGCGGGGCTTTCCTCGTGCTGATACGCCTTGTACAGCGCGTCAATGTAATCCTTGGGGTGATAGCAACTGATGTACTGAAAAGCATCGGCGATGCTCTGGATAAAGTCTTCCTGACGGATGATAGCCATTGATGTGTTCTCCAGCGTAGCGGCTGTGGGGATAACCGCCCCATTTTAGGGATTTACGCTGCGCTGCGCCATGCTGGAATGCTTGAAGATTGCCCGGCTTGCGTTCATGCTGCCGTTTTTCAAAAAATCATCAGGGCATCATGATGCCGCGCCCGCTGCTCTCGCTGTTGCTGTGCCTGCTGTTGCTGTCCACCTCGGCCACAGCGGCCGTCATCCACGCCGTCACCACAGAGTTTCCGCCCTTCCAGAGCGCACAGCCGGCGCCGTGGGGACTGGCACTGGAAGCGGCACAGGCGCTGGCGGCGCGCAACGGCGACACGCTGAACGTGCAGTTCCTGCCGTGGCCGCGCGCCTACCAGATGGCGGAAACCACGCCCGGGCTGCTGATCTTCTGCCTGGGCCGCACGCCGCAACGCGAGGGGCGCTACGGCTGGATCGGGCGCATCGCCCGCGGTGACGCCCGGCTGTGGCGCCTGGCCGACCGCCCCGAGGTCAACCCCGCCACACTGCAACAGGCAAAGCGCTGGCAGCTGGGCGTGACCGCACGGGACATGAAGGCGGACTACCTGATACAGCAGGGCTTTGCCTACGAGCGCAACCTGCAGCAAAGCAGCGACGACCCGTCCAATATCCGCAAGCTGTACGCCGGCCGCATCGACCTGCTGCCCTTCTCCAATACCCAGGTACTGTTCTGGCACGCGCGCGGGCTGGGCCTGGACCCGCGCCTGCTGCAGCCGGTGCTGCCGCTGCCGGCGCTGTCCACCCCGCTCTACCTCGCATTCAGCCCCGGCACCGCGCCGCAGCTAAGCCACCGTTATGCCAGCCTGTTCCGCCAGCTGCAGCGCGAGGGTGTGTTCGAGCGCCTGCGCCAGCGGCTGCAACTGCCGCGCGAGACCCTGCCCGGCGACTGAGCCGCCAAAAGCGAACGCCTCTCCCTACCGCCGGCCACGGTGCCGGCTGCTATAACCGCTATACGCATTCCTGCGCTGTTTCCTTGCCGGAGCCGTCATGAGTGAAGCCTTTCCCCGCGGACTCAGCCACAGCGTCGCCCGTGCCCGGCTGGTGGCCGAAGGCGCCAACGAACTGGGCACCGAGCAGCGCCGCAGCCTGGCCGCCATCGCCGGCGAGGTGGTGCGCGAGCCGATGTTCCTGCTGCTGCTGGGTGCCGGTGCCATCTACCTGGCGATGGGCGACGCGCACGAGGCGCTGATCCTGCTCGGCTTCGTCGCCATCATCATGGCCGTCACCATCGTGCAGGAGCGGCGCACCGAGAACGCGCTGGAGGCGCTACGCGACCTGTCCAGCCCGCGCGCGCTGGTGATCCGCGACGGCGAGGCGCAGCGCATCGCCGGGCGCGAGGTGGTGCGCGACGACATCCTGATCCTCAGCGAGGGCGACCGCATCGCCGCCGACGGCGTGGTGCTGCAGGCGCACGAGCTGGCCACCGACGAATCCATGCTCAGCGGCGAATCGGAGCCGGTGGCCAAGTTCGGCCAGCGCGAGATGGCCTACGCCGGAACGCTGGTGGTACGCGGCCAGGGCCTGCTGCAGGTGTGCGCCACCGGCCAGCGCACCGAGCTGGGCCGCATCGGCAAGTCGCTGTCCAGCATCGCCGTCGAGGCCTCACCGCTGCGCGACGAGATCACGCGGCTGACCCGGCGACTGGCCGTGCTGGGCATCGGCCTGTGCCTGCTGCTGGCGCTGCTGTACTGGCTGCTGCGCGACAGCTGGCTGGATGCGCTCCTGGCCGGCATCACGCTGGCGATGGGCATCCTGCCGCAGGAATTCCCGGTGATCATGATCGTGTTCCTGGCGCTGGGCGCGCGCCGCATCGCCAGCCACCAGGTGCTGACGCGGCGGCTGAACGCGATCGAGACGCTGGGCCAGACCACGGTGCTGTGCGTCGACAAGACCGGCACCCTGACGCAGAACCGCATGGCGCTGGCGGCGCTGGCGGTAGACGGCCAGCTGCTGGACACCGGCCGGCTGCCCGGCGGCGAGCTGCCGGAGGCCTACCACGAGCTGCTGGAGTACGCGGTGCTGGCCAGCGAGATCGAGCCGCACGACCCGATGGAGCAGGCCTTCCACCACTACGCGCGCACCCATCTGGCCGACACCGAACACCTGCACCCGGCGTGGTCGCTGGCACGCGAGTACGAGCTGTCACCGGCGCTGATGGCGATGTCGCACCTGTGGCGGCAGGATGATGGCGACGACGACGTGGTCGCCGCCAAGGGCGCGCCGGAGGCGATCGCCGAGCTGTGCCACCTGCCGGACGCGGCGCGCGCGCGCCTGATCGCAGACGCGACAACGCTTGCCGACCGCGGCCTGCGCGTGCTGGGCATCGCCAAGGCGCGGCACAGTACGCAGCAGGCGTGGCCATCGCTGCAGCATGATTTCGACTTCGAGCTGCTCGGCCTCGCCGGCTTTGCCGACCCGCTGCGCCCGGAGGTGCCCGCCGCCATCCGCGAGTGCCGGCAGGCCGGCATCCGCGTGCTGATGATCACCGGCGACCACCCGCACACCGCGCGCGCCATCGCGAGCCAGGCCGGCATCGAGAGCCGCGGCACGCTGACCGGCGCCGACCTTGCGGCACTGGGCGACGATGCGGCCAACCTTGGCCGCCAGCTGGCCGGCGTCAACGTGGTCGCGCGCGTCACGCCGCAGCAGAAGCTGGCCATCGTCAACGCGCTGAAGGCCGCCGGCGAGGTAGTGGCGATGACCGGCGACGGCGTGAACGACGCGCCGGCGCTGAAGGCGGCACACATCGGCATCGCGATGGGCAAGCGCGGCACGGACGTCGCGCGCGAGGCGGCCGCGCTGGTACTGCTGGACGACGACTTCACCGCCATCGTGGCGGCGATCCGCCTCGGGCGGCGCATCTTCGCCAACCTGCGCCAGGCGATGAGCTACACGCTGGCGGTGCACGTGCCCATCATCGGGTTGTCGATGCTGCCGCTGCTGTTCGGCATGCCGCTGATCCTGGCGCCGATCCACATCGCCTTTCTGGAGCTGGTGATCGACCCGGCCTGCTCCATCGTGTTCGAGGCCGAGCCGGAACGGCCGCAGCAGATGCAGCAGCCGCCACGCCGCACCGGCGAGGCGCTGCTGTCGCTGCCGCAGCTGGTATTGGCGCTGGCGCAGGGCGCGCTGGTGCTGTTCAGCTGCGGCGTCGCCTACGCCGCCAGCCTCGCCGCCGCGCTCGACGACGCGACGGCGCGGGCGCTGGCCTTCATCGTGCTGGTCAGCGCCAACGCGCTGCTGATCCTGCCCAACCGCTCGGCGCAGAGCGGCTGGCGCGCGCTGTTCGGGGGCCTGTCGGCGGTGGCGGCCTGGGTGCTGGGCGGCACCCTGCTGAGCCTGCTGCTGATCACCAGCATCCCGGCGCTGGCCGGCGCCTTCGGCTTCGTGCCGCTGGCGCCGGGGCTGTGGCTGGCGGCGTTCGCGCTGGGCTGCGCCACCCTGCTGCTGCTGGAAGGCAGCAAGCGCATCGCCGCGTGGCGGGGCTGAGGCGCCCTACTCCGGGCTGGCCGGCTCCTGCGGCGCCAGCACCCGGTCGGCATCCTGCCGCAGCTGGCCGGCGAGGCGCCGCGCCAGCTCCAGCCGGCGCAGCAGCCACGGACTGAGATCGCTCTCGAACGGATCGGGCAGCAGCACCGGCCCCGGCGCCGCTTCCGCCGCCTCCTCCACCGCGCCGCCGGCGTGCTGCAGTGCCTGTTCGATGGACAGCGCCGCCTGCTGCAGCGGCTGGCGGATCTGCTCCGGCTGCAGGCGGTCGCGGCGCAGCAGCAGCATGCTCTTCACCGCCGTCAGCTGCGCCAGCAGCTGGTAACTGTGCGCCAGCAGCAGGCCCAGCGGCGCCAGCGGCGGCCGCACCGCGCGCGGCTCGGCCAGCGAGCGCTGCGTCGCCTGCACCAGCGCCGACAGGCTGTCGTAGGCCTCGCGCCGCGCCAGGCGCCAGGCCAACTCCGGCTCGTTGTCGATCGCCTGCAGCTGGCCCAGCCCCAGCGCCACGCGGGCGTGGCGCGCCTGCGCGCCGAGCGTGCGCGCCACCAGCGCCGGGATCTGGTGCCGCTCCCACGACGGCAGCACGTAGCTGCACGCCCAGGCGATGGCGACGCCGATCAGGGTGTCGGCGATGCGCTCGGGCACGCCGAACACCGGGCTGGCACCGGCGTGCAGCATGTGCGCCTGCAACAGGCCAAGCACGGTGGCGGCCACCGCCGTCACCAGGTAGCGGCGCACGGCAAAGGCGTGGGCCAGCGCCTGCGCCAGCGTCACCGCCAGCAGCAACAGCCACGACGACGGCTGCAAGGCCAGCAGCGCGCCGGCGATCACGCAACCGAGCAGGGTGCCGGCGACACGGCTGTTACGCCGTTCCAGCGTCTGCGCCAGGCTGCCGCGCAGCACCACCACGATGGTCAGCAGGATCCAGTAGTCGTGCGCCACCCACGGCAGCACCTGCGCCAGCGCATAGGCACTGCCGACCGCCAGTGTGGCGCGGATGGCGTGGCGCAGCGGCGGCGCATCCCAGCGCCACAACCCGGCAAACGGCCGCCACGACCACGCGGTGGGGCTGACGAACAGCTGCCAGCTGGCACGCACCCCCGCCAGGTCCGGCGCCAGCTCGCCGCGCGCCAGCGCCACCAGCCGCACCACCTCGTCGTTGATGTTGCCGACGCGGTTGGCCAGCCCGCGGGCCAGCATCGCTGCCGACGGCGCCTGCCCGGCGGGCTCCGTCTCCACCCAGTGCAGCGCGGCCAGCAGCGGCCGCAGGCTGGTGAACGGCGGCGGCGTGCGTCCGTACAGCAGCTTGTCGGCCAGCTGCGCGATGTCTGCGGCCAACGTTTGCAGCACCTCGTGCAGCACGCCCAGCACCGGCGCGTGGCCGGGGCGGGATTTCAGCGTGTCCAGGTCCAGCTCGCAGGCCAGCAGGTGGTCGCGCATTTCCAGTACCTGCAGCAGCATCGCCGCCAGCTGCTGCCGCCGCGGCGTGCGCGGCGACTCCAGCAGGATGTTGCGCGCGCCCTGCAGCTGGTCGGTCAGCGCCGCCTGCTCGCGCAGCAGGCGCCCGATCAGCGGCGCCCGGTGCCGCTCGTCGCTCTCCGGCGGCAGGAATTGCTGCGCCTGCAGCCGCATCAGCTCCGACAGCGCCAGCAGGGTGTCGGCCAGCAGCTGCACCCGGTAGCGACCGCCCAGCAAGGCATTGGCCAGCGTCGCCCACAGCAGGTACAGGCCGGCACCAAGCGCGAAGTGCAGGCTGCTGGCCAGCACCGGCGCGATGCCGTCGTGCGCCGGCATCGCCATCGCGAACAGCATCGCGAACATGATGGACACCGACAGCGGAATGCCGCGTTTGCCCCACGCGGCGGCAAGAAAAGCGATAAAGGTAGCCGGCAGCAGCAAAAGGCCCAGCTGCAGCGCATCTCCGTGCAGCAAGCGTGTGCCGAGGAACAGCGGCAGGCCGAGCAGCGCCGCCGGCAGCAGTTGCCGCAGCTTGCCGCGCCGCGGTGCCGGCTGATCCGGCGGAATGCACACCACCACGCCGACCGAGGCCGCCGCCGCGGCCAGGGCGCCCAGCCACAGGTGCACCGCGCCTGAGATCAGCAACAGCCCCAGCGCCGCCGACAGGCCGTTGGCGACGTGGTGGCTGAGCGCCACGCGCAGCGCGTGGCGGGGATGCGGCGGGGCAAAGGCAAATCTCGGCATGACGTCAACCCGGATGATTCGGAAAAAGAGAACGGCGGTGCTCAGGAGGCCTCGCCGAGGGTATGCCAGGCGGCATCGGTCTGCCACTGCCGGCACCAGGACGGGAAGGCCTCGGCGGCCAGCGGGCGGGCAATGCCATAGCCCTGCACCAGATGGCAGCCGAGCCGGCGCAACACCGCACCGTGCTGCAGCGTTTCCACCCCTTCGGCGATCACCTGCCGCTCGAACACCGTGGCCAGCTGGATCACGCCTTCGACGATGCCCAGATCGTCGGCGTCGTTCAGCATGTCGCGCACGAAGCTCTGGTCGATCTTGAGGGTGTCGACCGGCAGCTTGCGCAGATAGGTCAGCGACGAGTAGCCGGTGCCGAAGTCATCGAGCGCAAAACGCACGCCCAGCTTACGGCAGCGCTGCATGATGGCGACCGCCTGCCCCATGTCGGCGATGGCCGCCGTCTCCAGCACCTCCAGCTCCAGGTGCTCCGGCGGCACGTTGGTGTGGCATTGCAAGGCTCGCGCCAGATCGGAATAGAAGGTCGGCGCCAGCAGATAGCCGGCGCTGACGTTGACGCTGACGCGCATCGACAGCCCGGCGTCGTGCCACGCCGACGCCTGCGCCAGCGCGGTATTGATCACCCACTCGTCGACCGCGTTTTCCAGCTCGGTGCCGTGCAGCAACGGCAGGAAGGCGCCAGGCGGCACCAGGCCCCGCTCGGGGTGGCACCAGCGGATCAGCGCCTCGGCACCGATGATGTCGCCGCTGTCCAGGCTCACCTTGGGCTGGTAGTAGAGTACGAATTCGTCGTTGGCCAGTGCGTGGCGCAGCTGTTCCAGCTCCTTGCGCTGCTCCTGGGACTTGCGGTCGCTTTCCGGGTCGAACATCCGGTAGCGGTTCTTGCCGGCATCCTTGGCCAGGTACATTGCCTGGTCGGCGTGGCGCAGCAGGGTATCGGCGTCGACATTGTCTTGCGGATAGAGGCTGACGCCGATACTGGCCGAGGCACGTACCACCGTGTCACCCAGGTCGACCTCCTGCCGGATCGCCGCCAGCAGCCGCTCCAGCACCTGCACGCATTCCTCGCTACCGCCCACATCGACCAGCAGCACCACGAACTCGTCGCCGCCCAGCCGTGCCAGGGTGTCGTCGGCACGCAGCACCGTTTTCAGGTTGGCGCTGACACCGATCAGCAGCTGGTCGCCGGCGGCGTGGCCGTACTGGTCGTTGATCGCCTTGAAGCCGTCAAGATCGAGGAAGCAGACGGCGCAGGACTTGCCGCTGCGCGTGCTGTGCCGGATCGCCTGCTCCAGCCGGTCCGACAGCAGGCGCCGGTTCGGCAGGCCGGTCAACGGGTCGAAGTTGGCGATACGTTCCAGCTCAGCCTCGTGCGCCTTCAGCTGGCTGATGTCTGAGAAGATGCCGACGTAGTGGCACACCTGGCCCTGCTCGTCGTGCACCACGGAGATGGACAGCTGCTCGGGATAGAGCTCGCCGTTCTGGCGCCGGTTCCAGATCTCGCCGTGCCAGAAGCCATGCTCTCGCACCGATGCCCACATCTCGCGGTAAAAAGCGGCGTCGTGCTGGCCGGACGACAGCAGCGCGGGGGTCTGGCCGACTGCCGCTTCCGCGCTATAGCCGGTAATGCGCGTGAAGGCGGCGTTGACCTTGGTGATCCGCCCGGCCGGGCTGACCACCATGATGCCCTCGTAGCTGCTGTCGAACACCACTGCCGCCTCTTTCAGCGCCAGCTCGACCCGCTTGCGCTCGGTAATGTCGCGCGCGATGCCGAACAGGCCGTTGACGCGGCCCTTGCCATCGCTCATCGGTCCCTTGGTCACCAGGAACACCATCGCCTTGCCGTCCGGCAGCGTCAATTGCTCCTCGCTGGTCTGCACCATGCCGGCAGCCATGATGTCGCGATCCTTGCGGATCAGCGCCTGTGCCGAGGCGGCGTCGAACAGCGTGCGGTCGTCCTGGCCGATGATGTCCTGCACCGGCTTGCCGACAAAGGCGGCGGCGGCGGCGTTGGCCAGCAGGTAGCTGCCCTGTGCGTCCTTGACGAACACGGCGTCGGTGTTGCCGGACACCACCACATCCAGCATGCGGCGGTTGACCTCCTGCTTGGCCAGCGAGCGATGCAGCATGGCGCTGAGCAGGCTGACGCCCAGGCCGTTGAGCACGAGCGACGCCCACTGCAGCTGCGCATAGGCCGACGCGGTCGCGCTGTGGAAGTGCGGCACCGCCATCAGGTCGGTAGCCGCCGCGGTGAGCAGCGTGGCAAACAGCCCCGGCCCGAGCCCGCCAAGCAGCGCGCACAGCACGATGGGCAGCATGAACAGGATCAGCATCGGCCGTGTGCCGAGATCGACCGGAATAGTGAGGCGCAGCAGCAGCACCGCGGCGGTGATCACCACCGCGAACAGGTACAGGAACCAGTGCGGCCGCCGCTCGCGGTCGATGCTGAACGTCAGCGCACCCAGCAACGATTCGCGCGGCATCGCATCGCGCTGCGGCACCGCGCGCAGCAGGAAGAAGAACAGCGCCGCGGTGGCGATGACGAAGAACACGCCCTTGGCGGTCGACAGCCGGGTCAGCGCGTCGACATCGGCAAACAGCAACAGCAGGTGGTCGGACAACAGGATCCACAGCAGCCCGAACACGACGTAGCTGGCGATAGCGATCAGGATAAAGCGATTACGGGGATGACCTGTCATGCCACATTGATCCTTGAGATTGCGCTCCGGCCAGACCGCACCGGCAGGGGGACAGGTGAAACGACAGCGGCGGCCGTGCCACACGCCAGCGCCGCAAACACGCCGGCCGGCATCGCACCGGCCTCGACACGCATGTTACCTGAAGCGCTGCCCGGCCATGCAGTCGGCCGCGTCCGGGCGTGCCGTTTATACAGCATAGATAATGCGGCCGCCTTCGCCCATCGCCAGGCGCACGCTCGTTGCCGGCCGGCGGCGTTTCCGGGTGCCGGCAAACGCGTTAAGCTGGCACCGCCGTGCGGCCAACGTTGGCCGCAGGGCGCTTCCGCCACCCCGATCATACCCACCACCATGACGCCACCCGACACCGCCGCCAGGCTCGCGCCCGCCGATCTCCCTTCCCCCGTCAGCCTGTGGCAGGCGTTCCGCTTCTGGCTCAAGCTGGGGCTGATCAGCTTCGGCGGCCCGGCCGGGCAGATCGCCATCATGCACCAGGAGCTGGTGGAGAAGCGGCGCTGGCTGTCCGAGCGCCGTTTCCTGCACGCGCTGAACTACTGCATGCTGCTGCCCGGCCCGGAGGCGCAGCAGCTGGCCACCTACATCGGCTGGCTGATGCACCGCACCGCGGGCGGCATCATCGCCGGCGCCCTGTTCGTGCTGCCCTCGCTGTTGCTGCTGATCCTGCTGTCATGGCTGTACGTCGCCTTTGGCGAGGTGCCGCTGGTGGCCGGCCTGTTCTACGGCATCAAGCCGGCGGTCACCGCCATCGTGCTGCAGGCCGCGCACCGCATCGGCCAGCGCGCGTTGCGCCACCGGCTGCTGTGGATGATCGCGGCGGCGTCCTTTATCGCCATCTTCGTGCTGCGGCTGCCGTTCCCGCTGATCGTGGCGGCGGCCGCGCTGGCCGGCCATGTCGGCGGCCGCCTGGCTCCGGCCGCCTTCCACGTCGCGGGCGGCCACGCCGCCGCCGGCCAGTCGTTCGGTGCCGCGCTGATCGACGACAACACGCCACCGCCGCCGCACGCGCGCTTTTGCTGGCACCGGCTGGGGATAGTACTGGCGGCGGGAGCGCTGCTGTGGCTGCTGCCAATGGCGCTGCTGACGCTGGCCTACGGTTGGCCGCATGCGCTGCCACAGATGGGCTGGTTCTTCAGCAAGGCGGCGCTGCTGACCTTCGGCGGCGCCTACGCGGTGTTGCCCTACGTCTACCAGGGCGCGGTGGAGCACTTCGGCTGGCTGACGGCGACGCAGATGATCGACGGCTTGGCGCTGGGCGAAACCACGCCCGGGCCGCTGATCATGGTGGTGGCCTTCGTCGGTTTTGTCGGTGGCTACGGCCAGGCGCTGTTCGGGCCGGAGGCGCTGTTTGCCGCCGGCGCCGTCGCCGCCGGCGTGGTGACCTGGTTCACCTTCCTGCCCTCCTTCCTGTTCATCCTCGCCGGCGGGCCGCTGGTGGAGGCCACCCACGGCGATATCAAATTCACCGCGCCACTGACCGCCATCACCGCGGCCGTGGTCGGCGTGATCCTCAATCTGGCGCTGTTCTTCGGCTACCACGTGCTGTGGCCGCGCGGCTTCGACGGCGACCTCGACTGGCCATCGCTGCTAATTGCGCTGCTGGCCGCGGTGGCGCTGCTGCGCTTCAGACGCAACGTGATCCACGTCATCGCCGGCTGCGCCGTGCTCGGACTGGCGCTGAAAACGCTGCTGTAAGGAAAAGTTGAGCGGAGGGAAAACTCAGCGCGGCCAGGCGTACCACGCCAGCGCCAGCGCGCCGCCCAGCCACAGGCCGACGATCACCGCCGCCGCGCGGCGACTGCGCGGCCGCGTCAGTAGCGCTGCCGCATGTGCGCGACACTCGGCCAGCACCGCCGGCGGCAGGCAGCGCAACACCAGCAGCAGGCCCAGCGGCAGCAGCAGCAAGTCGTCGACATAGCCGAGCAGCGGCACAAAATCGGGGATCAGGTCGATCGGGCTCAGCGCGTAGGCGGCCACCAGCAGGGCCAGCAGCCGCAGCCAGTACGGCGTGGCCGGATGGCGCGCAGCAAAGTAGACGGTGACGACATCGCGCTTGAGCTGGTGCGCCCAGCACCGGGCGGTGGCAAGAAAGGACATGGCGGCTCCAAAGGTTGGCCGCAAACCTGCGCCGGCCGGCAGCCGCTCATGCCGCGCTTATCCGGCACCAGGAGCAACCGCTTGCTGCCGCAATGCGGCGGTGGGTGATGAATAAGCAGCAGCAAAACGCAATCTGAACTATATCGGATTGTCCTTATTCTGCATCCATCAGCCATCGGGAGATTCATCATGAGAATACTGCTGCGCAGTTCACTGCTGCTTACCGCCATGCTGTCGGCACTGGCGATGGCGGACGAGCAATCAGTGAAACGCTCATTCGAGGAACGCTTCCCCGGTGCAGAGGTGGCTTCGGTGAAAAAAGAGACGCTGACCGGCCTGTACGAGGTCTATGCCGTCGGCCAGTTATTCTATGTCGATGAAAAGGTCAGCTACGCGATCCAGGGTAACCTGATCAATGCGCAGACCCGGCAGAGCCTGAGTGCCGAACGCATGAAAGTGCTGTCCGAGATCAGCTTCAACAAATTGCCCTTCGAGCAGGCGATCAAGATCGTCAAGGGCAACGGCAAGCGCCAGGTGGCCGTGTTCGAGGACCCGGATTGCCCGTTCTGCAAACAGCTGGAACGCGAGCTGCAGAAGGTCAACGATGTCACCATCCATGTTTTCCTGTACCCACTTGAGCAACTGCACCCCGGCGCCACGCTGAAGTCGCGCAAGATCTGGTGTGCACCGGACCGCGCCAAGGCGTGGCTGGCCGCAGTCAATGACAATACCCTGCCGGAGGGGAACGGCGAATGCGACACCCCGATCGCCAACCTGGCGAAACTGGCGCGCACCCACCGCATTACCGGCACACCGACACTGATCTTCGCCAATAACGAGCGCGTTGCCGGGGCGATACCGGCGGCACGGATAGAGCAGCTGCTGGGTAGCAAGACGCCCTGACGCATACTCCCTGAACCCTCGCAACCGAGTCAGTCACCGGCTAGCCGCCATCGCGGCTAGTCCGGCAACCACGCCTTGAGCGGTGCCGCCCAGCCGGTACCGCGACTCCCCGTACTCACTTGCAGCCGCATCCGGTGGCCGCCGGCATCACCCTCTTCCCGATTGCCCACGGCTCGGGATGCCTGCCTTGGGCAGCCTTCAGCACGGCTTCCGCTCACCACACCTCGCTCAGCCTTTATCACGCAGCCCTGACACACGTCTTCTGCCGGCTTCACTTACGTTTGATTCATCCGGGATTTTTTCTTTGAATCCAAAACATCATAATGTTTATGAAAATATTAAAATAACCCAAAAAAATTAAAACAAACAAATTATTAAAACCATCCTGTTTAAAGTAAATTCATCATAAAAAATGACAAAATCAAAAAGCAACACAAAATTTTATAGCGACACAATATCGATAAAATTATCCGGGAGCAATATTGCCACTGCCTGTACACTGTGTATAGTTCACGGTTGAATTTTAATTTAATAACAGAAATATCCATCAGCTACCGATTTGGCAAGCAAAGGCACGGAATTTAATTCTAAAGTACTACATCACACTTTAAATATAGCGTTTATTTAAAAGAAACACGCCAGCAGAAAACATTTTCCTGCTTTCAGGAAATGGGGAGTGGAGGAGTACAGTGATCAGCCGTGTGGCCAGTTGCGGAGGATGGACTTTTCTTTTGATGATGAGAGGAATGTCATGCTTCAACGCGCGATGCGTGCCTGCGGCCAACGTTTCGGCTTGCCGACAATGTTACTGGGCTACCTGCTGCTGTTGTGCTTTGCTACACCCGGCTTTGCCCAATCAGTGAACAATGCAGGGAAAACGCCACAAACCAACGCAACAGGTGCACAAGCACAGCTTGAAGGTGAACTGGAGGTCTGGATCGAAGATGACTTCAAGGGAAAGAAAAGCCGTACTCGGCACTTCTTGAAGACCGAATCAGGGCCGCGTTACGAACTCAAGTTCAAGAAATCCCCACCACAGCACGAGCCTGGCAGCAAGATCCGGGTGAAAGGCACGCAGAGCGGCGACACACTCACTCTGGAATTGGAGAGCAGTGATAGCAACAGCTACCAAATCCTGGCCGCGCCAGCACCTGGCTTGAGTTCACTAGGGGAGCAAAAGACGGCGGTACTGCTGGTCAACTTCCAGGATCAGCCGACGAACAAGCCGTGGACAACCGGTCAGTGGAACAGCTTTATGTTCGGCACGACCAGTGACTCGGTGAATCACTTCTTCCTTGAAAATTCGTACCAGCAGACTTGGCTAACCGGGAATACTTTCGGCTGGTATACATTGCCAATAAATAGCACGGATACCTGTAACCAAAACAATATCGCCACAGCAGCCAAGTCGGCGGCGGAAGCCGCTGGCGTAGATCTCTCTTCCTATACCCGACTAGTGTTCGCTTTTCCGGCAAACAGTTGTAGTTGGAGCGGTCTGTCATCCACAGTAAGCGTCCCATCCCAATCGTTTATCAATGGCGGAATGTCTCTGAACATCGTCACACACGAATTGGGTCATGCTTTGGGTTTGTTCCATTCACATGGGATTGACTGTGACGTCAGCGCAATCGGAAACATTTGTTCTTATGCGGAATATGGGGACAAGGTTGATACCATGGGTGCTGGCCTTGGGCACTTCAACGCGGCGCAAAAGGAACGGCTGGGGTGGCTTAATTACAATGTTTCCCCGCCAATTACGACCGTACAGAGCAACGGTAACTATGTTATCGAGCCAATTGAAACTGGGAGCAGCGGCAGCGCCAAGGGTCTGAAGATTCTAAAGGGAACCGACCCCACTACCGGTACCCTAAGCTGGTACTACCTCGAGTACAGACAGCCGATTGGAATCGATGCATATATCACCAGCAAAAGTATTTACTATCCGGAAAACATTCTGGCCGGTGTGCTGGTTCATACAGCAACCGATGGTGCTGGAAATAGCAACCACGAGGTAGACATGACTCCGGGTAGCCTAAACGCTTATTCCAGCCAAGACTTGAGCGATGCAGCCCTCGTTGTGGGTAAAAGCTACACAGATACTTCTGCTGGCGTAACTATCACTCCAACTTGGGCCAACAGTACCGGTATTGGTGTAGACGTCACTTTCAGCAAGTCGTCGTGCAACCGTGCCAATCCTTCGGTTGTAATGTCAACGCAAGCGTCTTCGGTAAAAGCTGGTTCGACCGTGATCTACACCGTGGTGGTGACCAACAACGACAGCAGTGAATGTGCCTCTTCCAACTTCAACCTGCAAGGAACTTTGCCCACAGGCTGGACCGAAGCCTGGTCAGCATCCCAAATGAATATTGGAGCTGGTAGTACGGCATCTACCTCCGTGACGATAACCTCTTCGACGACATCAACCGCAGGAACCTATAGCATCACCGGCAAGGCGACCAATAGCATAGCAACAAGCTACAGCGGCAGCACTTCCAGCAATTATGTCATTGCTACTTCCTCAACAACAACGAGCAAAGGTAAAGGCCGCAAGTAAGACAGATTTAGCGCTCTTGTCGAACCTGGCTGGTTACCATAAAACAAAGGGCAATGGGTCTTTCGCCCCATCGCCCTTTTGTTTTATCCAACCAGAACATCAAGCTTAATGCTGATTTGGATCTGTTGGATACTTGTCATTAACGTCGGCAAAAGAGTCGACATCATCATCACACAGGAAGCACGAAACCACAGATGACTTCTCTTCGAATGCTTTTGTGCTGAGTGCGCCATGAGCTTTGGCAGTTGCCTGATCCGTAAAGAACGTCGTAGACGGGTCAGTCTGACCATTCAAGTCGCCATTAGTCGGCGTGTAGCTGCCGATGAAGCAAGCAGTTTCACCCGGAGACAGATTAAGGTCATTGGCTGCCGTTACAGGAGAGGCTGGCTTCGGTGGGGTGCTGCTGTCGCAAAGCACTTGAGTTAAGTGGCCAATCACTTGGCTACCCAGAGCTCCGACTTTGCTGTCGGTTACCGAGTCGATCACCACACTCTCGTTGACGGGCACTGGCACGTTATTAACCAAAATCGAAGCCGGGTTTGTGACAGTGACTGCAACACTTGCCAGCAGCTGGATCGGATCGCTAGCCACGCTAGAGGGCACAATATTCAGACCCGTACATTGCTTGGTGATCTGCAGGCCGGAATTTACAGTAGCCGAGCAAGTGTCGCTCTGAACACCACTCTTCGAAATATCCGACAACCCAGATGAGGACCCTGCCAAAACATTAACGGCATTCTGGAAGCCATTTGCGGAACCGGTACACGTGATTTCAACGCTCACATCTGCACCTGCTGCCAAGCTGCTGGTGAGTTTTACCGGAGTACCACCATTCGTAAGTGGAACGTTGTCAACGTTTTGATCGCCGGTATTACTGTTTGCAAGGATTTTGCAGGTCTCGCCGGATGGAATAGCGTTGGCTGCCTCGTTGAACGATACGTCATGGACAGTACCGGTTGCACTGTCGTTGGTAATGGTCACCTTGAACGTACTTGTGTAGTTGTTGTCCGCCGTATTCACGACAGTAGTTTCGCAAGACTTGCTCGCCTTGATACTACAGCTAGCGAAGTCACCGATCACAAAGTCAAAGATGGTTGCACCCAGCGAGGTGGACGAACGGGTATCAGCCAAGTAACGGTTAAAGCAACCGGAGATGCCAGCCGCAGTCAGGTCGATACCACCTTCGAAGAACATGCCAAGATCCAAGTCGGTAGGACTGTCATAACCTGGATTCGGATTGGAAGTCTTGGTCTTGACCAGCCAAGGCACTTGGTCTCCATTGCCGGTCCCGGAGCCATTAAGAACCACATCGTTTACTCTCGCGCAGACGTTACCGCTACCACTACCACATTCCGCCCCCACGGCTACCGGATTAGAGTCGAGATAACCATTCGCACCGCCAACCCACTTGTACGCCTTTATCTCACTGACCCGACCACCACTGGTGAACTCGGATACGATCAGCACGTCACCATCAGTGTGACTCCCCACAAAGGGAGTCGATCCGCCACCACTAGGGCAACTTACGCTTGGATCTTTGAGGAACCAGAAACCGACATCCTTGGTACCCTCGTTGGAGGCCACGTCCAATGCAAAATAGACAAACAGATGTGGCTTGTTATCAGCCCCGGTCTTGACGGCTGCAACTGCGAAGGCATTGTTGATATCGGTCTTGTCATTGACATTGTTGGTCCTCTTACACTGCCAGCCCGGAGTAATATTCAGGGTGTCCTTACTCCCCGTGGCAAAGAGGCTGTCATCGTTGTTACCGGTAGGATTGAAGTCTGCCCTGAACAACTGTGCGCTGAAACCAGCAGGCAGCGCGTTATAAGTAACACCTGCGCCAGGAAGCTTTCCTGTGAAAATATTAGTCCAGTCAGGTTTCGTGGAGTTACCCCCGGTCATGTTGCCGTCAAGTTCAAAATGTGTTGCTGGGTCATCTGCTAAGGCCAGCGGCGCAATGCCCATTACGCCCAGACAGCAGAGGGCGAAGGCGGACAGCGCCTTTCTTAGCTTGCTTAATGAGAACATGTTGTGCCTCCATTAGATCGCAATGTAGAGGCGGTTCCTGCCAAGGAATCGCACGCGTGATTCCCACCTCATGGCACGTGCCGAGAACGTTCACACCGCATGGCTTCTTCCATGGTGGCGACGACACCAGCAAGTGCCGATACCACCGCTAAAGCTCTATCGGATACTGCACCTCGTCCTGACAAACCCAGACCGCACTGAAAGCCCTCCTCCCTGATGCCGGCCGGTTTTGTTACGCTTTATCGTAGGTTATGGTAAAAACAGATTCAAGCGATAGTTGAAAATATAACATCAGGAAAACCGGCGGGGAAAGCGGTATTGATCGGCATTTTTATGGCAGAAAGCGCCACGGGAAGTCACGAAACAGACAGGTAGCGATGCGGCGGCAATGCAGTATAGACCCAGGCGCGATCGCGGGCCGGCGGCGCGTCATGCAGCAGCCCCGCATCGGACGATGCGGGGCTGGCCTTGCAGGAGTGGGAAGCAAAGGTTGGCCGCAAGCTGCGGCCAACCTTTGGCTCAGTCGGCGGTGACGCCGCTGCGGATCAGGTGGTCGAAAGCGCCCAGCGCAGCCTTGGCGCCCTCGCCCATGGCGATGATGATCTGCTTGTACGGCACGTCGGTCACGTCGCCAGCGGCGAACACCCCCGGCACGGTGGTGTCCTGATGGCGGCCAACCAGAATCTCGCCACGGCTGGACAGCTCCACGCTGCCGCGCAGCCAGTCGGTGTTCGGCAACAGGCCGATCTGCACGAAAATCCCCTCCAGCGCAATGTGGCGCGCTTCGCCGCTGGCACGGTCAATATAGTCAAGGCCGCTCACCTTGCTACCATCGCCCGTCACTGCGGTGGTCTGCGCCTGCAGGATCACCGTGACATTGGGCAGGCTGCGCAGCTTGTTCTGCAGCACCGCATCGGCACGCATGGCATCGCCGAACTCCAGCAGGGTAACGTGCGACACGATGCCGGCCAGGTCGATGGCTGCTTCAACGCCGGAGTTGCCGCCGCCAATCACCGCCACGCGCTTGCCCTTGAACAGCGGGCCGTCGCAGTGCGGGCAGTAAGCCACGCCCTTATTTCGATACTCTTTTTCGCCCGGCACGTTCATTTCGCGCCAGCGCGCACCGGTGGCGATGATCACCGTTTTGGCTTTCAGGACTGCACCGCTTTGCAGCTGGATTTCGGTCAGGCCGCTGGCGGTTTCGCTGGCCGGCAGCAGCTTGCTGGCACGCTGCAGGTTCATCACGTCCACGTCGTATTCCTTGACGTGCTGCTCCAGCGCCATCGCCAGCTTCGGGCCTTCGGTTTCCTTCACCGAGATGAAGTTCTCGATGCCCATGGTGTCCAGCACCTGGCCGCCGAAACGCTCGGCCACCACGCCGGTGCGAATGCCCTTGCGGGCGGTGTAGATGGCTGCCGCCGCGCCAGCCGGGCCGCCACCCACCACCAGCACGTCAAACGCCTCCTTGGCGGCAATCTTGTCGGCCTCGCGCGCTGCCGCTCCGGTATCTAGCCGGGCAACAATCTCTTCCAGCCCCATGCGCCCCTGACCAAACACTTCGCCGTTCAGGTACACGGTAGGTACCGACATGATCTGGCGGGCGGATACCTCATCCTGGAACAGCGCACCATCGATCATGGTGTGGCGGATGTTCGGGTTCAGCACCGCCATCAGGTTCAGCGCCTGCACTACGTCCGGGCAGTTCTGGCACGACAGCGAGATATAGGTTTCAAAGCGGAATTCGCCTTGCAGCTCTTTCACCTGCGCAATCAGCTCCTGCCCGGCCTTGGACGGATGGCCGCCCACCTGCAGCAGCGCCAGTACCAGCGAGGTGAATTCGTGCCCCATTGGCACACCGGCAAACTGCACGCGCGGCGCGGTGTCGCCACTGCGGCCAACGCTGAACGACGGCTGGCGGGCATCGTTGCCATCGAAGCGAGCGCTTACCTTGTCGGACAGACTGGCGATGTCGGCTAGCAGGCCGCGCACTTCCTCGTCCTTGGCGCCGCCGCCCAGACTGGCCACCAGCTCGATCGGGTGCTGCAGGTTAGTGAGGTAGGCTTGCAGTTGGGTCTTGATAGCGTTGTCCAGCATGATGTGCTCCTTGGTATACGGGTACCCGGGAAAGCGGCTTCAAGGTTGGCCGCAAGGCCGTTTTCCGGGGCACCCGGCAATGAATGTCGGGTACTTTTTTGTGTGGGGTTGCCACCTGGTTTCCGCCGATGATTCGGTCCGAGAGCGCGAAGGCAAGCAAGCGGGGGCGCAGACAGTACATGGAGTACGGCAAGCCCCCGCGCCGCGCCGCCGACAAAGCTATCGGGTCGAAGCGCGGCGGAAACTCAGATCTTGCCGACCAGATCCAGCGACGGTGCCAGCGTGGCATCGCCTTCTTTCCACTTGGCCGGGCACACTTCACCCGGGTGGGCGGCCACGTACTGGGCGGCCTTGATCTTGCGCAGTAGTTCGGCGGCATCGCGGCCCACGCCGCCGGCACTGATTTCCACGATCTGGATCTTGCCTTCCGGGTCGATCACGAAGGTACCGCGGTCGGCCAGGCCAGCTTCCTCGATCAGCACGCCGAAGTTGCGCGAGATCAGGTGGGTCGGGTCGGCCAGCATCGGGTACTGGATCTTCTTGATGGTGTCGGAGGTGTCGTGCCACGCCTTGTGGGTGAAGTGGGTGTCGGTGGAGACCGAGTAGATTTCCACGCCCAGCTTCTGGAATTCCGGGTACAGGTCAGCCAGGTCGCCCAGCTCGGTCGGGCATACGAAGGTGAAGTCCGCCGGGTAGAAGAAGACAACGGACCACTTGCCCAGCAGGGTCTGGTCAGTCACGTCGATGAACTGGCCGTTGTGGAAGGCTTTGCTGGCAAACGGTTTGATCTGGCTGTTGATGATGGACATGCTTGGCTCCTTGGATCGGTGAGTCGTTGTTGACGGATGCCATCATGCCGGATAGAAATAGTCATTTCCAATTGAATGTTTATTTCGTATAGTTTTATTTTCTTTATCGCCCCATTACGCGCGCCCCGGCTGCGTACGACGGGCGTGTCCAGAGTGAGAATCCCCGATGAAAAAAACACTTGCTGCCGCCCTGCTCGGCCTTGCCACCCTGACCTCCTGTGCCAGCCCGCAAGCGGCAGGCCTTGCCGGCGACAAGCCGCTGCAAACTATCGCCGCGCTGGACGTGCCGCGCTACATGGGCACCTGGTACGAGATCGCCCGCTATCCCAACTGGTTTCAGCAAAAGTGCGTCGCCAATGCCAGCGCCCGTTACCGGCTGCAGACGGACGGCACGGTGACGGTGGACAACCGCTGCCGGCTGGCCAATGGCGACGTCAGCAGCGCCAGCGGCAGCGCGCGGCAGATCGGCGGCGCCGGCTCGCCAAGGCTGCAGGTACGCTTCGCGCCGGCCTGGCTGTCATGGTTGCCATGGGTGTGGGGGGATTACTGGGTGATCGATCTGGACGAGGACTACCAGCTGGTCGCCGTCAGCGAACCGAAGCGCGACTACCTGTGGGTGCTGGCGCGCAGCCGCAGCGTGGCGCCGGCCGCCTACGCCGCGCTGCTGGCCCGGCTGCGGCAGCAGGGCTTTGACACCGGCAAGCTGCAGCGCACGCCGCAACTCGACTGAGTGGCCGCCGCGCGGCGCCGGCTCACGACTTGAGGTGGGTAAAACGGCCGATGGCCTCCACCACCGCATGCGCGCCGTCGCGGATCTGCTCGATGGTGCTGCCGGCGCGCTGGGTTAGCGTCACGCTGTGCTGCGCCTGCTGCAGGATCTGCGCCATGCTCTGCACCGCGCTGCCGGTCTGCTGCTGGATGTCGCTGACCATGGCGGCAATCTCGGTGGTCGACGCGGTGGTGCGCTCCGCCAGCTTGCGCACCTCGTCGGCCACCACCGCGAAGCCACGGCCGGTCTCGCCGGCGCGCGCCGCCTCGATCGCCGCGTTCAGCGCCAGCAGGTTGGTCTGGTCGGCGATGTCCTTGATGGTCTGTACGATGGAGGTGATCTGCAGCGAGCGCGCGCCCAGCTGCTGCACAGTGCCGCTGGCCGCCTCGATGCTGCCGGCCATCTGCCGGATCTCGTCCACGCTCTGGCGGATACCGGCCACGCCGCTGTCCGACCACTCCAGCGTCTGCCGTGACGAGCCGTAGGCAAACTGGGCGCTGTCGCGCTCCTGCTCTACCTGCTCGACGCGGGCGCTGATGTCGGTGGCGAACTTGATCACGCTGACCACCTGCTTGTTTTCGTCCAGCACCGGGTTGTAGCTGGCCTCCAGCCACACAGTACGGCCGTCATGGTGACGGCGCCGGATCTGGCCGGCGAAGAACTCGCCGCGGCGCAGGCGCTGCCACAGCTGTTCGTACTCCGCGCTGCCGGCGAACTCGTGCTCGCACAGCAGGCGGTGATGCCGGCCGCGCAGCTGCTCCGGCCGGTAGCCCATGGTGCGCAGGAAGTTGTCGTTGGCACCGACGATGGTTCCGTCGGGGCGGAACTCGATGGTCGCCATCGCGCGGTCCAGCGCCTGCAGTACCGAGCGGTTGTGCGCCGCCTCGCGCACGCGGGCGGTGATGTCGGTCGCAAACATCGCGTAGCCGTCGATCCGGCCGGCATCGTCGACGATCGGGCTGTACGTCGCCTCCAGCCACACCACCTCACCCGCGGCGGTCACGCGCCGCACCTCGCCCTGGAACGGCTCGCCGCGCTGCAAGTGCGCCCAGAACTGTGCGTAATCACGGCTGGCGGCATGGTCCCTGGCGCAGAACAGGCTGTGCGGCTGGCCGAGGATGTCGCCAAGCTGGCGGTAACCCAGTGCATCCAGAAAGTTCTGGTTGGCCGCCACCACCCTGTGCTCCGCATCGAAACGGACGCTGGCAAAGGAAGCCTCCAGTGCGCCGACAAGCGCCTGCTGTTTGCGCAGCTGCTGTTGCAGCTCGCCGATCTGCTGTTTGAGCCTGGTATTGAACATGGTGGTTTCTCGTGGTGGCGAACGGGTTATCGCAATTTGTATATCGATTGTATTGTACAAATATCTTATTTACAAAAAATTGTAGCCGTTTGACTACGCATCGCGGTGACACAAATATTCGCCACGAATTTATCGAAATAGCCATCCATTGCTGGTAAACCACTGAAAGCCACGCCGCTATTGGGGTGCGTCCAACCCTGACACGCGCAGCACGCCCACCATCAAACGGACAAGCTCTGTTGCAATACTGCCCGTGCCGCGATGTCGCACTTCAGGGTGGCGGCAGCTGTTATAGATTGTTATCATCGCGCGCGCTGATTTATCACAAAGATTCATAAAATAAGGTGCAAGTACTGCACCCCGACACACCCCACCCGACCCCGGCAACGCCAGGCGGCCGCCAGAGCCGCCGCGTTGCCCCGTTACTACGAGGAATGCCATGTCGTTAAAACAGCGACTCCTGTTTTTTGTCGCCATCCTGCTGGCGATTGCCATCGCGCTGCTATCCGCGCTCTCCTACCAGCGCATGCGCAGCGAGATCATCCTTGGCGTGCAGCAGGAGCTGGACGCCGCCATCGCCGGCAACAGCGAGGCGCTCGGCCGCTGGATGGCCCAGCGCCGCGACGCCATCCAGTCGACGGCCAACCGCCTCGCCGACGTCGACGCCAGCGCGCCCTACCCGTTCCTGCAACAGGGCAAGGAAGCCGGTGGTTTCGACCAGACCTTTGCCGGCTACACCGACAAGGCGATGCGCTACCACACGCCTGACAAGCTGCCGGGCGACGGCTACGACCCGACCGCGCGGCCGTGGTACCAGCTGGCGACCGCGCAGAAAGGCGTCGCCATCACCGCGCCCTATGCCTTTGTAGAAAAACAGACGCTGGGCATCACGGTGGCCAGCCCCATCCTGCACGGCGGCACGCAGATCGGCGTGGTCGGCGGCGACATCTCGCTGGAAGGCCTGACCTCGGTGGTGAAGGCGATCAGGCTGCGCGGCGACGGTTATGCCTTCCTCGCCACGCGCGACGGCAAGATCGTCAGCCATCCGGCGACCGGCTCCACCCTCAAGCCGGTGGCCGAGGTGATGCCGGGCTTCGACGCCGCGCTGGTGAGCGCCGCCAGCAACAGCCCGACCCTGCATGAGGTGGAAATCGATGGCCGCAGCTACTACGCCGAAGTGGCCAACATCGCCGGCAGCGACTGGGTACTGGGCACGGTGGTGGAGAAGGACGTGATGCTGGCGCCGCTGAACCACCTGCTGCTGACGCTGGTGCTGGCGGGCCTCGCGGTCGCGGTGACCGGCATCGTGCTGGCCAACTTCGCCCTCACCCGCCTGCTGGCCAGCCTGATACGGCTGCGCGATGCGCTGCTGGATGTCGCCAGCGGCGACGGCGACCTGACCCACCAGCTGAGCGTGGACAAGCAGGACGAGATCGGCCAGACCGCCGAGGCATTCAACCGCTTCATCGGCAGCCTGCGACAGATGTTCCTGGAAGTGCGCGAGCACTCGGTGTCGCTCAACGGCGGCATCGACGCGCTGAACGGCATCACCCGCCAGCTGGCCAGCGATTCTCAGCAGCAAGCGGACGCCTCCAGCGCCACCGCCGCCACCATCGAACAGATCACCGTCAGCATCAACCACATCGCCGGTAACGCTACCTCGGCGGAAGAGGTGGTGGTACAGACCGGGCAGACCTCGCGCCAGTCGGCGCAGGCGGTGGGCGAGCTGGCCGGCGGCATCGAACGCATCGCCGGCCAGGTCGGCCAGCTGGCCACCACCCTCGGCGCGCTGGGGCAGCGCTCGGCGCAGATGGACCAGATCATCAACGTGATCAAGGACATCGCCGACCAGACCAACCTGCTGGCGCTGAACGCGGCGATCGAGGCGGCGCGCGCCGGCGAGACCGGACGCGGCTTCGCGGTGGTGGCCGACGAGGTGCGCAAGCTGGCCGAGCGCACCGGCAAGGCCACGGTGGAGATCGGCGCGCTGATCGACGCCACCCACCACGACGTGGAATCGGCGCTGGGCGACATGGAACACACCCGTGAATCGGTACAGCACGGGGTCAGCGCTTCGCGCCAGGTCGCCGGGCAGATGGCCGGCATCGAGGACGAGGTGTCGCGCGTGGTACTGACCATCCGCGACATCGCCGACGCCACCCGCGAGCAGTCGATCGCCACCACCGACATGGCCCGCGCGGCGGAGACCGCCAACCACATGGCGATCGAAACCGACCAGGCGGTGCAAAGCGCCACCCGCACCGTGAACGAATTGCACCAGCTGTCCAACCACCTGCACGACATGGTGGCGCGCTTCCGCCTCTGAGCGGTGTTTACGCCATGACAAGGTTGGCCGCAGCGTCCGCGCTGCGGCCAACCTTTTTTGTTTGTTCACCTCGCCTCGGTCGGCACCGGCGCCGCGCCGGTTCATCGGCCCCGGAAGCGCCGGCCGGTGCCTGCCCTCGCAAATCGGCGCCACCGCCCGCGGCAACTCACTATATATAAGAGTGAACCGCCGCGCCGCCCCCACTGCGCGACGCCCTGCCACCAGCGCCCCAGCGGCACAGGAAACGCTCATGCATCTCACCTTTCTCGGCGCCGCCGGCACCGTCACCGGCAGCAAGTACCTGCTGGAATGCGGCGGCCGCAAGATCCTGCTCGATTGCGGCCTGTTCCAGGGCTACAAGCAGCTGCGGCTGCGCAACTGGGCCGGGCTGCCGTTCGCCCCGGCCGATCTCGACGCGGTGGTGCTCAGCCACGCCCACCTCGACCACAGCGGCTACCTGCCGGCGCTGGTGCGCGACGGCTTTCGCGGCCCGGTATACGCCACCGAAGCCAGCTGCGAGCTGGCGGCGATCCTGCTGCCCGACAGCGGCTACCTGCTGGAAGAAGAAGCCGAATACGCGAACCGCCGCGGCTACTCCAAGCACCAGCCGGCACTGCCGCTGTACACCGAGGCCGACGCCGAACGCGCGCTGGCCTACCTGCGGCCGCTGCCGTTCAACCAGCGCCGCGAAATCTTCCCCGACATCCACCTGCTGCTGCGCCCGGCCGGCCACATCCTCGGCGCCGCCACCGTCACCATCGAGGCCGAAGGCAAGACCCTGGTCTGCTCCGGCGACCTCGGCCGCCAGCACGACCCGATCATGCTGCCGCCGCAGCCGATCCAGCACGCCGACTACCTGCTGGTGGAATCCACCTACGGCGACCGCAGCCACCCCGCCACCGCGGTGGCCGACGTGCTGGCCGAGGTCATCAACCGCACCGTCGGCCGCCACGGCATCACCGTGATCCCGTCCTTTGCCGTCGCCCGCGCCCAGCTGCTGATGTACTACATCTACCAGCTGAAACAGCACGGTCGCATCCCGCAGCAGCTGCCGGTCTACATCAACAGCCCGATGGCAACCGACGTCACCGCGCTGTACCAGCAGTTCCGCCAACTGCACAAGCTGTCGGAAAGCGAGTGCGAAGGCATGTGCCGCGTCGCCCACATCGTGCGCTCGGTCGACGAATCCAAGCGCCTGAACCAGAGCAAGGAACCGTGCATCATCATCGCCGCCAGCGGTATGGCCACCGGCGGCCGCGTGCTGCACCACCTGAAGGCGTTCGCGCCCAATCCGCGCAATACGCTGCTGTTTTCCGGCTTCCAGGCCGGCGGCACCCGCGGCGCGCT
Source organism: Vogesella margarita (assembly GCF_028548475.1). Classification (GTDB taxonomy): domain Bacteria; phylum Pseudomonadota; class Gammaproteobacteria; order Burkholderiales; family Chromobacteriaceae; genus Vogesella; species Vogesella margarita. Next base: position 103,409 of record NZ_JAQQLE010000011.1, read on the forward strand.
GATCGTGGCCGGCGCCGACTCGGTGCGCATTCACGGCCAGGACGTGCCGATCAATGCCGAAGTGGTGGCGCTGGACCACCTGTCCGCCCACGCCGACGGCAACGAGATCCTGCAGTGGCTGCGGGGCTTCGACACTGCGCCGCAACAGGTGTTCGTGGTCCACGGCGAGCCGGCCGCCGCCGACGCGCTACGCCGCCGCATCAGCCTGGAGCTGCACTGGCACGCGACGGTGCCGGAACACCAGCAACGCGTCGCGCTGTAGCGGCGCCAGCCCGCTTACGGCAACGCCAGCAGACTCTCCAGCAGCTTGCCGTCGCGGGCGATCACCCGGCCGTGGCGGATCACCGTGCGCTGCGGCGGACGCAGCGCGATGGCCTCGCCCACCGTTTCCGCCGGCAGCAGCAGGAAGTGCGCCGGCTTGCCCTGCTCCAGCCCGTAATCGGCCCAACCCATGGCGCGCGCGCCGTTGACGGTGCCGGCGTCGAACGCCGCCCGCAGCCCGGCGTCGGTGCGCTCATAGAAACGGTAGGCCTGCAGCATCACCCGCTCCAGCATGTCGCCGTTGCCCATCGGCGACCAGGCATCGCGAATGCCATCCGAACCGAGGCAGACGGTGACACCGGCCGCCGTCAGCTCGGCAAACGGCGGCACGCCGATGTCCGCCGGCGCGGTGGTGACGATGCTGATGCCGTTGGCGGCCAACCTTGCCGCCAGCGGCGCCACTTTCGGCCACGGCAGCATGCCCAGGCAGAAGGCGTGGCTGAGCATCACCCGCCCCTGGCGCCGGTACTGCTCGGTAAAGTCACAGATGCGCGCGATCTGCCACAGCCCCAGCTCGCCGCCGTCGTGCAGGTGGATGTCGACGCCGCGGTCGAACTCGGCGGCCAGCTCGAACACCTGCGTCAGCTGCGCGACCGGATCGCCGTCGATGCCGCACGGGTCCAGCCCGCCCACCACTTCCACCCCGGCTTGCAGCGCCTGTCGCATCAGCGCAGCGGCACCGGGACGGGTGACGAGGCCAGCCTGCGGGAAGGTAACCAGCTCGATGTCGACCAGCTCGGCGTAGCGTTCGCGCAGCGCCAGCATGGCCTCGATATGCGACCAGCCCAGCTCCGGATCGGCATCCACGTGGCAGCGCAGCAGCTGCGTGCCCTTGCCAATGCAGTGTTCCAGCAGCGCGCCGGCGCGCTCGGCGATCGGCACCGTCTGCTCGCGCAGGATGCGGCGCTCGTTGTCGATGCGCGCGCGCAGATTGTCGGCGGCGCTGTGCGGCTGCCACGGCAGGCTCCACAGCGTCTTGTCGAGGTGGGTGTGCGCCTCCACCAGTGGCGGGGTCAGCAGCTGGCCGCCGCCGTCGAGATCGCCGTCCGCCAGCGGCAGGTTGGCCGCAGGCCGGCGCGCACCGATACGGCCGGCCACGATTTCGATGTCTTCCGCCACGCCGCCGTAGGGGCGCACATTACGCAGCCAAAATGGGTGTTGCATGCTCGTCTCGCTTGTTGGGTTGGAGCCGTGAGGCTCATTTCAGGCTGCCGGACAGGAACTGCGCCAGCCGTTCGCTCTTGGGCGCTACCAGCACCTGCTTCGGGTCGCCCTGCTCTTCGATGCGCCCCTGGTGCAGGAAGATCACGTGGTTGGACACCTCGCGGGCAAAGCCCATCTCGTGGGTGACCACCACCATGGTGCGGCCCTCTTCCGCCAGCGCCTGCATCACGCGCAGCACCTCGCCCACCAGCTCCGGGTCCAGCGCCGAGGTCGGCTCGTCGAACAGCATCACGTCCGGCTCCATCGCCAGCGCGCGGGCGATGGCCACCCGCTGTTGCTGGCCGCCGGACAGGTGCGACGGGTACTTGTCTTCCACCGCGCTGGCGAGGCCAACCTTGGCCAGGTAACGGCGCGCGCGGACGATGGCCTCGTCGCGATCCAGCCCCAGCACGTTCACCGGCGCCTCGATCACGTTTTCCAGCACCGTCATGTGGCCCCACAGGTTGAAGTGCTGGAACACCATCGCCAGCCGGGTGCGCAGCCGTTGCAGCTGGCGCGGGTCGGCGGCGCGCAGTGCGCCGTTCTTGTCCGACACGGTACGGACTTCTTCATTGCCGACAAAGATGCGGCCCTGGCTCGGCTGCTCCAGAAAGTTGATGCAGCGCAGGAAGGTACTCTTGCCGGAGCCGGAGGAGCCGATGATGCTGATCACATCGCCGGCCTTGGCCTGCAGCGAGACGCCTTTCAGCACTTCGTGCGTGCCGTACTGCTTGTGTAGTTCATCCACGGTCAGTTGGTACATGTTTGTTCTCCGATACGCGCGGCTAGTGCGCGCGCGGTTGCAGGAAGGCCAGCCAGCGACGTTCGCAGCGGCGGAACAGCCACACCAGCGCGAACACCACGCTGGCGTACAGCACGGCGGCGATGCCGAAGGCCTCGAACGAGGCGTAGGTGGCCGAGTTCACGTCGCGCGCCACTTTCAGCAGGTCCGGCACGGTGGCGGTAAAGGCGATGGAGGTGGAGTGCAGCATCAGGATCACCTCGTTGCTGTACGAGGGCAGCGCCCGGCGCAAGGCGGACGGCAGGATGATGCGGCGGTACAGGGTAAAGCGCGACATGCCGTAGGCGCGCGCCGCCTCGATCTCGCCGTGCGGGGTTTCGCGGATCATGCCGGCGAACACCTCGGTGGTGTAGGCGCAGGTATTCAGCGCGAACGCCAGCAGCGTGCAGTTGAAGCCTTCGCGGAAGAAGGCGTCCAGCAGCGGCTGCGTCCGCACCGACTCCAGGCTGTAGATACCGGAATAGATGATCAGCAGCTGGATATACAGCGGCGTGCCGCGGAACACATAGGTATACAGCCACACCGGGCCGCTGATGAAGCGGTTGGACGACACCCGCGCCACCGCCAGCGGCACCGACATCACGAAGCCGATGGCAATCGACAACAGCAGCAGCCACAGCGTCATGGCGAGGCCGGACAGGCGGTAGCCGTCGCTCCACAGATAGGCCTGGCCGTATTCCTGCACGATGGCAATGATCTCGTTCATAGCTCGGCCTTTCTGACGCCAGCGGCGTAGTGACGACCCAGCCACGCCAGCAGCAGGGTGGATACCGTGGTGATGGCGAGGTAGATCGCCGCCGCCACCAGGCTGAAGAAGAACAGCTGCAGCGAGCTCTTGCCGGCGTCCTGGGTGGCTTTCACCACGTCGGACAGCCCGATGATGGACACCAGCGCGGTGGCCTTGATCATCACCTGCCAGTTATTGCCGATGCCGGGCAGCGCGAAGCGCATCATCTGCGGGAACAGCACGCGGCGGAACACCTGCCATGGCGTCATGCCGTAGGCCACGGCGGCCTCAAGCTGGCCGCGCGGCACCGCCTGGAACGCGCCGCGGAAGGTCTCGGTGAAGTAGGCGCCGTAGATGATGCCCAGCGTCACCACCCCGGCCACGAACGGGTCGATGTCGATCTGCGCCAGCCCGGCCCAGTCGGTGAGGTGGTTCAGCGCGATCTGCAGGCTGTAGAACAGCAGCAGCATGGTGACCAGATCCGGCACGCTGCGGATCAGCGTGGTATAGCCTGCGGCCAACGTTTGCAGCAGGCGGCTGGCCGACAGCCGCGCGCTGGCACCAAGCAGGCCCAGCAGCAGCGCCGCCGCCAGTGCCAGCAGCGCCAGCTGCAGCGTCATCCAGGTGCCGCTGGCGATCAGCGGCCCATAGCCTTGTAACATGATGATCTCCTTGCGGCACGGAGCTGTGCGCCCCGTGCTGGCGGCGGCTTAGTAGATATCGAAGGAGAAGTACTTGGCGGCCAGGCGCTTGTAGGTACCGTCCTTGTGTACCTCGGCCAGCGCGCGGTTCAGCTGCTGCGCCAGATCGCCGTCTTCCTTGCGCAGGCCGATAGCGGCGCCGACACCCAGGGTTTTCACGTCCGCCACGCCGTTGCCGGCGAAGGCGTAGTCACGCCCGGCTGCGGTCTTGAGGAAGCCCAGATCAGCCTGCACCGAGGACTGGAACGCCGCATCCAGCCGGCCGGAGGTCAGATCCTGGTACACCTGGTCCTGGTTCTGGTACGAGGTCACCGTCACGCCCTTCGGCTCCCAGTAGGCCTTGGCGTAGGCCTCGGCGGTGGAGCCCTGCTCCACGCCGATGCGCTTGCCGCGCAGGGTGTCCGGCGCCGGCTGCAGCGCGTTGCCCTTTTTCGCCACCAGTCGCGGCGGCACGTTGTAGATCTTGTCGCTGAAGCTGATCTGCTGCAGGCGTTTTTCGGTTACCGCCATCGACGACAGGATGGCGTCGAACTTCTTCGCCTTCAGCGCCGGGATGATGCCGTCCCAGGCGTTCTCCACCCACACGCATTTGGCTTTCAGCTTGGCGCACAGCGCGTTGCCCAGATCAATGTCGAAGCCGACCAGCTCACCGCTGGCGGCCTTGGATTCGAACGGGGCGTAACTCGGATTGACGCCGAAGCGGATGACTTTCCAGTCCTTCGCCACCGCACCCATGGATGCACAAACCAGCATTACGCCCAGTGCAAGCTTTTTCATGACAGATCTCCTCTTGATGTAGACAGGCGTGGGCTACCACACCGTTGCGGCCAACCTTGCTCTTGCTGTTGCTTTGGGTTGGCCGTACTGCAACCGGCGGCGGCACGGCCGCGCACCGGGAAAACCGTTTGTTCAGATGCCGCGCATGCTGTGGCGGTAGCTGGCCGGCGAAAAGCGCACCGTCAGCAGCGCCATCGCCAGCACGATGGCGCAGTGCCACCACCAGCCGGTGGCAAAGCTGCCGCCACGATCGCGGAACCAGCCCAGCAGCCACGGCCCAGCCGCGGTGATCAGGAAACCGCAGCCCTGCACGAAGGCGGCCAGCAGGCCGGCCTGGCGCACATCGGGCAGGTGCTCCAGCACCACGATCAGGCTCAGCGAAAAGAAACCGCCCAGACCGACCCCGGCCAGAGCCGCCCACAGCCACGGCGCCAGTTGCGGCTGCAAGGCGAGGCCGGCAAACCCGGCCGCCTGGCAGGCCAGCGCCAGCCACAGCATCGCGCGGCGGTCGTGGCGATGGCGCGACAGGAAGGGCAGCGCAAAGGCCGCCGCCGCCTGCAGCAGCGCCATCCACGCCAGCAGGTTGGCCGCAGCCTGCGCCGCCTGCCCCTGCTCGCGGTAGAACGACGGCAGCCACGCCACCAGGCTGGAATAGCCGCTATTGGTGAGGCCGAAATACAGCGCCAGCTGCCAGGCGCGGCGGTTGCGGAAGAATGGGCGCATCGACAGCCCGCCCTCGCCCGGCATCGCCGCCAGCTGCCGGCCGGCGGTCTGCTGCAGCCACAGGACGAGGCCGAGCAGCGCCGGCAGCAGCCACACCGCCAGCCCCAGGCGCCAGCCGCCGTAGTGTTCCAGCCACGGGCTGGCCGTCGCGCCCAGCGCGCCACCGCCGACCAGCGCCGCCGAGTAGATGCCCATCGCCAGCCCCACCCGCTGCGGGAACAGGCGCTTGGCCACCCCCGGCATCAGCGCCTGGATCGCCGCCACCCCGGCACCGGCCACCCCGGCGCCGGCGATCAGCGAGGCCGCGTCCGTCGCCCACAGCCGCGAGGCGCAGCCGGTGGCCAGCAGCAGCAGCGCCAGCGCCACCGTGCGCCGCTCGCCGATGCGCTGCGCCAGTTGCGCGCCGACAAAGGCCAGCAGCCCCATCAGCAGGAAGGGCAGCGCCGTCATCACCGCCGCCGCACGAAAGCTGAGGCCGGTGGCGGCGCGCAGCGGCTCCAGCAGCGGCCCGACCGAGGTGATGAACGGCCGCAGGTTGAGCGCCACCAGCGCCAGCAGCAGCAGCGCCGCCAGCGGCAATTCGCCGGCCAGTGTGGCGGGAGCGGTCACGACACGCGATTCAGCCACGGCGCGCTTTCCGGCCGGCATCGCCAGCGCGATGCGGCCCGCGCGGCAGACTCGCGCAGGTAAAGGGGGTGGACAGGGGTGACGCCATGATTCGACTCCTCGATGCCTCGCACGATGGCGAGTGGTGATTGCTTGCAACGAGTCTACTGAGCCGCGCTACAATTCAGAAATTAAATGTTCAACTACCCATCAGTGGAAAACGCAATGACAAATCCGATGCTGGACCCGGTACTGCTGAAGAGCTTTGTCGCGGTGGTGGAGAGCGGCAGCTTCACCCGCGCCGGCGAGCGGGTGCACCTGAGCCAGTCCACCGTCAGCCAGCACCTGCGCCGGCTGGAAGAGCAGCTGGGCAGCGAGCTCTTGGACCGCAGCGGCCGCTACGTGGTGACCACCGAAAGCGGCACCCGCCTGCTGGGCCACGCGCGCAAGCTGCTGACGCTGATGGAAGAAGCGGTGGCGGAGCTGCACGCGGGCGAGGTACAGGGCGAGATCCGCCTCGGCGTGCCGGAAGACTTCGCCGCCGACCTGCTGACCCCGCTGCTGGCCGCCTTCGCCCACGATAACCCGGCCATCAGGCTGGAAGTCAGCAGTGGCCTCAGCAACACGCTGTGGCAGCAGTTCTGCGCCGGCGGCCACGACCTGGTACTGGTCAAGCAGCGCCAGGGCCATACCGTCGGCGACGCCGCCTGGCCCGAGCCGCTGGCGTGGCTGGACAGCCGCGAGCACCCGACCTGGCAGCGCGACATCCTGCCGCTGGTGGTGTTTCCGGTGGGCGGCCTGTACCGCGACGAGATGATCCACGCGCTGGAAAGCAGCGGCCGGCGCTGGCGCATCGCCTACAGCAGCGCCAGCCTGGCCAGCATCCGTTCGGCGGTCGCCAGCGGGCTGGGCGTCAGCCTGCTGCCGGCCCGCCTCGCCCGCGCCGACCAGCACAGCCTGACACCGGCACAGGGCTTCCCGGCGCTGCCGCCGCTGGAGCTGGTGCTGCACAGCCGCCAGGAAGTGCCACAGCGGGTGCGCGATCTGGCGCAGCGGATGATCGCGCTGTGCGATACGGTGATGCAGGCCGGGCCGCGGCCGTAGCCCGGCCGCGCATGAAAATGCCGCCGCGATCCGGGGAGATCACGGCGGCAGGGGTTCGGCGAAGACGCTTAATCCGGCGCACGGCGACCATCTGGCCGCCGTTGCCGATGCTAGCCGCCGCCGCCCAGGTAGTCCACCTTGCCCAGCGGCACGCCGTTGTGGCGCAGGATGGCGTAGGCAGTGGTGAGGTGGAAGTAGAAGTTGGGCAGCACAAAGAACTGCAGGTAGTCCTGGCCGGTGAAGTTCAGCGTCTGGGTGGGAAACTTCAGCACGATGTCGCGCCCTTCGCTGCCGTCGAACTGCGCCGCCGGCAAGCCCTGCAGGAACAGCACAGTCTTGGCGATGCGCTGCTGCAGCTCGGCAACGCTGGTTTCGTTATCCGGGTAGCTGGGAACCTCCACCCCCGCCAGCCGCGCGCCGCAGCCCTTGGCGGTATCCGCCGCAATCTGCACCTGGCGAATCAGCGGAAACATGTCCGGCGCCAGCCGCGCCTGCAGCAAGACGGCGGCGTCGACATGGCGGGACTCGGCATTCAGCAGTGCCTTGTCGAGGATGGCGGACAGATTGGCCAGCCCGCGCAACAGCGGCGGTATCGCGGCCTGATACATGGAAAGCGGCATGATGACTCCCTCGGTCGGTATGGCGGCCAGGGTTGGCCGCCGGAACAACTTCACCATAGCCGATAGACCCGCAAGCAGTCCCGTTCTTGTGCCCCCTTCCACCAACAAAAAACCGGCCCGCAGGCCGGTTTTTCACGTCAAGAACTACCTCAACCGCGTGCCAGCGCCGCCTGGGTGATGGTGGTCAGCGTGGCGCGGGTGCTGATGATGTCAGGCGGCAGGCGGATTTCCAGCAGCGTGCCGCTCTCGCGCGCCAGTGCGCGTTCCAGCGCGGCGTCGAACTCGTCGTTGCTGGCGATGCGCTCGGCGGCGTAGCCGTAGGCAGCGGCCAGCTGGCAGAAGTCCGGATTACCCAGCTGGGTGCCGCTGATGCGGTTGGGGTACTCGCGCTCCTGGTGCATGCGGATGGTGCCGTACACGCCGTTGTTGAGCAGCAGGATGATGGATTTGCCGCCGTGCTGCAGCGCGGTGGCCAGCTCCTGGCCGTTCATCAGGAAGTCGCCGTCGCCGGCGATGGTGAAGGCGGTGCGGCCGGTGGCGAGGTTGGCCGCAATGCCGGCCGGCACGCCGTAGCCCATGGCGCCGTTGGTGGGCGCCAGCTGGGTTTTGTGACCTTTCACCACGCCGTGGTACTGGAAGTAGCGGTGAATCCAGCTGGCGAAGTTGCCGGCGCCGTTGGTGATGACCGCGTCGGCCGGCAGCTGGCGCTGCAGGCTGGCAATCACGCGCGGCAGGTCGATGTCACCGCTGATGCCTTCGCTCAGCCCGGCCAGGCGCTGCGGCACCAGGTTGGCGCGGTAGTCGGCGTTCAGCTGCCGGCTCCAGGCCTGCCAGCGCGGAGCGGCGGCAGGTGCCGGCAAGGCGGCCAGCGCCTGTGCGGCAGCGTTGACACCGGACTGGATCGCCACATCGGCCTGGTACACGCGGTCCAGCTCGTCGCCCTGCGGCAGGATGTGCACCAGTTGCTGCTGGCTGCGCGGCGCCTGCAGCAGGGTGTAGCCGCCAGTAGTCATCTCGCCCAGCCGGGCACCGATGGCGATGATCAGGTCGCTGTTGCGGATGTTGGCCGCCAGCGCCGGGTTGATGCCGATGCCGACGTCGCCGGCATACAGCGGGTGATGGTTGTCGAAGGTGTCCTGAAAGCGGAAGGCGTTGCCCACCGGCAGCTGCCAGCGCTCGGCAAAGGCTTGCAGCGCGGCGGCGCCTGCGGCGTCCCAGCCGCTGCCACCGGCGATCAGCAGCGGGCGCTCTGCCTTCTCTAGCAGTTGCTGCAAGGCGGAAATGCCGGCCGGATCCGGGAACGGCGTTACCGCCTCCACCCGCGGCAGCGGCGCCAGGCTGTCGGCCACCGGCTGCACCAGCATGTCTTCCGGCAACACCAGCACCACCGGGCCGGGACGGCCGTTCATGGCGGTGGCGAAGGCGCGGCTGATGTATTCCGGGATGCGGTTGGCGTCGTCGATGCGCTCCACGCGCTTGGCCATGCCCTTGGTGGACGGGCCGAAGTACACGCTGTAGTCCATTTCCTGGAAGGCTTCGCGGTCGCGGCAATCGCTGCCCACGTCGCCCACCAGCAGCACCATGGGGGTGGAATCCTGGAACGCGGTATGCACGCCGATGCTGGCGTTGGTGGCGCCGGGGCCACGCGTGACCAGGCACACGCCGGGGCGGCGCGTGAGCTTGCCGTGCGCCTCGGCCATGAAGGCGGCGCCGCCTTCGTTACGGCAGGCGATAAAGCGGATCTGCTCGCGGCTGCGATAGAAGCCGTCCAGTACCGCCAGGTAGCTTTCGCCCGGTACGCCAAAGGCGATGTCCACACCCTGTGCCACCAGGCACTCCACCAGTAGATGCCCTGCCAACTTGCTGTTCATGCATTACCCCTTGTCGGTGGTGATTGGTCATCGTGCGGCCAACGTTGGCGGCCACACGCCGGGCGATTCGAAAATTTTCGAGGTGCCCGTCTGGCAGGCCGCTTCGGCCCACCGCAAAACAGTCACGGCCGGGAGCATGGCTCCCGACAAAATGCAGTACAACGGCGCTGGCAGGGCCTGATATCAGGCCGCCGGCGTCAAAGCCCTCAACAACGCACTGGCCGGATGCGGCAGCGCCACGTCGTCCATCAGCGCCACCTGGCAGCGGCAGGAGTAGCCGGTAGCCAGCAGCGGGCTGTCGTCGCCCTGGCCGGCCACGATGCCTTGCCAGCTCTGACGATAGATGGTTTCCGACAATGCACGCTTGTCGGCCTCGTGGCCGAAGGTGCCGGCCATGCCGCAGCAGCCGCTGGCGAGGGTGGCCAGGTTCAGGCCGCAGGCGGCAAACACCTTTTGCCAGTCGCCCACCGCCGCCGGGGCGTTGGTCTTTTCGGTGCAGTGCGGCAGCAGGGTGAAGCTTGCGCCGGCGGCAGCGCGCACGTCGGCTGGCAGTTCGGTCAGTCGGCTGGCCAGCCATTCCTGCAGCAGCTGTACCTTGGGCAACTCACCTGCCAGTGCCAGCTTGGCGTATTCGCTGCGGTAGGTCAGCGTCATCGACGGGTCGATGCCCACCAGTGGCAGGCCGCTGGCCGCCAGCTGTTGCAGGCTGGCCACGTTGGCCGCAGCCACTTTTTCGAAGCGGGCGAGGAAGCCATGCACGTGCAGCGGCTTGCCGTTGGCGCGGAACGGCGCCAGCAGCGGCACAAAGCCCAGTCGTTGCAGCAGCGCGCACACGTCCAGCACCAGCGGCGTTTCGAAGTAGCTGGTAAACGCATCCTGCACCACGATCACCGCGCGGGCGAGCTCCGCCGCCGGCAAGGCCGCCAGCGCCTTTGCACTGGCCACCGCCACACCGCGGCGCGCCAGCTCGGCCTGCAGGTTGATGCCGGACAGTAGCGGGCTTTCCACCAGATTCAGCTTGCGCAGCAGCATGCGGCCAACCTTGCTGCCGATCACGCCGTTGTACAGCCACGGCAGGCGTGCGGCCAGCGGCAGCGTATGTTCCAGCCCGCCGATCAGGTAGTCCTTGAGCGGGCGCAAGTAACGGCCGTAATACAGCTCCAGAAACTTGGCGCGGAAGCTTGGCACGTCCACTTTCACCGGGCACTGGCCAACGCAGGATTTGCACGCCAGGCAGCCGTCCATTGCCTCTTTCACCTCGTGCGAGAAGTCGGTCTCGCCACGGCGCTTGCCCAGGGTGTTGGCGATGCGTGCCGGCAGGCCGGCAACAAAGCCGCGCGCACGCAGGGCACGGCTGGCGCTCACCGGGTCACTGCCCTGATCGGCCAGCTGGCGCAACCATTCGCGCAGCAGCGAGGCGCGGCCTTTCGGTGAATGGCGCCGCTCGCGGGTGCCTTTCCACGACGGGCACATGGCGTCGTCGGGGTCGAAGTTGTAGCAGGCACCGTTGCCGTTGCAGTGCAGTGCCTCGTCGTAGTGCTGGCGCACGGCGATGGGGATGGTGCGGTCCAGCTGGCCACGGGTGGTCACGCCATCCACCTTCCACAGCCCGTCCGGCGTCGGCGCGGCGATCTTGCCCGGGTTGAGCTGGTTGTACGGGTCGAACGCAGCCTTGATCTGCTGCAGCCGCGGGTACAGCGGGCCGAAGAAGGCCGGCGCGTACTCGGAGCGCACGCCCTTGCCGTGCTCGCCCCACAGCAGGCCGTGGTATTTCCGGGTGAGCGCCACCACGCCATCGGTGATGCTGCGCACCAGGCCTTCCTGCGCCTGGTCTTTCATGTCGATGGCCGGGCGCACGTGCAGCACGCCGGCATCCACGTGGCCGAACATGCCGTAGCGCACGCCGTGGCTGTCCAGCAGCGCGCGGAATTCGGCGATGTAGTCGGCCAGGTTTTCCGGTGGCACCGCGGTGTCTTCCACAAACGGGATCGGCCGGCGGCTGTCGTTGACGTTGCCGAGCAGGCCCACCGATTTCTTGCGCATGCCCCAGATGCGGCCAACCGCGGCGCCGCGTGCCACGGTGTGGCCCTGGCGACCATGGCTGTCGCCCTCGGCGCTCAGCTGCGCGCCGATATCCGCCAGCGTGGCTTCCAATGCGGCATCGCTGTCAGCGAGGAACTCCACCAGGTTGATGCCCTGTGCCGGGGTGGCGTCGTCCGGAAAGAATTCGCGCACGCCGTGCCACACGATGTCCTGCCGTGCCAGGTTCAGCACCGTGGAATCCACCGTTTCGATGGAAGCGGCACCCAGCTGCATCAGCGCCGGCGCGTCGCGCAGCGCGGCATCGAAGCTGGCATAGCGCACGTTCACCAGCGCGCTGGCTTTCGGGATCGGCAGCACGTTCAGCCTGGCCTCGACGATGAAGCCCAGCGTGCCTTCCGAACCGCACAGGATGTTGTTGAGGTTGAAGCGGCCGGCGTCGTCGCGGATGTGCGCCAGGTCATAGCCGGTGAGGCAGCGGTTGAGCTTGGGAAACTTGTCGGCGATCAGCGCCGCGTCGTCGCGCTGGATGTCGTCCAGCAGGCGGTGTACCGCGCCAACGCGGTCGTCGCGGCGGCTGATGGCGGCAAACTCGGCCTCGTCCAGCGGCGCGGAGTGCCACAGCGTGCCATCCAGCAGCACGGTGTCCAGTTCCAGCACGTGGTCGCGGGTCTTGCCGTACAGGCAGGAGCCCTGGCCGCTGGCATCGGTGTTGATCATGCCGCCGATGGTCGCCCGGTTGGAGGTGGACAGCTCCGGCGCAAAGAACAGCCCGTGCGCCTTCAGCGCGGCATTGAGCTGGTCTTTCACCACGCCGCCCTGTACCCGCACCCAGCGCTCTGCGGCGTTGATTTCCAGGATGCGGTTCATGTGACGCGAGATGTCCACGATCACGCCGTGGCCCAGCGACTGGCCGTTGGTGCCGGTGCCGCCGCCGCGGGCGTTCAGGCTCAGCCCCTGAAAGCGCGGCTCGCCGGCCAGGCGGGCGATGCGGATTACGTCGTCGTTATCGCGCGGGAACACCACCAGCTGCGGCAGCACCTGGTAGATGGAGTTGTCGGTGGACAGCACGGTCCGGTCGGCATAAGCGTGGCTGATCTCGCCGGCAAAGCCGCGCACGGCCAGTTCGGCCGCAAAGTCGAGGTACAGCGTGTCGCTGGTGGGGGTGGTATGCAGACGGGGAATCATGTGTGTGTTCAGGCTAAAGGTTGGCCGCAGGCCGGAAAAAGACCTGCCCAGGCAGCCCGGGCAGGTCAAGCAGGCAACTAGGAGCCGTTACCCAGAGAGATCGGACGGCGCTTAGCAGGCGGCGGCGGTCATCTTGAAGATGCCCTGCGCATTGGAGCTGTCGAAGCGCAGATCCAGCTTGTCGTTGCCCGCTTCGTCGGTGTAACGGTCGCGGGTGATGAATTCGTAGAACGAGCCCGGCACGATGCGGCTTACGCACTGGCCGTCGGCGTCGATGAATTCGCGCTCCACCTGTGCCGCCTTGAACGCAGTCTGGCGTACGCGGCCGCTGGCGGAAACTTCCACCTTGTCCTTGATCGGCTGGCCCTTGGCGCGCAGTTCGTCGGCAGTGGCGAATACGTCAGCCACGTGGTCGGTGGCGTGGTTGAAAGCGTTGCCCTCGGTGGAGATCCACGCCATTTCGGCGGATTCCTGCAGCAGGGTGTGGTAGTCGGCCAGTGCCGGGGTGGCGTGCTGCACGTCGAAGCAGCCCACCAGCTTGGGCAGCAGGCTGGCAGCGTCGGCAAACGGCAGTTCGCGGTTGTCGGACAGCGTGGCCAGCAGCGCCTTGTCGGCGGCGGACAGCGGGTCGCGCGAGGTGGATACCACATTGTTCACCGCTGCCTGGAAGGCAGGCGAGAACTGGTCTACATGCAGTTCGGACACGAAGAACTGTGCCACCTGTTCCGGTGCATCCTGATGGCAGTAGGCGCGGCCGGTCATCTTCAGGCGCGGCAGCGGGTACACGTCGGCGACGGCAAAGCCCAGCGGCTCCAGAAAGCGCTTGAATGCCAGCTCGCCCTGCGGCAGCGCGCCGGTGTTGGCCGCAGCCACGGTGCGCAGCGCGCCGTGGTCAAACACCACCTGCCCGCCGGCGGCCAGCTTGTCGGCGACGTAGCGCTTGCCTTCCGGTACCGCTTCCAGGTTCTTCGCGAACAGCAGCATGTTCATCGCCTGCGCCAGCGTGAGGCGCGATACGGTGGCGCCGGCCTGCTCGACCAGCAGTACGTCTTCAACCTTGATCATGGTGAACAGGTCGGCGGCGGTTTGTTCACCGGCTACCTGTACCAGCAGTTTGTGCAGTTGGCTGTTGGCGGCGGACGCTTGAGCTTGTGTCATTTGTGAATACCCTTCCCTGAGTGTGCGATATGGCCGGCGATCTATCGCTGATCTTTGCAGCGGCCTTGATGAAGCAAAGTGTCACGGCTTTCCCTGCCACGCTCAAGCGATGTATTCTGCTGACTTCATTCCGTAAACTCATGAACTCACCATGCGCCGCACCCTCCCCTCGCTGATGGCCCTGCAGTGCTTCGAAGCCGCCGTGCGCCACCTGAGCTTTACCCGCGCCGCCGAGGAACTGAACCTGACGCAAAGCGCGGTCAGCCGCCAGATTCGCGGTCTGGAAGACTTCATCGGCCGCCCCTTGTTCGAGCGCGTCAAGCAGCGGTTGGTGCTGACCGTGGCCGGCGAGGCCTACGCCGCCGCGGTGCAGGACGTGCTTGATCGCGCCGAGGCTGCCACGTTGCAGCTGATGGCTTATCGCGGCGAAGGCGGCGTGCTGACGGTGGCGATGCTGCCTACCTTCGGCTCGCGCTGGCTGGTGCCACGGCTGGTGGATTTCAGCGCGCGCTACCCGGACATCCAGCTCAATCTGGTGACCCAGGTGCGGCCGTTCGATTTCGACAAGGTGGAGGCCGACGTGGCGATCCACTTCGGCCCGGCGCTGTGGCCGGGGGCGATCTGCCACCGGCTGATGGGCGAGGACATCGTGCCAGTGTGCGCGCCCGGCCTGCTGAAAAAACCGCTGCTTGATGCGCGCGAGCTGCTGGACTACACCCTGCTGCAGCACACCACCCGGCCGCAGGCGTGGAACGACTGGCTGTCCGCCGCCGGGCTGCAGGACATGGACACGCACCAGCCCAGCCTGCTGAGCGGGCCCCGCTTCGAGCATTTCTTCATGGTGATCCAGGCGGCGATCTCCGGCCTCGGCATCGCGGTGCTGCCGCAGTTTCTGGTGGCGGAGGAACTGGCCAGCGGCCGGCTGCAGCTGGCACTGGACCTACCGGTGCGCAGCCAGCACGCCTACTACCTGGTGCACCCGGCCACCCGCACCGACGTCTACAAGGTACGCGTGTTCCGCGAATGGCTGCTGGCGCAGGCGGCTGCGGCGGAAGGCTGAGGCGGCCGTCCATCCCCAAAAACGGACGGCCATTGGCCGGCGCCGGGATGCTCAGCCGCAGGCGCCGACGTGGCCGCAGGCGGTGCAGAATTCGCAACCGTCCTTCTTGATCAGCGCGCGGTTGCCGCATTCCGGGCAGGCCTTGCCGGCCATCTGTGCCGGTGCAACGCTCACCACTGCGCTTTCGAACAGGTCGCCCTGCTCCGGCACCATCACGCCCATTTCCTCCACCGGCACACCTTCCTCGCTGAGGATGCCCAGCATCGCGTAGCGGTGGATCACCAGTCGCGCGAGATACGCTTCGGTGGACGGCCAGCTCTGCGACTTGTCGCTGCCCGGCGTGCGGGCAAAGAAGTCCGCCTGCGGCTCGGCATAGCTCAGCAGCTTGCGCAGCTTCATGCCGATCCACGCCGGATCGATCACCCGCATGTCGAGGCTGAGCATCTTGCACAGGCCGTCCAGCTCGCGCGGGTAGTGGCCCGCCAGCCACAGCGAGTACGGGCGGCGCTGGCCGTTGGGCAGCACCAGCTCCTTCACGAACAGCACGAAATCGTCGCCGGTCTGCGGGTTGTTCACGTCCACCGACCAGCTGATGGTGCCGTCGGTGCCGGATTTCGGCTCCTTGCGGGCAAACAGCGCGTCCATCACCGGGGTGGCGTCGCCTGCGGCCAAGGTCAGCGCGCCCAGCTGCTCGACGCGGTACTTCACCACCCGGCCGAGCGCAGCGGCGGCGGCGCTGCTGCCCACCGGACTCGTGTTCTGCTCGGCGCCCAGTTCGACACGATAGTGACGGTCGCCGCGGGTGGCGGCCAGCGCGTCCAGCTTGGCGGCCAGCCAGGCGCGGTCGCGGCAGCGCATGTCCATGGACAGCGTCTTGGCAATCGCCCCCAGGCCGCGCGGCACGTCGCCGTTGACCCAGCACTCGAACGGCAGCGGTGCCTCGCCCGGCTGCTGGCCGTCGATATGGCCGACCATTACCGCGAAATCGCCCTCCTCGCCTTCCACCATGAAGGTCCACGACGGGTTGCCTTGCTTGAGCTTGGGACGATGCGGCCACTTCAGGCTGGCCAGCGCCGGGCTGGGTGCGGTGTTCAGGGTGATGCGGCGGTCCGGGTCGTTCTGGTTGCCCAAGTCCTGTGGCAGCTGCTGGCTGCCCGTGCTGCCAGCGGCAGGGTTGGCCGCAGGCGTTGGCTCAATCGACAATACCGAGCCCAGCACGCTGTTGGGGCGGTAGGTGGTGATGCCCTTCAACCCGGCGCGCCAGGCTTCCAGGTACAGCGTCTCGAAATCGGCAAACGGATAATCGGCCGGCACGTTCACGGTCTTGGAGATCGCGGTATCCACGTACGGTGCCACCGCCGCCACCATGCGCATGTGGTCCAGCGCGCTCATCTGCAGCGCGCTGACGAAGTAATCCGGCAGCGCATTGGTATCGCCGCCCTGCATGCGGTACACGCGGTAGGCATGGTCTTCCACCAGGTATTCCTGCTGCGTGCCGTCGGCCATGCGCTTCTTGCGGGTGTAGTACCAGCTGAACGGCGGCTCGATGCCGTTGGAAGCGTTGTCGGCGAAGGCCAGCGAAATGGTGCCAGTCGGCGCGATGGACAGCAGGTGCGAGTTGCGGATGCCGTGCTTCTTGATGCGCGCCTTGATCTTGTCCGGCAGGCGGCTGGCGCAGTGTGGTGCCGCCAGGTACTTGTCGGCATCGAACAGCGGGAAGGCGCCCTTCTCGATGGCCAGATCCACCGACGCATCGTAGGCGGCATCGCGCATGTGCTCGGAGATGCTGGCGGCCAACCTGCGGCCCTCTTCGCTGTCGTAGCGCACCTTGAGCATGATCAGCGCATCGCCGAGGCCGGTGAAGCCCAGGCCAACGCGGCGCTTGTTCTGCGCCTCGCGCTGCTGTTCCTTCAGCGGCCACACGGTGAGGTCCAGCACGTTGTCCAGCATGCGGATCGAGGTGCGCACCACCTTCTCGAAGGCCTTGAAATCGAAGCTCGGCGCCTCGCCGAACGGCTGGCGCACGAACTTGCACAGATTGATGGAGCCCAGGTCGCAGCAGCCGTAGTCCGGCAGCGGCTGTTCGCCGCAGGGGTTGGTGGACTCGATCACCTCGCAGTACGACAGGTTGTTGTCGGCGTTGATCTTGCTCATGAACAGCACGCCAGGCTCGGCGTGGTCATAAGTAGAGTGCATGATCTGCTGCCACAGCTCGCGGGCGCGCACGGTGCGATACACCCACAGCCCGTCGCCGCGCTGGTAGCTACCGGGGAAGGCGTCGGACGCCGGCGCCACCGCGTGGGTCAGCTCCCAGTCGCCATCGCTATCCACCGCCTGCATGAAGGCGTCGGACACGCCGACCGAGATATTGAAGTTGGCCAGGTCGCCCTGGTCCTTGGCGTGGATGAAGGCCTCGATGTCCGGGTGGCTCACGTCCAGCACGCCCATCTGCGCGCCGCGACGCGCGCCGGCGGACTCCACCGTCTCGCAGCTGCGGTCGAACACGCGCATATACGATACCGGCCCCGAAGCGCGGCTGTTGGTGCCCTTCACCCGTGCGCCCTTGGGGCGGATGCGGCTGAAGTTGTAGCCGACGCCACCGCCGCGGCGCATGGTCTCGGCCGATTGCAGCAGCGCCTCGTAGATGCCGACCTTGCCGTTCTCGGCCTCGGACACCGCATCGCCCACCGGCTGCACGAAGCAGTTGATCAGCGTGGCCTTGAGGTCGGTGCCGGCAGCGGAGTTGATGCGGCCACCGGGAATAAAACCGCCGTCCAGCGCCTCGAAGAACAGCGGGGCAAAGCGTTGCGGCTCCTGCTCCTGCTCGGCCAGCGCCTGCGCCACGCGCTGGCGCACTTCGCTGACCGACTGTTCGCCGTTTTTCGCGTATTTTTCCAGCAATACCTCGCGCGAAATATCCTGTTCCGCAAACGCTACGCTCTTGTCCCGGTTCATGCCGTCCCCGCTATATGTGGTGTAAAAAATATGGAATCTAACTATATATAGCGGTTCTTGACCTTGATGGCCATCAAAGTCTCACCGCAACGGCTCAGTCTGCCGCCAGTACGGCCGTCGTGCAACAGCTACAACACAGCGCCCCAAACGCTTGCGGCCAACCTTGTGACAAGGTTGGCCGCAAACGGAAAAGCCCGGTCTTATTTCAGCTTCAGCAGCAGCGGCACGCCGTCCTTGTCGGCCTTGACCTTGTCGGCCTCCAGCACGCTGATGCGCGATTCCAGCTCCGGTTTCGCCGCCAGCAGCAGCTGTCGCGCCGCGTTGCCGCGCGCGGTGGCCAGCGCCCGCAAGTCCGCATCGTCGATCTTCTGCGCCGCCAGCAGTTCGGCACGCATCGCCTGCGCGCGCTCGGCGGTGTCCTTCTCGGTGGCGACGCGCTTGAGCCAGGCGAAACGGCCGAACTGCTGCGCGTAGCCATCGCCCACCGCCTTGCGGATCGCCGGATCGCCCATGTCCGGCAGCGGCAGCGGCTCGTCCGCCTGCAGCCGGTAGGCGGCGCGTTTCAGGATGTCGCTGTCGACGCGGTAGCGGGCGAGCTCGCGGCTGTCCTGCTCGGCGTCATAGCCGCCGCCGATCGCCAGCGCGAGCTTCGGCCGCTTGGCCATCAAGTCGGCCAGCTTGCCCAGCTTCTCGCGTTCCGGCGGCGGGATGCGATCGTCACCGGCATCGGCGTAGATCTCGTCGAAGCCCTCGCCGCCGAACAGCGCACGGAACGGCGCCGTCACCACCTTCACCAGGATGTTGCGCAATGCCTGCCACACCAGGTGGCCGTAGGAGAAGTCCGGCGCATCCAGGCTACCCGCTACCGGCAGCGCGAGGTCGATGCGGCCGTCGCTGTCTTCCAGCAGCGCCACCGCGAGGCGCAGCGGCAGGCGGGTGCCGTCGTAGTCGGCGACTTCCTCGCCCAGCCGGATATGGTCGATCACCACGCGGTTGTCGCCGTTGAGCTGGCGATCCTTCAGCAGGTAACGCAGCTCGGTCGTCAGGCGGCCGTCGGTGATCTGCCAGCCGGCAAAGGTCATCGAGTACGGGTTGAGGCTGCCCAGCGGGATGTTGCGGAAGTTCAGCGCCATGTCGAGGTCATTGGTCACCGCCAACGGCGACAGCGCGCCGCGGATGCGCACGTCACCGAACTGGTCGACGCGGCCGTCCAGCGTCACCGTGCCGCGCCGCCCCGGACGACTGGACAGGCCGAGTACGGTACCGGACAGCGAATGAATGCGGGTAGCGAAGCTGGGCTGCAAGCCCAGATCGGCAAAGTCCATACGCGCGTTACGCACGCGCACGGCGCGCACGTCTACCACCGGCACACCACCGGCCTTGCCTGCCGCCGCCGGCCTGGCAGGCTGCATGCTCGCCGGCTGCGGCTTCATCAGGTGCGCAAAATTGGGCACCCGTTTTTCGTCCAGGATCAGCCGCAGCTGCGGCGACACCAGCCGCACGTCGGCAATGCTCACCCGCTCCGGCTGCGCCTTGATGCCGGACACCGCCAGCTGCTGCCAGCCCAGCAGCGGCTCGCGCCGGCCCGGTTCATACAATGCCAGCCTGTCCAGCTGCGCCTTGCCGTCGGCCTGCCAACGGCTGCCATTCAGCGCAAACCCCAGATCGGCCGACAGCTCGCCACCGCCGAAGCGCAGCACGGTCTGCGCCAGCGCGTACGGCGCCAGCTCGCGCAGCGGCAGGCGGCTGGCCTGCACGCGGCCGCTGATGTCCTGCAAGTTGGCCGCAGCCTTGGCATCCAGCTGCAGCTTGCCCTGCCCCATCGCCGCCGCCAGCTGCACGGCGAAGCCCTGCTGCGGATCGCCGCTGACGCTGACGCCGACATCCTGCAGCGTCACGCTCACCGGCTGGCTGATGCCGGCATCGCGCCAGCTGACACTGCCGCCCGCCAGTGTCAGCTGCGGGTAGCGGATCTGCCAGGCTTGGCCGCCGCTTGCGGCGACCGGTGCGGCAGGGGTGACGGCTGGCCGCTGGCGCAGCGCCTCGGCGATATCCAGCTTGCCGTCCTTGCCGCGGTTCAGCGCCAGCTGCAGTCCCGTCAGCGTCACGTTGCCCGGCGTGATGCGATGCTTGCCCAGATCCAGCTCGCTGCTGGCCAGCTGCACACCGGCCAGGGTGGCGAACGGGGGCCGCTCGCCACTGGCGGCGATGAGCTGCGACAGCGCCAGCGTGGCCCCCTGCACCTTCACCCCGCCCCCGGCGTCGACGGCAACGGCGGCCTGCAGGCTGTCCAGCTTCAGGCTGGCGGACAGCGGCGCAACAAAGCCCTGGTGCGTGGCGCGCAGCTGCCAGTTGTCGACGCGGATAGCCGGCAGGCTCACCGTCCAGCCCTGCTCCGGCTTGGCTGGAGCGGGTTTGCCCGGAGCTGACTTGGTCGTCGCGATGGTTTTCACGCCGCTCATCGCTGCCGGTGGCGGCAAGGCCGCCAGCCAGTCCGGCTGCCCCTGCGGATCGAGCACGGTGTCCAGCTCGCCGCCGGCGAGGCTGAGTTTGCCCACGCTCAGCCGACGGCCGGCGAGGTCGAACTCGCCACCACCCAATGCAAGCTGGCCGAGCCTGAAGCGGCTAGCACTGCCCGGCGCGCTCACCACCAGCCCCGCAAGGTTGGCCGCAACGCCCTTGGCCGACAGCCGCACCGTCTTGCCGGCCAGATCGAAGTGGTAGGGCAGGCTAACGCTGAGCTTGCCCTGCGGCGGCGCCAGCCTGAGATGCGGCTGCACGTACGGCCACACGCTAGCCAGGGTCAGGCCGGTCACGTTCAGTACCCCGTCCGACTGCAGCGGTTGCAGCAGCAGGCTGCCCTGCCAGTCCAGCCGGGTGCCGTCGTCCAGCTCGGCGGCGAGTCGGTAATGGCCCTGGTTATTGGGCAGCGTGGACAGGTTTTTCAGCTGGAAATCCAGAGGCAGCACCTGGCGCTGCACGTCGCCGGCCAGCCGGTCGTGCAGCAGCAACTGGCCCTTGTTCAGCGCCAGCTGCGTCAGCAGCAGCTTGGGCGGATCACGCTCGCCCTCGTCCGGCGCGGTGTCCGGGCCGGCGGCGTCATGCAGCAGCCGTGTCCAGTTCCACTCGCCCTGCGCATTGCGCGTCGCCCACAGTCGCGGCGTGTCCAGCGTCAGCTCCGCCAGCTCGATGCGACCGATCAGCAGCGGCAGCGCCTCGGCGTCGACATTCAGCCTTGCGGCGCTGAACAGCGGCGTGCCGTCGCGATCGTTCAGGCGCACATCGTGCACGGTCAGCCGCCACGCCCACGGCGCGAACTCCACCTTGCCCAGCGTCAGGCTGCGGCCAAGCTTCTGCGCCCAGTTGCCGGCGGCGTAGTCCACCGCCTTGGGCACGCCGGCCCACAGCCCGCCCAGCAGCACGGCCACGGCGGCGGTGCTCCATAACAGACGACGGGGCCAGCGCGACGGCGTGGCGACAGGTTTGGCAGCGGTTTCACTCATCATTAAACAGTCCGGCAAAAATGGGGCACCTTCGCCCGCAGGCAGCACGGACGCGGCTGTGGGCTTTATTCCACAACCGCTCGCCGGCAAGGCGGACGAAGGTTGCAGTCGCGCCGCGCCGCTCATAGCATGGCGAAGCGTGACCATAATTTTAAACACCGCAGTCCAGACTGCGGCTTTCATTAAGCATTCTATACCCTGAAGAGGAACGCATTTTGATTGATCTCGCCTGGCCGTGCCATGCACGCCAGCCGCTGCTGCGGCAACCCTGCGACCAGCGCCTCGACGCCGCGCAGGCCTTCCTGACGCTGGCGCGCCGCCGCGACGCGCTGCTCAACCACGAACGCCGCAGCACCAGCTCCGGCGCCCACACCTGATCGCTTACAGGACGACCCGATGAACGACGCACAGAAGATCCAGCAATGGCTGGACGAAAACCGGATTACCGAAGTTGAATGCCTGATCCCGGACATGACCGGGCTGGCCCGCGGCAAGATCGTGCCGCGCCACAAGTACAACCCCGCCGAGGGCCTGCGCCTCCCGGAAGCCGTGCTCAGCATGACCGTGACCGGCGATTACCCAGAACAGGACTTCACCTCCGTCGCCGACCCCGACATGCGCCTGATCCCGGACGCCGGCACCGTGCGCCCGGTACCGTGGGCGAAGGAGCCCACCGCGCAGATCATCCACGACTGCGTCAATTTCGACGGCACGGATGCCGAGCTCGCACCGCGCAACGTGCTCAAGCGCATCCTGAAGCTGTACGAGCAGGACGGCC
Organism: Vogesella margarita; assembly: GCF_028548475.1. Classification (GTDB taxonomy): domain Bacteria; phylum Pseudomonadota; class Gammaproteobacteria; order Burkholderiales; family Chromobacteriaceae; genus Vogesella; species Vogesella margarita. The sequence continues at coordinate 125,546 of NZ_JAQQLE010000011.1, forward strand.
TGTCCGCCATCGTCGCCCCGGAAATGGAGTTCTACCTGGTACAGGTGGAGCCCGACGAAGACATCCCGCTGAAACCGCCGGTTGGCCGCACCCGCCGTACCGAGGCCGGGATGCAAAGTTTCAGCATCGACGCGGTCAACGAGTACGACGACATCTTCGACGTGATGTACGACTGGTGCGAGGCACAGGGCCTGGCGCTGGACACGCTGATCCACGAGATGGGCACCGCGCAGATGGAGATCAACCTCGACCACGGCGACCCGCTGGCGCTGGCCGACCAGGTGTTCCTGTTCAAGCGCACCGTGCGCGAGGTGGCGATCCGCAACAATATGTACGCCACCTTCATGGCCAAGCCGATGCAGGGCCAGCCGGGCAGCGCGATGCACATCCACCAGAGCGTGGTCGACGCCGACGGCCGCAACATCTTCAGCAACGCCGACGGCAGCCCGTCCGACGCCTTCCTGCACTTCATCGGCGGGCTGCAGACCTATCTGCCGGCGGCGATGCCCTTCTTCGCGCCCTACGTGAACAGCTACCGCCGCCTCAGCCGCTTCACCTCGGCGCCGATCAACCTCAGCTGGGGCTATGACAACCGCACCTGCGGCCTGCGCGTGCCGCACTCCGGCCCCGAGGCGCGGCGGGTGGAAAACCGCCTGGCCGGCGTGGACGTGAATCCCTACCTGGCGATTGCCGCCAGCCTCGCCTGCGGCTACCTGGGCATGACACAGCGCATCCAGCCGAGTGCGCCGCTCACCGGCAGCGCCTACGAGCAGCCACACCAGCTGCCGCGCCACCTCGATGACGCCATCGACACCCTGCTCAAGTGTCAGCCGCTGGCGGAGATCTTCGGCGAGCACTTCATCCAGACCTACAGCGCGATCAAGGAAGCCGAGTACCGCGAGTACTTCGACGTGATCAGCCCGTGGGAGCGGCGCTTCCTGCTGCTGCACGTGTAAGCGGCAGCACCGTCACCGCTTGCGGCCAACCTTGCGCACAAGGTTGGCCGCATCGCTTTGTCGCCGGCGCCGGCTGCGCTATGCTGCGCAGCCATTCCAAGGAGAGCAGCATGGCGCAACGCTGGGACATTTTCTGCACCGTGATCGACAACTACGGCGACATCGGCGTCACCTGGCGCCTGGCACGGCAGCTGGCGCACGAGTACGGCTTCGCGGTGCGCCTGTGGGTGGACGATCTGGCCAGCTTTGCCCGCATCGCCCCCGGCCTGCAGCCGGCACTGGCGCAACAATCGCTGGACGGCGTCGACATCCGCCACTGGCCGGCGCAGGACTTTCCGGCCACCGATGCCGCCGACGTGGTGATCGAGGCCTTCGGCTGCCCGCTGCCGGAGCGCTATCTGGCCGCCATGGTCGGCCGGGCGCGCAAGCCGGTATGGATCAACCTGGAATACCTGTCGGCGGAAGACTGGGTCGCCGGCTGCCACGGTCTGGCCTCGCCGCATCCGCAGCTGCCGCTGACCAAGCACTTCTTCTTCCCCGGCTTTGGCGACGATACCGGCGGCCTGCTGTGCGAACAGTCGCTGCCGGCAGAGCGCGACGCGTGGCAGGCCGACGCGGCGGGGCTGGACGCCTACTGGCAAGGCCTGGGCGTGCCGCCGCGCCGCGCCGGCGAGCTGCGCGTCAGCCTGTTCTGCTACGAGTCCGCCGCCGCACGGCAGTGGCTGGCCAGTTGCGCCGCCGGCAGCCAGCCGCTGCGGCTGCTGGTGCCGCAGGGCAAGGTGCTGCCGGATGTCGCCGCCGCGCTGGGGCTTGCGCAGCTGCCGCAGGCCGGCGACGTGCTGCAGCGTGGAGCGCTGACGCTGCACGTGCTGCCGCTGAGCGACCAGCACGGCTACGACCGGCTGCTGTGGTCGTGCGATCTCAATATCGTGCGCGGCGAGGACAGCTTCGTGCGCGCGCAGTGGGCGGCGCGCCCCTTCCTGTGGCACATCTATCGCCAGGACGAGGACGCGCACCTCGTCAAGCTGGAGGCTTTTTTGCAACGCTACCTGGCGCCGCTGCCGGTGGCGCTGCAACAGGCGGTGGGCGAGCTGTGGCGCGGCTGGAACCGCGAGCAGGGCGTCAGCGCCAGCTGGCGGCAAGCGCTGGCCCTGCTGCCGGCGTGGCAGGCGCACGCCCGCGCTTGGCCACAAATGCAACTGGCGCACGGCGACCTTGCCACGCGACTGGTGCAGTTCACTGAAAAGCAGCTACAATAACCGGTTTCCAAGGGGATCGGTTTCCGATTCCGATTCAAGACTTTAGGACTTAAACGCATGAAAACCGCTCAGGAACTCCGCGCAGGTAACGTATTCATGGTCGGCGGCGAGCCGATGGTTGTACAAAAAGCTGAATTCAGCAAATCCGGCCGCAATGCATCGGTCGTGAAAATGAAGATGAAGAACCTGCTGTCCGGCGCCGGTTCCGAAGCCGTGTATCGTGCCGACGACAAGTTCGACGTGGTGGTACTGGATCGCAAGGATTGCCAGTACTCCTACTTCGCTGATCCGATGTACGTGTTCATGGACGCCGAGTTCAACCAGTACGAAGTCGAAGCCGACAACCTGGGCGAGACCATCAACTACATCGTTGACGGCATGGAAGACGTTTGCCAGGTGACCTTCTACGACGGCAAGGCCATCTCCGTGGAACTGCCGACCACCGTGGTTCGCGAAGTGGAATACACCGAGCCGGCCGTCCGTGGCGACACTTCCGGCAAGGTACTGAAGCCGGCACGCCTGGTAGGCACCACCTTCGAAGTGCAGGTTCCGGCTTTCGTCAACACCGGCGAAAAGATCGAAATCGATACCCGCACCAACGAATTCAAGAAGCGCGCCTGATTCCCCGGCCCGCAGCAAGCAAAAGACCACCGCACGCGGTGGTCTTTTCTTTTGCCGGCAACACTCAGAACTGCAGCTGCTTGCAGCGCGGACAGCGCATCATCATGCCGGCAATGGTGCGCACCTCGACCAGGCCGCGCGCGGAACAGTGCGAACAGACCCGGTCGCGGCCGGGGGTATCGATCAGCTCCGGCTGACGGATGCCCCAGCTTTTCGGGGTAATCAGGCGGCGACTGGTGGTGGTTTTGCTGGCCATGGCATTCCAATCCGCATAGATCAAAATAAAAACTTATCGCAAAGCCATGGCATTTTCAACAATTTCCAGCCGTCAGGCCGGGCGCAGCTCCAGCAACATGCCGACGCGGCGCCACTGGCCGACTTCCTGACCGAAGGCGCTGGTGGTCAGCGGGTTGGTTTCCAGCCAGTCGCCATCGATGGTGATGGCGTAGCCGTTCATGGTCTGCTGCACGTTCTGCACCGCCCGGCCATCAACATCGTTGCGGCTGCGACAGAACAGTGCGGCCAACCTCAACGCCAGTACCGCGTGCCACAGTTCCGGATCGGCGATCTCGCGCGTCATCTTGCCCATGTCGCCACGGTGGCCGAGCACGATGGTGGCCAGCTCGCTCTGCTCGCGCCGCGAGAAGCCCGGCATGTCGGCGTTCTGCAGGATGTAGGCGGAATGCTTGTGGTAGGCGGTGTGCGCGATCGACAGCCCGATCTCGTGCACCTTGGCCGCCCAGTTCAGGCATTTCAGCAGTGGGCCGTCCGGCGCCACCATGCCGTAAAACTGCTCAGCCAGGCGCAGCACCCGCTCCGCCTGTGCGGTATCGACGTGATAACGGCGCTTGAACTGGGCAATGGTGGAGTCGCGCATGTCCTTCTCCCGCTGTCGACCCAACAGGTCGTAGAGCACGCCGTCGCGCAACGCGCCGTCGGTGACGATCATGCGCTCGATGTGCAGGGTCTGGAATACCGCGATCATCACCGCGAGACCGCCGCAGATCACCGGCGCCCGGTCCGGCTTCAGGCCGTTCAGGTCGATGGCCTTGAACGAGCCGAAGCGCAGCAGCTCCTCGCGCAGGCGCAGCATGCCGCCGAGGGTGATCTCGCCGCTGGTCCAGTCGTTGATTTCCAGGATGTCGCGCAGCGAGCGCGCGGTGCCGGAGGTGCCGACCGCCAGCTGCCATTCACTCTGCGGGTAGGCGTGGGTAATGCGCTGGATCTCGCTAGCGGCAGCCAGCTCGGCGTCGCGGAACGCGGCCTTGCTGATCTTGCCGCCGGGGAAATAGCGCAGGCTGTAGGTGACGCAGCCCAGTGGCAGGCTCTCGGTCACGTGAGCCTTGTACTGGCTGCCGATGATGAACTCGGTGGAGCCGCCACCGATGTCGACCACCAGCCGGCGCTCCCGGGTGGCCGGCAGGCTGTGTGCGGCGCCCAGGTAGATCAGGCGCGCTTCCTCGCGCCCGGCAATGATCTCGATCGGGAAGCCCAGCAACCGTTCGGCTTCGCTGATGAAGGCCGGCGCGTTTTTGGCCACGCGCAGGGTGTTGGTGCCGACGATGCGCACCTGGCGCGGCTCGAAGCCGCGCAGCCGCTCGCCAAAGCGCGCCATGCAGGCCAGCGCGCGATCGATGGTGTCCTGCTCCAGCAGTTTGTCTTCGGTGAGGCCCCCGCCCAGACGGACGGTTTCCTTCAGTACATCCAGCGGGTACAGCTGGTCATCCACCACGCGCGACACTTGCAGCCGGAAGCTGTTGGAGCCGAGGTCGACGGTGGCCAATACATCGTAGGGGGGCGTGGTACTGTTCAAGAATCACCCCTTCTTGGAAACGGGTTGGAAAATGAAAAAACGGCGGTAACCGATGTTACCGCCGCCTCCGGAGTACTGCACGCAAAATCAGGCCGGATCTTGCGTCTGGGTCTCGCGCTTCTTGTCTTCCAGCGAGGTATGACGGATGTCCTTGCCCTTCACCAGATACACCACGTACTCGGAAATGTTCTTGGCGTGGTCGCCGATGCGCTCGATCGCCTTGCAGATGAACAGGGTATCGATCGACAGCGTGATGGTGCGCGGATCTTCCATCATGTAGGTGATCTGCGAACGCAGCTCGGACGCGTAGTCCTCGTCCAGCATCATGTCTTCTTCGGCCAGTTCCACCGCGGCGGTGGTATCGAGGCGGGCAAACGCGTCCAGCGCGCGGTGCAGCATCGCCAGCGCCGACTTGGCCATCTTGTCGGCCTCGCGGAAGCGCGGCGTCGGATAGCGCGACGACTGGTACAGCGAGCGGCCGACACGGGCGACCTTCTGTGCCTCGTCGCCGATACGCTCCAGGTCGGTAATGGTCTTGATCACCGTGATCACCATGCGCAGGTCGCTGGCGGCCGGCTGGCGGCGGGCGATGATGTGCTGGCAGTCCTCGTCGATCGCCACTTCGAAGGCGTTGACCTTGGCGTCGTCGGCGATCACGCGGTCGAGACGATCCACATCCCCGTCCTGCAACGCCTCCATCGCGGCGCGGATTTGCTGCTCGACCAGTCCCCCCATCTGCAGCACGCGGGTGCGGATATTTTCGAGCTCCATATCAAACTGCTTGGAAATGTGATCAGGCATGAGCGACCTCGTTGGTTTTCGGCTTCAAGCGCGCCATGATAGACGCGCAACATGACAGTTCTGTTGCAGCAAGATGGACGGTAACGCAGTGCTTGCGGCCAACGTTGGCCGCAAGCGTGGCCGGACTTAGCTGAATTCCTTCACGCCGTCGGCCGTCCCCAGCAGCAGCACGTCGGCCCGGCGCGCGGCGAACAGGCCGTTGGTGACCACGCCGACGATCTGGTTGATCTGCTGCTCCAGCTTCACCGGCTCGGCGATCTGCAGGCCGTGCACGTCGAGGATGATGTTGCCGTTATCGGTGGTCACGCCCATGCGCCACTCCGGATGGCCGCCGAGCTTGACGATCTCGCGCGCCACGTGGCTGCGCGCCATCGGGATCACCTCCACCGGCAGCGGGAAGGCACCCAGCACTGACACATACTTGCTCTCGTCGGCGATGCAGATGAACTGCTGCGCCACCGCGGCGATGATCTTCTCGCGCGTCAGCGCCGCGCCGCCGCCCTTGATCATGTGCAGGTGATGATTGACCTCGTCGGCGCCGTCGATATACACCGGCAGCTCGTCCGGGCCGACGCTGTTGAGGTCCAGCACCGGAATGCCGATCGCCTTCAGGCGCTCGGTACTGGCCACCGAACTGGACACCGCGCCCTTGATGCGGCCTTTGATCTTGGCCAGTTCGTCGATGAAGAAATTGACGGTGCTACCGGTGCCGACGCCGACGATGCAGTCATCCGGCACGAATTTGATGGCCTGTTGTGCCACCAGCTGTTTCAGTTGATTCTGGTCCATGAGTGTTCTCCGGAATGAGGAATTATTGCGGCACCAGCAGGCACACCGCCTGCGTTTCGATCGCCTCCGCACGGCCGAGGTAGCCGAGCTTTTCATTGGTCTTGCCCTTGACGTTGACACAGGCCACGTCAATGTCCAGCAGCGCGGCGATGCGGGCGCGGATGGTGTCGATGTGCGGCGCCAGCTTCGGCGCCTGCGCAATGATGGTGCTGTCCACGTTCACCAGCTGCCAGCCGGCGGCACGCACGCGGCGCATCGCCTCCTGCAGCAGCACGCCGCTGTCGGCGCCCTTGAACGCGGCATCGGTATCCGGGAAGTGCCGACCGATGTCGCCCAGCGCCGCCGCGCCCAGCACCGCGTCGGTGATGGCGTGCAGCAAGGCGTCGGCATCGGAGTGGCCGAGCAGGCCCTTGTCGTGCGGGATGTGTACCCCGCCCAGCATCAGCGGGCGGCCTTCGACCAGACGGTGCACGTCGTAGCCCTGGCCGATACGGAATGGCGTCATCTGCTTATCCTTTGCGTGCCGCGAGGATGGCGCCGGCCAGCGCCAGATCCTGCGGCCACGTCACTTTGAAGTTCTGGGCCTCGCCCTCCACCAGCCGCGGCGCATGGCCCAGCAGCTCGATGGCGGAGGCTTCGTCGGTAATCGCAGGGTTGGCCGCATCCTGCAGCGCCTCGACCAAGAGGCCGGCGCGGAACATCTGCGGCGTCTGCGCCAGCCACAGGCCGTCGCGCGGCACGGTGGCGGCGACGCGGCCCTGCGGGCTGGCCCGCTTGACGGTATCGGCCACCGGCTGCGCCAGCAGGCCGCCGACCGCGTCGTCCTGCAGGCTGTCGATCAGGCGCTGCAGCGCGCTGTCGCTCAAGCAGCAGCGCGCCGCGTCGTGTACCAGCACCCAGTCGTCGGCGTCGGCCGCCAGCGCCGCCAGGCCGCCGGCCACGCTCTCGGCGCGGCTGGGGCCGCCAACGCGCAGCACTTCCAGCTTGGGCTGCAGCCAGTCAAAGCTGTCGAACCACTCGTCGCCGGACGAGATCACCACCGCCACGCGGCTGATCGCCGCATTGCGGCACAGCACGTCCAGCGTGTGCGCCAAGAGCGGCCGGCCGGCCAGCGGCAGGTACTGTTTCGGGGTGGCGGCACCAAAGCGGCTGCCGTGACCGGCAGCCGGCACCAGCGCGATGCAGGCGCTCATGATTGCACCGGCGCCGGGCTCTCGATGCTGCGCCACAGGCAGCTGCCCTTCACCGTCTTGTCGAGCAGGTCGAGGTACTCCTGGTGCGCGGCCAGCTCCTCCGCCGTCGGCGCCAGCACCGTCAGCGGCTTGCGCTCGAACGCGAGGTTCAGCCCGGTGCCGCCCTCCCCCTCGCCCGGCCCGGCGTCCATCATCAGGCTTTCCTGACCACGGGTCATCCACAGGTAGACCTCGGCCAGCAGCTCGCAGTCGATCAGCGCGCCGTGCAGGGTCCGGTTGCTGCGGTCGATCTCGAAGCGGTCGCACAAGGCGTCCAGGCTGTTGCGCTTGCCGGGAAAGGTGTCGCGCGCCATGCGCAGGGTGTCGGTAACCGCCGCGCACAGCTTGTCCACCGGCGCGATGCCCAGGCGGGCAAATTCGGCATTGAGGAAGCCGACGTCAAACGGCGCGTTGTGGATGATCAGCTCGGCGCCGCTGATGAAGTCCACCAGCTCGTCGGCGACGGCGTGGAACTTCGGCTTGTCGGCGAGAAAATCCAGCGAGATGCCGTGCACGCGCTCGGCGTCGGGGTCGATCTCGCGCTCGGGGTGCATGTACAGGTGCAGGTGGCGACCGGTCAGCTTGCGGTCCACCATTTCCAGGCCGGCAAACTCGATGATGCGGTGGCCCTGGCTCGGCTCCAGGCCGGTGGTCTCGGTATCAAGAATGATTTGGCGCATGATGGTATCGGATGGGGTTCAAGGTTGGCCGCAAGCGGACAGACGGCTAGCGGCGCAGGCTGTCGACGCCGGCATTGGCCAGCTGGTCGGCGCGCTCGTTGAATTCATGGCCGGCATGGCCCTTGACCCAGCGCCACTCAACCTGGTGGTTGTTGCGCAGCGCATCCAGCTGCTGCCACAGGTCGGCGTTCTTCACCGGCTCCTTGCTGGCGGTCTTCCAGCCGCGCGCCTTCCAGCCGTGGATCCACTCGGAGATGCCTTTTTGCACGTACTGCGAGTCGGTGTACACCACGATACGGCAGCTGCGCTTCAGCGTTTCCAGTCCGCGGATCACCGCCAGCAGTTCCATGCGGTTGTTGGTGGTGCCGGCTTCGCCGCCGAACATTTCCTTTTCCTGCCCCTTGTAGCGCAGCAGCACGCCCCAGCCACCGGGGCCGGGGTTGCCCTTGCAGGCGCCATCAGGGTAAATCTCGACGATCTCGTCAGTCATGCAATGTCTCGTTATCAGAGCTACGGGTAAGCGGGTTGCGGTCGTTGCCGCCGGCGACCAGCATCGCCCGGGCCGGCTTGGCCGGTGCCCAGCGCGGCGTGATCAGGCGCAGCCCGCGCTGGCGCTTGACGGCGACGACGCCATAGACGCCGGCGGCCAGCGGCCAGCAGCGCGCGCCGGTGCTTTCCATGAACTGCCAGCGCGCCAGCCAGTCCTTGCGCGCCAAAGGCGGCGAGTATGCCATGAATGAGGTGGCCTCGTGCTCCAGCTCCAGCAATTTCAGCCAGTCGCGGATGCGCGGCAGCGACACGAAGTTGCCGCGCCACGGGTTGTCTTCCCGCCCCTGCAGCAGGCGGCGCACGCCCCACAGCGACGCCGGGTTGAAGCCGGTGACGATCAGCCGCCCTTCCGGCACCAGCACCCGCTCCGCCTCGCGCAGCACCTGGTGCGGCAGGCTGGTAAAATCCAGACCGTGCGGCAGAATGACCAGATCCAGGCTCTTGCTGTCGAAGGGCAAAAAGGCCGGATCGCAGACCACGCCCGGCTCGCCGCAGGCCGCCGCCAGCCCCTTCCACGGGATACGGTTCATGGCGAGGAAATCGTGCTGGCACAGGCCGATCTGCAGCGCGCGAAAACCGAACACGTCGGCCACCGCGCTGTCGAAGAAAGCCTGTTCCTGCGCCAGCAGGTATTGTCCCAGTTCGGCGCTGGCCAGCCAGTCAGCGAACTCTTCCATCATTGCAGGATCATTCATGGCCGACATTGTACGCATTACCCCACTCAAGGCGTTCTCTGATAATTATATCTGGGTTTTGCACGACGACCGCGCCGCGATCGTGGTCGACCCGGGTGACGCCGCCCCGGTGCAGCAGTTTCTGGCGCAGGCGCAACTGGCGCTGCAAGCGATCTGGATCACCCACCACCACCACGACCATATCGGCGGCCTGCCGGCACTGCACGCGCAGTGGCCGGACTGTCCGGTGTACGGCCCGGCCGGGGTCAGCGGCGTCAGCGTGCCGGTGATGGAAGGCAGCCAGCTGCCGGCACTGGGTCTCGCCTGCCAGGTCTACGAAGTCCCCGGCCACACCGCCAACCATCTGGCATTTCATTGCGGCCAGCACCTGTTTTGCGGCGACACCCTGTTTGCCGCCGGCTGTGGCCGCGTATTTGACGGCAGCATAGAAAGCCTGCACGCCTCGCTGCAAAGGTTGGCCGCATTGCCGCCGCAGACGCTGTGCTATCCGGCCCACGAGTACACGCTGGCTAATCTACAATTTGCATTGGCACTGGAGCCGGACAATCCGGCGCTGCAGCAGCGCTGGCAACGCGACAGCGCGCGGCGCGAACAGGACTTGCCGACGCTGCCCTGCCTGCTGGCGGACGAGCTGCAGCACAACCCGTTCCTGCGTTGCGGCGAAGCCGGCATCCGCCGCGCCGCGCATCACCATCAGCCGGACGGCGGCAACGACGTGCTGGGCGTGTTTGCCACCCTGCGGCAGTGGAAAAATGACTTCCGCGTCAGCTGAATGGCCGTGGCTTGCCCGACAGATAGTTTTGTCGTGAAAGACACAAAAATTTAGAAATTAAATGAACAACATAGGGCTTCACAATTGACGTTGCAGGCGGGCGTGGTAGCATCGCCCGATATGCTCCAACAGGCCGTTGCCATGAAAAAATTTACCCCGCTCGCCCTCGCCGTTCTCCTTGCCCTGCCCGCCGCCCACGCAAGCCCTGGCGTGACGATACCGGGCTGGAGCATGCCCGGTGTCGACGACGGCCTGGCCGCCGGTCTGGACATGATGCTGATCAACACCAGCCTGCTGCGCAACGGCGACAACGTGTGGCAACGCGCACGTGAAGGCTTCCAGCTGCCGGAGGTCAACCCCGAGCTGGTGCGCCGCCACGAGAAGTACTACACCGCGCGCCCGGAATACCTGCGCCGCACCCTGGACCGCAGCCGCAAATACCTGTTCTACATCATGAACGAAGTGGAAAAACGCGGCATGCCAACCGAACTGGCCTTCCTGCCGGTGGTGGAAAGCTCCTTCGTGCCGACGGCCAGCTCGCCGGTCGGCGCCGCCGGCCTGTGGCAGTTCATGCCGGCCACCGGCCGCGAGTACGAGCTGGAACAAACCTGGTGGTACGACGGCCGCCGTGACGTAGTGGAATCCACCCGTGCCGCGCTGGACTACCTGCAGGTGCTGTACAACCGCTTCGGCGACTGGAACCTGGCGCTGGCCGCCTACAACTGGGGCCAGGGCAACCTGAGCAAGGCGATCAGCCGCGTGCGCGCCCGCGGTGAAACCGAAACCTACGAAAACATCGCGATGCCGGTCGAGACGCGCAACTACGCGCCGAAACTGCTCGCCATCCGCAACATCATGGCGCAGCCGGAGAACTTCGGCCTGCGCATCGACGTGCTGCCCAACAAGCCGGCCTTTGTCGCCGTCAGCACCGGCAAGCACATGAACATCGACATCGCGGCCAAGCTGGCAGAAATGCCGGTCTCCGAGTTCAAGGAGCTCAACCCCGCGTTCAACCTGCCGGTCTATGCCCACAAGAGCGGCCGCCAGATGCTGCTGCCGGCAACCAAGCTGCACCGCTTCGAGACCAACCTGGCCAAGTGGGACAAGCCGTTGCTGACCTGGCAGGTGCACGTACCGGAGAGCGACCTCAGCGTTACCGAGCTGGCCCAGCAATTCGACATGAATCCGAACGAGCTGCTGGTCGCCAACAGCCTGCAGGGCAACCGCACCGTCAGTGCCGGTCGCCCGGTGCTGGTGGCGGCCCGCAATACGGATGCCCCGGCGACACTGGAGGCCAGTGACGTCGCCCCGGCCACCGCCCCGGTGCTGCTCGCCAGCAATGAACAGCCGATGGTACGCGTCGCGAGCGTCAGCGTTGCCGCGACCACCCCGATCGCCAGCGTGACGCCTGCCGTCACCCCGGCCGCAGCCAGCGTCACCAGCAGTGCAGCGGCAAGCCGCGTGATGACCGCCGTAGCTACGCCAAGCATCACCCAGACTACCAATAACACGCCGGCGGCTGTAGCCGTAGCGCTGGCGACACCAGCCGTTGCGACTGTCGCCGGCACCACCTCTCCAGTAGTGCCAGCAGCCGAGACAGTCAACAGCTCCGCCAGCACCACTCCGGCAATGACCTTAGCCAATGCTAGTGCTCCTGCCGTCGCCCCAAGCCAGCCGGCCAGCAAACCGCAGGTGACCGTGATCGCCCGCACCAAACCGGCAGTGACCACCGTGGCCAGTACCGCCCCCGAACTGCCGCTGCGTCCGGCCACCCGCGTGGAAAGCCATGTCGTTGCCAGCGGTGACACGCTGTACAACATCTCGCGCCGCTATAACATGAGCGTGACTGAACTCAAGAGCCTGAATATGCTGAACAGCGACGCGGTCAAGCTGGGGCAGAACCTGCGCGTGCTGGGCGCCCCGCTCGGCACCGTTACCGCGACCGTGACCTCGCCACTGCGGGCCGTCGCCTACCAGCAGCCGGTGCGCAAGTCGGCCGAGTACGTGGTGCAGGCGGGTGATACAGTGTTCAGCATCGCCCGCAAGTTCGGCATCCATCACACCGACATCCAGCGCTGGAACAACCAGCTGGTTGCCAACCAGATCCAGCCGGGTCAGGTACTGCGCGTCGAGGACGGCGGGCTGTAAGCCGCACCCGACCAGGCATGAGAAACGCCTTGCACCGGCCGGTGCAAGGCGTTTTTCATGGTGACCACGCCAGCAAGGCTGTCCTGCCACCAACGGCGGCAGGCACCCACAAGATCAGTCCCAGGGCACGTCAACCGCGCCAGGCGCGGCAGCAGCTGGCGCAGCCGCTGTGGCCGGAGCAGCGACCGGCGATGCAGGGCTGGCCGCATCCTGCAAGCCGCCCAGCGCCTGTACCAGATCGTCGATCAGCTCGCCCAGCTCCTCGCTCATCAGCAGGAAGGTCGCCTCGAACAGGCTGGCGGCATCGTCTCCCGCCTGGCTGGCCTCTTCCTGCAGCACATCGAGAAACTGCAGCTTTTTCAGTTGCAGGGTATCGGTCAGCGTGAAGCGGATGCGCTCGCGCCAGATCAGACCGAGACGGGTCACCTGCTTGCCGGTGGCGATGTGCTGACGGATCTCGTCCGCGGTCAGGTCCATGCGGGTGCAGCGCACGACCGCGCCGTTTTCCGAGCTGTCCTTCAGCTCGCAGTCGGAATCCAGCACGAAGTCGCCGCTGGCCTCGCCCGCCGCCAGCCAGTCTGTCATCAGCGTGTGCGGCGACAGCGCCGTGCGTGGCAGCGTGGCCGGCAGTGGCGGCATCGCCTCGCGCAGATTGCTTAGCAACGCCTCGGCCTTGCTGGCGGAACCGCTATCCACCACCAGCCAGCCACGCGCCAGATCGAAATAGGCGGCCGTGCGGCTGGTACGGGTGAAGGCGCGCGGCAGCAGGTCGTCGGTGATCTGCTCCTTCATCGCCAGCTTTTCCTTGCGGCCAACCTTGCGCAGCTCCTGCTGCTCGATCTCGCGCAGCTTGGCGTCCAGGAAGTCGCGGATCACGCCGGCCGGCAACACCTTGTCCTCACGGCGCAGCGACAGCAACAGGCGCTCGCGCTGCACATACAGCGGCTCGTCGAGATGCGGCGCGGGGGCGCCCCAGCCCTCGCTGAACCAGTCCAGACCGGAACAGCGCTGGAACTGGCGCACGGTCAGCGCATCGGCCAGCTTGCTGGCCACGATCTGCTCCGGGGCAGGCAGATGGTAAAAACTGAGTTGTCGGAACCACATGATATTGACTTGAATTATCCAGAAGAAGGGAACGGTCGCGACGCCCGATCAGGCCATTTTGGTCAGCGCGCGACGGATAGCCAGCAGATCCTGCCACGCCTTGGCTTTTTCGCCAGGGCTGCGCAACAGATACGCCGGATGGAATGTAACGAACAAGGGGATGCCCTGGTACTGGTGCGTCTCGCGCCGCAGTGCGCCGATGGCGGCATCGCTCTGCAACAGTGCGTGGGCGGCGAAGCGGCCCAGCGTCACCAGCACGTCCGGTTTGACGTGGGCAATCTGCCAGCGCAGGTAGTCGGCACAGGCGGCCATTTCGTCGGCCGCCGGATTGCGGTTGCCCGGCGGACGGCACTTCAGCACATTGGCGATGAAAACATCGTCCTGACCCAGGCCGATGGCAGCCAGCATATTGTCCAGCAGCTGTCCGGCCTTACCAACGAAGGGCAGGCCCTGCTTGTCCTCTTCCGCCCCCGGCGCCTCGCCGACCAGCATCAGGCGCGCCCGCTGATTGCCCTTGCCGAACACTGTCTGGGTGCGAGTCTGGCACAGGCCGCAGGCGGTACAGTTTGCCACCTGCTGCTGCAGGTCCGCCCAGTCCGGCAACGCGGCTGGTTCGGCAACAAGCGGCACCGGCATGCCCTCCGCCTGCGGCACGGGTGCGGCGGGCACTGGCACAGCGGCTGCAGCAGGCACAAGGTTGGCCGCAACCGGCGCCAGGGCGGGTGTCAGTACCGGCTCCGGCTCTGTTCCGCGGCGCAAGCGCCAGCGCGGCGCCAGCCCCAGTTCGCGAAGCAGCAGATGCTGGCGGCTCATAGCGGGCACTCCATCAGCAAGGCATCCTCGCGGCCGTGTTCGTGCCGGTAGTAACCCTTGCGCACGCCGCAGTCGACAAAGCCGAGCGCGCGGTACAGGCCGATGGCGGCGACATTGCCGGCGCGCACCTCCAGCAGGCAACGCGTGACACCGGCCGCCTTGGCCTCGTTCATGGCCGCCTGCAACACGGTGCGGGCATGGCCACGGCGCTGTGCGGCCAACGGCACGAAAATATTGTGGATGTGCAATTCGTCCAGGATCTGCTCGGACACCAGCACCGCCAGCCATTGTTCGGCCTGCGGCAACACCTGCACCCGCTCGCTTGCGGAAGCCAGTGTTTGCGCGTAGACCGCCACGGCCCACGGATGCGCGCACACCGCCGACTCCAGCTGGTGCAACGCTTCGGCCAGCGCCGGATCGGACAGCCGACGCAGCTCAGCCATGCTTGCGGGCTTGCTGTTCGGCGGCGGTCAGCGCCACCTTGTCGCGGATATACAGCAGCCCCGCCGCCTCCGGCGCAACGGCGGCATAGCCGCCACGGCGCACCAGCCGGATATAGCTGGCCGCATCCGGACGCAGCTCGCACGCGCTCTTGCCTGGGTGATTCAGCTCCTGTGCGCAATCCCCCGCCAGCAGCGGGATATCGGCGGGAACGGACAATGCGGCGCGCGGCTGCAAGGTGATCGGGGTTTGCGCCACGCCGTCGCGATAGCTCGCAGTGTAGACCTCGTTCATGCGCGCATCCATCACCACCTGCACCGCCGGCGCGCCGGACTGGAAGGCAATCACGTCCAGCGTCGGCACCGGGATCAGCGGCAAGTCATGGGCCAGCGCCAGCCCCTGCGCGATGCCGCAGCCGATGCGCAAACCGGTGAAGGCTCCCGGCCCCTGGCCGTAGATGATGCCGTCCAGTTCGGCGAGGCCGATGCCGCTATCGGCCAGCAGACGCTGGATCAGCGGCAGGGTCTCTTCGGAGTGGCCGTTCACCACCGGCAGCGTTGCCGAGAAAAAACACTCGCCCACGGCGACAGCAATCGAAACATGCGTGTTCGACGTATCGATAGCCAGATACTTCATGATTTGAGTTAACCGAGAGAAACAGAGGGGTGATTATAGACTAAGCTCTTCCACCCAAGAGAGTGCACTGGTGTGCAACAGGTTCAAGGCCTCGGCCTCGATGTTCAGACGCTGCGCCAGTTGCGGCAGATTGTCGGTACCGGCTTCCATCGCCAGCACCAGTTCCAGGCACAGGCCATAGCGGCCGGCATGCAGCATCAGCGCCTCGCAAATCTCTTCCGGCAGGTTGAGATGCTCCAGCGCCAACGCGATCGGCATGTCGAAAATCACGTCCAGCAAGGAGAACATGCCGGTGATGAAGAAACTGTCGGCAACATCGGACGACAGGCCGGACTCCAGCGCGATCAGCTCCATCATGCGCGCGCGCGACACCGCAGTTTTCTGCAGCGCGGCCGGCATCAGGCCGTTTTCCGAACTGGTCACCAGCAACAGCGTCAGCCAGCGGTACAGGCGCTTGTAGCCCAGCACCGTCAAGGCGTGCGAGAAGGAGCTGATGGTGGTATTCAGCCCGGCTGCGGCCGAGTTGACGTAGCGCAGCAGCTTGAAGGACAGCGCAACGTCGGTTTTCAGTACCGCCTCCACCTCTTTCAGCGCCGCATCCTGACGCAACAGGTTCAGCAGCTTGAGGGTATTGGCAAAGCTTGGGTGAATCACCTTGGCGGACAGGGTTTCCGGCTTGGCAAAGTAGTAACCCTGATAGCCGTCCAGCCCCAGATCGCGGGCCAGATGGTAGTGCTCGTAGGTTTCGACACGCTCGGCGATACGGATCACCGGATAGCTTCGCAAACGCACCGCCAGCGTCTGGAAGGCCTGCGCGTCCATCGACTGCACATCCAGCTTGACGTAGTTGGCCAGGTCGAGGAATGCCACCGCCGGCGACTCGAACGAGAAACCGTCCAACGCCACCCCGAAGCCAAGGGAGCGCAGGTGACGGACACGGGACAGCAACTCATTGGAAGGCGTCAGCTTGCCGGAGAGCTCCAGCACGACCCGCCGTGGCGGCAGCAGCTCCAGGAAGTCGCTGCCTATCATCGACTCGCCAACGTTGATGAAGGCCAGCTTGTTGCCGATCAGCCAGCTGGTACCCATGTTATTCAGGGTATTGACCAGCACCTCGGTATCGGCATCCAGCTCGGCATGCCGCCCGATCTCGGTCGAGGTTGCACTTTCACGGAACAGCAGCTCATAGCCGATGAGCTGCTGATTACGGTTCAGGACAGGCTGTCTTCCCAAAAAAGCCGATACGGACATTACAGGCAGGCTCAGTAAGAATAATTATCAGCATTGCGCAGCATCATCGTGCCGCTACCCGATGCATCCGCCTGCCCTGACAGCAAGTCTTCCATGTCCAGCACCAGTACTACCGAACCGTCACCGGACAGGGTCGCACCGGCAACCCCCTTCGGACGGATGTTCTGCAGCGGCTTGATCACCACATCGTCACGACCGACAAAGGAGTCGACGGCGAGGATGAAGGACTTCTCGGCGGATTGCATCAGCACACCGAATTGCGGCTTCTGGGTCGGCGCCCAGTTCAGCAGGTTGGCCAGCGTCTTCAACGGCAGGATCTCGTCGCGTACCACGATGGTTGGCCGCCCGGAAACCTCCTGGATGGCAGAGACATCGATAGGAATGATTTCGCGCACCATGGCCAGCGGTACGGCAAATGGCTGGTTGCAGGCACGAACCACCAGCACTGGGAGGATAGCCAGTGTCAGCGGCAGAGAGATGCTGATCCGGGTACCGACACCTTGCTCAGAGTTGATGTCGATACGGCCATTCAGCTTCTGGATATTGGTCCGTACCACATCCATGCCGACACCACGGCCGGACACGTTCGAAATCTGGTCCTTGGTGGAGAAGCCCGGCAGGAAAATCAGCTGCAGGCACTGCTTCTCGTCGAGACCGTTTGCTGTTTCCGCGTCGATCAGGCCTTTTTCGATGGCCTTACGGCGCAGTGCCTCGGGATTCATCCCCTTGCCGTCATCGGTGATCTCGATGACGATATGATCGCCGACCTGCTCGGCCGACAGCTGCACCAGCGACTGCGGCTTCTTGCCGACGCTGATGCGCTCCTCGGAGGATTCGACACCGTGGTCGACCGCATTGCGCACCAGATGCACCAGCGGATCGTTCAGGTCCTCAATCATGGTCTTGTCGAGTTCAGTCTCCTCGCCAGTAATGACCAGCTCGACTTCCTTGCCCAATTGTCGCGCCAGATCACGCGCCAGACGCGGATACTTCTGGAACAGACGGCCGATCGGCTGCATGCGGGTCTTCATCACCGCATTCTGCAAATCGCTGACCAGCAGATCCAACTGGCTGATCGCCTCGTCGAGGGAGCGCAGGGTATGCGTCTCCATATTGCCCTGCAGGATTTCGGTACGCAGCGTGGTCAGGCGGTTCTTGGTCAGACCGATTTCACCGGACAGGTTCAGCACCTGATCCAGACGGACGGTATCGATACGAATGGTGTTTTCCGGCGGCGCACTGGCCATGCCTTGCTGTGGCGCCACTTTTGCCGGTACCGGCTTGGCTGCCACGACCGGCATCGCCGGCGTCTCGACCACAGCCTCAACCACCGGCGCAGCAACAGCTGCGGACGGCGCCGGCGTCGATGCAGCCGCAGCCGTGGCCTTGGTTACCGCGGCGTGCAGCACATTCCAGTCCGGTGTATTGGCAGCGGCAGCCGGTGTCGCTGCAGGCGCAGCAACCGGTGCCGCAGGGACCGCCAGATTACCAGCCAATGCACTATCCAGCGCCGCGAGCAGACCGGCATCCGGCACGGCCGGCGACAATCCTTGCGACAGGGTGGTGAACATGCCACGCACCACGCCGGTTGCATCCAGGATCACATCCATCAGCTCAGACGACAGCGGCAACTCGCCATTGCGCAGCTTGTCGAAAAGGTTCTCGGTACGGTGACAAATGGTCACCATTGCCGACACATTCAGAAAGCCGGCTCCGCCCTTGATGGTATGGAAGCCCCGGAAGATATCATTCAGCAACGCCTTGTCATTAGGCCGTTTCTCGAGCTCGCACAGCTTGTTGTCGACATCGGACAACAGCTCGGTGGACTCGAGCAGGAAATCCTGCATCAGATCTTCCATACCTGCAAAGTCGCTCATTTTGACTTCCTTTTCATTATCGGCCCGCAGTAGACGGCCTAGACGATCTCGCGTCTTAGAAACCCAAGCTTTCCAGCAAATCATCCACTTGCTGCTGATTGGTCACCACGTCGGAACGGCCATCAGGGTTCACGACTGGCCCCTGCAACAGATCAGTGCCGAGCTCCACTTTCTTCTCGGCCGGCAGGTATTCGATCAGCACGGTCAGCAGCTCGCTTTCCAGCGTTTTGACCATGTCCATGACCTTCTTGATCACTTGCCCGGTCAGATCCTGGAAATCCTGAGCCATCACGATTTCCAGCAACTGGGCATTGGTTGCCGCCGTCTGTTGCGGTGCCTGCGCCAGGAATCGGCGGGTATCAGCAGCCAGCAGCTTGAAATCGTCAACGGACAACTGGTTGGCAAACAACTGGTCCCAACGCCCCGACAGGCTTGCGGACTGGGACTGCAGCTCATCCTGGATCGGACGGGCAATATCGGTGGCATTCAGCACACGCTCTGCAGCATTGGCTGTCAGCGTGGCGATGTAACCCAAACGGTCCTTGGCATCGGGAATGGCATCCGCCACTTTTTCCAGGGACTTGTCGTACCCCAGCTCGCGCAGTGCATCGTGCAGCTTGCGGGTCATTTGCCCGATCTGGGCATAAATTGCCAACGCAGCCTGGGGATTCGCGCCATCAACCTCTATCGAGGATGCCTCTTGTTGAGAGGCCTGCTGTTTGGCAATGCTTTCAAATAGAGCTTCCAGCTCTGGCGAGTCGCCACTTTCAAGAAGATGATCCGGCACGACAATTTCTCCTGGCAAACAGTACAGGCTGCTTTTATTTGTTTAGGCTCTGGAAGATCTTGCCCATCTTTTCTTCCAGTGTCGCGGCAGTAAATGGCTTCACGATATAGCCACTGGCCCCCGCCGTTGCGGCCTCGATGATGTTCTCGCGTTTCGCTTCTGCGGTAATCATCAGGAACGGCAGTGTCTTCAGCTGCGGATCGGCCCGCACCGCACGCAGCAGTTCGATACCGGTCATGTTCGGCATGTTCCAGTCGGAGACGATGAAGTCGAAATGCTGTGTCTTCAGCTTGTGCAATGCGACTTGGCCATCCTCGGCCTCGTCCACATTGGTAATGCCCAACTCCTTCAGGAGGTTGCGCACAATCCTTCTCATTGTTGAGAAATCATCAACAACCAGAAATCTCATATTTTTATCAATCATTGCCTTTTTCCTGACCTGATATCCATTCCCAGCTTATTTTGTTCCTAGCGCTGAAGGAAAGGAATAATTGTATCCGCTAGTACCGCTGGGTCGAACTTGGCGACATAGGCGTCGACGCCGACACTGGCACCCATGGCCCGGTTGGCATTCGACGACAGGGATGAGTGCATCACGATCGGGATGCCGGAGAAGCGGGCATCCGACTTGATCAGTTTGGTCAAGACATAACCGTCCATTTCCGGCATTTCCGCATCAACCAGAATAAGTTTCAGGTTGTCGTGCAGGCTTTCGGTGTCGGACCAGGTTCTGTTCGCCAGAACCTGCAACTTGTCCCACGCTTCTTTGCCGTTATTTGCCTGATGATACTTGATGGACATCTTGTCCATCACGTTGGAAATTTCTTTCCGCGCCACGACCGAGTCGTCGACAAAGAACACGTACTGGTCATCCTCCAGCGCAGCCTGCGGAATATCCGGCAAACGCGTCTCGCCGACAACACTGGACAGGATCTGCTCGACATCCAGGATGGAGACCAGCTTGCCGTCTTCCAGCTCGGTTACCGCCGTGATCAGGGTCTGCTGGGTAGTATTCATCACATTTTCAGGCGCACGCACCTTGTCCCAGTCGACACGGATGATGCGGTCTACCGAATCCACCAGGAACGCCTGGGTACTCTTGTTGAATTCGGTAACGATCATGGTGTTGTAGCCACCTTCCGCCAACTCACAGCCGATGAACTTGGCCAGCGAAATCACGGGGATGATATTGCCGCGCAGGGACAACACCCCCTCGACACCGAACGGCATATTGGGGGTTTTGGTAACGAAAGGCGTCTGCGACACTTCGCGCACCTTGAATACGTTGATCCCGAAGGTTTCGCGGGTCCCCAGCGAAAACAGCAGGATTTCCATCTTGTTCGACCCCGCCAGCTTGGTACGGGCATCGATATTGGCTAGCAAAGAGGCATCAGAGGCGGACATGGCCACTCCTTAAATAAAGCGCAAATCAGCTCAAATCTTCAGCATCTCGCGGATTTTCATCGAGAGCTTTTGTGGCTCGAACTTGGAGACATAGGCATCGACACCAACCGACTCACCCAGCTTCTGGTTGGACTGACCCGACAGCGAGGAGTGCATCAGCACAGGAATGCCATGGAAGCGCGGATCGGACTTGATCAGCTTGGTGAGCATATAACCGTCCATCTCCGGCATCTCGACGTCGGTCAGCACCAGGTTCACGACATCGCTCAGCTTGCGCCCGGCCAGCTCGGCCTGCGACGCCATGCGCTGCAGGTCATCCCAGGCTCGCATGCCATTGATGGCCGAAGCGTACTTGATGTTCATGACTTCGAATGTCTGCTGGATCTGTTTGCGCGCAACCGCCGAGTCGTCGGCAAAGTACACCATGCGCGGCTCTTTGATCGGATCGATGCCGATGAACTGGTGCTCGTCACCGTACATGGCCGTTTCTGCCAGCACCTTTTCAACGTCCATCATCATGACCAGCGTGCCGCCATCCAGCTCGGTCACTGCTGTAACCAGACCGCCCATCCGGTTGGTAATCATCTCCGGCGGCACCCGCATCGCGGCCCAGTCCAGTCGCAGGATGGTATCCACCGCTTCGACCAGAAAGCCCTGGGTATGGCCGTTGTACTCGGTCACAATCATGATTTCCGGACGCTTCTCGCTGACGATACCGGCGTAGCGCGCCAGATCGATCACCGGCACCAGGCTGCCACGCAGGCTGACCATGCCCTCGACGGAAGAAGGCATTTCCGGCGCCGACGTGATTTCCGGTGTCCGCATTACCTCGCGCACTTTGAAAACGTTGATGCCGAAGGTCTCCTTGCGCCCTGTTCTTTGGTCAACCCCAAGAGAGAACAAGAGAATTTCCAGTTTGTTCGTTCCTGCCAGCTTGGTGCGGGCATCGATTTTTTTAAGAAGCTCAGACACGGAAACCTCCGAGTAAAAATTCATTGCTGACGGCTATTAAAGATACTCATGCCAGCCGGTATCAAGCCCTACATTCCAGAATGGCAACACTGGGAGTAGTATCGCCTGTGCCCCACAAGGAGTCCAGCATCATCACACCCGACGCACAGGGGTAGGATTATCATACGGTTTAACTAGCCTTTACAAATGGCACCCTCATTAATGACGAACAATCCATCAACAGACGCCACACCAGAGACGTTGGCCGCAACATTTGCTCACTTCAACGCGGTAACCGATGAACTGATCAGAGCATACCAACAGCTTGAAATCAAAGTTGAAGAGTTGAACAGTCAGTTGACCCAGGCCAATGATGAACTACTGCAAAAGTCTCAAGCCAATGCCCAGCTGGCGCAGAGGCTGGCCACGCTCGTTAATGAGTTACCCGCAGGCGTCATAGAAACGGATGCACAAAAGCAGATCATTTCCCTGAATAATGCCGCCAAAACGATGCTGCCCAGGCTGCAAAACCATGCACACTGGGACGAAACGGCGCTACTGAACCAGATGGATGCAGACGGCGTCATTCACCTCGCCGACCCTCACAGCGGCAGGACGCGCTATCTAACCCTGCAAACCTGCCCGCTGGACGACCAGTCAACGATTTTCCTGCTTCATGACGTGGGAACCCTGCGCCATCTGCATGAACAACTGGCGCAACAAAACAAGCTGGCCTCCATGGGGCAAATGGCCGCCTCGCTGGCTCACCAGCTGCGCACTCCGCTCGCCACCGCCCTGCTCTACGCCAAGAACCTCGAGCGGCCAACCCTTTCCGCCGAGGAGCGACTGAAGTTTTCACGCAAGATCGTCGACCGGTTACAAGCGCTGGAGGGGCTAACCCAGGAAATGCTGGGATTTGTGCGCCAGAACACCTCCAGCGAACAGATCACACGCTACCCGTTATCCGAGCTGGTACATGAACTGGAGCAGTCGTTCGCACCACAATGCGAGGGCCATGGCGTGCGTTTCCAGATCCGCAGTGACGCGCTGGCGCAAGCATCATTAAACTGCCGGCCCAAAGAGCTGACAGCGGCCATGATCGGCCTGCTCGAAAATGCGCTACAACACGTGCCGGCTGACGGAAAAATCATGCTGGAGGTGCTGAACCGCGAAAACTGTCTTACATTCAAAATATGGGACAACGGCCCCGGCATTGCTCAGGAACTGGTGCCCCGCATCTTTGAACCCTTTTTCACGACCAGGGCAAACGGCACCGGTCTTGGCCTAGCCATTACCAAGCGGGTAATTGACGCACTGGGTGGCGAGCTAAGTTATCATCGCGACGATGACAACACCGTGTTCTCGGTTGTCCTTCCACAGACAGGCGAACCATGAATGGCAATGACCCAATGATGAAACCTATCGTTAAACTGCGCGGCCATGTTGGCAGCATCTTTCTTGTCGGCCAGTTCGACTTCAACGCCCACAAGGCTTTTCGCCAGGCGAGCCAGGAACTGCTCGACAACCATGACATCACCGAAATCGAGGTCGATTTCGACCAGGTACCCTATCTGGACAGCTCGGCACTGGGCATGCTGCTGCTGCTGAAAGAACGCGCCAGCAGCGCAGGCAAGGGCTTGGCACTGGTCAACTGCCGCGAGACCGTGCGCCA
This sequence comes from Vogesella margarita, assembly GCF_028548475.1. Classification (GTDB taxonomy): domain Bacteria; phylum Pseudomonadota; class Gammaproteobacteria; order Burkholderiales; family Chromobacteriaceae; genus Vogesella; species Vogesella margarita. The sequence continues at coordinate 148,797 of NZ_JAQQLE010000011.1, forward strand.
GGTACTGGAGATTGCCTGTTTTACCAAGCTATTCAATATTTCCTGATGCGTTTGGCTAGCCTCACGTCCGGCTTGGGCGGTAAAATCCGCGGCTAATTCAAGCGCCTTGGAAAACAACAAGATGAGCATCAAATCCGACAAATGGATCCGCCGCATGGCCGAAGAGCACGCCATGATCGAGCCATTCGCATACGAGCAGGTCAAACAGGTCAACGGAGAGAAGGTCATTTCGTACGGCACGTCGAGCTACGGCTACGATATTCGCTGCGCCGATGAATTCAAGGTGTTCACCAATATCAACAGCACCATCGTCGACCCGAAGAACTTCGATCCGCAATCGTTTGTCGAGGTCTCCGGCAAAGGTTACTGCATCATCCCGCCCAACTCCTTTGCACTCGCCCGCACCGTCGAATACTTCAAGATTCCGCGCTCGGTACTGACCGTGTGCCTGGGAAAATCGACCTATGCCCGTTGCGGCATCATTGTCAATGTCACCCCGTTTGAACCGGAGTGGGAAGGCTATGTGACGCTGGAGTTCTCCAACACCACGCCGCTGCCGGCAAAGATCTACGCCAACGAGGGGGTTGCTCAGGTGCTATTCTTCGAGTCCGACGAAATCTGCGACGTTTCCTACAAGGATCGTGCCGGCAAATACATGGGACAAGTCGGCGTCACCCTGCCGCGCACCTGACCCTACGGCCTAGGCACTGGCCGCAATTCCTACTCGCAATTCAGGCCATCTGGTCTAGGATGAAGAACACGGCGGGCAATACTGTTGCTGACGTGTTTCTTCCTGAGCGTTGTGGTTCCCCCTTGCCGCAACGCTCTTTTTTTGTCCATTTGCAAAGCAAGACAAGCATGGCCATTTCCGATTTCAGCTTCAACACCATCGATGGACACAGCACACCCCTCGCCCGCTTTTCCGGTCGCGTCCTGTTACTGTGCAACACGGCCAGCGAGTGCGGCTTCACCAAGCAATACGAGGCACTGGAAAAGCTGCATCGACGCTACCAGCACGAGGGATTGAGCGTAATCGGTTTTCCCTGCAACCAGTTTGGGCAACAAGAACCGGGACAAGCAACAGACATCAAGCAATTTTGCCAGATCCGGTACGGCGTCAGCTTTCTGCTGAGCGAAAAAATCGAGGTCAACGGCCAGCATGCCCACCCTCTCTGGCAGTACCTTACGAAGCACAAGCGAGGGATTCTGGGCAGCAAGGCCATCAAGTGGAACTTCACCAAATTCCTGATTGATCGCGAAGGCAAAATTGTTGGCCGCTATGGGCCACTAACCCCACCGCAAGCACTGCAAGACCGGATAGAAGAATTACTGCAGGTAAAAACCGGGTGAACATCGGGAATCCGGCACGTGACCAGCGCGCTAATCGCTGACTTCGCCATCAAGATAACGCCACAGGCCCTGCTCGCGCACAAAACGGCTACGCTCCTGCATCCGCCCGGCACGGCCATTGACCTTGTAGCGAGCAACAAAAGTCACCACCCCGCTCTGATCCAGCTCGCTGCCGGCTTCCGTCGACAGGATTGCCAGCCCCAGCCACTTTACCGCTGCATCCAGCAACGGCTCAGCCGGCAAGTTTTCTGCCGCCCAGGTCCGGCGCAGATAAGCCTCATCTCCCAACACAAAGGCACTATAACGCGAGCGCATCAGCGCCTCGGCGCTCGGCGCCGGCAGGCCGCCATGATACTGGCCGCAACAGGCGTCATAAACCTGACCACTGCCACATGGGCACGCCACGACACGGCTCATTGTTTTACGTTTGCTCACGTCACTGCCCCAGCGCTGGCATGCTGTACAGCTTGAGCATGAAGCTGGTGAATGCCGGCTGTGCCGGCTTGCCTGCCAGACGCGGCCAACGTTCCAGCCACAGCTGCAAGCGCTGTTGCATCAGTTGTTGCGCCTTGGCGCCATCCAGCTGTCCGGCATCGCGACGTACCGCAATCTGGCGATACAGGGCGAACACATCATCATCGACTGCATTGCGGCCAACCAGTTGTACGCGTAGCGCTCCCAGTCGATCGGCAACCTGAACCCGGTTCAGCTCACCCTTGGCCAGTCGTGCGGAAAGCGCTTGCGCCTCCTCGTACAGGCGTTGGGATGGTGCGACCGCAACAGGCCGCGGCGTGACACTCCCGCCGACACCAGACGAAGGCGGCAGCACGGCACATCCCGACAGCACGCCCGAAATAAAAACGACCATGAATATCTGTTTCATGGTCGTCATTGTAACGCTGCGCTCACTCACTTCAAGCAAGGTGCTCAAATAATGGCGTCGACAGGTAACGCTCACCAAAAGACGGGATCACCACCACAATCAGCTTGCCGGCATTTTCCGGACGCTTGGCCAACTGCAAGGCGGCCCACACGGCGGCACCGGAGGAAATCCCCACCAGCACACCTTCCTTGGTTGCCACGGCACGGGCAGTCTCGAAGGCATCCTCATTCTTGACCCGGATCACCTCGTCGTAGATCTCGGTATTCAGGATGGCCGGCACAAAACCGGCACCAATGCCCTGGATCGGATGCGGCCCCTTGGCCCCGCCGGACAACACCGGCGACGCGTCCGGCTCGACCGCCACGATCTGCACCCCGGGTTTGCGTGCCTTGAGCACCTCACCCACACCGGTAATAGTGCCGCCAGTACCAACGCCAGCAACAAAAATATCGACTTGCCCGTCGGTATCGCGCCAGACCTCTTCCGCGGTGGTCTGACGGTGGATCTCCGGATTGGCAGGGTTCTCGAACTGCTGCGGCAGGAAGTAGGTTTCAGGGTTGGCCGCAACCAACTCCTTGGCCTTGGCGATGGCGCCACCCATGCCTTCCGGACCGGGGGTCAGGATCAGTTCCGCACCATAGGCGCGCAGCAATTGGCGACGCTCGCGGCTCATCGTTTCCGGCATGGTGATTACCAGCTTGTAGCCACGCGCTGCACAGACCATGGCCAGGCCGATACCGGTATTGCCCGATGTCGGCTCGACAATAATCGTCTCCGGTCCGATCTTGCCAGCCCGCTCCGCCGCATCAATCATCGATACCGCGATACGGTCCTTGACGCTATGCCCGGGATTGAAGAACTCCAGCTTGGCGACCACCGTCGCCCCTACGCCCTCGGTGACCCGATTGAGGCGCACCAGCGGGGTATTGCCGATCAGCTCAGTAACAGAATTTGCGATGTGCATTTTATTCCTCCAGTCCATCTTTCATGGCGACAGATATTGCCATTTATTCTAACCAGCACCTTCGTCGCTGGCTAATACCAATTCTTGCTAAGCATTGATCTGATCGCATGGATTCCCGGCTGACATGTGCGGCATGCTGTCATGCCCTGCGAACTGGTATCAGCTGATGCCGACCAGCACCTTCTGCCAGGCACGATGGACTTCGTCATCAAAGGCGACAAAAACAATCTTGCGCAGCGCCGGCGGCGGTGCCGCCAGATAGGTTTCCACCACATGCCAAGCGATATTGGCCGCAGCCAGCGGCGGAAAATGGTTGGCACCACAACTGATGGCGGCGAAGGCGATGGAGCCTACCTGCTTCTCTGCCGCCAGTTGCAGGCTCTTGTGATAGCACGACGCCAGCAATTGTGCCTCGTTATCCTCACCGCCTTTCCACAATGGCCCGACCGCGTGAAAAACCCAGCGCGCCGGCAAGGCAAAACCTGGCGTGACACAAACATCCCCCGCTGCACAGCCCCCCTGCCGCAAACAGGCCGCAAGCAGCTCGCCACCAGCGGCACGATGCACCGCCGCGTCCACCCCGCCACCGCCACGCAATGAAACGTTGGCCGCATTCACGATTGCCGAGACATCCAGCTGCGTGATGTCGCCACGCCAGACCTCGACCCGCACGCCGTTACGAACGGTCAGCATTGCCGCACCTCAAACAAGTACCGCACAAGAAAAACCCCTCGCGAGAGGGGCTGGCAACATCGGAGCATTACGCTTCAGAGATATCGGAAGCGACAGGGTCGGCAGAAGGCTGCGGCACCTCGGCGGCAACGGTCGCGGGCTTCTCCGCTTTTGGCAGCGTCATTTTCTCGGCGGCCGCTTTTTCCTCAGCCGAAACCACACCCACCGGTTTGAGCGCGAGATCGAAGCGCTTACCACCACGCGCAAGCGACTTCACGTAGCGCTGTTTGCGACAATGGTTGGCCAGCATGCGCGAAACCAGTTGCGGATCAAACTGCGGCAGTTCCGCAATCAAGGCCTCATGAATCCCCAGCGCCAAAGGACGGAATAGTTTGAACACGTCGTACTTGGCGTAAACATGTGCCGCAATCATTTCTGTCTGGCTTTTCTTGCTAAGACTCTGGACAGCTGACTTGAGCGCCGCACCGAGCGCGGTTTCATTGTTGGACTTCATCTGAGGATTCTTCATGGTTAATCTCATGGGGCAACACGGAGAAGCGACAAGTAGTGAACGACCCACTCTGACACGACCCGAAAAAAGACGCCTATCTTAATGCAGAGCCGGTCTTGTTGCTACGACTACCGTCATCGACTCGTACTATAGGACACAAGCCAGCATCTGGCGTTCGTATACGGAGCCCATTGCACTGCTGAGCCGGCAGGAAGACTGGTCAAGGTTGGCCGCAATGCACTTGAGGAGCGGATAAGGTAGCACCACAAAGCACAAAGCCCAGCTCGATTGAGCTGGGCTTCGTAAGGGGGCGTCTGGCGGTGTCCTACTTTCACACAGGTATCTGCACTATCATCGGCGCTAAGGCGTTTCACGGTCCTGTTCGAAATGGGAAGGCGTGGGACCACCTCGCTATGGCCACCAGACATAAACTGTCACAAATCAAAGAAGCCTACACTGAGTCTGTCACTCAGCCTGGTAGAAGATCTTTTGTATCGGTCGCTTG
>NZ_JAQQLE010000012.1 GCF_028548475.1 Vogesella margarita
GCTTCGCGCAGGAAACCGATGATCTGTTCTTCGGTGAAACGCTTCTTCATGTCCAATCTCCGTGTCATGGTGAATTGGACTCTAAAGTCACGTGCTACTCAATACCGGGGGGACGTCGCACCTTACCCTGCTGGAGGCGCTGTCGCGGCAATTGGCGTTTGGCAGTGTCGACGAGTTCTACTATCTGGCGCGCACCATCCTGATCAAGGACGAAAAGTATTACGACCGTTTCGACCCGGTGTTCGGCCACTGCTTCAATGGTCTGTCGCTGGAGCTGGAAGATCTGCAGACCGCGATCCCGGAGGACTGGCTACGCAAGCAGGTGGAAAAATTCCTTTCCGATGAAGAAAAGCGGCAGCTACAGGCACTGGGCTGGGACAAGCTGATGCAGACGCTGCGTGAACGCCTTGCTGAACAGAAGGAGCGGCATCAGGGCGGTAACAAGTGGATCGGTACCGGCGGTACCAGTCCGTTTGGCGCCTATGGCTACCATCCGGTAGGGTATCCGCATCGGGCAGCAGGAATCGCGCCACCGGCGTGCGGTCAAGGTGTGGGATCAGCGCGAGTTCCGCAATCTCGACGACCAGATTGAACTGGGTACGCGCAACATCAAGGTCGCCTTGCGTCGGCTGCGCCAGTTCGCGCGCGAAGGCGCCGCCGAGGTGCTGGATCTGGATGCCACCATCGCCGCGACCGCGCGCAAGGCCGGTTTCCTCGATCTGCAAATGGTGCCGGAGCTGCACAATACGGTGAAGCTGCTGGTGCTGTTCGATGTTGGCGGCTCGATGGACGACCACATCCGTGCCTGCGAGGAGCTGTTCTCGGCGGTGCGCAGCGAATTCAAGCATCTGGAGTATTACTACTTCCACAATTGCGTCTACGAAGGGGTGTGGAGAGACAATGCCCGCCGCCACGGCCAGAAATTGTCGACGCTGGAGCTGATCCACACCTTTGGCAGCGACTACAAGCTGATCCTCGTCGGCGATGCCAGCATGAGCCCGTACGAGATCGTCTACCCTGGCGGCAGTGTCGAGCACATGAACGAGGAGTCCGGCGAGGTGTGGCTGCGCCGCCTGCTGGCACAGTTCAGTCGCGCGGTGTGGCTGAATCCGGTGCCACAGGATCACTGGTGCTACACACAGTCCATCGGCCTGATCCGGCAGCTGCTGCAAGAGCGCATGTATCCGTTGACGCTGGAAGGCATCGACAGCGCGATGCGCCAGTTACGCCACGGCGTCAGCTAGCATCGCCGCTTGCGGCCAACGTTTTCTCGATGCGCCGCGCAAACACCGCCATTTCCTTCGCGGCCTGCTTGTCGCCGCGCTGCTCGGCCACCGCGATGCCGTCGCGGTAAGCCTGTAGCGCTTGTTGCGGCTCGCCACCGGCCTGCAAGGCCTTGCCCAGCAATTTCCACGCCGCGGAATAGTCGTGCTGGAAGGCCAGTGCCGCCCTCGCCTCGCGAATCGCCTGTGGCCACTGCTCCAGCCGGGCGTACTCATTGGCCAGGCCAAAGCGCAACAGTGCGCCGTCACGTGGGCCGTCAATCAGTTTTTGCAAGCGTTGCAGGGCTTCGTCATTCATGTGGGGGGACTCCGAATACGTTCCGCCGGCTATCGCGGCGGCTAGGGTTTCATGTTATAAACTGGCGCCATCGTTGATTGTCGACATTTGCAACATAGACCTATTGCTATGTGCCGGCGCCTGTCGCTAGACTGACTAAAAGTCATATTATTGAAAGGAAAGCCATTCATGTTGCGTAATTTCCTTTCGTCATGCCAGTCGCGGCGCTGGCCGGTTCTGTTGCTGGGGGCGCTGCTGGGCTTGCCAACGGCGGTCGATGCGGCGTGCACCCGGTTAGTAGCCTCCGGCAATCCCGAGTATCCTCCCTTTTTGTGGCAAGACCCGAACAACGACAGCAAGCTGATCGGTACCAATGCCGAACTGATGCAAATGGTGTCACGCGAGATCGGTATCCCGATTGAAGTGCGCTATGTCGGGCCGTGGGGCCGGGTGCAGGAAAGTGCACGTAACGGTCGTATCGATCTGATTGCCGGTGCCTTCCTGACGCAGCCGCGGCTGGCCTACCTGCGCTATCTGCAACCGGTGATCCGTGATACGCAGACCCTGATCTGGACCCGTCAGCAACACCCGTTGCAATACCAGCGCTGGGAAGACCTGCAGGGGAAGGAAGGCATCACGGTGGTCAACAACAGTTTTGGCCAGGCTTTCGACCAGTTTGCTGCGGCCAACCTCAAGTTGCAGCAGGTTGGCAGCGTCAAGAATGCACTGCAGATGCTGAGCCTGGGGCGTGCCGACTACCTGATCTACGAGGATGCGCCGGGTCTGGCCTATGCCTCCAGTCTCAACGTCAAGGGTTTGCGTGCGTCCACGGTGCCGGTCAGCCGCGAAAAGCTGTACCTGACGATGGCGCTGGCCTCCGCCTGCAATAACGAGCAGCTGGCGGAACGCCTGTCGCGGGCGATGAAAAAACTCAGCGAGGAGCGGGTGATGGACGCGCTGGTGGAGAAATACCTGCGCGTGTGGCAAGCGCAAAACAGTGCCGCACGCCGGCCTGGCTGAGAGACGCCGGTAAACGGCAGGCGTCAGTGTCGAATTGGCGCCGTTGCGGCCAACCTTTGCGCTCACGTCTCACCCGCTCAAAAAAGAAGCCCCGCTCATGAGCGGGGCTTCTTGCTTTCGGGCAAAGCGGCGGGAGCCGCTTGAGCCTTAGGCTTTTACGGTGTCAGCCACATCCTGATAATCTTGGATCTGGTTGAAGTTGAGGTACTGGTACACCTCGGCGCCACTTTCGTTGATGATGCCGATGTTGGCCTTGTATTCCTCGACGGTCGGGATCTTGCCCAGCTTGGAGCAGATCGCGGCCAGTTCGGCCGAGCCGAGATACACGTTGGTGTTCTTGCCCAGACGGTTCGGGAAGTTACGGGTCGAGGTCGACATCACGGTCGCGCCTTCACGTACCTGTGCTTGGTTACCCATGCACAGAGAGCAGCCCGGCATTTCGGTGCGGGCACCGGCCATGCCGAACACGCCGTAGTGGCCTTCCTTGGTCAGCTGTTGCGCGTCCATCTTGGTCGGCGGGGCAACCCACAGCTTGACCGGCAGGTCGCGCTTGCCTTCCAGCAGCTTGGAGGCGGCACGGAAGTGACCGATGTTGGTCATGCAGGAGCCGATGAACACTTCGTCGATCGGGGTGCCGGCAACTTCGGACATGAACTTCACGTCGTCCGGATCGTTCGGGCAGGCTACGATCGGCTCTTTCACGTCGGCCAGATCGATCTCGATCACGGCGGCGTATTCGGCGTCGGCGTCGGCCTTCAGCAGTTCACCGTTGGCGATCCACTCTTCCATCTTCTTGATGCGACGCTCAAGGGTGTGGGCGTCCTGATAGCCTTCGGCGATCATGTACTTCATCAGGGTGATGTTGGACTGCATGTACTCAACGATCGGTGCCTTGTTCAGGTGCACGGTGCAGCCGGCGGCGGAGCGTTCGGCGGAGGCGTCGGACAACTCGAAAGCCTGTTCCACTTTCAGGTCAGGCAGACCTTCGATTTCCAGTACCTTGCCGGAGAAGATGTTCTTCTTGCCGGCCTTGGCTACGGTCAGCAGGCCTTGCTTGATCGCGTACAGCGGAATGGCATTCACCAGATCGCGCAGGGTCACGCCCGGCTGCAGTTCGCCCTTGAAGCGCACCAGTACCGATTCCGGCATGTCCAGCGGCATCACGCCGGTGGCAGCGGCAAAGGCTACCAGGCCGGAACCTGCCGGGAAGGAAATGCCGATCGGGAAGCGGGTGTGCGAGTCGCCACCGGTACCGACGGTATCCGGCAGCAGTAGGCGGTTCAGCCAGCTGTGGATCACGCCGTCGCCCGGGCGCAGTGCCACGCCGCCACGGGTGGAGATGAAGGCCGGCAGCTCTTTGTGCATCTTCACGTCCACCGGCTTAGGATAAGCGGCGGTGTGGCAGAAGGACTGCATTACCAGATCGGCGGAGAAGCCCAGACAAGCCAGGTCTTTCAGCTCGTCGCGGGTCATCGGGCCGGTGGTGTCCTGCGAGCCAACGGTGGTCATCTTCGGTTCGCAGTAGGTGCCTGGGCGCACGCCCTGGCCCTCCGGCAGGCCACAGGCGCGGCCAACCATTTTCTGTGCCAGCGAGAAGCCCTTGCCGGAGTTGGCCGGGTCTTTCGGCAGGCGGAATTCGGTGGACGCAGGCAGGCCCAGCGCTTCGCGTGCCTTGGCGGTCAGGCCGCGGCCAATGATCAGGTTGATACGGCCGCCGGCGCGCACTTCGTCCAGCAGCACGTCGGATTTCAGGCTGAATTTTTCAACCAGCTGGCCGTCTTTCTCGATCTTGCCTTCGTACGGGTAGATGTCGATCACGTCGCCCATTTCCAGTTTGGAAACGTCAACCTCGATCGGCAGCGAGCCGGAGTCTTCCTGGGTGTTGAAGAAGATCGGGGCGATCTTGCCACCCAGGGTCACGCCGCCGAAACGCTTGTTCGGTACGAACGGGATGTCCTGGCCGGTAGCCCATACCACGGAGTTGGTAGCGGATTTACGGGAAGAACCGGTACCCACTACGTCACCCACGTAGGCCACCAGGTTGCCTTTTTTCTTCAGGTCTTCGATGAACTGCATCGGGCCGCGCTTGCCGTCTTCTTCCGGCTTGAACGCCGCGTCCGGACGGGTGTTTTTCAGCATCGCCAGGTAGTGCATCGGGATGTCGGGGCGGGACCAGGCGTCCGGTGCTGGCGACAGGTCGTCGGTGTTGGTTTCACCTGGTACCTTGAACACGGTCACGGTGATTTTCTGCGCTACTTCCGGACGGCTGGTGAACCACTCGGCGTCGGCCCAGCTTTGCAGCACGGCCTTGGCATTGGCGTTACCGCCTTCGGCCAGCACTTGCACGTCGTGGAAAAAATCAAATACCAGCAGGGTTTTCTTCAGGCCTTCGGCGGCGATGGCACCAACCTGGGCGTCGCCCAGCAGGTCGATCATCGGCTTGACGTTGTAACCGCCCAGCATGGTGCCCAGCAGTTGAGTGGCGGTTTCGCGCGAAACCAGCGGCGACTTCACGCTGCCTTCGGCGACGGCAGCCAGGAACGAAGCTTTCACCTTGGCGGCGTCGTCGACACCCGGTGGTACGCGGTGAGTGATCAGCTCGACCAGGGCCTCTTCTTCGCCTGCCGGCGGGTTTTTCAGCAGTTCAACCAGTTCTTCAACCTGTTTGGCGGTCAGCGGCAGTGGTGGAATGCCCAGTGCGGCGCGTTCTGCGACATGTTGGCGGTAAGCTTCTAGCATGGCTTGGGACCTTTTTGCTGGGGTTATGTGCAAGTTAGTCTGTCGACAGCGGGTGAATGTCTGCCGGCAACCACCCGGCCGCATCGTGACGATGGCAGCCGGTCGGGATGGTGAAAGATTACGCCGTTCCGCAGGTGAGCACAAACGAGTAATCGCAACATTGCCTGTGAGATATAATCACACCATGAATGCCTACCCTCCCCTTAACGGATTGCGTATTTTCGAGACGGCAGCAAGGCTGGAAAGCTTTTCTGCCGCGGCCAACGAGCTGCATGTGACCCACGGTGCTGTGAGCAAGCAGATCAAGCAGCTGGAAGACTGGCTGGGCGTGCAGCTGTTCGAGCGCACCGGCGGCCGCGTCAAGCTGACCGACACCGGCTGGCGCTATCTGGTGCAGGTGCAGGACGGTCTGGACCTGATTGCCAACGCCACCTCGCAGCTGCTGCAGCCGGACCGCCAGCGCCGCCTGTCGATCAACTCGACACCGACCTTCGCCATGTACTGGCTGCTGCCGCGGCTGGCCGATTTCCGTGCCCGCCATCCGGATATCGACCTGCACATCGTCACCTCCGATCGCGACATCAGCCGGCTGGATACGCCGTTCGACATCGCGATCCGCCGTGGCCCCGGCGACTGGCCCGGCCACCTTGCCAAGCCCTTCCTGGAAGAGTGGGAGCTGCCGCTGTGCCATCCCGCGCTGCTGAAAAAGACACCGCTCACCAGCCCGGCCGACCTCGCGCAGCACACCCTGCTGTACGCCGACACGCGGCCAACGGCGTGGCAGCGCTGGCTGACGCTGGCGGCGGTGCCGGAGCTGAAGCCGGCCAGTCGCCTGCACTTCGACCGCTTTTCGCTGGCGCTGCAGGCGGCGCTGGACGGGCTGGGCGTGGTGCTGGGGCCGCTGCCGATGGCGCAGCGCGAGATCGACGCCGGCCGGCTGGTGGCGCCGCTGTCGCTGCCGATTGTGCCGGTGCGGGATTACTGCTGGATTGCGCCGCGCGCCGCGATCGACGATACCGCCATCAATGCCTTCTGCCAGTGGCTGGAGCAGCAGGCTGTCATGCATCAATAAATGTGCGGATTACCGATTGACAGCCACCGGCGGCGGTCGTCTATGCTGGGGCACACTGTGTAACGGGTACCGACTATGCTTTTCGACATGTGTCACCTGACGGTCTGCCTGGTGGAGCCTTCGCGGGCGCAAGGACAGATCATCCAGCATCACCTGCAGGAACTGGGTATCGAACGAATCGATCGCGTCGAGAGCGGCGCCGAGGCGCTGGCACGCATCCACCTGGCGCCCATGCCGGACATCGTGATCAGCGCGATGTACTTGCCGGACATGACCGGCGCCGAGCTGGTGATGGCGATGCGCGGCGACGAGCGGGTGCGCGAGATGCCGTTCGTGCTGGTTTCCAGCGAAACGCGGCCGCAGCAGCTGGATGCGATCCGCCAGGCCGGCGCGATGGCGATCCTGCCCAAGCCGTTTACCCCGGCGCAGCTGGACAAGGCGATCAGCAGTTCGCTCGATTATCTCAATGTCGAAGATACCCGCAGCGAACTGGAGTCGCTGGACCTGTACGCGAAGAAGCTCCTGCTGGTCGACGACAGCACCGTGTCGCGCAGCTTCATGCGCAGCGTGCTGGAGCGCTTCGGCTTTTGCGAGATCACCGAGGCCGACAACGGCCGCAGCGCAGTCGGCCTGCTGGCGGCCGGCAATTATTTCGATCTGATCATTACCGACTACAACATGCCGGAGATGGACGGCCGCGAGCTGATCGAGCACATCCGCACCAGCAGCCAGCTGGTTTCGGTGCCCATCCTGATGGTGTCCGGCGAGCAGGACGAGCAAAGGTTGGCCGCAGTCGAAGAAGCTGGCGTGTCCGCCATTTGTGACAAGCCGTTCGACATCGGCACCCTGAAAAGCCTGATCAGCCAGTTCCTGTAACGGAGACGGCTCACCCGCGCTACCAGCATGCCGGCAGAGGGTGCCGAGCTCAGCGTGGCGGCACCCACACCAGACGTTCAGCGCCGCCGGCTGCCTGGCGGCGCCAGTATCCTTCCTTGCCGTACGCTGCGGACTGTACCAGTTCGCCATCCCATGACAACAGGCGCGCCGGCAGCTCGCCACGGCGCAAGGCGTCGGCCTGCTCCGCCGGGCTGATGGCAGCGGCCAGCTGGCAACGCGGCTGCGTCAGTAGCGCCAGATGGTTGAACAGACTCAGCAGGGCCGCGCGCCACGGCTGCACCGCCGGGATGTCCGGCAATTGCAGGCTGTCACCGCCGCGCAGAGTCAGTGCCAGCACCTCGGCGTTCTGCTGCCACCAAGCGCTGTTTCCCTGTGCAAAGCCGGCGGCCAGCACCAGCACCTGCCAGGCGCCCTCCTCGTCTGTCCGCACATATGCGCCGCAACCATCCGGCAGCGGTATGAAGCACGCCGCCAGCGGCAGGGTCGGCGCTGGTGGCAGCGCCTTGGGCGGGTGCGTTGCCGCCAGTGCGGTGCCCAGTGCCGCATCGCACTGCAGCAACTGGCGGGCGTGGCGCACGAAGTGGCCATAGGCCTGGGCCAGCAGCCCTTCGGCCTCCTGGCGGGCCACATCCTGCCCTGCACCGCCGGGCGCCGCCTGCAAGGTGCGGAGCAGCAAGGCGTCGCAGTCGGCGACGGCAGTCTTGCCGCCATGTTCAAACAGATGCGCCACCCGCTTGGCCCATGGCCGGCTGGCAGCATAACGAACAGGATGGAACGGAACAGTCACGGGGTGGCTCCGGAAAAAGGCGCGATTGTAGCGGAAAGCCGCGCCGCCACGAACCCGCATTGTGATGTCATCTGAAAGCGGGTAAGCTCATCGTTGCGCTGAAAGTTGCTTGCAATGCTAGGCGCGGACGCCTGCGCACTGGCTGTGCAGGTATCCTTCCCTTGTTTTACCAAGTGCTTTGTGGCCGGCCTCGCGCCGGCTTTTTTTCGCGTGGCGGATGCCGGATTCAGGGAGCAAGCGATGACGACTCTGGGCTTTGTCGGACTGGGGCTAATGGGGGTGCCGATGTGCCGGCGCCTGCTGGCGGCCGGGCATCCGCTGACGGTATGGAATCGTTCTGCCGCCAAGGCTGACAGCCTGCGCACCGCGGGTGCCCGCGTTGCGGCCAACCTTGGCGAGCTGGCGCGCGGCAGCGACATCGTCATGCTGTGCCTGGCCAATGACGAGGCGGTGCAGGCGGTGTGGCAGGCGGAAGACGGCATCCGCGCGCAGCTGCGCCCCGGCCAGCTGCTGGTCGATTTCTCCAGTACGTCGCCAGCGCTGACCCGGCAACTCGCACAGCAGGCGGCCGAGCGCGGCGCCGCCTGGGTCGATGCACCGGTGTCCGGTGGCGTGCGCGGCGCGGAAAACGGCACGCTGGTGATCATGGCTGGCGGCGAAGCGCAGGATGTCGCTCGCCTGCAGCCCGTTGCCGCCTGCCTGTCGCAGCGGCTGAGCCATATCGGTGGCCACGGTGCCGGACAAGTCGCCAAGGTCTGCAACCAGCTGATCGTGGCCAGTAACGCGATGCTGATCGCCGAAACGGTGCAGCTGGCGGAGACGGCCGGTATCGACGCCAGCCTGTTGCCGGCGGCGCTGGCCGGCGGCTTCGCCGATTCGCTGCCCTTCCAGATCCTGGCGCCGCGCATGGCGCAACGCCAGTTCCAGCCGCTGCAGTGGAAGGTGGCAACCTTGCTCAAGGACCTTGGCAATGCCCGCCAGCTGGCGGCCGAGCACGGCGCTGCCCTGCCCCTGGCCAGCCTCGCAGCCGGTTTGATGGCGGCCCATGCCGATGCCGGCTACGCCGAGCAGGACCTGAGCACGGTGATTGCCTGCTATCTGCCCGATGGTGAGAATCGCTGAGATGCCGCGTTTTGCCGCCAACCTGTCGCTGCTGTTTACCGAGCTGCCGCTGCCGGCGCGTTTTGCCGCCGCCGCTGCCGCCGGTTTTGACGCGGTCGAAATCCAGTTTCCCTACGACTATCCGGCGCCGCTGCTGCGTGATGCTGCCGACGCGGCCGCGGTCGACATCATCCTGATCAATCTGCCAGCCGGTGACCTGATGACCGGCGGTTACGGCCTGGCCAGTCACCCGGCGCGTACCGAGTCATTCCGTGACGCGCTGGCCGAGGGCGAACACTACGCGCAGGTGCTGGGTGTGCAGATGGTCAATGTGCTGGCCGGGCGTTTCGATCCGCAGCAAGACGCGATGCTGACGCGACAGACCCTTGCGGCCAACCTTGCGCTGGCGGGCGAGCGGCTGGCGGTGCACGGCATTCGCGTCACCTGCGAAGCGATCAACGCCCTGGACATGCCCGGCTTTGTGACAAGCACGCCGGCCGAGTTGGCCGCAGTGCTGGCCGAGGCGGCGCACCCCAATGTCGGCATGCAGCTGGATCTTTACCACTTGGCGCGAATGCGGCTGGATCTTGCCGCCACGCTGACGCACTACCTGCCACAGACCGGACACATCCAGTTTGCCGACTGCCCGGGTCGCCACGAGCCTGGCACCGGCGAGCTGCCGCTGGCGCAAATCTTTGCCTTGCTGGACGAGCTTGGCTATACCGGATGGTGCGCCGCCGAGTACAAACCGGCTACCAGCACGCCGGATAGCCTGAGTTGGCTGGCTTCCTGGCGCTGATTTTTTCGGTTGCTGCAGTGCACCACAATTAAAAATCAGCTACTTGCCGCTGCTCTTCGCAGAAAACGCTTGCCAAGCGTAATTAATTTCCATAGAATGCGCCCTTTCCTGATTTGCTGAGCGGAAACACCCGCGCCGCCAGCTTCCACGATTTCATCGTATCTGACCGTTTTTGGCTTCGTTTCTCGCCTCGTCCTTTCCGTTCGGACTGCAGTTCGCCGCTTTGTCAGGTTGGTTCGATGACCTGTAACCCTTAGCGGGCTAACGCACCGGCCATAAGCCGGACTGAAAGGATCACCATGCATTTCTCCGATCTCGGACTCCCAGAACCTATCGTTCAAGCACTGACCAAATCCGGCTACGAAAGCCCGACCGACGTCCAGGCTGAAGCCATTCCTGCCGCCCTGCTGGGTAAGGATCTGCTGGTATCGGCACAAACCGGTAGCGGCAAGACCGCGGCCTTCCTGCTGCCTGCCCTGACCAAGATGGGCGAGCGCTCCAAAGGCTCCGGCAATGGCCCGCGCGTTCTGGTGCTGACCCCGACCCGCGAACTGGCCTCCCAGGTAGAAAAGAACGCCCAGGTTTACGGCGAACACCTGCGCTGGTTGCGTACCGTGACGCTGGTCGGCGGCGCCTCCTTCGGCTTCCAGACCCGCGCGCTGTCGCGTCCGGTCGACATCATCGTCGCCACCCCGGGCCGCCTGATGGATCACATGCGCTCCGGCCGTGTTGACTTCTCCCGCCTGGAAATGCTGATTCTGGACGAAGCCGACCGCATGCTGGACATGGGCTTCATCGAAGACATCGAAACCATCGTTGCCGCCACCCCGGCCGAGCGCCAGACCCTGCTGTTCTCCGCCACGCTGGACGGTACCGTTGGCCGCATGGCAGAGAAGATGACCCGCTCGCCACAGCGCATCGAGATTGCCCGCAAGGAAGACGGCGGCAGCATCGAAGAACACCTGCTCTACGCCGACGACAATGCCCACAAGGCCCGTCTGCTGGACGCCATCCTGAAAGAATCCGACTTCGAACAGGCGGTTGTATTCAGCGCCACCAAGATCGGTTCCGAAGAAATCGCCGACAAGCTGTCTGACATGGGCTACTCCGCCGCCTGCCTGCATGGCGACATGCCGCAGAACTGGCGTAACCGTACCCTGAACGACCTGCGTCGCGGTCGCATCAAGATCCTTGTTGCCACCGATGTGGCCGCCCGCGGTATCGACGTGCCGGCCATCGGCCTGGTGGTGAACTACGACCTGCCAAAACAGGCGGAAGACTACGTGCACCGTATCGGTCGTACCGGTCGTGCCGGCCGTAGCGGCGTGGCGATCACCATCGCCGAATCGCGCGAATTCCACCGCGTGCGCCGTATCGAGCAGTACATCAAGCGCTCGCTGACCGAAGCCGTGATCCCTGGCCTGGAACCGACCCGTCGTCCGCCAAAAGGCCGTCCGGCTGGTGCCCGCAACAACGGCCCGCGTCGCGGCAATGGCGGCGGCTACGGCGATCGCAAGCCGGGTAGCGGTGGCGGTTACGCCGGTCGCAGCAGCAGCGGCCCACGCCGCAGCGGCAGTGGCGGCGGCAGCAGCTACAGCGGTAGCCGTGCTCCGCGTGCCGAATAAGGCAATATGAAAAAACCCCGATGCCTGCATCGGGGTTTTTTTCATTTGCGGCCAACCTTGGTTACCGCTGGGCTAGCGGTATGGCCTCAGTGGCGCGCAACGACCGACTTGTCGGAGTACATCTTGCGGTCGGCCACGCGCAGCAGCAGCTCCGGCTCGTCGCCATCGTCCGGGTACAGTGCCACTCCGATGCTGGCGGAGACGCGATACAGTGCACCCTCGTCGCGCACCGGCCGGTCGATGGCCATCTCTACCTTGCGCGCCAGCATCGCCAATGCCTGATCGTCGCTGACCTGCGGAATCAGCAGCACGAACTCGTCGCCACCGACCCGCGCCACGGTGTCGGAACGACGCAAGAGCGCCATCAGCCGGTCGGCCACGGTCTGCAACACCTTGTCGCCGGCGGCGTGGCCGTAGCGGTCATTGACCTGCTTGAAGCGGTCCAGATCGACGAACATCACCGCAAAACGCTGACGCAGTCGTTCGGCGCGGCGGATCTCCTGCCCCAGTCGGTCGAACAGCAGGGTACGGTTGATACAGCCGGTCAGCGCATCGTGCGAGGCCTGGTACTGGATCAGCTGCTGCGATTCCTTGGCTTCGGTGACATCCATCAGCACGCCGAACAGCAGCGGCTCGCCGTCGCGCTCCACCACCTGTGCGCGCAGCGCCAGCCAGCCGTAGCCGTGTTCGCCGTGGCGCAGGCGCACCTCCAGCGCCAGCGGCGTGCGATGCTGCATGCTGTGCTGCAAGGCGTCGCGCCAGTGCTGGCGATCCGGTACCAGCATCCGTCGCTCGACCTCCACCAGTGGCAACAGCGGGCTCGGCTCGACATCCAGCAAACGACAGGCCTCTTGCGACAGGCTGACCTGGCCGTCCTGCGGCATGTAACTCCAGTGCCCCAGGCGGGCCACCTGCCCCGCCAGTCGCAGCCAGCCCAGCTGCTCTTCCATCGCCTGCTGGGTCTGCATTGCCTCGTCGGCGGACTGCTTGCGCTCCACCACGACCGCCGTCCAGCGCGCCAGATGCTGCACGAATTCGGTATCGGCACTGGAAAACGGCGTCCGCGGGCTGGCGGCGAAGAAAGCCAGCGTGCCGAAGATGCGACCCTGCACCAGCAGCGGCACGCCGATATAGGCACGGAAGCGGAATTCGCGGTAACAGGCACTGTCGGCCAGTGTCGTTTCCAGCACGTCGGGCAGGCACAGCAGCTGGCCGTTCTGTAGTGTGCGCTCGCAATAGGTAAGGTCCAGCGGCAAGGATTTGCCACGACTCAGGCTCTCGCCGGCGTGGCAGGCAATGATTTCCAGCTGTGTGCCCTTACGCTGTGCGACAAAGGCGACTTCCATGCCCAGCGCGGCCGCACCGGCGGCCAGTGCGCCGTCCAGCCGGTGCAGGCGGTCTCTTTCGCCGGAGGCGGCCAGGTCGGACAGAATTTGCAGGTAGTGTTCGCGCTGGCGGCGCTTCTGCTCCTGTTCGTGCCAGTCCTGTAGCGGCACGAGGCGATAGGCGGTCAGGGTATTTGCCTGCGGACCAGGCAGCAGACCGAACAGGCGCGACTCCAGCAGGCAAGGCAACATGTCCGCCGGTAGTGGCGCACCCTGCCATGCATCTGGCGTGACCACCGGCAGCACCATGTTGATATTCACCGCGCTGCCAAGCAGTTGCCGGGCCGCGGGATTGCAGGCGTGCAGCCGCTGCCGCACGTCAAGAACCAGCCAGGGGGCTGTCGCTGTCCGCAATAGTGCCAGCAGACCATCATCAAGCACGTTCTGCATATCCGTAACCCGGTAAAAAGTTCGGGCATATTACGGATATGTCATATTTATGACAAGCGATCTATGTCAGGGACAGCAGTAGCCGTATCAATAGTGTTGCAAATAGTGCGGCGACGGCGTCGTCCAGCATCACGCCGAAGCCGCCGTGCACGTGACGATCCAGCCAGCGTATCGGCCACGGCTTGACGATGTCGAACAGGCGGAAGGCGGCAAAAGCCAGCGCCCACCACAGCGGCGTGGCCGGCACCCAGGCCAGTACCAGCAGCATCGCCACGATCTCGTCCCACACGATGTGGCCGGAATCGGCCACGCCCAGTGCACGACCGGTGACGTCGCACAGCCAGATACCAAGCAGGAACAGCGGCAGTGTCAGCAGCGCCAGCGCCCCGCCGCTGATACCCAGCCACAGCAAGAGCGCGGCCAGTGGCAAGGCCGCCAGCGTGCCCCAAGTGCCAGGCGCCGGCGTGATCAGGCCGCTGCCAAAGCCCAGTGCCAGAAAGTGCGCCGGTCGCGCGAGCAGGAAGGCACGATCCGGTTTATGCGAAGTGGTCATAGCCCAGCCTTTCCAGGGTCACGGCCGCGCCCTGCCCGTTCAGTAGCCGCAAGCCTGGCTCGGCCACGATGCGGCCAACCTTGGTCACCGCCACGCCGGCCTGTCGCGCCGCCGCCAGTACCGCGTCGGCTCGTGCCGGGCTGGCGGTGAAGCACAGCTCGTAGTCGTCGCCGCCGGCGGCGATGCAGGACAAAAGCTGTGCGCGGGCGCCGTGCAGCGCCGGATGGGTCGGCAAGGCGTCCAGCCAGACCTCGGCACCACAGGCGGAGCGGTCGAGAATATGGTGCAGGTCCGCGGCAAAACCGTCGGAAATATCCAGCGCAGCGTGGGCGATGCCGAGCAAGGCGCGGCCGAGTGCCACCCGTGGCTGTGGCCACTCCAGCTGCCGACGACACTCGGGCGGCAGGGCCAGGTCCAGGCGGCCGAGGCGCTGTTGCAGCGCGGCGGCGGCCAACCCCAGTTCGCCGGATACCCAGATGTCGTCGCCGGCCTGCGCCGCATCGCGTCGCAGCGCCTGACCTTGCGGCGTTTCGCCGAAGATGGTCACCGACAGCGTCAGCGGGCCGCGCGTGGTGTCGCCGCCGATGACGCTGACACCGTGCTGCGCCGCCAGCCCGAAAAAGCCGCGCGCAAAGGCTTCCACCCAGGCGCCGTCCAGTTGCGGCAGCGCCAGTGCCAGCACCGCCCAGCGCGGCGTGGCGCCCATCGCTGCCATGTCGGACAGGTTGACCGCCAGCGTCTTGTGTCCCAGCGCCTCGGGATCGACATCGGGGAAGAAGTGGCGCCCGGCCACCAGCATGTCCACCGACACGTGCAGGTCGTGGCCGGGGCTGGGGCGCACGATGGCGGCGTCGTCGCCGACGCCGAGCACGGCGTTTGGTGTCGCCTGGGTAAAGTGGCGGCGGATCAGTTCGAATTCATTCATGGCGTGACAAATAAAAACACCCGCCGTAGCGGGTGTGATATGGAAGCGGACCGCGCTCAGGCACCCTGGCGGCGGCTGCGGATGGCCTGCACTTCGTCGGCGCGCACGTCGGCGGCAAACTTGTCCAGCACGCCGTTGACGAACTTGTGGCCGTCGGTGCCGCCGAAGGTCTTGGCGATCTCGATGGCTTCGTTGATGATCACCGGGTACGGCGTCTGCGGGTGCGAGCACAGCTCGAAGGCGGCCATCAGCATGATGGCGCGCTCGACCGGGCTGACTTCCTGCTCGTCGCGGTCGTAGTACGGTTGCAGGCGCTTGGACAGGTCGGTCACGTCGCGCAGCACGCCGAACAGGATTTCACGGAACAGCGCTTCGTCGGCCTTGACGAAGTAGTCATTCTCGCGCAGGTGTTTTTCGATTAGCGACGCGGGTCGGTCAGCATTCAGCTGCCACTCGTAGATGCCCTGGACAGCGTATTCGCGGGCACGGCGGCGTGCGGTTTTCATGTACGGCTTCCTTTATTTAAAGAACAGGCGCGGCTCAGCCACGCAGGGTCTTGTGCAGATTGACCATTTCGACCGCCACCTGCGCGGCTTCGCGCCCCTTCACCGTCATGCGTACCTCGGCTTGCTCGTCGGTTTCGGTGGTCAGAATGGCATTGGCGATCGGGATGTCGAAATCGAGACCGACACGGGTAACGCCCGCGCCGGATTCGTTGGATACCAGCTCGAAGTGATAGGTCTCGCCGCGGATCACCGCGCCCAGTGCGATCAGTGCGTCAAAGCGGCCGGACTTGGCCATGGTTTGCAGCACCAGCGGCGCTTCCAGCGCGCCCGGCACCGTGGCCAGGGTGATGTCGGCCGGGTTCACGCCCAGCGCCACCAGCTCGGACAAGCACGCATCGCGCAGACCGTGGCACACCACCTCGTTGAAGCGGCCCATGACGACGCCGATTTTCAGGCCGTTGGCAGACAGGTCGGGGGCAATACGGTTTACTTGGTCCAGCATCCGGTTCTCCTTGCGGCGAAAGCCAATCACGAAAAGGGGCGTATTTTAATCCAAATCGACGTGCACGTGTTCAGGTTGGGCAAAGCCGGTGACTTCCAGCCCGAAACCGGTCATCGACGGCAGGTTGATCGGCGAGGCCATCAGCTTCATCTTGCCCACGCCCAGCGCGCGCAGCATCTGCGCGCCGATGCCGAAGGTCTTGCTGTCCCAGCGCTGGCGGACGGTATTTTCTACCTGTTCCGGCAGCGCGCGCGCCAGGATGTCGGCGCCGGATTCCGGGCGGTGCAGCAGGATCACCACGCCGCAGCCCTTCTCCGCGATTTCTTCCAGCGCGTTAGGGATGGTCCAGCTGTGCTTGCCGCCCATCGGGTCGAGCAGGTCCATCACCGACAGCGGCTCGTGCACGCGCACCAGCGTTTCGGCGTCGGCGGAGGGTTGGCCGCAAACCAGCGCCAGGTGCGTTGCCTTGGTCAGTACGTCCTGGAACACGTGCAGCTGGAAGGCGCCGAACGGTGTTTCCGCCAGACGTTGGCCGACTTCCTCGACAAAGCACTCGGTACGGCTGCGGTAGTGGATCAGGTCGGCGATGGTGCCGACCTTGAGGCCGTGTTCCTTGGCAAACTCCAGCAGCTCCGGCAGGCGCGCCATGGTGCCGTCGTCGTTCATGATCTCGCAGATCACCGACGCCGGTTCCAGCCCGGCCAGGCGCGACAGGTCGCAGCCGGCCTCGGTATGGCCGGCGCGCACCAGCACGCCGCCCTTTTGCGCCTTCAGCGGGAACACGTGGCCGGGCTGCACGATGTCGGTCGGCCGCGCGTCGCGCGCCACCGCCACCAGCGTGGTGTGGGCGCGGTCGGCGGCGGAAATGCCGGTGGTGACGCCCTCGGCGGCCTCGATCGACACGGTGAAATTGGTGCCGAAACTGGTGCCGTTGTTGGTCGCCATCATCGGCAGGTTCAGTTGCTTGCAACGCTCTTCGGTCAGCGTCAGGCAGATCAGGCCACGGCCGAACTTGGCCATGAAATTGATCGCCTCCGGCGTCACGTGTTCGGCGGCCATAACCAGGTCGCCTTCGTTTTCGCGGTCTTCGGCGTCCATCAGAACCACCATCTTGCCGGCCTTGATGTCGGCGATAATTTCTTGAACCGGGGAAATGCTCATGCTGTGTTCTCCCGCACGCCCTGCGTGCCAGACTTGCTGCAACATTCATGCGCGGACGGGGTGCGCCCGCGCGCCTGTAATCTAGTTTATTGCGGCCAACGTTGGCCGCAGCGCGTCATGCGCGTGCCGCCAGTACTCGCTCCACGGTGTCGACAATGGCCTGGGTCTGCGGGTCGATCTCGATGTTGACGATATCGCCGGCCTTGCGCACGCCCATCAGCGTGCGCTGCAGCGTTTCCGGGATCAGGTGCACGCAGAAGGTGTCGCCCTGTACGTCGCCTACGGTCAGGCTGCAGCCGTCAATACCGATATAGCCCTTCTTCAGCACGTACTTCCCCAGTTCCGCCGGCAGACGAAACCACACGGTGCGGTTGTCCGGGCTGCTGATCACCTCGGTCACGGCGGCGGTGGCCATGATGTGGCCGGACATCGCGTGGCCGCCGATGTCGTCGCCGAACTTCGCCGCGCGCTCGACGTTGACCCGGTCGCCGACCTGCAGCGCACCAAGGTTGGTCAGGCGCAGGGTCTCGGCCATCAGATCGAAGCTGACCTCCTCGCCGTCGATGCGGGTGACCGTCAGGCAGCAGCCGTTGTGCGCCACCGAGGCGCCGATCTGCAGGCCGGGCAGCAGCTCGGCCGGCAGTGCCAGCCGGTGGCTGCGGAATGCGGTTTTTTCTTCGATGGCGACGATGCGCGCCATGCCTTGCACAATGCCGGTGAACATGGTTTTGCCTTCATTTCAGGACAAACGATCATCGATTGTACCGCGTTGCAGCGCAAAATCCGACCTCGCTGCCAGCAAGGTTGGCCGCAGGAGCGTATACCGGCGCGCAAAAGCCGGCCGAAATCCAGTACAATCGCCTGTTTTTCCGAATCTTTACCTGACGAGCATCCATGTCCGCCGAACTGACCCGCATTGCCGAAGAAGTTGCCAAACGCCGCACCTTCGCCATCATTTCCCACCCCGACGCCGGTAAAACCACGCTGACCGAAAAGCTGCTGCTGTTCTCGGGCGCGATCCAGATGGCCGGTACCGTCAAGGGCAAGAAAGGCGGCAAGTTCGCCACTTCCGACTGGATGGAAATCGAGAAGCAGCGCGGCATCTCGGTCGCGTCGTCGGTGATGCAGTTCGAGTACCGTGACCACACGGTGAACCTGCTGGACACCCCGGGTCACCAGGACTTCTCCGAGGATACCTACCGCGTGCTGACCGCGGTGGACAGCGCGCTGATGGTGATCGACGCCGCCAAGGGCGTGGAAGAGCAGACCATCAAGCTGCTCAACGTCTGCCGCCTGCGCAACACCCCTATCGTCACCTTCATGAACAAGTACGACCGTGAAGTGCGTGATTCGCTGGAGCTGCTGGACGAAGTCGAAAGCGTGCTGAAGATCCGCTGCGCGCCGATCACCTGGCCGATCGGCATGGGCAAGGCCTTCCGCGGTGTGTACAGCCTGCTGTCCGACGAGGTGATCCTGTTCGAAGCCGGTAGCGAGAAGTTGATCAGCGACATCGAGATCATCAAGGGCATCGACAACCCGCGTCTGGACGAGCTGTTTCCGCTGGAAATGGAACAGCTGCGCATGGAGATCGAACTGGTCAAGGGCGCGTCTAACGAGTGGAACCTGGACGAGTTCCTGGCCGGCGAACTGACGCCGGTGTTCTTCGGCTCTGCGATCAACAACTTCGGCGTGCGCGAGATCCTGGACGCGCTGATCAACTGGGCGCCGGCGCCGCAGCACCGCGACGCCACCGTGCGCGACGTGGCACCGACCGAGGGCAAGTTCTCCGGCTTCGTGTTCAAGATCCAGGCCAATATGGACCCGAAACACCGCGACCGTATCGCCTTCCTGCGTGTGTGCTCCGGCAAGTTCGAACGCGGCATGAAGATGAAGCACCTGCGCCTGAACCGTGACATTGCCGCCTCCAGCGTGGTGACCTTCATGTCGCACGACCGCGAGATCGTGGAAGAGGCGTTCGCCGGCGACATCATCGGCATCCCCAACCACGGCAACATCCAGATCGGCGACAGCTTCTCCTCCGGCGAAGAGCTGACCTTCACCGGCATCCCGTTCTTCGCGCCGGAGATGTTCCGCAGCGTGCGTATCAAGAACCCGCTGAAGCTGAAGCAGCTGCAAAAAGGCCTGCAACAGCTGGGCGAAGAAGGTGCGGTACAGGTGTTCAAGCCGCACAGCGGCGGCGACCTGATCCTGGGCGCGGTGGGCGTGCTGCAGTTCGAGGTGGTGGCTTCAAGGTTGGCCGCAGAGTACGGCGTGGACGCCGTGTTCGAGTCGTCCAATATCTGGTCGGCGCGCTGGTTCAGCTGCGACAACCGCAAGAAGCTGGACGAATTCAGCGACGCGCTGGCGATGAACATCGCCACCGATGCCGGCGGCAACCTCGCCTACCTCGCGCCCAACCGCGTCAACCTGGCGCTGACGCAGGAACGCTGGCCGGACATCGTGTTCCACGAAACGCGTGAACACGCGGTGAAACTGAACGATTGATGACGGGGAGTGCACTGATGCCCGCCTGGCTCGTCTCGCTGTTCAATAGCTACGGTTCGGACTTCTTCCGCTCCGCGGTGCTGGTTGTGGTGCTGCTGCTGGTTTACGGCAGCATCGTGCGCACCATTGCAGCCAACCCGCGGGTGCCGGTGGATACCCGCCGCCGCTGGATGATCAACATCCGCAACGCGATGATCATCATCGGGCTGGCCGGCTTCGTCACCATCTGGGCGCGCGAGCTGCAGACCATCGCACTGTCGATGGTGGCGTTCACCGCGGCGCTGGTGGTGGCCACCAAGGAGCTGCTGATGTGCCTGGGCGGCGGGCTGGTGCGCTCGATGTCGGGCAGCTACGAGCTGGGCGACATCATCGAGATCGGTGCCATTCGCGGCCGGGTGATGGACATCACCATGCTTAGCACCACCGTGATCGAAATCGGCCCGCGCCACGACGCACACCAGGCCACCGGCCGCTCGCTGAACTTCCCCAACAGCCTGCTGCTGAGCCAGCCGGTGGCGCGCGAGAACTTCACCGGCGACTACGTGATGCACATCATCACCATCCCGTTGCCGTACAGCGTGCGTCCGGCCAGGGCAGAGCGTCTGCTGCAGGAGATCGCCAACGAGGCCTGCGCGCCGCACCTGGAAGGCGCCCGCCGCCACATGGCGATGCTGGAAAGCAAGCTGCTGATGGACACGCCGTCGGTGGAACCACGCATTTCGCTGCAGCCGGCCAGCGAGAAGGAGTACCGCCTGATCGCCCGCATCGCGCTGCCGCCGCGTGAACGACAGCGCATCGAGCAGGCCATCCTGCACCGCTTCATGTTCGAGTGCTTCCCGGAAGCCGAACCGCACACGGCGGCATCCGCCGCGGACTGACCATGCAAAAGACCCGCATCAAGACCTACGACCGCATCGTGCAGGAGAGCCTGGCCCTGTTCAACGAGCACGGCGAGCGCAGCATCACCACCAACCACATCGCCGCCCACCTCGGCATCAGCCCCGGCAACCTGTACTACCACTTCCGCAACAAGGAAGAGATCGTCTACCAGATCTTCCTGCTCTACCGCGGCTTCATCACCGAACGGCTGGCCCTGCCGCAGGACCGGGCGATGGACGTCGCCGATCTGGTCAACTATCTGGATACCGCGTTCGAGGCGATGTGGCGCTTCCGCTTCATGTTCTACGACCTGCCGGGGCTGATGGCGCGCAACCCGCAGCTGCAGCGCGACTACCACCAGTTCGTGCACAGCGAGATGAAGGCAATCCTGGAAGGCCACTTCCGCGAGTTCATCCGCCTTGGCCTGCTGCAGATGGCGCTGGAAGACATTGAGGCGGTGTCGGTGAACATCTGGCTGGTGGTGAAGTTCTGGTTCGCCTTCGAGCAGACCGCCCGTCCCAACGAGCCAATCAACGAGGCCTCCGGCCATCGTGGCGTGCGCCAGGTGCTGGCACTGCTGAAGCCCTACGTCAGCCCCGAGTTTCTGCCGCTGTTCCAGCAGCAGCTGGTTCGCAATCTGCAGCCCTGAGCGGCGCGCTGGCTTCGGCAAAAACATTGCGGCCAACCTTGTACAAGGTTGGCCGCAATGTTTTTTGATACAGCGAAGCTGTATTACTGCGGCAGGCTGCTGCCGCGCACCATCAGCTTGCCCTGCAGCACCACGATGCGCTGGCTGCGTTCCGGCTCCTCCAGCCGCTCCAGCAGCATCGCCATCGCGGTGCGGCCGATCTCGTTCACCGGCTGCTCCATCACGGTCAGGCCGTCGCCGAGCAGGTCGGTCCACACCTCGTTGTCGAAACCGACTAGCGCCACATCCTGCGGCCAGTGCAGGCCGGCGGACTTGATCGCGCGCACCGCGCCCAGCAGCAGCACGCCGTTGCTGACCAGCAGCGCCTGCGGTCGCGCCGGCTCGGCCAGCCACTGCAGTACCGCCTGCTCCGCCGCCTCCACGCTGGGTGCGACAAAACGCGCCGGCGCGGCGAGCCCGGCCTGCTGCAAGGCCTCGCTGAAACCCGCGTGGCGCTCCATGCCGGTATTGCTGGTATTGCCGAACAGGCCGCCGATGTCGCGATAGCCCTGCTGCAGCAGGTGGCCGACCAGCTGCGCGGCGGCGCGGCGGTTGTCCAGCACCACCGCATCGGTGGCGGCGTCGGCACTGACGCGGTCGATCATCACCACCGGAAAACCCAGTGCCTGCTGGTCGATGCTGGTCACCAGCTGTCGCGTCGGTGCAAAGATCACGCCGGTGACGCGCTCTTCCTGCATCAGGCGCAGGTACATCGCCTCCTTGTCCGGGTTCTCGTCGGTGTTGCACAGGATCACGCGCATGCCGTTGCGGTAGGCTTCGTCCTCCACCGCGCGGCTGACCGCAGTAAAGAACGGGTTGCGGATATCCGACACGATCAATCCTATAGTGTCGGTGTGCTGGGAGCGTAGACGGCGCGCCGCCAGATTGGGGCGGTAGTCCAGCCTGGTCATCGCCGCCTCGACGCGCTTGCGTACCTTGTCGCTGACCGGGCCGTTACACAGCACCCTGGAGACGGTTGACGCGGAAACGCCTGCCGCTGCTGCCACATCCTTGATCTTTGCCACTCGCCTGCTCCGGAATCGATTTCATCAGGCCACAGATGGCCTGTCTGACAATTTTGTCGAAATGTTACCACCAATCGCGTGACAAATATTGACACAAAAAGTGGTATCGATTTCAATTGCAGCCAGCGATACAGAAAAACACACCGGAGACAGGAAGCCATGACCACCCAGATTATCCGCAACGAGCTGATCCAGCTTGGCGCCACCGTTAGTGAAAAGACCTTTGCAATCAAGGCTGCCGGCGAGTTGCTGGCCAAGGCTGGTCGCATCGCCCCTGCCTATATCGACAGCCTGCTGCGCCGCGAAACCGTTGCCAATACTTTCCTGGGTCATGGCGTCGCCATTCCGCACGGCATGATCGAGGATCGCCACCTGATCAACGAAACCGGCATCGCCATCCTGCAGGTGCCGGAGGGCGTGGAGTGGAATCCTGGCCAACGCGTGCACCTGGTGATCGCCATCGCCGCGCAATCCGACGAACACATCGCGCTGCTGCGCCGCCTGACCCGCCTGCTGCAGGACGAGGCGCGCCTTAGTGAGCTGTTCACCACCGCCGATCCGTACGCGCTGATCAGCGCACTGGACGACAGCGCGGCTGCACCGGCTGCACCGCAAACCGCCGCCATCGACCTAAGCCTGAGCCTCAGCTGGCAGATGAACTACCCGAACGGCCTGCATGCGCGGCCGGCACGGGTGTGGACCGAACAGGCGCGCCGTTTTGCTGCCACGTTGCAGGTCCGCAACGGTAACGAGGTGGCCGACGCCAAGAACCTGATCGGCCTGCTGCAGATCGGTGCCGAGTTCGGCCACGAGCTGCACTTCTCCGCCGATGGCCCCGACGCCGCCGCCGCGCTGGACGCGCTGCTGGCGACCGCCAACCAGCTCACCGCCCAGGAAGTGGCCGATGCCGAAGCGGCGCGCAAGGCTGCCGCCAACGCCAAGCGCCAGCACTGGCAGGCGCCGGGCAAGGTGCTGGCGCTACGTGGCATCAGCGCCAGCCCCGGGCTGGTGATCGGCCAGGCGCGGGTGATGAAGCCGCAGGCGATCCAGGTGCCGGACATCCCGGCCACGCTGGGCTACGACGGTGATCTGCTGGAAAACGCGCTGCAGGCCACCCGCGAACAGCTGCAAATCTTGGCCGCGGACACTTCCCGCCGCCTCGGCAAGACCGAGGGCAACATCTTCCTCGCGCAGGCCGAGCTGCTATCCGATACCGACCTGATCACCCTCACCTGCCAGCTGATGGTCGAAGGCCACGGCGTGGCCTGGGCGTGGCACGAGGCGGTGCAGCGCCTTGCCGACCGTCTGGCCGCGCTGGGCAACCCGCTGTTGGCCGCCCGCGCCACCGACCTGCGCGACGTTGGCCGCCGCGTGCTGGCACGCCTGGCGCCGGACCTGAACCTGCTCGACAACAGCAAGACCCAGAGCAATAACGAAGTGCTGATCGCCAACGACCTGGCCCCGTCCGACACCGCCACGCTGGACCCGAAACAGACGCTGGCGCTGGTTACAGCCCAGGGCGGCCCGACCTCGCACACCGCCATTCTGGCGCGCACGCTGGACCTGCCGGCCGTGGTCGCCGCCGGCGCCGCGGTGCTGGACATCCAGGACGGCGCCACGCTGATCGTCGATGGTGACAGCGGCACCATCTACCTCAACGCCAGCGACGAGGACCTCGCCAGCGCGAAGCAGTGGCAACAGGCGCAGCGCGACAAGCAGCAGCAGGCCGCCAGCGCCGCGCAGCAGCCGGCCGTCACCGCCGACGGCGCACGCCGGATCGAGGTTGCGGCCAACGTCAACCGTCCGGAGCAGGTCGCCGCCGCGCTGCAGGCCGGGGCCGAGGGTGTCGGCCTGATGCGTACCGAGTTCCTGTTCCTGGAGCGCGACGACGCGCCGGACGAGGAAGAGCAGTACCAGACCTACCGCGGCATGCTCAGTGCCCTGGACGGCAAGCCACTGGTGATCCGCACGCTGGACATCGGCGGCGACAAGCAGGTGCCCTACCTCAACCTGCCGCACGAGGAAAACCCCTTCCTCGGTGTGCGCGGCGTGCGCCTGCTGCTGCGCCGTCCGGACCTGCTGCTGCCGCAACTGCGCGCGCTGTACCGCGCCGCCAGCCATGGCCCGCTGTCCATCATGTTCCCGATGGTCAGCACCCTCGCAGAGGTCAAGGCGCTGCGCGCGCAGTGCGAACAGGTACGCGCCGCCCTGAATGCGCCGGTGGTGCCACTTGGCATCATGGTGGAAGTGCCGGCCGCGGCGACGATGGCCGACCGGCTCGCCGAGCATGTCGACTTCTTCTCGGTCGGCACCAACGACCTGACGCAGTACGTGCTGGCGATCGACCGTCAGCACCCGGAGCTGGCGGCGGAAGCCGACAGCCTGCACCCGGCGGTGCTGCGCCTGATCGCACAGACCGTGGCCGGTGCCGATGCCCACGGCCGCTGGGTGGGCGTCTGCGGCGGCATGGCCGGCGATCCGCTGGGCGCGGCCATCCTCACCGGCCTCGGTGTGACCGAGCTGTCGATGAGCCCGCGCGACATCCCGGGCGCCAAGGCCAGCATCCGTGCGGCCAACCTTGCCGAGCTGCAGCAGCTGGCGCAGCGTGCCCTCAATTGCGACAGCGCCGCTGAAGTGCGCGCGCTGACCGGAGCCACAGCATGAGCACAACGGTCATCACCGTGACACTGAATCCGGCCATCGACCAGACCGTCACGCTGGACGCGCTGCGCCCCGGCGCGGTCAATATCGCCGGCATGGTGCACGTCAACGCCGGCGGCAAGGGCGTCAACGTCGCCAGCTGCCTCGCCGACTGGGGCGTGCCGGTAATCGCCAGCGGTCTGCTCGGTCGCGACAACGCCGCGCCGTTCGAGAACCTGTTTGCCGACAAGGGCATCCGTGACGCCTTCATCCGCGTCGCCGGCAGCACCCGCACCAACATCAAGCTGGTCGACCGCAGCACGCTGGACACCACCGACATCAACCTGCCGGGCATGACCGCCAACGAAGAAGCGCTCGACCGCCTGCAATTGCTGCTGGACGAGCAGGCCGACGCCGACCGCTACGTGGTGCTGGCCGGCAGCCTGCCCGCCGGCATCGCCGACGACAGCTGGGCGCAATTCTGCCGCCAGCTGCGCAGCCTCGGCGCCCGCGTGCTGCTCGACAGCAGCGGCACCGCGCTGCAGCAGGCGCTGGCACTGCCGGCCGACGAGCTGCCGTGGCTGATCAAACCCAACCAGCACGAACTGGAACAGTATCTTGGCCGCACGCTGGCCAGCCGTGACGAGCTGGTCGCCGCCGCCCGCGAGTTGCAACAGCGCGGCATCGCCGTGGTGGTGGTGTCGCTGGGCAGCGACGGCGCCCTGCTCTGCTGCGACGAGGGCTGCTGGTTTGCAGAGCCGCTGACGCTCAGCGGCATCCATAGCAGTGTCGGCGCCGGCGACGCACTGGTCGCCGGCCTGGTGGCGGCGCTCACGGCCCAGCTGGCATGGCCTGAAGTGCTGCGTACCGGCATGGCCTTTGCCGCCGCCAAGCTGGGACAGTTCGGCCCCAACCTGCCGCCGCGACAGGAGGTCTGCCAGCTGGCGGAGCGTATCCAGGTCAACCGCATCACCGATTAAGCAGCGCGTACGTCACATAAGCCGATCCGGCACACACAAAGAGGAGATCCACCATGTCCACCATTCTGGCCATCATTGCCTGCCCGCAGCGGGTGGCGCAGGGCCAACTCGCCGCCGAGGCGCTACGCAAGGCCGCCACCCAGGCCGGCCACCAGATCAGCATCGAAATCCGTAATGCGCAGGGCGTGCAGGGGCTGCTGGACGGCAACCGCATCGCCAGCGCCGACGCGGCAGTGGTCATTGCCGAGGGCGACGCCGATCTGGCCCGCCTGGGCGGCAAGCCGGCCCATCAGGCGAGCCTGGAAGCGGTACTGGCCGACGCCGCTGCGGTGATCGGCAAGGCGCTGGGCGCGCACGCGCCGGCAACCACGCTGCGCATCGTCGCCATCACTTCCTGCCCGACCGGTATCGCGCACACCTTCATGGCGGCCGAAGGCCTGACCCAGAGTGCGCAGCAGCTGGGCCACCAGATCAAGGTCGAGACCCAGGGCTCGGTCGGCTCGCAGAATGCGCTGACCGCCGAGGACATCGCCGCAGCCGACCTGGTGGTCATCGCCGCCGATACCCAGGTCGACCTGTCGCGTTTCGACGGCAAGCGCGTGTTCAGTAGCGGCACCAAGGCCGCCATCAATGACGGCCAGGCGCTGATCAAGCGCGCGCAGGTCGAGGCCAAGACGCACGCCGCCAACGGCAAGGCCGCCGCCAGCGCTGCTGCCAACGTTGCCACCACGTCGGAACGCAGCGGCGCCTACAAGCACCTGATGACCGGCGTGTCCTTCATGCTGCCTTTCGTGGTGACCGGCGGCCTGCTGATCGCGCTCGGCTTCGCGCTGGGCGGCATCTACGTTTACGAGGACGCGTTCAAGGGCACGCTGGGCTGGACGCTGTTCACCATCGGCGCCAAGGCTTCCTTCGCCCTGATGGTGCCGATCCTGGCCGGCTACATCGCCTACTCCATCGCCGACCGCCCCGGCATCGCACCGGGCATGGCCGGCGGCATGATCGCCGGCTCCATCGGTTCCGGCTTCCTCGGCGGCATCGTCGCCGGCTTCATCGCCGGCTACGCGGTGAAATACCTGAACGAGAAGATCCAGCTCGGCCGCAACTTCGACGGCCTGAAGCCGGTGCTGATCCTGCCGCTGTTGGGCACCACCATCGTCGGCCTGCTGATGTACTACGTGCTGGGCCAGCCGGTGGCGGTGGCGCTGGGCGTGGTCACCGACTGGCTGAAGGGCTTGCAGGGCTCCAGCGCGCTGGCGCTGGGCATGATCCTGGGCGGCATGATGGCGTTCGACATGGGCGGCCCGATCAACAAGGCGGCCTACACCTTCTCTACCGGCCTGCTCGCAAGCCAGGTGTACGGCCCGATGGCCGCGGTGATGGCGGCCGGTATGACCCCGCCGCTGGGCATCGCGCTGGCCGCGCTGCTGTTCAAGAACCGTTTCTCCGCCGACGAGCGCGAAGGCGCCAAGGCTGCCGGCGTGCTGGGTATCTCCTTCATCACCGAAGGCGCGATCCCGTTTGCCGCCAAGGACCCGCTGCGCGTGATCCCGGCGCTGGTGGCCGGCTCGGCGCTGGCCGGTGCGATCTCGATGGCATCGGGTTGCGAACTGCGCGTGCCGCACGGTGGCGTGTTCGTGCTGCCGATCCCGAACGCGGTGACCAACCTCGGCATGTACCTGGTGGCGCTGGCGGCCGGTACCGCGCTGACCGCCGTGCTGCTGGGCGTGCTCAAGAAGGCCCGCGCCGACTGAGCATCCTGTAACGATTACTCTCCCTTGCTTGCGTGTTGCAGCCGGGCTGACCGCCATAGCGGTCAGCCCGTTATTTTTTGGCTATGCTCCAGACAGAACCCGCCCTGCCGGCACGGTCAGCGCTGGCGGCAGCAAGACCGGCACAACAGAAAACTATGACCTGCCTGTTTAAGAACGCATAATTGGCACCATATGGCATGGATTGCCATCCCAGATCCGGCTGCAGACCCACCTGTTCATGCCTGCAGCAGCCACCCACCACTGGTGCGCACTACCCCGCGTGCCGTAACCACGCCACAGGAGATCCTGCGTGAGTAACGACAGCCAAAAAAACGATGCCGTAACCCAGTACAAAGCGCCGGCATCGACCCGCATCCGCGAACGCATCCGCCAGTCGCGGCAGCGCTTCCACGCCAATGACAATATCGCCGCCTTCATCGAACCGGGCGAGATGGAAGAGCTGCTGGACGAAGTGCAGGACAAGATGAAGGCGGTACTGGAAAGCCTGGTCATCGACACCGACAGCGATCACAACACCCAGGACACCGCGCGCCGCGTCGCCAAGATGTATCTCAACGAGGTGTTCAAGGGCCGCTACATCGCCGAGCCGCCGGTCACCGAGTTCCCCAACGCCGAGCATCTCAACGAGCTGATGATCGTCGGCCCGATCACCGTGCGCAGCGCCTGCTCGCATCACTTCTGCCCCATCCTTGGCAAACTGTGGATCGGCGTGATGCCGAACGAGCACTCCAACCTGATCGGCCTTTCCAAGTATGCGCGGCTGGCGGAATGGGTGATGGGTCGGCCGCAGATCCAGGAAGAAGCCGTGATCCAGCTGGCCGATCTGCTACAAAACAAAATGAATCCGGACGGTCTCGCCATCGTGATGGAGGCCGATCACTTCTGCATGAGCTGGCGCGGGGTGAAGGACATGGACTCGAAGATGATCAACAGCGTGATGCGCGGCTCCTTCCTGAAGAACCCGGATCTGCGCCGTGAGTTCCTGGCGCTGCTGCCCAACAAGAAAGCCTGAGGAAACCGTCATGCTCGTTCGTCTGCTTTACGCCAGCCGCGCCGCCCAACCCTACAGCGCGGAAGTGCTCGACAGCATCCTGGCCCAGTCCCACAAGCACAACCCGGAGCGTGGCCTGACCGGCATCCTGTGCTATAGCGGCGACATCTTCATCCAGGTGCTGGAAGGCGGCCGCGCCGAGGTGTCCTCGCTGTACAACAGCATCGTGCGCGACCCGCGCCACCAGGATGTCGAGCTGCTGCACTTCGAGGAAATCCGCGAGCGCCGCTTCGCCAACTGGACCATGGGGCAGGTCAACCTGGCCAAGGTCAACCCGTCGCTGCTGCTGCGTTTTTCCGAGAAGCCGCAGCTCGATCCGTTCAGCGTGCGCGGCTCGGCGTCGATGGCGCTGCTGGAGGAGCTGATCGCTACCGCCGCCATTGTCGGACGATGCCACTGATACAGCAGGCCTGCCCCACGGAGCAGGCCTTTTTTGCGCACCGGCAACAGTGCAGTGCAGCACCAATTGCCAAAATTCTGTCAAACGTGTAATACAGTAGCAATGTGCAGCCGTTTAAATCGGTGGCACCGTCCAGTAGACAATTCGGAGAAATGCCATGGCACGCTTTCATCCCAGATCCGATTTCGTACAGGTCCGCGCCGAGATGCGCAGCAATGAACTGACCGGCAAGCCGATGCCGCGCACCAGCCCCAGCGACATCCGCAATGCCAACGCCCGGCGCGAGATAGAACGCCGCCGCATGGAGCGCGAGTCGCGCGAGCAATAGCCAGCAAAAAGGCGCCTGAATCGATCAGGCGCCTTGTTTTTTGGGGGGTGTAGTGTCGGCTTAGCGGGCCTGGCGCCAGCCGTTGTACAGCGCCAGCAGTAAGGTCAGCAGCAGGAAGGCGCCAACCCAGAACGGCATCGACTGGCCGAGGAAAGTCCAGTCGATTGCTGCGCACTCGCCGCTACCCTTGAACACCTTCTCCAGCACCTGGGTCATCGGCAACGTTTCCAGCATGAAGTCCAGCCCCGGCCCGCACGCCGGCACTTGCTCCGGCGGCAGATGCTGCAGGTACACCTGCCACGCTGACACGCTGCCCCCGGCCACCGCGGCCACGGCGATCAGCAGCGACCACACCTTTGCGGCCAACCTTTGCGGGTTGAAGATGGCGGCCAGCAGCGCCAGGCTGCCGACGGCGATCACGCCCACGCGCTGGAAAATGCACAGCGGGCACGGCTCCAGCTCCAGCACATACTGCGCATACAGGGCGTAGCCCATCGCGGCGGCGCACATTGCCGCAATCACGCCGTACAGCTGGCGTCGCGTCAGAAAATTCATTGATGACCCCTTGGTAGTAGCCCTGCCGCCACGACGGCGGCACGGGAGTGAATCGGACTAGCGTCCGGACAAAAAATTCACGATCTCGTTTTTTTTGGCAAACGCATCCTTGTAGCCCAGCTCGACCAGCTCTTTGCCGTAGGCCGGATGGAACAGCAAGTAACTGGCCAGCGCCGAGCCGCGATGACGCATGGCGCCGGCGCCGCGCAGCAGGAAGCGCATCGTCGCCGGGAAGCCGTCGAAATGGCGGTGGGCAATGCTGTCCAGCGAGACACTGGGCGAGATGTGGAACACCTCGACCCGCTTCAGCGCGGTGCTGTGGTTGCGCACGTGCTCGTCCAGCAGCGACACGGTGTGGTTGACGCGCGCCAGCCGCTCCATGTCCGCCGACATGCTGTCCATGAAGATGCTGTCCAGCAGGTGGCCGAAAATCTGCGCCAGACTGGGCACGGCCGTCTGCTGGACATGACGCCGTTCCTGATGACTGACCAGGTTGATCACGAACAGCCGTTGCGCGCCGAGGTGCAGCGCTGGCGACAGCGGCGCCATCTGGCGGATGGCGCCATCGCAGTAGTGGCGGGTGCCCACGCGAGCGGAGGGGAACAGCAGCGGAATCGCCGAGGTCGCCATCAGATGCTCGATGCTGAGGCGCTCACGTTGGCCGCAACGCTGGTGGCGATGCCACGGTTCCACCTGCTCGCTGCCCTCGAAGAAACTCACCGACTGGCCAGTGCTGTAACAGGAGGCAGTCAGAGACAGTGCGCGCAGCGCGCCGCTCTGGATGGCGGTCTCGATACCGTCCAGCTGCACCGTGCGCGTCAGGTAGTGATACAGCGGGCTGCTGTCGAGAAAGCTCGGCGGCGTGTGCACCAGCCGGCCACCGGTCAGCAGCGAGCCGCCCCACTGCAGGAAGGCCTTGATGAAGTATGGCGCGTCAACGCGGTAGATATCTTCAACCCGCACTGACTGCCACATCCGCACCAGGTGTGCGGTGGTACGGCGGAAATGCTGCGCGCCGGCGCCGAGGGCGACGGCATTGATGGCGCCGGCAGAAGTACCGCTGACGACCTGGAACGGGCTGGCCGCATGGCGCGGCAGCATGCGCGCCACCGCCATCAGTACCCCGACCTGATAGGCTGCCCGCGCACCACCGCCGGCCAGTACCAGACCCACGACAGGTTTTGTCATGTCCTGCCCCCTTGTCGAAACACGCCCGCCTGCGGGCGCCAAAACGGGTGCCGCGCCGGGCGCGGCACCATTGGTTTGCGCTTCTTGGTTCGCGCTTAACCCTCGCCTGCCACCATCATCGACGACAGCAATACCGAGCCGATATGACGGCTGCCACGGCGGTCGATGTCGTCGCCAACGGCGTCTATCTGCTGCAGCATGTCGCGCAGGTTGCCGGCGATGGTCAGCTCTTCCACCGGGTAGGCGATCACGCCGTTTTCGACCCAGAAACCGCTGGCGCCGCGCGAATAGTCGCCGGTCACCATATTGATGCCCTGCCCCATCAGCTCCGTCACCAGCAGGCCGCTGCCCATGCGTTGCAGCACCGCGTCCAGGCCGCCGGTCAGCGTCGGCTTCACCGACAGATTGTGCGGGCCGCCGGCGTGGCCGGTGCTTTGCATGCCCAACTTGCGCGCCGAGTAGCTGCCGAGGAAATAGCCTTGCAGCACACCGTTGTCCACCAGCCGTCGCTCGCGGGTGGCGACGCCCTCGTCGTCGCAGCAGCCGCTGGCGAGGCCGCGCAGCACGAACGGGTCTTCGTCGATGGTGATGATGTCGGCGCAGACTTTGGTTCCGAGCGAATCCAGCAGGAAGCTGGACTTGCGGTACAGGCTGCCGCCGCTGACCGCCTGCACCAGATGGCCGAGCAAGGAGCCGGCAATCGGTGCCTCGAACACCACCGGATACTGACCGGTCTTGATGCGGCGGCCGTCGAGGCGGCGCACGGTGCGCTCGCCGGCGATGCGGCCAACGTTGGCCGCAGACAGCAGATCGTCTGCGCAGCGCGCAGCGCTGTACCAGTAGTCGCGCTGCATCGCGTCGGCGCTCTCGGCGATCACCGCCGCCGACAGGCTGTGGCGCGAGGTGGTCTGGCTGCCGATGAAACCGTGGCTATTGGCGTAGCAGTGGCGGGTCGCGTGGGTGGACACGGTGCCGCCTTCGGAGTTGCGGATGCGGGCGTCCACCGCGCGCGCGGCGGCCTCGCACTCGCGCGCCAGCTCGATCGCGGTTTCTACCGGCAGATTCCACGGGTGGTACAGGTCGAGGTCGCGATCCTGCTCCGCCTTCATCAGCAGTGCTGGGTCGGCCAGCCCGGCGCAATCGTCGGCGGCGGTATAGCGCGCGATGTTCAGCGCGGCATTGACGGTGTCCTGCAAGGCGACGTCGGAAAAATCGGACGTGCTGGCGTGACCCTTCTTCTGGCCCAGGTACAGCGTGACCGACACACCCTTGTCGCGGTTGTACTCGATGGTCTCCACTTCCGCCAGGCGCACCGACACGCTGTGGCCGCAGCCTTCGGAAATATCGGCTTCTGCGGCGGTGGCACCGCCGGCGCGCGCCAGCTCCAGTATCCGGCTGGCGATGGACTCCAGCTCGGGTGAGCTGTAGGAAAAAATCTGTTCTGACATAGCAGCCTTCTTCATCTGTCAACGATAGCGCCACGGAAAGGCACGGTGATCGGCCGTGGCTTGTGCTTTTCCGGTATCATACCAGCTTGAAACCGTAACCAAGCCTTACCATGCCTGAATACCATAATGATGGCGCTGATGCGCTCCCTGCCAGCAAATCGCAACGCAAACGCGACATGGACGCGCTGCAGGACATCGGCCGCGCGCTGACCGAGCTGCCGGCCGCCAAACTGAAGAAAATGAACCTGGACGACGGCCTGCTGGTCGCCGTGCTCGACTTCCAGAAAATCACCGCCAACGGCGCCAAGCGCCGCCAGTTGCAGTACATCGGCAAGCTGATGCGCGTGATCGACCCGGAGCCTATCGAGCAGCAACTGGCCGCGCTACGCGGCGACTCCAGCGCCCACACCCGCTGGCTGCACCTGCTGGAGCGCTGGCGCGAGCGGCTGATTGAAGACGACAGCCACGTGCAGCAACTGATCAACGACTTCCCGCAGCTGGACGTGCAGCAGCTGCGCACCATGGTGCGCAACGCCCGCAAAGAGCGCGAGGAAAGCAAGCCACCGAAGGCCAACCGCCAATTGTTCCAGCTGCTGAAAGAGCTGATTCCGGAACAGGGCAAGCCGGCCAATAGCGGCGACGAGCAAGACGACACGCAGGACGAGTGAACATGAGCATCAAGATCGGTCTGGTTTCCATCTCTGATCGTGCCAGCCAGGGCATTTATGAAGACAAGGGCATTCCGGCGCTGCTGGACTGGCTGAGTCTGGCCATCGCCACGCCGTTCAGCACCGAAACCCGGCTGATCGCCGACGAGCAGGCGCTGATCGAGGCCACGCTGCGCGAGCTGGTCGACGACGTCGGCTGCCACCTGGTGCTCACCACCGGCGGCACCGGCCCGGCGCCGCGCGATGTCACCCCGGAAGCCACGCTGGCGGTCGCCGACCGGGTGATGCCCGGCTTTGGCGAGCAGATGCGCCAGATCAGCCTCAAGTTCGTGCCGACCGCCATCTTGTCGCGGCAGGTGGGCGTAATCCGCAAGCAGAGCCTGATCCTGAACCTGCCCGGCCAGCCCAAGGCCATCCGCGAGACGCTGGAAGGCCTGCGCGACGGCGAGCAGGTGGTGGTGCCCGGCATCTTTGCCGCGGTGCCCTACTGCCTGGACCTGATTGGCGCGCCCTGGTTGGACACCCGCGAGGCCGTGGTCAAGGCCTTCCGCCCGAAATCCGCGGTCAAGCCCGGCGCATGAGTTATTGCCCGCCGCGCTGGCTGCTCGGCAGTCACCTGCAGACCATCTGGCCGGCGCTGTTTCTCAAATCGCAACCACCAGCCTATCGCCGTGAAATCTGGCCGACGCCGGACGGCGGCGAGATCGCCGTCGATTACGTCGATGGCGACGCCGGTGCCCCGCTGGTGGTGCTGTTCCACGGCCTCGAAGGCAGCAGCCACAGCCACTACGCCAGCGCGCTGATGCACGCAGTCAAGGCGCGCGGCTGGCGCGGCGTGGTGCCACACTTTCGTGGCTGCGGCGGTCAGCCCAACTTGCTGCGCCGCGCCTATCACGCCGGCGACGCCGCCGAGATCGACTGGATCCTGCAGCGACTGGCGGTCGGCAATACGGTGCTGTTTGTCGCCGGCGTATCGCTGGGCGGCAACATGCTGCTGCGCTACCTGGGCGAGCACGGCGCCCGCGCGCTGCCACAGGCAGCGGCGGCGATCTCTGCGCCGCTGGATCTGGCGGCGGCCAGCACCTGTCTCGATCGCGGCTTCGGGCGCCACGTCTACACCCGCATGTTCCTCAATACACTGAAGCCGAAGTCGCTGGCCCAGCTGGCACAGCACCCGGACCTGTTCGACGGCGAGGCGGTGCGCAACAGCAAGACCTTTGTCGAGTTCGACAACCTGGTCACCGCGCCGCTGCACGGTTATCGCGACGTGCAGGACTACTGGCGCCGCGCCAGCAGCAAGCCGCTGCTGAAGGACATTGTGCGGCCAACCCTGGTGCTGAATGCGCGCAACGATCCGTTTCTGCCGGTGTCGGCGCTGCCCGGCAACGGCGAGGTCAGCCCGGCGGTGACGCTGGAGCAGCCGGAACACGGCGGCCACGTCGGTTTTGTCAGTGGCCGCTTTCCCGGCCACCTGCACTGGCTGCCGCAACGGCTACTGACTTTTTTCGATCATCACCTGCCGGGCAGTACCGGCACCGACTGAAAGACAATCCGCATGTCCGACATTCTCAATAAAATCTGCGCCACCAAATTCGAGGAAGTAGCCGCCCGCTCGGTGCAGCAATCGCTGGCCGCGGTACGTGCCGCCGCCGAGGCCAAGCGCGGCGACCATCGCGATTTCGTAGCTGCCATCCGCAGCAAGCACCAGCAACAGCTGGCCGCGGTGATTGCCGAAGTGAAAAAGGCCAGTCCCAGCAAGGGCGTCATCCGTGCCGATTTCGATCCGGCCGCGATTGCCCGTAGCTACGAGGCGGCCGGGGCCACCTGTCTGTCGGTGCTGACCGACGCGCCCTACTTCCAGGGGCACGAGGATTACCTGATCGCCGCGCGTGCCGCCTGCAAGCTGCCGGTGCTGCGCAAGGATTTCATGGTCGATCCGTACCAGATCTACGAGGCACGCGCCATCGGTGCCGACTGCATCCTGCTGATCGCGGCGGCGCTGAGCCTGTCGCAGATGCAGGATTTTGAGGCGCTGGCCCACGAGCTGGGCATGGCGGTGCTGGTGGAAGTGCACGATGCAGTCGAACTTGAGGCGGCGCTGCAGCTGAGCACGCCGCTGGTGGGTGTCAACAACCGCAACCTGCGCACCTTCGAGGTCAACCTCGACACCACACTGCAACTGCTGCCGATGATCGGCAAGGACCGCATCGCCGTCACCGAAAGCGGCATCGTCACCCGTGACGACGTGCAGCGCATGCGCGACCACGACGTACACACCTTTCTGGTTGGCGAGGCCTTCATGCGTGAAGGCGACCCTGGTGCCGCATTGCAGCAGCTGTTTGCCTGAGACGAAGCGCAATACCGAAAACCGGCTCCACGAGAGCCGGTTTTTTTATGCCGCCGGCGGCCGCCATGTATGGTCCACCAGTTGACCATGACGAGAACCGGGCGCACAGCCGGGCGGCGCTGTCGTGCAGCACTTCGATCGGCACATGCCGTGACTTGCGGCCAACGTTGGCCGCAGGCTCATGAGTTGCCGGATGGCGCGACAGCCTCGACCGTGTCGGCCGCCGCCCCGCCATCGCTCGTCGTGTCCGCTGCCGCCTCGTCGCCCGTCGTGGCCGCCGGTGCCGTGCTGGCTTGCTGCAATAGCTGCCACACCTCCTCGCGGCTGCTGACCGCCTGCTCCAGGCGTTCGTTCAGCACCGCCAGCAAGCGCTCCTGCTCCACGATCCTTGCCTGCAATCCCGTCATGGCCTGCGCCTGTCGTGCGTTTTCCTGCTCCTGCTGCCGCAGGGCGCGACTGGCGGCCAGCAGCTCGGCACCGGTGCGGGCGCTGTCCTGATACAGCCGCGTCAGCTCGTCCTGCTTGACAATCAGCGTCTGGCCGAGGGTGCGCAGCTCGGCCTGCAATTGCTGCACCTGCTGCTCGTGGCGGCGCTGCTCCTGGTCGCGCTGCTCTTTCACCGACTGGCGATAGTGTTCCAGCGCTTCGCGCGCGTGCTGGTGCTTTTCCTCCAGCGACGCGCGGTGCACCTGGTTTTCTGCCAGCCGTTCCTGCAGACCGATGATCTGCTGTTGCTGCTGGCCGTCACGCAATTGCACTGCCTGCAGTGCCTCGCGGGCGGCGGCGTGCGCTTGCTGTTCGGCCGCCAGTGCCTGGCTTGCCTGCTGCAGCTGCTGCTGGCTGTTCTGTGCTTCCAAGGTGATCTGTGCCAGCTGCTCGCGACAGTGTGCCAGCTGTGCAGCCGACTCCGCCGCTATCGTCGCAATGCGCTCGTCGGCCTCTTCGTGCAGGCGGGCGGCCAGCCGGCCGACCAGCTCCTGGATCGCCTCGCTGACGGCGATCTTGGCGCCACTGCCGGCGCCCTCTTCCTCTTCCAGCTCCTTCAGGTAGCGATGAATGGTGGTCTTGGAGCCGGTGTTGCCGAGCTCGGCTCGGATGGCGTCAATCGACGGATTGCGCCCCTGCGCCAGCAGATTGTCCCTGGCGCGCAGGACTTCCGATTTGTAGATGCCGCTTCTGGCCATGCTGTGCTCCGCTGAAATTTGATACGTATTACGTACTATGATAATACATGCTAATGTACAAATTAAATTTTTTAAGATTTTTAAAATAAAAAGCGTGATAATCACGAATTATCACGCCTTGAAGCAGCATGACCACCAGAATCGGCCAGAACACGTACGTTTCGCCCCAGGGTTGCCGGGCATCGCCAAAAATGACCCAAAAAAATGCGCGACACCTACGGCGCTCCGCCCGCCTCCTTGCTGCCACCGTTGCGGCAAACCATGGCGCATAACCGTTGCCGGCAACGGCGAAGCGCACTGCTATAATTCGCCGCCGGCCATGCCGGCTACGGCACCAGGCCCGCGCCACAAGCCCCCGTCCGTCACCGCCCGAAATCATCGCTACCATGGAAAAAATCGCCCGCTATCTCGCCGCCGCCACCCGTGACAACACGCGGCGCAGCTACGCAGCAGCCATTCGTCATTTCGAGGTGGAATGGGGTGGTTTTCTGCCGGCCACCGCCGACAGCATCGCGCGCTATCTGGCGGAGCACGCCGAGACGCAATCGGTGAACACGCTAAAGCAAAGGTTGGCCGCATTGGCGCAGTGGCACCAGCAGCAGGGTTTTCCCGACCCGACCAAGGCGCCGGTGGTGCGCCAGGTGCTGAAAGGCATCCGCGCGCTGCATCCGGCGCAGCAGAAACAGGCGCTGCCGCTGCAGATCCGGCAGCTGGAACAACTGCTCGTCTGGCTGGATGACGCCATCGAACAGGCAATACAGCAGCAGGATCACGCCACCCGCCTGCGCTGCCGCCGTGACAAGGCCTTGCTGTTGCTGGGTTTCTGGCGCGGTTTTCGCGGAGACGAATTGTTGCGGCTTCAGATCGAGAACATCGAGGTCGTCGCCGGTGAGGGGATGAACTGCTATCTGGCGCAATCGAAGGGCGACCGCCAGCTGCAGGGCCGCGTGTTCCGCGTGCCGCAACTATCGCGACTCTGCCCGGTCAGCGCCTACGGCGAGTGGCTGGCCGACAGCGGGCTGCGCGAGGGCGCGGTGTTTCGCGGCATCAGCCGCTGGGGCGTGATCGGTGAGGACGGCCTGCACATCAACAGCCTGATCCCGCTGCTGCGCCGCCTGTTTGCCGCCGCCGGGCTGGCGGAGGCGGCGCGTTTCAGTGGCCACTCCTTCCGCCGCGGATTTGCCAACTGGGCCAGCGCCAACGGCTGGGATATCAAGACGCTGATGAGCTACGTCGGCTGGAAGGACATCCAGTCGGCGATGCGCTATATCGACGCCGCCGATCCGTTTGCGCGGCAGCGCATCGAAAACAGCCTACCGCCGGCGCCGCCCTTGCCGCCAGTGGCGGACTGAGCCGGCGCGCGGGCAACAAAAAAGCGGACACCGATGGTGTCCGCTTTTTGCTGTGGCGGTCGTACGCTCAGCGCGACTTGACGAAGGGTACGCCGATCGCCTTCGGCGCCACCGCACGGCCCATGAAGCCGGCCAGCAGCACCACGGTCAGCACGTACGGAATCGCCTGGATGAAGGCGTCCGGAATGCTGCCGATCAGCGGCAGTTCCGAGCCTTGCAGCCGGATCTGGATCGCATCGGTAAAGGCAAACAGCAGGCAGCCGGACACCGCCGCCCACGGCCGCCACTTGCCGAAGATCAGCGCCGCCAGTGCGAGGTAGCCCTTGCCGGCGGTCATGTCCTGGATGAAGGCGCCAGTCTGCGCCAGCACCAGATAGGCCCCGGCCACGCCGCACAGGGCGCCGCTGATGACCTGTGCCAGATAGCGCACCAGCTTGACGTTGATGCCGGCGGCGTCGGCGGCGTGCGGATTTTCACCCGCCGCACGCAGACGCAGACCGAAACGGCTCTTGTACACCACCCAGCTCACCACCACGATCACCAGCACGGCCAGATAGACCAGGATGTTGTGGCCGAACAGCGCCTTCAACGGTGCCGAGGCGGCAATGGTGTCGGCAAACGGCAGCTCGATACTGCGAAAGCGCGCCGCGTCGTCCAGCGTCGGCGTGCGGCCGCCCTGCTGGAACCAGGCCAGCGCCAGCACCGGCGTCAGGCCGGATACCATCATGTTGAGCGCGACGCCGGAAATCAGCTGGTTGCCGTTATAGCCGATCGACACGATGCCGTGCAGCAAGGCCACCATCACCCCGGCGGCCATGCCGGCGGCGAGGCCGGCCCACGGCGACTGCATCATGTAGGCGACGCAGGCGGCGGCAAACGCGGCGGCCAGCATCTTGCCTTCCAGTGCCAGGTCGACGATGCCGGAGCGCTCGGAAAACAGGCCGGCCAGCGCCGCCAGCACCAGCGGGGTGGCGACGCGAATGGTGGCGTCCAACACACTGAAAAAGCTGTCCATGTCAGTGTCTCCTTATCGTTTCGTCATC
This sequence comes from Vogesella margarita, assembly GCF_028548475.1. Classification (GTDB taxonomy): domain Bacteria; phylum Pseudomonadota; class Gammaproteobacteria; order Burkholderiales; family Chromobacteriaceae; genus Vogesella; species Vogesella margarita. Next base: position 39,079 of record NZ_JAQQLE010000012.1, read on the forward strand.
TGTTTGAACGCCAGCGCCAGCGGCGTCTGGAACAGGTTTTCCAGCGCGCCGCAGAACAGGATGATCAGGCCCTGGGTCAGGATGATCATCTCGTGGGTGATCGCCGGCTTTTCGAAGGACAGGTCCAGGCCGCCCTGGGTCAGCGCGCCGAACAGCAGCGCCGACAGCAGGATGCCGAACGGGTGGTTGCGTCCCATCAGTGCCACCGCAATGCCGACAAAACCGATGCCATTGGTGAACGCCAGGTTCATGCGGTGGGTGGAGCCGAGCAGTTCGTTGACCGCCGCAAGGCCGGCCAGTGCGCCGGAGAAGCACATCGCCACGATGATCACCTTCGATACCGGCATGCCGGCGTAGCGCGCCGCCTTCTCGTTAAGGCCGACAGTGCGCAGCGTGTAGCCCCAGCGGCTGCGCCACACCATCAGGTAAAACACCACCAGCGAAATCAGCGCGAGGAAGAAGGTCGCGTTCAGCGGTGTCTGCGGCAATTCGACGCCAAGGTTGGCCGCAAGCTCGTGCAACATCGGGATCCACGCCGATTCGGCGAACAGCCTTGTTGCCGGTGTCTGCGAGCCGGGCATGATCAGCTTGTCCACCAGCAGCCAGGTCATCAACGCGCTGGCGATGAAGTTGAACATGATGGTGGTGACCACGATGTGGCTGCCACGCTTGGCCTGCAGGTAGCCGGGAATGAACGCCCACGCCGCGCCGAACATCATCGACGCCAGCAGCGCGAGCGGAATCACCACCCAGCCGGGCAGGAAATCCAGCCCCAGGCAGACCAGCGTTACGCCGAGGCCAGCGAGATACATCTGTCCCTCGCCGCCGATGTTGAACAGGCCGGCGTGGAACGCCGCCGCCACCGCGAGGCCGGTAAAGATGAAGCTGGTGGTGTAGAACAGCGTGTAGCCGATGCCTTCCGGATAGCCGAAGGCACCGTTGATCATCAATTGCAGACACTCGACCGGATCTTCGCCGATCAGCGTGATCACCAGCCCGGACACCAACAGTGCCGCGAACAGGTTGAGTGCCGGCATCAGCCACAAGGTGGCCCAGCGCGGCAGGTTACTTGGCTGGCTCATTTATGCCCCCCCATCAACAGGCCCAGTTCGGTGGCCGTGGCTTGCGCCACCGGCAGCTCGCCGCTGACGCGACCGGCGTTCATCACGATGATGCGGTCGCTCAGCGCCAGAATCTCGTCCAGCTCTACCGAAACCAGCAGCAGCGCCTTGCCGGCATTGCGCAGGGCCATGAGTCGTTTGTGTATGAATTCGATGGCGCCGATATCGACGCCCCGTGTCGGCTGGCCGATCAGCATTAGCTGCGGATCGCTGTCGATCTCGCGCGCCAGGATCACCTTCTGCTGGTTGCCACCGGAGAACAGGCCGCTGCGGCGGAAGGCGTTGGCCGGGCGCACATCGAACTCGCTGATGAAACGGCGGCAGCGCTCGATGATGGCCTTGCGGTTGAACAACAGGCCGTGCTGGATCGCCGGCTGGTCGTGATAGCCGAGGATCGCGTTCTCGAAGGTGGAAAAATCCTTGACCAACCCTTCGCGCGAGCGGTCTTCCGGCACATGGGCGATGCCGAGGCGACGATAGGCGGCCGCCTTCGGCTCGCGCGTTGGCAGCGTGGTCAGCTCGGTGCCGTTGTAGCACACCGAGCCGGCGCTGGCCTCGCGCATGCCGGACAGGATTTCCAGCAGCTCGGACTGGCCGTTGCCGGAAACGCCAGCGATGCCGACGATCTCGCCCGCGCGCAGCTCGAAGCTGACGTCGTCCAGCAGCTTCACGCCACGCGCGTCGGTCAGAGACAGGCTGCTCACCTGCAGCACGGTCTTGCCGGGTTTGGCCGGCGTCTTGTCCAGCTGCAGGTTAACCTTGCGGCCAACCATCAGGTCGGCGAGGTCTTCCTTGCCCACGTCGGCGGTGACGACATTGCCGACGATCTCGCCGGCGCGCATCACGGTGACGGCGTCGGTGATATCCAGCACCTCGCGCAGCTTGTGGGTGATCAGCAGCACCGTTTTGCCCTGCGCCTTGAGCAGGCGCAGGATGCGGAACAGGTCGTCCGCCTCCTGCGGCGTCAGCACCGCGGTTGGCTCGTCCAGGATCAGCACGTCGGCGCCGCGATACAGCGCCTTCAGGATCTCGACGCGCTGCTGCTCGCCCACGCCCAGCTCGCCGACGATGGCGTCCGGATCGACCTGCAGGCCGTAGTCGCGGTTCAGCGTGGCCAGATGATCACGCGCGGCCAGCAGGCTCTGCTTCAGCGCCACACCCTGCTCGGCACCGAGCACGATGTTTTCCAGCACGGTAAAGGTGTCCACCAGCATGAAGTGCTGGTGCACCATGCCGATGCCGCGGGCGATGGCGTCGTGGCTGTTGCGGATGCGCACCTCCTGTCCGTTCAGGCGGATGCTGCCGGAGTCGGCCTGGTAGTAGCCGTACAGGATGCTCATCAGCGTCGACTTGCCTGCCCCGTTTTCGCCGATGATGCCGTGGATGCTGCCCTTGGCGACGGCGAAGGAGATGTTCTTGTTGGCGTGGACTTCGCCGAAATACTTGTTGACGCCCGTCAGCTCGATAGCGAGTTCGGCCATATTGATTCAGCTCTCGATCAACACTCATCCCGGTATGGCCTGCCAAACGGCAGGATACGAAAGCGCGCGGCAAGCAGGAAACCTGCTTGCCGCGCGCGCCGTCCGGGATTCAGACGATTAATAAAGAAGGATTACTGTACCGGGCAGCGGTTGCCGGCACGGTAGTCGACCACCTTGATCTTGCCGGCCACGATATCTTTCTTGGCCTGGGTGATCTTGGCTTCCATGTCCTTGGAGATCAGCTTGCGGTTGTTGGCATCTACAGCCCAATCCACGCCGCCTTCCTTCAGGCCCATGGTCACGAGGCCCGGTTTCCAGCTGTTGTCCTTGCCGGACATCATGATGCTGTAGACGGCATTGTCGACGCGTTTGAGCATCGAGGTCAGCACGAAGCCCGGGAACAGGTGGTTTTGGTTGGAATCCACGCCGATGCCCAGCTTGTTCTTGTCCTTGGCTGCCTGCAGCACGCCCATGCCGGTGCCACCAGCGGCGTGGAAGACCACGTCCACGCCACGGTCAAACTGGCTGCGCGCCAGCTCGCCGCCGCGGGCTGGATCGTTGAACGCCTGCGGTGTGGTGCCGGTCATGTTGGAAATCACTTCCACCTTCTTATCCGCCGCCTTGGCACCCTGGGCGTAGCCGCAGCCGAAGGCGCGGATCAGCGGCACGTCCATGCCGCCGATGAAGCCGACCTTCTTCGACTTGGAGGCCATGCCGGCCGCCATGCCGACGAGGTAGGAGCCTTCCTGTTCCTTGAACACGATCGACTGCACGTTGGCGCCCTTGGCCACGTCGTCAACGATGGTGAACTTCACTTTCGGGAATTCGGCGGCAACGGTCTGCACCGCTTGGGTGAAGGAGAAACCCACGGCCACGATCAGGTCGACGTTGCGACGTGCCAGGTTGCGCAGCACCTGTTCCTTTTGCGCTTCGTTGGCGATCTGGGCTTCGCGGTAGGCGATGCCGGTGGCCTTCTTGAAGCGTTCGGCGCCGGTGTAGGCTGCCTCGTTGAAGCTCTTGTCAAACTTGCCGGCCTGGTCGTACACCACGGCCGGTACGAATGCCCAGCTTGCGGATGCCGTCATCAGCATGACAGCAGCGGCAATACCTCGTGTTTTGGAAATGTGCATGAGATGTTTCCCTCAATGTGCGTGTAGTTACAACGAACGGGTCATGGTAACCGTAATCGGTTTGGCATGGACGTGCCATTCGTTGTGCATGTCAGCAGCTGCAACAGCCGGCGCCAGTCAGCGGGCGGCTGCTTTGCGACAGGGGCGAGATTATAAGCACAGCGACAAAAAGTTATTAGCAAAAAAACGGCCGCACCGGACAGATTACGCGCAATGCGTAAAACGGCGCGGCCGCCACGCCACATTCATAGCGCCAATTGCGTGCAAAGTGCAGACAGCGCGCTGCACACCGACTGCTGGCGGATGGCGGCGCGATCGCCGGCAAAGTGTTGCGTGTATGTCAGTGGTTGCGGTAGCGAAAGCCCGGCCAGCGCGAAACAAACGGTGCCGACCGGCTTGTCGGCACTGCCGCCGCCGGGGCCGGCGATGCCGCTGACCGCCAGCGCCCAGTGGCAATCGGCCAGACGTAGCGCACCGCTGGCCATCGCCGCCGCCACCGGCTCGCTGACCGCGCCATGCTGCAGCAACAGCTGTGGCGGCACTCCCAACAGGCGCTGCTTGGCGTCATTGCTGTAGCTGACGATGGCCATGTCGAACCAGCCGGAACTGCCGGCAACGGCGGTAATCGCCTGTGCGACGCCGCCGCCGGTACAGGACTCGGCGGTGGTCACCCTTTCGTCGCGCGCCAGCAGCAATTCGCCCAGGCGGGTCGCTAGCTGAAATTCATCCATGAAAGCGCTCCTGGAAATGTCGCATCAGGCCGCAGGTGGAGGCGTCGTGGGCGGCAGAGGCCTTGCCATCCATCTCCGCCAGCAGCTGTGCGGCCAACTGTTTGCCGTACTCCACGCCCCACTGGTCGAAGGAGTTGACCCCCCAGATCACGCCCTGCACGAACACCTTGTGCTCGTACAGCGCCAGCAGCATGCCTAGTGTATAGGGCGTCAGCCGGTCGAGGGCCAGGGTGTTGGACGGTTGGTTGCCGGGGAACAGCTTCTGCGGCAGCAGCATGTCCAGCTCGTCGCCCGGCAGGTGGGCAAGCTCGCGCAGCACCTCGGCCTCGCTCTTGCCGCGCATCAGCGCCTCGGTCTGTGCCAGGCAATTGGCGACCAGCACGCGATGCTGGTCGCCCTGCGGGTAGTGCGTGTTCAGCGGCAGGATGAAGTCGCAGGGCACCAGGCGCGTGCCCTGGTGCAAGAGCTGGAAGAAGGCATGCTGGCTGTTGACGCCCTCCTCGCCCCAGATCACCGGGCCGGTGTCGAAATCCAGCCGCTCGCCGCAACGCCCGACGCGCTTGCCGTTGGACTCCATGTCCAGCTGCTGCAGGTGCGCCGGCAGCCGGCGCAGGCCGTGGTCGTAGGGCATGATGGCGTGGGTGTGCGCACCATAGAAGGTGTTGTACCAGATGCCGAGCAGCGCCAGGAGTACCGGCATGTTGCGCGCGAAAGGCGCACTGAAGAAGTGTTCGTCCATCGCCGCGCCGCCGGCCAGGAACTGGCGGAACTGCTCCGGCCCGATCGCCAGCATCACCGGCAGCCCGATCGCCGACCACACCGAGTAGCGGCCGCCGACCCAGTCCCAGAAGCCAAACATGTTGGCCACATCGATGCCGAAAGCCTGTACCGCCGGACGATTTGTCGAGATCGCGACGAAGTGCCGCGCCACCGCCGCGTCGCCGGCGGCCGCCACCAGCCAGCGACGGGCGGCGTGGGCGTTGAGCAGCGTTTCCGGGGTGGTGAACGACTTGGAGGCGACGATGAACAGCGTGGTCGCCGGCTGGCACTGTTCCAGCGTTTGTGCCAGATGCTGGCCGTCGACATTGGACACGAAGTGGACATTCAGCCCCGGCTTGCAGTACGGACGCAGCGCCTCGTGCACCATCAGCGGCCCCAGGTCGGAGCCGCCGATGCCGATATTGACCACGTCACGGATGGCTTGGCCGTCATGACCGCGCCAGTCGCCGCCGCGCACCGCTTCTGCAAAGCGGCTGCACGCAGCCAGCACGTCCTGCACCTCGTCCACCACGTTGACACCGTCCAGCAGCACGCGGCTGCCGGCCGGCTGGCGCAGCGCGGTGTGCAGCACCGCACGCTGTTCGCTGACATTGATGCGTTCGCCATCGCGCATCCACTGCAGCCACTGCCCAAGGTTGGCCGCATCGGCCAGTTCCAGCAGCAGTTCAAGGGTGCGGTCGGTGATGCGGTTCTTGGAGTAGTCCAAGAGCAGGCCGTCCAGCTCCAGCGAATAGCGGTCAAAGCGCTGCGGGTCCTGCTCGAACAGCTCGCGCATGTGCACGTGGCGGGTGGCGCGCTGGTGCTGGTGCAGGCGCGCCCACACCGGCGTGCTGTTGATCGCGGCGTGGCGCTGGCGCGCCATCTGCTCGAGGAAACTGCTCATCCCGGGCATCGCCTTACACTTTGAGGAAGTGTTCGCGGTAATAGCGCAGCTCCTCGATCGATTCGAGGATGTCCGCCAGCGCCTCGTGCTTGCCCTTCTTCACCACGCCCTTGGCGATGTCCGGGCGCCAGCGCTTGCACAGCTCCTTCAGCGTGGACACGTCGAGGTTGCGGTAGTGGAAGTAGCGCTCCAGCTCCGGCATCCAGCGCGCCATGAAGCGGCGATCCTGGCCGATGGAGTTGCCGCACATCGGCGACACGCCCTTGGCGATGTGCTCCTGCAGGAAGGCCAGCAGCTGCTGTTCGGCCTCAGCCTCGCTCAGCGTCGAGGCCTTGACGCGAGCGGTGAGCCCGGTCTTGCCGTGGGTATTGGTGTTCCACTCGTCCATTGCGGCCAACGTTTCGTCGCTCTGGTGCACGACCAGCACTGGCGACTCGGCGACCACGTTCAGTTCGCTGTCGGTGACCACCATCGCGATTTCGATGATGCGGTCGGTGTCCGGTTCCAGCCCGGTCATTTCCATGTCCAGCCAGATGAGATGCTTGGGATCTTGCGGCATAATGCTTGTCTCTAACGAAATGCAGGCATTTTCCTTTAATAACCGCCCTTGGGCAAACCCGGCTCGCCATGAATTTATTCACCTGGTCTTTCCTGTTCGCCGTACTGCTGTCGCTGACGCTGCGGCTCTACCTGTCGCAACGGCAGATCCGCCATGTGCAGCAACATGCGGACAAGGTGCCGCCAGCCTTCCGTGACCGCATCACGCTACAGCAGCACCAGCTGGCCGCCGACTACTGCGTGGCACGACAGCGCCCCGGTCAGTGGCAGGCGCTCGCCGACAGCGCGCTGCTGCTGGCGCTGACGCTGGGCGGCGGCCTGCAGTGGCTGTGGCAGCAGCTGGCCGGCATCGGGCTCGCCGGCCTGTGGCAGGGTGTGGCGCTGATCGGCGTGCTGGCCCTGCTCAGCAGCGTGCTCGGCCTGCCGTTCAGCCTCTATCGCACCTTCGCCATCGAGAAACGCTTCGGCTTCAACCGCACCAGCTGGCCGCTCTACCTCGTCGACCTGGCCAAGGGCGGCGTGCTGGCCGTCATCGTCGGCGCGCCGCTGGTTACGCTGATCCTGTGGCTGCTACAGGCCGCCGGCGACTGGGCATGGCTGTGGGTGTGGTGCAGCTGGACGCTATTCAGCCTGGCGATGCTTTGGGCGTACCCGACACTAATCGCGCCGCGCTTCAACCGTTTCACGCCGCTGGCCGATCCGGCGCTGCGCCAGCGCATCGACGACCTGCTGGCACGCACCGGCTTTCACAGCGACGGCGTGTTCGTGATGGACGGCTCGCGCCGCTCCAGCCACGGCAACGCCTACTTCACCGGCTTTGGCAAAACCAAGCGCATCGTGTTCTTCGATACCCTGCTCACCCAGCTGGACGAAGGCGAGATGGAGGCAGTACTGGCGCACGAGCTGGGCCACTTCAAGCACGGCCACATCCGCCAGCGCATCGCCACCACCTTTCTGCTGTCCTTCCTTAGCCTGGCCTTGCTCGGCTGGCTGCTGACACTGCCGGCGTTCTACAGCGGCCTGGGCGTTGTTGATGCGGTGCCAGCGCTGGGACTGGTGCTGTTCATGCTGGCAGCGCCGGCCTACACCTTCCCGCTGACGCCGCTGTTCAGTCAGCTGTCGCGGCGCCACGAATACCAGGCAGACGACTTCGCTGCCCGCCACAGCAGCGCCCGCGAGCTCGTCAGCGCACTGGTCAAACTGTACCGTGACAATGCCAGCACACTGACGCCAGACCCGCTACACTCGCGCTTTTACGACTCCCATCCACCGGCGAGCCTGCGCATCGCCCACCTGGAAAGACAAGCACAATGAATCTGCAACACATGCACTGCGAGGCCCAGCACGGCCTGCACGCCCTCAGCGAACAGGCCCGTACCGAGCTGCTGACCCACCTCGACGGCTGGGCAGTAGAAGGCATCGAATTGGTCAAGACCTTCCGCTTCGACGACTACTACCGCACCATGGCCTTCGTCAACGCGCTGGCCTTCATCGCCCACCAGCAGGATCACCACCCCGACCTGTCGGTGCACTACAACCGCACCGTGGTCCGCTTCAGCACCCACGACGCCGGTGGTCTGACCCTCAACGACTTCATCTGTGCCGCCAAGACCGAAGCACTGGCGGCCGGCAAATGAAGCAGCAAGGTCAGATCATCCGCAGTTACGGCCGCCGCTTCATCGTCGAATGTGACGGCCGCCAGTACGATTGCACCACCCGCGGCAAGCGCGTCGACTACGCCTGCGGCGACCACGTCGAGCTGTCGGTCATCAACGGCGAACAAGCGGTGATCGAGCAGGCCTGCGAGCGCAAGAGCCTGCTCTACCGCCAGGATGACTGGCGCACCAAGCTGATTGCGGCCAACGTGACGCGCATCGTGTTCGTCACTGCCGCCGTCCCCACGCCCAGCGAAGAGCTGCTCAACCGCTGCCTGCTGGCCGCCGAGGCCGCCGACATCGAGCCCATCATCCTTGTCAACAAGTGCGACCTGCCGGAAACCGCCGACTGGCTGGCCAAGCTGCAGCCCTACCGCGAACTGGGCTACACCCTGGTCACGGTCAGCGCCCTGCACGACATCAACGAGCTGCTGCCGCTGGTCAAGGGCCAGACCTCGGTTTTTGTCGGACAGTCCGGCATGGGCAAGTCGACGCTGACCAATGCGTTGCTGCCTGCCGCCGAGGCGCGCGTCGGCGATATTTCCATCGCACTGGACGCCGGCCGCCACACCACCACCCACGCCGCGCTCTACCATCTGGACGACGACAGCCACCTGATCGATTCGCCCGGCTTGCAGGAGTTTGGCCTCAGCCACCTTGCCGCCACCGAGCTGGCCGGCCTGTTCCCGGAAATGCGTCCCTATATCGGCCACTGCCGCTTTCACAATTGCACCCACCGCGCCGAGCCCAATTGCGCGATCAAGGGCGCCTGCGATGAAGGCCGCATCCGCCCGGCCCGGCTGGCCTTATTGCAGAAGCTGACTAATCAGCTTGTTAATGCCTAATGAATAAAACTTTTGCGTCACAATCCGTTTACATTTGCTGGCGATAACCCTAATCTGTCATGAAATGACAACAAGGGGGCGTTAGCATCCCCCTCATTCCGACAATAAAGACTAGGAGTCAGCATCATGAGCAAGCGAATCGCATTGGTTACCGGGGGCATGGGTGGCATCGGCACCGCCATCTGCAAGGCACTGGCCGACAGCGGCCATATCGTGGCCACCACCTACAGCAAACCGGGCAAGGAACAGGCTTGGCTTGCGGACATGAAAGAACAGGGTTACGACTTCCACGCCTTCCAGTGTGACGTCAGCGACTTCGACTCGTGCCAGCAGGCTGTTGCCGCCATCACCGAAAAGCTCGGTCCGGTCGACGTGCTGGTCAACAATGCCGGTATCACCCGCGACGCCACCTTCCGCAAGCTGGGCAAGGCTGACTGGGACGCCGTCATCGGCACCAACCTCGACTCCGTGTTCAACGTGTGCAAACCGGTCGTGGAATCGATGCTGGAGCGCGGTTTCGGTCGCGTGATCAACATCTCGTCGATCAACGGCCAGAAAGGCCAGTTCGGCCAGACCAACTACTCCGCCGCCAAGGCCGGCATGCACGGCTTCACCATGGCACTGGCGCAGGAAGTGGCCCGCAAGGGCGTGACGGTCAACACCATCAGCCCGGGTTACATCGGCACCGACATGGTGATGGCCGTGCCGGAGGACGTGCGTAACAAGATCATCGCGCAGATCCCGGTCGGTCGTCTGGGTCAGCCGCAAGAGATCGCCGGCCTGGTCAACTACCTGGCCTCCGATCTGGCCGGTTTCATGACCGGTGCCGACTTCGCCATCAACGGCGGTCAGCACATGATGTAAGCGCGACCGCCGCAAGGTTGGCCGCACGCAAAAAGCCGGGATGCATTCCCGGCTTTTTTGCTATGCTGCGTTCCCCTTTTTACACTGATGGAGTCCTGTCATGGCAGAACAGCTGCTGATCGCCGAAGGCTCGCGCGAGGCGCAATACCAGGCCCTGTTACCGCAGGTGCTGGCACTGATCGAATCCGAGAGCGACATCGTCGCCGCCATGGCCAACTGCAGCGCCGCGATCCAGCAGACCTTCAACTGGCTGTGGACCGGCTTCTACCTGGTCAAGGGCGAGCAACTGGTGCTGGGGCCGTTCCAGGGGCCGATCGCCTGCACCCGCATCCCGAAAGGCCGCGGCGTGTGCGGCAGTGCGTGGGCGCAGGCTAAGACGCTGATCGTACCGGATGTGGACGCCTTCCCCGGCCATATCGCCTGCTCGTCGGCGGCGCGCTCCGAGATCGTGCTGCCAGTGTGCGATGCCGCCGGCACGGTGGTGGCGGTGCTGGACATCGACGCCAGCGAACTGGCGCAGTTCAGCGAGCTGGATCAGCGCTACCTGGAGCCGGTGTGTGCGGCGCTGGGCAAGCTGTTCAACCCGCCAGCAATCGCCTGACCTGTTCCGCCAGCTGCGCCGCCGGCATCGCCCCCAGCTGCGCCTGCTCGGCCTGCAGCCACAACAGCAGGTGCGGCAGGCGATGCTGCAGCAGTAGCGCCTGCTCCTGCTGCAGCTGCTGCAGGGTTGCACCTTGCTGCTGCGCCGTCGCTGCCAGCTCGGCGTGACGTTGCTGCCACTGCTGCCGTGCCGCCTCGCTTTCCGTCAGCCGTTCCTGCAGCGCCGCCAGCTCTGCGGCCAACCTGCCATTCTCCTGCGCGCGTTGCGCCAGCTGCTGCTGGCTGTTGTCGCGCAGCACTGCCAGCTGCTGCGCCTGCTGTTGCCGTTCTGCCTGCCACTGCTGTTCGCGCTGACGCAGCAGCGTGCGCTCGTCCTCCACCTGCTGGTACAGCTGGAGTCGCACACCTTCCAGTCGCTCGTAGGCCAGCGCCTCGCGCCGCTCGCCATCCTGCTGCAATTGCTGCAATTGCTCTGCATGACGTGCTTCCAGCGCCTCGACGCGCTGGTCGGCGGCCTGCTGGGTGGCGACGATCTGGCTGCGCGCCTCCTGCAATGCCGCTTCGCTGGCGAGGGCACGTGCCTCCTGTACCGCCAGCGCCTGCTGCAACTGCGTCAGGCTGGCGGCCAGCTGCTGCCGCGCCTGCTCGGCGTTGTCGCAGCGCCGGCTTAACACCTGTTGCTGCTCGATGGCGGTAACCAGTTCGCGCTGTGCCTGGGCCAGCTCGGAAACCAGTCGCGCCACCTCCTGTTGCGCCTCTTCGCGCAAGCCGGCCAGATTCTGCTCCGCCTCGCCGCAGGCCTGCTGCCAGATCTGGGCAAAGGCCTGCGCCAACGCTGGAGACCAGTCCGGGTGGCGGGCACTGGTCGCCATCTTGCCGAGGAATTCCTGACGCCACTGGCGTAGGGTATTGTTGATGGTGGTGTTGGAGCCGGTGCCCAGCCGCGTGCGCACCTCCTGCACCGTCGGCCACACGCCGGCGCCAACCAGTTCCAGCGCCACGTCGCGCACTCGTGTATGAATATCCATGATTGTTTTCCTGCTGGCTGTCTGCCTTGTTTCGCGTCGGCACGACACGCCGATTTCCGTAGCGGAGCTTATAACACTGCCAGCCCTGCTGCGGCCAGTGCCGCCAGCCGGCAAGCACACCGTTTCACCGCGCACTGTAAGCGGCGGCGCCCTGCCACGACCAAGTGTCAGGGCGCCGCCCTAGTTCTTACGATCTAGCCGCAATAATGCTTTGTGTGGCTGGCAGGCTGTTTGCTAGTGAGTAGAATGAGTCATACCCCCCACTTCACGGAAGGACGCGGCATGTTGTCAGACCGTTTCGGCCGCACCATCGACTACCTGCGCATTTCAGTCACCGATCGCTGCGACCTGCGCTGTACCTATTGCATCCCCAAAGGCTTCAAGGGCTTTGAGGAACCGAGCAACTGGCTGACCTTCGACGAGATCACCCGCGTGGTCGCCGCGTTCAGCCGCCTGGGCACCCGCCGCTTCCGCCTCACCGGCGGCGAGCCGCTGCTGCGCCGTAACCTGCCCGCGCTAGCCGCCAGCCTGTCGGCGCTGGAAGGCGTCGACGACCTGTCGCTGACCACCAACGCCACCCAGCTCAGCCTGCAGGCGCAGGCGCTGCGCGACGCCGGCGTCAACCGCATCAATGTCAGCCTCGATTCGCTGCGCGACGACTGCGTCAGCCGCATCACCGGCAGCGACTGCCTGGACAAGGTGCTGTCCGGCCTCGCCAGCGCCAGCCAGGTCGGTTTCGACAGCATCAAGATCAACATGGTGCCGATGCAGGGCGTCAACGATGGCGACATCGAGGCCATGGTGGCGTTCTGTATCGAGCACGGCTTCATCCTGCGCCTGATCGAGGCGATGCCGATGGGTAGCACCGGCCAGCACACCGCCGGCCTCGACCTGCAGAAGCTGCTGGCACAGCTGCAGCCGCGCTTCGGCCTGCTGCCATCGGACCAGCCGCTGGGCGGCGGCCCGGCCCGCTACTGGCGCACGCCGGACGGCCGCTTCACCCTCGGCCTGATCACCCCGATCTCGCAGCACTTCTGTGCCAGCTGCAACCGCGTGCGGTTGTCGGTGGATGGCACGCTGTACATGTGCCTGGGGCAGGAAGAACGCTTCGAGTTGCGCCCGCTGCTGCGTGCCGGCTGTAGCGATGCCGAGCTGGAGGCCGCGATCCGCGACGCCATCGAGCTGAAGCCGGAAAAGCACGAATTCCTCGAGCAACCGACGCGCATCGTGCGCTTCATGTCGATGACCGGAGGCTGACATGCCACTGGCCGACCCGCTGCTGGAAGGTTTCCGCCGTTTCCAGCAGCAGTATTTCTCTCCCGACAACGACCTGTTTGCCGCGCTGCGCCACGGCCAGCACCCGGTCACGCTGGTGATCGCCTGTTGCGATTCGCGCGTGCATCCGCCGGCGCTGATGGGCAGCCAGCCCGGCGAGATGTTCGTGATCCGCAACGTGGCCAACCTGGTGCCGCCCTGTTCGCCGGACAACCAGCACGCCAGCGTCGCCGCGGCGCTGGAGTTCGCGGTGCTCAACCTGCAGGTGGCCCGCATCATCGTGATGGGCCATGCCGGTTGCGGGGGCATTCGTGCACTAATGCAGCGCAGCACGCCCCAGGACAGTGCATTGACGCGCTGGCTGGACATCGCCGCCCCAGCGCGCGAGCTGGTCTACCGCCACCACGCGGCCGAGGACGAGGCCACCCGCCTGCGTCGTTGCGAGCAGGCCGGCATCCTGGTGTCACTCAACAACCTGCTGACCTATCCGTGGCTGGCCGACAAGGTGAAAGTCGGCGAAGTCGCCCTCGACGGCTGGTATTTCGATCTTAACGACGGCACGCTGTGGGGGCTGGACGCACCGTCCAACCAGTTCATGCCGCTGGTCTGCCCGCTCGGCCAGCAATAAGCCCCGTTCCTTGCATGCGACATGGCGCCCTCGTGGCGCCTTTTTTGCGTCTGCCACAAACAAATCCGGCTTGAAAGAAAAATACCTCGTTCACCGTCAGTCCTTGCCTTGATCGCCACGCGATAGTGATCGGCGCGATACGATCAGGCTCACGCGACGATTTCAGCAGAAAATCACCGCGGCGCCCGATTCCGAGACAAGCGGCAAACCGATGCCGGTAATACATTGCGGCCAACCTTGTGCAAGGTTGGCCACAATGTATTACCGGAGCGTGCAAGATTACTGGCCAAGGCTCGCCAGCGACTGTGGATCGTTGAGATTGCTGAAGGCGCGGGTGTCGTCGAAATTGACGATGCGGCAATCCAGCAGCGCGAGAAAACCGCGCAGGCTGCGGCCGCCGCCGGCAAGATAGTCCGGCAGTCGCGCCAGCGCGCTGCGGCGCAGCAGCGCACACACCGGCTGCGGGCCGTTGATGGTGTAGGGACAGCAGGCGTCGGCGCGACGCTCCGCCTGCAGAACGGCCAGTTGACGCGCCACCAGATCGGCCGGCAGCAAAGGCGCGTCGCACGGCACCAGCTGCACGTAGTCGATGCCGTCCGGCAGCTTGTCCGCCAGGGTGGCGACCCCAGCCAGCGGCCCCATGCCCTGCCAGGCCGCCTCGTCGGCGAATACGGCGTGGCCGCTGACGGCGTAGTCGTCCAGATGGCGGTTGGCGCTGATCGCCAGCCAGCCGGCCTGCGGCGCCAGCCGTGTCAGCACGTGGCGGTATAAAGGTTGGCCGCACCACGGCAGCAAGCCCTTGTCCTGTCCGCCCATGCGCCGACCTTCACCCCCGGCCAGCAGCAGCACTGCCACCTGTTCAGTCATGCCAGCGCCCGCATGCCGCGTCGTCGCTGGCCTTGGCTTCGACCCAGCGGCTGCTGCCGTCGACAAAATCCTCGCGCTTCCAGAACGGCGCCTGCGTCTTCAGGTAGTCCATCAGGTATTCGGCGGCGGCAAAGGCGCCAGCGCGGTGGCCGGCGGCGATGAGCACCAGCACGATGGGCTCGCCCGGCGCCAGCGCCCCGACGCGATGGATGACGCGACAGGCGCTCACTGGCCAACGCGCGGCGGCCTGCTCGGCGATGCGGCGGATTTCGGCCTCGGTCACGCCGGGATAGTGTTCGAGAAACAGCGCCGCGAGCGGCACGGCTTCGTCGTGGGCGCGCACCATGCCCTGGAAGGCCACCAGCGCCCCGGCGTCGCCGGCTTGCGCGCGCAGCGCCAGCTCTTCGGCGCCAAGGTCGAAGGTGGCGGTTTGTACGGTGATGTCGCAGTACATGTCAGCCCCCGGTCACGGGCGGCAGGATGCCGACTTCGGCACCCTCCGGGATCGCCGCGTCGCCGCGCACGATCTGCTGGTTGACCACCAGGCGGAACACCTTGCCCGGTGCCAGCGCCAGCGCCCAGTCCTCGCCGCGGCCGCGCAGCAGGTCTAGCAAGGTGGCGGTGGTGCCGCCGTCCCAGGCCAGCGTTTCCGTGCTGCAGCCCAGCGTGTCCTTGAGAACACCAAAATACAGTAGCGTGATGCTCATGCAGAATCCTTCAGCCAGTTGGCAATAAAATCGGCAATCGCGGCGTGGTCGTCCAGCGGCAATTGCGGCAAATCGGTTTCGGTGGCGCAGTCGCTGGCCAGCGCGATCACGAACGGGTCGTCCGGGTACAGCCACGGCTTGGCGCAGGCACTTCGGTGCACCTCGATGCGCGGCACCGGCAGCGTTTTCTGGCCTTCCAGCAGCACGAGGTCGACTGCGGCCAACCTTGACAGCTGCTGTTCTAGCGTCAGCGGCTGCGGCGTCTCGGCAAACAGGCCGAAGCGGTAGGGCGACACCACCATCACCTCGTGCGCGCCGCTGGCGCGGTGGCGCTGGCTGTCCTTGCCGGCCACGTCCAGCTCGATGTCGTGATGGCTGTGCTTGATCACCGACACCGTCAGTCCGCGCGCGGCCAGCAGCGGCAACATCGCGCCGATCAGCGTGGTTTTGCCACTGCCGGACCAGCCGGCAATGCCCAGCACTTTTTGCATACCCTCTCCCTTTGGTGGATTGTGGTCTACGCCATACGGCGCTATCGTTCAACCAGACTCCACTCCCGATGATCCAGATGAATCCGCTTACCCATTTCAATGCTGCCGGCCAGGCCCACATGGTCGACGTCGGCGACAAGCCGGAAACCCGTCGCGTGGCGGTGGCCACCGGCCACATCACCATGCTGCCGGCCACCTTCGCGCTGCTGCAGGGCGGCAACGCCAAGAAGGGCGACGTCATCGGCATCGCCCGCCTGGCCGCCATCCAGGGCACCAAGCAAACCGCGAACCTGATCCCGCTGTGCCACCCGCTGGCGCTGACCCGCGTCAACGTCGATTTTAGCGTGGATGAGGCGCTGTCACGGGTGGACATTTTCGTCACCAGCGAGACCGTGGGCCGTACCGGTGTGGAAATGGAAGCGCTCAGCGGCGTGATGGCCGGCCTGCTCACCGTCTACGACATGCTCAAGGCAGTAGACCGCGGCATGCAGATCGACGGCGTGCGCCTGCTGGAAAAACAGGGCGGCAAGAGCGGCCACTGGCAAGCCGACAGCGACAATTCTGCGCCGCGCGGCCAGTGCTGACCATACGCCGGACGACCTAAGCCATGCCCCTGCCCGCCCCTCCCTCCGTTCGCAGCTTGTCCAGCAAGCTGCTGATCCTGACCATCGTCTGGCTGGTGCTGGCGATGACCTCCATCGGCTACACCCTGGTGCTGTCGTGGAAACTGGAAGGCGGCGCTGCCGCCATCAACGACGCCGGCAGCCTGCGCATGCGCAGCTACCGCGTCGCGCTGCTGGTCAGCGAAGGCGCCGACCCGGCCCAGATCCAGCAGGAAGCCGTCCAGTTCAGCGACACCATGGCGCGACTGCGCAAGGGCGACCCGGCGCGGCCGCTGTTCCTGCCCGACAACGCCGAAGTGCGCTCGCAGGCGGCGGAAATCGCCAACTACTGGCAGCACGAGATGCTGCCGAAAATGGAGCAGGCGCAGCTCGACCCGCGCCGCAACACCACCCGCGTCGACCTGGGCGCCTTCGTCAATCGCATCGACAAGCTGGTGCGGCTGGTGGAAGAAGACAACGCGCGCAATACCACGCTGCTGCGTTTCTTCCAGATGACGCTGATGGCGATGGCCATCATCGGCGCCATCACCATGATGTACCTGATGTTCCTGCTGATCATCCGCCCGCTGAACGAGCTGGGTGACGCCATCGTGCAGGTGCGTGACGGCGAGCTGTCGGCACGGGTGCCGGTGATCGGCAACGACGAATTCGCCATCCTGTCCGCCGGCTTCAACCAGATGGCCGGCCGCCTGCAGGAGCTGTACACAACGCTGGAAGACAAGGTGCGTGACAAGACGCGCTCGCTGGACGAGAAAAACCGCCAGCTGACCGCGCTGTACGGCGTCACCGCCTACCTGCACGAATCGCACGACCTCAACACCATGTGCAAGGGCTTCATCGAACGCCTGATCCAGCTGACCCATGCCGACGCCGCCAGCGTGCGCATCGTCGACAGCAAGCGCGGCAAGCTGGAGCCGGTGGCGCAGATCGGCCTGCCGGAGGGGATGATCCACACCCACGACTGTGCCCACATCGACAGCTGCTACTGCGGCGCCGCCGTCGAGCAGCCCAGCTCGGTGATCCGCCTGTTCCGCGAACTGCCGCAAAAGGAACAGAAACACTGCGAGCGCGCCGGCTTCCGCTGCGTGTCGATCTTCCACATCCGCGTCAACCAGCAGAACGTCGGCATCTTCACTCTCTATTTCCGTGACGACACCCGCCTCAGCGCACAGGAACAGTTCCTGATCGAGACGCTGGGCAGCCACCTTGGGGTCGCCATCGAGAACCTGCGCCTCGCCGCCCGCGACCGCCAGTTTGCGGTGTCGGAAGAGCGCAACCTGATGGCGCAGGGCCTGCACGACAGCATCGCGCAGTCCTTGTCCTTCCTCAACCTGCAGGTGCAGATGCTGGAGAGCGCGCTTGGTGACACCCAGGACGAGCAGGCGCGCGAAAACCTGGCCTTCATCAAGACCGGGGTGCAGGAATGCTACGAGGACGTGCGCGAACTGCTGCTCAACTTCCGCACCCGCATCAGCAAGGAAGACTTCCCCGACGCGGTCAACACCCTGCTCAAGCGCTTCGAACAGCAGGCGCGGGTGCTGACCCAGTACCAGCTGCGCGGCAACGGCCTGCCGCTGAACCCGGAACAGCAGCTGCAGGTAATCTTCATCCTGCAGGAGGCGCTGTCCAACGTACGCAAGCACGCACAGGCGCACCGCGTCGACATCGACATCGACAACCACGACGACTTCGTGATGCGCATCAGCGATGACGGCTGCGGCTTTGATGCCGCGGTACTAGCCGCGCGCCAGGCGCGACACGTCGGGCTGTCCATCATGCAAGAGCGGGCATCGCGCATCAACGCCCGCATCCAGATCGAAAACCGAGTAGGCGGCGGCACCACCGTCACCCTCACCCTGCCGCACACAGAAAGACAAGCCGCATGACCCAGACCATCCGCATCCTGCTGGTAGACGACCACACCCTGTTCCGCAGCGGCCTCAAGGCGCTGCTGCAGCGCCAGCCCGATTTCGACATCGTCGGCGAGGCCGCCGACGGACTGGAAGGCGTCAAGCTGGCCGAACAGCTCAAGCCCGACGTGGTGCTGCTGGACCTGGACATGCCGGTGATGCACGGCCGCGACGCGCTGTCGCAGATCCTGGTCACCCAGCCGCAGCTGGCGGTGCTGATGCTGACCGTGTCCGAGGACGGCGAAGACCTCGCCGAGTGCATGAAGAGCGGCGCGCGCGGCTACCTGCTGAAGAACATCAACGCCGATTTCCTGCTGACCAGTATCCGCCGTGCGGTGGACGGCGACAGCGTGCTGTCACCGGAGATGACCGCCAAGCTGGTGGCGCGCCTGCGCGCGCCGGTAGCCGCGCCGCGCAACCTGGAGCTGGACAGCCTGACGCCGCGCGAGCGCGAAACGCTCAGCTACCTTGCCTCCGGCGCCAGCAACAAGGAAATCGCCCGCGCGCTGGACCTGGCGGAGAGCACCATCAAGGTGCACGTGCAGAACATCCTGCGCAAACTGAGCCTGAGCAGCCGGGTGCAGGCGGCTGTATACGCGGTGGAGCACGGCCTGGACAAGGCCTGAGGCTGACCGCGCGGGTGCCACGTTCGAAAACCCCGCAGCTCAACACCAGACAGTGGCAGCACCGGCGTGACGAGTGTCGGTGCACTGCAACCAAGCTGGCAGCGCATCTTCCATATCGCCAAACGCGATTAGCAATACAGGTTTTCTTGGTTTGTTTGCATAAAGGCACCCGCTACAGTGGTGCCATCACTGCACGCACACAAGGAAACCATCATGTCGTTCCCGTCCCGCCAGATCATCACCGCCCTGCTGCTGGGCAGCGCCAGCTTCGCCTACGCCGACGTCAGCCTGCTGAACGTGTCCTACGACCCGACACGCGAGCTGTACCAGGATTTCAACACCGCCTTTGCCAAGTACTGGTTATCAGTAGTTTGATTGCAGCCATAAGTTACAACAGTTATGATTCAAACTGCATCATGAAGCGTAGTTTCATACATATTTTACAAACATACACATAGCAATAGCACCAATAGTATGAGTGATCGGCTCAGTGCCCTCCCTTGCTGCCGTGCTCGAGGAGACATAGCACCACATGCCCTTCTTCTCCACCGTTGCCAAAGTGCGCCGCGATGACACTGGCGCCCTGACGGACATCCCCGTTCTGATTTCTGAAGAAGGCCCCCTAACCCCCCTGATTCACTATTTACTGTGGCGAAGCCATGACCGTTCGCTGTCATGGATGAGGAAGGTGACCTTGGCCGTACAGCGCTTTCTGCTCTACATGGAAGCTAACAGCCAGTCACTAGGCAGCCCAGAAGCAATTCTGAACAGTTTCATCCAGCGACTCTACAGTGGCACTATTGGCCCGGATGGCTTAGATCCTAGCGGGCTATATTGGAGGCCAATGGGAGCCAAGACTGCTGCCCCCCTCCTTGCATGCCTAAGTGACTTCTCGGATTGGCTCTCAGAGCGCCATGGCACCAATATCAATCCATTACGGCAAGCCAGTCGTTTTGATGAAATGCTGACACTGACTGCTATGCAACACCGTCATAGCCGTGCCTTTCTTGGGCACACATACAGCGCCAAACAAGCAGCCAGCCTGGCCCAAAAATCACGAAGCACCAGAGCAAAAAAGGCCCCTCATGTCGCAGATGAAGGTGAGACAAAGGAGTTTCCGGAGAAGTATTTCTCCGATTTGTTGCTGCAGGGTTTCATCAAGCGTGGATTTGAAAATCATGCAGATCCTCTCGCGCGCCTAAATCTGCGCGACTGCCTCATTACACTTTTGGTACATGGGGCGGGGTTCCGACTATCCGAGTGCTTCCACCTATGGGTACATGATGTCACTCCGGATCCGTTGGACCCTTCGATGGCATTGGTACACATCCACCACCCGGCTGAAGGCGCGGCACCAAGTGACTGGTTTAACGAAAGAGGCAAGCCGGTCAAAGGAAACCGTAGCGCATACCTGGTTTCTCGCTATGGACTTCGTCCACGTCATCAAGTGGCAGGGTTGAAACATGCAGGCTGGAAGGACCCCGCACTTGATGAAGACTATTACATGCGGGCTTATTGGTTTTACCCTGTTTTCGGCCGTATTTTCTTGCAGCTCTGGAACCGTTATCTAATCCAGCTAGCCGGAGTTAAGCGGCAGCATCCCTTTGCCTTTGTCGTTTTCAAGGGCGCAACAGCTGGAGAAATGTACAGCATAACTGCCTACTGCCAAGCGCACCGTCAGGCAGTGCAACGCATTGGCCTAGAGGCAGCCAAAACTCTAGGCACCACGCCGCACGGCCATCGACATGCATATGGTCAACGCCTCAGAAGGAACGGCATTGAGCCTTGTTTTCGGCAGAAAGCCCTTCATCACAAGGCGCCAGAGTCTCAGGCCATTTACACCGCCCCCAGCAGCGATGAAGTCAACGCGATTCTCAATCAAGCTGCCAAATCTCTTGAGCAATTAGGCTCGCCAAGCCCAAGCAACAACATTGACCTTGAAAGACTGCTCACCTTCGGTTTCGAAGATGTAGACCCATCCGGACTGTTCTCTGGCCCCAACCCGAAGTTGCAAAGAAAATAATGACAACCACAAAAAAAATCCAACGGAATGCAGACGTGCAGTTCTCGTGGATGACTCGCGAGCTTGGGCCTCAGTATTTGATTTGGCAGGAATACGCTACCACATGGCTCACAACGCAGACCGGAGGGCTACCGACCCGAATCCAGGCGGTGCAGTGTTTTGTTGAAACTTATCTGCACAAACAGAAGCTTCCATTCGAACCAGAAAAAATTCTGCACAGAAACAGCATCTTGCCTAGTTTTTTTGACGTGGCGTGCCCCCAAAGTGCAGCCGGCGTCGCATACAACAATATCGCCGCGCAGTTCTTGGACTGGGTGCTGGAAGCACATTTCAGTGAAAGCGATGACCATGGTCGTCCTGTTGTTTCTCCTGACTTTTACAACCCCATTACCCCTCGTTCCAGAAAAGGGATGGGACGCAGGACAGAGTCCGTGCATTCGCCACTTCCTTACCGGTTCATCCGGGAGTTGCGGGACATACTAGCCCCTGGAGCACACTTTCAAGATTGGACTTGGGCTCAATCTGCGCTGGGTAGTGACGTCGTCAAATCAATGAGGCTATCCTACGGCGGAGATTGGTTTCCCGTTAAAGAAAGTCTCATCGATGCCAGCGATCCGGATTGCGTATGGCGCCGGCGACCGCATAAAGATGGCTATGAAATACTCGAGATGTGGAGTCCGGTCCGCTCACTGGCCTTGCTGGTAAAACTGATGCTACCACTTCGCACCTTCCAAGTTCGGATGCTGGACTCTGGTGAGGCTGATACTTGGCGCTACACTCAGCAGGGCTGGGTGAAGAATGACAGCACATTGGCCACCGGCAATGAAAAGAAGCCATTCAGACGAGGCGTCTTTCGTCGCGTGCTAGACCTTGAAAAGGGTGAAGAGAAAACTTCGCTCTTCATTAACACCAACAAAACCGCGGACATCGACAAGGCCGGAGATGCGTTAGGGTATACCATCCCGTGGCAGTACAATGAGCTTCTATATTGGCTAGAAAAGTTACGGAACTGGCAAGCAAAATACAATCCGATCACCAAGCCGACAGCTTGGTCAGAACTTGGCGTCAAGCAGTTAAAGCACATCAAATCCGATCAGCAACTGGCTGCAATGCCAGACACCTGCTTTCTATTCCGAGATCCCACTGCTCGTAAAGTCAAAGAAAAAGCACAGCCGATCGGGGATGGCAGTCTTGCAAACCTCTGGCATAGGCTGCTGTTGCAGCTAGAAGAACGATGCAAAACCAAAAGTGAACTCAGCAAAGGTATGACGTTAAAATTTGTCGTACCAGATACCGAGGCTGCAACATACTATCCCTTGCACAGTTTGCGCGTCTCATTGCTGACCTGCCTTGCTTTGGATGCTGAAGTTCCGTTGGTGGTGCTGTCAAAGCTGGTAGCAGGTCACTCACGCCTCGTCATGACACTCTACTACACCAAAATCGGTGTTACTCATATGACCCATGTACTTGACGCCGCAACCCGGAGGCTCAATGAAACCGATGGGGAGGGGCTTCAACGTTTTTTACAGGAAGCCGAGTACGAATCGCTGTTGAAAAACATAGTGGCCAACTCCGCCGAAGGTGCGCGAGCCACCATTCCAATCCGCGCGGAAGAACGCCAGCCCGCGGGCTGGATGTCAATGCATCACGGTCTCTGCTTGGTTGGCGGCAACACCTCTCCCGTTGAGGGCAACACTCGCGTTGGCGGCTGCTTTAATGGGGGTGAGCGTCTGCGAGAAAATAAACATGATCCGTCCATGAACACAAACGCCCCGGTTCCGGGTGGCGTAAGAAATTGTGTCCGGTGTCGCTGGTTTATTACGGAGCCTCACTACCTGGACGCATTGCGTGCACATTTCAACACGACCAGCTATCACGTCTCTGAAGCCGCCAAGTTGGCACGCTCTTATGAAGAAACACTTGAAGCATTAAAAAAACGCCGGTACGAGGCCGAGCAACAGCAGCTTCACTTTGCAGAAGAGTCCACGTATTTGAAATACGAACGCTTGTGGGAGGCAGAGTTGGCCCGTGCCGATCAGTTGGCCAATGATCTCATTGCCACCTATCGACTGATAAAGCGCTGTTTCGACTTGATAGAGGAGCGTGAAGGTAGCGAAGATAAGCAGTTGCTGGTTGCTGTTGGCAACATGCAAGACCTGAGCTTGGCTCTGGAAGACACTCCATCAGAACTTCTGCAGCTTTCAGGTGTTTGCCAGGACGCTGAACTTTACCCAGACGAACTCCCTGGTAAAGCAATTATTCGTTTAAGCCAGTTCCTAGACTCCGCCCTTTATCGTGAAGGTATTGAGCCCGTCTTCATGGCACTGCATGAAAGCGAACAACTTCGGCTTGCCAACCGCTTATTAAAGCACTTGGCCGGTGTTGCTCAGCCGCAAGATCCGTTTGTGGGCATGCGCAAGGTCATTGGTGTAATCGAATCTGGCCGTCGACTTGCGGACATCGGCGTAGAAACGGATTTGGTTGACCTGCTGGAAGCTGAGTTGGTACGTCCGGTTGCGCGATTGGCTGATCTGACTCTCCCCAAAAAAACGCTTAGCAAGGTACCCCTACTCTCATGACACTGCATCCTGATGAGGTTTTAGTGATGCTCAAAGAGCAATCGCCAAACCCGGTGCGTCATCGCAACCTTGATGTCATTCATCGCATCTGTGCCGAGCTACATGCAAAGAACAGCCAAGATTTTTCTATTACGACGATCGGCAGGCTCAGCCAAGAGCGCGGCGGGATGTCGAAGCAAGCCCTTTACAATCAGACTTCTAGCTACCTGCGGGATCTGATCAAAGCTTGGGCAGGGCTCGCCGGTAACCCTCTCAAAAAACCAGCCAAGCCATCGAAACCGCTGGCTGAAAGCGAATGGCTGAAGAAGATTGAGGATCCTGCCATACGAGCGTTGATAGGCAACATCATTGCAGAACGCAATTTGCTCAGGAGTCAGGTTGCCATCCAGCGTAAAAACACAGACATAATCATCGACTGTCGCCCCCTGCCTGGAGAGATGAGCCGTCTAGACAACGGAGATATCCTTCAGGTAGTAGCTGCATTAGACACACTAACCCCAACGGAAAAATTCGCCCTAAAGAAAGCAATTTCACCAAGCTTTTTGGCCGATGAGGGGTGGTACGAAGGCAGCGCAGGAGAGATTCGGAATTCGAAAGGACGTGTTTTGTTGGATTTTGGCTTTGCCAATGGCATCCGCAAAATTCTCAATGAGTGAGAGTGCCAGATTGCCTCCAAGGTCGGGGCAGTCCAGGCTATGTGTGTGCCTGAACATTGAAGCAGGGACGGACGCCCTTGTCCGTCCCTGCTACTGAAGTGAATCGAAAACCTTGATGGCGGTGATCACCGCCGACATTCCTTGTGACTGAAACTCAAACTTCACTTTCTTCCCGACGGCAAGCCCTTGGCCAACTCCGGCTTGCCCAGTTTGAACGTCATGGTCATCGCGGGCTATTTCAGTTCTTGCACCGGCCCATGTGTTAACGGCTGAGTAGCACCGCTAATGCCTCATCCAATGCTGTGACCGATTCGACTATTGTGCGCACAGTGGTGCGGTCGAACTCATGGTCTCGTTGGGAGTCGTGCACACCACTGTTGAGATAGCCCCATTCGATGCTTCCAGCGCCGATACCGAGGAGACGTGTCAATCCGGCGACGACATCTGGTGCGCCGGTGTGCTGTGCAGCGACGCGATCAACGGCTGACCGTAACTTAGTACATTTGTTATTGAGCTCCCATGGTGAGCGCGGTCCGCTTAGCTTGAGCTCGAGGCGTCCATCCGTACGCCGGCCCAGCCAGGTCCAGAGGCGGTCCGTCAGGCTCTCCAGTGCGGGCCGCGCTTGGCGCAACGCCTCGCGCTTCTCATCGGCTGCCAATGCCTGCTGGGCCAGCAGAACGTAGTTCTTAGTCGGCGGGTCGCTATCGACGCGGAGCTCGTGTTCGCCTTGATGCGGTAGAAACTTGTAGCGCTTGATGACCGCGGCACGCCGCGTGCCCAGCTCCTGCTGGATGCGATGCAAGAACTCTTCAGCGTGCGAAGTTAGGATGATTTGCTTGCCGTCCAGCAGACCATCCTCGAAGAACGTACGCCAAATCCCATCGCGGTGGTCATCGTCGATCGCGTTGACAACATCATCGAAGATGACTACGGGGCAGCCCTGCGCGATGTTTTTGGCCAGCAGTATCGCCAGGCCCAAGCATTTGATGTGTCCTTCGCTGAATACAATCAGTGCGTCATAGCGAACGCCCGGTTCGCCAACGAACTCCACCTCGATCTTGCCGTTCTCTGCCACGGGCAACCACAGCGCGTGCAGCAGGTCGCCGGGTGGATCATCGCGATTGAACGCGTTGTATAGATGGCGGGCCTGCTCTCCCAGGCCCTGGAGCAATACGCCCGGCAGTGCGGCCAGGTAGGCCTGGATCTCGGGCAGGAAACCGTCGTAGGCGGCCTTGATCCGCTGATGGTGCGCGACTAGCGGCACCTCTGCCGCGACAGCCTGGATCAATTCGCGGTTCGCCTCGTCGAACTGAACCACGGTTTGGTGGGCGGCGGCCAATTCCTGGTCCGCCGTCATGCGCATGGTCCGAAGTTGTTCGACCTCCAGCTGATGCTGGTTCAACCTGTCCCGCTCTTGGGCCAGCGCTCCGCGCTGGGCAAGCACTTCACGAGCCTGCGCGTCGAACCGCTCAATGATTTCGGCGACCTGCAGCAGAGCATTCCAGGCATGTCGCTCACCATCCACCCACGCACCAAGCCAGTTGCCCGCAGCGGTGGGAGGCAGCAGAGGCAGGCCTGCTGCCTGTAGTTCAGCAGGACACGCGTTCGCAGCGGCCGCCTCGACGCGACGCATCTCATCCCAGAGCGCCCGCACGGCCTCACTCAACTGTGTCCGAAGGTCGGCCTCTTGTTGCTGAAGGGCGGCCAATTGCGCAAGCTGCGCCAAACCCACGCGTGCCTTGGCGAAAGGATCCTGAGCCACAGCAGCCAGTCCTGTCCCGCATGCGGGACAGGCGGTCGCCCCGTCGGCGAGGGCCAGCACCGCCTCGTAGAGCTTGGCGTATGACACCTCGCCAGCACGGGCCGCGAGCTGACCGGACGCCCCCTGCCAAAGTCTCTGGACGCGGTAGGCTTCTGCCAGAAGTGCCTGCAGCTGCGCTCGGGTCACCTCGTGTACGGCAGGTGGGACGGCATCCAGCTGTCCTTGGACAAACGGCAGCCGCCCTTGCTGCTGCGGCGTGCCGAGCAGCCATTCCACGCAAGCCTGGTACGCCACGCCGGGGAACATGCGCTGCGCCAAGGCATGCTCCAAGCCCTCGACTGCTGAGATTTTTTGCGGATAGGCCGCAATCGTTTGCTCGGAGTTCGATAGTTGCAGGCGGCGCTGTACCAGCTGAGTCGCCTGGATCCCAACGAGCATCAGGTCCTGATCGAGCGAGGGATTGAAGCTGCGGACAAATTCGCTGAACTGATCCACGCCGAACAAGGTTGCGATGAGCTGCCTCTGATCGCCTGGGGTCCGCGCGGCGATGCGGGCGAAGTCGTCTAGGCGGTTCTTTTCTATGAAGCAGAAGCGGTACTCGGTCTCGTCGGGCAGCACTGTCTGAGCCTCGTCAGCCCCTCTGGCGGAGAGAACCGGCGCGACATGGCGACGCAGGCGGGCATTGTTGCAGTAAATACGCTGATCAACCCGCTTGACTTGCGCCTCGCTGATGGAGCCAAGCATCGCAACTTCCAATGCCTCACAGAAGCTGCTCTTGCCAGTGCCGTTGGCGCCATAAACAAGGGTGATGTCATGACTGAGGTCGAACGTCTCCTGCCGCATAAACCCGCGAAACGGCCCCACCTCTAGCTGCTGCAGGCGCCCAAGTACCGGCCCAGCTTCGGGCACGTGAGCCTCCCCGTCGTACACGGCAGGCATCTGCGCCAGTTGCGCAACAGCCAGCGGCGCCAGGCGAGTGGACCGCCCACGGCGCGCGGCTCCAACCTCGGCAAGTGGCTGCAGGTGGTTTAGCACAAGGTGCGCGAGTCGGCGCACGTCGTCGTGCACTTCTTGCTGCGTCAGGTACGTTAGAAAGCGTTGATACTCCGAATGAATGCTTGCCATGCAATCCCCTCTACTCAGTAAAGACGCTTTCAGCCGCGTCTGTGGTGATGTTTATCTGCCCCCGCGCAGTTGCGTGGGCAATTTTACTTTCACTTGTCATTATGACTTATGAAATTTTTTTGCGAAATAATCGATCATTTGTGCCGCCTGGGTTCCTTGGCGGAAACGCTTTTGTTCCTCGAAATCGATCGATGGCAACATATGGATAAGCTGATGATCTGCATACAGCGCCATAACCTTCTAGGCATCCAACGTCCCGGCTCGTTGTCCCGAGAGCGTGCTCACCGCCTCAATGGCCGCCCCGATCATCACATCGGCAAGTTGCACTGCGGGACTGGCCTTGGAATCGACCTGTGTCACCGACTGGAGCTTGAGCGGGAAGGTGATGCCGGCGATCTCTGACTGACAAAACGTGATCGCGTCCTCATGGCTGATGTAGCGCTGCAGCAAGTCGTGATAGATGAGTAGGTTCTTGGACTGATCGTGTTCGATTCGATAGGGGCCGTCGGCAATGACCTCCATTCGGCTGATCAGGGACTGCAGCACCACGAAGGCGGCATCTGTGCTAACACCCGGGGCGGCGATCGCTTGCAGGCATTCCGGCGCCGCAAACCTTGCCAACGGGCCCAACGCTTCCGGCAGTTCCCGCCAGCGCGAGGCGCGCGCGGCCGCGACCAGATCGGCTAGCGCCGACGGGCTTTTTTCCTTCACTGCACGCTGGAAACTTGCAAGCAGCCGGTCAAGTGCTCCGTTCCCTAGGAGGGTCGGCCCTACCAAGTACAGTAACGATGCAAGCGAGTAGTTCTGTCCGTCCTCGTAGAAGTCGACCCCGCGCTCGTAGTAGAACGGCTCGACCGCATAGTCTAAGAACATCAGCAGCAGCAGGAAGCGCTTGTCGCAGACGTAGGTCACGCATTTGTGGTGGGTTAGCACGTTGCGCTGCAGTGCCATCAGGCGGGGGTGGTTGGCTGGGCGACGCGCCAATGCCCGGTACTTGAGTTCGTCAGCCTGCAGCTTGGGAAAGTGCTCCCGGATCAGGCGCCTGGCCTCGTCATTGTCGATGGCAATGGCCGTCGCCCCCTGAAACTGCTGCTCGGGGTTCAGCAGGTCAAAGCCGGTGAAGCCGCTTTCATCGATCCGGAAACACTCCATTTGCAATACCCTGCATACGGCCAGAAGCCTTCGTTTAATGATGTAGCCGTTCACTGGCTCGAGATGCTGACTGTTGTGTGGCAGTACGTATTGTATTGGCTGATAGCCGTCATGCCTATGTGCTAAAATAACTGTGATCGGCCAAGCAGTCTCCCCTTGCTTTCTCAGGGCGAGTGATCTCTTCAGGCTGATTGCGCCCCATGCCCGACGAAGGGCGATTCAAAGAGCCGTGAGCATCAGATCTTCGTGAGCTGATTGGCACACTACTAGGCAGCATGGCAGTGACATGAGGAGTGGCAATGTTCGGAAGCATCGACAAGAGCAAGGGGATTCTGTTTGTCACCTATGACCTAAGTGAAACGCTTCGGAATGGCGTGACTGGTCTGCGGCGCGAGGTTGATGCGCTGGAGGCCGATAGGCTCTTGAACACAGCCCCCGAGGATCTGAAGCGCTATCTGGCGGAAAAGTACTGTGTCACGCCAATTAAACTTCTGCGAGATCAGTGGTATGCAGATCACAAAGAGATTCAGGTAGATGTTCGGCATGACCCTATGCGCTGGATTCGAGATACGAGCCGCCCCGTCTTGGTATCCGGCGAACGGATAGAAGTGCGAGTGCCGTTTGAAGGCGACCCTGATCTGTTTTACGCTCATGCAAATACTTGGACATCGAATCCTCCGCGCGGAGTCGTTGAGGGTAACGAGTTGGTGCTTCGCTACGACTCTCCCTCCGATCAGCCTCGAGAAGTGCGCCCACTTTTGGATCAACAGTTGACCGAGATCGAGCAGCACATCGGGTGGCAACGTTCAATGATCGACACGCACAACTCCAGCTTGGTGAGTCTCGCAGAGCAGGCAATTCAGGAGCGACGCACCAGGTTACTCGCTCAATCACAGCGAGTTGAATCTCTCGGTATTCCAGTACGACGGCGTAACGACGCTCCCCAAACTTATGCCGTGCCAACCACGAGAAGGGCCGTAACACCAACGCTCCCACCAGCTACAACGGCGCAATTCAAACCGGAGCCCGTGTGGGCAGTCGAGCAGTACGAGCATGCCCTCAAAGTTATGCAAGACATGGCGCTGGTGATGGAGCGTAGCCCAGATGCCTTCAGGTCCATGAACGAGGAGGCACTACGCCAGCACTTCCTCGTACAGCTAAATGGGCAGTTCGAGGGAAAGGCAAGCGGCGAGACTTTCAATATGTCTGGCAAGACCGACATACTGCTGCGCGAGGGCGACCGCAACGTATTCATTGCGGAGTGCAAGTTTTGGAAAGGACCGAAAGCCTACGGTGAGGCCATTGAACAGCTGCTGAATTACGCGACGTGGCGGGACAGCAAGGTGGCGATCCTTGTGTTCAACCGCGGCACGGACACTTCCACGGTGCTAGATGGCATCGACATGGCGACGCAAGCTCACAAAAATTTCAAGCGTGCTGTGAGGTGGCCCCACGAGAGCGGCTTCCGTTACATTTTCCACAGCAACGAAGATATCAACCGCGAGATGACGGTCACAGTTCTAGTGTTCCATGTACCCAAATAATCACACAGGTCCACGGCACTCCCTACATACCGATCAATTGGCCACCAAAAGTACAAGGGGTCAGAAAGGGTCTGCCTCAACCAGCACCACTGGTGCCGATGCACCGGAATTTTCACCAGCTGCCTGTTTGTGGAGGCTGGTCGTCGGCCCAAGCGGCCGAAGGTGATTCGTCTTACCTTTGACAGCTTATTGTCAGTAAACAACCTTAACTCGCTGCCTACTTAGGTCAACACAGGCCAGTCCAGGCTACGTGTGTGCCTGAACATAGAAACAGGGACGGACGCCCTCGTCCGTCCCTACCACTGAAGTTAATCGATCACCTTGATGGCGGTGATCACCGCCGTCATCCCTTGCGACCGAAACTCGAACTGCACTTTCTTCCCGACGGCCAGCCCCTTGGCCAGTTCCGGCTTGGCCAACTTGAACGTCATGGTCATCGCGGGCCATTTCAGTTCCTGCACCGGCCCATGCGCCAGCGTGATGGTACCGGCCCTGGCATCCAGCGCCTTGATGACGCCCTCCGCATGGGCCAGCTGAGCGGACGATTTCGCTGTACTCGCCATCCCCATATCAGTGGCTTGGGCCGGAAGCATCGCAGTGAGGCCGAAGGCGGTGGCGAACAGAATCGAGAGCAACTTGGTCATTTTATTTCTCCTGAATGGATTGGGTAACGAGGGTTGTATCAGGCAATGCCTGAGACGCTTGCTTCTTGGTGCGCATCAGCCGATACGCCGCCGGGATCACGAACATCGACAGCAGCGGCGCGGTGATCATGCCGCCGACCATCGGTGCGGCGATGCGGCTCATCACTTCGGAGCCGGTGCCACTGCCAAACAGGATCGGCAACAGGCCGGCCAGGATCACCGCTACCGTCATCGCCTTGGGTCGTACGCGCAATACGGCGCCTTGGCGAATCGCCTGATCGAGCATGTGCGCGTCCAGCTTGAGTCCGTGTTCCTGCCGTTCCGCCGCCGCCTGCTTCAGGTACAGCAGCATCACCACGCCGAACTCGGCCGACACCCCGGCCAGTGCGATGAAGCCGACGCCGGTGGCCACCGACAGGTGGTAGCCCGCCAGGTACAGGAACCACACCCCGCCCACCAACGCGAACGGCAGCGTCGCCATGATCAGTGCCGCCTCGTCCAGCCGGCGGAAGGTCAGGTACAGCAGCACGAAGATGATCACCAGCGTGGCCGGCACCACCAGTTTCAGCCGGGCGTTGGCACGTTCCATGTATTCGAACTGCCCTGAATAGGCGAGGCTGATGCCTGGCGCCAGCTTCACCTGCTGCGCGACGCTGGTACGCAAATCGGCTACCACCGAGGCCAGGTCGCGGCCGCGCACGTCGACGTACACCCAGCCCGACGGCCGGGCATTTTCGCTTTTCAGCATCGGCGGGCCGTCGCTGATGCGGATGGTGGCGACAGTGCCCAGCGTGAGCTGCTGCCCCATGTCGGTCAGCAGCGGCAGGTTGCGCAGCCCCTCCAGCGAGTCACGGATCTCGCGCGGGTAGCGCACATTGATCGGGTAACGGGCACGCCCCTCGATGACTTCACCTATGTTTTCGCCGCCGATGGACGACGACACCACGGCCTGCACCTCGGCGATGTTGAGGCCGTAGC
Organism: Vogesella margarita; assembly: GCF_028548475.1. Taxonomy (GTDB): domain Bacteria; phylum Pseudomonadota; class Gammaproteobacteria; order Burkholderiales; family Chromobacteriaceae; genus Vogesella; species Vogesella margarita. The sequence goes on from NZ_JAQQLE010000012.1 coordinate 70,345, forward strand.
GCGCGGCGGCGGCACGATCGATATCGACGTCGATATAGCGCCCACCGGTCAGCCGTTCCGCCAGCGCGGAGCTGACTCCCGGCACGCCCTTGGCCACCCGTTCCACCTGCTGCGCCACCTTGTCGATGGCCGCCAGATCGGTGCCCGACACCTTGACCCCGATCGGGCTCTTGATACCGGTCGCCAGCATGTCGATGCGGTTGCGGATCGGCGGTACCCAGATATTGGACAGCCCCGGCACCCTGACCACACGATCGAGCTCGTCGACCAGCTTGTCCGGCGTCATGCCCGGCCGCCACTGTTCACGCGGCTTGAACTGGATGGTGGTCTCGAACATCTCCATCGGCGCCGGATCGGTCGCCGTTTCGGCGCGGCCAACCTTACCGAACACGCTCGCCACTTCGGGCACGGTCTTGATCAGGCGGTCGGTCTGCTGCAGCAGTTCGGCCGCCTTGGCCGCCGACAGGCCGGGTAGCGCGGACGGCATGTACAGCAGGTCGCCCTCGTCGAGTGGCGGTATGAATTCACCGCCCAGCCGGGTCACCGGCCACAGCGTGGTCAGCAACAGCAGGCCGGCGACGAGCAATGTCGTCTTTGGCCGGCGCAGCACCACGTCGAGCAAGGGGCGATAGCCTCGAATCAGCCAGCGGTTGAGCGGGTTGTGGTGTTCGTCCGGAATGCGGCCACGGATCCAGTAGCCCATCAGTACCGGGATCAGTGTCACCGACAGTCCGGCGGCAGCGGCCATGGCATAGGTCTTGGTGAACGCCAGCGGCCCGAACAGCCGACCCTCCTGTGCCTGCAGCGTGAACACCGGGATGAACGACAGCGTGATGATCAGCAGGGAGAAGAACAGCGCCGGCCCGACCTCGGCCGCCGCCTCGGTCATCACCCGCCAGTGCGCTTCGCCGTGCAGTGTTTCGCCTGGATGCTGGTGGCGCCAGGTTTCGAGGTGCTTGTGCGCGTTTTCGATCATCACCACCGCCGCGTCGACCATGGCGCCGATGGCAATGGCGATGCCGCCCAGCGACATGATGTTGGCGTTGACGCCTTGCTCCCGCATCACGATGAAGGCGATCAGGATGCCGAGCGGCAGCGACACGATCGCCACCAGCGCCGAGCGCAGATGCCACAGGAACAGCGCACATACCACCGCCACCACGATGAATTCCTCAATCAGCTTGTCCTTGAGGTTGTCCACGGCCCGGTCGATCAACTGGCTGCGGTCGTAGGTCGGCACGATCTCGACACCGGGCGGCAGGCTGGACTTGAGTTCGGCCAGCTTGGCCTTGACCGCCGCGATGGTCTCGTGCGCGTTCTTGCCGGAGCGCAGGATCACCACGCCGCCGACGGTTTCGCCCTGGCCGTTGAGCTCACTGATGCCACGCCGCATCTCCGGGCCGAGCTGGAGCGTAGCGACGTCACCTAGCCGTACCGGCACGCCGGCTTGGCTGGTGGTAAGCGGAATGGCGCGGAAGTCATCCAGCGATTTGAGATAGCCGGAGGCACGCACCATGTACTCGGTTTCGGCCAGCTCCAGCACCGAGCCACCGGTTTCCTGGTTGGCCTGCTGGATCGCCGCAACCACCTTGCTCTGCGGGATGCGGTAAGCCGCCAGCTTCAGCGGGTCGAGTACCACCTGGTACTGCTTGACCATACCGCCAACGGTGGCCACCTCGGACACACCCGGCAGGCTCTTCAGCTCGAACTTGAGGAACCAGTCCTGCAGGCTGCGCAGCTGGGCGAGGTCGTGCTGCCCGCTCTTGTCCACCAGCGCGTACTCGTAGACCCAGCCGACACCGGTCGCATCCGGGCCTAACGATGCCTTCGCGGCAGCGGGTAGTCGGCCCTGTACCTGGTTCAGGTACTCCAGCACGCGTGAGCGTGCCCAATACAGATCGGTACCGTCCTCGAACAGCACGTAGACGAAGGAATCGCCAAAGAACGAGTAAGCCCGTACTGTCTTGGCGCCCGGCACCGACAGCATGGTAGTCGCCAGCGGATAGGTGACCTGGTTCTCGACGATCTGCGGCGCCTGGCCTGAGTAGCTGGTGCGAATGATCACCTGTACGTCGGACAGGTCAGGCAGCGCGTCAAGCGGCGTAGCCCTGACTGCCCACACCCCCCAGACCGCCACGAACAAGGTGGCGAGCAACACCAGGAAGCGGTTGGCTACCGACCAGCGAATGAGTTTTTCGATCATGGGGTGCCTCCGCTCTTGCCGAGTTGCTGCACCACGAAGTCGCTGCCTTGCTGGCTGAAGCCGAACGAGACGTTGTCACCGGGTTTCAAACCCGCGGCCAGTTCTGGCTTGGCGAGCTTGAAGGTCATGGTCATTGCCCCCCAGCCGAGCGAGGCGACCGGACCGTGCGACAGGGTGATCTCGCCCGGCTTGATGGCCTCGACCTTGCCGCTGGCCTGGTTCAGGGCTGCGGTCTTGTTATTGGACGGCGTCGAGGATGGTGCCGGAACGGCCGAGCCCTCCGCCATGCGCGCCAGCACGCCCTTCAGGCTGGCTTCCGAGTCGATCAGGAACTGGCCGGAAGCCACCACCTTTTGCCCCGCCGCCAGCCCGTTGAGTACTACGCTTTTGCCGCCGGCTTCCTGGCCAAGTTGCACCTCGACCGGTTGGAAGCGTCCGCCGTCGCCAGCGAGTAGCACGACGCTACGGGTACCGGTGCGAATAATGGCTTCGGAAGGCACCATGATTACCGGTTTGTCCGTCCCCGCCTCGAGACGAACCTGGGCGAACATGCCCGGCTTGAGTCGGCCATCGCGGTTGGGCAACTCGATGCGGACCCGCAGGGTCCGGCTATCGGCGCTGGTTTGCGGCAGCACCGCGATGACCTTGCCCTTGAACGTCTTACCGGGATAGGCCGTCAACTGCGCCACCAACGACTGGCCGGTGCGGACACGACTAGCCTGCGCTTCGGGGACGGCCGCTTCCAACCATACGCTGCCCAGCCCGTTGACCCTGGCCAGCGTCATGCCCATGCTGACGGTCATGCCGCTGCGTACGTCCAACTCTTGGATGACGCCGCCGATCGGGGTAGAAATGGTGACAATGGGGTGAAGTGTGCCGGTTTGCTCGACGCGGCGAATCAGCGACTCCGGCATTCCGGTGAGGCGCAGGCGCTCCCGGGCGGCATTGGCAAGTGCCTTGTCGCCGGTGTTGCGCATGGCCAAATATTCCTGCTGGGCGCCAGCCCACTCCGGCACCAGCAGGTCGGCGATGGGGGTGCCGGCTGAAACCACATCGCCCGGGGCTCGGGCATACACTCTTTGCACGAAACCGGGACTACGAGCCTGGACGACGGCGACTTCCCGCTCGTTGAACCCGACGGTCGCCACCGCGTCGACCGTTTCCGTCAGGGTTTTGGATTCGACCGTGGCGAGCCGGATACCCAGGTTCTGCACCACGCCGGGATCGATCTTGACCCCGGCCGCCTCGCCCCCTTCGTCGGCGTACTTGGGTATCAGTTGCATGTCCATGAACGGCGACTTGCCCGGCTTGTCGAAGTGCTGGTTCGGCATCATCGGGTCGTACCAGTACAACACTTTGCCGCCTGTGGCGTCGGCCGCCGTGGCAGCAGGGCTTGCCGTGTGCTCGGTCTGACCTTGGCGGGACAGCCAGTAGCCCCCGCCGCCGCTTGCCAGTGCCACAGCCACCACCAGGGCGACGAGTTTGCATTGCTGCTTGTTCATGGTGCGTTCTCCCCATAGGCAAAGTAGAGTCGGGCGGCGCTACTGGCGCGCTGGTAGTCCAGCTCGATGAGCTTGAAGCGCTGTTCGATCAACTCGCGCCGCGCCGCCAGTACCACCGTCAAATCGGCCTTGCCCGCCTGGTAGCTGGCGGTAACCAGATCGACCTTTTGCTGGGCCAGTGGCAGCCACTCTTGACGGGCCCGATCCAGCTGGCGACCGAGTGCGACGTAATCCGCCACGTTGCTGTCCAGTTCGTTGGCATGATCGCGTAGCAGCGCTTCGCGCTCTGCCTCGATCCTGGTCAATTCCTGCTGCCTGGCCGCAATGTTCGGGTCTTGGCGTGTCCTGGTGAACAGCGGCAGGTCAAAGGTGAACTGCAGCGACACCATGTCGCCAAACTGGGCACCCCGTTTCTGGTAGGCCAACTCCACGCCCCAGTCCGGTTTTTTCATTGCGACCGCTTCGCTTACTTCGGCTTCAGCCTTGTGCGCCGCCGCGCCGAATGCCGCGATCTCCGGGTGCTGGGACAGATGCAAGCGCAAGCTGCCGGCATCGAGGCCGAATGTTGGTGGTTCGCCTGCCAGCGGCTCATCGGCCTCAGGGCCGATCAGGCGGCGCAGCTCGGCCTTCGCCTTGGCCAGGTCGCGAGTCAGGTCATCGTGCCGATCGGCCAGTTGGGCGGACTCCTGCTTTGGCATCACCGCGTCGGCGGGCTGGGCACGTCCTGACGCAATCTGCGCCCGAACCGCCGTGGCAAGTAGCCGGCTCTCCCGTCCGAGCGCATCAAACAGCGTCAGCTTGCGCTCCAGGGCGTATCGGTTGAGCCAGGCGAGCGCGACCTCACTGCGCACCTTGAGGCGAGCCATCCGGTTTTGCGCTTCGGCCACCTCGATCTCGGCCGTGGCGGCCTCGACCCGCGCCCGGCGCTTGTCGGCGTTGGGGATTTCCTGCATCACGCCAACCTTCTGCATGGTCATGAAATCCTGAGTCAGCGAGCCGCGCATCGGCCCGGAGACCGGGTAGTTGTCGATCCCGACAAATAGTTTCGGGTCCGGCAAGGCGCCAGCCGGCATGGCGGCGGATTGGGCGGCACCGATTTGTGCGCGTTGGGCGGCAAGTGCCGGGGAAGTGTTTTCGGCTTGGTCGAGTGCCGCGTTAAATGTGAGTGGTGCGGCCTGGGCAAGGCCGACCAGCCCTGCCAGCGACAGCTGCAGGGGGAATCGTATCCAGCAACGGGACATGTTCTAACTCCATGGCGTGACAGGTGCGCGAAAGCGCACGACAGCAATCCGGGCGACGAAAATCGCACCGGATCGGGACGTCAAACGGGGTTAGAGCTGAGGGGGGCGCCACAACCCGGACGGGTCATGGGAATGAATGGCGGTGTCGGAATAAATGGTAACAACGGCGCTGGCTGGCAACGGTTGAAATTCCAGCAAAGCCAGTACAGGAGAAAAGACTTGGCCGAGCTTGCATTCCTGCCCCGGTTTGCATGGTGTGGACGACTTGGCCTTCGATGATTCCTGGCTGCCCACCTTGTCTATCTGGCAGCAATCGTCGTGATCGGCCTGCATGCCCATACTGTGCGTCATGTCAGACTGCATCGGGCAAGGCGGGATTTGCGGCATGGCAAGTGCCGACGCACCCAGGAACGGGATCGCCAGCATCAGCACAAGAGAAAACATAAGCCGCAGCAATTTCATGGGGGCGAAGTGTATGTGAAAGTGATTGAAAAAGGAAAGCACCCAACACCAGAATAGCTGCTTTCTGATGAGCAAGCCGCTAATATTCACATGGGTTCTGACAACCTCTTTGGCCGAGCTGTCGCTCGGCCAGCACCGCTGGGGACTGATCGGCAGACCAACGGCGGCCTTCCTTCAGAAAGCAGCCGTCACATCGCATTAACTTAGTCGCGATAGCTGATGCCGTTTGGTCCCGCCCCTACCTGATAGGTACTGAGCACGCGGTGTTGACGACTATCGATCACCGACATGGTGCCGGCTTCGATATTGCTGACAAACACGTACTGCCCGTCACTGCTGATCGCCACGCCGTGTGCACCTGGGCCGGTTTTCACCTCGGCAATGGTTTTGCCGGCGGTCGGGTCGACCACCGATACGCGGTCGTCCGGTTGCTTGCTGCTACCCTGGTTGGCTACGAACACCTTGCTGCCGTCCGGGGTGGCGTACATCTGAATCGGGTTGCGGCCAACCTTCACCTTGCCGCTCAGTTTGCGGCTGGCGGTGTCGATCAGACCCAGCGCGTTTTCCGCGCTCAACGATACATAGGCCTGTTTGCCATCAGCGGCGAAACCCACCTGCACCGGGGCATTGCCCACGGCGATACGCCCGGTTTCCCGCAGGCTGGCCACGTCGATCACCGATACGCTGTCGCTCTTCACGTTGGCCACATACAGGGTGCTGCCATCCGGGCTCAGTCGCAAGCCATGCGGATAGTTGCCGGTGTTGATAGTGGCTATCTGCCGTTTGCTTGCCAGCTCGTATACCTGCACCGCGTTGTTGCCGGCATCGGTGACAAAAGCCAGCTTGCTATCGCGGTCGGTCACGACGTGCCCCGGGTGACCCGCCACCGGCAGGACAAAGCTCGGCTGGCTGCCCAGCGGCAGGTCGAACACCTGCAGCTCGCCGGCACTCTGGCCGCTGCCATGGTGGCCGGCATGAATGTTCATGCCCACCGCCAGCAGGCGCTTGCCATCGGCACTGACCTGCACATTGTGCGGCGAAATTTCCAGCGGGATGGTGGTGACATTGCCATCTGCCAGCGTGATCTGGCTGATGGAATTGCCGCGCTCGTTGGCGGTAAACACGGTGCCGGATGGCGCCGCCAGTGCGGATGTGGCCGTCAGCGAGAAGGCGAGCAGCAGCGAGGCGGGAATAAGCTTGCGCATGAGGGATTCCTTTAATGATGTTGTGTCTGCCCCTTGGCGGGGATGAAGGCGGGGGTGTGCTGTCGGTAGGATTGGTAGCGCTCGCCAAACTGCGCCAGCATGTCGGCTTCTTCGTGCTGGGCAAGGCGGGAGTAGATCCAGACCAGAATCGGGAACATCAGCAGAGTCAGCAGGGTTGGCCACTGCAGCAGGAAGCCGAACATGATGACGACGAAGCCGACGTATTGCGGGTGGCGAATGCGGGCATAGGGTCCCGCCGTCGCCAGCTCATGCCGGCGCTGGGCGTGATACAGCACACGCCAGGCGGCGGACAGCAGCCAGAAGCCGGCGAAGATCAGCACCGTGCTGAGCAGGTGAAATGGCCCCCAGTGCGGATTGCCACGCCAGCCAAACATCACTTCCAGCAGGTGGCCATTGTCGTGCGACATGAAGTCGACACCGGGGAAACGGCTGCCCAGCCAGCCGGACAGCAGGTAGATGGTCAGCGGGAAGCCGTACATCTCGGTAAACAGCGCCACGATGAAGGCGGAAAACATCCCCAGCGAGCGCCAGTCTCGTGCCGACTTTGGCTTGGTGAAGCTGAAGGCGAAGATGATGAAGACCAGCGAGTTGATCAGTACCAGCCCCCATAAGCCGTAGGCCTGCATATGGTCGTTCATGGTTGTTCTCCATCCTGATCGTGCCGGTGGGGGCGGCGTGATGCCCCGCCATGGCGATGGCCGTGATGCATGAACAGGTGCATCAGCGGGCAGGCAAGCAGCAGCAGGTACGGCAATGCGCCCAGTACATGCGCCCGGTGCTCGGTGAACAGCAAGAAGCCGGCCACCAGCACAAAACCGATGAAGACCCAGTGACTGCGCTTGCCATGTTGCTCGTGTTGATCATGTTGTTCGGTCATTTCAGACTCCTTTTCCATGCTGGCTGTCATGCTCATCCGGTTTGTTGGCGGCGACGGCCTGGTCAATCTCGGATTCCGCCTGCCGTGCCAGCCGGTAGCTCAGCCAGATCACGCCCCACGGACATGCGGCCAACAGCAGTGCCAGCAACAGCGTGGCAAGCGATAAGCCAAAACGCAGCAGCACGAACACCATGATGGCAAGTGCCAGCAGCGCGCAGAGTTGGTAGGCCCGGGTCTTCATGATGCTGCTCCTTCCGCCTGGGTACTGATGCGCACGCGCTTCAGCAGCGCCGAGTTGACGATGACGGAGAGCGAGCTCAACGCCATGGCGGCGCCAGCCACCATCGGGTTCATGAGCCCCAGGGCGGCAATGGGAATGCCGATGCTGTTGTAGATGAAGGCCCAGAACAGGTTCTGCTTGATCTTGCGCATGGTGGCGCGGGACAGGCGGATGGCGTTCTCCACGTCGCGGACATCGTTGCGAATCAGGATGATGCCGCCGGTTTCCTTGGCCACGTCGGAGCCGGAGCCGATGGCGATACCGATGTCGGCGGTGGCCAGCGCCGGCGCATCGTTGACGCCGTCGCCCACCATCGCCACCACCTCACCTTCCTGTTGCAGCTGCTGGATCACCTTGACCTTGTCCTCGGGCAGCACCTCGGCAATCACCCGCTCGATACCCAGCTGTCGGGCGATGGCGCCCGCAGTACGCTGGTTGTCACCGCTGAGCATCACCACCTTGATGTGCTGCTGTTTGAGCAGGGCAATGGCTTCGCTGGCCTCCGGCTTCAGCGTATCAGCCACGGCGATGATGCCGATCAGCTTGTCTGCATACCCCACCAGCATCGCGGTCTTGCCGTTTTGCTCCAGATGCCGCATGGCGTCATCGGCCACGCCAGTGGCGATGCCCTGCTGGGCCAGTAGCCGCCGGTTGCCTAGCCAAACCGGCAAGCCATTGACCTGGCCGCGGATACCCAAGCCGGCAAGACCGGTAATGGCGCTGGCCGCCGGCAAAGTTAGCTGCCGATGGTTGGCCGCACGTACGATCGCCTCACCCAGCGGGTGCTCCGAGCCGGTTTCCACCGCCGCCGCCAGGCGCAGCACGTCCAGTTCATCGTGGACATCAAACGGCACGATGTCGGTCACCGTCGGCTCGCCGCGCGTGAGGGTGCCGGTCTTGTCGAAGACCACGCAGCTGAGCTTTTCCGCCCGCTCCAGCACCTCGCCACCGCGGATCAGCATGCCGCCGTCCGCGCCCTTGCCGACGCCCACCATCAGCGCCGCCGGGGTGGCGATGCCCAGCGCACACGGGCAGGAGATGATCAGCACCGCGATGAAGGCCAGCAGTCCCTGCGGGAAGTCGCCGGCCAGCCACCAGCCGACAAATGCCAGCACCGCCACGCTGATCACGGCCGGCACAAAGTAGCGGGTTACCTCGTCCGCCAGGCGCTGGATGTGGGCGGTGCTGGTCTGCGCTTCTTCCACCATGCGGATGATCTGCGCCAGCGCGGTGTCGGCGCCAATGCGGGTGGCACGGAAGCTGAACACGCCGGCGCGGTTGAGGGTGCCGCCAATCACGGTGTGACCGGGCTGCTTTTCCACCGGCATGGATTCGCCGGTCAGCATCGACTCATCCACCGTGGACTGGCCGGAAATGACCTCGCCGTCGGTCGCGATCTTCTCGCCGGGCTTCACCACCACGGTTTCCCCGACCATGATGCTGCCGGCCGGAATCTCCACCTCCTGGCCATCGCGCAGCACATGGGCGGTGGCGGGCTTGAGGTCCAGCAGCCGGCGTACGGCGGCGGAAGACTTCTTCTTGATGATCTCTTCCATGTAGCGCCCCAGCAGCACGAAGGCGATGATCACGGCGGAGACTTCAAAGTACACGTCGCGCTCGGCCACCTTCACCGGCAGCACGTCCGGGAAGAACATCACCACCACGCTGTAGAAGTACGCTACCGAGGTACCCAGCGCGATCAGGAAGTCCATATTGATATTGCCGGTGCGCAGCGTGTTCCAGGCACCGCGGTAGAAGGTCCAGCCGCCGATGAACTGCACCGGGGTCACCAGCAGGAACAGCCACATGCCCCAGGTGAACCATGGCAGATTGGGAATGGGCGCCCAGCTCAGTAGCGTGGCTCCGGTTGCCAACCCGAGGAAGGCGCCGGCGCGCAGCACCGCCAGCGCCAGTACCCCGGTCATGGCGATGGTGACGCGGGTTTTCATCGACTTCAATTCGTTTTCCGGCGACTCGAAGGTGCGCAGGCAGGTTTCGCTGCAGAAGTAATAGCTGCGCCCGCCACGTTCGCTCTTCAGCGCGGTGGCCTTGTTGACCACCATGCCGCAGATCGGGTCTTTGGCCTTTTCTCCTGGCTCGATTGCAGCGCTTGCAGGGGCATGGTGCTGATGTTGCGACCCAGCCGTCGGCCCCGTATCGGCCGGTGCCGCCGCATAGCGCGCGGGCGTGGCCACAAACTGCTGCTGGCAGTGCGTGGAGCAAAACCAGTAATCCTGCCCAGCATAGCGATAGTTGGCCGCAGCCTTGCTGCTGTCCACCGTCATGCCACATACCGGATCCTTGACGTGAGCCATGCCATCACTCCTTGTCCGGGGGCGCACAGTGCGCCTGGTGCTTACAACAGCGCGCCAGACACTGGCTTACCCAGCTGAATACCGTGCCGGTGACAAAGCCCCACCCCACCAGCACCGTCAGCGGGAAGAAAAAATCCCCCAGGCTGAATGGTGTCGGTGTGCGAAGCCGGCCAAAGTCCAGCCCGTGGAACAGGGCGTTCAGAAAGGCAACGCCTTGCTCCGGCCACAGCCGGTACAACAGCGCGCACACGGTGTAACTGATTGCCATGGTGATCGCGAGGCTGCGACCGGTATGCCAGTGCGAGGTCTTCATCTGGATACTCCTGCGGGAAGGGCACAGGGAGGTGTGGGTCGGGCGCGCCGCGATCAGCGCCGCGCCTTACCCGCCATGGCGGCGCCCGATTTATTGCATGGGCATCGTTTTGCCTTGCTGCCCCATCATCTGCTGCATCATGTCCATCATCTTCATGCGCTGCTCCATCATGGTTTTAGCGTCTGGGGCCCCAGCACCCATGCCCTGACACGGCATCATGCCTTTGGCCATCATGTCTTTATCCATGGACTGCATCATGGCCATACCGTCCTGCATCGACTGCATCTGCTCAGCCATGAGTTTTTGTCGTTCCTGTGGTGTCTTCGCCGCCATCATCTTGTCGTGCATGGTGCGCATCTTCTGCATCTGCATTTCCATATTGGCCGCATTGGGCTGCATCGGTGGCTGCGCGGCTAGGGTCTGGCTGGCAACGGCGGCCAGCAGCAGGGCTGCGGAAAAATGCTTCAGGCTGTTCATGATCAAAGTCCTCCAAGATGAAAAATGACGTGCAAAATGCAGCGCGATTGCGCGCCGGGCACGAGCGAAGTCGCTACGAGGCAAGGCGTCGCAGTGGCGGGAAGGCTGGATTGGCTAGTTGTTGAAGCGCTGGAACAGTAGGTGTGGTCGCGGTGGCGTGCCACCGGTGGCGGGCGGTGAAAGCAGATGGGGGGCGATGGCCGGCGCCAGCCACAGTAATGGCGGCAGCAGGAACCAGACAAGCAACAGGGTGGACAACAGCGGCAGCGCAACGCTGACATCAGCTTTGGCTAGCGGGGAGGAAAGCGTCTGGCAGGCTTGTTCGCACAGCGGAGACTGCGACGTATCGTGGGCTGCGGCGTGCCCTACTGTAGTCAGCGACTGTGCCGCCTGGGCATGGACAGCGACAGAGTCATGACTATCCGCTGCTTGCTCCTGACAACCAAGCAGCACGCCAAACGCAAACACCAGACACCATGCTGCCAGTAACAGGCGGCACAGTTGCCGGGCTCTTGCTTGGATAAGGCGCATGGTGACAGGCTCCTGTAAAGGTTGATAGCACTATAGACCGCAGCTCATTAACGGGGCTTGATGGCGGTCAATCACTTCTGGCGGGCATGGTCAGCCTTTCCGGGCCCGCTGGTTTACCGCATCGTGCTGGGCACGGATCTCGGCGGGCCACTGGCTTTTTATCCACGACAGCGCGGCGACAATGTCGGCATCACTCAGCCTGCCCTCGTATGTCGGCATGGCGGATTGGTAGTCTGGCATTTTGGCTACCTTGGCAACGCCATACTTGGTCAGCTCAAACAGCATCTCGTCCGGGTGGTGCCAAGTGTGGCCGGTCTCGTTGTGCGGCGGTGCCGGCAACATGCCTTGGCCATTGCGCTCGCGCCAGTTGGGCTGACCTTCCAGCTTGCCGCCGTGGCAGCTGGCGCAATTGGCCAGGTAAACCTGTTGGCCGCGCACAACTAGGGCGGCATCGTCCGGGCGCAGCGTGAGCGATGTCGGCCCGGGGGTCGTGGCGGTATACCAATAGAACCCCAAGCCTGCGGCCAACAGGCCGATTACGGAGGCTACGGCGACGAGTTGCTGTTTGCGAGTGAGAGACGGCATGTTTTCACGGTCGACAAAAAGTGGATAAGGCATGGCCAGGGTTTAGCTGGCCATGATGGTCAGCTGGCAGGCTGGATATCTGTGACCAGCATCTTGCCATCTTCATGACTGACCATGAAGCGGATCTTGTCGCCGACCTTGACCTGATCCAGTAGTGTCTTGTCCTTGGCGGTAAACACCATGGTCATGCCAGGCATGTCCATATGTACGATTGGACCGTGCTTGATGGTGATTTTGCCTGCGGTAGGATCGATCTTGCGGACTTCACCATCGGTCAGCATGGCCATATTGCTATTGGTGGTAGCAACCGGCGTCTGAGTGGCTTGGGCAAAAGGGCTCAGGGTTGCCAAACCCATGGCAGAGGCGAGAATCAGTGCGCGGATAGTCATCGTGTCATGCTCCTGAAGAATGAAAACGGTGGCTAGCCATCAGGCCAGCCACGGTGCGGCGTTATTTTTTGGCAACCTTGATCAAGCCCTTCATACCAGCATCGTAGTGGCCAGGGTGCAGGCAGGCAAAATCGACGGTGCCAGCCTTGGAAAACTGCCAGATCACCTCGCCCTTGGCGCCCGGGGCCAGCGATACCTTGCTTGGCTCGTCGTGCTCCATATCCGGAAATTTCTTCATCTGCTCGTAGTGTTCCAGCAATTCTTTTTCCGTGCCCAGACTGAACTCGTGTTTCACCTTGCCCAGATTTTTGATCACGAAGCGGATGGTTTCGCCTTGCTTCACCGTGATCAGAGGTGCGGAGAAACGCATGTTGTCTGTAGCATCCAGTTGAATGGTGCGGGTCACATTGGTCGCTTTGCCCGGCTGTCCAATCGCAGACTCATCATGCCCCCCAGCATGGGCGCCACCGGCAAAGGCCGAGGTAATGCCCAAGCTAGTTAGCAGGGTAATAGCGAGAAGGTGGTGGGTGGTTTTCATGTAGCGCTTTCCTGATGGTGGTGTGGTTAATGCTGTCCAGGGGGCATCCCCGGTTTTTTGGCTTTGACCGTGGTAGCGGTGGCAGCTTGCGGGTTGACCGCAGCTTGCTGCCGCGGCGCAGTCGGCAGCTCACCGCTGTATTCGTAGGCAACGGTACCAGCCGGGTGCTGGTACCAGCCCGGATCCTTGTAGTTACCGGCCGGCAGGTCCTTGCGCACTTTCAGCACGCTGAACATACCGCCCATTTCCAGTGGGCCGAACGGTCCCTGCCCGGTCATCATCGGCGCGGTGTTGTCGGGGATCGGCATTTCCATTTCACCCATGTCAGCCATGCCACGCTCACCCATCAGCATGTAGTCTGGTGCTACTTTCTGGATCTTCTGCACCAGACCACGGTGATCGACGCCGATCATGGTCGGCACGTCGTGCCCCATGGCATTCATGGTGTGGTGGCTCTTGTGGCAATGAATCGCCCAGTCGCCTTCTTCGTCAGCAATGAACTCCAGCTGCCGCATCTGACCGACCGCCACATCGGTGGTGACCTCATGCCAGCGGGTGGATTTCGGTGTCGGGCCGCCATCGGTACCTGTGACCAGAAACTCATGACCATGCAGGTGGATCGGGTGGTTGGTCATGGTCAGGTTGCCGACCCGGATGCGCACCTTGTCGTTCAGTCGCACATTCAGCGAGTCGATGCCCGGGAAGATGCGGCTGTTCCAGGCCCAGATGTTGAAATCGGTCATGGTGTTGACCTTGGGCGTCTTGCTGCCCGGCTCCACGTCGAAGGCGTTGAGCAGGAAGCAGAAGTCACGGTCGACCTCGTCGATCAGCGGGTGATTGCCCTTGGGGTGGGTTACCCAGAAGCCGTGCATGCCCATCGCCATCTGCACCATTTCGTCGGCATGCGGGTGATACATGAAGGTGCCGGGGCGGCGCGCCACGAATTCGTAGACGAAAGTCTTGCCAGGCTTGATGCTGCGCTGGGTCAGGCCGGAAACACCATCCATGCCGTTGGGCAGGCGCTGGCCGTGCCAGTGAATGCTGGTATGTTCCGGCAGCTTGTTGCTGACGAAGATGCGCACGCGGTCGCCTTCCACCACTTCGATGGTTGGACCCGGGCTCTGGCCGTTGTAACCCCACAGTTGCGCGGTGAAGCCCGGCGCCATCTCGCGTTCCACCGGTTCGGCGACTAGATGGAATTCCTTGACGCCGTTGTTCATGCGCCAGGGCAAGGTCCAGCCGTTCAGGGTGACCACCGGGTTGTACGGGCGGCCGCTATTCGGGATCAGCGGCGGAGCCGTTTCCACCGAGGTCTGGATCACCGGTTCCGGCAAGGCGGCCAGCGCCGAGCGGGCCACGGTGGCACCGACGACCGCGGTGGCGGCACCGGCAACGAATTGGCGACGGGATGGATCGATACTCATGGATTACCCTTTCAGTGGCCAGCAGCGGCAGGGCTATCGCCGCCACCTGCTGCCAGAGAAACAAAACTTTCCGGAACATGGCCCAGCATCACTAATTGCAAATCGGCTTCCGCAAGCCAAAAGTCCCGCAATGCATTGATCGCCTCTACCTGGGCTAATGCACGGGCACGAGACTCTGCCAGTAACTCCCACGTATTCATAAGCATGCCGTTGTAGCGCAGTACGGTTTCGTCGTAGATGAACTGTCTCAGTTTAAGAACCTGCTGCTGACTATCCTTGGCCAGGGTATAGGCTGTGCGATAGGCGCTGTAGGCCAGCTCGGCGTTAGCACGCATGCCGATTTGCTCGCCTAATGGCAAGGTATCCGCCACCTTATTCAAACGAGTTTGTACGGCCTGCTCGGATAGCATGTTCGTAGGCAAAGAAGGCAGAGAAGCCGGTAGCGCCAATGTCTGTGGCGTACTACGGTTCCACTGCTGCAGAGACTTGAGAACCGATGCACGACTTTGCAGTGCGGTGTACTGGCTGCGTTGCCATTGCTGCAGAGAGGCAAGACGGGACAATTGCTGCTGGGCATCCTGCAGCTTGCTCCAGTTACCTACTTTCGCAAGACGGGAGCCGAGTTCTGCCGCAGCTTCATCCGCTTGCATGGCTTCTTGCTGAGAAGGCAGGCCTTGTTCGACAGCGATCGCTGCCAACACGGTTTTACGCGTGGCATGAGCAATGCCGATTACTTCATCAGCATCATCAATCTTGCGTAGCTTTGAGAGGGACAGCGCTTGCCATTGTCCACTGGCAATTAGCCCCACCTCCGCACGCCCCAGTTGAGACATGGGCTTAGCTAAGTCTGGATGGGTTTGCCAAGCTAGGTATACGGCATCGTCAATACTCTTCAACGACAGGGTGGCTGGCTTGTTGTCTGTAGTGTTAGTAGAAACCGAATTGGCTTGCTCCCACTTCAGTACATCTGCATGCCCTCTAGGGAACTCCGCTACTTGCTGATTGGCTTGGCGCCACTCGGAATCAGGCGTTTGCTGTGCCTGTGCCAAGCTAGCCAGCAAAAACAAATGACTTACGAGTAATATTTTTTTGTTCATGCACCTGGCTCCTTCCCTGCCCGCTGATGTCTTGTCATGGTCAAGGCTTAAGGTTCTGAAATATGCATTGCGATTCTGTCTTACCAATATGAACAGGAACCTGACAGCTGGATTACAAATTTGTCATTTTCATCAGTTGTCTAATGTGGGCAGAGTGATTGCGCTCATCAGGTCCTAAAAAATTGCTGAAAAATAATAGTGAAGTGAAGCACACAGAGAAGGTCAGAAACACGGACCTTCTCTGTGATACACAGTAGTTAGCCGATGTAGCGCGCATCGCCAGATTCACGCTTCGAGATGTAACGTGCATCACCACCTTCGCGGCGAGCAACCATGTACGGCGCATCACCGCCTTCACGGCGAGCAACCATGTATGGCGCATCACCACCTTCACGGCGAGCAACCATGTATGGCGCATCACCACCTTCACGGCGAGCAACCATGTATGGCGCATCACCACCTTCACGGCGAGCAACCATGTATGGCGCATCACCGCCTTCACGGCCGGCAACCATGTACGGTGCATCACCACCTTCGCGGCCAGCAATTTCTCCTGCTTGGGCAATGCCAGTCAGTAGCGCAAAAAGAGATGCAAGCATTAGCTGTTTTTTCATGATTCAATTCCTTTTAAAACTAGGTAATAAATTTGGTGAACAAGTTGTAAAGCTATTCCGCCTTATTCATGCATATGCACTAAATTGCCCAAGCTTCGGAGCAAATCCATCTGCGAGAAAATAACTTGAGCAGGGCCTATTTTTTTACTCCCTGGTAGTGTTTTGCACGACCTGAGCAAAACGTGCATTTCAGGTTTTGTTGTCATCACTTTAGGAGAAAGAAGCAAACAGAAAGCTGACACTCAGATTACAAATATGTCATCTAGAGCATGGCGATGCTGGTTAGTGGCAAACTACAAGAGTGCGGAAGAGGAGTACGCTATGAAAATTCTGATCGTTGAAGATGAAGTTAAGACGGGTGAATATTTGCGTCTTGGGCTGTGCGAGGCAGGCTTTGCCGTAGACCTGACACATGATGGCGTGGATGGATTGCACTTGGCGTTGGAAGGCAATCATGATCTAGTGATTCTGGATGTGATGCTGCCTGGCATGGATGGCTGGCAGGTACTCACTCAACTACGTCGGCAACAAAAAACCATGCCAGTGCTGTTTCTGACAGCCCGGGATCAAGTTGAAGACAGGGTGAAAGGACTGGAACTGGGCGCGGATGACTATTTGGTAAAACCGTTTTCCTTTGCCGAGCTGTTGGCACGAGTACGTATTATCCTGCGTCGTGGCCGGGGAACAGTCGAAGTAACTACTTTGCAGGTTGCCGATTTGGAGCTGGATCTGCTGCGCCGTCGCGTTAGTCGCGACGGAAGACGCATTACGCTCACCGCTAAAGAATTCGGCCTACTGGAACTGCTGATGCGTCGCCAGGGCGAGGTGCTGCCGCGTTCACTGATTGCCTCGCAAGTCTGGGATATGAACTTCGACAGCGATACCAATGTAATCGATGTCGCCATGCGGCGGCTGCGAGTCAAGGTGGACGACGATTTCGATCTCAAGCTCATCCATACCGTACGTGGTATGGGGTATGTGCTGGAAGCATCGGAGGAGAAGGCGTGAAGCGAAGGTTTTCGCTGACGACACGGCTGACCATGTTCTATGCAGCAGTGTCGGTACTGTTGCTGACAGGCCTCGGCATCTTGGTCAGCGTGATGATCAACCAGCATTTTGCGGAACAGGACGCCGACGATCTGCGCGACAAGCTAGGGCTGATCCGCGAAGTGATGAGTACATCATCCAGCATTCCAGCCTTGGCCGCTCGGCTGGATGATGTGGTACACAATCACCGTGACCTGTATGTCCAACTGCAGAGGCTGGACTACCCAGTTTACGCCTCCAAGTCACCAGCCGCATTTCACTTTCCTTCACAGGACATCGATGCTAGTCAGCAAATGGTGAGTTGGCAGCATGGCGGCATTGACTATCACGGCATGTGTGGTGGTGGGCAACTCGCCGATACTGACCGCACAGCACTGACTATCTGCGCCGCGATCGACACCCGGCGGCACCAACATTTTATTGGCATGATTGGTCAGTCACTGGCCGTGTACATCCTGCTGTCAGCTCTGGTTGGTGGTTTGCTGGCCTGGTGGGTGGCGCACAATGGTCTGGCGCCACTGCGTGCCATGAAGGCCAGGGCACAGGCTATTACCGGCCAGCGCCTGGAAGCCCAGATGCCAGTGGAGTCCGTCCCCGTTGAAATGGCCGATCTGGCCGAGTCGCTGAACGCCATGCTGCGCCGGCTACAGGAGGAGTTCCGCAAGCTGTCGGAGTTTTCGTCCGACCTTGCTCACGAGTTGCGCACGCCCATCAGCAACCTGCTGACCGAAACACAGGTGGCGATCTCCATGCCGCGCTCAGCCGACGAGTATCGCGACATTTTGGCGTCCAATGCCGAGGAGTTTCAGCGGCTGGCACGCATGGTGTCTGACATGCTGTTTCTGGCCAAGGCCGAGCACGGCTTGGTGCTGCCAAGCCGGGAGCGTATCGCCATCGAGGACGAAGTGGCGGCCCTGCTGGATTTCTACGATGCGCTGGCGGAAGAGAAAAACATCCGCTTACAGCAGACAGGTAGTGGCATGATTTGGGGCGACCGCCTGATGCTGCGCCGGGCACTCAGCAATCTACTGTCTAATGCTTTGCGTTATACCCCGACGGATAGCGTGGTCAGTATTAGCATTCAGCAAGATGAACATGGTACTGCAGTCAGTGTCGGCAACCCCGGCCCCTCCATTCCGGCTGCTCAGTTGCCGCGACTGTTCGACCGCTTCTTTCGGGCAGACTCCGCCCGGGTGGCAGCGGAGTCTGATGGCTCCGGGTTGGGCCTGGCCATCACCCGCTCGATTGCCGAGGTGCATGGTGGCAGTATCGGTGTCACGTCGGTTGACGACTGGACCTGCTTCACACTGCATTTCCCTGATCACGCCTCACCCGCGGCCTGATCGGGTGGCTCCGAATGATGACAGTCGCCTTCCTGCCCTCTGGCCAAGCCGTGCAGGATGGGCAGTCAGGGCGGCAGTCCCCGCTGCAGGGCATTGGCAAGATCAGCCGCGTGTCGCGCATATCACTGGGACGACTCAAAAGCACTATTCGATATTTGGATATCGAATTAGACGACGCATTGGAGATATCAGAGCCGATCGAAATTTAGGTGCCCTCTCGGATTCGACTGGATACCAACTGGAATGCCAGTGCGTACAGATCGACCAAAGCAGTCATTCAGCAGAATGTATTCATCTGTCCGCTAGCAACCCAAGATCGGTCAATCTCCATCCACAAATGTACTAAGCAGTTGTGGTAGATCGGAGGGAGGCACCCTCCCTCCGACTCGGCTTACCGATTGTTATGTGCTCAGAGCTTGTTCTTCTCAATCTCCTCTGCCACCAGCGCCTTGAGCTGCTCAAAACCAAAGCTTGGCAAAGGCTTGCCATTGACGTAGAACTCTGGCGTCTTGCTCACTTTCAGGGTTTGTGCATCAGCTAGATCCTGGGCAATCACATTGGCAATATCCGGCGACGCCATATCGGCTTTCAACTTGTTCAGATCTAATCCGAGCCCGTCCAAGTACTTCCAGATACGATCTGTTTCTACAGTATGGTTCTGGGCAAGGTTGTCCTGCTCTGCCAACAGCGCTTCTAACGCTTCCCAGAATTTTCCTTGTCGACGTGCTGCCTCCAATGCGGCCACCAGCTGGTCGGAACCAGCATGGAAAGGAGCATAGCGCAAAACCAGGCGAATCTTGCCTGGATTGGCCGCCATCATCTCCTTGACCAGTGGATAAAACGCCCGGCAGGTTTCGCAGGCTGGATCAAAAAATTCTACTAGTACTACCGGCGCATTTGCGTTGCCAAGGGTCGGTGAGTACACCCGCACCAGAGCTTCGCGATTGGCGCTGGCCTGCTGCTCAGCCTGCTCACGCTGGTTGTTCTTGTAGATGACGGCAGCGGCCACAAAGCTCAACAGTAAAGCAGCAGCGGCCAAGATGAATATGGTTTTTTGTTTCATTTGCAAGCTCGAAAGAACGTTGCCAACAGCAACGCGATAATGGTGAAGAAAGCAGCTGCGGATAGCAGCGGGATGGTGATAAAGCCAAACCACTCAATTACAGTGGCCGAACACGGTACGCCTTGTGAGCAAGGCTGGATGGCCTCAGGAATTACCCCAGCCACCAGTAGCAAGTGGAATGTCGCTATCAGTGCCCCAGGCACGGCCAGAGCCAGCGCATAGCGCACCACCTTGTGATCGAAGGGAAGCAGCCCCAGCGGCAGAATCAGAACGAGGGGAAACATAAAGATGCGCTGGTACCAACACAATACGCAGGGTGGTAGCAACATCACTTCGCCAAAAAACAGCGCCCCAAGCGTGGCAACCGTAGCCAGCAGCCAGGCGCTAAAAACCAGCAACCAGGCCGTAGGGGTTGGCCGTGCTGGTGCGGAAAGCTCCAGAGATGTCATGAGATGGTCTTCGTCAGACGGGAAATATACCGCAGCCGGACAAGCCGGTAACGGTCAACGGAATACACGACACGATAGTTATAGCGGCATGGGAGCCACCGCTAATCGCCTTGTGTCGATCAGCAGGATGAACTACAAGCGGTAGGGGGGCGTAGAGGAGGCGCGACGGCACGTCCCGTCAGCGGGTGAGGTTCACAGGCTTGCTGCGGTGCCATTATCGCGCCCGGCAAGCGCATACTGGCAACCGGCTGCGGGCCGGCCTGCAAGGCGCAGCAATCCGCACCGACCGAGGGAGGCTCTTGTCCATCGTCTAATTTAGCGCTACCCCCTTGTCCGCAACACCGTACCGCCACATCGGTGCAGACACTGCCACCATGTGGCATGCCCATAGCTTGCAGCGATAGCAACACCAGTGCCAGGAAAAGGTAGATAAAGCGGAAGATACGCATGCGGTGGTCATCAGCCATCAGGAACTAGTCGAACAGCTCTTTCCAGAACGACTTGTGATGGCCGTGCTTGCGCTCATGGTATTCATGCTGGCGATGTTGATGGCCATGACTACCGTAAGGTTGTGGTGTTGGCGGTGCATGAAACGGCTGGGCGTTCTGGGCTGGGCGAGTGTCCCCAACCGAGCGCTCGATTATCTTGTCCAGCTCGCCGCGGTCTAACCACACACCACGACATTGCGAACAGTAGTCGATTTCTATTCCTTGCCGTTCGGTCATGGTCAGTGTGACATCGGGACAGACTGGGCACTTCATGGTAGCTCCTTGATGAGATGACAGTTTGGCAGAACGTGTATCGGACGCTTGCGCACAGGGGTGCTACAGGTAGGGCTTGCAGTGCAATGGCGTATTGAGACCCACCACCACACCGCAGGTTCCATGAGACTGCGGCCAACCCTGGTTCACTTGCGCAGCAGACGCAAACCATTACCCACTACCAGCAGACTGGCACCCACATCGGCGAACACCGCCATCCACATAGTGCCCAGTCCCAACAGCGTCAGCACCAAGAATACGCTTTTGATACCCAATGCCAGCGTGATGTTCTGTACCAGCACCGCCCGGGTAGCACGCGACAGGCGCACGAAGGTCGGAATCTTGCGCAGGTCGTCATCCATCAGCGCCACGTCGGCTGTTTCGATCGCGGTATCGGTGCCCATGGCACCCATAGCGAAGCCGATATGGGCGCGCGCCAGTGCCGGTGCGTCGTTGATGCCGTCACCTACCATACCCACGGTGCCCTCTTGTTCGAACGAGGCCACGGCCTGCAGCTTGTCCTCCGGCAGCTGGTTGCCGCGCGCCTGGTCGATACCGACTTGCTGCGCGATCGCGGCGGCGGTGTGCGGGTTGTCGCCAGTCAGCATCACCGTCTTGACGCCCAGTTGGTGCAGCTCGGCAATGGCAGCGCGGCTGCTGTCCTTCACCGTGTCCGCCACTGCGAACAAGGCCAGCACCTGTTTGCTATCGCTCAGCATCACGACTGTCTTGCCCTGGCGCTCCAGCACATCCAGCCTTACCTCTAACTCTGGGCTGCACAGGTCGAGCTCATGCAACAACCGGTGGTTGCCCAACGTGTAGGTAATGCCATCGATGATGCCACGCACACCGCGACCGGGCAGCGCCTCGAAGCCATCCACTGCCGCATGTGCGCCGGCCCCCAGGTTGGTCGCACGGACAATGGCTTGCGACACCGGGTGGTCGGAGCGGCCAGCCAGGCTGGCCGCCAGGCGGCGGCAATGCTCGGCGTCCAGCGCGGCTCGCGGCTCGAAGTCGGTTTGCTCGGGTTTGCCGTGGGTGATGGTGCCAGTCTTGTCCAGCGCCAGCCAGGCCAGTTTGCGGCCCTCTTCCAGGTAGACGCCGCCCTTGATCAGAATGCCGTGGTGCGCAGCGGCGGCCAGGCCACTGACGATGGTGACCGGGGTAGAGATCACCAGCGCACACGGACAGGCGATCACTAGTAGCACCAGCGCCTTGTAAATCCAGTCATGCCAGCTGGCACCCAACAGCAGCGGCGGCAGGATGGCAAGCAGCAGAGCAATGATAAACACTGCCGGTGTGTAGACACGGGCAAACTGATCCACGAAGCGCTGAGTCGGCGCCTTGGCACCCTGTGCCTCCTCCACCGCATGAATGATGCGCGCGAGCGTGGTGTTGTTGGCAGCGGCGGTCACCCGGTAGACAAAGGAGCCGGATTCGTTGATGGTGCCGGCGAATACCGTGTCGCCTTCGGTCTTGTCCACAGGCAGGCTCTCGCCGGTGATCGGCGCCTGGTTGACGCTAGAACGACCGCTGACGATTTCACCATCCAACCCGATGCGCTCGCCAGGCTTGACCCGTACCATGCGGCCCACCGTTACGCTGCCGGCGTCGACTTCCTGCCAGGAACCATCCGCCTGTTGCACGGTTGCCGTTTCCGGCACCAGCTTTAGCAGACCGGAAATGGCATTACGGGCCCGATCCAGCGATTTGGCCTCGATCAGTTCGGCAATAGTGAACAGCACCATCACCATGGCGGCCTCCGGCCATTGCCCCAGCGCCAGAGCGCCGGTGACCGCAATGCTCATCAGGGCATTGATATTCAGATTGCCGTTGCTGATCGCCACCCAGCCCTTCTTGTAGGTTGTGACTCCGGACAAGGCCACTGCCAGAACACCAAGGCTTGCGGCCAACCAGCCGGGCAGCCCCATCCAGCTGGCAGCCTCCGATGCCAGCGCAGCCATGCCGGCCAGTGCCAATGGCCACCACGGCTTGGCTGTTTCTTGGCTAGCGGCCAACTGACCACTGGCGTCTGGCAGTTCCGGGTGAAAACCCAGCGAACGCACCGCGTCCAGTACCGCCCCCAAAGCATCGGGGGCATGCACTACCGTCAGTACGCGCTGCATCAGGTTGAATTCCAAGCTCTTCACCGTCGCCATGCCGCCCAGCTTCTTACGGATCAGCGCTTCCTCAGTCGGGCAGTCCATCTGCATGATACGCATCGAGGTACGCACCCCGCCATCCACCATCTCTGCAGCCGCCAGACTACCGAAGCTGGCCGGCGCCGGCGCGCAGCAGGTATTAGCAGCGTGATCATGGTTGTGGCCATGGTCGTGCTCATGCTCATGCGCGGGCGCTGACTGTTGCAGCTGCCCCATGATTGGAATGATGCGGCGCTTGGGGGTTTGGCTGGTAGTCGCCTGATCCTGTGGTGTCACTCCGGTGGCAGGTTTCTTGTCATGGTGGTCGTGGTCGCAGCAGCTGGACATGGTGGAACTCCGTTTTTCGTCGTATGCTTGGCATTGAACACCCTAAAGTAACTACAGGGTCAAGCGGAGAAAGGTACAGCATGCAAATCGGTGAGTTGGCGAAACAGGCCGGCTGTCCCGTCGAGACGGTGCGCTATTACGAGCGCGAAGGTCTACTACACGCGGCAGTGCGTAACGAAAGTAATAACTATCGGCAGTACAACCTCAGCCACCTCGACCGGCTGACCTTCATCCGTCGCTGCCGCTCACTAGACATGACCCATGGTGAGATCTGGGCCTTACTGGACGCCCGCCAGCAACCGGATGCCAGTTGCGAATCCATCAACGAGCTGATCGACACCCACCTACTGCACGTACAGGCACGGATGACCGAACTGCGGGCACTGGAGGGCCAACTGATCGACTTGCGTAGCCAGTGCCATGCCGCACGAGCTACCCGCGACTGCGGTATCCTGCGCGAGCTCGACCACCCGGGCGATACCGCCTGGCGCAGCCCGGCGCTGACACATAGCCACGTTTCCGGCAGCCACAGCAGCAGCGATGCTCATAACCACGGGGAAAAGCAAAAATGAAAGCTCTGGATTTTTCTCCGTCGGTACTCGCTGCACTGGGCGCGGCGGCACTGTTCGGCGCCAGCACCCCACTGGCCAAACTGCTGGTGGACGGGTTATCACCCTTCCTGCTGGCCGGTCTGCTTTACCTCGGTAGCGGCCTGGGGCTGAGCCTAGTCCGCCTGATACGTGACCGAGGCTGGAAGCCTACCGGACTGCCAGCCGCAGAGTGGCCTTGGCTGCTGGGCGCGATTGCCTCCGGCGGGATCGCGGGCCCGGTGCTGTTGATGGCGGGCCTGGCGCAAACCAGTGCTGCTACGGCCTCCCTACTGCTCAATCTGGAAGCCGTCCTGACCGCGGTGTTGGCTTGGGTGGTGTTCCGGGAAAATGCTGACCGCCGCATCGTGCTGGGAATGGTGTTAATCGTAGCCGGCGGTGTGCTGCTGAGTGTTCCTGCCTCGGGCGAGGCCACCACCGACCTCGCCGGTCCTGTACTGATTGCTGCGGCCTGCCTAGCTTGGGCAGTGGATAACAACCTGACGCGCAAGGTGTCGGCCAGTGATGCCCTGTTTATCGCCAGTACCAAGGGACTGGTGGCAAGCGCGGCCAACCTCGGCATGGCACTGTTCCTCGGCGCCAGCCTACCGGCGACATCCATCCTGCTACCGGCCATGCTGGTGGGCTTTCTCGGTTATGGAGTGAGCTTGGTGTTGTTCGTGCTGGCATTGCGCGGCCTAGGCGCGGCGCGTACCGGCGCCTACTTCTCTACCGCGCCATTCATCGGTGCCGCCCTAGCCATTCTGCTACTGGGTGAGTCCACATCGCTGTCATTCTGGCTGGCCAGCGCCCTGATGGCCGCCGGGGTGTGGCTACACCTGACTGAACGACATGAGCACGAGCACAGCCATGAGGCGCTGGAACACCATCATCGCCATCTGCATGACGCTCATCACCAGCATGCGCACGACTTCGAATGGGACGGCCGTGAGCCGCATGCACATCCACATCAGCATCCCGCCCTGACGCACAAGCATGCGCATTATCCGGATATCCACCACCGCCACAAACATTGATGACGCTGGGTAACACCTGCGACCTCCCACCCTACCCGGGCAGCTGGCCATAACGGCACAAGTTATGGTGCAGCTGTGCTCCACAAACAAAAATTGCTACCCACTCCGCCATGTTTTTTCGCAAGAAAACGGCGTCAAATGCTGACTGACTAGAAACCGACCAGACCGGCAATCCTGTAGATGGGGTCGCGGTGGACTCCAGCAGCTCCTGAGTTTCAGGCTGAGACGATGGACTCACTCTTGGAGCTCTCTCCGAGCTGTACGGCCAGTTGATCAGCGGGAATGTTAATCGCCTCTCAATGTGGCCCGCGACGAACGCCTCTACCAATCAGATATCGAGATGGTCAACCCTCACCATGCGAGACGCGTTCGCACGGTGTTTGTGGTTCCACAAAGGCAACTGAGTTGTTGCTCTCGTTCACCCTGTTCCTCTCGTAAAAGTTTCAGTCATGCGCACTGCCGAGATCAGCCCTGATAGTAAGGTCAGTGCCGCCACCAGCCACATGGCCGGCACCAGGCCAAACAGGTCGGCAGTGATGCCAGCCAACAGCGCGCCTACTGCGTAGCCAAGGTCACGCCAGAAACGGTATACGCCGACAGCAGAGGCACGCCAAGAGGGGTGAGCCACGTCACCGATTGCGGCAAGCAACGTTGGGTAGACCATTGCCGTTCCGAGACCAAGCAACACCGCCCCCAGTCCAAAAGTCATGAAGTCTGCTGTCAGCGCAGTCACGGCGATACCCCCGGCCTGCAGCCACATCCCCCATACGATCAGCCACTTGCGGCCGATTTTGTCCGATAGCGCACCGGTAAAGATCTGTGAAGCACCCCAGACGGCTGGATAGATCGCAGCAAGGAGGCCAATTTGCACCAGGGTCATGCCCGCTGCGGCGAAAACCAGAGGAAACAGACCCCAAGCCATGCCGTCATTCAGGTTGTTGACGAGTCCCGCCTGGCTGACGCTGGAGAGATTGCAATCGGTCAGCGAGGTACGGCGGAATATCTCGCCTTGAGTAAGCCTGCTCTCGCCGGTCTCTGGATGGTGTGTACGCAGTTCATGCGCCACGTAATGCCGGGTTTCTCGAACCACAAATACAGAAAGCAGCAAACCAATCACGACGTAGACAACCCCTAAATAGAACGGCTCGGGCCTGAGTCCGAAACGAGCAGCGAACCAGCCGGTGGCCAGTGCACTACTCGCCACGGCGAAATAGCCGGCAAACTCGTTGAGCCCCATTGCCAGACCCCGCTGTTTCGGACCGACCAAGTCGATCTTCATAATCACCGTGGTGGACCAGGTCAGCCCTTGGCTCATGCCCAACAGCACGTTGGCCCCGACCACCCAGTTCCAGTCCGGCGCCCACATCAGGACAAATGGCACCGGGATGGCGGTCAGCCATCCCGCCACCAGCACCTGCTTGCGGCCAAAACGGTCGGAAAAATGTCCAGCGAAATAGTTTGTCAATGCCTTGGAGACGCCAAACACCACGATGAAGGAGAGAATCGCTGTCCGCGCTGCGATGTGAAACTCCTGCTCGGCAATGGCCGGCAGAATGCTGCGCTCAAGCCCCACCATTGCACCGACAAAGGCATTGACGAGCACCAGCAGCGAGAATTGACCGAGATTCTCACGCAGCCCGAGGCGGATAGACATCGTGTGCATGCCTCAGCCTCCCAGACCCAGATTGGCCCGCACCATGGCGTCCATATCGACAGGACGAGGCGGAATTTCATTGGTCAGGTAGTCGACGAAAGCCGCTTTACCCATGGTCAGAGCGGGGTTCCAGCGTTTCTCGAAACCGAGGGCCGATGATGGCTTGCCCGACAAGCCAGCACCACAGACGCTACCGGCCTGATGCCCCGGATAGATTTCCAATTCACCCGGTAACGTCAGCAGCTTGCCATGCAGACTGTCGTACAACGTACCGGCCATTTCTACTTCCCGCCCCGCCAAATCGGGGCGTCCCGCCGCTCCGACGAATAAGGTGTCGCCGGTGATCACGAACCAGGGCGCCTCGCCACGACGCGCATCGGTGACCAGCAGACAGACTCTGTCCGGAGTATGGCCCGGCGTGTGCAGCACCTTGATCTTGACGTTACCCACATCCAGCAACTGACCGTCGCACAAGAACTCGAACTCATACTTCATCAGCACCTGGTCGGACTCATGCAGAAAGTACGAGTGCATCTGCACGCTGGGCCAACTCGCACAGTCGAAGAAGTAGGACAAAGTAGATTCCTTGGTTGCCAGTTGCTTGAAAAGCATTATTGACCCCTTCTCAGAAAATCAGACCCTTGTCTGCCTCAGCGGTCCACTTGGCAAATTGTGCGAGTGTCGAGTGCTTAGCGCCTTCAACCAATAACAACGAAATCTGCCCTGTACGTCTATGCCGGTGCCACATAGGGGCCGTCTCAGAAAACAGAAAATAAAGCACGCTAAGGCGTAGTCACCCCGTGACCACCCTGCACCGACACTGCGAGGTTCGTTCCATCTTGCAGTGACGCAATCATCGGGCAGGAAACATTTCCCTTTCGCGCATGGCAGGCACATACCAGATCAGACAGCACGGCCTCCATGCGTGCCAAGTCGGCCATTTTCTCGCGCACGTCCTTGAGCTTGTGCTCGGCCAGGCTACTGGCTTCCTCACAATGGGTTCCATCTTCCAGCCGCAGCAGTTCGGCGATTTCATTCAGACTGAAGCCCAGCCGCTGGGCCGATTTCACGAACCGCACCCGCGTTACATCCGCCTCGCCATAGCGGCGGATACTGCCATAGGGCTTGTCCGGCTCCGGCAACAAGCCCTTGCGTTGGTAGAACCGAATGGTCTCTACATTGACCCCAGCGGCCTTAGCGAAGGCACCGATGGTCAGGTTCTCCAGAATGTTTTTCATACCAGTTGACTCCGTACATAACTACGGAACTAAGGTTACATTACCAATCCCCGATTCGAAAGGAAAAGCGCATGTCTGAGCCGCAAAACGGGCGCGGCGCCCTCTTTACCGGCGGGCTGGCCGCCATTCTCGCTTCCACTTGCTGCCTGGGGCCGCTAGCTCTGATCACCTTGGGGTTCAGCGGCGCCTGGATCGCCAACTTGACGGTGTTGGAACCCTATCGCCCCATCTTTATCGGCGTGGCGCTGGTGGCGCTTTTCTTCGCCTGGCGGCGCATTTACCGACCGGCGCAAGCCTGCAAACCGGGGGATGTGTGTGCGCCCCCACAGGTACGCAGCACCTACAAATTCATGTTCTGGGTGGTCGCCACGATGGTACTGGTTGCACTTGGATTTCCTTACGTCATGCCATTTTTCTATTGATAACAGGAGTTCATCATGAAAACGCAAGCCTCAAAGCAAGCCAAAAAACTGTTTGCCTCCCTCGCCCTCGCTGCTGTTGTTGCACCCGTGTGGGCCGCCCCCCAGACCGTCACGCTGTCCGTACCCGGCATGACTTGCTCCGCCTGCCCGATCACCGTCAAGAAGGCGATTTCCAAGGTCGAAGGCGTCAGTAAAGTTGTCGTGACCTTCGAGAAGCGCGAAGCGGTCGTCACCTTCGATGATGCCAAGACCAGCGTGCAGAAGCTGACCAAGGCAACCGAGGACGCGGGCTATCCGTCCAGCGTCAAGCAGTGAACCACTGAAAACGGCACTGCAGCACATCTGACGCCATGGCCTGCTGGTGCCACAAACGATAAAGGATCTGTCGCATGACCCATCTAAAAATCACCGGCATGACCTGCGACTCGTGCGCAGAACATGTCAAGGAAGCGTTGGAAAGAGTGCCCGGTGTGCAGTCGGCGTTTGTGTCCTATGCGAAGGGTACGGCGCAACTCGCCATCGAACCGAGCACGTTACCGGATGCGCTGACTGCCGCCGTGGCCGGACTGGGCTACAAGGCAACGCTTTCCGATGCTCCACCGGCGGACAACCGCGCCGGACTGCTCGACAAGATACGCGGCTGGACGGGTGCCGCCGATAAGCCCGGTGGCAACGAACGCCCGTTGCAGGTAGCTGTTATTGGTAGCGGTGGGGCCGCGATGGCGGCGGCGCTAAAGGCCGTCGAGCAAGGCGCGCACGTCACGCTGATCGAGCGCGGCACCGTCGGCGGCACCTGCGTCAATATCGGCTGTGTGCCATCCAAGATCATGATTCGCGCCGCCCACATCGCCCATCTGCGCCGGGAAAGTCCATTCGACAGCGGTATCGCGGCGACTGTGCCTGCGACTGACCGCAGCAAACTACTGGCCCAGCAGCAGGCCCGCGTCGATGAACTTCGCCATGCCAAGTACGAAGGCATCCTGGACGGCAATCCGGCCATAACCGTCCTGCACGGTGAGGCGCATTTCAAGGACGACCAGAGCCTTGTCGTTCGTTTGAACGATGGTAGCGAGCGCGTTGTGATGTTCGACCGCTGCCTGGTCGCCACGGGTGCCAGCCCGGCTGTGCCTCCAATTCCGGGCTTGAAAGAGTCACCCTACTGGACTTCGACCGAGGCCCTGGTCAGCGACACCATTCCCAAACGCTTGGCCGTGATCGGCTCATCAGTAGTGGCGCTGGAACTGGCGCAAGCCTTTGCCCGGCTGGGCAGCCAGGTGACGATCCTGGCGCGCAGCACCTTGTTTTTCCGGGAAGACCCGGTCATCGGCGAGGCCGTCACGGCCGCGTTCCGCGCCGAGGGCATCGAGGTGCTGGAGCACACGCAAGCCAGCCAGGTCGCTCATGTGGACGGCGAGTACGTGCTGACCACCGCGCACGGCGAACTACGCGCCGACAAGCTGCTGATCGCCACCGGCCGGGCACCAAACACGCACAGCCTGGCATTGGAAGCCGCGGGTGTTGTCGTCAACGCGCAGGGTGCCATCGTTATCGACAAGGGAATGCGCACGAGTAGCCCGAACATCTATGCGGCAGGCGACTGCACCGACCAGCCTCAGTTCGTCTATGTGGCGGCAGCGGCCGGCACCCGTGCCGCGATCAACATGACGGGCGGAGATGTGGCCCTCGACCTAACTGCGATGCCGGCCGTGGTGTTCACCGATCCGCAAGTGGCGACCGTGGGCTACAGCGAGGTCGATGCACACCACGACGGCATCGAGTCCGACAGCCGCCTGCTCACACTCGATAACGTGCCGCGTGCGCTCGCCAACTTCGACACGCGCGGATTCATCAAGCTGGTGGCTGAAGCCGGCAGTGGGCGGCTGATCGGTGTACAGGCGGTGACCCCGGAAGCTGGCGAGCTCATTCAGACCGCAGCCCTAGCAATTCGGGCGCGGCTGACCGTACAGGAGCTGGCTGACCAACTATTCCCTTACCTGACAATGGTAGAGGGGCTCAAACTCTGCGCCCAGACTTTCACGAAGGATGTGAAGCAGTTGTCGTGCTGTGCGGGATAGCCGCATCTCATAGGGCAGGATTGCCTACAAGAGGCGGAACAGCCCAATGACGATAAAAATTTTGCCCACCACCAAGAAGTACATGATCAACAAAAGCAGACCATGATCGCCTAACGACAATGATCTAATCTCCCGAGCACCATAGGTCAGCGAATACTTCGAAGCCAGGGACAAGCTATAAATCTATGGTGCCACACCTATAACCACATGAAATAAATACAAATATTGCAACTATTGTGTTTTTTACTATTAATATTACCGGAAGGGCAAGACCGGTGAAACCGTCACCATCAAGCAGTCGCACGGCGGCTCCGGCAAGCAGGCGCGTGGTGTGATCGACGGCCTGGAAGCCGACGTCGTGACGCTGGCGCTAGCCTACGACGTCGACGCACTGCACACCGAAGCCAAGCTGATCCCTGCCAACTGGCAGAAGCGCCTGCCGAACAACGCGTCGCCGTACACCTCCACCATCGTGTTCCTGGTGCGCAAGGGCAATCCGAAAGCAATCAAGGACTGGAACGACCTGACCAAGCCGGGCGTGGAGGTGGTGACGCCGAACCCGAAAACCTCCGGTGGCGCACGCTGGAACTACCTGGCAGCCTGGGGCTACGCGCTGAAGCAGCCGGGCGGTAACGATGCCAAGGCCAAGGACTTCGTGAAGAAGATCTACCAGAACGTGAAGGTGCTGGATTCCGGCGCCCGCGGTTCGCTGGTGAGCTTCACCCAGCGCGGCATCGGTGACGTGCTGCTGTCGTGGGAGAACGAAGCCTACCTCGCCACCAAGGAACTGGGCCCGGACAAGTTTGATATCGTGACCCCGTCGCTGTCCATCCTGGCCGAACCGCCGGTGAGCGTGGTGGACAAGGTGGTGGACAAGAAGGGCACGCGCAAGGTGGCCGAGGCCTACCTGCAATACCTGTACAGTCCGCAAGGCCAGGAGCTGGCCGCGGCCAACTACTACCGCCCGCGTGACGCCAAGGTGGCCGCCAAGTACGCCGACAAGTTCAGCCCTGGACAGTCAAAACCGGTGAAGCTGTTCACCATCGACCAGGTGTTCGGCGGCTGGACAAAAGCCCAGAAGACCCACTTCGCCGATGGAGCGATCTTTGACCAGATCATTGCCCGCTGAGCCTGCTGCCACGCTGAGCACGCTGCTGGTGCTGGCCGACGCCCGCGAGGCGGACGGCCACACCCTGCTGCGGCTCGGGCACCAGCAGAACGCGCTGCTACTGGCGCGGCCGGCCGAGCTGGACGAATGGCTACACAGCCACGGCAAGAGCGTGCTGCTGCTGGCCGCCGGTGAGCTGTGCCTGCCGGCACTGACGGTGCTGGCGCGCCATCCGCAACGCACCCTCGGCGCGCTGCTGCTGTCCCCCAGCGGCGATCTGGCCGCCGCCGCGCCGCTGCCCTTCCCCAGCCTCACCGTCTGCCACCCGCCGCAGGCGCACTGGCCGCGACTGACCAGCACCGTCGCCTTTGCCAGCCGCTGGGGCAGCCGGCTGCACACCCTGCGCGGCGAAGACGACGCCGCACTCGGCGAGTTGCGCCTGCTGCTGCAACAGCTGCGCCGGCAGGTGGAAGGTTGGCCGCAAGGCAATCTGTAGCCTGCGCGCCGCCTGGCACCCGACCGCTGGCGCGACCGTTTCCGCCCTCTCCCGATCTGCTTTTCCTGACGACACGCGCGCGGTGGCCGCCACCCGCCGGCGCGGCAGGTTTGCCCGCTCGCCCTCCATCCTCGCTGCCGGCTTTTTCGCTTGGTGAATAAGCAACGAAGAATTCCTTATTTTCGGAATAAGGCCGTCGGCAATATCCTGTTTGCAGTTATATAAAAACAGGATGTCGCGATGCCTACTACCCATGACGGAGGTGCTCCATGACCAAAGCGCCGACCTTGCCCCGCGTGTTACCCGGCTTCGGCCTGTCGCTGGGCTTCACCCTGACCTATCTGTCGCTGGTGGTGCTGATTCCGCTGGCGGCGGTGTTCATCCGCGCCAGCAGCCTGAGCCTGGAAGCGTTCTGGGACGCAGTGACCGCGCCGCGCGTGCTGGCTTCCTACCAGCTCAGTTTCGGCATGGCACTGCTGGCCGCCGCCATCAATACCGTGTTCGGCCTGCTGCTGGCGTGGTCGCTGGTGCGTTACCGCTTTCCCGGCAAGAAGCTGGTCGATGCGCTGGTAGACCTGCCGTTCGCGCTGCCCACCGCGGTGGCCGGTATCGCGCTGACCGCGCTGTACGCGGGCAACGGCTGGCTGGGGCAATACCTGGAGCCGCTGGGCATCAAGGTGGCGTTCGGGCCGCTGGGCGTGCTGGTAGCACTGGTCTTCATCGGCCTGCCCTTCGTGGTGCGCACGGTGCAGCCGGTGCTGGAAGACCTGGAAACCGAGCTGGAAGAAGCCGCCACCAGCCTTGGCGCGCACCGCTGGCAGACCTTCCGTCACGTGATCCTGCCGGTGCTGCAACCGGCGCTGATGACCGGCTTCGCGCTGGCCTTTGCCCGTGCGGTCGGCGAGTACGGCTCGGTGATCTTCATCGCCGGCAACATCCCGATGGTGTCGGAAATCACCCCGCTGATGATCATCAGCAAGCTGGAACAGTACGACTACGCCGGCGCCACCGCCATTGCCAGCGTGATGCTGGTGGCGTCTTTCCTGCTGCTGCTGGCCATCAACGGTTTGCAGGCGTGGCAGGCACGCCGTAACGGGAGGAGCGAATAATGGCCGCCATCACTGCCAATCTGTATGCCCAGCACGACCGCGCCGCACTGCTGGAAAACCGTCAGGCCACCCGCGAGGCGCGCTGGGTGAAGGTCACCATCCTCGGCGCCGCACTGACTTTCTTCGCCATCTTCCTGCTGCTGCCGCTGGCGGTGGTGTTTGTCGAGGCGCTGGCCAAGGGCTGGCACACCTATCTCGACGCGCTGGTGGAGCCGGACGCGCTGTCGGCGGTAACGCTGACGCTGCTGGCGGCGCTGATCTCGGTGCCGCTGAACCTGGTGTTCGGCGTGGCGGCGGCGTGGGCGATCACCCGCTTCGATTTCCGCGGCAAGCAGCTGTTGATCACGCTGATCGACCTGCCGTTTTCGGTGTCGCCGGTGGTCGCCGGCCTGATCTACGTGCTGGTATTCAGCAGCCACGGCTGGATCGGCCCCTGGCTGCTGGAACACGACATCAAGGTGATCTTCGCGGTGCCGGGCATCGTGCTGGCCACCGTGTTCGTCACCGTGCCCTTTGTCGCCCGTGAGCTGATTCCGCTGTTGCAGGCGCAGGGGCGCGAGGAAGAAGAAGCCGCGGTGGTGCTGGGCGCGCGCGGCTGGCAGGTGTTCTGGCACGTGACGCTGCCGAACGTGCGCTGGGCACTGCTGTACGGCGTGATCCTCAGCAATGCGCGGGCGATGGGCGAATTCGGCGCGGTGTCGGTGGTGTCCGGCCATATCCGCGGCGAGACCAACACCCTGCCGCTGCACGTGGAGATTCTCTACAACGAGTACCAGTTCGCCGCTGCCTTCGCCGTGGCCAGCCTGCTGGCGCTGCTGGCACTGGTGACGCTGGCGGTGAAGAGCTGGATCGAATGGCGCGCCGCGCAGGCGCATGACTGATCGCAACAGGCTGGCCGTTGCGGCCAACCTTGCCCCAATTTGAACGGGCCGCGCATGATGCGGCCACGGAGACACAAGATGAGCATCCAGGTACAGAACATTCACAAGGCTTTCGGCGATTTCATTGCGCTGGACAACCTGACGCTGGACTTTCCCAGTGGCGAGCTGGTGGCGCTGCTCGGCCCGTCCGGCTGCGGCAAGACCACGCTGCTGCGCGTCATCGCCGGGCTGGAGCAGGCCGACAGCGGCCGCGTGCTGCTGGACGGTGACGATGCCTCCGACACCCACGTGCGCGAACGCCAGGTCGGCTTCGTGTTCCAGCACTACGCGCTGTTCCGCCACATGACGGTATTCGACAACGTCGCCTTCGGCCTGCGCATGAAGCCGCGCGGCATCCGCCCGTCCGAGGCGGAGATCAAGCGCAAGGTGCACGAGCTGCTGCAACTGGTGCAGCTGGACTGGCTGGCCGACCGCTTCCCCGCGCAGCTGTCCGGCGGCCAGCGCCAGCGCATCGCCTTGGCCCGCGCGCTGGCGGTGGAGCCGCGCGTGCTGCTCTTGGACGAGCCGTTCGGCGCGCTGGACGCCAAGGTGCGCAAGGAATTGCGCCGCTGGCTGCGCCGCCTGCATGACGAGTTGCACATCACCTCCATCTTCGTGACCCACGATCAGGAGGAAGCGCTGGAAGTAGCCGACCGCGTGGTGCTGATGAACCACGGTCGCGTCGAGCAGATCGGCAGCCCGGCCGAGGTCTACCAGCAGCCGGCGACGCCTTTCGTGTACGGTTTTCTGGGTGCGGCCAACCGCTTCGAGGGGCAAAGCAGTGCTGGCGGCATCGCCATCGGCAAGGCCACCCTCACCACCGGGCAGCATGTCCAGCACGGCGAGGTGATCGCCTTCGTGCGCCCGCACGAGCTGGACATCGTGCGCCAGGAGTTCGGTCACGGTATTCCGGCACGCGTCAGCCGCGTGCTGACGCTGGGTGCGCTGACCCGCGTAGAGCTGGAAGGCCGCGACGACGTGGCCGGCCAGCATTTCGATGTCGAACTGCCCGCCAGCCACCCGCTGGCCGGCAGCCTGATCACCGGCGAACCGGTACGCCTGCAACCGCGCAGCGTGCGCGTGTTCGCCAACCCCGAAACAGCAGGTGCCGCATGAACTTCCAGCAATTACGCATCATCCGCGAGACGGTAAGACAGAACTTCAACCTGACCGAGGTCGCCAACGCGCTGTTCACCTCGCAGTCCGGCGTGTCCAAGCACATCAAGGATCTGGAGGACGAGCTGGGCGTGGAGCTGTTCGTGCGCAAGGGCAAGCGCTTTCTCGGCCTGACCGACCCCGGCAAGGAGCTGCTGACCATCGTCGAACGCATGCTGCTGGACGCTGGCAACATCAAGCGGCTGGCGGAGCAGTTCAGCCAGCGCGACGAAGGCCAGCTCACCATCGCCACCACCCACACCCAGGCGCGCTACGCGCTGCCCAAGGTGGTGACTGCGTTCAAGAAATCCTTCCCCAAGGTGCATCTGGTGCTGCATCAGGCCAGCCCGGACGAGCTGGTACGGTTGCTGCTGGCCGGCGAGGCCGACATCGGCATCGCCACCGAGGCGGTGGCCGAGGTGCCGGAACTGGTGTCCTTCCCCTACTACAGCTGGCACCACGCGGTGATCGCGCCGCCGGCGCACCCGCTGCACCAGCAGCCGCTGACGCTGGAAACGCTGGCCGACTACCCGATCGTCACCTACCACCACGGCTTTACCGGCCGCGCGCAGATCGACCGCGCCTTTGCCGATGCGGCACTGGCGCCGGACATCGTGATGGCGGCACTGGACGCCGACGTGATCAAGACCTATGTCGAGCTGGAGCTGGGTGTGGGCATCATCGCCTCGATGGCGGTGGACCCGCAGCGCGATACGCAGGTCAAGGTGGTGGAAGGCGCGCCGCTGTTCGGCCACCAGACCACGCGCGTCGCCATCCGCCGCGGCCACTACCTGCGCAGCTACGCCTACCGCTTCATCGAGCTGTGCTCGGCCGCGCTGGACGAAGACACCGTGCGCCGTGCGCTGTCGCCGGTGGCGCAGGACTAGCGACCGCCCGTACCCCGCGCCCAAAACAATGCGGCCAACCTTTCTCAAGGTTGGCCGCATTGTCATTGCCGGGCGAAAGCCGCGGTTCAGGCTTGCGAGGTGTGCTTGAAGCGGTCTACCTGCGCCACCAGTTCGGTCGCGGTCTGGTTCAGTTGTGCCGACAGCGTCGCTGCCTCGTCGACGATCAACGCATTGTCTTCGGCCAGCGAGGCGATGCGGCTGATATTGACGGCGACTTCATTGCTGGCCGCGGCCTGCTGCTGCATCGCGGCGGCGGTATCCTGGCTCTTGGCCGCGGTCTGGTTGGCCTCGTCGTGAATGCCGTCGAGATCCTGCAAGGTGGCCTGCACCAGGTCGAGGCCGCTTTCCATGCGCGTGCGCGCGGTGCGCATCTGGCCGGCGGCGTTGGCGGTCTCGTTGGTGATCACCTCGATCAGCTGGGTGATTTCCACGGTTTCCTTGCCGGTGCGTTCCGCCAGCTTGCGCACCTCATCGGCGACCACGGCAAAGCCGCGGCCCATCTCCCCGGCGCGGGCGGCTTCGATCGCCGCGTTCAGCGCCAGCAGGTTGGTCTGGTCGGCGATGTCGCGGATCGCGGTGATGATCTGGCGGATGCTCTGCGACTTGTCGGCCAGGCTGACGATCACCTCGCCGGCACTGTCCAGCGAACCGGCGGTGTGCTGCATCGCCTGGGTGGTTTCCTGCATCCGTTCGCGGCCGGCGTTGACGCCTTGCTGCATCTGTTGCGCCACGGTCAGGTTGTCGTGGGTGTTGTCGCGCACCGAGGCGATGCCGACGGTCATTTCCTCGACCGCCGCCGCGATCTGGGTCGACGATTCGCTTTGTGCTTCCGCGGCGGAGGCGGCGCGGGCCGACACCGTCTGCAGCGCCTCGGCGGCGCTCATCAGGCTGTGGGCATTGCTCTTCACCACCTTCAGGGTGCCGGCAAAGGCATCGACCAGCTCGTCGAAGGCACGGCCCATGCGCGCGATCTCGTCGTCGCCTTCCAGTCTCGCGCGTGGTGCAAGGTCGAGATTGTGGCTCATGCTGGTCATCATCTGTTCCAGGTGCATCACCGGCTTGCGGATGCTGCGGTACACCGCCAGGCCGCCGATCAGCAGCAGCAGCGACAGCAGCAGGGTGCCACCGAGGGTGATCATCAGGCTCTGCCAGGCTTCGTCGATATTCCGTGCCACCACGTCATCCAGCTGCTGCAGCAGCTTTTCCTGCGCAGTTTTCAGCTGGGCGATCTGCGCCGAGGTGGCGGCAAACCATTGTTCCGGCGTCACGCTCGGCGGTGTGCCCGGCTCCGCGCCGTAGATGCTGGCACGCAGCTGTTTCAGGGTGGCGGCGGCATCGGATTGCAGGAAGGGCTGCAGCGACTGTGCCAGTTCCGGCGGGACCAGCAGCAGCAGCTGCCCGGCGCAGCCGTCCTGGCGTGCCTGCAGGCCGATGGCCTGGCCGAGGCTGGCCTGGGTCAGACCGCCAGCGGCCAGTGCGCCGTTGACGAAGCCGCGCTCGCGACCGGCGTATTCCTTGGTGCACAGCAGGTTGGACAAGGCGGTGCTGAAGCGGATGACGTCACCCTCGTCGGACGCGGTGGCGAGGCTGGAAACCAGCGCGATCTGCGCCTCGATCTGCTGGCTGTAGGCGGCAAAGGCGGCCGGTGCCGCCAGGCTGCGGCCGTCAATGGCACCGCGCTGCCCCAGCAGGCCGCGCACACCACCGGCCACGGTCATGACTCGCTGCTTGACTTCGTCCTCCGGCAGGGTCGTGGCGGTACTTTCCAGCGCCTGCAGCGCGGCGTCGGCCTTGGCGCGTGCCTCGGTCAGCGTGGCTGGCAATGCGCCCTGCCCGTTCAGGTAGCCGTTGCTCAGGCCGCGCTCGGCCTGCAGCGTGTCCACCAGCGTCGAGGCCAGCGTCGATACCGAGACCAGGTGTTTGGCCTGCTGCATGTCGCCGAGGAAGCTGTAGCGCTGCAGCGACAGCGTCGAGGCCAGGAAGAAGGTCATCAGACCGAACGGCAGGACTAGCAGGATCAGCTTGTGACCAATACTGAGGCGGGAAAGCATGGCGTGGACTCCGGTGGGTAGAGAAATCTTGTCAGGCGTGTTCAAAAACCGTTGCGATCGGTCATGTTTTATTTTGTATAAGCACCAAGCATAGTGCATCGACGATTGATTGTGCAGTCAACATGCTGCACTGCAACCTCAGGATCGGCTCGATTCGCCGCCAGTATTGCAGTGCGTCGCAACAGCCGCGTTGATTAAGCACAAAAAAGGCCTGATTGGGAAATCAGGCCTTTTTTCAACAACCATGCTTGTTAATGACGCGGCCGAACCAGCTGCCAGCTGCGGCCGAGGTAGCTCACCGCACCAAAACCGCTCCACACGTGCACCAAACGGGTGAACGGGAAGATCACGAACAGGCTCATGCCCATGAACAGGTGCGCCTTGAACACCGGCGAAGCCGCCACGATGAACTGCGCCGCGTCGCCACGGAAGGTAACGACGTGCTGTGCCCAGGTCATCAGTAGCACCATTTCGTGACCGTCCAGATGCTGCGCGGACACGACGATGGTGGACAGACCCAGGAGCAGCGTGGCCAGGATCCACAGCAGCACCAGCTTGTCGCGCCAGGTGGTGTTGGCAGACAGGCGGTCGTTGGAGAAGCGGCGATGCAAGAGCAGCAGCACGCCGATCAGGCACAGCGTACCCATGATGCCGCCGGCGGTCATCGCGAACACCTGCTTGAAGCTGTGCGTCACGCCCAGCGCGTCCCACACTGCCACCGGCGTCAAGAGACCGACGGCGTGGCCGAAGAACAGGCCGATGATGCCGATGTGGAACAGGATGTTACCCAGGCGCAGGCTGCCGCGATGCAGCATCTGACTGGATTCGCTCTTCCAGCTGTATTGCTCGCGCTCGAAGCGCGCCAGGCTGCCCAGGATGAAGATCGCCAGGGCGATGTACGGGTAGATCCCGAATACGAATTGATGCAAGTAGTCCATGTCTTTCTCCTTGCGGCCAACGGGCGGGCGCCAGCGCCCACCCGGACCGTCAGCGGATTAATGGCAGGCGGTCGGGCCGCTACCCTTGGGATAGAAATTGACCGGAGCGATCTGCGGCAGAGTCGGCTTCAGCAGCGGTTCCACGCCGTCGATGCCGGGGCCGAAGGTCTCCAGCGCCTCGTCCATGTCGCGGATCGGCGGCACGGACAGGGGCTCCGGTGCCACCGGCGACAGCCAGACCAGCGCCTGCAGCACGCCGGCGTAGTCGCTACCGCTGTCGGCCAGCTTGCCGGCCACGTGCGCCAGCACGTGCACCGCATCCCCCAGCAGACGATTGGCCTCCTCCGCCTCGCACAGCGACAGGAACTCAAGGAACAGCGGCACGTAGTCCGGCAGCTCTTCGCTGACCGGCTCGAAACCGTGTGCCTTGTATTCCTCGATCAGGTCCACCATGGCCTGACCGCGGGCGCGGTCCTCACCGTGGATGTGCTCGAACAGGTGCAGCGAGTGCGACGGACTGCGGTCGAACACCTGCACGTAGTCCTGCTGCAGCTCGATCAGCTCGCCTGCGGCCAACCTTTGCAGCAGCGGCTCCACGCCACGGGCCACTTGCTCGTCGCCGGCCAGAACCTCGCGGATTTCCGGCAGCGCGTCGATCAGCTCCTGCTGCGGGTAGCCCAGCAGGGCTGCCAGTGCGCGATAGATCATCGGGTTGTACATGATCACTCTCCTGCGTTGGCCTTGCGGTCGCGGCGCATGTCGTGGAACACAATCGGCGATGCCTTCTTCTTGCCGAACAGGCTAGGCTCGGACGTGCCGCCGGAGCAGCCGTTACCGAAGGTGAAGCCGCAGCTGGCCTTGTCGTCGAAGGTGTTTTCCACCATCTCCTTGTGGCTGGACGGGATCACGAAACGATCTTCGTAGTTGGCGATCGCCATCACCTGGTACATCTCTTCCACTTGCGGGCCGGAGAGGTGGGTGCCTTTCAGGGTGGCCGGGTTGGTCACCTTGTCCACGCTCTTGCTGCGCATGTAGCGACGCATGGCGACCATGGTTTCCAGCGCTTTCACGACCGGCTCTTCCTTGCCGGCGGTCAGCAGGTTGGCCAGGTACTTGATCGGGATGCGCAGGTCCTTCACGTCCGGAATGATGCCGTTCTCACCGATCAGGCCGTTTTCCAGTGCTGACTGGATCGGCGACAGCGGCGGGATGTACCACACCATCGGCAGCGTGCGGTATTCCGGGTGCAGCGGGAAGGCTACTTTCCACTCCATGGCCATCTTGTACACCGGCGACTTCTGTGCGGCGGTGAGCCAGGCTTCCGGAATGCCCTGCTTGCGCGCCTCGGCAATGATCTCCGGTGCGTTCGGGTCCAGGAACACGCCCAGTTGCGCTTCGTACAGGCTCTTCGGATCTTCCACGCTGGCAGCGGCTTCGATCTTGTCGGCGTCGTACAGCAGCACACCCAGGTAGCGGATGCGGCCAACGCAGGTTTCGGAGCACACGGTCGGCTGGCCGGCCTCGATACGCGGGTAGCAGAAGATGCACTTCTCTGCCTTGCCGGTGGTCCAGTTGTAGTAGATCTTCTTGTACGGGCAGCCGGACACGCACATGCGCCAGCCGCGGCACTTGTCCTGGTCGATCAGCACGATACCGTCGTCTTCACGCTTGTAGATGGAGCCGGACGGGCAGCTGGCGACGCAGGCCGGGTTCAGGCAGTGTTCGCACAGGCGCGGCAGGTACATCATGAAGGTGTTCTCGAAAGCCGAGTACATCTCCTTCTGGATGCCTTCGAACAGCGCATCCTTGGCGCGCTTGCTGAATTCGCCGCCCAGGTCGTCTTCCCAGTTCGGACCCCACTCGATCTTGTCCATCTTCTTGCCGGTGAGCACCGACACCGGACGCGCGGTCGGCGGCGTCTGCATTTCCGGCGCGTTCTGCAGGTGCTCGTAGTCGTAGGTGAACGGCTCGTAGTACTCGTCGATGGACGGCAGGTTCGGGTTGGCGAAGATGTTGGCCAGGATCTTCAGCCGGCCGCCCTGGCGCGGCTCCAGCTTGCCGTTGGGCTTGCGCACCCAGCCGCCCTGCCATTTTTCCTGGTTTTCCCATTCCTTGGGATAACCGATGCCGGGCTTGGTCTCGACGTTGTTGAACCACGCGTATTCGACACCGTCGCGGCTGGTCCACACGTTCTTGCAGGTCACCGAACAGGTATGGCAACCGATGCACTTGTCGAGGTTGAGCACCATACCGATTTGGGCACGGATTTTCATGTTCTTGCTCCTAATGTCTCAGAAGGCTCGGGAGAGGCGGCGCCAGGCGCCGCCGATGCGCTTACGCGCCTTCCGAGAGCGGCTTGTCCAGCCAGTCCACGTTCTTCATCTTGCGCACGATCACGAACTCGTCGCGGTTGGAACCCACGGTGCCGTAGTAGTTGAAGCCCCAGGCCAGCTGCGCGTAGCCGCCGATCATGTGTGTGGGCTTGGTCACGGCACGGGTTACCGAGTTGTGGATACCGCCGCGCTTGCCGCTGGTTTCCGCGCCCGGCACGTTCACGATCTTCTCCTGCGCGTGGTACATCAGGGTCATGCCTTCCGGCACACGCTGCGATACCACGGCGCGGGCAGTCAGCGTGCCGTTGACGTTGAACACCTCGATCCAGTCGTTATCGACAATGCCGGCCTTCTTGGCGTCGATCTCGGATACCCAGACGTGCGGGCCGCCACGGGACAGCGTCAGCATGCGCAGGTTGTCGGAGTAGGTACTGTGGATACCCCACTTCTGGTGCGGCGTAATGAAGTTGAGGACGATCTCGGTGTTACCGTTCGACTTCTTGCCCAGTACCGCAGCGGTGGTCTTCAGATCGACCGCCGGCTTGTACACGCACAGCCCTTCGCCAAACGAACGCATCCACAGGTGATCCTGGTAGAACTGCTGGCGGCCGGTGATGGTGCGCCAAGGGATGTACTCGTGCACGTTGGTGTAGCCGGCGTTGTAGCTCACCTCTTCGCTTTCCAGGCCAGACCAGGTCGGCGAGGAAATGATCTTGCGCGGCTGCGCCTGTACGTCGCGGAAGCGGATGCTGTCATGCTCGCGCGGCAGAGCCAGGTGGGTATGGTCGCGGCCGGTGATCTTGGACAGCGCGTCCCACGCCTTCACTGCCACGTGGCCGTTGGTTTCCGGTGCCAGGGTCAGAATCATCTCGGCGGCGTCGATGGCGGTATCCAGCTTCGGCTGGCCGGCGGCCACACCGTCGGCCACGGTCTTGTTCAGGCCGCGCAGGATGTCCACTTCGTGACCGGTCTTCCAGGCGATGCCCTTGCCGCCGTTGCCCACTTTCTCCAGCAGCGGGCCGATGGAGGTGAACTTGTCGTAGATCTTGCGGTAGTCGCGTTCCACCACCGTCATCTTCGGCATGGTCTTGCCCGGGATCGGCTCGCACTCGCCTTTTTTCCAGTCGCGCGGGTCGAACGGCTGGCCCAGCTCTTCCGGCGTGTCGTGCATCAGCGGAGTCAGTACCAGGTCCTTGCGGGTGCCCAGGTAGTCGCCGCCGATGTCGGAAATCGCCTTGGCGAAGCCCTTGTAGATCTCCCAGTCACTCTTCGACTGCCACAGCGGCTGTACGGCCTCGGACAGCGGGTGGATGAACGGGTGCATGTCGGAAGTGTTCAGGTCGTCCTTCTCGTACCAGGTGGCGGTCGGCAGCACAATGTCGCCGTACAGGCAGGTGGTGGACATACGGAAGTCCAGCACCACCAGCAGGTCGAGCTTGCCTTCCGCCGCCGGGCGCACGGTGACTTCGGTCGGCTTGATGCAGCCGTCCTCGTCGTTCATCACCGCGTTCTGGGTGCCCAGCAGGTACTTCAGGAAGTATTCGTGACCCTTGCCGGAAGAACCCAGAATATTGGAACGCCACACGAACATATTGCGCGGGAAGTTCTTCGGGTTGTCCGGGTCGTTACACGACATGTCCAGCTTGCCGGACTTCAGGTTCTCTACCGCGTAGGCGATCGGGTCCTTGCCGGCGGCTTCCGCATCGCGCACCACGTCCAGCGGGTTGGTGGTCAGCTGCGGTGTAGACGGCAGCCAGCCCATGCGTTCGGCCTTGGCGTTGTAGTCGATCAGCGCCATCTGGCTCATGCGGCCATCGGCGGTCGGCGCCAGGATTTCGTTGACGCCCAGTTTTTCGTGGCGCCACTGGCTGGTGTGCGCGTAGAAGAAGCTGGTGCCGTTCATCTGGCGCGACGGACGCACCCAGTCGGAAGCAAACGCCAGCGGTGCCCAGCCGGTCTGCGGACGCAGTTTTTCCTGGCCGACGTAGTGGCACCAGCCACCGCCGCTCTGGCCGATACAGCCGCACATCATCAGCATGTTGATGATGCCGCGGTAGGTCATGTCCATGTGGTACCAGTGGTTCAGCGCGGCACCGACGATCACCATGGAACGGCCATGGGTCTGGTCGGCGTTCTGCGCGAACTCGCGCGCTACCTGGATCACCATCTCCGGCTTCACGCCGGTGTGTTTCTGCTGCCAGGCCGGGGTGTACGGTACGTCGTCGAAGTAGTCCTTCGCCACATTGCCGCCGCCGAGGCCACGGTCGATACCGTAGTTGGCCGCCATCAGGTCGAACACGGTAGCCACCAGCGCCTGCTTGCCGTCGGCGAGGGTGATGCGCTTCACCGGTACGTTGCG
Source organism: Vogesella margarita (assembly GCF_028548475.1). GTDB lineage: Bacteria > Pseudomonadota > Gammaproteobacteria > Burkholderiales > Chromobacteriaceae > Vogesella > Vogesella margarita. The sequence goes on from NZ_JAQQLE010000012.1 coordinate 113,961, forward strand.
GGTCAGCAGTTCGTCGTGTTCGGCACCGAAGTACGGGAAGCCGACACCGACCACGTCGTCACGGTTGTCGATCAGCGACAGGCGTGCCTTGATCTCGCGGCTGCTGTGTCCGTCCTTCTCTTCCAGGTTCCACTTGCCGCTCTGGCCCCAGCGGAAGCCGATCGAGCCGTTCGGTGCCACAATGTCGCCGCTGGTTTCGTCCAGCACCAGGGTCTTCCATTCCGGGTTGTTGTCTTCGCCCAGGTTGGCCGCAAGGTTGGAGGCGCGCAGGAAGTAGTCCGGGATATAGCGGCCGCCTTCCTGTTTCAGCGTCACCAGCATCGGCATGTCGGTGTACTGACGGATATAACCGGTGAAGTACTCGGACGGCTTGTCGAGGTGGAATTCCTTGAAGATCACATGACCCATCGCCATCGCCAGCGCGGCATCGGTGCCCTGCTTTGGCGCCAGCCAGATATCGCCGAACTTGGCCATTTCGCCAAAGTCGGACGACACTGCCACGGTCTTGGTGCCCTTGTAGCGCACTTCGGTGTAGAAGTGGGCATCCGGGGTACGGGTCATCGGGATGTTGGAACCCCATACCATCAGGTAGTTGGAGTTGTACCAGTCGGCCGATTCGGCCACGTCGGTCTGTTCGCCCCAGATCTGCGGGCTGGCCGGCGGCAAGTCGCAGTACCAGTCATAGAACGACAGCGGCACGCCACCGATCAGGCTCAGGTAACGGCTACCGGCGGCGTAGGACACCATGGACATGGCAGGGATCGGCGAGAAGCCGACCACGCGGTCCGGACCGTAGTTCTTGATGGTGTAGGCATTGGATGCCGCGATGATTTCGTTGACTTCATCCCAGCTGGCGCGCACGAAACCGCCCTGGCCACGCTTGGATTTGTACTGTTTGGCTGTTTCCGGGTTCTGGCTGATCTTTTCCCAGGCGTCAATGGCGCCCATGGTCTTGCGCGCCTCGCGCCACAGCTTCATCAGGCGACCGCGCACCATCGGGTACTTCACGCGCTGGGCGGAATACACATACCAGCTGTAGGAAGCGCCACGCGGACAGCCGCGCGGTTCGTGGTTGGGCAGGTCCGGCCGGGTACGCGGATAGTCGGTCTGCTGGGTTTCCCAGGTGATCAGGCCGTTCTTAACGTACACCTTCCAGCTGCAGGAGCCGGTGCAGTTCACGCCGTGGGTGGAGCGCACGATCTTGTCGTGCTGCCAGCGTTGGCGATACCCGTCTTCCCACTTGCGGTCTTCTTTTACCACCGCACCGTGGCCGTCGGCGAAGGTGGATTTCACCTTGCCCAGAAAATTCAGTCTGTCGAGAAAGTGGCTCATTTTGCCTCCGTATTTTTGCCGCCAGGCGGCACGCAAAGGTTGGCCGCAAGCGAATGCGGATACCTGTGGTCACGGTTGACAGAATAGGAAAACGGGGCAATGGCGCCCATTCGCCACAGGTGGCAGCGATATGACGCAGAGGGAGGAAGGCAACTAGTTCGAAAGAGGTAGGCGACACCGGCGTTGGGAGGGGGCACCCCGTAGCGGCAGAAGTTGCCAGCATCATGAAACAAGCCCTGCCGGTGCTTGCCGGCAGGGCTGCGTCAGGCTGGCTGTGACGTCAGGAGGTCGCCAGTGCCAGATCCGGGGTGGTATGGCGCGGTTTGTGGCCGGCAACACCGTAGTAGAAGATGAACAGGTAGCACAACAGCGGCACCACGAAGGACAGCAGCAGGCCCAGACTATCGGCCAGCGACGCCTGCAGCAGCGGCATCAGCGCCCCGCCGACAATCGCCATGCACAGCACGCCGGAGCCGGCGCCCGTGAAGCGCCCCAAACCGTGCAGCGCCAGCGAGAAGATGGTCGGGAACATGATCGAATTGCACAGGCCGACCGCCAGCAGGCTGTACATCGCCAGCTTGCCGCCACAGGCAACCGCCAGCGCGATCAGCAGCACGCTCAGCAGTGCATTGCAGGCCAGCACCTTGCTGGCGGTGACATGACGCATCACCACGCTGCCCAAGAAGCGGCCGACCATCGCACAGCCCCAGTACACGGCCAGCAGGCGGCCGGCATCGGCCTGGTTCAGGCCGCCGACATCCGGCTGTTCCATCAGGCTGACCAGGAAGCTGCCGATGCTGACCTCGGCGCCGACGTAGACGAAGATCGCCACCGCGCCCAGCACCAGGTGACGGTACTGCCACACGCTGCGGCGTACCGGCTCGCTGCCTGCGGTGCTCTCGGGCGCATGGTCATCCTTGATCGCCGGCAGGCGCAGCAGCGCGAACACCACCGCGATGGCGAACAGCACGCCGGCCAGCACCAGATACGGCAGTTGCACCGCGCTGGCCTCGGCCGCCGCGCCATCGTGGCTGTCGACCAGGATCAGCATCGCGCCCAGCAAGGGCGCCACGGTGGTACCCAGCGCGTTGAAGGCCTGGGTCAGGTTGAGGCGGCTGGACGCCGTCTTCGCCGGTCCCAGTCGCGTCACGTAAGGGTTGGCCGCAACCTGCAGCACGGTAATGCCGGCCGCCAGCACGAACAGCGCGCCGAGGAAGGCCGGATACGACAGGCTGGCCGCCGCCGGATAGAACAGCAGGCAGCCGGCAGCGGCGGTACACAGGCCGGCGACAATACCGCGCTGGTAGCCCCAGGACTGCACCAGCCGGCCAGCCGGCAGGGACACGACGAAATAGGCAGTAAAGAAGCTGAACTGCACCAGTGCCGCCTGCACATAGCTCAGGGAGAACACTCCCTTGAGATGCGGCACCAGGATATCGTTGAGCGAGGTGATCAGACCCCACATGAAGAACAGGGAAGTCAGCACCGCCAGCGGCTTCCCGTATTGTGGTGTGTGGACATGCTGTGGCATGTGACTAGGCTCCGTGTGTTGTTATGCGTGGGAGCAGTAGTCTAATGACAATGCGGCTTGTACTCGATTGCTTTCACCATTCTTACAGCAATTAGCCGGCAAGCAGTCTGGCGACGTTATTTTTACTGTTTGATTTCATGGACTTGGTAAAGCAAGGTGCGGCCACCTTCGCCGTAACGGTGGCACGCCCCGTCCATTAAATGTAAGTTTCATGTAAGAAAATTACCGTGCTGCTCATGGCGGCGCGCCGCCGGCGCCGGCTCACGTGGTGTAACAGGCCACGTCGCGGCGCATGTTCTGCGCCAGTTCGTGCAGGCGCAGCGCATTGAGCGCGGTGCTCTGTGCCGCGGCGCTGCTCTCCTCGGCGATCTGGGCGATGCCTTCCACCTTCTGCGAGATGCGGCCGCTGGCTTCGCTCTGCTCGTGAATGGCGGCGGCGATATCGGCCACCTGCTGCCCAACCTGCCCGGCCAGCGTGCGCAGCTCGCCGATGGCGGCACCGGCCTCGCGCACCCGCGCCACGCCCTGCTCCACGCGGCCAACCACGTTGCCGATCAGGTGCACGGTGGCGTTCGAGCCTTCGCGGATACTGGACACGGTGGCGTGAATCTGCGCGGTGGACGCGGTGGTGCGCTCGGCCAGCTTGCGCACCTCGTCGGCGACCACCGCGAAGCCGCGCCCGGATTCGCCGGCACGAGCGGCCTCGATCGCCGCGTTCAGTGCCAGCAGGTTGATCTGGTCGGCGATGTCGCCGATCACGTTGACCACCGAGCCGATCGACTCGCTGCGACTTTGCAGCTCCTGCACACCGCGCGCGGTGTCGTTCACCGCGCTGGCGATGCTCTCGATCTCGCTCACCGTGTCGCGGATCATGCGCTCGCTCTGCACCACCTGCTGGCCGGAGGCCGTCGCCAGCCGGTCGGCATCGCGGGTACGCTCGGCGATGTGGCCGATGCTGACGGTGACCGCCTCCACCGCCGCCGCCATTTCCGTCGCCGACACGCTGGCGTGGAGGGCACCGCTCTTCACCTGGTCGGACGCCACGCTGAGGTCTTCCGCCGCCACCGTCACCGCGTGCGAGTGGTCGCCGATCTGGTGGATGGAATCGCGCATCTTGCCCAGCAGGTGGTTGAACGCCTTCAGCAGGCCGCCGATCTCGTCATCCTTGTGTACCATCACGCGCTGCGACAGATCCTGGCGGTCGGAAATACCGCGCACCGCCAGCACCGCCGACTGCACCGGGCGGTTGATGCTGCGCAGGATCAGCCAGCCACAGCCGAACAGCAGCACCATGGACAGCAACAGCGACACCGCAAACGCAAGCTTGGCCGAGGCCATCTCCGCCTCGGCCTGCGCCCGGTTGTGGCGCCCCTCGGCCAGTACGTCGTTGACGATGGCCGTCACCGAGCCGCCCAGCTCGGTGCCCACCTGGCGCCACGGCTCCATCGCCGCCGACAGTTGCGGCGGCGTCATGCCCGGTGTCACCCGCACCGCGTGCACCCGGTCCAGCAGCAACAGGTACTGCTCGAACAGCGAGTCGAAGCGCTGCAGGTTGGCCAGCGCCGCCGGCTTGCGCAGTTGCGATTTCAGCTGCCGCAGCAGCTGGTGCAGCTTGTCCGTGGTTTCGCGGGTGCGCAGCCGCGCCTGCAGCTGGAAACGGCTGTCCTGCTCGTACACCTGCAGGATGTCGTCGATACGCAGATCCTTGAACGTGCTGCGGATATTCGCCACCAGCCCCAGCCGCGGGATGATGCGCTCGTTGACCACATCCAGCTTGGCATCGGCCGCCCGCAAGGCGTTCAGGCCCACCATGCTGGGCACCAGCGCGGCCAGCAGGGCCAGAACGGTAAAACACAGCAACTTCAGTTTGATGGTCATCGTCACACTCCGGAAAGAGAGGCCCGGCCGTTCAAGGTCGCGGGCATTACGCGTGCCGGCTTGCCCGTCATGCGCACCGCCGGCTGGCCATGACGTATAGCCGGCGCCTACCCCCTGCGGCCTTGATTCAGATCTAGTAATTCACCGCGTCCTGCCATCTGCCGCGAATCGCGACGCAAAAAAAAACGCCCCGAAGGGCGCCGAAGAAGATTGCAGAAAAAGTCCGCAAACTTGGAGAAGTCGTCAGCAAGGCACTTCCGCGTTCTTGCGGGCGTAGTACCAGCCGTTGATCAGCAGGCAGGTGACGTAGAAGGCGATGAAGCCGTACAGCGCCGCTTCCACGCCGCCGGTCATGGCGATCGAGGTACCGTAGCTTTTCGGGATAAAAAAGCCGCCGTAGGCACCGATGGCACCGGAGAAGCCCAGTACTGCCGCGGCTTCCTTGGTCGCGTCGGCAACCGCTTTTTTCTGTGCCGCGTCGCCCTTGCCGGCCATGCGTTGGTGCAGGGTCAGGAAGATGGTTGGCACCTGCATGAAGGTGGAGCCGTTGCCGATACCGGTCAGTGCGAACAGGCACAGGAACATGGCGAAGAAACCCTGGAAGTTGCCGCCCTGGCCAGCGTGCGGCAGGAAGTTGAGCACGCCGAGCACCGCGGCGATCATCAGCACGAACACGACCTGCGTCACCTTGGCACCGCCGACCTTGTCTGCCAGCCAGCCGCCCAGTGGACGGGCCAGCGCGCCGACCAGCGGGCCGAAGAACACGTACTTGCTCGGATCGACATCAGGGAACTGGCCTTTCATCAGCAGCGGGAAGCCGGCGGCAAAACCGATGAAGGAACCGAAGGTACCGATGTACAGCCAGCACATCAGCCAGTTGTGCTTGCGCTTGAAGATCACTGCCTGGTCGGCAAACGAGGCCTTGGCCGAGGCGATGTCATTCATGCCGAACCATGCGGCCAACGTGGACAGGATGATGAACGGCACCCATACGAAGCCGGCGTTCTGCAGCCACATCTGCTTGGTGGCCTCACCCTTCACCCAGGTCTGCGGCTCGCCGCCGAGGGCGCCGAACAGGCTCATGGTGATCACGATCGGCACCACGAACTGCACCAGCGACACACCGAGGTTGCCCAGGCCGGCGTTCAGGCCCAGCGCGGTGCCCTTTTCGGCCTTGGGGAAGAAGAAGCTGATGTTGGACATCGAGGAGCTGAAGTTGCCGCCACCGAAGCCGCACAGCAGGGCCAGGATCAGCATGGTGACGTAGCTGGTGCTCGGGTCCTGCACCGCGAAGCCGATGCCGATCGCCGGGATCAGCAGACTGGCGGTGGAGATGGCCGTCCACTTGCGGCCACCGAAGATCGGCACCATGAAGCTGTAGAAGATGCGCAGCGTGGCGCCGGACAGTGCCGGCAAGGCCGCCAGCCAGAACAGCTGGTTGGGCGTGTAGTTGAAGCCGATATTGGGCATGTTGAGCACCGCCACGCTCCACACCTGCCAGATGGCGAAAGCCAGCGTCAGCGCCGGAATCGAGATCCACAGGTTGCGGCGGGCCACAGCCTTGCCATCCTGCTGCCAGAAGCTGGGGCTTTCCGGCTCCCAGCGGGTCAGTACATGAGACATGATGTCATCCTCTCTGCGGGGCAGCCCCTGCCGCCCCGATACCATCGAAATTTGGTCAGTAAACCGCGCTTGCCATCAGCGGGTGGCGGTTGCCAGCCCGGCGTCTTTTTCTTCTTCGGCGCGACGCACGGCGCGGAAGGAGAAGTGCATCCAGATCAGCGATACGCACACGGTGCCGTACAGCAGCATGAAGGAGCTGGAACGCACGCCGGTCAGGTCAACCAGCGCGCCGAACATGATCGGCAGCAGGAAGCCGCCCATGCCGCCAGCCAGACCCACCACGCCGGACACGGCGCCGATGTTGTCCGGGAACTCGTCAGCAATGAACTTGAATACCGAAGCCTTGCCGATCGCCATCGCCACGCCGACACCGAACAGCACCAGGGTGAACATGGTCGCGTTCAGGCCGATATCGAAACCTTGCGGACCCTTGACGGTCTGGATGATGAAATGGGTCTGCGGGTAGGACAGGATGAAGAAGGCGATCCAGCACACCCACATCACGCCCCAGGTCACCTTGTAGGCACCGTACTTGTCGGACAGCCAGCCACCCAGTGCGCGCAGCACGCCACCTGGCAGCGAGAAGCAGGCAGCCAGGAACGCGGCATGCTTGATATCAAAGCCGTACTCGGCCACGTAGTACTTGGTCATCCACAGCGCCAGCGCCACATAGCCGCCGAACACCACCGAGTAGTACTGGCAGTAGCGCATCACAGCCGGGTTCTTGATCAGCGCCAGCTGCTGGCTGAAGCTCACCTTGCTGGACACCAAATGCTTGGGGTCGTGGTAGGAGAAGAGCCAGAACAGGATGGCGGTCACCAGCATCACGGCGGCGTACACATTGGGCACCAGCTGCCAGCCGCCGATGGCGATCAGGCTGGGGGCGATCAGCTTGGTCAGCGAGGAGCCGGCGTTACCGGCACCGAACACGCCCATCGCCAGGCCCTGCTGCTCCTTGCGGAACCAGCGCGCCACGTACGGTGTGCCCACCGAGAATGAGCCACCAGCGAGACCGACGACCAGGCCGATGGCGAGGAAATGCCAGAACTGGGTGGCAAACTGCATCATGTAGATGGGCACCACACAGGCCAGCATCAGGGTGAACAGTACGATGCGGCCGCCGAAGCGGTCGGTCCAGATGCCCAGCGGCACGCGGATCAGCGAACCGGACAGCACCGGTGTCGCGGCCAGAATGCCGAATTCGGTTTCGTTCAGGCCCAGCTGCTGCTTGATGGGAATACCCAGCACCGCAAACATCATCCAGATCATGAAGCAAACGGTGAACGACACAGTACTGGACGCCAGCACCGCGTATTGCTTGTAGGTTTGCGAGGCCATGGTGTTCTTATCCGCACGATTGAGACACTGTCACAGTACGCGCTCAGGCATGCGGCCAACATTGGCCACAGGGTTAAACCCTACGATGATTAAGGGTTAGCCGGACAAGGCCAATCGGCGGGGGCGACTAGTTCGAAAGGAGGAGCAAGCGCCGCGGCGCCCTGCCCGACACCGCGCGAATCGGCTATGATGCAGGGATCGTGATGCTGCCAGCCGCCGCATCACGTTTTGCATTGTGCGGGAGCGACCCGCCGTTACCCTTGAAGGAGCGACCATGAGCAGCCTGCCTGCGATCACCCTGTCCAGCCTGGACCACTTGCGTCTGACCAACCTGATCGAACGGGTTTCGGTCAAGGATTTCCCGGGGGTGACTGCACTGGAAGCAGAGCTCGACCGCGCCGAGGTGGTCGAACCTCGGGACATGCCCGCCGACGTGATCAGCATGAACAGCCGCGCCCGTATCCGCCTGCACAACAGCGGCGAGGAGCGCGCGATCACGCTGTGCTATCCGGCTGACGCCGATGCCGATAGCGGCCGCATCTCCATCCTGGCGCCGATCGGTAGCGCGCTGCTGGGGCTGGCCGTCGGCCAGCAGATCGACTGGCCGCTGCCGGATGGCAGCCACACCCGTATCGAGGTGCTGGCGGTCAGCTACCAGCCGGAAGCCGACGGCGACTACCTGCGCTGAGACGACATTCGCCGCCCTCCCCCAAAAAAACGTTGGCCGCAATCGCGAGATTGCGGCCAACGTTTTGTCTTGCGCCAACGCGCGACGGCTTACCAGCAGCGCTTGATCAGCCCGGCCAGCTGCACCAGACGGCCGTGGAAAAAGTGACCCGCCTCCGGCAGCACGATCACCGGAAGGTGCTGCGACCGCGCCCACACCATCACGTTTTCCAGCGGCACCACCTCGTCCGCCTCGCCGTGGATCACCAGCGTATCGGCCGGCACCTCCGGCGTCGGAATCGCGTACTTGCCCACCGCCGGCCCCATCAGCAACAGCTTGTCGGCGTCGATACGCGCACGGGTGCGCGCCGCAACGAAGCCACCAAAGGAGAAGCCGGCCAGCGCCAGCGGCAATGCACCGTGCTGCGCGCGCGCGTAATCGACCACCGCGATCACGTCGTCAACCTCGCCGATGCCGTGATCGTGCTCGCCGCCGCTGTTGCCGACGCCGCGCAGATTGGGCAGGTAGCAGGTATAGCCCAGCTGCGACAGCGCCTTGGCCGCGGTCTGGATCACCTTGTTGGTGTTGGTGCCACCCTGCGTCGGATTGGGGTGGCAGACCACGGCGATGCCGGTCTGCTCGCCGACGGCGGGGATGACGATGGTTTCGAGCGCGCCGACCGGGCCGGCGATGTCGATCTTCTGCATCGCTTTCAGCATCAGATTTTCAGCCTTTCCACGATACGGCCATGCACCATGTGTTCCTCGACGATCTCGTCGATGTCGGCCTTGTCGATGAAGGTGTACCAGGTCTCCTGCGGATACACCACCAACACCGGACCTTCGTCGCAACGACCGAGACAGCCGGCCTTGTTGACGCGGATCTGGCCGCTGCCGTTGAGGCCGCGCGCCTTGATCTGGTCTTTCATGTAACCCAGCAGCTCGCTGGAGCCGAGGTTGTTGCAGCACATTTCGCCTTCGGCGCGCTGGTTGCAGCAGACAAAAACGTGTTTGTCGAAAAAGCTCATCGGGATTCCCTGTCTAGACCTGCGGCCAACCTTGTAACTATGCAAGGTTGGCCGCAACAAATTGCTTAACCGTCGGCGTCGGCCCAGCCGGACATGCCGTGCACCGCCGCGTTGTCGAACTTGGCGTAGTGGCCGAGGAAGGCCAGCCGCACCTTGCCGGTGGGGCCGTTACGGTGCTTGCCGATAATAAGCTCAGCCATCCCCCGGTCCGGAGAATCGGCGTTGTAGTACTCATCCCGATAAAGAAAAAGAATCAAATCAGCATCCTCTTCAATAGCCCCAGAGTCTCTCAAATCACTAACAATCGGACGCTTATCAACACGCTGCTCTACATTACGTGACAACTGGGATAGTGCAATTATCGGAACTCGTAACTCTCTCGCCAAAATTTTTAGCTCTCGGGAAATTTCACCCAGCTCAATCGCACGATTGTCAATACGCCCGGTTCCGGACATTAATTGCAAATAGTCAATGACAATTAAGCCAAGTCTACCTCCGTGCTGATCAGCGAGGTCACACGCTCTGGCACGAATATCAGACACAGACAACCTTGGAGTATCATCAATATACAAAGGGACATCGGCTAACTTTCCTATTGCATAAGTGAGCTTTTGCCAATCTTCGTCACCCAACTTACCAGTTCGCAGAATCATCGAATCCAAACACCCAACAGACCCTAATGATCGCTGCACTAATTGCTCACTGCTCGTTGCCATAGAAAACACAGCCACTGGCAAACTTGCTTCAATAACAACGTGCTCAACAATATTCATTGCAAAAGCCGTTTTACCCATTGCAGGGCGAGCCGCCACAACTACTAGCTCCCCAGGCTGTAAACCAGATGTTTTCTCATCCAGATCGGTAAAGCCAGAAGGAATTCCAGTAACACGATCAGGATTGTCACTTGAATAAAGATTGTCAATACGCGCAACTATTGCTTCAAGGATGGAAGGTATCTCTTGAAAATTTTCCGAAAAGTCATTTCCAGGTTGGTTATGGTTTATTTTGCTCATATGACCTCTTGGATAACAGAAAAATAGGCAGCGCGTTGTGGCACTTTTTTATGGCCCCACAGCTTTTAATAAAACGACATTGAAAACTCTCAGTAGTTGAAGCAACAAATGAATTTGCTTAACCGTCGGCGTCGGCCCAGCCGGTGACGCCGTGTATCGACGCGTTGTCGAACTTGGCGTGCATGCCCAGCCACGCCAGGCGCACCTTGCCGGTGGGGCCGTTACGGTGCTTGCTGATAATGGCTTCCGCCAGGCCCTTGTCCGGCGAATCGGGGTTGTAGTACTCGTCGCGGTACATGAAGATGATGATGTCGGCGTCCTGCTCGATGGCACCGGATTCACGCAAGTCGGACATCATCGGTCGCTTGTCGGTACGCTGCTCCACGCTACGCGACAGCTGCGACAGCGCGATCACCGGTACCTGCAACTCCTTGGCCAGGCCCTTCAGGCCGCGCGAGATCTCGCCCAGCTCAGAGGCGCGGTTGTCGCTACGGCCGGAGCCCGACATCAGCTGCATGTAGTCGATCACGATCAGGCCGAGCTTGCCGCCGTGCTGGCGCGCCAGACGTCGCGCGCGGGCGCGCAACTCCAGCGCGGTCAGCGCCGGGGTTTCGTCGATGTACATCGGTGCATCGGACAGCTTGCCGATGGCGTAGGTCAGCTTCTGCCAGTCCTCGTCGCCCAGCTTGCCGGTACGCAGGATGTGCTGGTCCAGCCGGCCGACCGAACCCAGCATCCGCATCACCAGCTGGGTGCCGCCCATTTCCATGGAGAACACCGCCACCGGCAGGCCGGCCTCGATCGCCACGTGCTCGGCGATGTTCATCGAAAACGCGGTCTTGCCCATGGACGGGCGGCCGGCGACGATCACGAGGTCGCCCGGTTGCAGACCGGAGGTCTTGGCGTCCAGATCGGTAAAGCCGGTCGGGATGCCGGTAACTTCGTCCGGATTATCGCGGCTGTACAGCATGTCGATGCGCTCGACCACCTCTTTCAGCAGCGCCGGCATTTCCAGGAAGCCCTGCTTGGACTTGGCGGTGGATTCCGCGATCTGGAACACCTTGCCCTCGGCCTCGTCCAAGAGCTGCGCCGCGTCGCGGCCCAGCGGATTGTAGGCCGACTCGGCGATCTCGGTGCCGACCAGCGCCAGCGAGCGCATCACCGAACGCTCGCGCACGATCTCGCCGTAGCGGCGGATGTTGGCCGCCGACGGCGTGTTCTGCGCCAGCATCGCGAGGTAGGCCAGGCCGCCGACGCTACCCAGCTCGGCATTCTTGTCCAGGCTTTCGGAAACGGTGACCACATCCGCCGGACGCGCGATGTCGACCAGCTTGGCGATATGCTTGAAGATCACGCGGTGATCGTGGCGGTAGAAGTCGGCCTCGGTCAGCAGGTCGGCAATCTTTTCCCAGGCGCTGTTGTCCAGCAGCAGGCCGCCCAGTACCGATTGCTCGGCCTCGATCGAGTGTGGCGGCGTGCGGATGGCCGCCACCGAGGTGTCGTTGAAATCGTAATCGCTCATAAAGCTCGGGGTATCCGGTGATGCCATTTAGCCGTGCTACGGCCAACCGCTGGCGTGCGCCGGCGCACGCGACAAGGTTGGCCGCAGCCAGGCAGGAGAGAGCGTGATTCTAACAGTTTTTGCCGGCGACAAAGCCGGAAGACCACGCCCACTGGAAGTTATAACCGCCCAGCCAGCCGGTGATGTCGACCACCTCGCCGATGAAGAACAGCCCCGGCACGTCGTTGGCCATCATGGTCTTGGACGACAGCGCCCTGGTGGACACCCCGCCGCGGGTGACCTCGGCCTTCTTGTAGCCCTGGGTGCCGTTGGGCAGCACGCGCCAGTTGTGCAGCGTTTCCGCCAGCTGGCGGCGCTTTTTCGGTGACAGGTCGCGACCGCGCACATTAGCGCCCTGCCCGTCCAGCCATGCCTCGGCAAAGCGCTTCGGCCAGCCCAGCTCGCCCATGGTGTTGGCCAGCAACTGCTCGCTGCTCGCACGTTCCTCCAGCCATGCCTCGGCATCCAGATCCGGCAGCAGGTCGATGACGATCTCCTGCCCCGGCTGCCAGTAGCTGGAAATCTGCAGGATGGCCGGCCCGGACAGGCCCTTGTGGGTGAACAGCACGTTCTCGCGGAAGCGCACCTTGCCGATGCGCACCTCGGTATCCAGCGACACACCGGCCAGCGGCGCGAAGCGCGCGGCATCCTCGACGTGGAAGGTCAACGGCACCAGCGCTGGATCTAGCTTTGTTACCGGCAGGCCGAACTGCTCGGCGATCTGGTAGCCGAAGGCGGTGGCGCCGATCTGCGGGATCGACAGCCCGCCGGTGGCGATCACCAGCGAGTCGCAGCTGAAGTCGCCGGCGCTGGTTTCCAGCCGGAACGCCTCGTTGCGGCCAACCTTGTGCACGGTGACCTCCATGCGCCGGTCGACGCCGGCGGCACGGCACTCGGCATCCAGCATGTCGATCAGCTGCTGGCTGCTGTCGTCGCAGAACAGCTGCCCCAGTTTCTTCTCGTGGTAGGCGATGCCGTGGCGCTCCATCAGCGCGATGAAATGCTGCGGCGTGTACTGCGCCAGCGCCGAACGGCAGAAATTCGGATTCTCCGACACATAGCAGTCATGACGGGCGTGCACATTGGTGAAGTTGCTGCGTCCGCCACCCGAAATGCGGATCTTCTCCGCCAGTTTAGCGGCGTGATCCAGCAGCAGCACGCGGCGGCCGCGCTGGCCGGCGGTGGCCGCGCACATCATGCCGGCGGCACCGGCGCCGATCACAATTACGTCGAAATGCACAAAGCGAACCTTTAGTGTAGTGATTTAGTCAAGAATTGGCGCATTCGCACAATTACAGTAAACTTCATTGGTCGAACAGCGCATGCTGTTTTACTTTCTAACTCTGGAGAGCACGATGGAACACAAACTGCCCGAACTGCCGTACGCGCTGGACGCCCTGGCACCGATCATTTCCAAGGAAACCCTGGAATTCCACTACGGCAAGCATCACCAGACTTACATCACCAACCTGAACAACCTGATCAAGGGTACCGAGTTCGAGAACGCCTCGCTGGAAGAAATCGTCAAGAAATCCTCCGGTGGCATCTTCAACAACGCCGCCCAGGTATGGAACCACACCTTCTACTGGTTCGGTCTGGCCCCGAACGCCGGTGGCGAGCCGACCGGCGCACTGGCTGACGCCATCAACGCCAAGTGGGGTTCCTTCGACGAGTTCAAGAAAGCCTTTGCCGCCTGTGCCGTTGGCACCTTCGGCTCTGGCTGGGCCTGGCTGGTGAAGAACACCGACGGCAGCCTGGACCTGGTTTCCACCAGCAACGCCGCTACCCCGCTGACCACCGACAAGAAAGCGCTGCTGACTTGCGACGTGTGGGAACACGCCTACTACATCGACTACCGCAACAGCCGTCCGAACTACCTGGAAGGCTTCTGGAAGCTGGTGAACTGGGACTTCGTGGCGAAAAACTTCGCTGCCTGATCCCTGCCCTGAGGGCAAAACCAGAAAAGGCCCCTTGCGGGGCCTTTTTGCTGGCTGACGTTTTACTGATCCGCCGGCTGCTGGCTGATCATCACCTTGTCGTGATTGCGCAGCTCGTCCAGGTAGGAGATCAGCACCGTGTTAGCCGACATCTCGCCCAGCACACCCTTCAGCTGCGCCAGCTCCGGCGCCGAAGCGGTCGGTGCCTTGTCCACATTGTCGATGCGATAGATCACGTAGTCGCCATTGTCGCGGCGGGCACCGGCAAACGCCGGCAGCTTGCCAACGTTGGCCGCAAACACCGCACGCAGCTCCGGCACGGCCATGCCGTTGGCGGCGCGGCGCGACACCTTGCGCAGCGCACCCCAGGCCTGGCCATCCACACCTTTGCCGGTTTTGAACTCGGCCAGCAGCTGCAGGCCGCGCTTCTCGGCACGGTTGGCCGCCTCGCGCGCGGTCAGCTCGGCGCGCACTTGCGCCTGCACCTCGGCCAGCGGCTTCTGGCGCTGCGGCTGGTACTGCTTCACGCGCAGTACCACCGTATTGCCGGCAGACAGTTCCACCGGTTCGCTGTTGTGCTTCTTCTTCAGCACATCATCGCCGTAGACCGCTTCCAGCACCTTGGCATTGCCCAGTACAGCGTCACCGGCGATGCCGCTACGGCTCATCGCAGGGCCGGTCTTCACGGTCAGCTTCAGCTGTTCGGCCAAGGCCTGCAGCGAATCCGGCTGCTGGTAGGCAAGTTCGCCCATCTTCTCCAGCTGTGCGCGGTAGCTAGCACCGGCCTTGTCACGCTTCAGCTTCTCGATCACCGCCGCCTTCTGGCCGGCGAAGTCGACGGGCTTCACCTCATCCAGCTTCAGGATGTGGAAGCCGAATTCGGTTTCGACCACACCGCTGATCTGGCCCGGCTGCAGCGCAAAGGCGGCATCCTCGAATGGCTTGACCATCGCGCCACGGGCAAAGAAGCCGAGGTCACCGCCCTGCTCGGCGGAGCCCGGATCCTGCGAGCGGGCCTTGGCCAATGCGGCAAAGCCGGCCGGATTGGCTTTGACCTGCTGCAGCAACGCTTCCGCCTGTGCCTTCACCGCCGCCTTGGCTTCCGGCTTGGCCCCCGCATCCACAGTCAGCAGGATGTGCGACACGCGACGTTCTTCGCTGCCGAATTCCGTCTTGTGCTTGTCAAAATAGGCCTGTGCCTCGGCATCGCTGACCACCTGCGTTGCCGCCACCTCTCCCAGCGACAGCGACACATACTCGACCACCGCCGACTCCGGCTCCTGGTAGCGCGTCTTGTTGCTGTCGTAGTAGGCCTTGACGGCGGCGTCATCGATCTTGACGTCGGCGGCAAAGCCGGCCGGCGAGATCAGCACTTCGCGTACTTCGCGCGATTCGCCGAACAGCGCACCCATGCGGGCCAGCACGCTGGACGACACGAAATGGGTATTCAGGTACGGCGTGATCTGCGTCTGCAGCATCAGATCGCGACGGACATCGGCCTCGAAATCGTCGGCCGAGCGATAACGGCCCTTGATGAATTCGGCGTAACGGGCCGGGCTGAACTTGCCGTTTTCCTGGAAGGTCGGGATGGCGGCAATCGCCTGACGCAGCTGCTCCACGCTCGGTGTGATGCCGTTGCGCTCTGCCGCAGCAATCAGCAGTTGCTGGCGAATCAGGTTTTCCAGCACCGCCTGGCGCGTCGCGGCATTGGCCGGCTGGCCCTCCAGCTGACGCTCGACATCGCGGGCAAAGATTTTGTTGTTACCGACTTTGGCCAGGAAAGGCTCGTCAACGGCAGCGGTATAGCTACCTACACCAAAGCCGACAAAGGTCAGCGCCACCGCGCCAAGAATGATCTTGATCGCCGCTTGATTGTTCTGGACAAAATTGAACATGGATCGGTTTGTTACCAAAAAAACAAGGTGAACGGTTTTGCCGTTCACCTTGCTGTTTGTCTGGCGGAGTCTGTGGCCGGGGCCACGACACTTGCTGCCTCAAGCCTTCAAGTGCACTCCCCTCACAAGACGACAGGGCGGGAACCAACCTGTCTCCCGGCTACCCGGGAAGGTGCACTCTTACAGCGCGTCTTTCAGTGCCTTGCCAGCACGGAATTTCGGAGACTTGGCTGCAGCGATGGTAATGGTCTCGCCCGTTTTCGGGTTGCGGCCACTACGCTCTGCGCGTTCGCCAACATAGAAAGTACCAAAGCCTACAACAGTGACGGTATCGCCGGCCTTCAGCGCGTCAGTTACGGCATCGATCATGCCATCCAGCGCCTTGCCAGCAGCTGCTTTAGAAATGTCTGCTTTGGCGGCAATCGCGTCAATCAGTTCAGACTTGTTCACGTTAAGTCCCCTTTCGTCGTTCTCGGTGTACGTAGTACTGAAATAAACCGCTTGCTTTATAACAAGGCCAAAAACCTTGTGTCAAGCGGCTTCCAGCTGGGGTCAAGCCTGAATCAACCCCTTCTGGAAGCCGATGCTAGCGCGCTTTTCCAGCTAAATCAAAACAAAGCGTCATTAGTGCGTTACAACAGGGGCATTCGGCGCATCATCCGCCGCCGGATTTGCAACAGTCGGCGCAGTATCGGCCAGCGGCTGCGGCGCATGCTCCAGCGCCAGTGCCAGCACCTCGTCAAACCACTTCACCGGATGGATGTCCAGCTTGTTCTTGATGTTGGCCGGAATCTCGGCCAGATCCTTGACGTTGTTCTTCGGAATCAGCACGTGCTTGATGCCGCCACGCTGCGCCGCCAGCAGTTTTTCCTTGAGACCACCGATAGGCAGTACTTCGCCACGCAGGGTGATCTCGCCGGTCATCGCCACGTCGGCACGTACCGGTATGCCTGTCAGCACCGAAACCAGCGCGGTAGCCATGGCAGCGCCCGCAGACGGCCCGTCCTTGGGAGTCGCCCCCTCCGGCACGTGGATATGCATGTCGTGCTTCTCGTAGAAGTCCGGACGGATACCCAGTTGCGCGGCGCGGCTACGCACCACGGTCATCGCGGCGGTAATCGATTCCTGCATCACCTCGCCCAATTGGCCGGTACGGATGATGTTGCCCTTGCCCGGCAAGGCGGCAGCCTCGATGGTCAGCAACTCGCCCCCCACCTCGGTCCACGCAAGGCCAGTCACCTGACCGATGCGGTTCTGCTCTTCGGCAATGCCGTATTCGAAGCGCTGCACACCCAGGTACTTGTCGAGGTTTTTCGGCGTCACCGTCACCTTGCCGGCCTTGCCGTCTTTTTTCAGCGACTGCTGCGTCACCACCTTGCGGCAGATTTTGGCAATTTCGCGGTCCAGGCTACGCACCCCGGCCTCGCGGGTGTAGTAGCGCACGATGTCGCGGATCGCAGCCTCCTGGATCACCAGCTCGCCTTCAGCCACGCCGTTGGCCTTCATCTGCTTGTCGACCAGATACTTGACGGCAATGCTGACCTTCTCGTCCTCGGTGTAGCCGGACAGACGGATGATCTCCATGCGGTCCAGCAGCGCCGGCGGAATGTTCAGCGAGTTGGCCGTCGCCACGAACATCACGTCGGACAGATCGAAATCCACCTCGGCGTAATGATCGACGAAGGCGTGATTCTGTTCCGGGTCGAGCACTTCCAGCAGTGCCGACGACGGGTCGCCGCGGAAATCGGCGCCCATCTTGTCCACTTCATCCAGCAGGAAAAGCGGGTTTTTCACGCCGGCCTTGCTCATGTTCTGCAGCACCTTGCCCGGCATGGAGCCGATATAGGTACGGCGGTGACCACGAATCTCGGACTCGTCACGGACGCCGCCCAGTGCCATGCGCACGAACTTGCGGTTGGTAGCGCGGGCAATCGACTGCCCCAGCGAGGTCTTACCCACACCAGGCGGCCCAACCAGGCACAGGATGGGCGCCTTGAGCTTGTCGACACGCTTCTGCACCGCGAGGTATTCCAGGATGCGTTCCTTGACCTTCTCCAGACCGAAGTGGTCTTCGTCGAGAATGGCTTCGGCGGCATCGATTTCCTTGCTGACCTTGGTTTTCTTCTTCCACGGCAGATCAAGCAGGGTTTCGATGTAGTTGCGCACCACGGTGGCCTCGGCGGACATCGGCGACATCATCTTGAGCTTCTTGAGCTCGGCCATCACCTTGTCCTTGGCCTCTTTCGACATGCCGGCCAGCTTGATCTTTTTCTCAAGCTCGTCGATCTCGCTGGCTTCATCGTCCTCGCCCAGCTCTTTCTGGATCGCCTTGACCTGCTCGTTCAGGTAGTACTCGCGCTGGCTCTTTTCCATCTGGCGCTTGACGCGGCCACGGATGCGCTTTTCCACCTGCAGGATGTCGATCTCGCTTTCCATCAGCCCCAGCAGGTGCTCGATGCGAACCTGGATGTCGAACATCTCCAGGATTTCCTGCTTCTGCTCCAGCTTGAGCGGCAGGTGCGCGACGATGGTGTCGGCCAGACGGCCAGCGCGGTCGATACCGTTGAGCGAAGACAGGATTTCGCTCGGGATCTTCTTGTTCAGTTTGACGAACTGCTCGAACTGGGCCAGCAGTGCGCGACGCAGCGCTTCCACTTCGGCGGTATCGGCACCGTCCAGCGCTACCGGAGTGATATCGGCAGTAAAATACTCGTCGGCATCGCCATGCACCAGATCGACCTTGGCACGCTGCCGGCCTTCGACCAGCACCTTGACCGTGCCGTCCGGCAGCTTGAGCATTTGCAGAATGGTCGCCACGGTACCGATGGCATGCAGGTCCTCGGCAGACGGTTCGTCCTTGGAAGCCGAGCGCTGGGCCACCAGCAGGATCTGCTTGCCGTCATCCATGGCTTTTTCCAGCGCACGAATGGACTTGGCACGCCCGACAAACAGGGGGATGACCATGTGGGGGAAGACAACGACATCGCGCAGCGGCAGCAGAGGCAGCGTGGCTTTATCAGTGAGTTCGGTGGTTTGTGGCATATCACCTAACCTTAACAGGGAGGAATTCAGTTGCGATTACAGATAAGGGCATGTTGACACTTATCAAGCATGCTAAAGCAGATCGCGGTAGTTTTAAAATAAAAAACCGCCGTTACCGGCGGTTTTCTGGGGTGCTGAGCAATCAGGCAGACTGTGCCGTCTGGTCGTCCGCATCCTGATAGATGAATAGCGGCTTGTCGCCCTTCTCGATCACTTTCTCGTCGACCACCACACGGGTCACGCCATCCAGCGACGGCAGCTCGTACATGGTATCCAGCAACGCACGCTCCAGAATCGAACGCAGGCCACGGGCGCCAGTCTTGCGAATCAGCGCCTGCTTGGCGATCAGACGCAGCGCGGAAGGCCGCACTTCGAGATCGACCTTTTCCATCGAGAACAGACGCTGGTACTGCTTGATCAGCGCATTCTTCGGCTGGGTCAGGATGTTGACCAGCGCCTCTTCGTCCAATTCTTCCAGCGTTGCCACCACCGGCAGACGGCCGATCAGCTCCGGAATCAGGCCAAAACGGATCAGGTCTTCCGGCTCGACATCCTGGAACAACGCCGACAACGACTTGCCGTCATCCTTGGAGGTCACTTCGGCGCCAAAGCCGATGCCACCCTTTTCCGAGCGACGACGGATGATCTTTTCCAGACCATCGAACGCACCGCCACAAATGAACAGGATATTGGTGGTGTCGACCTGGATGAATTCCTGGTTCGGATGCTTGCGGCCACCCTGCGGCGGCACCGAGGCAACCGTACCTTCGATCAGTTTCAGCAAGGCCTGCTGCACGCCCTCACCCGATACGTCGCGGGTGATGGACGGGTTCTCGGACTTGCGCGAGATCTTGTCGATCTCGTCCAGATACACGATGCCACGCTGCGCCTTTTCAGGATCGTAGTCGCACTTCTGCAGCAGCTTCTGGATGATGTGCTCGACATCCTCGCCCACATAACCGGCTTCGGTCAGGGTCGTGGCATCGGCAATCACGAACGGCACGTCCAGCAGGCGCGCCAGTGTTTGCGCCAGCAGCGTCTTGCCGGAGCCGGTCGGGCCGATCAGCAGGATGTTGCTCTTCGCCAGCTCGACGTCGTCCTTGCTGCTTGCCGTGTACAAACGCTTGTAGTGGTTGTACACCGCAACCGACAGGGTTTTCTTCGCCTGCTCCTGGCCGATGATGTGCTGATCCAGGCTGGCACGGATTTCCTGTGGCGTCGGCAATTTGGCCGCCACCTCTTCCGGCGTGGCCGCGTCGCCCAGCTTGGCCTCCAGCTCTTCATGAATGATGTCGGTACACAGGTCGACACATTCATTACAAATGTAGACCTGCGGGCCGGCGATCAGACGCTGCACTTCGTGCTGGCTCTTGCCGCAGAAAGAGCAGTAAAGCAGTTTTTCGCTGTTCTTGTCAGCCATTCACACCATTCCCGAATTAGGCAGCCACTTCGGCACGCGAAGTCAGCACTTTGTCGATCAGACCGTAAGCCAGCGCCTGCTCCGCGGACATGAAATTGTCACGCTCGGTGTCTGCCTGGATCTGTTCCAGCGTCTGGCCGGTATGCTTGGCCAGCAATTCATTCATCTGCAGCTTGGTTTTCACCAGTTCGCGCGCATGAATCTCGATATCGGTCACCTGGCCACTCAGGCCGCCGCCGTACAGCAACGGCTGGTGAATCATGACCCGGCTATGCGGCAGCGTGAAACGCTTGCCCTTGGCGCCGGCGGACAGCAGGAAAGCACCCATGCTGGCAGCCTGGCCAATACAGAGGGTCGAGATGTCCGGCTTGATGAAGTTCATCGTGTCGTAAATCGACATGCCGGCGGTAATCGACCCGCCCGGGGAATTGATGTACAGATAGATGTCCTTGTCCGGGTTCTCCGACTCCAGGAACAGCATCTGTGCCACGACCAGATTGGCCGATTCATCGGTGACAGGCCCGACCAGGAAAATGATGCGTTCCTTGAGCAGGCGGGAGAAGATGTCATAGGCACGTTCGCCGCGACCGCTCTGCTCCACCACCATGGGCACCAGCCCCAAACCTTGCGGTTCAATCATCGATTTCATCGACCTCTCCGGATTACAGTTGATTATTGGCCGTTGTTGCCCATCAAGGCATCAAACGACAGTTCCTTCTCGACAACATTGGCACGGGACAGCACAAATTCAACCACGTTGTCTTCCAGAACCATCGAAGTCGGGCCTTCCAGGCGATCCGGGCTGGCGTAGTACCAGCTCAGCACGTCTGCCGGCTGCTCGTAGCTGTCGGCAAACTCTTCGATCATGGCCTTGACCTGCTCAGGCTTGGCTTCCAGCTTGTTGGCTTCCACCACTTCCGCCAGGATCAGGCCCAGTGCCACGCGGCGCTCGGCTTGCTGGGTGAACAGGTCGGCCGGCAGCGGCATGTCTTTCATGGCCATGCCACGCTGCTCCAGGTCCTTGCGGGCCTGTTCCATCAGGCGGCCAACTTCCAGCTCAACCAGCGACTTAGGCAGCTCGATGGTGGTCGCATCCAGCAGCGCCTGCATTACCGCTTCCTTGTTGCGGGCAGTCAGGCGACGCTTGACTTCACGCTCCACGTTCTTGCGGATTTCGGCACGCATTTTTTCCACGTCACCGTCGGCGATACCCAGCTGCTTGGCCAGCTCTTCGTTCACTTCCGGCAGTTGTGCTTCGGCAACGCTCTTCAGCGTGATTTCGAAGACTGCGGTCTTACCGGCAACGTCCTTGCCATGGTAGTCCTCAGGGAAGTTCACGGTCACGCTGACAGTTTCGCCTTCCTTCAGGCCTTTTACGCCGTTCTCGAAGTCAGCCAGCATCTGGCCCTGACCGATCATGAACGGGAAGTTTTCGGCGGAGCCGCCTTCGAAGGCCACGCCGTCGATGCTGCCCTTGAAGTCGATGATCACGCGATCGCCTTCGGCGGCGGCACGCTCAACGTGGTTGAAGCGGGTGCGCTGCTTGCGCAGGATGTCGATGGTCTTGTCGATCTCGGCATCGGTTACTGGCGTGTTCGCCTTTTCGATTTCCTTGCCGGCCAGATCGCCTACCACAACTTCCGGATAAACCTCGAAGGTGGCGGCGAACTTGAAGCTTTCGGCGTCGCCAGCGGCGTCAACCGATTCAAAACGCGGGTAGCCGGCTACGCGCAGCTTCTGCTCGACGGCGGCCTTGTAGAAGCCCTGTTGTACCTGCTCGCCCAGCACTTCTTCGCGAACCTGCGCGCCGTAGTTCATTTCGACGATCTTGGCCGGGGCTTTGCCTGGACGGAAACCCTGAATCTTGGCCGTGCGTGCCACGCGCTTCAGGCGCTCGGCAACTTGTGCGTCGATTGCCGCCATTGGCAAGGCAATGCTCATGCGACGCTCAAGGCCGCTCAACGTTTCCAATTGTACTTGCATGTCCAATCCTTAGATTTAAAGGTGTGGGAGATTAAAGCCAGAGACAAAAAGCAAGATGGCGGAACATTTTACAAGAACCGGCGGAACCTGCTTTTTGCACCAATTCAGAGGTATTGCCGAAGGCGGATCAGTCAGGGCGCCGCCCTGCTCGCCCGCATTCTGGCGACAAAAGCAAGGGATGAGTATAGCACGCAGCCACTAAATGAACAGTGCATCGCGTTTGTACGGGGTGCCACACAATTACGGCTCGGACAAACAAAAAACCGCCGAAACCTTTGCTGTGCTTGGGTTTGAGCGGTTCAGTGTTTTCCATGAAGCAATGTAGTGGTGCGAAAGGAGAGACTCGAACTCTCACGCCTCGCGGCGCTGGAACCTAAATCCAGTGCGTCTACCAATTCCGCCACTTTCGCGACTCACTGCCTTGCTTCAGCAGAGTGCGCATAATAGTAGACTAAGCATTGTCAGGCAAGATCCTGCGTCAAATATTTTTTGATGGCGAAACTATCCTGCAGGTATATTGTCCATGACCTGCATTACCCAAACAACAACAGCAAGGAGTCTCTTCGCCATGCAACCCAATATGCACACCACCTATCAAAGTACTGCACTGAGTGGCAGCCGTCACAAGGTGCTGCGCAATACTTACGCCCTGCTCGGCCTGTCGATGATCCCAACCGTCATCGGCGCGGCAGTTGGCGCCAACATGAGCTTCGCCTTCATGGCTGGCAGCCCGATCATGGGCATGCTCGCCATCATGGCGGTCTTCTACGGCCTGACCTTCGCCATTGAAGCCAACCGCAACAACGCTCTGGGCGTGCCGCTGATGCTGCTGTTCACGCTCCTGATGGGCGTGCTGCTCGGTCCCTTGCTGCAAGCCGCGTTCAAGCTCGCGAACGGCTCGCAGCTGATCATGGTGGCCGGCGGCGCAACCACGCTGGTTTTCGCCGTGATGGCCGGCATTGCCACCACCACCAAGCGCGACCTGAGCGGCATGGGCAAGTTCCTGATGGTCGGCGCCATCGTTCTGATGGTGGCCGTGGTTGCCAACATCTTCCTGCAACTGCCGCTGATGTCGCTGGTGATTTCCGCCGCCTTCGCGCTGTTCAGCTCGCTGATGATCCTGTGGCAAGTCAAAACCATCGTTGATGGTGGCGAGACCAGCTATATCTCGGCAGCACTGGGCATCTACATCAGCATCTACAACCTGTTCACCAGCCTGCTGCACCTGCTGATGGCTTTCGCTGGCGACCGCGACTAAACCCGCTCCCGCCAACAACAACGCCGGCCACATGGCCGGCGTTTTTCATTGCGGCCAACCTTGCGTCAACCGTTGGCACCATAAAAAACACCCCGCCGAGGCGGGGTGTTTTGTCTGCATCGCGGAGAACCGCTTAGCCGATCCAGCGGCGGGCGCTGGCGAACATGCGGAACCAGGCGCCGTTTTCGTCCCACTCCGCCGGATGCCAGCTGTTCTGCAGCGTGCGGAACACGCGCTCCGGGTGCGGCATCATGATGGTGAAGCGACCGTCAGGCGTGGTGACACCGGTAATGCCGGCTGGCGAGCCGTTCGGGTTCATCGGGTAGACCTCGGTCGGCTGGCCGTTGAAGTCCACGTAGCGCAGTGCGGTCAGCACCTGCTCCTGCGCGCCCGGGGCGAACACCGCGCGGCCTTCGCCGTGCGACACCACCACCGGCAGCTTGGAGCCGATCATGTCCTGCAGGAAGATGGACGGCGATTCGGTAACTTCGACCATCGCGAAGCGCGCCTCGAACTGCTCGGAAGCATTGCGCTTCAGTTTTGGCCAGTGCTGCGCGCCCGGGATGATATCCGACAGGTTGGACATCATCTGGCAGCCGTTGCACACGCCCAGTGCGAAGGTGTCGCCGCGACCGAAGAAGGCCTCGAACTGCTCGCGCGCCTGCGCGTTGAACAGGATGCTCTTCGCCCAGCCTTCGCCCGCGCCCAGCACGTCGCCGTAGCTGAAGCCGCCGCAGGCCGCCAGACCCTTGAAGTCGGCCAGCTGGATACGACCGGCGATCACGTCGGACATGTGCACGTCGACCGCCTCGAAACCGGCGCGGGTAAACGCCGCGCCCATCTCGATCTGGCCGTTGACGCCCTGCTCGCGCAGGATGGCGATGCGCGGACGCGCGCCGGTAGCGATGAACGGTGCCGCCGGATTGTCGCGGGTGTCGAAGGTCAGCTCGGCGAACAGGCCGCGCGATTCGGTATCGGCGATCTGCGCGTACTCGCTGTCGGCACCGGCCGGGTTGTCACGCAGACGCTGCAGACGGTAGCTGGTCTCGGACCAGGCCTGCTGCAGTGCCACGCGCGATTCGGCCAGCACCACCTGCTCACCATGCAGCAGGGTCAGGGTATTGTCGTCGGTCGGCACGCCGATCACGCTGGTTTCGGCGCCCAGGCCGGCGGCGGCAAAGCGCGCCAGCACTTCGTCGATCTGGTCGACGGCAACCTGCATCACCGCGCCCAGTTCTTCGTTGAACAGCACCGCGTTGACGTTGGCCGCATTGTCGTCGGTCAGCACCGACAGCTCGACCTGCGCACCGAGGTGACCGGCGAAGCACATTTCCGCCAGCGTGACGAACAGGCCGCCGTCGGAGCGGTCGTGGTAGGCCAGCAGCAATTCGTCCTGCACCAGCGACTGGATGGTATGGAAGGCAGCGGCCAGCTTGGCGGCCTGATCCACGTCCGGCGTCTGGCCGTTCATGTCGTTCCACACCTGGCCGAAGATCGAACCGCCAAGACGGTTGCGGCCGGCGCCCAGATCCAGCAGCAGCAGCGCGCTGTCGGTCGCCTGCAGCTGCGGGGTCACGGTCTTGCGCACGTCGGCCACCGGGGCAAACGCGGAGATGATCAGCGACAGCGGCGCGGTCACCGACTTCTTCTCGCCCTGGTCTTCCCATACCGTCTTCATCGACAGCGAATCCTTGCCCACCGGAATGCTGACGTCGATGTCGATACAGATGTCGGATACCGCTTTCACGGTGGCGTACAGGTTGGCGTCCTCGCCCGGATGGCCGGCAGCGGCCATCCAGTTGGCGGACAGCTTGACGTTGCCCAGTTCGCCCACGTTGGCCGCAGCCAGGTTCAGCAGCGACTCGCCCACCGACATGCGGCCGGCGGCCGGTGCGGAGAACAGTGCCGCAGGCGTGCGCTCGCCCATCGCCATCGCCTCGCCCTGGGTGGTGTTGAAGCCCATCGCGGTCACGGCCACGTCGGCCACAGGCACCTGCCACGGGCCGACCATCTGGTCACGCGCGGTCATGCCGCCCACGGTACGATCGCCAATGGTGATCAGGAAGGACTTGTCGGCCACGGTCGGGTTACGCAGCACGCGGTACGCCGACTCCTTGGTGTCGTATTGCGCGGCGTCGAGGGCGTCGGTCACCACCACACGGGTGGTCACGTCGCGGGTCATGCGCGGCGGCTTGCCGAGCAGCACTTCCAGCGGCATGTCGACCGGGTTGTTGTCGAAGTAGTCGTCGCGCACCTGCAGGTGGCCGTCGTCGGTGGCCACGCCCAGCACCGCGAACGGGCAACGCTCGCGCTCGCAGATGGCGGCGAACAGCTCCAGATCGGCCGGCATCACGGCCATCACGTAGCGCTCTTGCGACTCGTTGGACCAGATCTGCATCGGGGTCATGCCCTTTTCTTCCAGATGCACCTTGCGCAGATGGAAAATGGCGCCACGGCCGGCGTCGTTCACCAGCTCGGGGAAGGCATTGGACAGGCCGCCGGCACCCACGTCGTGAATCGACACGATAGGGTTGGCCGCACCGCGCTGCCAGCAGCGGTCGATCACTTCCTGGCAACGGCGTTCGATTTCCGGGTTGCCACGCTGTACCGAATCGAAGTCCAGGTTTTCGCTGTTGGCACCGGTATCCATCGAGGATGCCGCGCCGCCACCGAGACCGATCAGCAGGCTCGGGCCGCCCAGCTGGATCAGCAGCGCGCCTTCCGGAATCTCGTTCTTGAAGATCTGCTGTTCCTGGATGTTGCCCAGGCCGCCGGCGATCATGATCGGCTTGTGGTAGCCGCGACGCTCGCCCTGGAAGTTTTCTTCAAAGGTACGGAAGTAGCCGGCCAGGTTCGGACGGCCGAATTCGTTGTTGAACGCGGCGCCGCCGATCGGGCCTTCGATCATGATGTCGAGTGCCGAGGCGATGCGGCCCGGCTTGCCGTAGCTGGCGTCTTCCCACGGCTGCTGGAAGCCCGGGATGTTCAGGTTGGAGACGGTGAAACCGGACAGGCCGGCCTTCGGACGCGAACCGCGGCCGGTGGCGCCTTCGTCACGGATTTCGCCGCCGTTACCGGTGGACGCGCCAGGGAACGGCGAGATCGCGGTCGGGTGGTTGTGCGTTTCCACCTTCATCAGTATGTGGGTTGGCTCTTCGCTGTAGGCGTAGGTATTGCTGTCCGGCTGCGGATAGAAGCGCTCGATGGTGGCGCCGTCGATTACCGAGGCATTGTCCTTGTAGGCCACGCGGGTGCCTTCTGGATGCGCGTCGTGAGTGTCGCGGATCATGCGGAACAGCGACTTGCCCTGCTCCACGCCGTCAACGATGAACTGTGCATTGAAGATCTTGTGACGGCAGTGCTCGGAGTTGGCCTGCGCGAACATCATCAGCTCGACGTCGGTCGGGTTGCGCTCCAGCTTGATGAAGTTTTCGACCAGATAATCGACCTCATCCGGCGACAGCGCCAGACCCATGTCGAGGTTGGCCGCATCCAGCGCTGCCTTGCCGCCGCCGAGGATGTCGACGGTGGACAGCGGCTGCGGTTCGATGTGCACGAACAGGCGGTCGGCGTCGTCCAGCGACGGCAGCACGGTTTCGGTCATGCGGTCATGCAGGAGACCGGCCAGGGTTTGGCGGGCCTCATCGCTCAATGGCGCAGCGGCGGTAATGTGGAAGGCGATGCCGCGCTCGATGCGCAATACCTGCTCCAGACCACAGTGGCGGGCGATATCGGTCGCCTTGGAAGCCCACGGCGACAGCGTGCCAAGACGCGGCGTAACCAGGAAAAGATCGCCGGTAGGCTGCTGCGCCAGCGGCGGTTCGCCGTAGGTCAGCAATTTTTCCAGCACGGCGACTTGCGCCTCGCTTAGTGGCGCTTCACTTTCGGTAAAGTGCCAGTACTCTGCCGCAATAGTCAGATCGGGTAGACCTGCTTCGCGAGCAGCAGCAAGAAGTTTATCGAGTCGGAACTGGGACAGGGCGACACCGCCCCGCAGCT
The DNA here is from genome assembly GCF_028548475.1 of Vogesella margarita. Classification (GTDB taxonomy): domain Bacteria; phylum Pseudomonadota; class Gammaproteobacteria; order Burkholderiales; family Chromobacteriaceae; genus Vogesella; species Vogesella margarita. Next base: position 141,465 of record NZ_JAQQLE010000012.1, read on the forward strand.
TGAGAACGTGCGACATTGGATACCCGCAACAATGAAGACAAGGATCAGGGAAGCGCGTCATAATACACGAAACCCCCTGTCTATATAAGGCCAGAATTCGTATTTTGTCTGACAGCAGGCGCCGTTCGCACGCGCTTACCCGCAAAAATTCAAGGAGTTACTTCAATGAAGAAAGTCGAAGCGATCATCAAGCCGTTCAAGCTGGACGAAGTGCGTGAAGCGCTGTCCGAAATCGGCATCAACGGCCTGACGGTGACCGAGGTCAAGGGCTTCGGCCGCCAGAAGGGACACACCGAACTGTATCGCGGTGCCGAGTACGTGGTCGACTTCCTGCCCAAGGTCAAGATCGAGGTCGTCATCGCCGACGATCTGGTCGATCGCGCCATTGAATCCATCGTCAGCACCGCCCGCACCGGCAAGATCGGCGACGGCAAGATCTTCGTCACCGCCGTGGAACAGGTGGTCCGCATCCGCACCGGCGAGACCAACGAAGACGCGGTATAAGCCGCTGATGCAGCAATGAAAACGGCACCCGAGGGTGCCGTTTTTTTCTGCCAGGGTTGGCCGCAAGGGCATCAGCCCCAGAACTTCCACCATGACTGCTCGCGCACTTGCCACGGCGTCTGCAGATAGCTGCTCTGCGGGAAGTTCAGCAGCAGCACACGACGGGCATCGGCCGCCATATCCTTCATGCCCAGCTGCTCGTAGGCCACCACGATGATGGCCAGCGCTTCTTCATTGTGACCGGTGTTGGCGTACTCCTTCACCACCGTCTGCGCGCGGTTGATCGCGGCAAGCCAGGCGCCACGCTTCATGTAGTAGCGGGCGACGTGCACCTCGCTGGCGCCCAGCGCGTTGATCAGACGCACCATCTTCTCGGTGGCATCGACGCTGTACTGGCTCTGCGGGAAGCGTGCCACCAGTTCCTGGAAGGCCTGGTACGATTCGCGCGCCGCTTTCGGATCACGCTCGCTCATGTCCTGGCCGGACAGGCGCGACATCCACGAGGTGTCCTCGTTGAAGTACACCAGGCCCTTCAGGTAGTACATGTAGTCCAGGTTCGGGTGCGACGGGTACAGGCGGATGAAACGGTTGGCCGAGGCAATCGCCAGCTCCGGCTCCGCATCCTTGTAATGGGTATAGGCTTCGTCCATCAGCGCCTGCTGCGCGTAACGCCCGTACGGGAAGCGCGCCTGCAAGGTTTCATACAGTTTCAGCGAACGCTGGTAGTTGCCGCCATCCAGCTCTTCGCGCGCAGTGGCGTAGATGCGTTCTACTGTCCAGCCACGGGTTTCATCCTTGGTATCCACCGTGGCGCAACCTGCCATCAACACGACGGCCAGCAAGGCTACAAAACTATTTTTCATGAGGTGTCCTTGTTTGACTGCCGTCGATTATAACCAAAACAGCATTTTGCGCACCCCCGCCGTTTCGGGCTCCGCGCAAACAGCAGCGGGACAATCCCGCCCGACTCCTTTAAAATCACCCGATTTACCTCACGCCAGCAAAGACATGAACGAACACGACACCAATCCCGACGAGCTACTGGACGACGACACCCTGGATAGCGAAGCGGAAACCGGCGGCGAGGCCAAACAGTTTACCGTGCCTTACGAGCTGTCCGGCGAACGCCTGGACGCCGCGCTGGCCAAGATGCTGCCGGACTACTCGCGCAGCCGCATGACCCAATGGATCAAGGACGACAAGGTCAGCGTCGACGGCAAAATTGTTCCCGGCAAGACCAAGCTGCTGGGCGGCGAGATCGTGCGCGTGGAAGTGGTTGCCGCACCGGAAGCGCTGTCCTACGTGCCGGAAGACGTGCCCTTCCCGGTCATTTTTGAAGACGAGCACCTGCTGGTGGTCAACAAGCCGGCCGGCATGGTGGTGCATCCGGCGGTCGGCAACTGGAGCGGCACCCTGCTCAACGGCCTGCTGTTCCGCCATCCGGAGCTCGCGCACATTCCGCGCGCCGGCATCGTGCACCGCCTCGACAAGGACACCTCCGGCCTGATGGTGGTCGCCAAGACGCTGCAGGCACAGACCGACCTCGTGCGCCAGCTGCAGGCGCGCACCGTGAAGCGCATCTACCGCGCGGTCGCCACCGGCGTGGTGCCCTACGACGGCAAGATCGAAACCCTGATCGGCCGCGACCCGCACAACCGCCTGCGCATGGCCGTGGTACGCTTCGGCGGCAAGCCGGCGATCACCCACCTGCGCGTGCTGGAACGCTACGACGACTTCAGCTACGTGGAATGCAAGCTGGAAACCGGCCGCACCCACCAGATCCGCGTGCACATGAAGGAAGCCAAGCATCCGCTGGCCGGCGATCCGCTGTACGGCAACGCCCGCCACCACGGCAGCGAAGCCGTCGACGAAGCGGTGCGCAATCTCGGCCGCCAGGCGCTGCACGCCTACAAGCTGTCGCTGGTGCACCCGGTGACCGGCGCCACCCACAGCTGGAGCGCGCCGCTACCGGACGACATGAAGGCACTGCTGGCGATCCTGCGCGACGAGCGCGAGATAAAGCTAAACAAGGCCAAGGCGCAGACACCGCTCGGCGCAGCGATGGAGGACGACGACGATGACTGGGACGAGGACGACTACGATGTGGAAACCCATTACATCCGCTGACACCCCCGCCGAGCCGGTCGACCTGTCGTGGCGCGAGGCCGGCTGGCCGCTGGCCGGCAAGGTCGGCACGCTGATCACCACGCGTGACGGCGGCGTCAGCCCGCCACCCTATGCCAGCCTGAACCTGGGCGACCATGTCGGCGACGATGCGGCCAACGTTGCCGCCAACCGCGCCCGCGTGCGCGAACGGCTGCCGGCGGAACCGGCCTGGCTGCAGCAGGTGCACGGCATTACCGTGGTCGATGCCGCCAGCGTCACGCCTGGCCAGCCACCGCAGGCCGACGCCAGCTTCAGCCGCACCCCCGGTGCGGTGTGCTGCATCATGACTGCCGACTGCCTGCCGGTACTGCTGGCCGATCGTGCCGGCACCGTGGTCGGCGCCGCCCACGCCGGCTGGCGCGGGCTACTGAACGGCGTCATCGAAGCCACCGTCAGCGCCATGAACGAGCCTGCGGCCAACCTTGTCGCCTGGCTCGGCCCGGCCATCGGCCCGGACGCGTTCGAGGTCGGTGCCGAGGTGCGCGACGCCTTCCTCGCGCACGACGTGCACGCGGTGCAGGCCTTCGACCCGATCGGCGACGACAAATACCTGGCCGACATCTACCTGCTGGCACGGCAACGGCTGGCGGCCATCGGCATCAGCGAAGTTTACGGTGGCGACGAGTGCACGGTGATCGACCGCGAGCGCTACTTCTCCTACCGCCGCGACGGCGTCACCGGCCGCATGGCCAGCCTCATCTGGATCAAGCCGTAAGCGGCAACACCAGATATTGTGGTCAACGGGCAGCTACGGCTGCCCTTTTTACTGGGCAAAACGTCGCATTCATGCCACATCATTATGATGTTGCAATGAGATGACAGGCGGCGCGGACACGGCAAACCCTTGTCATTACTGGGACTCTCGTTAGCGCCGCCACAAGCGTCGCACAATCCCAAAAACATTTCTCCTGCCGCAAAGCCAGCAACGGCGCGGGTTTGCACATTTCCGCCGCCTGTCAAGACTTGTTCCGCACCGCCTTAACCACTAGAATTTGCGTCTTTCTCGCGTCACGACAGTACATCTTGTGTTTGTACACAGCTCGCACACAGCTTTTCAACAGAGTTGTCCACAGCCGTGACAAACCCGAGCAACGCGGGCCACCCACCCGGCCAACCCGGGGCCGTCCGCTGTTGCAAGGCAGGCCGCAGGGTCATCCGAACAACCCCACCCCACCACGAGGGAAACATGACAATGCAAACCACTACTTTTGACGGGCAAATGGCTGCCGAACTGGGCCGCGCCGCCGCTCCCCAGGACGACTACAGCCAGTACAAGACCATCCGCCGCAACGGCGCCGTGGTCGCGTTCGAGCCGGTCAAGATCTCCATCGCCATGACCAAGACCTTCCTCGCGGTAATGGGCGCCCAGGGTGCCAACTCCGCCAGCATCCGCGACAAGGTCGCGCAGCTGACCGAGGGCGTGGTCAGCGCGCTGATGCGCCGCAAGCCGGAAGGCGGCGCCATCCATATCGAAGACATCCAGGACCAGGTTGAACTGTCGCTGATGCGCTCCGGCGAACACGACGTCGCCCGCGCCTACGTGCTGTACCGCGAACAGCGCGCCCAGGAGCGCGCCGCCCGTGGCGAAGCGCTGCACCAGATCCAGATCAACGTGATCCGCAAGGACGGCCGCAAGCAGCCGCTGGACGTGGCCCGCCTGCGCACCGCCATCGAATCCGCCTGCCAGGGCCTGGCCGCCACCGACGTGGACGCCATCCTGTCCGAGACGCTGAAGAACATCTACGACGGCGTGCCGGAAGAAGAAGTCAACAAGTCCGCCATTCTCGCCGCCCGCGCGCTGATCGAGCAGGACCCGGCCTACGACTACGTGACCGCCCGCCTGCTGCTGGGCAACATCCGCCTGGAGATCCTGGGCGAAGCCATCGCCCAGGAAGAAATGGGCAGCCACTACCCGCTGTACTTCCCGACCTTCATCAAGAAAGGTATCGCGGCAGAACTGCTGGACGAGAAGCTGGGCGAATTCGACCTGAAAAAGCTCGGCGCCGCACTGAAGCCGGAACGCGACCTGCAGTTCGGCTACCTCGGCCTGCAGACCCTGTACGACCGCTACTTCCTGCACATCGACGGCACCCGCATCGAAATGCCGCAGGCGTTCTACATGCGCGTCGCCATGGGCCTGGCACTGAACGAAGTGAACCGCGAAGAGCGTGCCATCGAGTTCTACAACGTGCTGTCGACCTTCGACTTCATGTCGTCGACCCCGACCCTGTTCAACGCCGGTACCCGTCGCAGCCAGCTGTCCAGCTGCTACCTGACCACCATCGCCGATGACCTGGACGGCATCTACGAAGGCATCAAGGAAAACGCGCTGCTGTCCAAGTTCGCTGGTGGCCTGGGCAACGACTGGACGCCAGTGCGCGCCATGGGCAGCCACATCAAGGGCACCAACGGCAAATCGCAGGGCGTAGTGCCGTTCCTGAAAGTGGTGAACGACACCGCCGTGGCGGTCAACCAGGGCGGCAAGCGCAAGGGCGCCGTGTGCGCCTACCTGGAAACCTGGCACGCCGACATCGAGGAATTCCTCGAACTGCGCAAGAACACCGGTGACGACCGCCGCCGCACCCACGACATGAACACCGCCAACTGGATTCCGGACCTGTTCATGAAGCGCGTGATGGAAGGCGGCGACTGGACGCTGCTGTCGCCGTCCGAAGCCCCTGACCTGCACGACCTGTACGGCCAGGCCTTCGAAAAGGCCTACACCGCCTACGAAGAAAAAGGCCGTCGCGGCGAGCTGAAGGTATTCAAGCAGATCCCGGCACTGAGCCTGTGGCGCAAGATGCTGACCATGCTGTTCGAAACCGGCCACCCGTGGGTGACGTTCAAAGACCCGTGCAACATCCGCAGCCCGCAGCAGCACATGGGCGTGGTCCACAGCTCCAACCTGTGCACCGAGATCACCCTGAACACCAACGACGACGAAATCGCCGTCTGCAACCTGGGCTCGGTCAACCTGTCGCGCCACATGAAGGACGTCGGCGGCAAGCTGGAACTGGACACCGAGAAGCTGGCCCGCACCGTGCGCGTGGCACTGCGCATGCTGGACAACGTGATCGACATCAACTTCTACCCGGTGAAGAAGGCGCGCAACTCCAACCTGAAGCACCGTCCGGTCGGCATGGGCATCATGGGCTTCCAGGACTGCCTGCACCAGATGCGCATCGCCTACGCCTCCGACGCGGCCGTGGAATTCGCCGACGTGTCGATGGAAGCCGTCGCCTACTACGCCTACCTCGCCTCCACCGAGCTGGCCGAAGAGCGTGGCCGCTACCCGTCGTACAAGGGCAGCCTGTGGGATCGCGGCATCCTGCCGCACGACAGCATCAACCTGCTGGCGGCCGAGCGCGGCGGCTACCTGGAAGTGGACCGCAGCGAGCGCATGGACTGGAGCGTGCTGCGCAAGCGCATCGCCGAACACGGCATGCGTAACAGCAACTGCCTGGCCATCGCCCCGACCGCGACCATCGCCAACATCATCGGCGTGTCCGCCTCGATCGAGCCGACCTACCAGAACCTGTTCGTGAAATCCAACCTGTCCGGCGAATTCACCGTCACCAACGAATACCTGGTGCGCGACCTGAAGAAACTGGGCCTGTGGGACGAAGTGATGGTCGCCGACCTGAAATACTTCGACGGCAGCCTGGGCCGCATCGACCGCGTACCGGCCGAGCTGAAAGCCATCTACGCCACCGCGTTCGAAATGGACCCGAAATGGCTAGTGGACGCCGCCGCCCGTCGCCAGAAATGGATCGACCAGGCGCAATCGCTGAACCTGTACCTGGCCGGCGCATCGGGCAAGAAGCTGGACGAGCTGTACAAGTACGCCTGGGTTCGTGGCCTGAAAACCACCTACTACCTGCGTACCCTGGGCGCCAGCTCGGCAGAGAAATCCACCGGTCGTGGCGGCGAGCTGAACGCCGTGGCATCGGCTCCGGTTGCTGCTGCAGCCGAAGTGGACAACACCCCGGCCACCGACGCCAAGTTCTGCTCCATCGACAACCCTGACTGCGAGAGCTGCCAGTAAGTCGTCCCCGCGTGGACACGGCCGCAAGGCCGCGTCCCGCCCAAGGTTGGCCGCATGCGGCCAACCTTCATCCCTCAGCCGCTTCCCGCGAGGCGGCTGAGGAATGAGCCGAACCCGGCAGGCTGTCACTTAGTCCAAGCAGCAGGAACAAGTCGTCAAGGAGAGCATTATGCGCCACTTACCGACCCTGTGTGCCGCCGCCCTGCTGGCCGGCTGCACCACCATGGCCGACACCCTGCACGGATCGCTGACGCCGCCCGCGGGCCTGGGCTACGCCGTGTTTTCCATGACCGTGCGCACCTACAACCCCGGCTACGCTGCGGCCAACCTGAGCTGGCGCGGGCTGGATAACGAGCGCTACGGCATGGTGTACGCCAACTTCGGCACCGATACCGTGTTTGGCGAAGAAGGCATGACACCGGTAGACGGCAGGTTGCAACTGCTGGCGCTGCCGCCGGGCCGCTACCAGCTGCAAACCGGCTACGCGCGCTGGAACGACGATCCGGGCGACGACCTCGTATTCAACTACAAGGGCTACGCCAGCTTTCGCCTCGACAAGCCGTTTGAAGTGCGCGCCGGCGAAACCGTTTATCTCGGCCAGCTGCGCTTCAACCTGGACTACCGGCCGGACGTGGAATTCGGCGACGAGCAAAAACGCGACTTCGGCCACATGCGCCGCGTGTGGAAGGTCAACGACCTGAGCGCCATCCGCCTGCAGCCGTTCAGCGGCAAGGTCGGACGCAGCAACTGAATCACCGGCGGCAGCCGCGCGCTGCCACCTGAAAAACAGGCGGCCAACCCAAGGTTGGCCGCAAGCAAAACGTAAACACCTAAAAAATAACTGGAGCCTCCATGCTGAGCTTTGACGATCCGATCCCGACCGCCACCCCGAGCAACACCCACAGCCCGAAGCGCATCAGTGCCGCCGACAAGCGCGTGATCAACGGCACCACCGACGTCAACCAGCTGGTACCGTTCAAGCACAAATGGGCATGGGAAAAGTACCTGGCCCAGTGCGCCAACCACTGGATGCCGCAAGAAGTGAACATGCAGCGTGACATCGAACAGTGGAAAACCGGCCAGCTGACCGAAGACGAAATGCGCATCGTCAAGCGCAACCTCGGCTTCTTCGTCACTGCCGATTCGCTGGCCGCCAACAACATCGTGCTCGGCACCTACCGCCAGATCACCAGCCCGGAATGCCGCCAGTTCCTGCTGCGCCAGGCCTTCGACGAAGCCATCCACACCCACGCTTACCAGTACATCGTGGAAAGCCTGGGCCTGGACGAAGGCGAAGTGTTCAACGCCTACAACGAGATCAAATCCATCCGTGACAAGGACGAGTTCCTGATCCCGTTCATCAACGTACTGTGCAACCCGGAATTCAAGACCGGCACCTTGGAAACCGACCAGACCCTGCTCAAATCGCTGATCGTGTTCGCCTGCATCATGGAAGGCCTGTTCTTCTACGTCGGCTTCGTGCAGATCCTCGCGCTGGGCCGCCAGAACAAGATGACCGGCGCCGCCGAGCAGTACCAGTACATCCTGCGCGACGAGTCCATGCACTGCAACTTCGGCATCGACCTGATCAACACCATCAAGCTGGAACAGCCGGAAGTGTGGACCGAAGAATTCAAGGCCGAGATCACCGAGCTGTTCCGCCATGCGGTGGAGCTGGAATACGCCTACGCCGAAGACACCATGCCACGCGGCGTGCTGGGCCTGAACGCCAGCATGTTCAAGGAATACCTGCGCTTCATCGCCAACCGCCGCATGCAGCAGATCGGCCTGGAGCAGCTCTTCCCCGGCGTGAACAACCCGTTCCCGTGGATGAGCGAGATGATCGATCTGAAGAAAGAGAAGAACTTCTTCGAGACGAGAGTTACTGAATATCAGACTGGCGGGGCGTTGAGCTGGGATTGACTGAGCAAATGTCAGAAATCGGAAAGGTTGAAATTTTGTAGCCAAAGTTTGAAATTTCCGATAGCCAAAGCATGAAATCTTGCTTTGCTCAATGGAAAGGCCCTGCATTGCAGGGCCTTTCTCTTTGCATGGATGGCACGCAGACCAAACAGCAGGCCATCAGCGTCATGCAGACCAGCGGACTGGCGCCATCCGAACGCTGCGCCTGCCGGTTTGTGGGGCTCTCCCGAGATGCCTGGCGGCATCCGCCGCAGGCGGATGCGTTGACGTGTCAGCTGACGACACGCATCGTCGAGATCGCGCAGACGCGCCGCCACTTTGGCTACCGCCAGGTGCATGAACTGCTGCGCGCCGAATTTCCAGCCATCAATCAAAAGCGGGGTTATCGTTTGTACCGCGAACAGGGGCTGGCCGTTCGGCGACGCAATCATCCGCGCAAGCAGATTTGCATGTGGACACCACTGCAGGCGGCTACGCAGTTGGACGAAGTGTGGGGCATGGCTTTCGTCAGCGACCAGTTGGCCAGCGGCCGGCGCTTGAAATGTCTGACGGTACCCGATGACTTCTGCCACGAGGCGGTGCAGATTGGGGTAGATTTCTTGTTGTCTGACCAATACGTCACGCAAATGCTAGATCAGGTCTCGCAATTTCGTGGCTATCCATTGGCGGTCAGAACAGACGATGGGCCAGAGTTCACCAGTCGGGTCTTTGGATTGGGCACGGATGCAAGGCATCCAGCACATTCTGACTCAGTCGGGCCGGCCGATGAAGAACGGCTACGTCGAAAGTTTCAACGCCAGATTTCGCGACAAGTGCCTGACGAGCATGAGTTCGATACTTTGGCAGAGGCGAGACGGATCATTGCGGTCTGGCGAGATGCCTACAGCCAGGTGCACCCCCATGCCTCGACTGGTCGGATACCACCAGCGGTGTTTGCAGCACGCTATCGTCAGCAGCGGACAACCGAGCTATCAAGCAGTACCACTACCATGCAAACCTAGGACTTATCTCCTTATCGCTGGTATGGCTGGCGGGGGCAGATCAATTGCCCTTGCCAAAGGCGGCTAATCCATCCGGAGTGAAGCTGCTGTTGCTGATGAACAGACCGCGAGTCCATCGCTTGTAAAACAGCGTGCAAAAGTGACCAGGTGGGGGTGCGGACAAAATCTTGGACTTGTTTATGCTGCCAAACCAAGACTTTCCCGATACTCTAGGGGGCTGCGTGCCCCTAGGGAAAGCT
>NZ_JAQQLE010000013.1 GCF_028548475.1 Vogesella margarita
GCCCAAGAAAGCGCTGGGTGGTTTGACGCCAGCGGCCTACGCCAAATCACTCGCGGCGAAATCAGGTAAATTAACCTCGGACTCTAAAGCTCAGTGCTCCTAAGAATGGGGGGACCTCGGGTGCTCTTTAAGTGACACCGGCAAGCCGGCTGCACGCAAAGCATTGAAGAAGGGAAGCAGCATGACAATTCGCTCGTGACAAATGGGACACAACTGCATGGAGCGCAAACCCCAAACAATTGTTTGTGGCTGGGTAGTCCGGCCCGCCTGCAGTTCTACCAGCACGAGCAAACCACCACAAGCATCGACCTCGGCATCGTAGCGCAGTGAAACCTCGACCGAGGAGAACGCACTTCCGGCACTGACCGACACCCGCCTCAGAGTAACGAAGCACGTCTATGCTTGTCAGAAGCAAGCCGTCACCGTAAACAGTGCAGAACACCATTGCACACAGGAAAATCTTGGCAAAACGCATCGGCATCAATATAATCGCCGCCTGTTGTTGCTAGCGCGCAGCACAAAGGAAGCGTGGCCGAGTGGTTTAAGGCAGCGGTCTTGAAAACCGCCGAAGGTGTGAGCCTTCCGTGAGTTCGAATCTCACCGCTTCCGCCAGTACATGTAAAAAAGCCCTGAATTCTCAGGGCTTTTTTGTTGCCTGTATGAAGAGCCTTCCCTCATTGTCGACAAACAATCAGCCGAAACTTCATATTCAAGGCTTCACCAGCCGCTGCGGCATGCCGAGCGCCAGCTGGGTTTCGCGCGCCCTTGGCATAACCAGTGTAAGGTGAGTCATCACGTCGCGGCCTAGCACCAATCGGACATCGATACTCTGGCGCAGGCCAACCGTTTCCGCAATGGCAGGTTTCAAAGGCAAGCTGGCACTCAGTCTGGCCGCCACGCCGGCATAACCTGGGCGATACTCCACCACGGTCACCGGCTGACGGAACGGTTTGCTATTAGTGAGGTGTGCCGCCGGGTAGCCTTGAGCGAGCAAGCCACGGTTTACGCGCTTGGCCATGCCGGTAACGCCGTTTCCATTGGACACTTCATAACGGGCAGGGCGCACCGATGACGGCTCCTCTTTCGGCAAGAAAGACGGGGCTGCGGCCAACATGGTAGGGGCTACCGGCTCTACCACTTGCTGTGGTTCGACTGGTGCAGGGGTAGGCTGTGGCGGGACTATAACGGGAGCCGGCTTTGCCACTAGCGGGACAGGAACTGCCAAGGTCGGCGAGGGTGCGACCGCTTCGACTGTAGCCGGCTGCTTGGCTGGTGCCACCACAGGTGCAGCCACTGTGGTTTCAATCACCGGCGATGCCGCAACATTGCCAGCGACAGCTGTCGGCGATTTGACCGGAGCCGGAGCAAACGCATGCTGCACCAGTTCAGCCTTTGACTTCTGTACCAATGCCAGATTGAGGTTGGTTGTGATCTTGGCATCACCGGGCTTCAGCGCGGCAGCTTTCTCCAATGCAGAGGCGGCCTCAACCGGGCGGCCTTGCAGATAGTAGGCATAGCCAAGGTTGTTGTAGAAATGTGCGGTCTCCGGCGCGGCCTCCAGTGCAAGCTGAAACTCCATGATCGCCAGATCGAACTGGCGCTGACCAGCATAGAGGCTGCCGAGCGCGTTATGGGCTTCGGCGTAGTTCTTGTCCAGCACAAGAGCCTGCTGGAATGCGGGTATGGCGAGATCGCTCCGGTTCTGACCTTGGTAGTAGCGACCCAGCTGATAGTACGCCGCCGGGCTTGCATTGGCATGCTGCACTTTCAGTAGTGGCTGGAGGCCCCATGCCTGCTTCGATGGAGGTACCGACTCGCAGCTTTGCAGCATAGGAACACAGCACAGCAACGACAATAGTAGCGGGGTGTTTTTCATGGCGTTTTCTCCCATGACGCTTAAAGCCGACTAGATGCCACCACTAAGCGTTGGCAACAGTACGCGGTAGATCTGGATGAAGGCAGGTCCCAGCAGCACCAGCAATAGGGCAGGAAAGATGCAGAAGATCAGCGGAAATAGCAGCTTAAGCGGAATCTTGGCGGCAGCTTCTTCCGCACGCAAGCGACGCTTGGTACGCAGATCATCAGCATGCACTCTTAAAGATTCACCGATACTGGTACCGAAGCGATCAGCCTGAATCAGCATCGCTACCAAGGTATCCACCTCTTGCACACCGGTACGCATCGCCAGATTACGCAGCGCACGCTCCTTGGTGCTGCCGGCACGCAACTCCAGGTTCACCAGATGAAGTTCGTCGGCCAGGATGGTGCTCTTGATGCGAATTTCCTCACCAACTTTCAGCAACGCGGCATCCAGCCCCAACCCAGCTTCGACACAGACCAGCAGCAGATCAATGGCATCGGGGAAGTTGTTGAATATTTCCTGTTGCCGCTGCTCGATGCGCCGAGCCAGGATGATGTTGGGTAGGTAGTAGCCTACAGCAGCGGCAAACAGCATCGATATCAGTAAATTATTGCCCTCCATATGTTCGCCAGTCAGGCCGATATACAGAAATAGCACACCCGGGAATGCCAGTGCCAAAAGGGTCTTGGCTCCGAAGTACAGTGGTATCGCCGAAGTGCCACGGTAACCCGCATTCATAAAGCGAATACGGATCGGCGAGCTTTCCCAGCCATCGGTCGGCACCGATAGTTTAGCCAAAGGCGTCGCGATCTTGATGGCCTTGGCCACCCAAGCAGAGGCATTGTCGCTATCCAGTGGTGTATCCGCCTGCACCACCTTTTCCAGACGTGCCTTTACCCGGTTGGGGGCAACCTGCATCGAGATGGTCAGCGCAACGCCAAACACCACCAGGAAGATAATCGCCAAGTAGATCCATTGAGAGGTATTCATGACTGTTTCCTCGCCATGACAAGTAGGCAGCAGTCAGACCTTGATCTTGATGATCTGCCGCATCCAGAAAATACCGATGATCATCATACAGCCTATCAGGGCGACCATAATGAAGCCGCTGGGGTCTTCCCATAGCACTGTCATGAAGCCCGGATTAATCAGCTGAATCACTACCCCCACCGCAAAAGGCAGCAGGGTCAGGATCCACGCCGACAGCTTGCCCTCGGCCGACAGCACCCGGATGGTGCCGTACAGTTTCAGCCGAGCCCGGATCAACGCGCTGATATTGCCAAGCAGCTCGGCCAGATTGCCCCCTGTTTCGCGCTGGATCAGCACCGCGATCACCATATAGCGCAGGTCGGTACTGGGGATGCGCGTAGCCAGGTTCATCAGCGCTTCCTGCATCGAGAAGCCGTAGTTGACCTCGTCGAAGGCAATACGAAATTCCCCCGCGATCGGATCCTGCATTTCATCACCAATCATCTTCAGCGATTGCGGCAAGGCATGACCAGAACGCAAAGCCCGGCACATCAGATCCAGCGCATCAGGCAATTGTGCCTCGAACAGCACTAGTCGCTTGTGGCGGGCTCTCATGACGAGCATCCACGGGATACAGGCTGCTGCCGACCCAATCAACAGCGATAGCAGCAGTGGCAGCGGAAAAAACCGGCTGACAACAAATGTGGCCAATCCTAGCGCCACACTGAAGCCGAGAAACGCCCCGACATTCAGCTTCAACCCGGACTGCAGCAGGATGCGATCCAATGCGTGCACACGCGGGAACGCCAGCAGCAAGCGCTGTACTACCCGGGTTTCGCTAAGCAGGCGTTCTTTCATCAGCTGCATGGCTTCGCCGTGGTGGGCGCCGGCAGACATCGCCTGCAAGCGCCGCTCGATGCGACTGGCTTCCGGACCTTTGTACGAATTCCAGGTCAAGAACGCGCCTTCGAGCAGGAAGACCACCGCGACAAAGATCAGCAGAATGAGAATGACATAGGTCGTGTCCATGATGGCACCTACTCGAATCTTTTGCTGGGGTCGAACAGCGCATCCGGAATCTCCACGCCGTGGGTTTTCAGACGCTCGATGAACTTCGGCCGCACACCGGTGGCACAGAAGTAGCCCTGTACCGCACCATCCACACCAATGCCGGTTTGTACAAAATGGAAAATTTCCTGCATGGTGATCACATCGCCTTCGGTACCGGTGATTTCCATGATGCTGGTAACTTTGCGCTTGCCATCAGTCAAACGCGCCACCTGGATCACCACACTCAGTGCGGAACTGATCTGTTGGCGGATCACCTTGGGTGGCAGGTTCATCCCGGCCATACCCACCATATTTTCCATACGCGTAATAGCGTCGCGCGGAGTGTTGGCGTGGATGGTCGCCATCGAACCTTCGTGACCGGTGTTCATTGCCTGCAGCATGTCGACCGCCTCCGCGCCGCGCACCTCGCCAAGAATGATGCGATCCGGCCGCATACGCAGACTGTTGCGCACCAGGGCCCGTTGCGACACTTCTCCGCGACCTTCGATATTGGGCGGTCTGGTCTCCAGCCGGATGACATGCGGCTGCTGCAGTTGCAGTTCGGCTGCATCTTCAATGGTGATGATTCGCTCTGTATCGGGAATGAAACCGGACAAGATGTTAAGCAAGGTAGTCTTGCCGCTACCGGTACCGCCGGAAATCAGCATGTTGACCTTAGCCTTGGCCAAGCCACGAACCACGATGCCCATGTCCGGCGTCAGGCTTTTCAACTCGATGATGTCGTTCAGACGCAGCGGGGTCGCGGCAAAACGGCGGATCGACAGCATCGGCCCGTCAATCGCCAGTGGCGGGATGATGGCGTTGACGCGAGAACCGTCCGGCAGGCGGGCATCGACCATCGGGCTGGACTCATCGACACGTCGCCCGACACGCGACACGATCTTGTCGATGATCTTCATCAGGTGCGCGTCGTCGGTAAAACGCACATCGGTCTGTTCCAGCTTGCCTCGGCGTTCAACATAGACCTGCTGGAAAGTGTTGACCAGAATATCGGAGATGGTCGAATCTGCCAGCAATGGCTCCAGCGGGCCAAGACCCAGCATTTCATGCTGGATGTCCTTGACCAGGCTACGCCGTTCGTTATCGTTGAGGGCTGCGTTTTCTTCGGCCAGCAGCCGCTCCACCAGGATCTTGAGCTCGTCTTTCAAACGGTCGGGAGTGAGGCTTTCCATCACTGCCAAATCAACCCGCTCTAGCAGTTTCTGGTGAATACGAGACTTCAGGTCGTGGTAAGACTCGTAGTTGGTCGACGTAGCCGACTTGACTATAGCCTGCAGGGTTTCGGTGCTGGGCTGGATTGATTCGAGCCGATCGCGCAATGACATGATAGCTACCCCTTTGCCGATGATCAGTCTGCTCGGGCCCCGAAGTGGCGGGTTATCAGGCTGATGCGTTAGTTGCCGAGAGATTTATCGTTAACAAGCATTCCATTCAGTTACATGTGCCAACCGTTAATCGGGCGTTTGTGGTGCAGAGGCATTCCCCAGCACTCCACCAGTTCGAGTGGGCTGCACTCCGCCTTGAATGTGCTGCAGCAAGTTACCCCACCAAGATGTTTCTCCATTGCCACCCTGCACCAACTCACGCCCCAGCTCCTGCAACGTGCGCGCCACCGGGTTGTTGGGCGACAGCTTGCTGATCGGGATCCCCTGGTTCACTGATGTCGCCACCGCTTTGAAACTGTTGGGGATGGTCTTGTACACCGTCATCCCCAGCGTGCGTTCGACATCCTCCAACCGGATGTCACCTCCTTTTTCGTAGCGATTGACCAGAAGCTTGATCTTCTCTTGCGAGTAGCCCAGTGAGCGCAGCACATCCAGCAACCGGCGGGCATCTCGAATGAACGGCAACGTGATCTGTAGCACAGGGAACACCACATCAGCGTGATCCAGTGCCTTGATGCTGACCGGATCCAGCGCGCGGCCAACATCCAAGATAATCACGTCATAGTGATTGCGCGCCAGGTTGATCAGGGTGTCGATGTGGCTAGGGCTGACCTCCATCGCCTGCACCGGGTCTTCCGGAGCCGACAGGATGCCCAGGTTGGGCAGCACGTTCAGCAGGCTGGCAGCAAGAAACGACGCATCCATGCGCATGATCTGGCGTGCCACCTCGGCCAGATTGGTCGACGGCTTGTGATCGGAGATGAACAGCGAGGCATCACCAAACTGCAGGTTGACATCGATTACGATCACGTTCTTGCCTTCCTGCGACGCCAGGTTGTAAGCAAGATTGGTCGACAGGAAGGTCGAACCGCTGCCTCCCTTGCACGGGATAAAGGCAAATACCTTGCCTTTCTGGCGCGAGGTATTCTGCAGATTGCGTTTTTCCTCGACCCGTACCAGTGCCACATGCAGCGCATCACGGCCAACGGGGGAGGGCAGTACCTCACGCACACCGGCACGCATCGCCCGCAACAACACTTCCGGCGTCTGGTTGCTCGATAGCAGAATCAGGGTGATGTCCGGATGGCGCAGGTTCAGCTGCGCCAATGGAGAAAAGTCCGCCAATGCTTCGTCGGTCGCACACTCAAGAATGATGATGTCCGGCCGCAACTGGTCGGCAACCGGTGCAAGCATCTCCGCCCCACCAGTAAACACCTTAACATCGCGACTGTTGTCCGTCTCGACGAAGCGGCGCAGTTCGTCCAGGTTCTTGGTGTTGTGCGAAATAATCGAGATTCTCATGATTGCGCCCCAACTAAAATAATTTAATGATCGAGCCTGAAGAAATAACGGCTAACAATCTGGATTGGCGTCTGTACCGATGCCGGTCGTAAGGCTTTCACGTGTCAAAGTAGTGCTGAATGCGGGTATTCGCCACGACTGATTAATAAACGGTAAAGCGTAACGAAATGCCGGCGCATTAGATGAGATGGAGACGGTTACGCTCTGGCAGTTTGCAGCACCAGTGCAGCCACTCGGTGCATAGTTAACTGTGATGTCATTAGTGCTAATCATAGGCACAAATTTTTGCATCGAGGTTCTTATCTTGGCGACATTCATGTCACAAACCACCGCCAAACGGGCTCCGCGTCGCGTTGCCTCCACCGCCGAATTCCAGGTAAACATTAGCCGCCCAAACTCCATGATGCCAAGTAACAGGGAAAACAGGATCATGGCGACCAGAGCAAACTCCACCGCAGCGGCACCATGCTGCGCCTGCCTGCTGGATGGCAGGAGATGTCGAAGTGAGGTTTTCATAGGTTTGCCTTCATTACAGTGCGAATCGGATCAAAAGTAATAGTCGACAGATTCGCGGTAACAAACGGTACCACTGAGACAAACTGGTAATTACTGACTGTCACCGACACCAAATTCACAACCGGAGCCGCACCCTGCGCAAGATGATTAGCACAACGCTGCCAGTCACAAATCGCCACCGTGGCACTTCCCAAGTATGGCGCCAGTAACGGGCCAGAGCATGTCGTGTTGCCATAACGTACAAGACAAATTGCCTCGGTATCTTTTGTGCCCGGCTGTTGTGCCGAAAGATAACGGGCCGCATCGCGCGTGGCCTTGACCACTGTGTTGTATTGGTAAAACGCCCGGCCGAACTCGGTGATACCGAACACGATGAAGATCAGCGGCATCAACAAGATCGCCATTTCGACGGCGGCAACACCTTGTTGGCGAGAGCGCAGTTGCATGGCCGTCTCCTATCTCACCAACGCCGGCACTTTGGGGCCGACACCGCCACCGGCACCGGGCAGACCCAGCGTGGCACACGGGTTGCCCGGCAAATCTGCCTGTCCACGATACTCGACAAAGGTCTCATCCCCAGGCCCCTGCATCGGCTGCAACAACAGTACACAGGCAAACTTCTGAATGGGAACGGTCTGCGAGCTGCTCCAACCGTCACAGTTAACAATCGGCATCAGTGCCAAGCGCCGGTCTGCGCCATTGGCTGCCAGTTGTGCCGCAGTAGCGCTGCGCGGGTTGCCGTTCAGGTTAAGACCTGCGGCCGCATCCCCCTGGTAAATGGTGTGGGCAATGCGCGAGGCCAGAAAATTGGGGGTTGCCCCAGAAGTGCCGTTGTAGGCGTTGAACTGGCTTACCCAGGATGTATCGGTATAAGCAAAGCCGGTGAAATCCGGCGGTGCATTGTTAACGTTATCACTACCCTGATACAGACCCAATCGGGTATTCCATGCCTGGGCAATGGACTGCTGCATACCTGTTTGTCCAACAGGGGTGGTGACATTCAAATTGCACTGTCCCGCACCTGTCAGCAGCGCAGACAGCTCGCTGGCGCCACCTGCCGGTGGAGAGTAGTCGATCAGATTGAAGTTACCGGTAAAACCGCCACCGGCAGTGAAACGGCTACCGTACCACTTGCCGATACAAAAGCCGTGGCTGTCCGGCGTAGCGCCATCGGGGCAAGTAGTCGGGGCGGGGGATACAAAAGGCGGGGTTTGTGAGCACATCCCCACCGGAATAGCACAGTTGGTCTGCGACGGCGACAACGAAGCCACCGCATGCGCCGTAACACTCTGCGCACCTTGGCCCATTATCCCCATGAACCAAGGCACAATGCCCGTTTGCGGCAAGGTGCACTTGGCATACTTCATGTTTGGGATGCTGGCTGCCGCTACCGCATTCTTGGTGAAATAGGTGCCGGCCAAGTGATCACTGAAAGTGACGTCGCTATTAACCAAAATCGAAACGGCATTATCCTGGAAGTTGACATTGTTTCGCTGCCCTACGGTAATGCCGGCACTTTCCGCCCGCTCCAGCGATTCGGCATCGCCTTTCAGCTCTGCCGCCGCCGCCAGGGCGCAGGCGTCTGCTGCGTTGCTCAGTTCGGTCTTGGTAATGAACAGCCGCCCAAGGTCAGCGACCAGCCCCAGAAAACCGACCAGCACAACGATACATAGCCCAACGATGATGGCTACCGCGCCTTTTTGGTATTGCCGGCCCGGTAGCTTGCCTGTGCGTTTCATAACGCCACCTCATGCATCTATCCCTGAAACAAGGCGGGGAAACAAGCCGGAGCTATTTGTCGCCGCCCAACACATCAATGGTGAGAATGTCAGCCGTGGAAGGCGGTTTCTGGAACGATTCGTGGTAGCGGTCTATCCCGTCTTTGGCTGCCACACCGTCGATACCGGTAACCGGGTCCATATTCTGGGATGCCTCCGGATTGATGGTTTGCTGTGCCTTGGCCATGTTGACGGCCTCGCCGAAGCGGCTATCCAGATACGGCGTCGAAGAGCAGGCCGTCAGCAGGGACGCCAGTAATATGGCGCGGAAAATCATCACCTGTTTGTAAGTTTGCATGACTTGGCCTCCTTATTTCACTTCAAAGCCGGATGGCGCTTGAGGGGCTTGTGGCGGGGCTGGCTGTGCCACATTGCTGCCAGCGCTGGTGGGACCTTCGGCTGCGGGTGGTTTGCCTTCCATCTTCCCGCCGAGGAAGAACTCACCTCGGTTTGGTGGAGTGTAGTTATCGGTTGGCAACGCATAGTTTGGTGGCAGCGGTTTCACCAGGCGCGGGGTGACCACGAAGATCAGCTCACTCTTGTCGGTTTGGAAACTGCTGCTACGGAACAAGGCACCCAGAATCGGGATTTCTCCCAGCAATGGGAAGGCGCTGATATTGGTGGTGACATTGTTCTTGATCAGGCCGCCGATGGCGAAGCTCTGGCCATCACGCAGTTGCACGGTTGTCGCGGCGCGGCGGGTGGTGAACGACGGCAGGATGGCCGTACCGTTGAGACCGGTGATATTGACACCACTGGCGTTCAGCTCGGATACCTCCGGCGATACTTTCAGGTTGATCCGGCCTCCATCGAGTACGGTCGGGGTGAAGCGCAGGGCAACACCGAATTCTTTCTCTTCCAAGGTAATGGTTTGGCCGCCATTGTTGCTGTTCTGCGCCACCGGGATAAATATCTTGCCACCGGCGAGGAAGCTCCCTTCCTGGCCACTGATCGCCATCACGGTTGGCTCGGCCAGAACCTTGACCAAACCGTCATCATGCTGGCCATCAATCTTGAAGCTGCGCGGATTGGAGGTGCTGCTATTAGAACCACCTAACAACAGTCCGAGTGCATTGGAGGTACTACCGGAGAAATTAGTATTCCAGTTATAGCTCCAGCCTCCATGGTTTAGTATCCCGGCCAGGTTGATACCAACCTGATCCAGCAGTTTCTTCGAGATTTCTGCAACCTTGACTTCCAGCATCACCTGCTGTGGTGCATCCACCGACAGCATGTTGATGACTTTGGATTGGCCTGCATAGGCTGCGGCCAACGTTAGAGCCTTGTCGACCCGAGTTGAGTCTGCCACGCTCCCCGTCAGCACCAAAGAATCAGAGGCGGCGCTGACCTTGATACGGCTGCCATCTCCGGCCAGCATGTCGTTGAGTGAGCTTTGCAGCGAGGCTGTATCCACTCCGACGGTGACATCGACCAGCATGCACTGCCCGGTACGGCTCAGCAGGATGATGTTGGTTGACCCGACACTCTTGCCCAGCAGGTAGATTTCGCTTGGGCTCAGCAGAATCACGTCCAGCCCGGCCACCCCCGCGTTAGCCTTGCCTTCTGGTGCTTTCTTGCTGTCGCCTTCCGCCCCTTCCTTCGGCTGTGCCGCTTGCGTACCTGCCGGATTGCCAAGCAGGATGCGGCTGACCGGAGAGGTCGTCTTCAGGCGGAATGACTTGCCAACGGTGACATTGACCATCGGTGCCGATTCGATGGTATTACACGGTGTCGTGGCCGCCGGTTTCGGGGCAATGGTTGCCGCTTTCGGTGCAAGCGTGGCCGCCTGGACCTGTGCGGTCATCATCATGCAGGTAGCAATTGCCATCGCAGCAAGATTCAGGCGGGGCAAGCGTGCTTCGACAGGTTTCTTTTTCATTATGACTTTACTCCCTAACGAATTGGGCTGGATGTCTGACAGTTAGAAACACTCGATATGTCGAGACGTGCCGCTGACGATTTCTACACAGTTCGGGGTTGCTGCGACTGAGGCAGACTTGGCTGGAGCTGGCCGTTTCGCGGCAACCTTTTTCACCACCCGCTTGGCCACCGGTTTGCTGGCCACCACCGGTTTGGCTACCGGGGCCGGCTCTTCCTCGCCCCGCAGGAGAATCTGCTTGGTAATGCCGGAGGTTTCTACCGGTTTAGGGTCAACCTGATTACGCAGCACCAGAGACAAAGTACCGACACTGCGCGCCAAATCCAGCTTCTCTGCCTGCTCCGGGGTAACCTCCAGTGTCACGGCATTGACCACCTTGGGCTTGGTATCGTCGCGACTGGCTTCCTGCGCCACCGCCAGCACCAGAATGTGCTCCAGCACGATCTTGGAGATGCTCAGATCGACCTTTTCCTTGGTATTCGCCTTGGCATCATCTGTGGTGTTGACGAGGATATCGACATAGTTGCCAGGCAAGGCAAAGCCCGCTACGCCGATCACGTCGTTAACCCGCACCGTCATCGCACGCTTGCCTTCCATCACCACCGCCGACAGGCCACCCTTGGTGCCGAGTGGCGCCAGTTTCGACTCCAGAATAGCCTCGCCGCGTAGCACGCTGGTTTTCAGCACCCGCCCGTCCAGCGCCTGCGGATCTACAATCGCGCCATCGGGAATGCTGCCACTGGGCCAGTCAACCAGCCGCAACATCTCTGGCGTCAACTTGGAACCGAGGTCGACATCCACCGCCGCGATGACTACTTTCTGGGCGGAAACACTTGTCTGCTTGTTGATCCATTGCGACGCCATCACCACAGCCACCAGGCCGACGATGATGGACACCACGATCATTGCTATGGCTCTTGGGTTTTTCACTGCCTTCTCCCCACACTTGATTAACAGCTCAAGCCAGGTCGCAACCGCAACCTATCCCTTGGTGTAGTAGTTTTCCCATGCCCACGTCAGCAACTCCTCACTCAGCTCCGGCTTAATCCCTTGGTAAAAGGTGAAATCGCGGATCTGTTCCAGCAAATCGCGTGGAATACAGGCGAGGAGGGGTTTGTCGTGTTTGCCGTGCAACTCATCAATCACAAACCGGAGCCCTTGTTCGGTAAAAGGAATGCCCAAACGGGTGCAGTTCTGCTCGAAAATCGCGCGGTAGTCTTCTTCCTCAAGCTTGCCGATGTAGATCTTGTAACCAAGCCGGCGTAGAAATGCCTCGTCGGCCAGCGTGCTTGGTGGAATGTTGCTGGAGAAAATCACGATCACGTCGAATGGCACCATGAACTTGGTACCGGTATGCAGCGCCAGATAGTCCACCCGACGATCCAGCGGCACAATCCAGCGATTCATCAGCATTTGGGGAGAAACCAGCTGCCGCCCCAGATCATCAATGATCAGCAAGCCATTGTTGGCCTTGACTTGTGGTGGTGCCTGGTAAAAACGGGTGCTCTCGTCGAAATCTAGATCCAGCATCGACAGTGTCAACTCCCCACCGGTCATCACCACCGGCCGCTGGCACTCAACCCAGCGCGCATCATGCAGTGGCCCTTTGTCCAGTGAGCTGCCACTGTGACTGCTGGCCACTGGCCGATGCACCAGCGGATCAAACAGCTGGATTACCTCACTATCAACCAGTACGGCATAAGGAATGGCACAGTTACCGGTCAGCAAAGTAGCCAAGTGCTCGGAGACATAAGTCTTGCCGCTCCCGGGAGGACCGTATACCAGGATGGCGCGACCAGAGTTCATCGCAGCACCAAGCTGGTTCATGGTGCTCTGGCGAAGGACAAACCCTTTGAAGCCTTCGGCTACCAGCTCTTTGGTGACCTTCATGCTGGCGACTGACTGGCGGTGCACCGCATCGATATACGCTTGCAAGGTCACCGGGGCAGGGCCAGCGTAATGGCTTTTCTGAAGGAAGGTCTGCGTACGGTTGCGGCCAACGTCGGTCAGCGTGTAGGCGATGGTGGCTTCTGTTTCGTTACGGCCGGACACTTCACACAGCTGTTCGCTGCGCATGAAGGCTAGCAGCGGCTCCAACACGCTTACGGGGAGCTTGGTATGGTTGACCAAATCGACTAGGCGGGTCTGACCGTGAAAGAAGAGGGTCTTGCAGAGCAGCTCCACCAGAAACAGGAAATCGAGACCAGTTTCTTTTACATTTTGTGGAGCACGGGGCAAAAGGTCACGAGGAGGAGTACTGCCCTGCAATTCCAAGCCATCGGGATTGAACATTTTCATCCTCCTCTCCCACACAAAAACCGAAACGGGTATTTATGCAATGAGATATAGCCCAGCAAAAACCATTAACCAAGAATAATTTCTGACCGCCAATTAACAAAAACGCGCACAAAAAAACAGCGCTAGTGCCAACTGGCGCATTGAATTTTTAATGAAAATACATCTCAATAATAACGACTGTTAAAATCTGATACTTTGCCAAACAAGATAACCTGCCGTGCCGATGGCAATTGCCACGGCATAAGGCAGGGATCCCACCGAAGCAGCCATGTCATGAGAGGAAGTAAGTCCACCACCGATCGTCTTGATAGACTTCATAAAGATCATGAACTTCACGTTATCCAGCATCTGGCGAAATGCCTTGATCTTTATGGAAAAGATCAGAGAGAGTACGCCACCAGCTAGCAAAGTACACAGCATCACACCAAAGATTGCGGGCGATCCTGTAAAACAGCCAACCATGGCCATCAACTTGACATCCCCCGCCCCCATGACGCGTAACAGATAAAGCGGAAAGAATAAACCGAAACCGAACAAAAACCCTTTGAACGCGGGCATGAAACCGTCACCACTTGGCAAGAAGGCTTGTACCAAAACACCGATAATCATGCCGGTAAAAACCAGCCTGTTTGGAATTTTTCTGCTCGCCATATCGGCAAAAACGGCAGCGAGGAGTAAGCCTGTCAGAAGACCCAACCTCGCGCCGAAAAAAAACGCAACCAAGACAGTGGCAATTATAATAAAAAATTTATATATATACATGTAATTTAAGTTTTTTATTAAAAACAAAACCAAACTCAACACAAGCCACAAGCTGCCACAACTTAATTTTTAAGCCGAGGCCAAGGCGCTGGCAATTTGATTAAATACAGTAACCAGATTTGTGCCAACCGTTCTAACGGCGGCGATAATTACAACGGCAATAAGGGCTGCAATCAATCCATACTCGATAGCAGTAACGCCATCTTCTTCTTTAAAAAATTTCTTGAACACAACACTAATATTGTCCATTTTCAACGCCTCCATTGAAATTGAATCCATGGCAACAACAGTTACCATTCATTGTGCGCCAGCAACATCTGGCACATAATTTGTTCAGGCACTTGAATAGTAAGAATTTATCCGAGTGCTCAAAACAAATTCTGATGCCACGGATTAAACAACAAAACATGACACCTTAAACATCACGTTAGCACAGCATACGCAAGGTGCAAGAAAAATTTCATTCCACTTGAGCATACGCCACCCACCGCTCCCAAAGACTATCTACCAAAGAGCTATTTTGAAAAACAACATAAACGTGATTCTGCGTTCTAAAAAATTGACCAAATTACAACTAAGTAGCAACTGCAGCTCCAACTTGGTCAGCTACATTCAGGAAGAGTGTCAAAACACTTGCACCAACCCCTGTAACAGCCGACACAATGACAACGGCAATAAGGCCGCCTAACAATGCATATTCAATTGCAGTCACACCACATTCTTCAGAAAAAAACATACGCAAACAACCAATTAAACGCTTCATGATGACCTCCAAATAAACACTGATTTTGTTTAAAATAGAACAGATCAACAACACCATCCATATGGCTTTAGATCACCAACAGCATAAAGTCAAAAATCACCCATCAGAATTATCAATAAAAACCTTAAAACAGCATATAAAAATTAATCACAAAGCCGAATTAGATAGGTGTACTTTGTCACGCTCAACCAAATATTTACATGAGTACGCATTGTGCATCTTTCTCCATCCACAATCCTGCAACGCAGTGCTGGCTCATAGCACATGCTGACCGTTAGGTTCGTAATAAGCAGATATACTTGGGCTCTCTACGGGCGAGATCTATGTGAGAAGGGGAATGAATATCATCGACAACACACAGCCGGAACTGAAGATGCCTTGCTTCAATTTATGTGTGAACCACCTCGTGAGGAGTGACTTTGATCAGCAGATAGATGTGTTCTGATTTGCTTGGCAATCCAGAGTCACTTCATGCATCTAGGTACCCAGAAAACGGCATGTCCTGATGAGTCTGCTTGATGTCTGGAAACGTAATGTATGCGACAAGTCGGTAAAAAGCCCTGATCGATTCGATCAGGGCTTTGTCTTGCGGCCAACCTTATTCCGCGTTCGCCAGCAGCATTTCGCTGGCGTGTTGCCGCGTGGTGCTGGTGATGTCCTCGCCACCCAGCATCCGCGCCAGTTCGTCGATGCGCTGCATCTGGTCCAGTGGCTGGATGCGGCTGACGGTGCGGCCGTCAACACCGGACTTGCTGACCTGCCAGTGCTGGCTGGCGCAGGACGCCACCTGCGGCAGGTGCGTGACGCACAGCACCTGGTAGCGTTCGCCCAGCTGCCGCAGTAGCTTGCCGACCACCTCGGCGACGCGACCGCCAATGCCGACGTCCACTTCGTCGAAAATCAGCGTCGGCACGCTGGCGACCTGGCTGATCACCACCTGCATCGCCAGGCTGATACGCGACAGCTCGCCACCGGATGCCACCTTGGCCAGCGGCCGCAGGGTACTGCCCTGATTGGCCGCCACCAGATACTCGACGGCTTCCAGCCCGTTGGCGGTCGGTTCCGCCGCCGCGGACAGCTCGATGGCAAAACGCGCGCCCTCCATCGCCAGCCGCTGCATCTCGGTACTGATGCGGGACGACAGCTCGTTGGCGGCCTGGCGGCGTTTGCCGGACAGTGCCTCAGCGTGGGCACGGTAGCGTGCCAGCGCCGCCGATTCGGCAACGGCCAGCGCCTCCTGATCGGTCGACGCCTCCAGTGCGGCCAACTGTTGCTGCCAGTCGCCAAGTTTTTTCGGCAGCTCTTCCGGCGTGCAGCGGTACTTGCGGGCGATACGCATCAGCACGTCGAGGCGTGCCTCGACATCCAGCAACTGTTTGGGGTCGTCGTCAAAGTCGCTGCCGTAGCTGCGCAGGCTGTACACCACCTCGCGCAATTCGGCATCGACCGAATCCAGCAGTGCCAGCGACTCCGCCAGCCGCGTATCCAGCGCCGACAGCCGGCCGAGGCGGTTCTGCACCTGCGACAGCAGTGACAGACAGTTGCCGTCCATGTCGGACAGCACGTCCACCGCCAGCTGCGCGGTTTGCGCCAGCTCGGCGGCATTGGCCAGTCGCGAGTGCTGCTGGTTGAGCTGCGGCCACTCGTCAGCCTGCAGGTTCAGCTCGCTCAACTCGTTGATCTGCCAGGTCAGGCGTTCGCGCTCGACTTCCGATTCGCGCGACAGCCGCTCGGCGTCCTCGCGCTGGCGCCGCGCTTGTTGCCAGTCCTGCCATGCCTCGCGCACGTCGCGCGCCAGCTGTGTGCTGCCGGCGTAGGCGTCGAGCAGCGCGCGCTGGGTGTCGGCGCGCATCAGCGACTGGTGCGCGTGCTGGCCGTGGATGTCGACCAGATACTCGCCGATGGCCTTGAGCTGGCTTTGGGTTGCCTGCTGGCCGTTGATGAAACTGCGCGAGCGGCCATTGCGATCGACCAAGCGGCGGATCAGCAGATCGTCATCGTCGCCGCTCAACTCGTTGTCCTGCAGCCAGGCACGCAGATCGGGGCTGTTATGGATGGAGAACTGCGCGGCGATTTCGGCACGCTCGGCCCCGTCACGGATCTGGCCGACATCGGCACGGTCACCCATTAGCAGGCCAAGCGCATCGAGGATGATGGACTTGCCGGCACCGGTCTCACCGGTGAGCACGGTAAAGCCGGCGTGAAAATCGAGATCGAGTTGATCGACGATGACAAAGTCGCGGACATTAAGTGACAACAGCATGGTCTTTTGATTTCTCAGAGCAGGCGCTCGCCCCAGTGCAGTTTGTGGCGCAGCATGTCGTAGTAGTTGTAGCCAATCGGATGCAGGATTTTCAGCGTATTGCGGTAGCTGCGCACGATGACCCGGTCCATCTCCATCAGGTCGCAGTGCGACTGGCCGTCAAAGTGTACGCGCGTGTCCAGCCCGCGGGTAAGCATGAAGGCCACTTCGCAATTGTCGCTGACCGCAATCGGGCGGTTGCTGAGCGACTGCGGGCAGATCGGCACCAGCGCCATCGCGCGCAGGGTAGGGTGCAGGATCGGCCCGCCGGAGGCCAGCGAGTAGGCGGTAGAGCCGGTCGGGGTGCTGATGATCAGGCCGTCGGAGCGCTGGCTGTAGACAAACTGGTTATCGACGAACACTTCAAACTCGATCATCGAGCCGAGGGCGCCGCGGCTGATCACCACGTCGTTGAGCGCCAACGCGCTGGTGATCTCCGCTTCTTCGCGGATCACCGACGCCTGCAGCAGGATGCGCTCTTCCGGCACGAACTGGCCTTCCAGGATCTGGTCGATGGCCCCCAGCATTTCGTGCAACGGGATGTCGGTCATGAAGCCGAGTCGGCCCTGATTGATGCCGACCAGCGGCACGCGATAGGCAGCCAGCACTCGGGCGATCGACAGCATGGTGCCGTCGCCACCGAGCACGATCACCAGATCGGCGAGCTTGCCTAGGTCCTCACGCTCGACGGCGGGGTAGGCCGGAGTATTGTCACCCGCCGGCGGCATGCTCTCCGCGTCGATCAGCACGCGAACACCGCGCTGGGTCAGGTGTGCGGCCAACGTCAGCAGCGATTCGATAATGTGCGGTTTGCTGTGTCGGGCAACCAGGCCGATCACACTGAACAGGTTTTTGGTCATGATGGATGCGTGATGCTTTCGTTGCCGGTAATCGGCAAGGCTTTCAGGTAGAAGCGGATCAATTCCGCCAGCGAATTGACGCCCAGCTTGTTGAACAGGTTGGCGCGGTGCGCCTCGATAGTACGCGGCGACACGTCCAGTTCCTTGGCGATTTCCTTGCTGGACAGGCCGTCGGCCACCAGCCGCAGGATCACCATCTCGCGTTCGGTCACCTTTTCCAGCTGCTGCTTGACCTCGGCGGTTTCCGCCTCGTGCTGCTGCAGCTGGATGCTGCTACGGATCGCCTTGCGCAGGCTTTCCAGCAGCCGGTTGCGATCGATCGGCTTGGTGATGAAGTCCACCGCCCCGCCGCGGAAGGCACGGGTACATTGTTCCAGGTCGCCATGGCCGGTAATGAAGATGATCGGCAGCCTGTTTTCCTTGATGCTGAGGATATCCTGTAGCGCCAGCCCGTTGATGTCTGGCATGCGGATATCCAGCACCAGGCAGCCGATATCGCCCGGCGTGTAGGCCTGCAGGAAAGAGGTGGCACTGTCAAAGGTCAACACGTGCAGCCCCTGGGTGCCGATCTGGATGGCAAGCGCGTCGCGCACCCCGGGGTCGTCGTCCACCACATACACGGATGGTGTCATCGATGCCATTATTGCTGCTCCTCTTTTGCGTCGGGATGGCTGTTTTTGAGTGCCGGCAAGGTCAGCGAAAACTCCGCGCCGCCGGTCTCGAGATTACGGGCGGCAAGACGGCCGCCAATGCTTTCGATGATGGTCTGGCTGATGGTCAGCCCCAACCCCATGCCCTCGCTCTTTGAACTGTAAAACGGGTCAAAGACGTGTGGCAGGATATTTTCCGGTATACCGGTGCCGTTGTCACGGATGCCCAGCCGGACATGTCGACCGCGGCGTTCGCTGTAGGCGAAGATCCGCATCGCTTCGTCGCTGCGGTTTTTCTCGGTCATGGCATCGACGGCATTCTTGATCAGGTTGATGATCACCTGTTCCAGCTGGATGCTGTCCGCCATCACCTGCGGCAAACCTTCAGCCAGATCGGTGGTGACGATCACCCCGCGCGCGGCCAGTTCACTCTTGGTCAGGTCCAGCGCGCTGCGCAGCGCGTCGTTGATATTGAGCGGCGCCACCTCCGGCTGCTTGCGGCTGGCCAGCTCGCGCAGGCGGCGGATGATCTGGCCGGCTCGATTGGCCTGTCGTACAGAGGAGACCAGCGAGATACGCAGCAATACCGGATCAGGATTGGCGTCGTCCATCATCGCAAGGCAAGCCTCGTTGTAGCTCATGATCGCCGACAGCGGCTGGTTGATCTCGTGTGCCACGCCGGACGACATTTCGCCCAGCGTATTGATGCGGGCGACGCGCGCCAGTTCGTCCTGGTGTTTTTTCAGCTGCATTTCGCTGGCTTTCAGGGCGGCGACCATGTCCTGGCGCAGCTTGCCGACGTGGCGGAAGCTGAGCAGATAACGCACCGCAACGTTGGCCGCATCGTTCAGCGGAATGAACTCGCCCTCGATCTCGCACTCCTGCCCTTGGGCGTCGATCAGGATGCTGCCTGGCGGCAGCATCGCTCGTACTTTTTTCTCAATCAGGCGGGGCAGGACATGCACACGGCGCTGGTTGCGCGGATAGCAGATGCTGAAGCGGGCTCCATCCAGCTGTTTGCCCTGCAAGGCCGCATCCCCGGTCAATACCATGGCGCGGGTATTGGCGTACAACACCTGGTTGCGCGTCGACAGTAACAGCACGGCATCATCCGTCGCCTGCAAGGCGATATGTTCCAGCGTGGCCAGAGGCTGCGGTGCGGCAACCGGTGACGGCAGTACCGGCAGCGGGGCAGAGCGCCGGAAGAGGCTGTGCGACAAGATACCGACGCCCAGCAGACCACAGCCAGCAAGCAGCAGCCATGGCAGCCAGCCCGGTGCTGGCTGACTCAGTTGCAGCACATACGGCAGTGCCTGCCCCGGCACGACAAGCGTTTGCTGCAGCGGCCCCGGCAAGGCCGGCAAGGACCAGTCCGCGGCGGCATTGCCGGCCAACGGTGCCCCTCCCGCTACGGCACGAATCGACAGCTGCAACGGACTGTTGCCAGGCTGCGGCAACAGCTGGCGCACGTCGATAAAGACGACCGCCACGCCACTCAGCTTTTCCAGTCGCTGCGCCGGCGTAACTGGCAACAGGCCACCGGCATAGGCCGCCTTGACGAGGGCGACACCCGGAGCACCGTCACGATAGGTGAACGGCTCGCTGACCTTCATTTCGCCACTGTCGATGGCGTCCGTCACCGCCGCTGCGAAAAAGCTGTCAGTCGCCAGATCCAGTCCGTGCAGATACTCGAGACGGCCGCTGGTGGGGCCTGGGAGCAGGGTGGTCAACGGTAGGTAATGGCTGCGCGCGGGAGCAGGGAACCAGGCGCTGCTTTCCGCCCAGGTATTGCTTCCCGGGTCACGATATTCCCGGATCATGAACAGGGCGCGCCGTCGGTAGCTCTGCTGCAACTCGAAAGCGTCGCGACTGCCGGTATCGACCTTCTGCTGGAAGCCTGCGGCCACCACGAAAGAGGGTATTCCAGTGCCACTTTGTGAGGTGACGGCATTCACGGATGCCAGCTGCTGCAGCATTAGTGCGCTGTAATCCAGTTGCCGCTGCAGCAGCGCCTGGTTCAGTCGTACGGCCTGCTCAAATGCTTGCTGCCTATCACGCTCCAGCTGCACCGCCAACGCGTAGCACAACAACAGGCAAAGCAGACCCGACAGCCACTTAGCCCCCCCGTGTTGTCGTACCGCCTGCAGAAATGTTTTTATTGTGATCAAGTCCGGACTTTCAATGGCTAATCGGTCAGGCCTCGCTGCTGCAGCGCGGTCAATACCTGCTCGCCTTTCATTACCTTGCCGGCGATGACCGCGCGGCAATAGGGTGCATAAGGATTCAGCTCATAATAACGGTGATGCTCGGTTTCGGCAGGGTAAAAGGTGGCGGCCGGCTGCGACTGCGTCACGATCTGCACGTCAGGCGGCAAGGTTGGCCGCAACTCGTCAATGATGCGCGCCAGCGCGGCTTCCTGCTCCGGAAAATGCCAGAACACCGCCGAGCGGTATTGCGTGCCGACATCGTGGCCTTGCCTGTTTGGCGTTGTCGGGTCGTGAGTGGCGAAAAAAAGCCGCAGCAGGTTTTCGTAGCTGACAACTTCATCATCGAATTCGATTTCGACCGCTTCGGCATGGCCGGTGCGGCCGCTACACACCTGTTCGTAGGCGGGATTGGCGGTCACGCCACCGGTATAACCGGGTGTTACCGACTTGACGCCCGGCACCTGGCGAAAAACCGCCTCGGTACACCAGAAGCAGCCTCCGGCGAATGTTGCCTTGTTCAACATGATGTAGTCCTCGTTCCGGCATGACCCGTGCTGTCGTTTCAGGGGAGTGTAGATAAATTATCTGCCAGCAAACGGAAAAAGCCATCACTATCAACAGTTGTAAGATAGTTCACATTTGCGGGTTTCCCGGTAACGCCCCACCAGTCTACCGGTGTAGCGCCCAGCGTCAGCTCGCTGTTCTGCTCCACCGCCACATGCACCCTGCGTCCGGAAAACAGTCCCGGCTGCAGCACGTAGGCGATCACGGTCGGATCATGCAGCGGCGCGCCATCGGCGCCATAACGCTGCACATCGAAACGCTCCAGCGTGGTCAGGATATCGGCCGCCAGATTGCCGGCGCGGTTGGGCAGGGCGCGCAGCAAGCCGATGCGCGCCGGCGACGCGGTCGCCTTGTGCGTAACATCCAGCGGCAGCATGGTGATGCTGGCACTGCACGCCAGCACCGTAGCCGCTGCGTCCGGGTCGACATAGATATTGAACTCCGCCGACGGCGTGATGTTGCCGCCTTCAAAGTAGGCGCCACCCATCAGCACGATTTCGCGGATGCGGCCAACGATGTCCGGCGCCCGTACGATCGCCATCGCCAGGTTGGTCAACGGCCCCAACATGCACAGCGTGACCGTGCCGGCCTCGCGCTCGCGCAGGGTACGGATGATGAAATCGACAGCGTGCTCCTGCTGCAACGGCATCACTGGCTCATGCAGCGGCACGCCATCCAGCCCGGTCTTGCCGTGTACGTGCTCGGCGGTGACCAGCGGACGCAGAAGAGGGCGCCCGCAGCCGGCATAAACCGGCACCTCCGGCCGCCCGGCCCACTCGCAAATGATTCGAGCATTCTTTGCCGTCAACTCCAGCGGCACATTGCCTGCCACCACCGAAATTCCGACAACTTCGAGCTGGGGCGAGCCTAAAGCTGTCAAAATAGCGACCGCATCGTCCTGGCCCGGATCGGTATCAATAATTATCGCGGTCTTGCTCATGATGAATGGCTTGCCTTTGATGCAAAGGCGCCAAGATTTACCATGCCCCGTTTAAAAGTCAAGCGTTGGCCGCAAGGCGGAGCTTTCTCAGTTTTGGTGAAAATAGTATGAAGATCGTATTGGCCCCGATGGAAGGGCTTGTAGATGACGTGATGCGGGATGTGCTGACCGAGATTGGCGGCATCGATTGGTGTGTTACCGAGTTCATTCGCGTCACCAATGCCTTGCTGCCGGTAAAGACTTTTCACCGCCTGGCACCCGAACTGCAGCAGCAGTCAAAAACACGAGCGGGCACACCGGTACGCTTGCAATTGCTTGGCTCCGATCCGGCCTGCCTGGCCGATAACGCGGCAAGGGCGGCGGAACTGGGCGCGCCGGTCATCGACCTGAATTTTGGCTGCCCGGCGCCGACCGTTAACCGCCATCGCGGCGGCGCCGTGTTGCTCAAAGAACCGCAAACGCTCTACGAGATCGTCACCGCAGTCCGCGCTGCGGTACCCGCCGACATCCCGGTCACCGCGAAGATGCGACTGGGCTATGAAGATACCAGCCTGACGCTGGATTGCGCCCGCGCCATCAACGCCGCCGGCGCGGCGGAACTGACTGTCCATGCCCGCACCAAGGTGGAAGGCTACAAACCGCCGGCACACTGGGAGTGGTTTGCCCGGATCAAGGAAGTGATCGACATCCCGCTGATTGCCAATGGCGAAGTCTGGACCCTGGAAGACTATTGCAACATTCGAGAGGTCAGCCAGTGCGAAACGATCATGATCGGCCGCGGCCTGATTGCCGCCCCCGATTTTGCCAAGCGCATCAAACACCTGCAGCAAACCGGCACCAAACTGCCACCGAAGCCATGGCCCGAGGTGCTGGCGCATGTCGACAACTTGTTCACGCAATGTCAGCTGCGTGCCGGTGACAGCAGCTATGCCGTCAGCAGGGTCAAACAATGGCTCAACCAGCTGAAACGGACCTATATCGAAGCCGGCGATTTCTTCAATGAAATCAGGTCAATACGCGAACCTGAGCAGCTAAAAAGCAAGCTAGACGCAGCCCATTAAAGACTAGGTATTTTTACGAATAGCCATTACACCGATGGTAGCCTTATCATTAACCATGCTTTCTGATATGGAATGGCGTTCCTCATCTGAAGCGTAACGGAGATCAAATCCGTGCTTCCAAAACCTCCTGCCATCGGTGACTGATGCTGGAGGTTCTTTTTTTGCCCGCCGTTCGGTGTTTGGTTTGCTGACGGGCATCGCTTAGACAAGCCCAGCAATGCCAAACCGTCCATGGCTGATCGAACCTGGACTTACTCACGGTCAAAACCAGCCCGACACGAACTAACGCTTGTGCACAAGCTTGCATGCAAATGAACGTTCATCCAGGAATGAGTACGCCAGGATTGATTCCAGCCACCCAAGATCATGCATGATGCGAGAAAACCCAAGCCAGACGGGATTTTTGGGCGGATTTTCGCAAAAAGATCGGCCAATTGGCCGTGGCCGGTCTTGTGATTCTGACGACGCTGGCGAGCCCAGTTAATGCTGAAAAAGCCCCCCAAGGGGTTTAGCCGTTCGTGTCGCATAATGTTTATTATGTCAAATTACGCACCCGATTCCGCCACTTTTTGCACTCCTCTCGCGTGGCTTGCAGCTGTTTTTCAGTGTTGCAATTCAGATACACTAAAAATTTGCAAAATGCGTAAAGAGTTCAAAATCTACTGCACGTCGCCAGACATTAGGCCGGATCACCTGATCCGGCTTTTTCATTTCGGCCGCACCGAGACCGAGCTTGCCAGTGTGCTACACACCGACGTGGCAACGATTCGGCGCTGGAAGTCCGGCACCTTGGCCGTACCGCTGCTGTGCGTCAAACACCTTGAGCTGCTGGACGCCGACAACGTGCTGCGTTGTCCTGGCGTTTGGCACGGCACCCGCGCCGAAGGCTCAAAGCTGGTAATCCCATACGGCACTGAACTGACCTTCGACTATGCCGAGGTCGAACGCCTCAGCCAGTACCGCCGCCTATACCACTTGCATGCCATGCAGACCGATTTGGTGGAAAAACTGATGATGGAACGCGACTTCTACCGCGAAAACTGCCACCGGCAGGCGCGGTTCGGGCTTATGTTAAATAGGCTATTTGGATAGACCGTGGGGCGCTGCCCCACCCCCGCTCTCGGCGAGGGCCAGCCGGGCAGGTGTAAAAAGCCCCACCTGCCCAGCAGGCGGAAGCGTCTTTGAGTGGGCAGCGGCTCAAGGGCTTTCGCGGCATAAAACCCGCACGGTAAAGCTGTGCGGATTTATTCCACGACCCTTGACCGCACGAAGCGTGCCCTCATGAAAAAAAAAACCTCCTGCGCCAGTCACCGACAGCAGGAGGGTTGCAAGCTTAGGCGCCCTACTTCAACTACGTGAAATGACGACGATCAACATACAAACGATCAAGCGCTGACACCGTTGCCGCTGAACGGGTCAGTCGCGGGTCTTGCTTGATTTCGTAATCAATCAGTCGCTCAACAGTTCTGCGATCACCACCACAAGCTGTCAGGAGCTTCCGATAGCTTGGCGTGCTGCGATAATCACCGCCAGCTTGTGCGCCCTCCTTTGAGCCACCAGTAAATTCCGACTGCTGATCTTGCTGCGGCTTACGCGCGACATTGGGCAGCGCACGAGAAACAAACGGCTTGTCATCAGCTGAACGTCGATAGAACTCTTTCGTCTTCCGCTGCCAATGTTCCAGGGCAAGGAAGCAAAGTGCAGCCAACAAGGCGATCAGGTTGTCATTCGTAACCGCATACATGGCAACAAAAATAAGGATGGATACAGCAACACCGAAAACCTTGAACATAGCGTAGCGTCACACGAGCAATGATCCGCCCATGATAATGCGATAAATGCAGATGCGCTAAAAAATGCGCTCCGGCGTCACCATCAGATTCGGCTTGCCGGTAGTGTCGGGCACCGAGTAGCTATCGACTTCAGCGGTCGCATCGTCGGCAGGGTCTGGACGATTGCGATCAGGTGCAAGAGCAGCAGCGACTGGCGGCGGCGAGGCGCTGCGAACAGTGTACGGGTCAAACGGCGGGTTCTTGATGTAGTCGCGGCAAGTCTTGTCGTCAGCAGGGTAGACCGTGGCCTGATCAGTGAAGCAGGTGCACTTGGTCGAATTGACGATGCAACCGGCAATACGGGGCACATTCGTGACTGAGCGCATGCCATCGTACATCGGCGCCGTTTCCGGCTGATTCACGATGCGCGGCAGCGAGGGCTGCACAAGGGTGGCGAAGCCTTCGACCGGCTGAAGCCCCCCACCCTCCTTAAATCGAGCAGAGTTCAATGAAGTTTGAGCCAATGGCTGTGAAGCATCAGAAGACACCGGCGGATCAATACGGGAGGTGACGTTACGGTAGAGATACCAGCCACCACCCACCAAAGTCAGGATGACCGCCGCGACCACATAGATTTGCTTCGGTATACGGCGCTTGTGCTTGAGATGGCGCGTGGCGGACTTGTAGAGGCCGAACACCTTCTTGGGGGGCTTGTACGAGCGGGTGACCGCCACACGAAGCGCAGACGACGAATCCGGGTCAACACACTGGGTCCACTCGAACAGAGTCTGGATACCCAAGGCGTTGGTCTTGATATCGACGTGGCGACCGGCCAACTTGCGGATGTTGTTGTCGAGCAAGGACGGGTTCTGCGTAATCAGCCAGAAATCGACGCCAGTGTGTCGGTGGGTCTCGAAGGCGGCAACATGGTCGGGAACCTTGGAAGTCGCGCCACGAGGCCGGTAGACGTTCTGCGCTTCATCAATAAGGATGATCGCGTTATCCGGAAAGGTAAAAACCGGTCGGGTGATAGTGGGGTCTTCTTCGGATGCAACATGCGTCGTCCATTCGGCAATGGGCGGCGTTTTTTCATGGGGGATGAGCAAGTCGGGAATGCCCATCACAAACAGCGGCCGTGAGCCCTGTTCCTCAAGCAGCATGGAAACCGCCAAGGCGGTTTTGCCTGCACCTGGTTGACCGGTAATGACGGTGATCATTTGAATTCGAACCTCTTGAACGTGTTCATCGAAAGGCGGAAGGCAAAGGCGCCGACCAGAATGCCGAGGGCTTCGCCGAAGCCGGAGAGGCCAACCAGATTCATGGCCACGGAGGGCATAGCAGAAAAATTGTTTTGAATGGCGGTATTGAGGCCAGAAAGCACGGCAGTCATGCCGGTGTAACTGACAATCGAAATCCCCAGCGCCACCAAAATACGCGACAGCAAAGGCTTAACGAGGTCAAGAAGGACAGAAATCAAGTTCATTCTTTACGCGCCCCCATGATGATGAAGTAAGCACCGATGAAAGCCAGAATCAGGATGAACGGCTTTGTTTTGGTGGCGAAGTCGCAGTAATACGTCCACTGGTACAAGTAGGTTTTGCCCTTGATGGTCATGGAGTAAGGCGCAGGGCAGGTGGCGGACACGGAAAACGGTGTCCAGGTGAAATTCAGGTTTTTGGTTTGAGTCGGAATTTCTTCGTTAGGAATATCACCGACATCGAGACATTCCAGCGCCTTCGGATTGGCCTCGCAAAGCTCTTGCTTAGGAGTCTTTTCGGGCTGTGGCGGCGTTTGTTCGGCAGTCTTAACGTCAGTGGTGCAAGTGCCGCCCTGAGTGCAATTCGTGGTCTGGGTGGTGGTCGTAGTGCCGGTGGAAATGCTGTATGGGGCGAGATTGTCACAACCAAGAATGCCATTGGGGATGCACCGAACGGAATAGGTCTCAGCAGACGTTTGAGTAACAGCCTGTGTTGAACCATCGGCATTCGTTTGCATAGAGGTAGTAACTGTCGCAGGGGCAACAACAGGAGCAGCAGGGACAAGCGTTATAGGACGATCTTGCGGAATCTCAATAATAGTATCGTCATCAACAGCAGCTTTAAACCAAGTTCCGAAGTTGGCGGTAGCAGCTTGCTCAAGCTTAGGCTGAATTTCAGAATCGGAGACTGGAGTAGAAGGCCTTGGCTGATTGGCATTTAAAGAAGGTTCAATTTTAATGTAAAAAGTTCGATCATTGCCTCCAGGAGAAGCACAAGCGGTGCCGTAATACATAACCCCCAAACCCAAACGCGCACAAATTTCCTTGATCCTGTCTTTTTGCGATGCCGTACAACAAGAAGAAACATTTGACCACCTTTCTAAAAACATCGGCGGGTCATAACAATAATAGGCAGTAACAGGACAATAAAAGGTATAAAGAACATAATCTTTTAACGGGTCGTACGGAACATCGCCAAATAAGCTCTTGCCCCAACAAGAAACCTGAGCTTGACACTTCAATTCATCCATCCAAACATAACCTTGCTGTATAGCCCAGGTCAAAGCCAAGCCGCCAAGTATCGGACCGAGGCCAAAACCACCCTTGGCGAGTCCCTTAAAACCAGATGTCAGGCCTTGCTTCAGAGCAGGGTAAAGGTCTGGCGCATAAAAATCCTGATTGGCAGAAAATGGAACATTAAAACCATTCTTTTTAAATGAACCATTACTTTTAAATGTTGGCGGATTCCAAACACCATCATTTGCCGACCAAACAGGGGGCGAACTCGACCCTGTAAAACCCTTGGTGACACCGGAGTTTGAACCATACCAAGCTTTTGGCTGCACCTTGACCGCCCCAGCATAGGCAGGGGCAAAAAAGGCAGAGGCAATAAAAAAGCCCAGGACAAAGTAAATCAGGTTTCGGAGATTCCTCATTTTGGTAGCCCCAATGCAAGCAACAAAACGCTGATGAATGCCGCGATGAAGTAAATGTTTTCGGTCATGTGAAAAAGGCCTTTCGCAGATACAAAACGCACCACAGGAGGATGGCCGGGGTAATGGTCAACCAGCCAAGGGCAATACCATCAATGGCGTTTTGCGCGTTGTCACAGAACGGGAACTGCTGGCTGACTGCAACGCTAGAAACCAAAACGGAGCCAGCTGGCTCCGAGTTGTAGGCGTTGAGTAGCCATTGATTCCCAGACTTTTCGAAGGTCTGAAAGCCGGTTTCAGTGAGCCGAGGCGGGACAGTGCTGTAGTACAGGTCTGCTGCCTCGGCCGCTGATTCCAGACAGCGGGAACCAACGGCGAAGCCCATTACAGTGCCTTGCGCAGGTACTTGAAGCTGGCGATACCCACGATGACGACCAGAACAAGGCCGCCAACGGTGGCGGCATCGGTGCCGGCATCGGTAATGGCGGTGGTCACAGCAGCCGGCACAGCAGCTTGAGCGGAAGCCATCAGACCGAAGGTGGCGGCAGTAGCAGCGGAAACTTTGGCGCCAAAGCGCAGAGCAACGGAACGGAATTTCATGAGTATTTCTCCTGACCACGACTATGAAATGCAGGGCGACTGGTGGCCGCAATCACCCCGCAGGGAATTAACTTGTAAGCGGCGGTGAAGCCTGATTCGTGAGCATGCCAATCCAGTCCGGGAAGAATCGTCCAGGCGGTACTGTTAACGGAGGCAGGGTTGGCAATGGGGGCTGATGCAGGATGATTTCTGCTGACAGGGTTTTAGCGAGTGAGGGAGCGATGCCCGTACAGTTATTTACACGGGTCCAAGGCGCTACGCGCGGCGCTTGCCTCGCTGCGCTCGGCATATCGCCGTGCTTCGCGCTTCCGACCGTCCACACGTGAATGCGGGTTTCCACGATTTCTCCGGTTGGCCGGAAGGTGATGCCTTTCGTGACCTTGACGAATTCGGCGTAGCGGTTCTGGCGTGCCTCGCGGTGCGTGCACACCGGGATGTCTTTGCGCGGTGCGGCAGGTCCACCGCAGAGGCGCACGAAGTCGCCCCAGTTGGAGGCATCAGCGGCTTCCACGTAAGCGCGCAAGCCCTCCTCGACCTGATCGGCCTTGAGGCGACGCAGCTCTCGCCAGACGGTGACGCTGGTGGTGCCGATGAACTGGAACTGGCGGATTCCGTGACTGGACGCCCATGCGCCAACACGAACGGCGGATTCGTGAATCTTGGCCAGCTTGGTGTCGGAGCTTTCAAAGTCGTAATCCTCGACCGGGGCGCCATCAGCCTTGAAGCCGTCGATGTTTTTGCTGATGTATTTGGCGAGATAGCCGACGGCACTGCCCTTCTCCGGGTCAATGGTCTTGAAGGTGAAACGACGCAGCCATGCGCCCTTCTCGCTTGGCGAGTCCTGCAAGGCGTAGTCGCGGAAGGTCTTGAGCATGGCCTTGCGGTCTGCCGGTGCGACGAACAGCAGCAGGTGCCAGTGCGGGGTGCCGTCGTGGTGTGGCTCGACGGTGCGGACGCCGTAGCAGCGAATGCCGTCACGCGCCCACTGTGCGCGGGTGCGCGCCCAGACGGTGTTCAGGTAATCGTGAACATGGCGCGGGGTGACGTGGCAGAAGTTCGGATTCTCCTCACCGGTCTTGCTTTGGCGTGCGTGCATTCGTCCAGGTGCGGTCAGCGTCAGGAAAACGCCAATGTCGCCCTGCTCTTTCGCGTAGTCCTCAAGGCCACGCGTGCGAACCATGAGTTCGGCGCGCTTGATAACGGGGTTGGACGGGCCTTTGTCGGCCAGTTCTTGAAGGGTGAAGCTGTCACCAAATTCATTGGTGGCAACGAGGCTGGACAGGATGTCGCGGTTTTTGCGCCGGCGACCGTTTACGCGGGACTGGGTGGCGTCGGAGACATAGAGCGCTCGACGACGGTTAACGAGTCCGGCAGCGATAGCGACAGACTCGAAAGCACGACCATGAACAGACCGAATCTGACGTTTCCAGAAGTCCGGATCGACGGCGCGGAGTCGGCAGGGTTCGAGGTTTGATCGGTCTTTTTTGACTTCGGGGAGATGAACCAGTAGCTGCCGGGCCAGCGCCTGAAGCTCAGGACATTGGCTGCGGGGCCAGCCGCTATGCAGCGCAAGCGCAGCAAGTTTTTTTGCGGTCGTGTCGATTGTGCCTTCATCAAGCAGGACGCTGTCTGCTCTAGCGTCAAGGCGTACTCGACGGGGCAACCCGGCCACAGTTTTAGAGCTAAGGAAGCGTCGCAGCCAGACGTTGGCAGCGGAGCGCTGTTCATTGGAGCCTTTGCCATATTTTCGTGACCAGCTGTTGAAAATGGGGGCAACCACATCACCGGCCAACCCAGCAGCAGCGATAGTGTGCTTTGCCCATGCCGGATCAGACATGGCAACGAGCTGGCGCTTGGTCTGCTCAGGGGTTGGCGGCGTGAGGTTGCGGCGTTTCATGCGGCACCCCGGACGAATTCAAGTGGCCCGAAAAAGGTGATGCCTTCAGGACAACGATAGATGGCGAGTTCGTCCAGGCTGTACTGCGGCAGGTGTTCAGCCCCCAACCGTTGCAGGTGATGGCGTTCCGACAGCGTCAGGTCATCAAAGGCGACGCGCTGGTAGCCCTTGAAATCCTGCGGGATGAGTTCTGGCAGATTGGGGGTGAACATGATTAGCCAGCCTTTTTCTGCTGCTGGATCACGGGAGCGACCATCGTCATGAAGTCATCAAAGCCGATGAGCTTGGGCGAAACAGCAAGAGCGTCGAACTCGCCGACATAGATCGAGGTTGGCGACAGGATGTAAACGCCGGGAGCGTAAGGCGCTTGATCTTGACCAAGGCGAATGCGGGTTTCAACCGGGTAGCGCTTGAGCTTGCCGGTTTCAGTGTCGTAGGTGGCGGCGTAGGCGGTTTGCGAACGGCTGATACCGGAGCGGCCGTCACGCTGCCACGGCTTTTCTGTGACTGGCTTATCTTCGACTTCGATAACGATCATGATGCGACTCCTTGGAGGTGGTAGTAAGCAAGGCAAAAGGCGGCACCGGACGCAAAAGCGAGTGCCGAAACAAAAACAAAAAGGCGGGAAATGAGGTCAAGCAAGAAGGGGGTCATGGGTCAGTCCCGCGCCGGAGCAGCTGGATAAGCACGAAAAGCAGCGTAAGCGGCCCTGTGGGCTTCACGGGATTTGGCATACTTCTCCAGAGCGAACTGGAGCTGATGCGGCGGGCAATCCGGATCAAGCGAGAAATCAGCGAAAACACCCGCATCCAAATTTCGATTTAAAAGAGCGTCCTTGCATGCCTCATTGAGGCGTTCAAAGCCCTCGGCCCACTCGTTGAAAGTCATCGGTTGTTGCATGACGGCAGTTCCTTTGCGTGGCTGCGGGTGGCGTTGTCCGTTGCGCGTCATGGCCTGCCCCCTGCTAGAATTAGGTGATTACAAACGTACACATCCGTGTATGGCCTGAATCATATGTACACGGCCGTGTATGCGGCAAGGAGAACGTCATGAAGGCGTCTAGGGACTACCTAGAAGAAGCACTATCAAAAATTGGGGACTGCTCTGATGCCGAGAAGGCCAGACAAATGAAATTCAGCCCCCAAGCAATGAGCTTTTACCGATCAGGTGAACGAAAAATGGACGATTTCGCGTGCATCATGGTGGCGCGCGTGCTCGGTCTTGACCCAATGGAGATCATCGCGGCCTGCCAAGAAGAACGAGAGAAAAGCGAGGAACGACGGGAGTTCTGGAAGGATTTTCGGAAAACGTTAGGCGTTCAAGTAGTGGCAAGCCTGACGTTGGGAGCAATGACAATGACAGCGGCACCGGAGGCAAAAGCGAGTAGCAACAACCCGCTAAAACCGCCTATGACAAATGTTTATTATGTCTAATAAACTACACGAA
Source organism: Vogesella margarita (assembly GCF_028548475.1). Lineage (GTDB taxonomy): Bacteria > Pseudomonadota > Gammaproteobacteria > Burkholderiales > Chromobacteriaceae > Vogesella > Vogesella margarita. The sequence goes on from NZ_JAQQLE010000013.1 coordinate 31,794, forward strand.
TCTGTCACAAGAGATCCTCCCCTCACGCCCTGACTATGGAGTTTTTACAAATACGTTCCATGTAGGCTGGCGAAAAGCCAGCACCGCGGAGCCTGTGCGTCGTCAGTCTGGCCGGCAACAATCAGTCGACAGGCAAACACCGATGCAAGGTACACCTGCAGAAGGCAATTAGCTGTAGTCTGGGGAGCCACGTCTTGCTGAGCTACATATGCCATCCTTGGCTCTCGGCTGGTGATAACCAAATATTTTTAACGAGCCGGTTCAAACCGTGGCGCCCGCTCACCATCCCAAGTCACTTTCAAGGAACTGGCTAGCCAAGCCGGCCATGCCAACAAGGCTGAAGAACCCAACGACAAAATGAAAGAAGCCGACATTTCTGCCGGCTTCTGGGGGTGGTTGAATGGTACAACGTCGCTTTACTGCTACAACATAACTACCTTTCACTGCACCAGACACTAACGAAGGTGAGAGCGTTGCCGGCTCGATGCCGGAGCTTTAACACGTACAACATCACGTTTACGGTTGGAGGAAAACGCTTTAACAAAGATCAGTACTAACATCAACAAGGTTATCAGCGATACCATCTAGCCCTCCTCCTTCCCAGTGTCTGACTGTTTTATAGTTCATCGCGCGGTAATCGCCAAGAAATTATTCGGCCTCTTCCGCGATATCCGAATCGAGCAGCAAATGTGACGGCAACTGCTTGCTGGTCTTGGCGCCCAGCTTGCGCAGTTTCTCGGCGCGCCCCAGCAGATTGCCGCTGCCAGTGCTGAGCTGTTTCATCGCAGTGCCGTAGCTGTCCTGCACGGTGCCGATCTGCTTGCCCAGCTTCTCCAGTGTATCCACCAGCCCCGCCAGCTTGTCGAACATGGCGCCGGATTGTCGTGCGATTTCCTGCGCATTCTGGTTCTGGTGTTCGTAACGCCAGATGCTGGCCACGGTGCGCAGTGTTGCCAGCAAGGTGCTGGGGCCGACGATCATGATGCGACGCTCGAAGGCCTCGTTGAACAGGCCCATGTCGTGCTGTACCGCCAGCAGATAGGCCGGCTCCACCGGCACGAACATGAACACGAAGTCGAGGGTGTTGAGCTTGTACAGATCCTGGTAGCGCTTCTCGGACAGGCTGCGGATGTGCGCCCGCAAGGCGGCGATGTGCGCCTTCAGCTCGCTGTCGCGCACCGCTTCGTCGCTGCTGGCGCTGTAACGGACATAGGCATTGAGCGATACCTTGGAGTCGATCACCAGCTGCTTGCCTTCCGGCAGGTCGATCACCACGTCCGGCTGGTAGCGTTTCTGGCCGCCCTCGCCTGTTTCCACCGTATCCGACACCTGCACACGGTATTCGCGGTCGCGGGTCAGGCCGGAGGTTTCCAGCACCCGCTCCAGAATCATCTCGCCCCAGTTGCCCTGCGTCTTGTTGTTGCTGCCGGTCAGCGCCTGGGTCAGCGCCACCGCGTCGTGATTGAGCCGGGTATTCAGCTCCTGCAGCCGGCGCAATTCCTGCTCCAGTGTCAGCCGCTCCTTGGAATCCTTGTCGTAGGTGTCCTGCACCAGCTTGCCGAAATGCTGGATGCGCTCGCCCAGCGGGCCCAGCAACAGGCCGAGGTTTTCGCGGTTCTGCTCGGTGAAGCGCTTGGACTTTTCTTCCAGGATGTCGGTAGCCAGCGCCTTGAACTGGTTGGACAGCGCCTCCCGTGCCTCCTGTAGCAGCTGCAGCTTTTCCGCCGACTGACGCTGTTCCTGTTGCAGCAAGGTCAACAGCTCCTGTTCGCGCGCGCCCAGCCGGGCCAGGTCGTTTTGCTGCGCCTGCCATGCGGCGCGCAGCTGCTGCAACTCCTGCTGCAGCAACGGCAGCTGCCTGCCCTGCTCTTCGCGTGCGGCCAACCTTTCGCCCTGCTCGCGCAGCTGCAGCTGTTGCTGTTGCAGCTGGCCTTCCAGCTCCGGCAGGCGCTGTGCACGATTGGCGAGCACCGCCAGTTTTTGCTGTGCCTCGGACAGCAGCTGGCGCAGGCTATCCAGCTGTTGCTGCTGCGCGGTCGCACGCGCCTGGCTGTCGTCGAGCTGCCACTGCAAGGATTCGCCCCGCGCCTGCGCCGCGGCCAGCTGCGCCGCCGTCTCGCCTAGCCCGCGCTGGTAGGCAGCCTCGGCACGGTGCTTGCCGACCAGCCAGGTAGCGGCGATGCCCGCGCCGGCACCGGTCAGCAGCCCCATCAGTAGTTCGATCATGGTGTCCTCCGGATTGCGGCCAACCTTTTGTCAGCCGGGCTGGCGCCAGTGCTGGATGTAGATCTGCAGCTCCTTGCGCCCCTGCCACTCGTTGGCCGCCAGCTGGTACACCGCGTTGATGGTCTGCGGCAGCCACTCCACCTGGTTGAACAGCATGCCGTCGCACTGCACGCCGTCCTTTTCCAGGCGCAGTTTCAGGTGCTTGTCGCCGACCACGCGCTGGCTGACGATGTGGAAGTCGTCATGGAAGGTCGGCGCGGCAAAGCCCTGCCCCCACACTTCTGCGGCCAACGTTTCCGCCACCGCCAGCGACAGCTCGCGGCCGCTGAGCGGGCCGTCGGTTTCCAGCGTGCGGGTCAGCGTGTTGCTGTCCAGCAGCTGGCGCGCCACGCTCTCGAAGGCGGCGGCGAATTCGTCGAAACGGGCCTCGGCAATGGTCAGCCCCGCCGCCATCGCGTGGCCGCCGAACTTGAGGATCAGCTGCGGGTGGCGCTTGTACACCAGATCCAGCGCGTCGCGCAGGTGGAAGCCGGGAATGGAACGGCCGGAGCCCTTGATCTCGCCCTCGTCACCCGGCGCGAACACGATGGCCGGGCGGTGATACTTTTCCTTCAGCCGCGACGCGACGATGCCGACCACGCCCTGGTGCCAGTCGTCGCGATACAGTGACAAGGTGTAGCGCTGCTCGGCGTCGATACCGGACAGCACCGCCAATGCCTCATCCTGCATGCCGTGCTCGATGCTGCGCCGCTCGCGGTTGAGCCTGTCCAGCTCCTGCGCCAGCGTCAGCGCCTGCACTTCGTCGCCCGCCAGCAGGCAGGCGATGCCGAGGCTCATGTCGTCCAGCCGGCCGGCGGCGTTCAGCCGCGGCCCGACGGTGAAACCGAGGTCGAAGGCGTTGGCCTTGTGCGCGGCGCGGCCGGCAACACGAAACAGTGCGGCGATGCCCGGCGCCATGCGCCCGGCTCGCATGCGGCGCAGGCCGTTGTCGACCAGGATGCGGTTGTTGCGATCCAGCTTGACCACGTCGGCCACGGTGCCCAGCGCTACCAGATCCAGCAGCTCGCCCAGGTTCGGCTCCGGCTGCTGCCGGAACGCGCCACGGGCACGCAGCTCGGCGCGCAGCGCCATCAGCACGTAGAACATCACGCCGACGCCGGCCAGGTTCTTGGACGGAAACTCGCAGCCGGGCTGGTTGGGGTTGACGATCAGCGCCGCGGGCAAGGTGTCGCCGGGCAGGTGGTGATCGGTAACCAGCACCTCGATGCCGCGCGCGTTGGCGGCCTCGACCCCGGCGACGCTGGCGATGCCGTTATCGACGGTGACGATGATGTCCGGCCGGCTCTGCGCCGCCAGTTCTACGATTTCCGGCGTCAGGCCGTAGCCGTACTCGAAGCGGTTGGGCACGATGAAGTCGATCACCGCGCCCAGCGCCGCCAGCCCCTTCACCGCCACCGCGCAGGCGGTGGCGCCGTCGGCGTCGTAGTCGGCGACCACCAGCAGCCGTTGCCGGGCGGCGATGGCGTCGGCCAGTCGCGCGGCCATCGGCTGGATGTTTTTCAGACTGTGATAGGGCAATAGGCCCTTGAGGCCGTAATCCACTTCGGCGGCGTCGGCGATGCCGCGCGCGGCGTACAGGCGCGCCATCAGCGGCGCGATGCCCTGTTGATGCAGTTGCCGGGCGGGATCGGCCGGGACTTGACGGGTAACGATACGGGTCATTGCGGATACAGTTTGCTGAGTGGCAAGGGACGACGCCACAGTTTCCAGAGATCCAGCCGCGTGGTGCGGCTGTGCAGGCCGGCGCTGCCATGACAGCACAGCTCTACTTCGCTGAGCTTGCCCTGCTGCAGTGCGGCCAACGTTGGCGCAAACCAGTCGCGCTCCAGCCGCAGCAGCCCTTCGCGCCAGCCCCACACGTCACGGAACTGCGCGGCGCCCTCGGCGGCGTCGAGGTGGATCAGCACGTCGTCACCCCCTTCCGCCAGTGCAAAGGCATAGCCCGGGCTGTCGCCGGCGACACCGGCCTGCTGCGCCAGCTGCTGCCACAGCAGGTCATGGCTGTGCACCGCCGGATAGGCGCTGGCCAGTGACTGCGGCTGGCTGGCCTCGCCCCAGAACCACAGGCTGTTCACCGTCGGCTCGCCGCGCGCCTCGCGCGCCTCGTTGACCGGGTGGGTATATAGCAACATCTGCAGCTCGTTGAGAAAGCGGCTCCAGCGCATGCCTTTTGCGCCCTTGGGCAGGTGGTGGTTGATGTCCTCGCCGATCACATCCGGCAGCGCAGAGAACTCGGCACCGCTCGCCTCCGGCAGGGCGACGAACCAGCGCGCTGGTGTCGGCGCGTGAAACAGCAGGCCGTCCTCGGCGAAGAAGGCGTTCAGGCTGGCCAGCAGCGCCGCGGCCTCGTCCTGCGAGAGATTCATGATACCAATGTCGCCCAGCAGCGCGCGGTCGCGATCGACGCGCAGGTTGACCGGGTCGGCAATCAGCCAGCTGGTCGCCGGCGGCAGGCCGGCAGCGCGGGCAAGGTTGGCCGCAAGAGCCGGCTGCGGCAGGCCGAAAGTGCGGCACAGCATCTCGCTCGCGCTCAGCGGCGCACTGCGCCACTGGCCGCGGCCCAGCAGCGTCGACAGCGCCGGCAGCGACAGGTCCTTGCACAGCTCGGGGCCGTCGGCGCTGTCCAGCCAGGTCAGGCCGGGAACAAACAGGGTGTATTTCATGGCGGGTGTGGCGTCGGTGGGTGCGATGACAGGCCGGCATTGTAGCGGTTTGCGAGCGGCGCTGACCAATTGCGGCAGGCGTTGAACTTATTTAGAGACAAAACAGTCTTTGCAGTCGGCTCCGCTTGACACCAATGCCGGTGAAAGCGGGAACTGTCGTAAAACGGACGATGACATTGAGTTAGTTTGTTGATTATTAAACATTATTTGTTTGCCTGTCTCCGTTTTTTTGCTAACCTGCCCCCTTTGTATTTTTATCAATAGCTGTTGATTAAGCAGCTTGTTCGATAAACGTACTTGTCCCGGGCACCCTCCGGGCCATACAAGACCATAGAGATCCATGAGCTACCAGACACTGCTGCCATCCCGTCTCCAAGGCCTCCAGCGCCTGATGAAACATCGCTTCAGCTGGCTGATCGGCGCCGCCACCCTGCCCTTTCTCGGCGTGCTGACCGCCGTTGCCGTCGCCCCCGGCGCGGCCGAGCCGGCACCACTCGAAGTACGCGAAGTCAGCCAGTTGCTGGCGCTGCCGGCACTGCCGGCCGGCCAGTCCGACGGCTCGCGCTACTGGCGCGAAGAGCGCATCCAGCGCGGCGATACCATTGCCCGCCTGCTGAACCGCCTCGGCGTCGGCAGCGACGAAGCCAACCGCTTCATTCATACCGCGCCGGTGTCGCGCGACCTGCTGAAACTGCACGCCGGCGCGACGCTGTCGGTACAGATCAACGACCAGGGCGAGCTGTTCGGCCTGCGCTTCCTCAACGACGACGAGAACGGCGAAAAAGTGCTGGTCGTGATCGAGAAGCACGGCGAACAGTGGCAAGCCAGCGCCGAACCGCCGCGCACCGAGACGATCCAGGCGGTACGCTCCGTCGAGGTCCGCACCAGTCTTAGCGGCGCGCTGGCCCAGGCCGGCGTACCGGTGGAAATCCGCACCCAGCTGGGCGAGATTTTCTCCGACCAGCTGGATACCACTCGCCTGCAGCCGGGCGATCGTGTCAACCTGGTGTACGAGACGCTGCTGTACAAGGGCTCGCCGATTGCCAACGGCAATGTGCTGGCCGCCGAGATCCAGTCCGGCGGCAAGACCTGGCAGGCGTTCTACTTTGCCCACGACAGTGAATCCGGCGCCTACTACGACGCCGCTGGCCAGTCGCTGCGCAAGGGCTTCAGCAACCAACCTGTCAGCAATGCCCGCATCAGCTCCGGCTTCGGCATGCGCTTCCACCCGATACTGCGCAGCCTGCGCATGCACGAGGGCATCGACTATGCCGCCGGCAGCGGCACACCGATCATGGCCACCTCCGACGGCGTGATCGACACCATCGCCAGCCAGAGCGGCTACGGCAACGTGGTGATCATCAAGCACAACGCCAAGCTGTCGACGCTGTACGCGCACATGAGCCGCTTCGAGCCGAAGCTGAAACGTGGCAGCAAGGTGTCCGCCGGCCAGGTAATCGGCTATGTCGGCAGCACCGGACGCTCCACCGGCCCGCACCTGCACATGGAGGTGCGCGTCAACGGCCAGGCGGTCGATCCGTCGACCACCGCACTGCCGGTGCCGGGCCTGAGCACGCAGCAACGCTTGGCCTTCCGCCAGCAGAGCGTTAAGCTGGCGGCTAATTTGAAGCTGCTCAGGGAGATTCCGGTCAGCGTTGCCCAGCTGGAGTAAACGCCCCCGTGCAATCCTCAACCCTGACAGCACTACTGTCAGGGTTTTTTCATGTCTGCGTATTTTATCGGTTTGATGTCCGGCACCAGCCTCGACGGCGTGGATGCGGTTCTGGTGGATTTTTCCGGCCCGCGTTTCCGCGTTTGCGGCGAGGCCTTCGTTGACTATCCGGCGACGCTGCGCGAGGACATCCTTGCGCTACAGACCCCGGCACACAACGAGCTGGACCGCAGCGCCCAGCTGGCCAACCAGCTGGCTCAGCGCTACGCGCAAGTGGTGCAGCAGCTGCTGGCCAGCTGCCGGCTCGACGCCGGCGCCGTGAGCGCCATCGCCTGCCACGGCCAGACTATCCGCCACGCACCGGAGCGCGGCTACACGCTGCAGCTGGGCAACCTCGCACTGCTGGCCGAGCTGACCGGCATCGACGTGATCGGCGACCTGCGCAGCCGTGACGTTGCCGCCGGCGGCCAGGGGGCGCCACTGGTACCCGCCTTCCACGCGCACGCTTTCCATGACGAGAACGTGAACCGCCTGATCGTCAACATCGGCGGCATCGCCAACCTGACTTACCTCGGCCATGACGGCGCGGTCTCCGGCTTCGACAGCGGCCCTGGCAACATGCTGCTCGACGCCTGGGTCAAGCTGCATTGCGGCCAACCTTATGACGCCGACGGCGCGTGGTCGGCCTCCGGCAACGTGCATCCACGCCTGCTGCAGCAGCTGCTGGCCACCAGCTACTTTGACGCGCCGCCCCCCAAGAGCACCGGCCGCGACCTGTTCGATCTCGCCTGGCTGCAGGCGCAGCTGCACGCGCTGGGCGAAGTGCTGCGCCCGGCCGACGTGCAGGCTACCCTGGCCGAACTGGTCGCACACAGCATCGTCAACGCCGCGCAGCGTTTCCTGCCCGCCGTCAGCGCGGTCTACCTGTGCGGCGGCGGCGCGCGCAACCGCGACCTGCGCCAGCGGCTGCAGCAACGTTGGCCGCAGGTCGGCTGGCACCTGACCGACGAGTTGGGACTGCCCTTGCACCAGGTGGAAGCCACCGCCTTTGCCTGGCTGGGCTATTGCTTCAGCCGGCGCCAGGGCGCCAACCTGCCGGCGGTGACCGGCGCCAGCGGCCGGCGCGTGCTGGGAGCGCTGTATCCGGCCTGACAAATTCACGTGCCGGTACGCGGATTTTGTGCGGTTTGCCGATATAATCAGCCACCACCCTAATCAAACAGAATAATCAATGCGCCTCTTCAAGCGTAAAGCCGCCGTTCGCAACACCGACCCGCTGCCGCCACGGCTCTCCAGCCTGCTGCGCGAAGCGTGGTGGTTGCTGATGGCCGTGACCGCCGTTTACCTCGTTCTGACGCTGGCGTCGTTTTCTCCCGCAGATTCTTCCTGGTCGCACAGCTCGGCCGATGCGCAGGTGCGCAACTATGGCGGCGCCTTTGGCGCCTGGCTGTCCGACATCCTGCTGTACCTGTTCGGCTACTCGGCGTGGCTGAGCGTGGCATTCTGTCTCGCCGCCATCGCCTGGGGCTATCGCCAGCTGGGCGAAGGCATCCGCCGCCCAGGGCCGATGGCGTGGGCGGCCAGCTTCGGTTTCCTGTTGTTCATTCTTTGCTCTGCCAGCCTCGAAGCGCTGATCTGGCGTGGCGAGACGCTGAGCCTGCCGCTGGTCGCCGGCGGCCTGTTCGGCCAGTTCCTCGGGGATATCGCCGCGCGCGTATTCGGTCTGACCGGCGGCGGCCTGCTGTTGCTGGTGAGCGGCGCCATCGGTTTCTCGCTGTTTACCGGCCTGTCGTGGCTGAACCTGATGGAGCGCATCGGCGGCGGCATCGAGGATGGCGTACTGAAGATCTGGCAGGCGTGGCAGGCACGCCAGGACCGCGAGATCGGTCGCGAAGTCGCACAGCAGCGCGAGGAAAAAGTCGTCACCGAGAAAAAGAAAATCGAAGACAAGCCGCCGGTACGCATCGAGGCGCCGGTGCTGGACATCCCGCTGTCGCCCAAGGTGACCAAGCCGGTACAACAGTCGCTGTTTGCCGCGCCCGGCGACGACACCCTGCCCGGCCTGCCACTGTTGGCCGCACCGAAGGAACAGGGCGAGCCGGTGTCCGCCGAGACGGTGGAATACACCTCGCGCCTGATCGAACGCAAGCTGGCCGACTTTGGCGTCGACGTGAAAGTGGTCGCCGCCTACCCCGGCCCGGTAATCACCCGTTACGAGATCGAGCCGGCCATCGGCGTCAAGGGCGCGCAGATCGTCAACCTGATGCGCGACCTCGCGCGCGCTCTCTCCCTGGTGTCGATCCGCGTGGTGGAAACCATCCCCGGCAAGACCTATATGGGCCTGGAGCTTCCTAACCCGAAGCGCCAGATCGTGCGTCTGTCCGAGATCGTCGGCTCCGACAGCTACCAGAACATGAGCTCGCGCCTGGCGATGGCGCTGGGCAAGGACATTGCCGGCCAGCCGGTGTCCGCCGACCTCGCCAAGATGCCGCACGTACTGGTGGCCGGCACCACCGGCTCCGGCAAATCGGTGGCCATCAACGCCATGATCCTGTCGGTGCTGTACAAGGCAACGCCCAAAGAAGCCCGCCTGATCATGGTCGATCCGAAAATGCTTGAATTGTCGGTATATGAAGGCATCCCGCACCTACTGGCACCAGTGGTCACCGACATGAAGCAGGCCGCCAACGCACTGAACTGGTGTGTCGGCGAGATGGAAAAACGCTACCGACTGATGTCCAAGCTCGGCGTGCGCAACCTCGCCGGCTACAACCAGAAGATCCGCGACGCGGAAAAGGCCGGTGAAAAGCTGCCCAATCCGTTCAGCCTGACCCCGGAAACGCCGGAGCCGCTGGAGACCATGCCGATGATCGTGGTGGTGATCGACGAGCTGGCCGACCTGATGATGGTGGCCGGCAAGAAGATCGAGGAGCTAATCGCCCGCCTGGCGCAGAAGGCGCGCGCCGCCGGCATTCATCTGATTCTGGCCACGCAGCGGCCGTCGGTGGACGTGATCACCGGCCTGATCAAGGCCAATATCCCGACCCGCATCGCCTTCCAGGTATCCAGCAAGATCGACAGCCGCACCATCCTCGACCAGATGGGCGCCGAGACGCTGCTGGGCCAGGGCGACATGCTGTACCTGCCGCCTGGCACCGGCTACCCGCTGCGCGTGCACGGCGCCTTCGTCGCCGACGACGAGGTGCATCAGGTGGTGGAATTCCTCAAGACCACCGGCGAGCCGGACTACATCGAGGGCATCCTCACCGGCGGCACCGAAACCGAGGCAGGTGACGGCGGCGACGGCCTGTCCGGCAGCGGCGATAGCGAAGCCGACCCGCTGTACGACGATGCCGTCGCCATTGTGCTGAAAACGCGCAAGGCGTCGATTTCGTCGGTGCAACGTCATCTGCGCATCGGCTACAACCGTGCCGCGCGACTGATCGAACAGATGGAAGCCAGCGGCATCGTCTCGGCGATGGAAACCAACGGCAACCGCAGCGTGCTGGTGCCGGCGCGAGAGGAATAAGCCGTGCCATTTCATTGAGCAAGGTTGGCCGCAGCAATGCGGCCATTGCTTTTTCAGGCGCGCAAGGTAAGCTTCATCCTTATTATTTGTACTGGACAAAACATGGCCGTACCACACGCAGAACCGGCTTTCCGCCACAGCTACACCCCCAAGACCGGCGTGCTGCTGATCAACCTCGGCACTCCGGACGCTCCCACCGCCAAGGCCTTGCGCCCTTACCTCAAGCAGTTCCTGTCCGACCAACGCGTGATCGAAATCCCGAAGGCGCTGTGGTGGCTGATCCTCAACGGCATCATCCTCAATCTGCGCCCGCGTAAGAGTGCCGAGAAGTACGCCAGCATCTGGAGCAGCGAAGGCTCGCCGCTGCTGATCCACACCCGCAAGCAGAGCCAACTGCTGGCCGAGCAGCTGGCTGCGGCAGGACTGGAAAACCTGGTGGTCGACTTCGCGATGCGCTACGGCAACCCGTCGGTCGACAGCGTGCTGCGCAGCATGCGCGAACAGGGTGTCGAGCGCCTGCTGGTGGTGCCGCTGTACCCGCAGTATGCCGGCTCTTCGGTAGCGACCGCGCTGGACGAGGTGTTCCGCAGCCTGCTGCGCATGCGCAATATGCCGGAAATCCGCACCGTGCGGCATTTCCACGATTTCCCACCCTATATCGAGGCGCTGGCGCGACAGGTAGAGGCGCACTGGCAGGCAAACGGCCGTGGCGACAAGCTGCTGATGTCCTTTCACGGCGTGCCGCGTTTCACGCTGGACAAGGGTGACCCCTATCACTGCGAATGCCTGAAGACCGGCCGCCTGCTGGCGGAGCGCCTGCAGCTGGACAAGGACCAGTATGTGGTGGCATTCCAGAGCCGCTTCGGCAAGGCGGAATGGATCAAGCCCTATACCGTCGACACCCTGACGGCACTGGCCAAAGCCGGTACGCAAAAACTGGACGTAATGTGCCCCGGCTTTGTCGGCGACTGTCTGGAGACGCTGGAAGAAATCGCGATGGAAGGGAAGGAAATTTTCCTGACCAATGGCGGTGGCGAATACCACTACATTCCCTGCCTGAATGAAGATCCAAACTGGCTGAATGCGCTGTCAGCACTGGTACAGCAGCATCTTGGTGGCTGGATAACAACACCGGAAGATCCGGTGCAGCGTTTTCAGCGTGCGCAAGATTCAGGCGCAAACCGCTAGCAAAAGCGATTTTTTCACCCCAATGGCGCACCATCATGGTGCGCCATTGTTCATTTTATACTTTATCCCTCTGGCAATCTGACCAGTGCGGTGCAACAAATATGTCATAGCCTTTGACGTGTCTGACAATCTCCAAATCGGCCAAATCAAACTTCGTTGACACTGCATAGGGTGCTACGCATAATCAGTCCGCATCTGCTCTTTCCAAAAGAACCGGGCAGATCTTACAAGTCACATGACTAAGATCAGGGGAAACACAAGATGAATAAATTCGCACGCCTTAGCCTCTTTGCAGCAGCCGCCATTGCTCTGACTGCCTGCGGCAACAAAGAAGAAAAACCAGCTGCCGAAGCTTCCGCTGCTGCTGCCGATGCCGGCGGTGATGTGGTAGTCAAGATCGGTCAAGTATCGCCAATGACCGGCCCGATTGCTCACCTGGGCAAAGACAACGAATTCGGCGCGCGCCTGGCCATTGAAGACCTGAACGCCGAAGGCGTCGAGATCGGTGGCAAGAAAGTCAAATTTGAACTGGTCTCCGAAGACGACCAAGGTGACCCGAAAATCGGTACCCAGGTTGCACAGCGTCTGGTTGACGCAGGCGTAGTCGGTGTTGTGGGCCACCTGAACTCCGGCACCACCATCCCTGCATCCAAGATCTACTCCGATGCCGGCATCCCGCAGATCTCCCCTTCCGCGACCAACCCTGACTACACCAAGCAAGGTTACAAGACCACTTTCCGCGTGATTGCCAACGACGTACAGCAAGGCAAGGCACTGGGCGAGTTTGCCGTTGACACCCTGAAAGCGAAAAAAGTCGCCATCATCGACGACCGTACCGCTTACGGCCAGGGTCTGGCTGACGAATTCGAAAAAGCCATCAAGGCCAAGGGCGGCGAAATCGCCAAGCGCGAATTCACCACCAACACCGCCACCGACTTCAACGCCATCCTGACCTCGATCAAGTCGGCACAGCCGGACGTGATCTTCTACGGCGGCATGGACGCACAGGCAGCACCTCTGGCCAAGCAGATGCAGCGTCTGGGCATCAAGGCCAAGCTGATGGGCGGCGACGGCTGGCAGACTCCGGAGTTCATCAAGCTGGCAGGCGAAGCATCCGAAGGTCAGTACTCCTCCAGCTGCGGCGTGCCACGTGACAAGATGCCAGGCTTCGCAGCGTTCAACGACCGCTTCAAGGCCAAGTTCAACACTGATGTACAGATCTACGCTCCGTACGAGTACGATGCCGTGAAAGTACTGGTTGACTCCATGAAGCGTGCCGGTTCGACCGATCCTAAAGCCTACCTGCCTGAAGTGGGCAAAACCAAGATGACCGGCGTGACTGGCGTGATCGCCTTTGACGAAAAAGGCGACATCAAGGACGGCGCAGTGACTGTTTACCAGGTTAAAGGCGGCAAGTGGGAAGTGGTTTCCACCGTTGGCGGCCCAGCCAAGTAAGCTGATCTGACAAGGCTTCTGCCTGTGAAAATGGCGCCCTAAGGGGCGCCATTTTTTATGCTTGCCATATCGCAGTGCACCATTTATGATCGATCCAGTACGCGTCGATTGTATCCAGTCGCCGCTCCCCCTTGTCTCCACGACTGCCACCACCCCGCGCGGTCCGGACACAATGTCACGACAACAGGCGCCCGACCGGGCCGTGTTCGGCTGACCATAAAACCACCTGCATTTTACAAACAAAATGTTCCCGCCATGAGGAACAGGGACCCGTTTTCACCATGAATCCATATCGCATCACCGCCATCGCCGCGGCCGCACTGACGCTGGCCGCCTGCAACAATGCCGAACCACAAAAAGACGCCGCCGCCAGCGCCCCCGCTTCCGCGCAGGAGCACGTCGTCAAGATCGGTTCCGCCAACCCGCTGACCGGCCCGTTCGCCCACTGGGGCCGTGACGCCGACAATGGCGTACAACTGGCCGCCGAAGAAGCCAACGCGGAAAAGCTGACTCTGGACGGCAAGCCGGTTCGCTTTGAGGTCGTTTCCGAAGACGACCAGGCCGACCCGAAAGTCGCTACCCAAGTTGCCCAGCGCTTTGTCGACGCCGGTGTTGCCGCCGTGATCGGTCACCTGACCTCCGGCGCCGCCATTCCGGCCTCGCGTCTGTACAACGATGCCGGCATCGCCATGATCGCCGGCTCGGTAACCAGCCCGAAATTTACCCAGCAAGGCTATAACAACACCTTCCGCATCATCGCCAATGACCTGCAACAGGGTCAGGCGCTGGCGAAGTACGCCGTGACCGAGCTGAAGTCGAAGCGCATCGCCGTCATCGACGACCGCACCACCTACGGCCAGGGTCTGGCCGACGATTTTGCCAAGGCTACCGAAGCAGCCGGCGGCACCATCGTCAAGCGTGAATACACCACCAACAGCGCCACCGACTTTATGGCGATCCTAACCTCGATCAAGGCCGAGAAGCCGGAACTGATCTTCTACGGCGGCATGGATGCACAGGCCGGCCCGATGGTGAAACAGATGCGCAAGCTGGGCATCCAGGCGGTATTCATGGGTGCCGACGGGGTCAACACCGCCGAGTTCGCCAAGCTGTCGGGCAAGGATGGCGAAGGCGCCTACGCGTCCAGCGCCGGCGCCTCGAAAGAGCTGATGCCGGGCTATGCCGCGTTCAACACCAAGTACAAGGCACGCTTCAACGGCGAGATCCAGGCCTACGCCCCGTACACCTACGACGCCACCCGCGTGGTGATCGACGCGATGAAACGCGCCAACTCTGCCGACCCGAAGAAATACCTGGCCGAAGTCGGCAAGACCTCGCTGCAGGGCGTAACCGGCCCGATCGCCTTTGAAAGCAACGGCGACATCAAGAACGGCACCGTGACCCTGTACCGCCTGGAAGGCGGCAAGTGGGCCGGTGTGGCCAAGCCGGCCGGTGACGCCTCCGCCGCGCAATAAGCCTGACCGTGACGCAACAACGCCGTTCCCGCTGTGGCGGGAACGGCGTTTTTTCATGCACGCTGCGCAGCAGCTGACCACTATTTTCTTTAGCCGGTCAGATCCTTGATCGTGGTCGAGGCGCCATTGCTCTTGACACTCTCGATGCCGTTATCGCGCGCTGCTTCGGTGCCGTACATCTGGCTGCTGCCGATGATCTGGTGATTGCCGGCCTTGAGGTTGAAATACGCCTTGCCGTTGGCCGCAGTCTTGCGCTCGTAGCGCTCCTCCAGCGGGCTGTTGGCCTGCACCGAGGCGATGCCGTTTTCCGCGGCGGCGCGGGTGTGGTACAGCTCGCTGCCGAGTATGGTTTCCGCATTTCCCGCCTTCAGCACGAAACGGAACTGCCCGTCGCTGCTTTTGCTCAATTCGAACCAGCCTGCCATGTGACGACTCCTTGGTTGTGAAGTTGTAACGTTTGCAAACACCTCAAAACACCCATTGGCTACCACGCCCGACACTGCCACTTGGCGATAGTGCCTACCGGACAGCTTAGCAGGGAGGAAACCTTGTTACCAAACCGGATGCCACATGAAAAACGCCCCGTGACGGCACGGGGCATTTCGGCAGACCAGGGTTGGCCGCAATCAGGCTTTCAGCACTTCCGCCATCGCGTCGGCGACGTATTCCACGTTGCGGCTGTTGAGACCGGCCACGCACATGCGGCCGGAGCGCACCAGGTACACCGCGAACTCCTCACGTAAACGATCCACCTGCTCCGGCGTCAGACCGGTGTAGCTGAACATGCCACGTTGCTTGATAAAGTAGCTGAAATCGCGGCCCGGCACCTTGGCCGACAGCACCGCGTACAACTTCTGGCGCATCGCCTTGATGCGCTCGCGCATCTCGGTCACTTCGTCCTCCCACTCGGCGCGTAGTGCCGGCTCGGTCATCACCATCGCGGTCACCTGGCCGCCGTGGGTTGGCGGGCTGGAATAGTTGCGACGCACGGTGGCCTTCAGCTGGCCCAGCACGCGGCCGGCCTCTTCGGCGTCGTGGCACACCACCGACAGGCCGCCGCAGCGCTCGCCGTAGAACGACAGGTTCTTGGAGAAGGAGTTGCTGACGAAGAAGCTGACGCCGGCGGCGGTCATCGCGCGGATAGCAAAAGCGTCGTCCTCCAGGCTGTCGCCGAAGCCCTGGTAGGCGATGTCCATGAACGGCAACAGGTCACGCTGCTTCACCACCTCGATTACCTGCTCCCACTGCGCATTGGAGAGATCGACGCCGGTCGGGTTGTGGCAGCACGGGTGCAGCAACACGATGGTCTTGGCCGGCAGCCCCTTGAAGCAGGCGATCATCTCGTCGAACTTCACCCCGCCGGTGGCGGCGTCGTAGTACGGGTAGTCGTGCACCACGAAGCCGGCCCCTTCGAACATCGCGCGGTGGTTGTCCCAGGTCGGCGCGCTGACCCACACTTCGCTCTGCGGGAAGTAGCGCTTGAGCAGGTCGCCGCCGATCTTCAGCGCACCGGAACCCCCGATGGTCTGGATGGTGGCGATGCGGCCGGCGGTCACCGCCTCGTGGTCGGCGCCCCACAGCAGGGCCTGCACGGCGGCACGATAGTTGGCCGCACCTTCCATCGGCTGGTAGGAACGCGCGCCGGCGCTGGCCACGCGCGCGGCTTCGGCTTTCTGCACCGACGGCAGCAACGGAATGCGGCCTTCCTCGTCGTAGTACAGGCCGATGCCGAGGTTGACTTTCGGATTGCGGGTGTCCTTGTTGAAGGTTTCAACCAGGGTCAGGATCGGGTCGCCGGCGTAGGCTTCGACATGCTGGAACATAGTTTTCCTGTTTCTCTCTTGTCTGGATCGGGTGGCAAACAAGCGATAAACCTAACATAAAGCCTACTTTTTCACAGCATCGACACCGACAAGCCGCCAAATCCGCAGCAACATTGCCAAAAACCACATTTACCCGCCACTAAATTGCCCGCCACTTGCGCAGTCTTACACCGCAATGGGCCACGCCTGCCCGGCTGCCTCTACCTGCGCCAGCGCCGCCACCTCGCCCAGCACGATCACCGCAGGGCTGGCCAGGCCGCTCTGCGCCACATCGGCGGCCAAGGTTTGCAAGCGGGTGACGATGTGGCGCTGCTCGGCACAGCCCGCACGGTGCACCACCGCCACCGGCAGGCTGGCGGCAAAGCCGGCGGCCATCAGCTCGCCGGTCAGCGCCTCGACATCGCTCATGCCCATGTAGCAGACCACGGTCAATTGCGAGGCCGCCAGCGCCTGCCAGTCCGGGCGCGAGCCGTCAACGGTGTGCGCGGTGACCAGCGCCACGCCGCGGGCGACGCTGCGGTGCGTCAGCGGCAAGCCCAGCGCCGGGCCGACGGCGAGACCGGCGGTGATGCCGCCGACTGCCTCTACGTCCACGCCGCGCTCCGCCAGCCACGCCCACTCCTCGCCGCCGCGCCCGAAGATGAACGGGTCGCCGCCCTTCACCCGCGCCACGGTCTTGCCCTGGCGCGCGTAACGCGCCATCAGGCGCAGGATGAAGGCCTGCGGCGTCGACTTGCAGCCGCCGCGCTTACCGACGTGCACGATGCGGGTACCGGGGCGGGCGAAATCGAGAATGTCGCGGCCAACCAGATCATCCACTAGCCAGGTGTCACAGGACTGCAGCACGCGCAGCGCCTTCAGGGTCAGCAATTCCGCATCGCCGGGACCTGCGCCGATCAACCATACCTTGCCGTTCATGATATTTCCTTTGCGTGTGCGGCCTGTTGGCCCTGCCGGCCACCATACCTGAAACAAAAAGTTCGATTAGAACGATGTTTTATAACTAAATATCGCAAAACCAGCGGGATTACACCGCCACCATGCGCACCAGCTCCGGCACGCAGGAGCCACAGCCGGTGCCGCAGCGCAGCTCGCGCTTGAGCCCGTCCACGTCCAGCCCTCTGGCGATGCCGGCACAGATCGCGTCCTCGCGCACGCCTTCGCAGGAGCACACCACGCGTGAACGCGCCGCGCCGCGCGCCTGCCCGGTCAGCAGCGCCGACAGGCTGTCCGGTGCCGCGCCGCCGTCCAGCCAGCTGCTCAGTGCCTCGTCGGCGCGCACGTCGCCGGCCAGCACGAAGCCCAGCGGCTGTTTCGACTGCAGCCACACCCGGCGCAGGATGCCGCGCGCCGGATCGTCCAGCGCCGCCGACAGGCTGCCGGCCGGCTCCAGCACACTGGCCAGCTGTTGCAACACGGCGGCGTCCGGTGCAGTAGCCGCTGCCAGCCGCAGCCGCAGCGCTTCCACGCCGCCCAGCATCACCGGCACCGCCACCGCGTACGGGAACAGTGCGCGCAATGCGTCCAGCCGCGCCCGCGCCGCCAGTGCATCGCCCTTGAGCAGCAGCGTGGCGCGCCACGGCAGCCTGGCCGGCTCCACCGCCACCGCGGCGTGTTTCAGCTCCGGCTGCCGCGACAGCGGATCGCTGACACGGGTGGTCAGCGCGTTGATACCCTGCCCGCCCAGCGCGGCGCCACCCCAGTGCATAGCGATGAAAGCCACGCCGGGGCGCAGGCTGTCGTCGGCCACCACCGGCAGGTAGATCGCGCCGCGCTTGTTGCGCATCTTGACCAGGTCGCCGCTGTTCAGGCGCTGCCGCTGCAGGTCGCGCGGGTGCATCGCCAGCTGCGGCTCTTCCACGTGGCGGGTCAGCGCCGGCACCAGCGCGGTGCGGCTCATGGTGTGCCAGTGGTCGCGCAGGCGGCCGGTGGTCAGGCGCAGCGGAAAATGCGCCGACACCTTGTCGCTGACCGTGCGCCAGGCGACATCGACAAACTGCGCGCGGCCAGATGCGGTGGCGAACACGCCGTCGCCGTACAGCCGGGCGGTGCCGTGGCCGTCGCGGAACGGCCACTGCTGCGGCCCGCGCTCGTCCAGCAGCGCGTAGCTGAGCGCGCTGTAGTCCAGATCGCGGCCGGCGGTGGTGGTGGCGTGCTCGGCGAACACCGCGGCGGCATCGACAAAACCGAACGCCGGCAGCCGCTCCGGCGCCAGGCTTGCAGCCAACCTTTGCGCCACGTCGTCAGCGATGCGCCAGTCTTCGCGCGCCTGCCCCGGTGCCGGCAGCGCGGCGCGCACACGGCTGATGCGGCGTTCGCTGTTGGTGACGGTGCCGTCCTTCTCCGGCCAGGTGGCGGCCGGCAGCACGATGTCGGCGTAGGCCAGCGTCTCGCTGCTGCTGAACGCTTCCTGCACGATCACGCAGTCCACCTTTTCCAGCGCGGCGCGCACCAGTGCCTGCTCCGGCATCGACTGCGCCGGGTTGGTGCACACGATCCACAGCACCTTGATCTTGCCGGCCGCGGCGGCCTCGAACAGTTCCACCGCCGCCAGCCCCGGCGTGGCCGGCAGTGCCGGCACGCCCCACAGCGCGGCCACTTCGGCGCGGTGCGCGGCATTGCCCGGCTCGCGGTGGCCTGGTAGCGCGGTAGCGAGGCCGCCGACCTCGCGCCCGCCCATCGCGTTGGGCTGGCCGGTCAGCGAAAACGGGCCGCAGCCGGGACGGCCAATGTGGCCGGTGGCCAGATGCAGGTGGATCAACGCCGCGTTCTTGTCGCTGCCATTGCTGTACTGGTTCAGCCCCATGGTGTAACAGGACAGCGTCGCCGCGCTTTTGGCAAACCAGCGCGCGGCGGTGACCAGATCCTGCTCGCTGATGCCGCACAGCTCGGCGGCGGCGCGCGGGGTGAATTCCTGCAGCTGCCGCTTGAGCACGGCAAAGCCTTCGGTGTGCTGCGCGATGTAGTCGCGGTCGATCAGCTCTTCCCAAATCATCACGTTGAGCATGCCGTGGAACAGCGCCACGTCGGTGCCGGGCAGCACCGGCAGGTACAGGTCGGCGATGCTGGCGGTGTCGGTGCGGCGCGGATCGACGACGATGATCTTCATCGCCGGGTTGGCGGCCTTGGCGTCTTCCAGGCGGCGGAACAGCACCGGGTGGGCGAACGCCATGTTGGAGCCGGCGATCAGCACGCACTCGGCGTGATCGAAGTCGTCGTAGCAGGCCGGCGGCGCATCGGCGCCCAGCGTCAGCTTGTAGCCGGTGACGGCGCTGGACATGCACAGCCGCGAGTTGGTATCGACGTTGTTGGTGCCGACCAGGCCGCGCGCCAGCTTGTTGAACAGGTAGTAGTCCTCGGTCAGCAGCTGGCCGGACAGATAAAAGCCGACCGAATCCGGGCCGTGCTGGCGGATGGCGTCGGCCAGCTTGCCGCTGACCGCGTCCAGTGCACTATCCCAGCCGACTTCCTGCGCCGGCTCATCCTTGGACAGCCGCAAGGTTGGCCGCAACAGCCGCGCCGACGGCCGGCCGGTGGTGTCGCCCAGCGTGCGGCCCTTGCTGCACAGGCGGCCGAAGTTGGCCGGATGGGCGCCGTCGCCGGTCACCGCCAGCACGCGGCTGCCGTCGGTGGTGATCTCGACGCCGCAGCCGGTGCCGCAATAGCAGCAGATGGAGGAGACGGTGTGGTGGTGTCCCGTTGTTTCAGTCATGTTCTAGTCTCCTTGCGGCCAACCTTGTTGATGCAATGTTCAGTCCAGCGCCAGAAAAATGGCGCCCGCTTCCAGCTTCACCGGAATGTGGCCGCTGCAGCCCTCGTCCGGCGCGCAGGCCTCGCCGGTGGCGAGGTCGATGTTCCAGTTGTGCAGCGGGCAGGTCACGGTGCGGCCGGAGACGATGCCCTGCGACAGCGGCCCACCCTTGTGCGGGCACTTGTCGACCAGCGCGAACACCTGGTCGTCGATGGTGCGGAAGATGGCGATGTCGTCGCCGTCCTCGCGCTTCAGCACGCGGGCGCCCTGCGCCGGGATGTCGTTCAGCTGGCAGATGGTTTTCCAGTTGCGGCTCATGATGTGATCCTTTCGGTGGTGGCCACGGCGGCGCGCTGCTGCCGTGGCCGATGGACAAGTCGCCGGCTCAGGCGGTGACCGTTTCAATGCTCAATGGCGCGAACTCGTGACGGGCGACGCCGCCCTTGGTGCGCTCCGCCCACGGGTCCTGCTCGAAGGACAGCGCGAACTTCAGCCGCGCGTACAGCTCGTTGCGGCCAACCTCGTCTTCCAGCACCCGCTGCTTGATGTACTCCATGCCGACGCGGTGCAGGTAGTGCACGGTGCGCTCCAGATAGAACGCTTCCTCGCGGTACAGCTGCAGGAAGGCGCCGCTGTACACCATCACCTCGTCGTGCGTCTTCACCTTGCACAGAAACTCGGCCACCTCGGTCTTGATGCCGCCGTTGCCGCCGATGTACAGCTCCCAGCCGGAATCGACGCCGATGATGCCCACGTCCTTGATGCCGGATTCGGCGCAGTTGCGCGGGCAGCCGGACACCGCCAGTTTGACCTTGGCCGGGCTCCACATGCCGAACAGGTCTTTTTCCAGGTCGATGCCCATCTGCGTCGAGTCCTGGGTGCCGAAGCGGCAGAATTCGCTGCCGACGCAGGTTTTCACCGTGCGCAGGCTCTTGCCGTAGGCGTGGCCGGACGGCATGTTGAGGTCGGCCCACACTTTCGGCAGGTCTTCCTTCTTCACGCCCAGCAGGTCGATACGCTGGCCGCCGGTGACCTTCACCATCGGGATGTCGTACTTGTCGGCGACGTCGGCGATGCGGCGCAGCTCGGACGGGTTGGTGACGCCGCCCCACATGCGCGGGATCACCGAGTAGGTGCCGTCCTTCTGGATGTTGGCGTGTACCCGTTCGTTGATGAAGCGCGACTGCGGATCGTCCTTCGCCTCGCCCGGCCAGCTGGAGATCAGGTAGTAGTTGATGGCCGGACGGCAGCTGCTGCAGCCGTCCACCGAGCGCCAGTCCAGCGCGGTGAAGGTGTCTGCCAGCGAGGTCAGGTGCCGCTCGCGGATTGCCTGGCGCACCTGGCCGTGGTTGAGGTCGGTACAGCCGCAGATCGCCTTTTCCGATTTCGGCTTCACGTCGGCGGCGCCGCCGACGCAGTTGATCAGGATCTGCTCCACGAGGCCGGTGCAGGAGCCGCAGGAGCTGGCCGCCTTGGTGTGCTTCTTCACTTCGTCGACGGTGAACAGGCCCTTCTCCTGGATCGCCTTGACGATGCTGCCCTTGCACACGCCGTTGCAGCCGCACACCTCGGCATCGTCGCTCATGCCCATCGCGCGGTTCTGGCCTTGGTGACCGGTGTCGCCGATGGCGCCTTCGCCCAGCATCAGCTGTTCGCGCATCTCGTGGATGGCGTGACCTTCGCGGATCAGGCGGAAGTACCAGCCGCCGTCGGCGGTGTCGCCGTACAGGCAGGCGCCGACCAGCTTGTCGTCCTTGACGATCAGCTTCTTGTAGATGCCGCCGACCGGATCGGACAGCGTGATTTCTTCGTGGCCGTCGCCACCCATGAAGTTGCCGGCCGAAAACAGGTCGACCCCGGTCACTTTCAGCTTGGTGCTGGTCGCCGCCGGCACGTAGCGGGCGATGCCGAAGTTGGCCAGGTGGTTGGCGACCACTTTCGCCATGTCGAACAGCGGCGCCACCAGGCCGTAGCTGACGCCACGATGGCTGACGCATTCGCCCACCGCATAGACGCGCGGGTCGAAGGTCTGCATGAAATCGTTGACCACGATGCCGCGGTCGCAATAAATGCCACTCTGTTCCGCCAGGTTGAAATTGGGGCGGATGCCGACTGCCATCACCACCAGATCGGCCGGCACCTCGTCGCCGTCCTTGAAACGGACGCTGGCGACGCGGCCGTTACTGCCGGCCACCAGCTCGGCGGTCTGCTTCTGCAGCAGGAAGCTCAGGCCGCGCTCCTGCAGCGTGTCCTGCAGCATGGCGGCGGCGGTGCGATCCAGCTGGCGGTCAAGCAGCCATTCGCCCAGATGCACCACGGTCACCTTCATGCCGCGCACCGACAGGCCGTTGGCGGCTTCCAGCCCCAGCAGGCCGCCACCGATCACCACCGCGTGACGATGGTTGGCCGCAGCGTCAATCATGGTGTTGACGTCATGGATGTCGCGGAAGGTGACCACGCCGTCCAGCTCCTTGCCCGGCACCGGCAGGATGAACGGGTTGGAGCCGGTGGCCAGCAGCAGGCGGTCATATTCGGCCTCGGTGCCATCGGCGGCACGCACGATGCGGCGGCCGCGGTCGATCTCCACCACTTCCTTACCCAGGTGCAGGGTGATGCCGTGCTCGGCGTACCAGTCGACATCGTTGAGCATGATCTCCGGCAGCGTCTGTTCGCCGGTCAGCACCGGCGACAGCAGGATGCGGTTGTAGTTGGCGTGCGGTTCGGCACCGAACACGGTGATGTCGTACAGCTCCGGGGTCAGCTTGAGCAGCTCTTCCAGCGTGCGCACCCCGGCCATGCCGTTGCCGACCATTACCAATTTGAGCTTCTTCATGGTGTTTCCTTTGTCTGATTTGCGACGCATTGCGCGGTGTCCTACCTGCGCCGCCCGTCGTCATTGCCGTAGCGGTGCCGAAACGAAAAAAGGTCCGCCGGTGTGGCTTGCGCCACGCCGAACGGACCTCATTGTCCCTGTCCCGGTCACCGCCATTGGCGACCCGGACAATCTGATTGTGCCTGTCTTAATGCAAAGGCCGTGCCAGCCGGAAAACCCCTTTATTGCGGCCAACCCCGGCGGTTACCACCCGCTTCTGCCTGCCTATGGTGCAAGGCAGCACCAAAAACAGGCAGCGTGCGCTCAGCGCAGCAGCAGCGCGTACAGCAACAGCAGATTCAGCAGCAGCGAAACCAGCGCCAGCGTGCGCCACAGCCGCAGCGGCGCCCGCTCCGTCCACGGCACGCGCTGCAGGCGGCGCTGCGGTACGCTGTCGCCCCGCGCCAGCGCCAGCAGCATTTCCTCGGCGGTCTCGAAGCGCTGTGCCGGCTCGCGCGCCACCGCTTTCAGCAGCAGGTTGTCCAGCCACAGCGGCACGTCCGGGCGCTGGCGCGACGCCGGCTGCGGCGCGTCGAAATGCGGCGTCTGGAACGCCTCGATCTCGCCGTAGGGGTAGCGCCCGGTCAGCAACTGGTAGAGGGTGACGCCGGCGGCGTACAGGTCGCTGCTGTTACTGGCCCTGGCGCCGGCGAAACGCTCCGGCGCCATGTAGCTGGCAGTGCCTGGCCCGGGGCCGTCATGTTCCGGCGTCAGCCCGGCGCAATAGGCGACGCCGAGATCAAGCAGGCGCAGCTGGCCGTCGCGGCCCAGATGCACGTTGTCCGGCTTGATGTCGCGGTGCACGATGCCGAGGCGGTGCAAGGCCGACATCGCGCGACACAGCGCGAGGCCGCAGGCGACCACCTCGCTGATGCCGAAGCGCTGCTGCGCCATCCTTGCGGCCAACGTTTCGCCGTCATGCCAGCGCTGCAGGTAGTACAGGTGCTGCCGCGTCATGCCGGTGGCGACCTCGGCGAAATACGGCGAGCTGATGCGTTTCTGCAGCCACTCCTCCACCAGCAGCGCCTGCTCCGCCCCCTGGTCGCCGGCCAGCAGCGGCGGCAGCGTCTTCAGCACCCAGTGGCGGCCGGCGGCATCGGCGACACGATAGGCCAGCCCGCCGGGCGAGGCGTGCAGGTTCGCCACCACGGTCAGCCCCTCGAACACCTGGCCGTCGCGCAAGCGTGGCGGCAACGGCAGACTGGCGCCACGCGCCAGCTCGTCGCCCAGCGCCCCCGCCGGCAGCGCCTCCACCCGCAACACCAGCGCCGACAGATTGTCCTGCGCCCCGGCCGCCAATGCCGACTCGCACAGCACGCTGGCAGCGCGCTGCACGTCGAGGTGCAGGTGCAGAATCTCGTCGATGCGCTTGTCGCCCAGCGCCTGCCACACGCCGTCGCACAGCAGCGCAAACACGTCGCCGGCATGCAGGTCGCCATCGCAGAAATCCGGCATCACGTGCTCGTCCAGGCCCATGCCGCGCTTGAGCACATGCGACAGCGACGCTTCCTCCCACACGTGATCGACGGTCAGCTGCGTCAGCCGCCCGTCCCGCAGGCGGTAGACGCGGCAGTCGCCGACGTGGGCGACGGTGTAGCGGTGACCGCGCAACACCAGCGCCGACAGCGTCGCCACCAGCGGCTTGCCCTGCGAACGCAGCCAGCGGTTGTGCGCCGCCAGCAGCCGGTCCAGCGCCGACGACACCGCCCACGTTTCCGGCGTGGCGTAGTAGTCGGCGCATACCGCGCGCACGGTGGACTGCGCCGCCAGGCGGCCGTCGGCACAGCCGGACACGCCGTCTGCCAGCGCGAACAGCGCGCCCTTGCTGGTCAACAGCCCGTCCTGCGGCACGCTCCAGCCCAGCGCGTCCTCGTTGCGTTCACGGCGGCCGGCATCGCTGGCGTGGCCGACGGCAAGTTGCAAGCTCATGCTGCGCTCCCGCTAAAGATGAGGTGATACGCCACCACGGCGTAACGGTGCGGGATCACCGATCCCGCCCCGCAGATGGGCAGTCGCAGCCGCTTATACCCGCGCCGCGGTCACATTGCTGGCGCCCCAGGTGGTACGCCAGCGCAGCTTCACGCCGTGCAGACCGATCCAGGCCACCACGCCGAGACTGGCGAACAGCCACAGCCCGAGCTGGTAGTTGCCGGTGTGCTGCTTGACGAGACCGAGACCGGCCGCAAGCAGGAAGCCACCGATACCGCCGGCCATGCCGATCAGCCCGGTCATCACCCCGATTTCCTTGCGGAAGCGTTGTGGCACCAGCTGGAACACCGCGCCGTTACCGCTACCCAGTGCCAGCATCGCGCCGACAAACAGCGCCAGCGCCACATTGACCTGTGGCAGGTTGAAGCCGACCACCGCGATCAGCAGCGCAGCCACGGTATACATCACCAGCAGGGTGCGGATGCCGCCGATACGGTCGGCCAGCGCGCCGCCCAGCGGCCGCATCAGCGAACCGGCAAACACACAGGCGGCGGTGTAGTAGCCGGCGGTGACGGCGCCCAGACCATACTGGTCATGGAAGTAGCCAGGCAGCGCGCTGGCGAGGCCGGCAAAGCCGCCGAAGGTCACACAGTAGAAGAACATGAACCACCAGCTGTCCTTGTCGCCCAGCACGC
Organism: Vogesella margarita; assembly: GCF_028548475.1. Taxonomy (GTDB): domain Bacteria; phylum Pseudomonadota; class Gammaproteobacteria; order Burkholderiales; family Chromobacteriaceae; genus Vogesella; species Vogesella margarita. Next base: position 57,132 of record NZ_JAQQLE010000013.1, read on the forward strand.
GCAGGTAGTCGGCCATCGCCTTGGGCTTGGGGCGTTGCGGTGCGTTCTTGGCAAACAGGCAGAACAGCACGAATACCACGCCAAGCGGCAGTACCGCGAGGCCGAACACGTTCTCCCAGCCATAGATTGCGGCCAACGTTGGCGCCAGCAGCGCGGCAAACACGGTACCGGAGTTACCGGCGCCGGCGATGCCCATCGCCTTGCCCTGGTGCTCGGGCGGGTACCACTGCGACGCCAGCGGCAGCGACACAGCAAAGGCGGCGCCGGCCACGCCGAGGAACACCCCCAGCAGCAGCGCCTGCGTCAGCGACTGGATGCCGTGCAGCCAGGCAAAGCCCAGTGCCAGCATCACCACCACCTGGCCGAGGATGCCGGCGAATTTCGGTGACACGCGATCGACGATCAGCCCCATGCCCAGACGCAGGATGGCGCCGGCCAGGATCGGTGTCGCCACCATCAGCCCGCGCTGCTGTGCCGACAGTTGCAATGCCTCGGCGATCTGGATCGCCAGCGGCCCGAGGAGATACCACACCATGAAGCTGAGATCGAAATAGAGAAACGACACCAGCAGTGTCGGGGTATGGCCTGCTTTCCAGAAGTCCTTGCTCATTTGAATGTTCCCTTGCCAGTCGTAACCACAAAATGCAAAAAGGTCCGCCACGCAGCATGGGGCTGCGCGGCGGACCTCGTTGTCCGGGCCCGGTGCCGTCATTGGCAGCCGGGTCTGTGCCGCTTATCCAGCAAGTACCGTGCCTGCTGCAAAGCAGCAAATGGCGTGACATTGCCGTCAATCACGCCAGAAAACGGGGCACGCCTGCACCACGGCGGTCCGCTTTGCGCCGGCATGGCGCACACTACAAATCGTTACAATCAGGATTCATTCGCGTTCATATTTGCACTACAATGACCGGGTCTGACAACCGCACTCAACCGGAGTACACCATGCGCAAATTTGCCGCCGCCCTGCTTCTCGCCGCCACCGCCCTGTCCGCCGTCGCCGCCGACAACGTGGTCAAGATCGCCGTCAACGAAAACGGCTTTACCCCTGCCCAGCTGAACGTGAGCGCTGGCCAGGCCTTCGTGATCGAGGTGCAGAACACCGGCAAGAAAGCCGTGGAATTCGAAAGCAAGCAGCTGCACGTGGAAAAAGTGATCGCCGCCGGCAAGACCAGCCAGGTCAAGGTCAAGGCGCTGAAGGCCGGCAGCTACAAGTTCTTTGACGAATTCAACGAAGACAAGGCCAAGGGCGAAGTTGTCGCCAAGTAAGCAGGCAGATCATGGGTAACGCACTCTTCATCGTCTGGCGGGAAACCGTCGAAGCCATGCTGGTGGTGGGCATCCTGCACAGCTGGCTGAAACAGAACGGCCACAGCACCGGCATGCGCTTCCTGTGGGGCGGCGTGGCCGCGGGCGTCGGGCTGGCCATTCTGCTGGCCTTCACCATCGTCGGCATCGCCGATGTGCTGTCCGATACCGGGCTGGAATACTTCCAGCTCGGCATGGTCGCCACCGCGGCCCTGCTGATCGTGCAGATGGTGTTCTGGATGCGCGCCCATGGCCGCAAGCTCAAGCGCGAGCTGGAAAGCAGCCTCGCGCAGGCGCAGCAGCAGGCCAACTGGTGGGGCATGCTGGTGGTGGTCGCCCTGGCCGTGGCGCGCGAAAGCTCGGAGGCGGTCGTGTTCCTCTATGGCCTTGGCACCGGCGAAGGCGGCAATCCGCTGTTCTGGCTGATGCTGCCGCTGGGCGTGGTGCTGGCCTGGGGCACGTTCTGGCTGCTGCAGCAGAGCAGCCGCATCCTGACCTGGCAGCGCTTCTTCCGTATCAGCGAAGTGTTGCTGCTGCTGTTGGCCGCATCGTTGCTGGTCAATGCCTGCGAACGCGCCATCAACCTGGACCTGTTGCCAGCCCTGCTGGATCCGGTGTGGGACAGCAGCGAGCTGTTGAGCGACAACGGCAGCATTGGCGGTTTCCTGGGCACCTTCACCGGCTATCGTGCGCAACCGTCACTGAGCATGGTGCTGGTCTATGGCCTGTTCTGGAGCAGCGTGTTGTTCGGCCTGCGCCGCCAGCAACGCTAGACCTGCCGATAAGCGGCAACAAAAAACCGGGCACACGCCCGGTTTTTTTTCGCGTCGCATCAAGCGGCATCGCGCCTATGCTTCTGGTACAGGAAATCCAGCACCGCGCTGCGATAGCGGTGGTAGTCGGCGTCGTTCGCCAGCGCCAGCCGGTTACGCGGCCGTGGCAGCTGCACGTCCAGGATCTCGCCGACGGTAGCCGCCGGACCGTTGGTCATCATCACGATGCGGTCGGACAGCAGCACCGCCTCGTCCACGTCGTGGGTCACCATCACCACGGTGCTGCCGGTGGCATCGACGATCTTCACCATCTCGTCCTGCAGGTTGGCGCGGGTCAGCGCGTCAAGCGCGCCAAACGGCTCGTCCATCAGCAGCACCTTCGGCTCCATCGCCAGCGCGCGGGCGATGCCCACCCGCTGCTTCATGCCACCGGAGATCTCGTGCGGGTGCTTGTCGCGGGCGTGGCTCAGCCCCACCAGCACCAGCGCGGCGTCGGTGCGCGCGGCCAGCTGCGCCTTGCCCTCCTTCGCACCGAACACGCGCTCCACCGCCAGCAGGATGTTGCCGTAGCAGCTCAGCCACGGCAGCAGGCTGTGGTTCTGGAACACCACCGCGCGCTCGGGGCCGGGGCCGTCGATCTCGCGGCCGTTGCACAGCGCGATGCCGTCGGACGGCTCCAGCAGCCCGGCGATGATGTTGAGCACCGTGGACTTGCCGCAGCCGGAGTGGCCGATCAGCGACACTACCTCGCCCTGGCGGATGGTGAGATTGATGTCCTGCAGCGCGACGAAGCGGCCTTTTTTGGTATCGAAGTGCTTTTGCACGTTCTCCAGCTCGACGAAACGTTCCATGTCACTCTCCCTGTCCGAAGCTGGCCTTCTTCGCCAGCCATACCAGTGCCTGTTCCAGCGCCAGCCCCACCAGACCGACCACGAAGATGGCGATCAGGATGTGCTCGACGTTCAGGTTGTTCCATTCGTCCCACACCCAGAAGCCCAGTCCCACACCGCCGGTGAGCATCTCGGCCGCCACGATCACCAGCCAGGCGGTGCCGATCGCGAGGCGCACGCCGGTGAGCATGTGCGGCAGCACCGCCGGCAGCAGGATGACACTGAACACCTTCCACTCCGACAGCCGCAGCACGCGCGCCACGTTGAGGTAATCCTGCGGCACCGCGCGCACGCCGGCGGCGGTGTTGAGGATCATCGGCCAGATGCTGGAGATGAAGATCACCCAGATCGACGCTGGACTCGCGGCCTTGAACACCAGGAGGCCGATCGGCAGCCACGCCAGCGGCGACACCGGGCGCAGCAGGCTGATCACCGGCGCCGTCATCCGCGACAGAAAATTAAAGCGCCCGATCATGAAGCCCAGCGGAATGCCGACCAGCGCGGCAAGGCCGAAGCCGACGCCGACCCGGCCCAGCGACATCAGGATGTTCCAGCCTATGCCTTGGTCGTTGGGGCCGTTCTGGTAGAACGGATCGGCGAACAGCTCGCACGCCGAGGCCCAGGTGCTGGCCGGCCCGGGCAGGCTACCCTTGCTCCATTGCGACACCAGCGACCACAACAGCACGAAGGCGATCAGCCCCAGCAGCGGCGGCACCAGCCAGCGGATGAAGCGCACCAGCGGTTGCAACGACGGCGGCGCCGCGGCGAGCAGGGTCTTGCGCTTGCGCGGGCGGGCGCTGCGCGCGGTGGCGGGCTGGCCTGCGGCCAACGTTGGCGAGAAAGTTTCTGCAGCACTCATGATGTCGCTCCTCAGGCCTTGATCTTGAAGCTGGCGGCGTAGGCGGCCGGGTTCTTGCCGTCCCACACCACGCCGTCAATCAGCTTGCTGGCACGCATGTCGCTGGCCGGCAGCGGCACGCGGGCCATCGCCGCCGCGTCCTTGTAGATGGCGATCTGGTTGATCTGCTTCGCCACCGCCAGGTAGTCGGGATCGGTCTTCAGCAAGCCCCAGCGCTTGTGCTGGGTCAGGAACCACATGCCGTCGGACAGATACGGGAAGTTGACCTTGCCGCCGTCGAAGAACTTCATCAGTTTCGGGTCCTGCCACTTCTTGCCCAGGCCGTCCTCGTAGGCTCCGGCAAAGCGGCCGGCGATCACCGCCTCCGGCGCGTTGACGTAGGCCTTCTCGGCGATCAGTTTGGCCACACTGGCGCGGTTCTTCACCTCGTCGATGTAGCGCGAGGCGTCCAGCAGCGCCGCCACCAGCGCGCGCGCGGTGTTGGGGTACTTCTTCACCCACTCGCCGGTAGTGCCGAGCACCTTTTCCGGGTGATCGGGCCAGATCTGCTGGCTGGTGGCCACCGAGAAGCCGATGCCGTCGGCGATGGCGCGCGCGTTCCACGGCTCGCCGACACAGTAGCCGTCCATATTGTCGACGCGCATATTGGCCACCATCTGCGGCGGCGGCACCACGATGGTCTTCACGTCCGATAGCGGATTGACGCCGTGCGCCGCCAGCCAGTAGTACAGCCACATGGCGTGGGTGCCGGTGGGGAAGGTCTGCGCGAAGGTGTACTCGCGCGGCTCGGCCTTGATCAGCTTGGCCAGCGCCGGGCCGCTGGTGGCGCCCTTCTCCTTCAGCTGGTTGGAGAGCGTGATGCCCTGCCCGTTCTGGTTCAGCGTCATCAGCACCGCCATGTCCTTCTTCGGGCCGCCGATGCCCAAGTGCACGCCGTAGATCATGCCGTACAGCGCGTGCGAGGCGTCCAGCTCGCCGTTGACCAGCTTGTCGCGTACCGCGGCCCAGCTGGCCTCCTTCGACGGCACGATGGTGATGCCGTACTTCTTGTCGAAGCCCAGCTTGGACGCCACGATCACCGAGGCGCAGTCGGTCAGCGGGATGAAACCGACTTTGACTTCGGTCTTTTCGGGTTTGCCGGTGGCCGCGGCAAAGGCGGAGGTGGCAAAGCCGGCAGGCAAGGCGGTTGAGGCCATCAGTGACAAGGCTCCCTTGAGGAAGTCGCGGCGGTCGTTGCCCGCCGCGTGCGGGTGGAGATCGAGTTCGTGACGCTTTTCCATGTGCTGCTCCCAGAGTGAGTGGACTGCAAGTGCAAAAGAAAAAGCGCCCGTCACCCCTTCATCAGAAAGGGCAACGGACGCCGTTGTCCGTGTTACCAGGCCTGCGCCGCCGTTGGCACCTTCCTGCTTTGTGACGCGTGTTCGCGTCTCGCCACTCATTTAGCAAGGGCCGTGCCAGATATCAACATGCTGTTTTTAATGGATTTTTTGTTTACGGATGGTTTTTTTGCACTGCAACAGCACGGCGCGGCACCAGCACGGCGCCGGTACTGCACCACGAGCGCCAGCGCAGAAAGCAAAAGGCCGCAACAGTACGCCTGTTGCGGCCAACCTTGTGTGCCGGCGGCGGCTCAGCTTTTCAGCCACTCCGCCAGGCTGATGATCTCCTGCGCCACCTCGGCCAGTTTCTTCTGCTGCTTCATCGCCCGCTCGCGCAGCTGCTTGTAGGCGGTGGCCTCGTCCAGCCCCTTCATTTCCATCAGCAGGCCCTTGGCTTTTTCCACCACCTTGCGGTCGGCCAGCTGCCGTTGCGCGTCGGCCAGCTCGGCGCGGCGCGAGACGTCGATCTGGTGGCGCTCGATCGCCACCTCCAGCAGCGGCTGGATGCGGCTGCTTTCCACCTCGCCGACCACATAGGCGGCCACGCCGGCGCTGAGCGCGGCGCGGATGGTGTCGCGACTGCCGTCGTCGGTGAACATCACCACCGGCCGCTCACTCTGCGCGCCCATCACGCACACCTGCTCCAGCATGTCGCGCGATGGTGCATCGCTGTCGATCAGCACCACGTCGGGACGCGCCGCCGCCAGCACGTCGGCCAGGTGCAGGTTCGCCTCCACCTCGGCCACCACGCGCACGCCAGCCTGCTCCAGCAGCGTCCGCAACGACGCGGCCTTGCCGGAACCGTCCTTCACCAGCATGACTGTCAGCACCTTGTGTCCCTCTCTTCCTTTGTTATTGCAGCAAGCCGCAGCAATTGCCATGCCATGTGCTGACAGCACGCTGGCAGCAGATCGCCATTACAATCATGTCATTACCCCTACGCACAGGAACCCGCCATGACCACCCTGCAACGCTGCGGCTGGTGCAGCGACGACCCGCTGTACATCGCCTACCACGACCACGAATGGGGACAGCCGGTGCACGACGACCGCAAGCTGTTCGAGATGCTGGTACTGGAGGGCGCCCAGGCCGGGCTGTCGTGGATCACCATCCTGAGAAAGCGCGACAACTACCGCCGCGCCTTCCACGATTTCGACCCGCAACGGGTGGCGGCGATGGACGAGTCCGACGTCGAGCGGCTACTGCTGGATGCCGGCATCGTGCGCAACCGGTTGAAAATCAACAGCGCGATCCGCAATGCACGCGTGTTCCTTGCCATGCAGCAGAAACACGGCAGCTTTGCGCGCTGGCTGTGGCAGCACGTCGACGGCCAGCCGCTGCAGAGCCGGTGGGCCAGCCTGGCCGAGTGTCCGGCCAGCACCGAGCTGTCCGACCGCATCAGCAAGGCGCTGAAAAAGGAAGGCATGAATTTTGTCGGCAGCACGGTGATCTACGCCTTCCTGCAGGCCACCGGCGTGGTCAACGACCACCTCTGCAATTGCCCGCAGCACCCGCAACACCGCAAGCCCTGCGCGTAAGCACGACAGCCCGGGGCTTGCGGCCAACCTTGGCCGCAAGCCATGCCTGCGCACCAGATCGGCGCGGCGGCACGCTTGCGGTCACCGCACTGCACCATGGCGACGCGCCATGATTTATCGGGCGACGCGCGTACAAACAAAAACCCGCCTCAGTGGCGGGTTTTTACATCGCGTGGCACAGGGCCGGCCTTGCGGCCAACCTTGCCGACACGGCGTCTTACATCGCTTCCAGCACCGCGATGCCGAGCAGGCCAAGGCCGGTTTTTAGCGTCTTGCCGGTCAGCGCCGCCAGTTGCAGGCGGCTGTGGCGCACCTCGCCCTCGCTCTTCAGGATCGGGCAGGCCTCATAGAAGCGCGAGAACAGCGTCGCCACGCTGTACAGGTAGCTGCACAGGTGGTGCGGCTGGCTGCCGTCGGCCACGGTGAACAGCACGTCCTCGAACTGCGACAGCGCCACCGCCAGCTGCTTCTCCGCCGCTTCGCTGATGACGATGGCGGCCGCCGGGTTGTAGTCCTCGGCCTTGCGCAGCACGCTTTGCACGCGGGTGTAGGCGTACTGCAGGTAAGGCGCGGTATTGCCCTCGAAGCTGAGCATCGCGTCCCAGTCGAAGATGTAGTCGGTGTTGCGGCTCTTGGACAGGTCGGCGTACTTCAGCGCGCCGATGCCCACGGCCTCGGCGATCTGGCGGCGTTCGCTTTCCGCCATCTCCGGGCTCTTGTCCGACACCAGTGCGTAGGCGCGCTCGATGGCCTCGTTCAGCAGGTCAACCAGCTTCACGCTGTCACCGGAGCGGGTTTTCAGTGGCTTGCCGTCCGGGCCCATGATGGTGCCGTGGCCGATGTGCTCGAACTGCGCGTCGGCGCTCAGGAAGCCGGCCTTGCGCGCGGTGGTGAACAGCTGCTGGAAGTGCAGGCTCTGGCGCGAATCGACCACGTACAGGCAGCGGTCCAGTTTCAGCTCGCGGGTACGGAAGCGGATTGCGCCCAGATCGGTGGTGGCGTACAGGTAACCGCCGCCCTGCTTCTGCACGATGTAGGCCGCAGGTTCGCCTTCCTTGTTCTTGAACTCGTCGAGGAACACCACCTGCGCGCCCTGGCTCTCGGTCAGCAGGCCCAGCTGGCGCAGCTCTTCCACCAGCACCGGCAGGTCGTCGTTGTAGAAGCTCTCGCCGCGCACGTCGTCGTCGGTCAGCAGCAGGCCCAGCTTCTGGTAGATGGCGTTGCAGTGCGCCAGCGACAGCTTGACGAACTGCTGCCACAGCGCCAGCACCTCGGCGTCGCCCGACTGCAGGCGTACCACGTAGTCGCGGGCCAGATCGGCGAAGGCCGGGTCGTCATCGAAGCGTTTCTTGGAGTGCTTGTAGAACACGTCCAGGTCTTTCAGCTCCAGATCCGCCTCGCCCGCGGCGCGCGATTCCACCATGTGCGCCACCAGCATGCCGAACTGGGTGCCCCAGTCGCCGACGTGGTTCTGGCGGATCACGTCATGGCCGATGAAGCTGTTCACCCGCACCAGCGCGTCACCGATGATGCCGCCGCGCAGGTGGCCGATGTGCATTTCCTTGGCCAGGTTCACCGACGAATACTCGACCATCACCTTTTGCGGCGCCACCTTGGCGATGCCCAGCGCGTCGTCATGCAGCGCGGTCTGCAGGCGCGCGGCGACGAAGGCCGGGTCGAGGTGGATGTTGATGAAGCCGGGACCGGCGATCTCGATCTTGCTGGCGATGCCGGCCAGGTCCAGCTTGGCCACCACCTGCTCCGCCAGCGCGCGCGGGTTGGTCTTCAGCGCCTTGGCCGCGCCCATCACGCCGTTGGCCTGATAGTCGCCGAATTCCGGCTTGGAAGCGGTCTGGATGGCAGCATTGGCGCCCTCGACGCCGACGGCGGCCAGAGCGGCCACTACACGGTCATTGATCAGTTGCTGAATGGTCATATCGGTCCTGAAAAATCAAAGGCCGGACGCAAGGAGCGCCCGGCTGGGATGCAATGCACAAATTGTACGGGCTAACCGTGGTTGCGGCCAACCTTTGCACCACAAAGGTTGGCCGCAACCACGGGGATATGGCTCAGAACAGGCGCGCCAGCAGCGCTTTCTCCATGCCGGCCATGCCGGGGATCTTCACCTTCACGCCGTTGCCCGGCGCCACGCTGGCGGCCTCGCCGTTGCGCGTCATCGCGGTCAGTTCCACGGTGCGGTTGCCGCTCGGGTGGATGATTTCCACGCGGTCGCCGACGGCGAAGCGGTTTTTCACGTCGATGGTCGCCCAGCCGTCGGCGTCCACTTCCGTCACGTCGCCGACGTACTGGCTCTGCTTGGCGATGGAGTGGCCGGACAGGTAGTTCTGGTGTTCCTGCGTCTGGTGGCGCTCGAGGAAGCCCGGGGTGTAGCCGCGGTTGGCGAGGCCTTCCAGCTCGGCCAGCAGGCTGTAGTCAAACGGGCGGCCGGCGACGGCGTCGTCAATGGCACGGCGGTAGGTCTGCGCGGTGCGCGCCACGTAGTACAGGCTCTTGGTGCGGCCTTCGATCTTCAACGAATCGACGCCGATCTTCACCAGCTTCTCCACCTGCTCGACGGCGCGCAGGTCCTTGGAGTTCATGATGTAGGTGCCGTGCTCGTCCTCGATGATCGGCATCATCTCGCCCGGGCGGTTGGCCTCTTCGATCAGGTAGGTCTTGTCGGCCAGCGGGTGGCGCTGCTGGCTGCCGCAGGACGAGAAGCTCTGGTTGGCTTCTTCCAGCGCCTTGCCGAAGTCGAAGTCGATCTTCTGCGGCTTCACGTCACCGGCGTCGTCGCCCTGGGTGTCGTGCACCTTGTAGTCCCAGCGGCAGGCGTTGGTACAGGTACCCTGGTTCGGGTCGCGGTGGTTGAAGTAGCCGGACAGCAGGCAGCGGCCGGAGTAGGCAATGCACAGCGCACCGTGCACGAACACTTCCAGCTCCATGTCCGGGCATTGCTGGCGGATCTCGGCGATCTCGTCGAGGCTCAGCTCGCGCGACAGGATGATGCGTTCCACGCCCATCTTCTGCCAGAACTTCACGCCCATATAGTTGGTAGTGTTGGCCTGTACCGACAGGTGGATGGGCACGTGCGGCCAACGTTCGCGCACCATCATGATCAGGCCGGGGTCGGCCATGATCAGCGCGTCCGGCTTCATCTCGATCACCGGTTCCATGTCCGACATATAGGTCTTGATCTTGCTGTTGTGCGGCAGGATGTTGCTGGCCACGAACAGCTTCTTGCCGCGAGCGTGCGCTTCTTCGATGCCGATGCGCAGCTCTTCCAGTTTGAAGTCGTTGTTTCGCGCACGCAGGCTATAGCGCGGCTGGCCGGCGTACACCGCATCGGCACCAAAATCGTAGGCGGCACGCATTTTGTCCAGCGTGCCGGCAGGCAGTAGCAGCTCGGGAGCTTTCATCGGGGGCTTCTTCAGTGGTTCAGTGCAACAGACAGGCCATCGGCAGCGGTGCGAGGTCAGGCTCGACAAAAGCCCGGCGTGCGATGTCGTCGTTGAGTTTGTGTTCGGAATAGTGTTGCCGCAGCAGCGCAGGCAGGCCGTCGACGAGGTCGGCGTTGGCCGCAACAAAATCCTGCCAGTTGTCCAGGCACTCCGGCATGGCGTCGAGACGGTCGTAGACCAGGGTCAGACTGGCCATGGTCAGCGTGTGGTGGTACTTCTCCGCCGCACCCTGCGCCATCGCGTAGCGCGACAAGGCGCGCGCGCAGCGGGCCGCCGCCTCGCGCGCGGGATAAAGCCGGCGGTACGACCACGCCGCCAGCAGGTGCGCGCGATGATTGAACTCGGCCGCTGGCAGGGTATTGCTTTCCAGCTGCAGCAGAAACGCCTGTGCATCCATGTCTGATTGTCCCGGAGTCAAGCCAAAGCAAAAGGCCCCGCGACGGAGCCTTTTGATGAATTTTTTGTTGCGCTGCGATTATGCGCGCCGCCCTGCGCAGCGTCAAGCCGGCCACCGGGCACAACAGCGACATCAAGTTACTGTTTTTGTAGCATTTTTAGCGTTTTCCACCGCGCAAGAACGCCAGGAGGCCCAGCATCTGGCCGGCCACGCCCAGCACCATCAGCACGATGGACAGCAGCAGCATCGGCACGCTGCCGGCCGCCGCCTGCTGCAGCGCAGAAGCCAGCACGAACAGCAGGCTGCCGATGATCATGCAGCCGATGGCCAGCGGCCGTCGTGCGCACAGGTGACGAAACAGTTGTTGCAGCATGGTATTACGCTCCGGCTGAAAGGCGCCGCCGGGTGACGGCAAAGTCTTCCAGCATCGCCAGTTCGAAATCACTGAAGCCCGCCGCCCGGCGCGCCTCCCAATTGTAAGCACCGCGCAGGGTATCGACTTCGTAGTCGATCAGCAACTGGCGGAAGCAGGCCAACGGCTCGATGCCGCGGGCGTCGCACAGCGTGGTGAACCAGTAGTTGCCGATCTGCACGTGGCCGATCTCGTCCTCGAAGATCCGGTCGAGAATGGCCACCGTTTCGGCGTCGCCCAGCGCCGCCAGCTTTTTGCGGATCGGCGGCACCGCATCGAGTCCGCGCGCCTCCAGCACCCGCGGCACCAGCGCCATGCGCACCATCACGTCGTGGTCGGTGTCCACCGCCATCTGCCACAGGCTGTTGTGGCCGACAAAATCGCCGTAGTCGAAGCCCAGCTGCCGCAGCCGCTCGCGCAGCATGTTGAAGTGGGTCGCCTCCTCCGCCGCCACCCGCAGCCAGTCCTCGACAAAGGCGTCCGGCATGTCGCGGAAACGCCAGACCGCGTCCAGCGCCAGGTTGATGGCATTGAACTCGATATGGGCGATGGCGTGGATCAGGCCGGCACGGCCGGCGACGCTGCCCAGCCCCTGGCGCGGCACCTCGAACGGAGACACCAGCTGCGGCCGCGCCGGGCGCCCTGGTGCCGGCAGCGGATGCGGCAAGGGCAGCGCGTCCGTGTCGCGCACCAGTTGTCCGTCCAGCCATTGCCGGTAACAGTCGCTGGCGAGCTGCGGTTTGGCGTCGATATCGCTGCTGCACAGCGCCCGGTAGACGGCGGGATAGAGAGAGGAAGTCATGGCGCGGCATTTTACCCGTTGCCGGCTGACATTTGTCAGCCAACAACGCCCGCGGCTATTGCATAATGCCGGTTCACGATGTCATGAGGAGACGCACCATGCTGTTCAATTCCAGCCTGCTCGGCCAGGTCGAAGTCGATGAAAACACCATCATCACCTTCGAGGCCGGCCTGCCCGCCTTCGAGAACTGCACCCGCTTCAAGCTGTTCCACGAGGCCGACAGCGATAACCCCAGCGTGTTCTGGATGCAGTCGCTGGACAACCCCGACGTGCTGTTCAGCGTCACCGACCCGCAGAAACTCGGCATCCGCTACGAGATCGAGCTGAGCCAGGACGAAGTCGCGGCCCTGGCGCTGAGCCGCCCGGAAGACGCCGCCATCCTGCTGACCATCTACCGTGAGCTGCCGGACGACGAAGCCAACCCGGCGCTGTCGCAGCTACGCGCCAATGTGCGCAACCCGCTGATCATCAATCTGGCGACGCAGAAAGCGCTGCAGAAAACCGGCCTCGCCTGCGACATCGTGTTCCACAACCGCTGAGTCGGGTAGCAACAGGACAAGGTTGGCCGCAACGCTTGCGGCCAACCTTGTCACCGCCACCATGAAAAAACCGCCCGACAGGCCAGGCCTTTCGGGCGGTTTTGCTGACAGCCGGAACCGTTGCCGGCTCCGGCCTGCCGATTAGTTGGCGGCTGCCTTGTTCATGCGGCGACGATCGGATTCGTTCAGGAAACGCTTGCGAATACGGATCGACTTAGGCGTGATTTCCACCAGTTCGTCGTCGTCGATGAATTCCACGGCCGATTCCAGAGTCATCTTGATCGGGGTGGTCAGGCGCACGGCTTCATCGGTACCGGAGGCACGCACGTTGGTCAGCTGCTTGCCTTTGACCGGGTTCACCACCAGGTCGTTGTCGCGGCTGTGGATACCGATTATCATGCCTTCGTACAGCTTGTCGCCTGGCGACACGAACATGCGGCCGCGGTCTTCCAGCTTCCACAGTGCGTAGGCTACGGCTTCGCCGTTTTCCTGCGAGATCAGCACGCCATTGTGACGGCCCGGCATGTCGGCTTTCACCGGTGCGTAGTCGTCAAACACGTGGCTCATCAGGCCGGTGCCGCGGGTCATGGTCATGAAGTCGGACTGGAAGCCGATCAGGCCACGTGCTGGAATGTGGTATTCCAGACGGGTACGACCCATGCCGTCGGATTCCATATTGGTCAGCTCGCCACGGCGACGACCGATTTCTTCCATCACGCCGCCCTGGTGGTTGTCTTCCAAGTCGATGGTCAGGTTTTCGTACGGCTCGCACTTCTCGCCGTTGATTTCCTTGTACACCACGCGCGGCTTGGCCACGGCGATTTCAAAGCCTTCACGACGCATGGTTTCCAGCAGGATGGTCAGGTGCAGTTCGCCACGACCGGACACGCGGAACACGTCGGAGTCTTCGGTGTCTTCGACACGCAGCGCCACGTTGGTCAGCAGTTCCTTGGTCAGACGATCGCGGATCTGGCGCGAGGTCACGAACTTGCCTTCGGTACCGGCCAGAGGCGAGGAGTTCACCATGAAGTCCATGGTCAGGGTCGGCTCGTCCACGCCCAGCACCGGCAGGCCAACTGGCTGGTCCTTGTCGCAGATGGTCACGCCGATACCGATATCCTCGATACCGGAGATGATGATGATGTCACCGGCTTCGGCGCCCTCAACCGGCACGCGCTCCAGACCACGGTAACCCAGCACCTGGTTGATACGACCGGCGGCAACCTGCTCTTCGTGGTTCATCACCACAACTTGCTGGCCCGGCTTGATGCGGCCGTTCAGCACGCGGCCGATACCCATGCGACCGGTGTAGGTCGAGTAGTCCAGCGCGGAGATCTGGAACTGCAGCGGGGCGTCGGAATCACCGGCCGGAGTCGGTACGTGCTTGAGCACGGTCTCGAACAGCGGACGCATGTTGTCGGAGACTTCTTCCAGTTCCAGCTTGGCAAAGCCGTTCAGGCCGGAAGCGTAGATCACCGGGAAGTCCATCTGTTCGTCGTTGGCACCCAGCTTGTCGAACAGGTCGAAAGTCTGGTCTACCACCCAGTCCGGACGTGCGCCCGGACGGTCTACCTTGTTGATCACCACGATAGGACGCAGGCCCAGGGCCAGTGCCTTCTTGGTCACGAAACGGGTTTGCGGCATCGGGCCTTCAACGGCATCCACCAGCAGCAGTACGCCATCCACCATGCCCAGAACGCGCTCTACTTCACCACCGAAGTCGGCGTGACCAGGGGTGTCAACGATGTTGATGTGCACACCTTCGTACTCGACGGCGGTGTTTTTGGACAGAATGGTAATGCCACGCTCTTTTTCAAGATCGTTGGAGTCCATTACACGTTCGTCAACTTGCTGGTTTTCACGGAAAGTACCGGATTGACGCAGCAGCTGGTCAACCAGCGTGGTCTTGCCGTGGTCAACGTGGGCGATAATGGCGATGTTACGAATTTGTCGGGTCATGGGAACACGTAGTTTTAGAAAGTCGCGCGAATCATAGCACAAACGGGGTTACAGTTCACCGCCTGGGGTGGCTTTATTTCGGTACACTGGCGGCGTTTCATCAGGAGAACAACACAATGTACGACTGGAATGCGCTTTGGCACACTCATGCCGGCAAACAGCAGCGTTTTGCGAGCGAGACGCTGGACATCAACCAGCTGGCTCCGGAACTGGACGCCACGCTGCATCGCGCCGCGCGCAACCCGCACGACATCGCCGTCTATGACCACGGCGACCACTACAGCCTGCTGCGCCACGACCAGGGGCTGCAGCTGCTGCGCCTGGAAAAGCGCGTCCTGTTCGACATTGCCATCCGTTTGGTTACCGCCGACGAGGGTCAGCCGCTGACACTGCCCTACCTGGAAGTACTGGTCGACAACCTCGCCACCGGCGAGGCCGGCAGCTGGCGCGCCGAAGTCCGCTGCAGCGAGGAAGGCGAGCTGCTGGCCAACGACACCCTGCTGCAACACGAGCAGCCGCCGGCAATGGACTGGCCCGAGCTGAGCTTTGCCGACGACGCCCGCTTCGCCGCTGCGCTGCGCGACAGCTGGCAGGAAGCTGCCGAGGCCGTCACCCTGGACGCCGCCGCCTGGTTCAACGCCGAAGCACTGGAGCAGCACGCGACCGAGCCGCCGCTGGATGCGCGCATCCAGCAGATGTGCGAGCGCTACGCCGAGATCGTCCGCCGCGAGCAGGCGCTGCTGTCGCGCCAGTTCAGCGACGAGGAACTGATGCTGATCGCCGAGGTGCTGCGCGGCGTGACCTTCGAATCCGCCGAATCTTGCCGCGGCCTGTGGCTGGCGGTGGAAAACCGGCTGCTGCAGGACGAACTGGACCGCAAGCACGGCGTCGATGGCACCGCACTGCTGCGCCAACTGCAACAGCTGAGCTACACCCAAGAAGTGGCGCTGATCGAGGCGCTGGCACCGACGCAGGACTGAAAACCTGTTCACGATCTGCTGCGCTTCGTGAAACGTTACACGATGAGTACGCCTTCGGAATGCTCATTGACCCCATGTCAACTCCGCTTCCTCAGCCGTTTTCGCCTTGTCTCGCGTGAGCGTGCGAGATCGTGAACACGTTCTAAGCAAAAAAACGGGGCAATCCGTCCAAAGATTGCCCCTACCCCTATCCATTCAGCAGAAAGTGAACACCGTTTGCTGATGCACTGCATCATAGCGGCGCCAGATTACGCCGCCGTGACAGGGAACAGCGTCAGCACCACCTTGCCGAGATTGCGGTTGTCCGCCAGATACTGATGCGCCTCGGCCACCGCCGCCAGCGGATAGCTGCTGTCCAGCGTCACGCGGGCGCGGCCGGACCGCAAGGCCGGCAGCACCTGTGTTTCCAGCGCCTGCGCCAGCTGTGCGCGCCGCGCCAGCGGCTGGGTGCGCAAGGTCGAGCCTTGCACCCGCAGGCGCTTCATCAGCAGCTGCGCGAGATTGATCTCGCCCTTGCTGCCGCCCATTACCCCGATCAGCAGCAGCCGGCCGTCGGCGCGCAGGCTGGCCAGATTGTCGGCAAACAGCGCCGCGCCCACCGGATCCAGGATCACGTCGACGCCCCCAGCGGCTTTAAGGTTGGCCGCAAAGCCCGGCTGCCGGCTGTCGATGGTCAGCGTCGCGCCCAGCGACTGGCAGTAACAGCGTTTCTCCTCACTGCCGGCGCTGGCCACCACCTCGGCACCGAGCAGTCCGGCCAGCTGGATCGCCGCCGCGCCGACACCGCTGGCGCCGGCGTGGATCAGCGCCCGTTCGCCCTCCTGCAGCTCGGCCAGCTCGACCAGGTTCAGCCACGCCGTCATCCACGCCTCCGGCAGGCTGGCGGCCTCGACCCAGCTCAGCCAGTCCGGCTTCGGGATCGCCACCGCGCTGTCCAGCAGCGCGTATTCGGCATAGCCGCCGCCCGCCACCAGCCCGAACACAGCATCGCCCTGCTGGAAACGCGACGGGCCATTCACCTCGTCGACAATGCCGGCCACCTCCAGCCCCAGCAGCGGCGATGCGCCCGGCGGCGGCGGGTAATGCCCCTCGCGCTGCACCAGATCCGCCCGGTTCACCCCGGCGGCCAACACCCTGACCCGCAGCTGGCCCGGCTGCGGCTGCGGCTTTTCGATCAACGCCAGTTCCAGCGTATCCACCCCGCCCGGGGCCTGTTGAATCACGGCCTGCATAGACATCATTGACCCTCCGCAAGCTAAGCATGTGCACTTGCATTACAATAGCACGCCATGAGCGCACCCTGTTTCCACTGCGGGCTTCCCGTCCCCGCCGATGCCGACTATCCCGTCCGTTACCGCCAACTCCCCCAGCAAACCTGCTGCGCCGGCTGCCAGGCCGTGGCGCAGACCATCATCGATGCCGGGCTGGACGACTACTACCAGCACCGTACCGAAGGTGGCCGCCAGGTCGAGGCGCTGCCGGTCGAGCTGTTGCAACAGATGCAGCTGTACGACAACGACGAACTGCAGAAAAGCTTCGTCCACCTCGAAAGCGAGCAGATCCGCGAGGCGGCGCTGATACTGGAAGGCATTACCTGCGCCGCCTGCGTCTGGCTCAACGAGCAGCACCTGCGGCGCCTGCCCGGCGTGCTGGCGGTGGACATCAACTACGCCACCCACCGCGCCCGCGTGCGCTGGGACAACAGCCAGCTGCAGCTGTCCGCCATCCTGGAAGCCATCGCCGCCATCGGCTACCGCGCCCATCCCTACGACGCCTCGCGCCAGGAGGCGCTGCACCAGAAGGAACGCAAGCAGGCGCTGAACCGGCTGTGGGTCGCCGGGCTGTCGATGATGCAGGTGATGATGTACGCGGTGCCGGTGTACATGGCGCCGGACGGCGAGATCGAGTCGCAATATCTGTGGCTGCTGCACTGGGCCAGCTTCGTGCTGACCGTGCCGGTGGTGATCTACTCCGCCATTCCGTTCTACCGCGCCACCTGGCGCGACCTGAAAACACGCCGCGCCGGCATGGACACGCCGGTCACCATCGGCATCCTCACCGCCTTCTTCGCCAGCTTCTGGGCGCTGATCAACCGCATCGAACACGGCATCTACTTCGACTCGGTGTCGATGTTCGTGTTCCTGCTGCTGGGCGGGCGCTACCTGGAAGGCATGGCGCGACGCAAGACCGGCGAGGCCACCGAGCGGCTGGTCAAGCTGCTGCCGGCCTTCGCCCATCGCCTGACCAACTGGCCGGCCTCGCGCGACAGCAGCGAGGTGGCTGCGGCCAACCTTGCGCTGGGCGACCTGCTGCTGGTCAAGCCCGGCGAAACCATCCCCGCCGACGGCATCATCCGCGACGGCCAGTCCAGCATCGACGAATCGCTGCTCAGCGGCGAGAGCCTGCCGGTTGCGCGCCGCATCGGCGAGGAAGTCGTTGCCGGCAGCGTCAACAGCGCCAGCCCGCTGGTGATCGAGGTCAACCGCATCGGCCAGGGCACCCGCCTGGCCGGCATCGTGCGACTGCTGGACCAGGCGCTGGCGGAAAAACCGCGGCTGGCGCTGCTGGCCGACCGCTTCGCCAGCGTGTTTGTCGCCGCGCTGCTGCTGGTGGCGCTGGCCACCTTTGCCGGCTGGTACTGGTACGAGCCGGCGCGCGCGCTGTGGGTCACCGTCGCGGTGCTGGTGATCTCCTGCCCCTGCGCGCTGTCGCTGGCGACACCGGCAGCGCTCACCGCCGCTACCGGCCACCTGGCGCAGCTGGGCGTGCTCACCGCCCGTGGCCATGCACTGGAGACGCTGAGCAAGATTACCGACGTGGCGTTCGACAAGACCGGCACCCTCACCCACGGCCGCATGCAGCTGCTGCATACCCAAACCTTCGGCGCGCCAGACAGCACTGCGGCGCTGGCGCTGGCGGCGGCGATGGAATCCGGCTCCGAACACCCTATCGCGCGGGCGCTGCTGGCCTCCAACCAGGCACCGCTGCCGGCGCTGGTTGATGTAGCCAACACCCCCGGCCAGGGCATCAGCGCCCGCCTGCAGAACACCGTCTGGCGCCTGGGACGGCCGGAGTTCGTCAGCCGCCGCGCGCCGATCATCCCGGCCGACTGGCCGGCGGCGGCGACCTGCATCGCGCTGGGCCACGACGACGAGATCGTCGCCCTGTTCGCCATCGGCGACCAGCCGCGCACCGAGGCCGCTGCCGTGGTGCAGCAACTGCAGCGCCGCGGCCTGACCCTGCACCTGCTGTCCGGCGATGCCGCGCCCGCAGTCGAACACCTTGCGGCCAACCTTGGTCTCGATCACGCCCGCGCCGCGGCCACGCCGGAAGACAAGCTGGCCTACGTCAGCCAGCTGCAGCAACAAGGCCGCCGCGTGCTGATGATAGGCGACGGCGTCAACGACGCGCCGGTGCTGGCGCGCGCCGACGTTTCGCTGGCGATGGGCGGCGGCACCGACGTCGCCCGCGCCAGCGGCGACCTGATCCTGATCCACGACGAGCTGGGCCGGCTGCCGACGACGCTGGCGCTGGCGCAGCGCACCATGCACATCATCCGCCAGAACCTGTGGTGGGCGGCGCTGTATAATCTGCTGGCGCTGCCGCTGGCCATCGCCGGCTGGGTCACGCCGTGGCTGGCCAGCCTCGGCATGGCGCTCAGCTCCTTGCTGGTGGTGGGCAACGCCCTGCGTCTGATCAAACGGGATAAATAATGGAAAGCCTGTATTTGTTGATACCGATGAGCATCGTGCTGGTGTTTTTCATCGGTGTGCTGTTCTGGTGGTCGACCCGCTCCGGCCAGTTTGACGACCTGGAAGGCCCCGCGCACCGCATCCTGATGGACGACGACGACACCAGCAACGACACCAGCACGCCGCCTGGCGCGCGCTGAGCCCGGTCACCGTTCCCGACGCCACGCCGAACCCCGGTGTGGCGTCGTGCTTTTCGGCCATGCCGCCGTGCGGCGCGGCAAAAAAACGGGGGAGCAAGCTCCCCCTCGAAAACCGTACCGCTGCAGGGCACGCAGCCGGCACGGCCACAGACCGACCGCCACATCACGGCAGCCATCGGCTTGCCGTCATTGTGCGCAGCGGCCCATCATCCGGCCAATTAATTGTCGCCAAACTGGCAATTATGTTTTTCAATCGTCCTGCCGCGGCACAAGGCGGCGGGCAGCCGCTAAAATGGCCGGCCCAGCGTGATGATGCCAATGGCGTCGCCGCCGCACCCACCAACACAGCGCCGTCGCCAGCGCGACCAGCAAGGACACGACACGGATGAGAATCCTGATTCTGGGAGGAGGACAAGTTGGCGCCAGCGTGGCGGAAAGCCTGACCAACGAAGGCAACGACGTCACCGTGGTCGATCAGGACGCCAACCTGCTCAAGCTGCTGCAGAACCGCCTCGACATCCGCACCGTGCTCGGCAACGCCGCCCATCCGTCGGTGATGCTCAATGCCGGCGCCGAAGACGCCGAGCTGCTGCTGGCGCTGACCCGCAACGACGACACCAATCTGCTGGCCTGCGCGCTGGCCCGCACCCAGTTCAACATCCCCACCTGTATCGCGCGCATCCGCGCCAGCGATTACGTGGAAGGCCGCCACGCGGTGCTGGAGCAGTTTTCGGTCGATCACGCCATCTGTCCGGAGCAGATCGTCACCAATAACCTGTACCAGCTGCTGTCCTACCCGCGCGCGCTCCAGGTACTGGACTTCGGCCACGGCCTCGCCCAGCTGGTGGTGGCCCGCGCCGGCAGCGACGGCAAGCTGGTCGGCCGCCCGCTGAAGCAGATCCGCGACGACATGCCGGACAGCGATTCGCGCATCTGCGCCATCTACCGCAACGACAAGCTGATCGTGCCGGACGGCGACACCGTGATCGCCCCCGGCGACGAGGTGTTCTTCATCGCCGCCAAGGCCGACGTGCCGGGCATGCTCGGCGAGCTGCGCAGCAGCGAGAAGCCGGTTCGCCGGGTGATGATCGCCGGTGGCGGCAACATCGGCTACCGCCTGGCGCGGCTGCTGCAGGACGACTACGAGGTCAAGCTGATCGAGGCGCGCGGCGAGCGCGCGGTGTGGCTGTCGGAAAACCTGGACAAGGTACTGGTGCTGCACGGCGAGGCCACCGACGAGGCGCTGCTGGAGGACGAGAACATCGACGAGATGGACGTGTTCTGCGCGCTGACCAACGACGACGAGGACAACGTGATGTCCACGCTGCTGGCCAAGCGCATGGGCGCCCACCGCGTCATCGCGCTGGTCAACCGTTCCAGCTATGTCGACCTGCTGGAGGGCAACCGCATCGACGTGGTGATCTCGCCGCACCTGTCCACCATCGGCTCGGTCCTGGCGCACCTGCGCCGCGGCGACGTGGTGGCGGTGCACCCGCTGCGCCGCGGCGCCGCCGAGGCCATCGAGGTGATTATCCACGGCGACGAGCACACCTCGCGCCTGGTTGGCCGCAAGGTGGAAGACATCAGGATGCCGGCCGGCTGCACCCTCAGTGCGGTGATCCGCGGCCAGCAGGTACTGATGGCGCACCACGACCTGGTGCTGTGCAGCGAGGACCACCTGATCATCTTCGTGTCGCGCCGCCGCCAGCTGCGCCAGATCGAGAAGCTGGTGCAGGTCAAGATGGGGTTCTTCTGACATGCTGCTGCAAGGCATCCACCACGTGGCGCTGATCTGCCGCGACTACGCACAGAGCCGCGCCTTCTACCACGACATTCTGCGTCTGCCCATCGTCAGCGAGCACTACCGCGCCGAACGCGAGTCGTGGAAGCTCAACCTGGCGCTGCCCGACGGCAGCCAGCTGGAGCTGTTCAGCTTCCCGTCGTCGCCGCCGCGCCCCAGCCGACCGGAGGCCTGCGGTCTGCGCCACCTCGCCTTCCGTGTCGCTGACCTCGACCACGTTATCGCCACGCTGGCTGCGGCCAACGTTGCCAGCGAAGCGGTGCGCACCGACGAGTACACCGGCCGACGCTTCACCTTTATCGCCGATCCGGACGGCCTGCCGCTGGAGCTGTACGAAATGGCGTCGCCATGCTGAAAATCCTGCCCGTCATTCATGTCCTGGCCAAGCTGATCATGCTGTTTTCCGGCATTTTCGCGTTTCCGGCGCTGGTATCCTGGTATTACGACGACGGCACGCTGCCCTACTTTGTCCGCGCCGCGGCCGCCAGCGGCATCGCCGGCTTCCTGCTGTGGATCGCCACCGCGCGCTTCGAACGCGAGCTGAAGCCGAAGGACGGCTTCATCCTGGTGACGCTACTGTGGATCACCTTTGCCGTCACCGCCTGTCTGCCGATGCTGTTCTACCTGCCGGGCATGTCGGTGACCAATGCCTTTTTCGAGTCGATGTCGGCGCTCACCACCACCGGCGCCACCACCATGCAGGGGCTGGACCGGCTGCCGCCGTCGATCAACTTCTGGCGCCACTTCCTGACCTGGCTTGGCGGCATGGGCATCATCGTGCTGGCGGTGGCAGTGCTGCCACTGCTGGGCATCGGCGGCATGCAGCTGTACAAGGCGGAAACCCCCGGCCCGATGAAGGACAACAAGCTGGCGCCGCGCATCGGCCAGACCGCGAAGAACCTGTGGTACGTGTACTCGGCGCTGACCCTCGCCTGCTACGCCTGCCTGCTGCTGGCCGGCATGGCGCCGCTGGATGCGCTGTGCCACGCCTTTACCGCGGTGGCGCTGGGCGGCTTCTCCACCAAGGACAGCAGCATCAGCCACTTCGACTCCTGGCAGATCGAGGCGGTGCTGTGCGTGTTCATGGTGCTGGCGGCGATGAACTTCGCCACCCACTTTCTCAGCTGGCAGCGCCGCAGTCTGAAAAGCTACTGGCACGACATCGAGGCCCGCTACGTGGTGCTGTTGCTGCTGGGCAGCATCCTGGCGATGAGCCTGTACCTGTGGTGGCAGCAGATCTACACCTTCACCACCGCGCTGCGCTATGTATCGTTCAACCTGATCTCGGTGGCCACCGACACCGGCTACGCCAGCACCGACTACGCCCAGTGGCCGATCTTCGTGCCGCTGTGGATGCTGTTCCTGTCCTGCCTCACCGTCAGCTCCGGCTCCACCGGCGGTGGTATCAAGATGATCCGCACTCTTATCCTGACGCGACAGGGCTACCGCGAGATGAGCACCCTGCTGCACCCGAAAGCGGTGCTACCGCTGAAGATCGGCAACCGCGTGATTCCGGAGTCGGTCGCCTTTTCGGTGCTCGGCTTCATCTTTGTCTACTTCATGAGCGTGGTGGCGTTCACTTTCGTGCTGATCGGCAGCGGGCTGGATTTCATCACCGCCTTTACCGCCAGCCTGGCCTGCATCAACAACATCGGCCCCGGCCTGGGGCAGATCGGCCCAACCGGGAACTACGCCGGCCTCAACGACTTCCAAACCTGGGTGTGCGCACTGGCCATGCTGGTGGGCCGCCTCGAGGTATTTAGCGTCCTGATCCTGTTTACCCCTACTTTCTGGCGAAAATGACCATGCGACACCCCCTGACCCTGCTGGCTTTCGCCCTGCTACCCTGCTTTGCCCACGCCGTCAGCGACAGCACACTGCTGGCCGCGCGCGAAGCCTTCCGCAACAACGACAGCGCCCGCCTGGCCAGCCTCGGCGACGGCAGCGGCGACCGCGACCCGCTCGCCGCGTGGCCGGGCTACTGGCAGGCGCGGCTGGCGCTCGACAACGGCGACGACAACCCCAGCCGCGCCTTCATCAGCAACGGCGGCAACGCCTTCCTGCGCGAGCGGCTGCTCAACGACTGGGTACAGTCGTTAGGCAAGCGCGGCGACTGGGACGGCATCCTGCGCGTGGCGCCGGTGCTGTCCGCCGAGGCGCGCGACACCGACAGCGCCTGCTGGCTGGACGTGGCCACCCTCAACCGCCGCCAGACCGTGGCCAGCGCGCCGGACCTGTGGCAGAACGTGCGCCTGTCCGACGGCTGCGCACGACTGGTGGAAGAACAGGCCGCCCGCGGCATCCTGGCCCCGGCACAGACCGAGGCGCGCATGCGCCTGCTGCTGGCCGGCAACTACCTGACCGTGGCACGGCGACTGGCGGCTGCGGCCAACCTTGGCGAGCGCTTCTTCACCCCCGGCGGTGCCGAACAGCAGGTGCAGCAACTGCTGACCCTCGGCAAGAACAACCCGGTGGCGGCGCTGGAGCGGGCCGCCGCCAGCGAGGCGATGTTCAGCAAGGCGCAAAGCGGCTTCCTGTACGGCCAGCTGGCACTGCGCAGCGCGCAACGGCTGAACATGCCGCAGGCACTGGACGCCTTCGAGCGCGCCGACCCGCAACAGCTGACCGAAGAACAATGGGAGTGGTGGCTGCGCGCCGCGCTGCGCCAGCAGGACTGGGCGCGGCTGGAGCAGCTGACCCGCCGTCTGCCGGAAACGCTGGCCGCCAAGGGCGCCTGGCAGTACTGGCGCGCACGCAGCCTGCAGGCGCTGGGCCGCGGCAACGAGGCCACGCCGCTCTTGATCAAGACCAGCTTCGAGCACAACTACTACGGCCTGCTGGCCAAGGAAGAGCTAGGCACCACGCTGGAAGCCCCGCTCAGCCGCAGCCCGACCCCGCCGGCCCTGCAGCGCCAGCTGCTGGCCGACCCCGACATCCAGCACGCGCTGGCACTGTTCGATCTGTCGCTGCGCAGCGACAAACCGGAGTGGCGCGAAGACGGTCGCCGTGTATGGCGCTGGGCGCTGCGCGGCCGCAACGACGAGCAGCTGCTGGCCGCCGCCGAGATCGCGCTGGATCGCCACCTCTACGACATGGCGATCTACGCCGCCGAGCGTACCGTACGCACCCACGACTTCAGCCTGCGCTTTCTGACCCCATACCGCGACACCACCCGCCGCTACGCCAGCCAGCTGGAAATCGACGAGGCCTGGGTCTACGGCCTGATCCGCCAGGAAAGCCGCTTCCTCAACGTTGCCCGCTCCGGCGTTGGCGCCAGCGGCCTGATGCAGCTGATGCCGGCGACCGCGAAATGGGTGGCCGGCAAGATGGGCCTGCCGAGCTACCAGGTCAACGACGTGGACACCAACATCCGCCTCGGCACCTGGTACCTGCGCCACGTGCTGGACAACCTGTCCAGCCACCCGGTACTGGCCACCGCCGCCTACAACGCCGGCCCGGGCCGGGCCCGCAGCTGGCAGGCGGCAATGCCGCTGGAAGGCGCGATCTACGCGGAAACCATTCCGTTTACCGAGACCCGCGACTATGTTCAGAAGGTGATGGCCAATGCGGTCTATTACGCCGGCGCATTCCGCCAGCCCGGCAACACGCTGAAATCGCGACTGGGCACCATCCCGGCACGCTGACCGGGGTTCCGACAGGGAGACAACATGCAGCAATTCCATAAAATCGCCATGATCGGTGGCGCCGGCTTCGTCGGCAGCTACATCGCCGAAGAACTGACCCGCCACGATGCGCAGCTGAGCATCGCCACCCGCCGCCGCGAGCGGCACAAGGGCCTGCTGATCCACCTGCCGGGCGCGGACCTGGTGGAAACCGGCGTCCACGACGCCGGCCAGCTGGAACAATTCCTCGCCGGCCACGACGCGGTGATCAGCATGGTCGGCATCCTGCACGGCTCGCGCCGCGACTTCGAAAAGGCGCATATCGAGCTGGCTGGCAAGATCGTCGCCGCCTGCCAGAAGCTGGGCATCAAGCGTGTGATCCACATCAGCGCGCTGGGCGCCGGCGAAACCGCGCCCAGCGACTACCAGCAGACCAAGGGCAAGGCCGAGCGTCTGCTGCGCGACAGCGGGTTGGACGTCACCATCCTGCGCCCGTCGGTGATTTTCGGCGCCGGCGACAGCTTCCTGACCCTGTTTGCCCACCTGGCCGCCGTCGCGCCCTTCATCCCGCTCGCCGGCGCCGACACCCGCTTCGCACCGGTGTGGGTCGAGGACGTCGCCCGCGCGGTGCGCGTCTGCCTGGAGCAGGACGCCAGCATCGGCCAGACGCTGGAGCTGACCGGCCCCAACACCTACACCCTGCGCCAGCTGGTGGCCTATGCGGCCAACCTTGCCGGCCATCCGCGCACGCTGATCGCGCTGCCGGAAGGCCTCGCCATGTTGCAGGCGACGCTGATGGAGCTGCTGCCGGGCACACCGCCGCTGAGCCGCGACAACGTGCGCTCGCTGCGGGTCGATAACGTCAGCCAGCAGCCGTTCCCGGCGGCGCTGCTCGGCTTCCAGCCGAGCGCGCTGGAAGCCGTGGCGCCGCTCTACCTGGGCGAGCGCGAGTTCAACCGCAAACTCGACCGCTACCGCGCGCAGGCGGCCCGCCGATGAAGTGCTACATCGTCGGCGGCGCCGTGCGCGACCGCCTGCTGGGGCTGCCGGTGGCCGACCGTGACTGGGTGGTGGTCGGCGCCACGCCGGAGATGATGCAGGCGCGCGGCTTCCGCCCGGTGGGCAAGGATTTTCCGGTCTTCCTGCACCCGCAAACGCAGGAGGAGTACGCGCTGGCGCGCACCGAACGCAAAAGCGGGCGTGGCTACCACGGCTTCGTGTTCCACACCTCGCCGGAGGTGACGCTGGAAGAAGACCTGATCCGCCGCGACCTCACCATCAACGCCATCGCCGAGGACGAGCACGGCGCGCTTACCGACCCCTACGGCGGCCAGGCCGACCTGCAGGCGCGGCTGCTGCGCCACGTCAGCCCGGCCTTCGCCGAGGACCCGGTGCGCATCCTGCGCCTGGCACGCTTCGCAGCGCGCTTCGACTTTGCCGTCGCCGAGGAGACCATGCAGCTGATGCGTGGCATGGTGGCCGCCGGCGAGGCCGACGCGCTGGTGGCGGAGCGGGTATGGCAGGAGCTGGCCAAGGGCCTGATGACGGCCAGGCCGTCGCGCATGTTCACCGTGCTGCGCGACTGCGGCGCGCTGGCGCGGCTGCTGCCGGAGCTGGACGCGCTGTTCGGCGTGCCGCAACGCGCCGACTACCATCCGGAGATCGACACCGGAGACCACGTGATGCGCGTGCTGGACTACGCCGCCGCCTGCGGCCAACCCTTGAGCGTACGTTTTGCCGCGCTGATGCACGATCTGGGCAAGGCGCGCACGCCAGCCGACATCCTGCCGCGCCACCTCGGCCACGAGGCGCGCGGAGAGGCGCCGCTGCTGGCGCTGTGCGAGCGGCTGCGGGTGCCGGCCGACTGCCGCGATCTGGCGCGCCTGGCCACCCTCTACCACACCAAGATCCACCGCGCCGCCGAGCTGCGCGCCGACACCGTGCTGCGCCTGCTGCGCGACTGCGACGCGCTGCGACGGCCGGAGCGCTTCCTGCAGCTGCTGGACGTGTGCCTCGCCGACGCCCGCGGCCGCCTGCACTTCGAGAGCTGCGACTACCCGCAGGCCGGGTGGCTGCGCCGGCTGCTGGCCGCGGCGCAGTCGGTCGATGCCGGCGCCGTCGCCCGCGACTGCGCCGACAAGCGCGACATCCCGCAGGCGGTGGACCGCGCCCGCGTCGCCGCCATCGCCGCCTGCCGTCGCCAGCTGTTCCCCGCCGAAAGCCAGCCGTGAGCATGCTCGACGTCACGCTGCTGCGCGGCGGCACCAGCAAGGGCCTGTTTTTCCGTCACGACGACCTGCCGCCGGCCGGCGCGGCGCGCGACGCGCTGCTGCTGCGCGTGCTGGGCAGTCCCGACCCCTACGGCAAGCAGATCGATGGCCTCGGCACCGGCATCTCCACCACCAGCAAGGTGGTGCTGCTGCACCCGTCGCAGCGTGACGACCACGACATCGACTACCTGTTCGGCCACGTATCGATCGCCGAGCCGCTGATCGACTGGTCCGGCAACTGCGGTAACCTCAGCGCGGCGGTGCCGCTGTTCGCGCTGCTGCAGGGCATGGTAGCCGGTGCGCCGCGCGACGGCGCCGTCAGCGTCCGCATCTGGCAGGCCAATATCGGCAAGACCATCATCGCCGAGCTGACCATGCGCAACGGCTTGCCGGTGTGGGAAGGCGACTACCACATCGACGGCGTCGCCTTTCCCGGCGCGCCGCTGACGCTGCGCTTTCTCGATCCCGCCGGCGGCGCCAGCGGCCGGCTGTTCCCCACCGGCCGCGTCTGCGACACGCTGAGCCTGCCGGACGGCAGCACCCTCGCCGCCACGCTGATCGACGCCGGCAACCCGACCGTGTTCGTGCGCGCCGCCGATGTCGGCCTCGCCGGTGACGAGCGCGGCGACCTCGCCGACGCGGCGGTCAACCGGCAGCTGGAGTGGGTGCGCGCCGCCGGCGCGGTGGCGATGGGCCTTGCCGCCGACATCGACACCGCCAGCCGCGAACGGCCGGCAACGCCGAAGGTGAGCTTTGTGTCGCCAGCCACGGCTCCCGGCACGGCGCTGACCGCGCGCATCCTGTCCATGGGCCGGCTGCATCACGCCTACACCGGCACCGGCGCCATCGCGCTGGCGGCGGCCGCCGCGATCGACGGCACGCTGGTGGCGGAAGCCTGCGGCGGCGTGGTGCGCGGCAAGGCGCTGCGCTTTGCCCACGCCAGCGGCCAGCAGCAGCTGGAGGCACGGCTGTCGTCCACGCCGGCCGGCTGGCACATCGACGAGGTGGTGATGACACGCACCGCGCGACCGCTGCTGCAGGGCAGCCTGTTCCTGCCGAGCCGATACTGACGGTTGCGGCCAACCTTGCGCCAAGGTTGGCCGCAACGGCGCCCTGTTAGCCCTTTGGCATCGCATGCTGGCATACTGCGGCTTTCCCCCTGCACCAGGAGTCACCATGGCCATCCTCATCCTGCTCGGCCTCATCGCCCTCATCGTCATCGCCGGCCTGCGCGTCATCGACCAGCAGACGCTGGCCATCGTCGAAACCTTCGGCAAGTTCGCGCGCGTGCTCACGCCGGGCCTGAACTGGATCATCCCCGGCGTGCAGCGCATCGCCTGCCTGATGGACCTGCGCGTGCAGGAGCTGTCGGCGCAGGTCGAGGTCAAGACCCGCGACAACATGTTCGTCACCCTGCCGGTGGCGATCATGGTACGGGTGCTGCCGGAGCGCGCCGCCGATGCCTACTACCAGCTGGCGTCGCCGCAGGAGCAGGTGAAGACCTGGGTGCTCAACACCCTGCGCTCGTCCACCGCGGCGATGACGCTGATGAACATGTACGAGGACCGCGACGAGCTGGCGCAGCAGATGCAGGCCAGCCTTGCCGAGCGCATGGGCACCTACGGCTACGAGATCGTCAGCGTGCTGATCGACCAGCCGACGGTATCGGAAGAGGTGCAGCACGCGTTCAACGGCGTGATCGCCTCCGAACGCAAGCGCGAGGCGGCGGTGCAGGAGGCGGAAGCCAAGCGCATCCTGATCGTCGGCGAAGCCCGCGCCGAGGCCGAATCGCAGCAGCTGCGCGCCGAGGGCCTCGCCCGCGCCCGCACGGTGCTAGCCGCCAGTCTGACCGAGGCCATCGCCCAGGCCAAGGGCAGCGGCATCAGCGAGCAAGACATCATGTACCTGCTGCTGGAAACCAACCGTCTCGACACCGTGAAATACGCCAGCGAGAAGGGCAAGCTGGTGCTGATGGACCTGCGCGCACCGGCGAGCCAGGCCGGGCTACAGATTCCGCTGGATTAAACCGGACTTGTCCGCAGCACCGGCAAGGTTGGCCGCAAGATTGCGGCCAACCTTTTTTTACGCCCCGGCCGCCGCGACGATGCGGCAAGCTTGTTGACGTTGCACCGCGGCAACGGGCATGATGCCAGAGCACAAATAAGCGGGATCCACCCGTACTGCAGACAAAGAAATCGGAGAAACCATGAGTCAGTTCGACAACGTCAGCGTCGTAAAAGAAGCCAATGTCTATTTTGACGGCAAGTGCGTCAGCCACGGCATCATCATGCCGGACGGCAGCCGCAAGTCCGTCGGCGTGATCCTGCCGGCCAAGCTGCTGTTCAGCACCGGCGCCCCGGAAATCATGGAAATCCTGGCCGGCGAATGCAAGGTCACCCTCGCCGGCGAAACCAGCGCCAGCAGCTACAAGGCCGGTGACTCGTTCAAGGTGCCGGGCGAAAGCTCGTTCCAGATCGAGGTCAGCGACACCGTGCACTACGTCTGCCACTTCGGCTGAGCCGCACGCCGCCATGATCAGCGGGGCCACTTCGGTGGCCCCGTTTTCATTGCGGCCAACGTCGACTACGCCATTGGTGGGGGCCGCTTCCGCCGGATGGCCCCACTTGACCCAGGATAAGGCCGCCCGCCTTGCCGCTTGCTACTGTGCGCCGGTCCCGACTGACGGAAACACAGCATGCAACGTCTTCCCGAACTGATCTGCCCGGCGGGCAGTCTGCCCGCGCTGAAGGCCGCCATCGACAATGGCGCGGACGCGGTCTATCTCGGCCTCAAGAACGACACCAACGCCCGCAACTTCGCCGGGCTGAATTTCGACCACCGCAGTGCCAGCGAGGGCATCCGCTACGCCCGCGACCACAAGCGCAAGGTGCTGATGGCGATCAACACCTACGCCCGCGGCGGCGACAGCCTGCGCTGGCGCGCCGCCATCGACGAGGCTGCCGCGCTGGGCGTCGACGCGGTAATCCTCGCCGACCTGGGTCTGCTCGCCTACGCGCACGAGCGCCACCCGGCGCTGCGCCTGCACCTGTCGGTACAGGGCTCAGCCACCAACTACGAAGCCATCAATCTGGCGCAATCGCTGTTCGGCGTGCAGCGCGCGGTGTTGCCGCGGGTGCTGACGCTGGATCAGGTGCGCCACGTGATCGCCAATACCAGCGTCGAGATCGAGGTGTTCGGTTTCGGCAGCCTGTGCGTGATGGTGGAAGGCCGCTGCCTACTGTCCAGCTACGCCACCGGCGAATCGCCGAACAGCCACGGCGTCTGTTCGCCGGCGCGCTTCGTACGCTGGGAGGACAACGGCCAGGGCATGGACGCCCGCCTCAACCACATCCTGATCGACCGCTACGGCGCCAGCGAAACCGCCGGCTACCCGACGCTGTGCAAGGGCCGTTTCGAGGTGGAAGGCCATACCGATTACGTGCTGGAGCAGCCGTCCAGCCTCAACGTGCTGGCGATGCTGCCGCAGCTGCTGGATGCCGGCGTTGCCGCGATCAAGGTCGAAGGCCGCCAGCGCAGCCCGGCCTACGTCGCGCAGGTCACCCGCGCGCTGCGCGAGGCACTGGATCAGGCCGGCCAGAGCGCGCAGCGTTTCAGCGTCAAGCCGGCCTGGCAACAAGCGCTGGCCAAGGTGTCGGAAGGCCAGCAGGTCACCCTCGGCGCCTACGACCGGCCGTGGAAATAACAAGGAGACGCTTCAATCATGTCACATCCCGCCATGAGGCTCTCGCTCGGGCCGCTGCAGTACTTCTGGTATCGCGACCAGGTGATGGAGTTTTACGCCGAAGCCGCCGGCTGGCCGCTGGACATCATCTATCTGGGTGAAGTGGTCTGTTCGCGGCGCCAGCAGTTGCGCACCCGCGACTGGATCGCCCTCGCCGACGACCTCGCCGCCAGCGGCAAGGAAATCATTCTCTCCAGCCAGGTGTTGCTGGAGAGCGAAAGCGACCTCAAACGCCTGCGCCAGCTGATCGAACACGGTGCCGTGCGCCTGGAGGCCAACGATCTGGGCGCGGTGCGCCTGCTGCACGAGCGCCAGCTGCCCTTCGTCGCCGGCCCGCACCTCAACATCTACAACCGCGACACGCTGCGCCTGTTCCAGCAACTGGGCGCCTACCGCTGGGTGTGCCCGCTGGAGTGCAGCGCCAGCCTGCTGCGCGACATCCTCGGCGATGAGGAAGACCTGCCGGAGACCGAGCTGTTCGCCTGGGGCCGGCTGCCGCTGGCCTACTCCGCGCGCTGCTTTACCGCCCGCCACTACCGGCTGAACAAGGACGACTGCCAGTTCAAGTGCCTGGAGCATCCGGAAGGCATGACCATGCACACCCAGGACGGCCAGCCCTTCCTCGCCATCAACGGCATCCAGACCCAGTCCGCGGCGCGGCAATCGCTGCTGGCGCACTACCCGGCGCTGCAGCACAGCGGCGTCGGCATCCTGCGTCTCAGCCCGCAGGCCGACAACATGGCCGCCATCGTGCAGCAGTTCCGTGACGTGCTGACCCAGCCGTCCACCGCGGCAGCGGCCGCGAAGCAGCTGCAGTCGCTGTCCGCGATGCCGCTGGCCGACGGCTACTGGCGCGGCGAGGCCGGCATTGCCTACCAGGGAGACCACCATGCCTGTTCCTGACTTTACCCTGCCGCCCTTCGGCCGCCGCTGGCTGCAACGCCTGCCGGCAACGCCGCCGGCGTGGCTGCTGGTGCACAGCCTCAACCAGCTGCAAAAGCGGCAGGTACTGGCCGCCGACATGAGCCTGCTCAGCGGCAAGACCTTCGCGGTGGAGATTTGCGACGCCGGCCTGACGCTGACCTTCCGTGCCGATGACGAGCGCTTCCACACCGGCAACAGTGGCGACGCGCCCGACCTGCGGCTGGCCGCCAACCTGGCCGACTTCCTGCGGCTGATGCTGCGCGAGGAAGACCCGGACACGCTATTCTTCTCGCGCCGGCTGCGCATCGAGGGCGACACCGAGCTGGGGCTGATCGTGAAAAACCTGCTCGACAGCGTCGACTGGGACAGCACGCCGCTGCGCCGCTTCATGCAGCACTAGCGGCGTAAACCCATAATGGCAAAAGGTTGGCCGCAACGCCGTGCAGCGTTGCGGCCAACCTTTTGTCCGTTCGTCAGCCCGCCGGAACTAGCGGATGTGCGGCAGCCCCTCGCCGCTGGCGATGCGCCGGTGCACCACGGCATTGAAGTGGCCGATCCAGCGCCGGTCGAACTGCGACTCGCAGGCGTTCAGCTCCGCCACCGCGCGCAGCAGCGAACGGGCCTGCTGCCGCTGGCTGTGCTTGAGAATCACTGCCTCGAACGCATCAACGATCGCGATCAAACGCGCGCCGTCGCAAATGCTGTCGCCACCCAGCCCGGCCGGATAGCCCTTGCCGTCCAGCCGTTCGTGATGCTGGCGCACCATCAGCGTCGCCTCTTCCCAGCCCGTCATCCGCGCCAGCAGGTCGGCACCCCATTGCGGGTGGTGCGCCAGCTGCACCCGCTCTTCCTCGCTCAGCCGCCCCTGCTTCAGCCACAGCGCTTCCGGCAGGAACATCATGCCCAGATCGTGGAGGTAGATCGCCGCCTCCAGCTGCAGCGGGTTGACCGCAAAGCCGGCCGCCTCGTTGCAGGCGCGCGCCAATAGCAGGTTGCGCTCGGTACGACCCTGGAACAGCAGCGAACGCTGCTCGAACTGCATCGCCAGCTGGTGGAACAGGCGCAGATCGTCGCGCTGGCTGGCACTGAGCGCGGCGGCCTGGGCGTCGGCCTGATACGGCACCACCGGCTTGTAGCCAGTCACCGTCTCGATCAGGTGCGCGATGGCACCGTCCAGCGCCGCCGGTGGTGTTTGCGCAACCTGCGCCAGCTCCTGGCACAACAGGTGAAAGTCGGCCAGCGTCGCCTCGCTGTGCAGCTCCAGCGTCTGCATCAGCAACTCCAGCCGGTCCAGCGCCAGAAACAGCACCTGCTCGATGTTGTAGCCGAACGGCAGCTCGCCGCTGCGCACCCGCACCAGCACGTCCTCCATGCCATGCAGCAGCGGCACCAGAAAGCCCAGCCGGCACAGCCCGGCATCACCCTTGATGGTGTGCAGCAGGCGCATCAGTTCGCCCAGCAGCCCGGTGTCGCCCGGCGTCTGCCGCAATGCGCTCAGCAGGTGCGCGATCCGCGGCGCATAGTCTTCCAGCGCATTCTGGAAATCGGTAAAGCTTTCTTCGTCTTCGATGCGGTAATACGCAGGTAAACTGGCCACGCCACGCCTCCGGTGAATATCGGGTCTTGTCCGGCTTATCGATGCTGTATAGCCAATGACAGACCAATGTGCCACAGCCGGCGGCAACGCGCCGCCAAAGCTTGACCAGACGCAATGATTGCCCGCTTCTACCCCGGATTTCCGACAATTTTCTCCCTGCACGCCAAAAAACACTTGCCGAGGACGACACCAACAGGCAGACTGCGTTCTGCAGTTTTTCAAGATGTGATCTGTCAGTTGTTGTAGTGGCCCTGCCCGTACCACAGTTTGTCATTTCTCTTGATTGACATGCGCTTTTCTCAATTTACCTATTCTCCAAAGGGAACAGAACATGGCAACCGGTACCGTTAAATGGTTTAACGACTCCAAGGGCTTCGGCTTCATCACTCCAGACAACGGCGGCGACGACGTTTTCGCTCACTTCTCCCAGATCAACTCCAAAGGCTTCCGCACTCTGGCTGAAAACCAGCGCGTAAGCTTCGACATCGTTGACGGCCCTAAGGGCAAGCAAGCTTCCAACATCCAGCCAGAGTAATTCTGCCGCTGGCTGTACGAAAGCCGAAAAAAACCCGGATCATGTCCGGGTTTTTTGTTTTGTTACCGCGCGCAAGGCACCGCCATGAACACTACCGACCAAGACGCCATTCTTGATGCAACCCGCCGCTGGCTGGAAAACGCCGTCATCGGCCTGAACCTGTGCCCGTTTGCCAAATCGGTCTACGTCAAGAACCAGGTCCGCATCATCGTCAGCGAGGCACGCGATCCGGCCACCCTGCTGGAACAGCTGATGCTGGAGCTGCGCCTGCTGCAGGAGACCGACCCGCAGGAAACTGATACCACCCTGCTGGTGCACCCGCACACGCTGCAGCGCTTTCTCGATTTCAACGACTTTCTGGAAATCGTCGATGCCGCGGTGGCCGACATGGGGCTGGAAGGCGAGATCCAGGTGGCCAGCTTCCACCCGAAATTCCAGTTTGCCGACACCACCGTCAACGATATCGGCAACTTCACCAACCGCTCGCCCTACCCGACCCTGCACCTGATCCGCGAGAGCAGCATCGCGCGGGCAGTGGAGGCCTTTCCGGAGGCAGAGGCGATCTTCGAGCGCAATATCGAGGTGCTGGAAGAGCTGGGACACGCCGGCTGGGCGGCACTGGATGTCGGCCCGGAACGCAATAAGCCATAAAAAAACATCACGCCTGGCGTGATGTTTTTCATTGCCGGCTGGCCTTGGCACCGCTTACTGCTTGTGCGGGTGCCTGCCGATGATGTCGCGATAGAAGGCACGAATCTGCGGCATGTCCACCGCGATATCGCCGCTGGGCTGGTACAGCGCCAGGATACCGCCACGCTTGCGCGGATAATCGAGATACGCCAGCGCAATCGGCACGCCGGCACCCTGCGCGATGTAATAGAAACCGCTCTTCCACTCCGTCACCCGGCCACGGGTGCCCTCCGGCGGCACCGCCAGCACCAGCGCATCACGCTGGCGGAATTCGGCCACCATCTGCTCCACCAGCGAATTGTTCTGGCGGCGGTCAACCGCGACGCCCCCCAGCCAGCGCATCAGCGGCCCGAACGGCCCGCTGAACAGGGTGTGCTTGCCCATCCAGTAGATCCGGGCGCGGGCGGCAAAGCAGAACATCAGGGTGAGCGGAAAATCCCAGTTGCTGGTATGCGGCGCACCAATCAGTACGTACTTCTGCAGGCAGGGAAAGTCGCCATCCAGCCGCCAGCCGAGCAGGCGCAGCGTGACAACGGAAAACCAGCGACAAAGGGTACGCACGACCGGCGTATCGAAAATGGTGTAGTGCATGCAACGCCCCAAAGGCGATAACCGCAGGGGCTAGCGCAATCCGATCAGCTTGCCGACCGCCAGGCGGCCGGCGCAAAGAGGGCGAGAGTGTACATCATGTGCCGCGATACGAGCTTATTGCTGCGTCAGCTGGCCGGTCACGATCAGCTCGATGATGCGCTCGGCGGTATCCATGTCCGCCTGCTGGTACGCCGACTTGACGTAGGGCAGCAGTCGCGCCAGTTCCGCCTCGCTGGCATTCGCGACCAGCGCCGACATGTCGTAGATGAAGCGCACGAACAGCACGCCCGGCTCCGGCTCCTCGATGCGCATGATGCGCGAGCCGCCCGGATGCGACGCTGAAGCCTGCGCGTAGTAACGCACTTCCTGCGCCTCTTCCAGCTCAATGCGTTCGTTCACGACCAGTGAGCCGAAGGTAATTTCGCGCTGCCAGACGCTCCCCTTGCGCGCCACGATGCGTGCACTGGTGATGTTTTCGTCGAACTGCATCGGCAGCTCGGCGCGCAACACCAGCCCCTGCCACAGCTGCTGCCGGGTCAGCATTGGCGCCTGGCTGCTATCGACGGGGGAGATGCGAATCAAATGTTCAAACTGCATGACAACAATCCTCACAATGGCGGTTACGCCGCTGATGTTCTGATGCCGCTATTGTAGCTTGGTTGCAATTTCGCAACATAAAAAGCCGGCATCCACCACGTTCTTTAATCAAACATCACAGAAGCTTAAATCAATTAATTACACATCATCGGGCAATCACGACAACGCCATGGGCGAAACAATCGCTCATGCTTTAATTGTTCACATATTGCGATAGCAGAGCCTGCCCACAAGGCAGGCGCCGACAACACCAGCCGGCGACCACCGGCCAGCACGGCACAGAAGATCAACCCCACACCAACATCTAGACTCGGGTTCGCTTCTTCCCATGATTGCACCACTACAAAAAGCGCCCTACCTCGGCAATGCCGGCGTCAGCCAGTTTGTAACCCAGCTGGCCAGCTGGCTGGACGGCGAGCCGTTTGGCGAACACCAGTTCTACATCCGAGACAAGATCCTGCCGGACGGCTACGACCGCGCTTTCCGTGCCGATACCCTGCAGCAGGCCTTCCAGCGCTTTTACTGGAATGGCCGCCACTACGAGCAACACCTGGCGATCCAGCAGTCCTTGCGCGAACGGCTGGACCGGGCGCTGAGCCAGCAGCACGACGCGCTGGTCGACATTATCGACGACACGCTGCTGTGGGCGTCCGGCGGCAAGGTGATCAAGCTCTATACCCTGAACCGCGACTGGGCTCGCAGCCATGCGGCCAACCTTGCCGCCAAGCTGCAACGCAGCCTCGCCATTTTTGCCAGCGACGCCCCGGACTGCAGCGCCTTCGACGGCGAGCTGCGCATGAACGCCGGCTTTACCAAGGTATACACCCTGGCCGCGCCGCGATTGCTGGCCTACGACGGCCGCACCGGCGCCGCACTGGGCTACCTGGTGCGCCAGTTCTGCGAGAAAAACCGCCTGCTGCTGGACCCGAACCTGTGCTTTCCGTGGGCGCCGGGCGCCTCCACCATGAACCGCAACCCCAGCACCGAGCTGCTGCACTTCAAGCAGCTGGCCAACCGCAGCCGCTTCCACGCCGAATGGAAAATCCGTGCCGGCTGGCTGCTGGGTGCCGCCTGCGACGCCGCCCGCAGCGACTGGTGCAAGGGTGACGCCGGCCTGCGCCGTGTCGAGGCCGCGCTGTTCATGATTGGCTACGACATCCCGCTGGCCAGAAAACCGGCCCGCCCAGGCCGCAGCCTGCTGGCCGTCTGAGGCGGCCCCGCCTGCACGGCCACCGTGTTTCTGGCATGATCGGGGCATGGCAAGCGCACGCTTACCGTGTCTGCCGACCTCAAGGACCACGCCGCCGTGACTGATCATGTAATGAACTGGGAAGCACTGCTTTCCACCCGCCGTTTCAAACTGCAGGCCGGCAAGGTGCTGGCGTCGCAGGCGCCCGCCACGCTGGAGGCCGCGGCAGGCCTGCGCAGCGACTTTCACATCGACCACGACCGACTGGTGTTTTCCAGCGCCTTCCGCCGCCTCGGGCGCAAGACCCAGGTGCACCCGCTGGCCAGCCACGATCACACCCACAACCGCCTCACCCACAGCGTGGAAGTCGCCAGCGTTGGCCGCAGCCTTGGCAACCGTGTCGGCGCGATGATGCAGCACGCCGAGCTGCTGCCGGCCGGCTACACCCCGTTCGACATCGGCAGCGTGGTGCAGGTCGCCTGCCTGGCCCACGACATCGGTAACCCGCCGTTCGGCCATACCGGTGAAGACGCACTGCGCGAATGGTTCCGTGACCCGCGCCACACCCACCTGCTGCACGGTCTGTCCGCGGCGGAGCAGGCCGACATCCGGACCTATGAAGGCAACGCCCACGGCCTGCGCATGGTTGCCAGCCTGGAGATGTACGGCAACGAGGGCGGCATGCGGCTGACCTCTGCCGCGCTCGGCGCGCTGATCAAGTACCCGTGGACCTCTGACGCGCCGCGGGCGCAGGCGCGCGGCAAGTTCAACATCTACCGCACCGAGCTGGCCTACTTCGAGCACGTCGCCGCCGAGCTGGGGCTGATTCGCAAGGGCGCACACGAGTGGGCACGCCACCCGCTGTCCTACCTGATGGAGGCCGCCGACGACATCTGCTACGCCATTCTCGACCTGGAAGACGCGGTGGAAATCGGCATTCTCGACGTGCGCGAGTTCGAGGCGCTGTTCAGCCACTTCGGCGAAACCGAGCGCCTGTGGCACACAGACGACCCGCGCCAGAAGTGCGCGATGCTGCGCGGCATCGCCATCGGCCGCTGCGTCGCCGAAGTCGCCGAGAAATTCATGATGCACCAGGACACGCTGCTGCGCGGCAGCTTCCCCGGCAAGGACCTGATCGATGTCTGCGCGCCGCAAATCAAGGAAACCCTGCTCGCCGCCAAGCTACTTGCCAGCCAGAAGGTGTACCGCCACCGCACCAAGCTGGTCACCGAGCTGGCGTCCTACCCCTGCATCGGCACGGTGCTGGACGTGCTGGTGCCGGCAATCCATACCCGCCTGACCCTGGGCGAAGACGCGCTCAGCGCCCGCCACCAGCTGGCACTGAACCTGCTCCCCGCCCCGCTGCACACCGAACAGGGCCTGTATCACGCCTACATGCAGGTGCTGGACTACATCGGCGCGATGACCGACAACTATGCGGCCAACCTTGCCCGCGAAATCTCCGGAGTCGGCATCCTGTAACGCCGCCCATGTCGGCAGAACACGTTGTTCTGCCGACTCCACTCCAGGCGAGGGTTTACCCTCGCACACGACGTCCGGGTGCTGCGCCACAATGTTTGCCCCACCCTCGCGAGCCCGTCCATGTTCGAACGCATCCTTAGCATCATCCTGCCGGTACTGGTCATCGTGCTGATCGGCGGCGTGTACGCGCGCCGTGTGCGCCCGGACATGCGCGCCGCCAACAAGCTGAACATGGACGTCTGCGTACCGCTGCTGGTGTTTTCCGCGCTGGCGGCCAAGGATTTCGACCTGCTGGCGCACTGGAAGCTGGTGCCGGCCACAGCGCTGATCGTGCTGCTGTCCGGCGCGCTGAGCTGGCCGGTGGCGCGGCTGTGCCGCATCGACCCGCGCACCCTGCTGCCGGCGATGATGTTCAACAACTGCGGCAATATGGGGCTGCCGCTGGCGCTGCTGGCCTTCGGTCAGCAGGGCTTCCAGGCCTTCGTGGTGCTGTTCATCGTCTCCAACCTGCTGCACTTCACCCTCGGCGCCTTCATTTTCAGCCACCACACCAGCCTGGCCGGGCTGCGCCGCAACCCGATCGTGATCGCCACCCTGCTCGGCCTTGTCTTTGGTCTGAGCGGCATCACCCTGCCGGCGTGGCTGATGGCCGGCATCAAGATGCTGGGCGAGATGACCATTCCGCTGATGCTGTTCGCGCTGGGCGTGCGCATGGTGGACGTCAGCCTTGCCGGCTGGCGCGTCGGCCTGCTCGGCGCCGTGCTGTGTCCGCTGACCGGCCTGGCCGGTGCCGCGCTGGCGGTCCCGCTGCTGCGGCTGGCGCCGGAGCAGACCGCACTGGTGGTGCTGTTCGGCGCGCTGCCGCCGGCGGTGCTGAACTTCCTGATGGCCGAGCTGTACCAGCAGGAGCCGGAGCGCATGGCGTCCATCGTGCTGATCGGCAACCTTGCCAGCCTGCTGTTCGTACCGTTAGGCTTGGCCTTTGCCTTGCGCTAGAGAGCCACCGACATGACCGTTACCCGCATCTGCCTGGTTCGTCACGGCGAAACCGACTGGAACGCCGAGCGGCGCCTGCAAGGCCAGCTGGACATCCCGCTGAACGACAACGGCCGGCAGCAGGCTGTCCGTCTCGCCGCCGCCCT
This sequence comes from Vogesella margarita, assembly GCF_028548475.1. GTDB lineage: Bacteria > Pseudomonadota > Gammaproteobacteria > Burkholderiales > Chromobacteriaceae > Vogesella > Vogesella margarita. The sequence continues at coordinate 96,501 of NZ_JAQQLE010000013.1, forward strand.
CAAGCAGGCCGCCCACCCGTTTGCCGCGCTGTACAGCAGCGACCTGCAACGCGCCGCCAGCACCGCGGCGCCGATCGCACAGCAGCTGAGACTGTCGGCCACCATTTTGCCGGAACTGCGCGAGCGCCACTTCGGTGCCCTGCAGGGCGTGACTCTTGCCGATGGCCCACAACAGCAGCCGCACGCCTGGCACGGCTACAGCCAGCGCGAACCGGCGCACAACCTGGGCGGTGGCGAAAGCCTGCTGGCGTTCTCCGCGCGCGTGCACCACGCGCTGGCACGGCTGGCGGCAGAACACCACGGCCAGAGCATCCTGCTGGTCTCCCACGGCGGCGTGCTGGACATGGCCTACCGCCTGGCCAGCGGCCAGCCGCTGACGGCGCAGCGCGCGGTGCCTATCCCCAATGCCGCGCTGAACTGGCTGGGTGTCGATGCCGCGCAATGGTCTATCATCGAATGGGCCGACCAGCGCCATCTGGCACAAACCCTGGATGAGCTGTAAGAAAACTGCCTCCGGCACGACTATCCGCCAGTGCTCAAGAAGTCCCCAAGGTTGGCCGCAAAGGAGATGCATCATGCCCGACAAGCTTTTCAAGACCCCGGCCGAATGGCGCGCCATCCTTACGCCGGAACAATACTATGTCACCCGCGAGGCCGGCACCGAGCGCCCGTTCAGCGGTGACTACTACCTGCACAGCCAGGTCGGCAATTACCACTGCGTGTGCTGCGACGCGCTGCTGTTCGAATCCACCACCAAGTTCGACGCCGGCTGTGGCTGGCCCAGCTTCTGGGAAGAGGCCGTCAAGGGCAGCATCCACCGCATCCGCGACACCAGCCACGGCATGATCCGCACCGAGGTGTGCTGCAACCGCTGCGACGCCCACCTCGGCCATGTCTTCGACGACGGCCCGCCTCCGAGCGGCGAGCGCTTCTGCATCAATTCCGTGGCGCTATACTTCGTCGCCAACGAGCAGGGAGAGCTGTAGCGACGCCGAGGCTGTGCCGACCCGAAGCGGAGATGAGGAAATGCCGCAACTGGCACAACCCGTACTGCGGTCGCGCCTCAGACCTCCCAGTACTCCTTTTCCCTGCCCTGCGCGCCCGGATTGAGCTGCTCGCGCAGACTGCGCAGTGTTTCCGGCTCGCCACGCACGCGGAACCAGCTGCCGTCTTCCTCGGCACGCTCTTCCAGCACTTGGCAGTGGCTGTAGATGTCACCGCGCAGCTGTTGCGCCGACCACGGCAGCAGTAGCTCGTCTTCCACCAGATCCTGCCGGAAGAACGCGACGATGGCCGCGTGCAGGCTGGCCACTTCTTCCGGCCGACGCGCACTCATCACCACGCAGCCCGGATAACGCTGCTGCAGCTCGGCCGTCCAGGCCGCCTGCGCGGCTTCATCACCGACATGGTCGATCTTGTTGAATACGCGAATGCGCGGCACTTCGTCGGCGCCGATTTCGTGCAGCACTTCGTCGGTCACTTCCAGCTGGCGCAGGAAACCGGGATCGCTGGCATCAATCACATGCAGCAACAGCGCCGCATCCAGCGCCTCTTCCAGCGTCGACTTGAACGAGGCCACCAGTCCGTGAGGCAGGTTCTTGATGAAGCCGACCGTATCGCTGACCAGCACGCGCGGCACGCTTTCCGGGTAGAGGGCACGCACCGTGGTGTCCAGCGTGGCGAACAGCTTGTTGGCCACCAGCACCTCGCTGCCGGTCAGCGCCCGCATCAGCGTGGACTTGCCGGCATTGGTATAGCCCACCAGCGACACCCCGCCCAGCCCCAGTCCCTGACGTTCCAGACGCCGTGCGCGCTGGGTCTTGCGCTCCAGCTCCATGGCGATGATTTCGCGCTGCAGCTCGGCGATGCGGTCACGCACCTTGCGACGGTCCAGCTCGGTATGCGATTCACCGGCACCACGACCGCCCACGCCGCTACGCTGCCGGCCTTGCGGACCGGCCAGTTTGGCCGCTTCGCGCAGGCGCGGGGCCATATAGCCGAGGCGGGCGATTTCCACCTGTGCGCGTGCCGCGCGCGAGCGGGCATTGCGATGGAAAATCTCCAGAATGACCATGGTGCGGTCCATCACCGGACACCCCACGGCCAGTTCCAGATTGCGTGCCTGCGACGGGGAGATTTCGTGGTCCACCAGCAACACGTCGAACTCGACGGCATCGGGGTCCGGCGCTGGCGAGCCGGCTTCCAGATCGTCGCTACAGACGCCGCGATTGACGAAGGTGCTGACTTCTTCCAGCTTGCCCACGCCCAGGTAGGCGGTGCGATCGAAGCTGCTGCGCTTTTGCACAAAGGTCTGCACCACCTGGAAACCCAGCGTCTTGGCCAGTTCGCTCAGTTCGGCGAGTGACGCCTCGAACTCGACATCACTGACATCCGGCAACTGGACCGATGCCACCAGGGCGTAGCGGGGTTTCTCTTTGACTTCTGTTTGCATGGGCAGATGGCTTCAACTTGATGGCTAACCGAGCATAGTACTCACAAATGGCCCCATCCGTTGCCCGAATGCGTGACCGGCCATCGCCAGCCATCAAATCCGGGTGGTGTGAAGAGAGGTCCGCCCATCACTGCCGCCGGTTTATCGACCGGCCACGGTCAGGGCGCTACTTGCCGCGATACTCGATGCGCGCGGTCATTTCCTCGATCGCCAGCGCCAGTGCCCTGGCCGCACCCGCCGTATCGCCGGCGACATCGGCGTAGTCGGTCCATTCGCCGTAACGCAACTGCCAGCCGCCCGCCCCGGCGCCCTCTACCCGCAGGATGTACTCCGGCACGGAGAACTGCTCGCCGGCCGCAGTGGTCAGCAGGCGGTACTGCACCGCATCGCCCCAGCCGTTCATGACCGGCGCTTCGCCGGAACGGGTGCCATGCATGGCCACCCGAAAAGAGTGAAATGGTTCATCGGCCGATTCTAGCAAGCCGCCACCGTGCCGGCTGCCGCGCTGGCGTGATGTCTGTTATGCCGCGATGCGACCCGCACTAGCGCACCACCGGCAACTCGTCCCAGCAGGTGGTCCAGCGCGGCGAGCGTTGCTCCTGCCGCATCCGCCAGTCCGCGCTGACCGCTTCCGACGCCAGTTTCAGCGTGCCGCTGCCATAGTGGCGGTTTACCTGATCCAGCGTTTGCAGCAAGGCGGCGCGCCGCGGATCGGTACTGACGGCAAACAGGTCCGGCTGCCGCGCCTGGGCGGCGCCGATTTCCAGCAGCACCACGCCCGCCTTCTTGTAGCCGTGGCCGGGCTGATAGATCGCCTCCAGCCCGGCCAGTGCCGCCTTGACCAGCGCCAGGGTGTCGGCGGTGGGGCCAGGCAGCGGCACCACCGTCCAGCCGCGTTGCGCTGTTGCATCGCCAAACGGGTTCCCACGGATGCTGACGCCGACCAGCTGCGCCACGCTGTGCTGCTGGCGCAGTTTCTCGCCAACGCGGGTGGCGTGATGGGTGATCGCCGCCGCCAGCGTGGACTGGTCGCTCACCGTGCGCGCAAACGAGCGCGACGAGATCAGCTGCTGCCGTGGCGCCGCGATGTCGTCCAGTTCGAGACAGGACTCGCCGTTGAGCTCGGCCACGGTGCGCTCCAGCACGACGCCGAAATGGCGCTGGATCAACGGCGGCGCGGCCCGCTGCAAGTCCAGCGCGCTGTGGATGCCGAGACGGGCGAGCTTGTCCGCGCTGCGCCGGCCCACGCCCCAGACCCGGCCTGCGGCCAACCTTGCCAACAGTTTTTCCTGCCAGTCGCGCGCAAGCCAGTCCCAGGCGAACACGCCGTTGCAGCGCGGATGGGTCTTGGCCACGCTGTTGGCCAGCTTGGCCAGCGTCTTGCTGCTGCCGATGCCGACACAGGTGGGAATGCCGACACGCTGCAACACGTCAGCGCGCAGGCGGGCCGCGTGATCGTGCAACTCGGGGATGCCGTCGAGGGTGATGAAGCTCTCGTCGATGGAGTAGATCTCCTGCGCCATGCCCCAGCGCGCCACGACCTGCATCATCCGTTGCGACATGTCGCCATACAGCGCGTAATTGCTGGAAAACACCGCCACGCCGTGACGGCGGCACTGCGCCGCGATCTGGTAGTACGGCACGAAGGCGTCGATGCCGAGTGCCTTGGCCTCGGCCGAGCGCGCGACGACACAGCCGTCGTTATTGCTGAGCACGATGATGGGCTTGCCGGCCAGATCGGGACGGAACACCCGCTCGCACGAGGTGTAGAAACTGTTACCGTCGACCAGCGCAAAGGTGCTCATGTGAAGCGCTTGACGCAGGCGGTGACCACGCCCCAGATGCACAGCTCCTGCTCGCCGCCCAGCTCCAGCGGCGCATAGGCGGCATTCTCCGCCAGCAGCGCCACGCGGCCGTCGCGGCGGTACAGACGCTTGACGGTGAACGCGCCGTCAATGGCGGCCAGCACGATATGGCCGTGCAGCGGCGGCAGACCGCGATCGACCACCAGCAGATCCCCGTGATGGATGCCGGCATCGGCCATGGAATCACCTGTCACCCGCACCATGAACGAGGACGCCGCGTCACGGATCAGGTAACGGTTGAGATCCAGCGAGCTGTCCCTGTAGTCGTCGGCCGGCGACGGGAAGCCGGCCGGCACGCTGGCGCCAAACAGCGGCACGCTCTGAGGCAGCGGCGTGGCGACAGGTAGATAAAGCTGCATGCGGGCTCTCCGTAATCGATATTTTGATTATGTACGATTTCAAACAAACTGCAAAGCCTGCCATTGCACTGAGCCGCCCCACCCGCCCGGACAAGCCCATCGCGGCGCCAGCACCCCCTCTTCGACTGCGGCCAACCTTGGGCACGGCACAGGTCTCGCACAGCACGTTCTGCCGGGCACCACCTCGTCCATCGCAAACAGCCGCAACAGCACACCACGCCAAAGCGCCTATAAATCAACTATCCAGCCCGCAACGGAGACCGACATGAAGCCGGTTCGGCGCAAACAGTTCGTCAGCTTTGGCAGCAGCTCGTCGTGGCCACACGCCACGCCGCCGCTCGCCAGCGCGCCGCCCTCTGTCGCCCTCACCCGGCCGCAACTGGGGGCGGAGTATCTGGCGTGGGCGCACTGGCTGGACGCGCTGCACAAGCGTGCGAGCCAGGGCAACGAGGCCGATGCCTGGGCGCTGGCGGAAGGCAAACTCGCCTTCGTGCTGCGCCGCAGCCTGCTGTTGCGCGAAAAGGTCATGCTCGGCGGCAGCCTGTCGCGGGCGGTAACCGAGGAGACCGCGGCGCTGGTGCAGGAGCTGGAACAGGTCATCGGCGAGCTGACCGGGCGCGAGATGCTGGCGGTGGATGACTGGCCGCTGCCCTACCGCCTTTATCGCCGCCAGGGCGAGGCCGGCAAACCGGCTGCCGGCACCAGCACCGCCACACCCCAAGCCCCGCTCCCTGCCGGCCACGACCGCCGCCAGGGCAGCCGCCAGCGCAAGAACCTGCTGTCCGAGCAGGCACAGCAGGACTGCCAGCAGGCGGTGGGCTGCCTGCGGCTGGCGCTGGAGATCCTGCACCGCCAGCCGGCACTGGCCAAATCCGACGCCTGGCAGGCGGCCAACCTCGGCCTGGCACGGGTGATCGTGCTCGGCCACCTCAGCAGCCAGCCCGGGCACAAGCTGGCAGGCTAACCGCGCCCCTCGGCGCGCTTGCCGTCACGCGACTCGCCGCCCTCGCCCGCAGACACCCCTCACCCGCTTGCGGCCAACCTTGTCGTCACCCCGTCACCGCACCCCCGGTTCGACCGCAGCGCCGCGCGGCGCTAGAATCGCGGACTGTTCACGAGGAAAGCACCATGCAGCAGATCATCGATTTCATTCTGGAACTGGACAAACTGAAGGGCGTCACCCGCAAGACGCGGCCGCTGGGGCTGGCACGGCAGGAAAACTCCGCCGAGCACAGCTGGCAGATCGCGATGCTGGCATCGTCGCTGGCGCCATACGCGGCGGAGCCGGTCGACATCAGCCACGTGGTGGCGATGCTGCTGGTGCACGACATCGGCGAGATCGACACCGGCGACACCATCGTCTACGCCGTGGACGGCTGGGAAGAGCGCAAGGCGGCGGAGCTGGCGGCGGTGACGCGGATTTTCGGGCTGTTGCCGGCAGCGCAGGCGCAGCGCTTCATGGCGCTGTGGCAGGAGTTCGAGGACGGCGAGACCGCTGCGGCGCGCTTTGCCCACGCCGCCGACCGCGCGATGCCGGTGCTGCTGAACCTGGCCAACAACGGCCAGAGCTGGCGCGAAAACGGCATCAGCCACGCCCGCGTGGTGCAGCGTATCGGCCCGCCGATCCAGAGCGGCTGTCCGGCGCTGTGGGACTATCTGGTCGAGCGGCTGGCCCACGCGCAGCAACAGGGCTGGTTCGGCGCGGACTGAACACGCCACCCCCGCAAACAGACAAGCCCGGCGCAATCACGCCGGGCTTGTCTGTCTTTGTGCTTCCTGGCCTCATGCCCCGTTGCGGCCAACGTTGGCCGCAACAAGCCGCTCCACTCAGGCCCAGATGCGGCGCATCGCGGCCTCGACATTGCGGCAGTCGTCGTAGTCGACCCGCCCCTGGATGGCGTAGTCAGGCAGCGCGGTATTGCGCGCGTCCGGCGACGCCATCGGCATGCCCTGGCGGTTGTACAGGCAGAACGCCTGCGGCGCATTATTGGTACTGCGCTTTTTCACCACCGCGATTTCGCCGTTTTTCAGCTTGACGATGGTGCCGGGCGGGATCAGCCCCAGCGCCTTGATCAGCTTCTGGATCAGCGCATTGTCCAGCTGCTGGCTCTGCCCGACATACAGGTCGCGCATCGCCGCCATCGGGAAGTAGGCCTTGGGCCGGTACGGCCGCGGCCGCGTCATCGCGCAGTAGACATCGGCCACCGCCAGCAGGCTGCCGTGCAGCGAGATGGCGCCACCGGACAGGCTCAGCGGATAGCCGCTGCCGTCCTGCCGTTCGTGGTGCTGCAGCACCGCCTCCAGCCACAGCTCGTCGTCGACGCCGATGTCCTTGAGGATGGCGCAGCTGGTGATCGGGTGCTGGTTGATCTCGCGGCGCTTCTCCTCGGTCAGCCCGCCGCTGTGGTTGGCCAGGCTGTAAATGCCGATGTCGTGGGTGAGTGCGGCGCAGATCAGCGAATGCTGCTGCGCCTTGTCCAGACGGCCGTCGGCTTCGGCCAGCAGCGCGCTGACCACGCCCACCGACAGGTGGTGACGCAGCGCGTACTCGCCTTCGTGAAACAGGTGGATGGCGGCGATGGCGGCTTCCGGGTCTTGCTGGCAGGCGGCCTGCAGGCGGCCGGCCAGCGAGCGGATGCGGGCGATGAACTGGTCGCGGTGGACGTCGGCCTGCTGGTCGACCAGCATCGCGTTCAGCGTCACCGCCGCGTGCTGCACCAGCGCGAACACCGGCTCGCGCAGCTGCTCCGCCCGCGGCGCGGCGGGAGCCGGCACCACCGGCGCGGCACCGGGCACTACTTCCTTGTGGCCCATGGCCAGCAGCTTCTGCTTGGCACCGGGGTCGCGCAGTACCGAGCCCTTGTTCAGCAGCAGTTGGCCATCCGCGTTGTACACCGCCTGCTCCAGCGGTTTGCCCAGCATCACATCGGCGGGCGAAAGCTGTTTGAGTGCCATGGCAGCCACTTCCTATTGAAACAATCGGCCATTATTAATTCCGAATGGCATGGCACGGTTGATCTGCGTCAAGCAGGGGAAGGTGCTGTCGCGATATGGCAACGCCGTGAATGTCGCGATACGGCAGCGTGGCGGCGAGCGCCACCGGCGTGAGCTCTGATCTGATTCTTCGGGAGTCGCCACGGACGGCCAACCTTGCCACGAAGACAGGCCAAAACAACAGGCTAGGGAAACGACGCGGGCAAGACGGACTGACCAGCATCACCAGCCAGCAACACAGGGCGAACGGCAGCCCCCGGCCGCCGCCTCAGCGCTGGCGGCGCTTGCTGCTACGTTCGGTCAGCAAAAAGGCAGGATCCAGGTCGAACAGCATGCCGGTGCGCCCGGTCTGCGACTGGCAGGCGATCAGCATCGCGCGATTGATCGCCTCTTTCTTGCTGACACCCCACCACTCGATCATCTTGTCGAGCGCCTTTTGCGCGTCGCGCGACAGCTCCACCGTGACCGACAGTTCCTGCAGGCGGTTGCGACGCAGCTCGCGCGAACGACGCTTGCGCTCGGCCGCCGTCATCGCGCGTTCGCCCAGCGGCTTGCGCCCGGGTTTGGCGCGGCTGCCGCCGATCAGGTCCATGGTGTAGTGGTCGCAGGGGTCTCGCATGCCAGGGCAGGGTAATTTGAAAGGGGCGCAAGGATACCACGAAGCCCGCCCCCGCGCGAACGCCCGCGCAATATGACAAAACCACACAAAATCAAGAACGATTCTCGATAAGATTGACCGCATTTATTGCGAGTGATTATCATGGGCTTTATTTTTCATCCATCAGTCAGCCGGATTCCATCATGCGCAAAACCCTGCTCGCGGCCGCCCTGCTCGGCGCCCTGCTCTCTCCTGTCCACGCCTCAGCCGCCGAGGTCAGCCGCGAGGCAGTAGTCCAGCAATACAGCCAGATCGTGTTCGCCAGCTACGAAGACTCGCTGCTCACCGCCAAGGCGCTGCAGAACGCGATCAACGCCTTTGTCGCCGCCCCGAGCGAAGCCAGCCTGAACCAGGCGCGCCAGGCATGGTTGGCCGCACGCGAGCCCTACGGCCAGACCGAAGCCTTCCGCTTCTACGGCGGCCCGATCGACGACGCCCGCGGCCCGGAAGGCCAGATCAACGCCTGGCCGCTGGACGAGGCCTATATCGATGGCGTCAAGGGCAAACCGGATGCCGGCATCATCAACAACCGCAAGGTGGTGATCAGCAAGAAGCTGCTCGGCTCGCTGAACGAGCGCGGCGGTGAAGAAAACATCTCCACCGGCTACCACGCCATCGAGTTCCTACTATGGGGCCAGGACTTCGACAGCAACGGCGCAGGCAAACGCAGCTATACCGACTTTGTCGACGGCCAGGGCAACAACGCCGACCGCCGCCGCGAGTACCTGAAGACCGCCGCCGATCTGCTGGTCGACGACCTGGGCTATCTGGTTGCCGCTTGGCAGCCGAACAGCAACAACTTCCGCGCCCGGTTCGAGAAGAAACCAGACGCGCTGCGCCAGATGCTGGTCGGCATCGGCGTGCTGTCGCGGGCCGAGCTGGCCGGCGAGCGCATCGAGGTGGCACTGGACAGCCGCAACCAGGAAGACGAGCACTCCTGCTTCTCCGACAACACCCACCGCGACATCGTCACCAACGCCCGCGGCATCCAGAACGTGTGGCTGGGCGAGTACACCCGCGTGGACGGCAGCCAGCTCAAGGGCGCCAGCCTGCGCGACCTGGTTGCCGCCAGCAATGCCAAGGCTGCCGAGCGCGTGAGCGCCGACATGACCGCCACCCAGGCCCGCGCCGAGGCGATCAAAGCGCCGTTCGACCAAGAAATCGTCAACAAGGACGGCCGCAGCCGCGTGCAGGCCACCGCCGCCGCGCTGAAGAAACAGGCCGCGAGCCTAGTGGAAGCCGCCAAAGCCATCGGCATCAGGAAGCTGAACGTCAACGGCTAAGCGCCCCTGCCGTCGGCCATCGTCCTCACCCCGCCCGGCTCGCCGGGCGGGTTTTGCCTATCCGGAACACACCATGACACAACTTTTTCTGCGCCCCGCCTCGTGGCTGGCCGCCGGCCTGATCCTCGGCGGGCTGGTCGGCTTCACCTCGCTGCCGGAGCTGGCGCCCTACCACGACGACGACGAGAAGCTGGGCGGCGACACCACCGTGTACGAGACCGGCCGCAACGCGTTCTCGCTGTCGGCGGCCAATATGGCGTCCGAACGGCAGACGCGCTTCTTCGTCGGCAATTCCTTCTTCAAGAAGGCCTGGGTCGAGGCGCCGTCGTCGACCACCGCCCGCGACGGGCTGGGGCCGCACTTCATCGCCCGCTCCTGCGGCGCCTGTCACGCGCTGGACGGCCGCGGTGCACCGCCGCAGTTCGAGAACCAGCTGCAGGCCGAGCAGCCGATGGCGCTGCTGTTCCGCCTGTCCATCCCCGGCGCCAGCGGCCCGCAGCCAGAGCCGAACTACGGTGGCCAGTTCAACAACGACGCCATCCCCGGCGTAAAACCGGAAGGCAAGGTGCAGATCAGCTACCAGCCGCAAACGGGCAGCTTCCCCGACGGCGAGCCGTTCGAGCTGCTGCAGCCGCAATACCGCTTTACCGAGCTGGGTTACGGCCCGCTTCATCCGCAAGTGCAGGTATCGCCGCGCATCGCGCCGCAGATGATCGGTCTCGGCCTGCTGGAGGCGATCCGCGAGCAGGACATTCTCGCCAACGCCCGTGCGCAGGCTGCGGCCAACCTTGGCGTGTCCGGCCGCGCCAATTACGTGCACGACGCCTACGCCGGCAAGACCCTGATCAGCCGCTTCGGCTGGAAGGCCAATGTCGCCACCATCGCCCACCAGAGCGCCGGCGCCTTCAACGGCGACATCGGCATCACCTCGCGCCACTTCCCGCAGGAGGAGTGCCTGCCCGCGCAGCGCGACTGCCGCCAGGCCGCACGCGGCGGCACGCCGGAAATTCCGAAAGACAAGCTGGACGCGGTGATCTTCTACAGCCGCACGCTGGCGGTGCCGGCGCAGCGCGAGGCCGACAGCGCCGAGGTACGCCGCGGCAAGTGGCTGTTCAGCCAAGCACAGTGCAGCAGCTGCCACGTGGCCAGCTACACCACCGGCACGCTGCGCGGCCTGCCGGAAGTCTCCGGCCAGAAGATCAGCCCCTACACCGACCTGCTGCTGCACGACATGGGCCCGGGGCTGGCCGACGGCCGCCCCGACGGGCTGGCCAATGGCCAGGAGTGGAAAACGCCGCCGCTGTGGGGCATCGGGCTGTTTGCCGATGTCAACGGCCACACCCGCTACCTGCACGACGGCCGCGCGCGCAACCTTGGCGAAGCCATCCTGTGGCACGGTGGCGAGGCCGAGGCCGCCAAGCAGCACTTCATGGCCTTCAACAAGACCGACCGCGCCGCCCTGCTGCGCTTCCTCGAATCCCTTTGAACCTGAAGCCGGCGCCTGCCCTGGCGCCGGCTTCGGCGGAGCAATCATGCAACTGAAACCCATCCTGACCCTGTCGGCCCTGCTGCTGGCCGGCACCGCCCACGCCGACACCGCCGCGCCGCCTGACGCGACGCCGCGTTACGTGCAGTACGTGCTCAACGACACCCTGCTGCCGCGCTACCGGCAGCTGGCCGACGCCAACCGTGCGCTGGCCAGCCAGCTGCAGCACAGCTGCGCCCGGCCGGACAATGCCGGCCTCGCGGCGGTACGCCAGCAGTGGCAACAGGCCTACGGCAGCTGGATGCGCGTCGCGGCGCTGAACTGGGGGCCGACGGCGCAGCTGCGCAGCCAGCGCACCATCGCCTTCAGGCCGACGCGCACCGCGCTGGTCGACAGCGCGGTCAGCCGCAGCGCCGCGCACGAGGCCGACGTCTTCGACACCACCGGCACCGCAGCCAAGGGCTACACCGCCATCGAATACCTGCTGTACCGTCCCGCGGCCAGCCTGGCCACGCCCGGCGTCTGCGCCTGGCTGCAACGCAACGCCGACGAACTCGGCGAGCACAGCGCCGAACTGCAGCACCAGTGGCAACGCTTTGCCACACGCATCAGTGCCGGAGAAACGGCCGACGACCTACCGTCCAGCCAGCAGGCGCTGGAGGAGATCATCAACCTGACGCTGGCCGGCAACAACGAGCTGCACAAGGAATTGTCGCGGCTGGCCGGCCAGAAGCCGGAGCTGGTCAGCGGCAAGCGCAGCCACAGCGGCAAGCGGCTGCTGCAGGCGCAGTTCGACCTGCTGCAACAGCTGTTGATCGGCGGCAAGGGCAAGGACTTCGCGCTGGCGCAATTGCTGGAACAGGCCGGGCAGCCGGCGCTGGCGCAGCAGCTGCGGCAACGGGTGACGGCGGTTAACAAGGGACTGGCGCAGCTGCCGGACGACCTGGTGCAGGTTGGCCGCAGCGGCAAGGAAAAAGCGGCAGTGCAGGCGCTGGCCACGCTGCTGACCCTGCTGGAAGGCCCGGTCGCCGACAGCCTGGACATTACCCTCAGCTTCAATGAATCCGATGGCGACTGATCCGCAACGCCGCCTCCTGCTGCAGGGTGTGGCCGCCGGCCTGCTGGCGTGGCCGCTGCGCAGCCTGGCAGGCGAGACCCCGCTGCAACTGCTGTCGGCCTACGACGTTGGCCGCAACGAGTACCGCGTCGGCGCCGCCGGCCGTAACACGGCCGCCACCCTGCCGCAACGCGGCCACCACATCGCGCTGCTGCCCGGCCGGCCAAACGAGTGCCTTGTGTTCGCGCGCCGCCCCGGCAGCTTTATCGCGCGCCTTAACTGGCAAAGCGGCGAGATGCTGGCCTGGTATGACTACCCGGACGACCGCCACGGCTTCGGCCACGGCATCGTGCTGCCCGGCGGCGTGCTGGCCACCACCGACAGCAATATCGACAACGGCGACGGCCTGCTGACCCTGCGCGACGCGCTGACGCTGGCGCCGCTGCGCGAGCTGCCGTCCGGCGGCATCGGCCCGCACCAGCTGCTGCCACTGCAAGACGGCCGCATCCTGGTCGCCAACGGCGGCATCCTGACGCTGCCGGAGAGCGGCCGCATCAAGCTCAACGTGCGCAGCATGCAGCCCAGCCTGGACATCGTCGACCTCAAGGTTGGCCGCAGCGTGGCCAGCTTCCGCCTGCCGGACAACAGGCTGTCGCTGCGCCATCTGGCGGCGGTAGCCGACGGCCACTACGCGGTGGCGCTGCAGTACGAGGGCGAAGGCAGTGCGCCGCTGGTCAGCCTGTGGCACGAGCGCAGCGGGCTGCGTAGCCTGTCGCTGCCGCCGGAGCTGGCGACGAGCTGCAACGGCTACGCCGCCAGCGTGGCGGCAACGCCGACGCACATCGCCTGCACCGCCACCCGCGGCGACCAGGTGGTGTTCTGGTCAGGCGCGGGCGAATTCCTGGGGGCGGTGGCGCTGAGCAAGCCGGCCGGCATCGCCGCGACCCCGGACGGGTGCCACTTCATCGTCAGCAACGAGCTGGGCGACATCGTGTGGATAGACAGCCAGCAACTGCAGATCGTCGCCGCGCGCAGCCAGCGCTTCCCGGTGAAGTGGGACAACCATCTGGTGCTGCTGTGACTCAGTCGTCCACCGGCAGCGGCGGCAGGCCGTGGCGCGCGCGGGCGCGGTTGCAGGCGCGCTCGTAGATGCCGACATCGGCCAGCGCGCCGAATTCGCGGCACGGCGACGGCCGGTCGGCGTAGATGCTGCAGCTGACCGACTCGCCGACGGCGCCCTGCAGCGCGACACAGCGCAGCGTGTGCTCGTCGGTGCCGCACATGCGCATGGTGTTGCCGACCTCGACCACCGCCATGGCCGGCGGCACGCCGCGGCGCTCGGGGCCGGCCAATTCGGAACGGTGAAACGACACCCGGAACGCGGCGCAACAGGCGCCGCAGCTGGTACAGGAAACAGGATAAGCGGCCATCGGCTATCTGGAATGCGGTGAAAATGGTAAAAGTACAGGTATTAGCGCAACCTGGCCATCGCCGCAAGTGACCCAAACAACCCGACCACAGCTCAGTGCCACCGGCCTGGTGTTCCCGCACCCGGAACACGGCATCGCCAACCTCGCCGCCCGCCTGCACGGCAGCGACAGTCCCTGCCCGCCGCTGCAGCACCCGTCGCTGGCACGGCTGGAGCAGGCGCAGACCATCATCCTGCTGGTCATCGACGGCATGGGCTGCAGGCAACTCGCCGATCTGTCGCCCGGCGGCTGGCTCCGCCAGCAGCAGACGCTGGCGCTGACCTCGGTGTTCCCCAGCACCACCACCAGCGCCATCACCACTTACCTCACCGGGCTGCCGCCCAGCGTGCACACCCTCACCGGCTGGCATCTGGCGGCGCCGGAGGTCGACGCCGTGGTCACGCCGTTGCCGATGACGGTGCGCCACCGCGGCAGCCACACACCGGACGACCCGGCCGAGCTGGCGCGCGCGGTGTACCGCACGCCCTCGGCGCTCAGCGGGGCGCGGCGCCAGATCATGCTGCAGCCGAACTACATTCTCGATTCCGCCTACAGCCTGCACCACGGCGGCAATGCCGAGCGCCGCGGCTGGGCGTCGTACGAAGACCTGTTCCGGCAGCTGGACACGCTACTGCGCGAGGCGACCGCGCCACAGTTCGTCTACGCCTACATCCCGGACCTGGATTCGATCATGCACCACAAGGGCACCACGCACCCGCGTTGCCGCCAGCTGTTGCAGCGTGTCGAGGCGCACTGTGCCGCCTTTGCCGCCGCGCTGGCCGGCCGCGACGCCGTGCTGTGCATCAGCGCCGACCACGGCCAGATGGACATCCCGCCGCCGCGCCTGCTGCAGCTGCGCGACTTTCCGGAGCTGGCCGACTGCCTGCGCCTGCCGCTGTCCGGTGAGCCGCGGGTGGCGTTCTGCCACGTGAAGCCGGAACGGCTGGCGGAATTCCCGCAACTGGCCGAACGCCTGCTCGGCCATGCCGCCTGGTGCCTGCCGGCGGCGCAGCTGCTGGACGAGGCCTGGTTCGGCCCCGGTGCCGACGTGAACGACCCAAGGTTGGCCGCACGCGTCGGCGACTACGTGCTGCTGCTGAAAGAGGACTGGGGACTGCTGGATACACCGGCCGACGCTCCGCTACCCAAGCTGCTGGGCAATCACGGCGGGCTGTCTGTCGCCGAGATGATGGTGCCGCTGATCGTGATTGACGGACAAGAAGGAGCAACGAGTGATGAGTGACGCGACGATACGCCGCGCCGGACACAATGACCTGACCGCGCTGGCGGTGCTGTTTGACGAGTATCGCCAGTTTTACGGCGAAAGCAGCGACCGCGAGCTGGCGCGGCGCTTCCTGCAGGCGCGCATGACCAAGAACGAATCGGTGATCTTCCTGGCGGAGCACAGCGACGGCGAGGTGCTCGGCTTCTGCCAGCTGTACCCGTCGTTCTGCTCGCTGGCGGCGGCGCCGATCTACGTGCTGTACGACCTGTTCACCCGGCCGCAGGACCGCCAACGCGGCATTGCCAGCAGCCTGCTCGGCCACATCGAACGCTACGCCCGCGACAACGGTTTCGTGCGACTGGAGCTGTCCACCGCCCGCGACAACCAGGCCGCGCAAAAGCTGTACCACAACAAGGGCTGGGTGCGCGACGAGGTGTTCCTGCACTACGGCAAGGCAACCCTGCCGCAGCAATAAGCACCGCTAAGAAAACCCCTGGTTCTGCGTTGCGCCGCCCTGACCCGGCTGCGCGGCGAGTTCTGTCAGCGGCGCGAAACCAGCCTGGCTTCTGCCGTTGGCCGCCTCATTGCGGCCAACGTTCGCGCCACTGCTGCAGGGCGTGGCGGGTGATGCTGCCGGGGAACACCGCCCGTTCGCGCACGCTGTCCTCGGCCTCGCCCAGCCTCATCAGGCCGAAGTCCAGCTGCGCACCGCCCAGATCCGGCGGTGTCACTACCCCCATGCGGTCCAGCCACGTTGATTCCAGCCCAGCCTTCAGGTAGTCCTGTGGCTGGCGCAGCACCTGGCGCAGGTAATCCAGCTTGCCCGGCAGCGACAGCTGCTTGCCCATCACCGCCAGTTCCGCATCCAGCTGCTGCAGGCGTCGCGGCAGATCGGCGTCCTTGACATCGTCGTGGCCGCGCAGCGCGTCGGCGTTGATCAGCGTCTGGCCACCGGCCGACAGCCGCAACAGCACGCGCTGGCGCTCGGCCTCCAGCTGCTGGCGGCGGGCATCGAACAGCGCCACCCGCCGCGCGAGGTCACGGCACAGCGCATTGAACGCCTCCATGCCGGCCAGATGCCGCAGGTTTTTCAGGCTGTCGTAGGCCGCCACCACACGGTGCTGCTCGAAGCTGATCACCTGCTGCGGCACGTCGTTCTGCACCTGGCCATCGGGCAGCAGCTGGCTACCGAGACGCTGGCGCGCCTGCGGCTGCATCACCAGCAGCAGGTAGGCGGTGTCGGGATTGGAAGGGTGGGAAAAATACTGCTGCAGCGCCTCGCTCGTCTGCAGCACGCGGTACAGGCTTTCCGGCGACGCGAACAGCAGGCCGACGCGGCGGTCGGTGGTGTAGCCGGCGGGACTGAGATCCAGCGGCGCCGGCAGGTGCTCGATCAGCTCGCTGGCGTAGCGCAGGGTGTCGCGCACGCCGCGCTGCAGCTGTTGCTGGCTGCGCGGCAGCAGACGCACCTTGGGATCGACCTCGTCGATCAGCCGCTCCACCGCCTGCGTCACGTCCTGCCGCCCCCAGGGGCCGCCGCCGCCCAACCATCGCTGCAAAAAGAAGCTCATCGCCCTGCCCGCTTTATCGTGACTGTGTGCCTGAAATGGCGGCCAACAAGGTTGGCCGCATAGCCAAGGCTCAGGAGAACTGCTCGTCCGCGGCCAGGTAGCGCCACTTGCCGGTCGGCAGGTCGCCCAGCATCACCTTGCCGATGCGGATGCGCTTGAGGCCAACCACGTGCAGGCCGACGGCCTCACACATGCGGCGGATCTGCCGCTTCTTGCCCTCTTTCAGGATGAAGCGCAGCTGGTCATCGTTCTGCCACCACACCTTGGCCGGGATCAGCGCCTTGCCGTCCAGCGACAGGCCGTGATTGAGCAGACGCAGGCCCTCGTCGGACAGCTCGCCCTCGACGCGCACCAGGTATTCCTTCTCGACATCGGAGGTTTCGCCGATCAGCTCTTTCGCCACGCGGCCGTCCTGAGTCAGCACCAGCAGGCCGACCGAGTCGATATCCAGACGCCCGGCCGGTGCCAGCCCTTTCATGTGGTCGCGCGAGAAGCGCAGCCCGGATTTGTCTTCTTCCCAGTGGTTGTCCGGCGTGATCAGCGCCGCCGCCGGCAGGTAACCCATCTCGGCCTGGCCGGACACATAGCCCATCGGCTTGTTGATCAGGATGGTGACGCGGCGCTCCTGCGCCTGGGTCATTTTCTTGTCGAGCTGGATGTCGTCGCCGGTCACCACCTTCTGCCCCAGCACCGCCACGCTGCCGTTGACCTTGACCCAGCCCTGCTCGATATAGCTGTCGGCCTCGCGGCGAGAACAAAGCCCCATTTCAGCCATGCGTTTTGAAAGTCGTACGGGTTCCATTCTTCACTCCGGAGTTGCGTCAGGCCAAGGGCGGCACCGCGCGTGTAATAACAGGCCGCGTATTGTAGTGAGCGCCGCCCGATTGGCAAAGCACCGATTACGCGGCGCCGGTAGCCGCGGCTTCGCCCTGGCGCACGCGCTCGAACAGGCAGACGGTGGCCGCCATCGCCACGTTCAGCGATTCGGCGTGACCGGGCATCGGGATGCGCACGCGGCGGTCGCAGGCGGCCAGCACCGGCGCCGACACGCCCTTGCCCTCGTTGCCGAACACGAAGGCCACCGCACCGCGCAGGTCTTCGCTGTACAGCGACACGCTGCCCTCCAGGTGCGTCGCCAGCCGGGCGCCGGGCCAGCGCGCCAGTTCGGCGGCCAGATCGGCCTGCTCGTGGATCTGCAGCACGAAGTGGGCGCCCATGCCGGCGCGCAGCACCTTGGGCGAATAGACATCGACACAGCCCTTGGACAGGTACACCTGCCGCACGTTGGCCGCAGCGGCGCAGCGCAGGATGGTGCCCATATTGCCCGGGTCCTGCACGTCGTCCAGCAGCACCGCCGCCTCGTGCTGCGCGGCGCTGCCCTGTGGCCGCGGGCACAACACCAGCACCTCTGACGGTGTCGCCAGCGCAGTGACCTTGGCCAGCACCGCGGTGCTGACCAGGCTGCACGGCACGGCACGGTCGATGCGACGCTGCAGCGCCAGCCATTCCGGATGCTGCTGCGCCGCCTCGTTGACGTATACCGCGTGCAGCGGCAGCCCGGCGTCCAGCGCGGCCTGCAGCAGGTGCAACCCTTCCAGTACCAGTAGTTGTTGCTTGCGCCGCTCGCGGGCGTTGTCCAGCAGCCGCGCCAGCGATTTCATCTCGTCATTGGCGGCCGAGGTAATGATTTTATGGAATGTCATGCCTAGAAAGTGAGTTGTGACACGCGGAACACCGTTTCCTTGAAGCGGTGGTAGCTGTCGTCGTCGATCGCCTTGTTGCTGCGATAGTTGTCAACAAAGAAGACACCGGCCAGCTTGTGGCCGGAGAACACCGACATGCAGGCGAAGTGGCCCTCGCCGAGATGGGTGAAGAATTCGTCCTGGTATTTGCGCGCCAGCTGCGCGCGCGTTGCGGCCGGTGCATGGAAGCTCTGCGGCCGGCTGGTGAGCAGCGCAAAGAACGAGCCCGGCTCCAGCGCCACGATGTGCTTGCGCAGCGGGTGATTGTCATCCAGCCCGATCTGGTAACGCATTTTCAGCGAATGGCTGGGCTGGTCGTAGCGCAGGAACATGATGCGCTCGAACTGGATGTCGTTGGCGAGGTGGCGCAGCGACTCCAGCAGCGCCTTTTCCAGCTGCTGCTCGCCGCTGAGGGTGGCGACTTCGTCCTGCTTGTTTTTCTCCGGGAACGGGCCGGGAATGTACAGGTAGGCCCGCGCCGGATAGGCATAGCCCGGCGCGCGCGGGTGGCGCGCCACCTGCAGGATCGCCTGCTGCACCACCTGCTGCGCGTCGTCGACCCGGCAGCCGATCAGCCTGGCCGCCGCCTCGATGCCGATATTCCACTGCGGCCGCCACCAGCCCTGGTCCACCGCGTTGGCGGTGGCAATCGCCAGCTTCAGCAGCTGCTTGCGGCGGTTGACCGGCCCGCTGCCGAGGGTATCGAGCAGACCGGACGGCAGCGGCATGCGCTGGATGAACTGCTCGACGATCCTGGGGTAGTCCTGCGCGAATACGTCCGCCACCTCGTGCAGCAGCGGCCCGCCCGGAAGGCGGTTGCGGTAGATCAGGTACAGGCAGGCCGGCAGGTTGTACACCAGCGCCGCGATGAAGCAGTCCTCGACCTTGTACTCTCCGGTGATCGCCAGCCATTCCTTGATGACGAAGGCGGCGATGCGGGAACGTCCCAGCCAGTCGCCGACGGCATCGACCACCTCCTGGTCCAGCTTGCCGTGCACCGTGGAGAGCGCCGGAATCTGGCGATAGCGCGCGGTGATCACCTCCAGTCCCAGCATCATCAGCATCTGCTCGACGGTGGGGTGCGCCTCGCTGCGCTGCAGGGCGCGCGACGCGCCGACCAGCCGCATCAGGTCCAGCAGCAGGAAAGGATCGGACAGGGTCAGGTTGGCCAGCTCGGAAAACACGATGCGGTCGCTGGGGCGCGACAGCATCTGCCGCACCTCGACCGCGGTGGCCGGCAGGATGGGCCAGCGGTTTTCCGACAGCGATGACAGCCAGTTAGCGATGTCCATGATTGCGTCCCCAGATGAGGAGTTCTTTTTGTAATGGCCCGTTCAGTGGCAGCCGTTGCTGCGGCGGCACCGCCTCGATCCCGAAACTGTTGCTCACCAGCTGCGCATGGTTGGCCGCATATTGCTGAAAGTGCGTCCATACCCGCGCCATCGGCGCCGGCGACAGGAAGGCATGGATCACGTCGAAACGTGACCAGTCCACCGCCCAGAAATTACCGTAGTGCAGGCTGACATTGGCCGGCCGGCCGGCACGCAGGTAGCGCCAGCGCGACCACAACCACGGCAGCAGCGCGTTTTCCACGCCGCACAGTTGCAGGTCGGCGCGCTGCCGCGCCAGCTGCAGTACCACCCGGCCGTCGCCGCTACCCAGATCCAGCACCGCAGCGCCGGACGGCAGCCAGTGCGCCAGCGTGTCTATGCTTTCCTGCGACGACAGATACAGGGGCACCCGCTCGATCAGCGCATTGCGGCTGAGGGCAAACAGCAGCACAAAGCCGCACAGGTACAGCCACGGCGCCCATTGCTGCCACAGCGCCAGCACCACCAGCGGCATGAACAGCAGGTGCAGCAGGCGTTGCGGCATGGAGCAGCGCAGCACGCTGGCCAGCAGCACCGCCAGCAGGCACTGCGCCGCGAGCCAGGGCAGCGGCGTGGCCACCGGCGCCCAGAACACCCAGGCCAGCAGCACCGCCAGCAGCTGGATGCCGGCATGACGCAGCAAGGCGGTCAGCCTCATGGCGCTGCCGGTGCTCCTGCAACCGCAGCCGCCACCGGTGCCGCTTCCGCGACCGGCCCCTGGCCACGAATCTGGCTCTCGGTTTCCTCGTTCAGGATCACGATGGCGATACGGCGGTTTTCCGAGCTGAACACGTTCTGCCGGTTCAGCGGGTCCGCAGACGCCAGCCCGACCACGCGCAATACTTTTTCATCCAGCATGCCGCCGGCGATCAGCTCGCGGCGCGCGGCATTGGCACGGTCGGCCGACAGTTCCCAGTTGGTATAGCCGGTGGCCGCGCCTGCAAAGCGGGTGGCGTCGGTATGGCCGGAGATGCTGATCTTGTTGGTCACTTCGTTCAGCTCGCGACCGATTTCCTGCAGCAGCACCCGCGTGTGCTCCATCGGCACCGCACCGCCGGACTGGAACATCGGCCGGTTCTGTTCGTCGATCAGCTGGATGCGCAGCCCTTCCGGCGTCATCTCCAGCCGGACCTGGTCCTTGAACGACTTCAGCACCGCGCTCTGTTCCATCTTCTGCTGCAGCTTTTGCTGGATGCGCTGCTGCAGCTTGCTCAGCTCCGCCCGCTTCTGCCCGCTGGCCGGGTCCGGATTGCCGCGCTTGACCTGGCCGGACTGCTTTGTCAGATCGGTGCCGCCGCCGGGCACCACCGCGGTAGCGTCGCCGGCGCCGTCACCGCCCTGCAGCGCGAGCTTCAGCGGCATCTGGAAGTACTGGGAAATACCGCTGAGCGCACCGGCCGAGGTCGAGCCCAGCAGCCACATCAACAGAAAAAACGCCATCATCGCGGTCACGAAGTCGGCGTAGGCGATCTTCCAGGCGCCGCCGTGGTGGCCGCCGTGGCCTTTCTTGATGCGTTTTACGATGATGGGGCGTTGCGATTCGTCAGCCATTGTCAGCCGTGGCCTCGTTTTGAGTCTGGAGTATCAGGAAAGCGGCATGCCGTGTCAGCATAACCAAAGCCGCCGGTGCTTGCCAGCCGCGCCGTCACGTCACTGGCATGGCCGTGGGTGGCACGCCAGCCGTCCGGCAATAAAAAAAGCGGGTCGATTGTATAATCAAACCCGCTTTGCTGCTCGTAAATGCCGCTTCGTCGCGGCGTTCAGGCTCAGGCCAGACCGCGTTCCTTCAGCTTCTGCTCGAAGATCTCCATGCACTTGACCGCGGTGGCGATCAGCTCGTCGATCTGGTCCTTGCTGATGATCAGCGGTGGCGCCGACACGATGTGATCACCGCAGGCACGCATGATCAGGCCGTGCTGGAAGAAGATGTCGCGGCACATCAGGCCGATCTCGCCCCAGTTGTCGAACAGCGTCTGGCTGGCCTTGTCCTTGACCAGGGTGAACGCCTGGATCAGGCCGACCCCGCGCACGTCGTCGACATGCTCGAAGCGGGAGAACGCCTCGCGCCAGCGTTTCTGCATGTACGGGCCGGTATCCTCGTGCACGGCGGCGACGATGCCCTCGTCGCGCAGCGCCTTGACGTTGGCGTGCGCCACTGCAGCCGCCACCGGATGGCCGGAGTAGGTAAAGCCGTGGTTGAAGTCGCCGCCTGCGGCCAACGTTGCCGCCACCTCGTTATTGACGAACACCGCACCGATCGGCATGTAGCCGGACGACAGACCCTTGGCGGTGGTGAAGATGTCCGGGGTGAAGCCGAACTGCTGCTGGCCGAACCAGTGGCCGGTACGGCCGAAGCCGCAGATCACCTCGTCGGCGACCAGCAGGATGTCGTACTTGCGGCAGATGCGCTCCACTTCCGGCCAGTACGTGGCCGGCGGGATGATCACGCCGCCGGCGCCCTGGATCGGCTCGCCGACGAAGGCGGCCACCTTGTCGGCGCCGACTTCCAGGATCTTTTCCTCGATCCAGCTGGCAGCAAGCCGGCCGAAGTCGTCGGCGCTCATGCCCTTGCCGTACTTGTAGTGCCACGGCTGCTGCACGTGCACGATACCCGGAATCGGCAGGTCGCCCTGCTCGTGCATATAGCTCATGCCGCCCAGGCTCGCGCCGCCGATGGTGGAACCGTGGTAGCCGTTCCAGCGTCCGATCAGGGTTTTCTTCTCGGGCTTGCCCTTCACGTCCCAGTAGCGGCGCACCATGCGGATCATGGTGTCCACCGACTCCGAACCGGAGTTGGTGTAGAACACGTGGTCGAAGCCCTTGGGCGCCACTTCCGCCAGCAGGTGCGACAGCTCGACCACCGCCGGGTGCGAGGTCTTGAAGAAGGTATTGTAATAAGCCAGCTCTTCCATCTGGCGCTTGGCGACTTCCGGCAGATCCTTGCGGCCGTAGCCGATGTTCACGCACCACAGGCCGGCCATGCCGTCGAGAATCTTGTTGCCTTCGCTATCCCACAGGTAGATACCGTCCGCATGGGTGATCATGCGCACCCCCTGTTCGTTCAGGGAGGTGGTGTCGGTAAACGGGTGCAGGTGGTGTGCGGCGTCCATTTCCCGCCATTGGGCGGTGCTGCGCTGATGCTTCATCAAATCTCTCCTGGTTTGAATACGGGAGGTCTGCGCCTCCCGCTTGCTACGCAATTACACGTGCAGCAGCAGGAACTTGCGTTCCCACGGGCTGATGACGCGGAAGTATTCGGCGAATTCCTTCTCCTTCATGCCGACATACATCTCGACGAAGCGCGCCCCCATCACCTCGGCCACGTCGCTGCAGGCTTTCAGGCGTACCAGCGCTTCCTCGGTGCCGTGCGGGAACTGGAACGGCAGCTCGTAAGCGTCGCTGGACAGCGGATCGCGCGGCTTGATCTTGTTCATCATGCCGAGGTAGCCGCAGGCCAGGGTGGCGGCCATCGCGATGTACGGGTTCACGTCCACGCCCGGCACGCGGTTTTCCACGCGGCGAGCCGCCGGCGACGAGTGCGGCACGCGCAGGCCGACGGTACGGTTGTCGTAGCCCCACTCCACGTTGGTCGGCGCCGCGGTATACGGCGACAGGCGACGGAAGGAGTTCACGTACGGCGCGAAGAACGGCATGCACTCCGGCAGGTAGTGCTGCAGGCCGCCGATGAAGTGGAAGAAATGCTCGGTCGGCTTGCCGTCTTCACCGGAGAACAGGTTCTTGCCGGTGTGCTTGTTCAGCACACTCTGGTGAATGTGCATCGCGCTGCCCGGCTCCGCTTCCATCGGCTTGGCCATGAAGGTGGCGTACATGCCATGACGGAAGGCGGCCTCGCGCACGGTGCGTTTGAACAGGAACACCTGGTCGGACAGGTCCAGCGCATTGCCGTGCATGAAGTTGATTTCCATCTGCGCGGTGCCGACTTCGTGAATCAGCGTGTCGACTTCCAGATTCTGCGCGTGGCAGTAGTCGTAGATGTCCTCGAACAGCGGATCGAACTCGTTGACCGCGTCGATCGCATAGGAGCGGCGACCGAATTCGGCACGCCCGGTACGGCCAACAGGCGGCGCCAGTGGAATATCAGGATCAGGGTTGGGCGACAGCAGGTAAAACTCCATCTCCGGTGCCACCACCGGCTCCCAACCTTGGGCCTCATACAACGCCAGCACGCGCTTGAGCACGTTGCGCGGGGCGGTTTCCACCATCGTGCCATCCGGACGCACCGCGTCGTAGATCAGCTGCGCGGTCGGGTCGGTGGCCCACGGCACGAAACGCAGGGTGCTCGGATCCGGCATCAGCACCATGTCCGGGTCGGTCAGGTCCAGCATGCTGTCATCGGGATAGTCGCCGGTGACGGTCTGGATCAGCACCGCTTCCGGCAGGCGCATTTCCTGCTCGGAAACAAACTTGTCTTTCGGGACGATCTTGCCGCGGGCAACGCCGGTCATGTCCGGAACGATACATTCCATCTCGGTGATACGGTTGTCGCGCAGCCATTCAAACAATTGGTGATTCATGATGCATTTCCTCTTTTTTACCGGTCTTGCCGGCGGTTTTGCCGAGTACGTCTATTGATTGCGACGCATACGGCGCTCCCGGCAAGCTGCGCCGAAAGCCTCGAAAATTGCCTGGGACACGTCGTTCTCCCAGTACTTCCATTCTGGATGCCACTGCACGGCATAGGCAAAGTTGCTGGCGCTGCCGACGCGGTAGGCCTCGATCAGCCCGTCCTCGGCCACCGCCTCGGCGATCAGCCCGTCAGCCAGCCGCTTGATGCCCTGCTGGTGGATGGAGTTGACCTGGGCGCTATCGCGGCCGAGCCAATACTGCAGCCAGCTGCCGGCGGTGAACTGCACGCTGTGCGCCGGCCCGTACATCAGGTCCAGGTCCTCGGTCTGCGGCTCGCGGTGGTCGTTCAGGCCCGGCTGCTCCTGCACGTGCTGGTGCAATTCTCCCCCCAGCACCACGTTGATCTCCTGAAAGCCGCGGCAGATACCCAAGAGCGGGATGCCGGCGTCGATCACCCGCCGCACCAGCGGCAGCGTGGTCGCGTCGCGCGCCTTGTCGTGCAGGGTGCCGGGGCGGCTGGGCACGCCCTGGTAGTGGTGCGGCTCGATATTGGACGGCGAGCCCGGCAGCAGGATGCCGTCCACCAGATTAATGATCGTGTCCAGCTGTGCCGCGTCACCCAGCGACGGGATCAGCACGGCCACGCCGCCGGCCGCCCCCACCGCCGCGGTGATGTACTTCTCGCCCACCGCGTGGAAGGGAAACAGGCCTATGGTTTTGACATCACAAGGGATGCCGATAATCGCTTGCATGGTTACCTCGGTTGGTTTTACTGCGCCGTCTTCAGCACGGTCAGCGGATCGACGTAGTCGTAACCGAGATCGCGCGCCACCGCCGCATGAGTCACTTTGCCACAACAGATGTTCAGACCATGACGCAGGTGCGCATTGTCCTGCAGGGCCTGCGGCCAACCTTTGTCCGCCAGCTCCAGCGCATACGGCAGCGTGGCATTGGTCAGCGCCATGGTGGCGGTTCTGGCGACACCACCGGGCATGTTGGCAACGCAGTAGTGCACGATGCCGTCAACGATATAGGTCGGGTGCTGATGCGTGGTCGGCCGGCTGGTCTCAAAGCAGCCGCCCTGGTCGATGGCGACATCCACCAGTACCGCCCCGGTGCGCAGCTGTTTCAGCATCGCGCGGTTGAGCAGTTTCGGCGCCGCCGCACCCGGCACCAGCACCGCGCCGATGATCAGGTCCGCGTCCCGCACCGCTTCTTCTATATTGCTGCTGTTGGACATCAGCGTCTTGATGCCGCTGCCGAACAGCATGTCGATCTCTTTCAGTCGCGCCAGCGACTTGTCCAGCAGGGTCACATCGGCGCCCAGCCCCAGCGCCATCCGCGCCGCATTGAGGCCGACCACCCCGCCGCCCAGCACCACTACCCGCGCCGGCGCCACACCCGGCACGCCGCCGAGCAGCACGCCGCGGCCACCCTGCGCCTTTTCCAGCGCGTGGGCACCAGCCTGTACCGCCATGCGGCCGGCCACTTCCGACATCGGCGCCAGCAGCGGCAGGCCGCCGCGCTCGTCGGTCACCGTCTCGTAGGCGATGGCCACGGCACCGGATTCCAGCAACAACTGCGTCTGTTCAGGATCCGGCGCCAGATGCAGATAGGTGAACAGCAGCTGTCCCGGTCGCAGCATGCGGCACTCGGCCGGCTGCGGCTCCTTGACCTTGATGATCATCTCAGCCCGGGCAAAGATTTCTTCCGGCCGCGACACGATGGTGGCGCCGGCCTGCAGGTACTGTTCGTCGGTAAAGCCGATGCCGAGCCCGGCCTGACTTTGCACCAGCACCTGGTGGCCGTGCGCCACCAGTTCACGCGCACCGGACGGCGTCAGGCCGACACGGTACTCATGATTTTTGATCTCCTTCGGAACGCCGATTAACATAGCACTCTCCTTTGGGTGATGTCGTGAAGCTCTGAGCCACAGTTGTTTAAAAAAATATACAACAAACTTGCATTCACACACTGATTTTGACTATAAAATGCACGGGTTGCAAAGAAATTTCGTTATTGCGGCGCAACAGACGGGCTCAAAGTGGTCAAAATCCTCATCGTTGTACGTCTAAAATTATTAACATACAGATTGGACAGGAAGCATGGATGTTGGAGCACGATTAAGGATGGTTCGCGAACGCATGGGTCTTTCGCAGCGTGAACTGGCCAAGAGAGCGGGCGTTACCAACGGTACGATCTCGCTGATCGAGCAGAACCGCGTCAGCCCGTCGATCAGTTCGCTGCGAAAAGTGCTGGAGGGTCTGCCAATGACCCTATCCGACTTTTTCACCTTCGATGCAGACCCGCAAGCACCACGCGTGTTCTACAGCAAGGACGAACTGCCCAACCTCGGCAACGACCAGATCCAGCTGTTGCTGGTCGGCACCTCGCACGAGCGGCGCGACATCGCCATCCTGCGCGAAGTGTACGAACCGTTTGCCGACACCGGACCGGACATGCTGACCCATGACGGCCAGGAGGGTGGCGTGATCATTCGCGGCCAGATCGAGATCACCGTCAATAACGAAGCCCGCATCCTCGGCCCCGGCGACGCTTATTACTTCGACAGTCGCCAGCCGCACCGCTTCCGCAACGTCAGCGACGAGTGCTGCGAGATCGTCAGCGCCAGCTCTCCGCCGACGTTCTGAACCGCCTCCTGCTACGGGGCGGACCCGACACAACAAAGGAGAAACACCATGGCTCGCACCCATGCAGAATGGCAGGCATTTGCCAGCACGCTCACCATCGAAGGCCGCGCCTTCATCGACGGCCAGTATGTTGCAGCAGCAGACGGGCGCACCTTCGACTGCATCAACCCGGCCAACGGCCAGCACCTGGCCAGCATCAGCTGGGCCGGCGCGCCGGAAGTGGAACAGGCGGTCAAGGCCGCGCGTCGCGCCTTCGACAGCGGCAAATGGTCGGGCCTCGCGCCGCTGGCCCGCGGCCGCATCCTGAAGCGTTTCGCCGCGCTGATCCGCGAGCATGGTGACGAGCTGGCACTGCTGGAAACCCTGGACGCCGGCAAACCGATCGGCGACACCACCAGTGTAGACGTGCCCGGTGCCGCCTACTGCGTGGAGTGGTTCGCCGAGGCCATCGACAAGATCGGCGGCGAAGTCGCCCCGGTGGACCCGAAAATCGTCGGCCTGGTTACCCGCGAAGCCATCGGCGTGGTCGCCGCCGTGGTGCCGTGGAACTTCCCCATCCTGATGGCGAGCTGGAAATTCGGCCCGGCGCTGGCCGCGGGCAACGCCGTGATCGTCAAGCCGTCGGAAAAATCGCCACTGACCGCCATCCGCCTCGCGGCACTGGCCAAGGAAGCCGGCATGCCGGACGGCGTGTTCCAGGTGCTGCCGGGTGCCGGTGACGTCGGCAAGGCACTGGCGGAACACATGGACATCGACTGCATCGCCTTTACCGGCTCCACCGGTGTCGGCAAGCTGATCGCCACGGCTGCCGCGCAATCCAACCTCAAGCGCGCCTGGCTGGAGCTGGGCGGCAAGTCGCCCAACATCGTGCTGCCGGACTGCCCGGATCTGGCCAAGGCCGCACGCGCCGCCGCCGGCGCCATCTTCTACAACATGGGCGAGATGTGCACCGCCGGCTCGCGCCTGCTGGTTCATCAAGACATCAAGGACGCCTTCATCACCGAATTCAAGAAGGCGGCCGCGCACTACCAGCCGGCCGACCCGCTGGACCCTGCCACCAGCATGGGCGCCATCGTCGACCGCGTGCAGTACGACAAGGTGCTGTCCTACATCGACAAGGGCCGGAGCGAAGGCGCGGAACTGGTGTGTGGCGGCAAGGCCGCGCATGCCGATACCGGCCTGTTCATCGAGCCGACCGCGTTTGTGTGCCCGCGCCCGGACATGACCATCTGCCGTGAGGAAATCTTCGGGCCGGTGCTGTCCATCATCACCTTCAAGGATGTGGACGAGGCGATTAGCATCGCCAACGACAGCGAGTACGGCCTCGCCGCCGCGGTGTGGACCAGCGACCTGAGTACCGCGCACAAGGTATCGCGCCGCCTGCGCGCCGGCACGGTGTGGGTCAACTGCTACGACGAAGGCGGCGACATGAACTTCCCGTTCGGCGGCTTCAAGCAGTCCGGCAACGGCCGCGACAAGTCGCTGCACGCGCTGGAGAAGTACACCGAGCTGAAATCGACGCTGATCAAGCTGTAACAGCGGCGCGACGCCGGCAACAACAACGGGCCTTCACGGCCCGTTTTTCATTGGCCGGCCGCCGGCCATAGCCGACAGCCACCCCAAAAGCATTGCGGCCAACCTTGCTGCAAGGTTGGCCGCAAGCCGTGACTGGCACCCGCGCGGCGCCGTGTGCAACTAGTCGCGGAACATCGGCCGCTCGCCGCTGACCGCCGCCATCACCGCCACCTGGATGTCTTCCGACATCAGCATCGCCGCGTTCCAGGTCGCCACGTAATTCAGCCCCTCGGCCACGCTGTGGTCGCGGCTATAGTTGAGGATTTCCTTGGTACCCTGCACCGCCAGCGGCGATTTGGCCGCGATCTGCAACGCCATCGCCTCCGCTGCCTGCAACAGCGCCTCGCGATCTGGCAGCACGCGATTGACCAGCTGCATCGCCTTCGCCTCGCCCGCCGGCACGTCGCGCGCGGTCAGCGCCAGCTCGCGGGCATTGCCCTCGCCCACCACCCGCGCCAGGCGCTGCAGGCTGCCGACATCGGCAACCATGCCGACATCGACCTCGCGCACACTGAACACGGCACCCTCGGCGGCCAGACGAATGTCGGCGGCCAGCACGATATCCAGCGCACCACCGACACAGGCGCCGTGAATGGCGGCGATCACCGGCTTGCGACACAACTCCAGGCTGCTGACATTGGCTTGCAGGCCGACAATCAGCCGCCGCAGCTTGTCGCGCTTGCGCGCCTCGCAGCGGTCCTCGATGGCGCGCTGCATATTCATCAGCATCGCGAGATCAATGCCGGCACAGAAATGCTTGCCGTTGCCGGACAGCACCACGGCGCGCACCTGCGGCTCGGCGTCGCACCACTCCATCGCCTGCTGCAGCTCCTGCCACATCGCCTCGTTCAGCGAGTTGGCCTTGTCCGGACGGTTCAGCGCCACGTGGGCGACCTGTTGCCGCACCTCGACGGTGATCGTGTCATAGCTCATCGTGTCGCCCTCAATTGCGTTTCTTGGGCACCCACGCCCACACCATTTCGCAGCGGATCGGGGATTCGCCGGATTCGTCGGTCACCACCACCGCCACCAGCACGTCACCCTTGTCTTCCGTCGCCATGCGGCCAACCTGCGCGCGGTCCAGCGTCGCGACCGCCTTCATGTCGCCCTGCGCCCGCTTCAGGTACTCGACCTTCATCGATTTGAGCAGCATCAGCTTGTCGTCCGGCACGTTCATGCCGACCACGAAGCCGGTCGCCGTTTCCGCCAGCAGCGCCATCGCCACCGCGTGCAGGCCCTTGATGTGATTCTGCACCTTCTTGCGGTTGCGAATGCTGACCACCATGCGCTCGCGGCTGACCTCGTCGAAACGCAGGCCGGCGGTCCCGAGAAACGGGACGAAGTTGCCGAACAGTTTGGTGATCGCCCAGGAGCGCAGCCCGCCCGGCAGTGCCGCGGTCTTGTCCACCATGCGGCACATGCTGTTTTTTTGTTGTTCCATCAAACCCTCTTCTCGTGTTGTCGTGTTGCTATCTAGTTGTTATCTGGCTTGTTATTTGAATGGTTACTGGCAGCCCAGCAGCTGCCGTATCTGCAGCTTGACCGATTGCAGCGCCTGCTGGTCGAAACGCGCCAGCTGCAGCGCGCCCTGCATCGCGGCAAACACCACGTCGCCCATGCCCTCGGCGGAGCCGGGATAGTGCATCACGCCGGCGTCGCGGCCACGACGCACGATGTCCTCCGCCCAGCCGCGCATCAGCGCGACAAAGGCCTGCGTCTGCCGCTGCATGTCCTCGGGCAGGGTCTGCAGCTCGGCCGACAGGATGCCGCTCGGGCAGATCTGCTGCTGCCCGAAGTAGCGGTCGGCCAGCTCGAAATACTGTTCCAGCTGCTCGCCCGGCGACAGTTCGGCCTGCGCCTGGGTGAAACGCTCGAAACGGCGGCAGTAGCGCTCGATCAGCGCCACGCCCAGATCGCTCTTTTTCGGGAAGTGGTAGTGGATGGCGGCATTGCGCACCCCCAGCTCGGCACTGATGTGCTGGTAACTGAAGGCATTGAACCCGCGCGAGAGCATCAGCGCTTCCGCCAGGTCGAGGATTTTTTTGCGCGTATCGGTAATACGGGCGTCGGTTTCAGGCTTCATTCCGCGACTCTACTTACTGGTCAGTAAGGTGTCAATGCGCGCCATGTCGTGCTGCTGTTTGCCGCCAAATTATTCGGTTATGATGGCCTTTTACTTTGCCGTACCTCACACGCGTACCTCCCATGAAACTCAAGTTCAGCAAAATGCACGGCCTCGGCAACGACTTTGTGGTGGTGGATGGCATCCGCCAGACGGTAGGCCTGACGCCGGAGCGCCTGCGCCAGCTTGGTGACCGCCACCTGGGCATCGGCTTCGACCAGTTGCTGCTGGTGGAGGCTCCGCACGACGGTGCAAACGACTTCCGCTACCGCATCTTCAACAACGACGGCAGCGAAGTGGAACAGTGCGGTAATGGCGCCCGCTGTTTCGTGAAGTTCGTCACAGAGCAAAAGCTGACCAACAAGCGTGCCATCCGCGTCGAAACCGCCAAGGGCGTGATCGTGCCGGAGTACCACAGCAACGGTCTGATCACGGTGGACATGGGCGTGCCGCGGCTGAAGTCGCTGGAGATACCGTTCATCGCCGACGGCGACGCCATCACCCATCCGCTGACCGTCGGCGACGACTCGATCGACGTCACCGTGGTATCGATGGGGAACCCGCACGCGGTTTGCGTCGTCAATAACGTGGACAGCGCACCGGTGGCCCAGCAAGGCCCGCTGGTGGAGTCGCACCCGCGCTTCCCGGAGAAGGTCAACGCCGGCTTCATGCAGATCGTGAACCGCGGCGAGATCCGCCTGCGCGTCTACGAGCGCGGTGCCGGCGAAACCCTGGCCTGCGGCACCGGTGCCTGTGCCGCGGTGGTGGCCGGCATCCAGCGCGGCCAGCTCGACAGCCGCGTGCTGGTGCATACCCGTGGCGGCGACCTGAATATCGAGTGGGGCGGCCCCGGCCATCCTGTGAAGATGACCGGCCCGGCGGTGACCGTTTTTACCGGTGAAATCGAAATCTGACCTGACAGCGGAGTCGCAGCGTGCAAAACGACGATGTTCTTGCCTTTCTTGATGCCCATCCTGACTTCCTCAACCAGCACGCGCCGCGTTTCGGCCTGAAAAGCAGCCATGACCGCGTGGTGGTATCCTTCGCCGAGCGCCAGCTGCTGGAAATGAAAGACCAGAACCGCCAGCTGGAAGCGCGGCTGGTGCAGCTGGTGCGGCACGGCGAGCAGAACGACCTGATCCTGTCGCGCTGCCACCAGCTGAGCCTGGCGTTGATGCAGGCCGACACCCTGCAACAGGCCGCCGACGCCATCGTGCGCACCTTCGACAAGCAGTTCGGCCTGCAACGCGTGGCACTGCGGCTGTGGCACGATGCGGCCAACCCCAGCCCGTTCTACAACGCCAAGCAGGACATCCGCCTGCTGGCCGGCAACCTGTGCGCCCCGTACTGTGGCCCTTACGTCAACGACGAGATCCTGAGCTGGTTCCCGGCCCAGCCGGTACTGCAATCCTTCGCTACCATCGCGCTGCGCCAGCAAGGCGAGGCCTTCGGCCTGCTGGTACTGGGCAGCGAGGACAGCCAGCGCTTCTCGCAGGACATGCAGACCCACTATCTGGCGCAGATGGGCGAGCTGATCTCCGTGGCGCTGCAACGGGTGCTGGCCGCGGCATGACCCCCTCCCTTCCCAGCCTGATCCTGCTGTCGCCACTGCTGCTGTACCTGCTGCACGCGCTGTGGCGACTGATCGCCAGCGACAGCGTGACCGCCGTACTGGCCGTAGTGTCAGCCTATGTCGTCAGCGCCACCTTCTTCCGCCTCTACCTGCCGTCGCTGGCCCTGGTGCCGGTGTGGCTGCCGCTGCTCTATGCCTACCTGTGGCTGGGACTGGCCGGCGCCCTGGCGCTGCTCGGCTGCGGCGAATTCCGCCGCTCCGGCGTGCTGCTGCGCGGGCTGTCGCTGAACATGGGCAGCTACTTCCTCAGCCAGGCCTGCCTGCTGGCCGGCATGCTGCTGCTCAACCCGCTGCTGGCAGGACGACCGTTACAGGCACTGGCCACGCTGCCGCCGTTTGTCGCGCTCACCGGCTACGCGCTGTACCGCACCGTGCTCGCCATCAGCCGCCCGCAACAGCGCACGCCATGGTGGGGCATCCTGTTCGCGCTGCTGGTGCCGCCGCTGCTGTTGGGCTGGATCGCCGAGATCCTGGTACCGCTGTTCCTGCGCTACCTGTAAATGCAAAAAACCGGATGGTCGCCCCATCCGGTTTTTTGTTGGCAGCCAGCTCAGACGGCGGGCGACTTCAACACCGTACCATCCTGATCCAGCACCGTCAGCGCAATGGCGATACCCTGGCCGATGCTCTGCGACACGGTGCAGAAATCCTCGAAGCTCGACAGCAGCCGCTCCAGATTGGGCGACCCCTGCACCGGCTTGCCACACTGCAGCGTGACATCGATGCGCGTCACCCGCAGCCGCTTGCGCTCGTTGCGGCTGATGGTGGCCACCGCCTCGCACGACAGCGGCGCGACATCGAGGTGGTACTTGCGCGACGAGAACAACAGGCTGGCGCACAGACAGTTGGCCGCCGCGGCCACCAGCAGCTGCGATGGCGACGGCCCGCTATTGTCGCCCAGTGGCGCCGGCTCGTCGGTCAGCAAGCGGTAGTCCCCGCCCTCGAAACGGTTATCGAAACGGTAGTTGTCGACCTGGGTCAGTCTTACGATTTCCTGCTCTTGCTCGCTCATCACGCTCCCCTTTATGCCAGGCTACGGCCCATGACCTGGGCCAGCGGGCGCAGCTGCGCCATCAGATTGCCAAATGCCGCGCCATCCAGCGCCTGGTCACCGTCACACCACGCCTGCGCCGGATCGGGATGCACCTCCAGCATCAGTCCGTCGGCGCCCGCAGCCAGTGCCGCGCACGACAGTGCCGGCACCAGCCACGCCTTGCCGCCGGCATGGCTGGGGTCGACGATCACCGGCAGGTGCGTCTCGCGCTTCAGCAACGGAATCGCCGTCACATCCAGCGTGTTGCGCGCGGCCGGATCGAAGCTGCGCACGCCGCGCTCGCAGAAAATGATGTTGTGGTTGCCGCCGATGGCAATATACTCGGCGGCCATCAGCCACTCGCTGACCGTCGCGGACAGGCCGCGCTTGAGGATCACCGGCTTGTTGATGCGGCCAACCTCTTTCAGCAGGTCGGTGTTCTGCATATTGCGCGCACCGATCTCGATCACGTCGATGTCGTACTCGAGGAAGGTATCCAGCAGGCGGATGTCCATCAGTTCCGACACCACCGGCAGCCCCTGCTGCCGCGCCGCCTCCTGCAGATGGTCCAGCCCGGCCACGCCCAGACCCTGGAAGCTGTACGGGCTGGTACGCGGCTTGAAGGCGCCGCCGCGCAGCAGGCGGGCACCGCCCTCGCGCACCAGCCTGGCGGCCTGCTGCATCTGCGGCGCGGTTTCCACCGCGCACGGCCCGGCAATCACCTGCACCGCGCCGCCGCCGATGGCCTGCCCGCGCACGTGCACCACCGTATTGTCCGGCTGCACCTCACGCGACACGATGCGGTAGTCCTTCAGCACCCGCAGCGCGCGCTCCACCCCGGGCATCATCTCGAACATGCTCGGCTGCAGCGAGCGCTCGTCGCCAACGGCGCCGATGATGGTGCGCTCGGTGCCGCGCGAGACGTGCTCGCTCAGGCCCGCCGCGCGGATCTTGCCGATCACGTCATCAATGCTTTGCGCACTGGCGGCTGGCGACATCACGATAATCATGAAAACCGTCCCCGTATAAACAGAAAAGCCGGCGAGGCCGGCGACAAGCTCAGATGCGGTCGTGCGACAACCACTTGTTGACCGGTGCCGGCCGGTAAGCGTTCATCTTGGCCAGCAGCTCGTCGATGGTCTCCGCCACCACGAACAGCTGCAGATTGCCTTCCGCGACAAAGCCCTCGGCCACGCTGTGGCGGATCATTGCCAGCAGCGGATCGAAGAAGCCGTCGACATTCAGCAGCCCGATCGGCTTGCTGTGTACCGACAGCTGACCCCAGGTCAGCATCTCGAACAGTTCGTCGTAGGTGCCGAAGCCGCCGGGCAAGGCGACAAAGCCGCCGGACAGGTCTTCCATCAGCGCCTTGCGCTCGTGCATGGTTTGCGTGACATGCAACTCGGTCAGGCCCTGATGCGCCAGTTCCTTCTCGCGCAGAAAGCCCGGAATCACGCCGATCACGCGACCACCGGCGGCCAGCGCCGCGTCCGCGGCCGCTCCCATCAGGCCGACGTTACCGCCGCCGTACACCAGCGCGATGTCGCGCTGTGCCAGCGTCCGGCCCAGCTCGACCGCCGCCTGCTCGTAAGCGACGCGCGAACCCTTGTTGGAACCACAAAAAAGACAAACAGACTGGATAGTCATACGTTTAATCCATCAACGGCCGGCGCGATGCCGGCCTGGCAATATGTCAGAGAACGGCTTGCGGATAGGCGCCAAGCACCTTCACGAAGGAGGTGCGCTCCATCAGCCCCTGCAGCGCCTTGGCGACATTCGGGTCATCGTGGTGACCTTCGACATCGATGAAGAACACGTAGTCCCACAGCCCGGCGCGCGATGGCCGCGACTCGAACTTGGTCATTGACACGCCGTTGTCGGCAATCGGCGCCAGCAGGTAGTGCACCGCGCCCGGACGGTTCGGCGCCGACACGATCAGCGAGGTCTTGTCCTGGCCGGTCTGGCCGACATCCTGATGCCCCAGCACCAGGAAGCGAGTGGTGTTGTTCGGCTCGTCCTCGATGTTTTCCGCCAGCTTCAGCAGATTGAAGCGCTCCGCCGCCGCCTGACCGGCGATCGCTGCGCAGCTGCCATCCTCTGCGGCCAACCTTGCCGCCTCGGCATTGCTGGCCACCGACACCCGCTCGACATCGGCCGGCAGGTTCTTGTTCAGCCATTCGTGACACTGCGCCAGCGCCTGGGCGTGGGCGTAGACGCGGCGGATACCGTCGATGCCTGCGCTATTGCGCAGCAGGTGGTGGTGGATGCGCAGCACCACTTCGCCGCACACTTTCAGCGGCGTACTGACCATCAGGTCCAGCGTGCGGCCAACCGCGCCCTCGGTGGAGTTTTCCACCGGTGCCACCACGTAATCCAGCGCCCGCGCTTCCACCAGCCGGAAAGCTTCGTCGATGGAGGAACAGGCGACGGTGCGTGCGGCATGGCCGAAGTGCTTCAGCGTCGCCAGCTGACTGAAGGTGCCCTCCGGGCCGAGGTAGGCAATGGACAGCGGCTTTTCCAGCGCCAGGCATTCCGACATGATCTCGCGGAACAGCCGTGCCACGGATTCGCCGGGCAGTGGCCCGGGGTTCTGCTCCTTGATGCGGCGCAGCACCTGCGCCTCGCGCTCCGGTCGGTAGATGATGCCGCCACCCTTGATCTCGCCGATTTCACGGGCGTGCTGGGCGCGCTGGTTGAGAAGATGGAGAATCTCGATGTCGATGCGGTCGATGGCATCGCGGTGTTGCTTGAGCTGTTGTTCCGACACGATTTACAAGTCTTTCAGTATGACAAACTGGCCTTTTCCGATGGGGTAAGTTTCCGCGAGATAGCCACGCGTAGCAAGCACTGCTTGTACAAAAGGCGCACATTCTTCGACATGGGACAAGGCGTTGTCCATCACCAGCAAGGCACCGGGCGCCAGGATGCGCGTGATCTCCGGCCAGTAACCGGGATAACGCTGCCGGTCGGCGTCGAGAAACAACAGATCGACCGATTCGTCGGCGGTATTGGCCAGCACCGCGAACGCGTCGTCGGTGTGCAGCGTCACCACCGGCTCCAGCGCGAACGCCTGCAGGTTGGCGTGCGCCAGTGCGACCTTGTGCGCAGAATGGTCGACCGACACCACCTGCCCCTTGTGCACCTGCGCCGCCAGCGCCAGCCACAGCGTGGAATAGCCGCTGGAAGTGCCGATTTCGAGCGTGATGCGTGCCCGGCGGGTGCGTGACAACTGGTACAGGAAACGCCCGGTCTGCGGCGTAATGGTCAGCCGCTTCTCGGCACGGGCGGCCGCATGGCGGTCGTGTGCCTCGTTGTCTTCCCACAATTGCTGCAGCCGCGCGAGCCGCTCCCCAGTCAACATGTCATCCCCTTCAGAAACAGGCGGCAATCAGGTTTGCCGCATCGACCACGAAATCCGGGCGCAGATACGCCCACACACCCGCCGCCAGCACCAGTACGCCGCACGCCGCCGCCAGCCAGTTCATGACTGAGTCGCTACCGCAGGCACCGCCGGCACCGGCTGCTCGCGCACCGGCAGGTTGGCCGCAGTGGCCAGCAACCCCAGTAACACCGTCAGCCACCACACCACGTCATAGCTGCCGGTACGATCGTACAGCAGCCCGCCCAGCCACACCCCGAGGAAGCTGCCGACCTGGTGCGAGAAGAAGACCGCACCCGACAGCATGCCCAGATGGCGCACGCCGAACAGGCTGACCAGCACGCCATTGGTCAGAGGCACCGTCGACAGCCACAGGAAGCCCATCGCCGCGGCAAACAGCGCCACCGACCACGGCGTCAGCGGCACCAGGATGAAGGCGGTGACCACGATGCTGCGCAGCAAGTAGATCCCTGCCAGCAGCATCGGCTTGGGCCGGCTGCTGCCAAGGTGGCCGGCGACGTAGGTGCCGCCGATGTTGAACAGGCCGATCAACGCCAGTGCCAGACTGGCCACCTCGCCGGACAGGCCGTGATCGCGCAGATAGGCCGGCAGGTGCACGCCGACGAACACCACCTGGAAGCCGCAGACAAAATAGCCTGCCATCAGCAGGCGGAAGGAGCGCTGTTGCCAGGCCATGGCAAAGGTATCGCTCATTCCGCGCAGCATGCTGCCCTGCAGGACCGGCAGCGCCGGCGCCCGGCGGTAGGCTTTTTCCAGCGGCGCCGCCAGCGGCAACAGCAAGGCGGCGGTCGCCGCCAGCACGAACAGGGCCGGCACCCAGCCCAGGCCGTCGATCAGGCCGCGCTCGACCGGCACCATGATGAACTGGCCGAAGGAGCCGGCCGCCGCCGTCAGCCCCATCGCGCGGGAACGAAACTCCGGCGCCACCGCGCGCACGATCACCGAGAACACCACGCTGTAAGTGGTGCACGACAGCGCGAGGCCGATCAGCACGCCGGCGGAGCCGGAAAGCAGCACGCCACTGCTGGACATCGTCATCAGCGCCAGCCCGGCGGCGTACAACACGCCACCGGTCAGCAGCACGCGCCCGGGGCCGTGCCGGTCTGCCAGCGCGCCGGCAAACGGCTGCGCCAGCCCCCAGACCAGGTTCTGCAAACCCAGCGCGAAGGCAAAGGTTTCACGCGTCCAGCCGAAGGACTGCGTCATCGGCGGCAGGAAAAAACCGAAACCGTGGCGGATACCCATGCTGAGGGTGACCACGGTGCCGGCGGTAAGCAACAGGAACATCAGGGGACGGTTGGCTGTCATGGGAGACTCCGGAACAAGAACGACATGATGCGTGCTTAGGGCGACCGAGGCCAGTCATCGCGGCAAAAACACTGATCCGGATCGCGAACAATGAAAAAACCCGTCCGGGGACGGGTTTTGCGTTGCGGCCAACCTTGTCGCTCAGCCGTGCTGGCGGGCGAAGTCTTCCATGAAGTGCACCAGTGCCTTCACACCTTCGATCGGCATCGCGTTGTAGATCGAGGCACGCATGCCGCCGACCGAGCGATGGCCCTTGAGCTGCATCAGGCCATTCTTTTTCGCCTCGGACAGGAACACGTCTTCCAGCGCCTCGTCCTTCAGGCGGAACACCACGTTCATCTTCGAGCGGTACGGCGCCTGCACATGGCTGTAGTAGAAACCGTTGCTGCTGTCGATCATGTGGTAGAGCAGGCCAGCTTTTTCGTCGTTGCGCGCCTGCATGCCCTTGATGCCGCCCTGCGTCTTCAGCCACTTGAACACCAGGCCGGCGATGTAGATCGGATAGGTGGCCGGGGTGTTATACATGGAGTCGGCGTCGGCGTGCACGCGGTAGTCGAGCATGGTCGGCGTCTGCGCCTGGGCGTGGCCCAGCAGGTCTTCGCGCACGATGACCACGGTCAGGCCGGACGGGCCGATGTTCTTCTGCGCACCGGCGTAGATCAGACCGAACTTGGACACGTCCACTTCACGCGACAGGAAGTCGGACGACATGTCGCACACCAGCGGGGTGTTGCCGACGTCCGGCACGAACGGGCACTGCAGGCCGCCGATGGTCTCGTTGGAGGTGTAGTGGAAGTAGGCGGCATCCGGCGTGCGCTGCCAGCTGGCCACGTCCGGCACCACCGCGTAGTTGCTGTCGGCGCTACTGGCCACCACGTTGACGTTGGTGTAGCGGCGCGCTTCCTTGACCGCCAGCTTCGACCAGTGGCCGGTATCCAGCACGTCGATATGGCCGTCCACCGGCGCCAGGTTCAGCGGCACCATGGAGAACTGCTGCGAGGCGCCGCCCTGCAGGAACAAGACCTTGTAACCGGCCGGAATCGCCATCAGTGCGCGCAGATCCTGCTCGGCATCGTGGATGATTTCCATGAACTCCTTGCCGCGATGGCTCATTTCCATCACGCACATGCCGGAGCCGTGCCAGTCCAGCATTTCCGCCTGGGCGGTCGCCAGCACTTCGTGCGGCAATACGGCAGGACCGGCTGAGAAGTTGTACACCTTGGCCATGACTATCCTCTATTTCTCGTCAAAATCAGGAAGGGGTGCTGAGCAGAAAGTGCGCGCGGGCGACAGCGACCGGCTTGCGACGATCTTCCTGCCAGGCCTCGATCAGCACGTGCGCCACGCGCTTGCCCTGCTTGGTGATTTCGCACTGCGCATACAGCGTGGTGGCCTTGCCGGAGCGCAGGTAGTCCAGCGAGAAGTCCACGATCTTGGGCGCTTCCCGCGACTCGCGGTTCCACATCAGGTGCAGCAGGGCTGCATTTTCCAGAAAGCCGCCGATCAGGCCGCCATGCAGCGCCGGCAGCGTGGTATTGCCGACATTGCGCTCGGCGAACGGCAGCCAGAACAGCAGCTCGCCGTTCTCGTCCTCGCCGCACTCCACGCCCATCAGGCGGGCGTACGGCACCGCGGCGATGATGTCGGCGAAGCGCTTCTCGTCGCGCAGCGCGAGGAAGGTTTCCATGAACTGGCTCATGCCGCGCCCTCCGCCAGCATCGGTTTCGGATTGGAGTCGCGCATGAAGGTGGCGACGCCGTGGGCGATCGGGTCGTCCGGGCTGTCGTGGTAGCACACGGCGCGGGTGAACGCGATCTGGCTGGCCAGCCGGTAGCACTCGGCGGTGCAGTAGATCGCCTTGCCCGGCGTGGCCGCCTTCAGGTAGTCGATGCGCAGGTCCAGCGTGGCGATGGTTTCCAGTTCGTCCATGTGCGCAGTCACCGCGATGGCGCTGCAGGTGTCGACGATGGAGGTGATCACCCCGCCGTGCAGCACGCCGCTGGCCGGATTGCCGACCAGATCGTCGCGCCACGCCACCTTCAGCGTCGGCTTGCGGCCAACGTTGCCGAGGTACTGCATGCCCAGCGTCACGCAGTGCGGGAAGGACACGAACAAGGCGCCCGCCGTCGCCAGCAGCTTTTCGTTGGCCGGTGCCTGCTCCGTCATTCTGCCGCGCCCTCGCCCGCCTCAGGGTTGGCCGCAAGCGCGTCGCCCTCTTCTGCGGCGTCGTCTTCGCTCTCGGCCACCTTCACCAGGCAGATCAGCTTCTCGCCGTCGTCCAGGTTGATCAGGCGCACGCCCTGCGCCGCACGGCCGGTCTCGCGCACCTGGTCGACCTTGGTGCGGATCAGCACGCCGCCGGTGGTGATCAGCATCACGTCGTCGCTGTCTTCCACCAGGCTGGCGGTCACCAGCGCAAGGCCGGTCTTGTCGGTCAGGTCCATGGCGATCACGCCCTGGGTGCCGCGGCTGGTGTGGCGGAACTCGCCAACACGGGTACGCTTGCCGTAGCCGCCATCGCTGGCGGTCAACACCTGCTGCTCATCGCTATTGGCCACCAGCAGCGAAATCACCTGCTGGCCTTCGCCCAGCGCCATGCCGCGCACGCCGGTGGCGTTACGACCCATGGCACGCACATCGCTTTCGTCGAAACGCACTGCCTTGCCGGCATTGGAGAACAGCATGATCTGGTCGCTGCCGCTGGTCAGCGCCACGCCGACCAGCTTGTCGCCCTCGTCCAGCTTGACGGCGATGATGCCGGCACTACGCGGCCGCGAGAATGCCTCCAGCGGCGTCTTCTTCACGGTACCGTTGGCGGTACACATGAACACGAACGGGCCCTTGACCTTGTCGCTGACTTCGATATCGTCATCCAGCTCGGCACCGCCATTGCCGGTAAACGCCTTCACCGGCAGCATGGCGTTGATCTTCTCGCCTTCCGCCAGCGGCAGCACGTTGACGATCGGCTTGCCGCGGCTGGTACGACCGCCCTGCGGCATGTCGTAGACCTTGATCCAGTAGCAACGTCCGAACGAGGAATAGCACAGCACGTAGTCGTGGGTATTGGCCACGAACAGGGTGTTGATGAAGTCGTCGTCCTTGGTCGCCGCCGCCTGCTTGCCGCGGCCGCCACGGCGCTGCGACTGGTAGTCGTCGACCGGCTGCGCCTTCAGGTAGCCGGTATGCGACAGGGTCACCACCATCTCCTGCGGCGTGATCAGGTCTTCGATGTTGATGTCGCCACCGAACGGTTCGATCTCGGAACGGCGCTTGTCGCCGTACTGCAGCTTCACCGCGGTCAGCTCGTCGTGGATGATCTGGTTGATGCGTTCCGGACGCGCCAGGATGTCGATCAGGTCCAGGATGGTATCCATGATCTCGCGGTATTCGCCGACGATCTTGTCCTGTTCCAGCCCGGTCAGGCGCTGCAGGCGCAGGTCCAGGATCGCCTGGGCCTGCACTTCGGACAGGCGGTAGCCGTCGCCGTGCAGGCCGTACTCGGCGGCCAGGCCGTCCGGACGGGCGTAGCTCTGGTCGACGCGGGACAGCATGCCCTCGACCAGCTCCGAACGCCAGGCGCGACCCATCAGCGCGGCCTTGGCCTGCGGCGGGGCTTCGGACGCCTTGATCAGCGCGATGATCTCGTCGACGTTGGACAGTGCCACCGCCAGACCTTCGAGGATATGGCCGCGCTCGCGGGCCTTGCGCAGCTCGAAAATGGTACGGCGTGTCACCACCTCGCGGCGGTGGCGCAGGAATTCGTCGATGATCTGCTTCAGGTTCAGCAGGCGGGGCTGGCCGTCGACCAGCGCCACCATGTTGATGCCGAAGCTGTCCTGCAGCTGGGTCAGCTTGTACAGGTGGTTGAGTACCACTTCCGGCATTTCGCCGCGCTTGAGCTCGATCACCACGCGCATGCCGGACTTGTCCGACTCGTCGCGCAGGTCGGAGATGCCCTCGATCTGCTTCTCGCGTACCAGCTCGCTGATGCGTTCCAGGAGGCGTGACTTGTTCACCTGGTACGGGATCTCGTCGACGATGATGGCCTGGCGGTCACCCTTGCCGATGTCCTCGAAGTGCACGCGGGCGCGCATGATGGCGCGGCCGCGACCGGTGCGGTACGCCTCCTTGATGCCGGCGGTACCGTAGATGATGCCGGCGGTCGGGAAGTCCGGTGCCGGGATGATGTCGATCAGCTCGTCTATGGTCAGCTCGCTGTTGGCCAGGAGCGCGAGGCAAGCGTCGACCACTTCGGTCAGGTTGTGCGGCGGAATATTGGT
Source organism: Vogesella margarita (assembly GCF_028548475.1). GTDB lineage: Bacteria > Pseudomonadota > Gammaproteobacteria > Burkholderiales > Chromobacteriaceae > Vogesella > Vogesella margarita. The sequence continues at coordinate 138,621 of NZ_JAQQLE010000013.1, forward strand.
GGCCATGCCCACCGCGATACCGGAGCTGCCGTTAATCAGCAGGTTCGGAATGCGCGTCGGCATGATCAGCGGCTCCTGCTCGGAGCCATCGTAGTTGGGGCCGAAGTCGACGGTTTCCTTGTCGAGGTCGGCCAGCAGTTCGTGCGCGATGCGCGCCATGCGGATTTCGGTGTAACGCATCGCAGCGGCGTTGTCGCCGTCGATGGAACCGAAGTTACCCTGACCGTCCACCAGCGGGTAGCGCAGCGAGAAATCCTGCGCCAGACGCACGATGGTGTCGTACACCGCGGTATCGCCGTGCGGGTGGTACTTACCGATCACGTCGCCGACGATACGCGCCGACTTCTTGTAGGCACGGTTCCAGTCGTTGGACAGCTCATGCATGGCGTACAGCACCCGGCGATGCACGGGCTTGAGGCCATCTCGGACATCAGGAAGGGCGCGGCCGACGATCACGCTCATCGCGTAATCGAGATAGGAACGGCGCATCTCCTCTTCCAGGCTAATCGGGAGTGTTTCCTTGGCAAAAAGCTGGTCGGTCATGGAAATCCGTAGTCATGGCAAAATATTCGATATTCTAACATGAAATGACACCAAGACGCCCGCCAGACAAGCAAAAAGGCCGCTGTCGCGGCCTTTTTACCAAGCAGCAGGGAACGCTCAGCGGGCGCCGATCTGCAGCTTTTTCTCCAGACGGGAAATCCCCCACGCCATCAACATGGTCAATGCCAGATAGATGAAGGAAATGGTCAGGTACGGCTCCCAGTAGCGCGAGTACACGCCGGCCACGGTCCGCGCGGCGAAGGCCAGTTCGGCCAGACCGATCGCGGACACCAGCGAGCTGTCTTTCAGCAGCATGATCGCCTCGTTGCCCAGCGGCGGCAGCATGCGGCGGAACGCCTGTGGCACGATCACGAACTTCATGGTCTGGCCGTAGGAGAGACCCAGCGAACGCGCGGCTTCCATCTGCCCCTTGTCGATGGACTGGATACCGGCACGGAAGATCTCGGTGATATAGGCACCGGCGTTAAGCGTCAACGCCAGCAGGCCGGAAATAAAGGCGCCGTAATTCTGGCGGATGTCACGGGCGATATCGCCGTTGATCACCAGGCCATCCGTCGGATGGATCAGCAAGGGCATCAGCGCGAAGTGCACCAGCAGGATTTGCACGAACAAGGGCGTGCCGCGGAAAAAAGTCACGTAGGCACCGGCCGGCAGACGCACCAGATAGCGCACCAGATAGCGGCTCAGGCCGTGCGGCGCATCCGCCAGCCGCGCCATGCCCATGAACAGGCCGATCAGGGTGCCGAACACCACGGCCACCAGTGTAATGATGATCGTCATTTGCACGCCTTCCACGAACAGTGGCGCGTAGTCGGCGATCATTTCCCAGCGAAAATCCATATTGCTTCCCCCTGCAAAAAAACCGGGCCGGCTCAAGGCGGGCCCGGTTCTTCATGCAGCTAATTGATTACTTGGTGCCAAAATACTTATTGAAGATCTGGTCGTAGGTGCCGTCGGCCTTGATCGCCTTGATGCCGGCGTTGACCTTGTCCAGCAGCTCCTTATTGCCCTTCTTCACCGCAAAGCCATAGTACTCCGGCGCGAAGCTCTGCAGGTCTTCCACCGTGGTCATGCCGTGCTGCGGGTTGTTCTTCACGTAGTTGATCACCACGCCGTTGTCACCCACCGCCGCGTCAACACCACCGCCTTCCAGCTCTTTGAGCGCCAGCGGCATGCTCTCGAAACGCTTGATGTTGGAGCTGGTCTTGCCCAACAGCTTCTGCACCACTTCGTCGCCGGTAGTGCCGGTCTGTACCGCCACCTTCTTGCTCTTCAGATCCTGGAAGGTCTTCACGCCGGTCACGCCCTTGCCGACCGCGATCAGCTGGCGCGCCTCAAAGTATGGCTCGGAGAAGTCCATGCTCTGCTTGCGCTCGTCGGTGATGGTAATGGCCGAAGACAGAATGTCGCGGTCGCCCTGCGCCAGGGTGGCGAACATGCCTTCCCACGGCGTATTGACGAACTTGACCTTGAAACCACCCTTGTCCGCTACCGCGCTCAGCACCTCGATGTCGAAGCCGACGATCTGGCTCTGGTCGTTCTGGAACTCGAAGGGTGCATAGCTGGCATCGGTACCCACCACGTACTCGGTCCCCTGCGTCACCGCCGGCGCCGCGTCGCTGGCGGCCGATGCTGCCGGCTCTTCCGCCTTCTTGCCGCAACCGGCAACGGCAACCACCGACAACAACATCCCCGCAAGCAACGTTCTTCTCGTGTTCTTCATACTTGTCATCTCCCTCGATTCACGTATTGACCGTTCGTCCCCGAATCGGCGCGCGTGCTAATATAACAAGCCCGTTACGGTGCCACAACGCACCGCACCCGGATATTTGCACCTTGATTATTTAGCCAACGACATATCCGCCATGCCATTGTCCCGTTTTTGCGCCGCAGCACTTGGCGCCATCATCCTGAGCTGCGCCAGCAACAGCTTTGCCACCGGCGAAGACGCCCCGCTGCCGGGCGACTTCCAGCCGCCACGCCAGAGCAAAACCATCAGCAAACCTGCCCCCGGCAACGGTGGCAGCAATAAAGCAAACGACGTACCTGCACGCAATATTCAGCCTGCAACAGCGAACAAACCCCAGGAAAAAACCAGCAGCCCGGCAGAACCGCCCCGCCAAGCCAAGGCCGAAGCACGCCGCAGCCAGCGCAGCGACAGCCGGCCAGCCACCCGCAAATCGTCACGCCAGCTGAAGCAGGCGGCCACGACGCAACGCACCGCCAAGGCACGCAACGCACTGCGCGGCGGCAAACAGAGCGTGCGCAGCAACAAAACGGTGCGTACCAACAAAAAAGCCGCAGTGCGCCAGCGCGCGGTGGGCAAGCGCACCAAGACCGGCAAGGTGATCGCCAGCCGCAAGGCCGGCACCGGCCAGCGCAGCCTCGCCGCCCGCAAGCGCCAGAAAGCGACCGCGAACACTACCAAACAACGTAGTGTCGTTGCCAAACGTAGCGCCCGCGTCAAGGCCAAGGCCGGCCGCACCGCGACCAAGGCCAGCCTCAAGCAGCGCAAGGTGAGCAAAACCGCGCTAAAGGCCGGCAGCAAGCGCGGCAGCGTCACCCAGGCCAAGCGCCAGAAGACCGGTGCCAAGGTGCGTCGTCACAAACAGCCAGCCCGTCAGGCGCACTAAGCCATCCGGCCATAGCCGGCAGACGGCCCGCCAACAGGCGGGCCGTTTTCATTTCGCGCCATCCGCACCAACCGACCCCGGCGCGTGCCGCGCGCTCAACACACCTGCCGCACGAAGTCGGCGAACGCCGCCACCAGCCTGTCCACATCGGCCTCGGTGGTATCCGGGCACACCAGGATCATGTTGTGGAAGGGCGTGATCAGCAGGCCGCGGTTGAGCAGGAACAGGTGCACGATGTGCTCCAGCTCGCTGTCCAGAATCTTGTCGGCCTCGCTGCCATTGACAGGAGGCGTGGCGGTGAACTGGAACTCGGTGCGTGCGCCGATCCGGGTCACGCACCATGGCAGCTGCTGCTGTTCGATGACACGACGCAGCCCTGCGGCCAACCTTTCCGCCAGACCGAACATGTACTGGTAGGCACTGTCAGTCATCACTTCGGCCAGATTGGCACGCATCGCCGCCATCGCCAGCAGGTTGGCGGTGAGCGTGGTGCCGATGCCGCTATGCCCCGGGGGTGCCCGGCGTTTGGCATCCTCGGCACGGCAGGCCACCTCGGCGCTGAAACCGTACACCGCACACGGCACGCCGCCGGCCACCGGCTTGCCAACCACGAACAGATCCGGCTGCAAACCATGGGCGCGGGTGTAACCGCCGGGGCCGCTGCTGATGGTGTGCGTTTCGTCGATCAGCAGCAGCGTGCCGTAGCGCTTGCACAATTCTTGCGCTGCCGGCCAGAAGCCCGGTTGCGGCAGCACCATGCCGATATTGGTCATCGCCGGCTCGGCCAGCAGGCAGGCCACCTCGCCGTCCTGCAGCGCCGCTTCCAGCGCGGCCAGATCGTTGAATTCCACGCTGCGGGTGTGCCGGGTGATGTCGTACACCTGCCCCAGCAGGCTGTCGCGGGTTTGCGGCTGGCCATCCACCAGATCGACAAACACGTCGTCCACCGTACCGTGGTAGCAGCCGTTGAAGATCAGCACCTGGCTGCGATGGGTGATCGCCCGCGCCCAGCGGATGGCAAAGCGGTTGGCGTCAGACGCCGACAGCGCGAACTGCCAGTACGGCAGACCGAAGCGGCGCGCCAGCTCCTGCGCCACCCACACGCCGTCCTCGCTTGGCAGCATGGCGGTGTAGCCGCGCTGCGCCTGACGGGCGATGGCCTCGGCCACCGGCTTGGGGCTGTGGCCGAACATGGCGCCGGTGTCGCCGAGGCAGAAGTCCACGTAGTCGTGGCCGTCCACGTCGGTGAAGCGCGCGCCCTGCGCCGCCGCCACGTACAGCGAGAACGGCGTCGACCAGTCGTTCATCCAGTGCAGCGGCACGCCAAACAGCAGGTGGCCGGCGGCCTTGGCCGACAGCTCGCGCGAGCGCGGCATGCGCTTGATGAAGGCGTCGCGCTCGGCCTGATACAGCGCCTGCGCCTTGTCCCAGTTGATGCCGTGGCGGATGGTCATGGGTATCTCCTTGATGTTCTGTATCGGCTGCGGCCAACGTTGGCCGCAGGCGGGGCTTAGACGTGCAGTTGCAGGTGCTCGCGCTCCCAGGCGGTGATGGCACGGTTGAAGGTCTCGAATTCCTTTTCCTTCACCGCGCAGAACGCCTGCACGAACTCCTCGCCCAGAATCGCCGCCAGCTCCGGGCAGTCCTGCATCAGCTCCACCGCGTCTTCCAGGCTGCGCGGCAGCTCGTAGTCCAGGTTGTAGGCACTGTCGTCCATCGGCGCGGACGGCTCGATCCTGTTCACCATGCCGAGGTAACCGCAGGCCAGCGTCGCCGCCATCGCCAGGTAGGGGTTCACGTCCACGCCGGGCACGCGGTTTTCCACCCGGCGCGCGGCCGGGCCGGACGGCGGAATGCGGATGCCGCAGGTGCGGTTGTCGTAGCCCCAGCGCACATTGATCGGCGCCGCGGTGTGGCGGCTCAGGCGCCGATAGCTGTTCACGTACGGCGCGAACATCGGCATCGCCCGCGGCAGATAGCGTTGCATGCCGCCGATGTGGTGGAAGAACAGCTCGCTGGCGCTGCCGTCCGGCTGCGAGAAGATGTTGGCGCCGCTGTCATCCACGATGCTCTGGTGGATGTGCATCGCGCTGCCCGGCTCGCCTTCCATCGGCTTGGCCATGAAGGTGGCGAAGATATTGTGACGGTAGGCGGTTTCGCGCACCGCGCGCTTGAACAGGAACACCTGGTCGGCCAGCGCCATCGCGTCGCCGTGACTGAAGTTGATCTCCATCTGGCAGGCGCCGACCTCGTGGATCAGCGTTTCCACCTTCAGCTGCGCCGCCTCGCAGAATGCCGACAGCTCCTGGAAGAAGGGGTCGAAATCGTTGACCGCGTCGATGGAGAACGACTGCCGCCCCACCTCGGAGCGGCCGGCGCGGCCGGAGGGCGGGCGCAGCGGCTCGTGCGGGTTGGTGTTCTGGCGGATCAGGTAGAACTCCATCTCCGGCGCCACCACCGGGCGCCAGCCGCGGTCCTCGTACAGCTTCAGCACGCGGCGCAGCACCGCGCGCGGCGAGATGCCGACCGGCGTGCCGTCGAAATCCTCGCAGTCGTGGATCACCACCGCCACCGGCTCGATCGCCCATGGCACCAGGCGGATGGTCGACGGGTCCGGCCGGCACACCATGTCCGGGTCGTTGGCGCCGGCAAAGCGCTCGAACTCGGCGAATTCGCCGTTCACGGTGATGGTCAGCACCGCCTTGGACATCTTCATGCTGTCCTCGGCCAGAAACAGCCCCTTGGGCACGATCTTGCCGCGCGCCATGCCGGTCATGTCCGGTATCACGCACTCCACTTCGTGAATATTGTGCTCGCGTATAAACGCGGCCAGTTGCTCGTTCATCGTCGTTCTCCTGCGGACTGTCCCGGTTATTTATCGCCTGTCGCCCGCCGCTCTTGCCCGCCCTTCTTGCCAGACGGGAACCACTGCAAAACACAGGTCATGCCGTGCATCGTAAATTTGATCAAATACTCAAGTCAACATTTGATCAAATATTTCCGTCGTCCGTAAAAAAGACCGCACAATGGCGGCCAACCTCGCGCCACGATGGCAACGACAGGCGTCAGTCAACGCGCGGCGCACACCGGCAGCAGGCACCGTCCAGCCAGCCGCCGCACCCTGCCCGCGCCCAGACCATGGCCGGCTTCTGCTATGCTTGCCGCCAATTTGTCCTGACTACGCCCCATGAAAACCAGCACCGCCTCCACCCTGCAAGACGAGACCTACGACACGCTGCGCCACTGGCTGATGCTGGGGCGCTGGCTGCCGGGCGAGCGGCTGAAGATCCGCCAGCTGGCCGAGGAACTGGGCGTCAGCCAGATGCCGGTGCGCGCCGCGCTGCAAAGGTTGGCCGCAGAAAAGGCGCTGCTGAACATCCCCAACTGCGGCGTGCAGGTGCCGCAGCTGACCGAAACGCAGTTCGACGACATCCTGGAAAACCGCATCCTGCTGGAAGGCGAAGCCGCCTTCCGCGGCGCGCAAAGGTTGGCCGCTACGGAGCGCGACGAGCTGCTGCGGCTGTGCCGCGCGATGGACGACGCCATCGCCACGGACGACATCAAGGGCTATCTCGACGCCAACGAGCTGTTTCACCTGCAGCTGTACCGTGCCAGCGGCTCGCCGCTGCTGCTGTCGCTGATCGAGACGGTTTGGCTGCACGTCGGCCCGATCTCCAACCAGCTGCATCAGGATCTGGCGGTATGGAAGACCATGAACGACGCCCACCACGCGCTGCTGGACGCGCTGCAGGCCGGCGACGCCGGTGCGGTGCGCCGCGCCATCGAGCAGGATCTGCGCACCGCCGGCAGCTACCTGCGCCTCAGCTGCCGCCCCGGCTGAGCACCCGTTTTGCCACGGCCGGCGGCGCCTGTTGCGCCAGATCAAACCGCCCGGTTACGTCTCCTTGTCGTTTGCGCCGGCGGTGCACTATACCAGGAGGTGAGCAGCCCGCACGGCCGCCCTAAACATCTGATTATCCAAGGAGAATACGATGAGCCTGCTTCCTTCCCGCAGCACCCTGTTCGACGACCTGTTCCGCGATTTCGGCGGCCACGGTTTCTTCATCAAGCCCCTGCACGGTGATGCGCTGCCGTCGCAGATCAAGCTTGACGTCAAGGAAACCGACGCTGGCTTCACCGTACTGGCCGAGATGCCCGGCGTCTCCAAGGACGACATCCACGTCGAGATCGAGGGCGCCCAGCTCACCATCAAGGCTGAAGTGAAACAGTTCGACAAACAGAGCAAGGACGAGCAGAACCTGCGCAGCGAACGCTACTACGGCATGGTGTCGCGCAGCCTGCAGCTGCCGTCCGACCTGGACCGCGACGGCGCCACCGCCAAGTACGAAAACGGCGTACTGACGCTGACGCTGCCGAAAAAACACAGCAGCGGCAACGGCAAACGCCTGATCGTGGAATAAAACGCTGCTAGATGGCACAAAGCCCGGTCCTGGCGGCCGGGCTTTTCTTTTTGGTAACGGGTAAAAAGCGGCCAAGGTTGGCCGCAGGTTGTGGCTTGCTCGCCGGCCAATTGGCTCAGTGCGCGACGGAGGAACGAGCGGCGGGATTGGACCTACCAGCCTTCTGGAGAGAAGGTCGTCCGCTACCGACCTGGAGCGGGCGTACGAAATGTCGGACTGCTGCCGTTGGCGAAGCCGCTCAGGCTCCCCTTTAGCCAGTCTTTCCCGACTGTTTGGCTGCGGGCTTCGCTGCCTTCTTTGCTTCCTGTTCTGTCTTTGCCTTCTCGGCCGCTTTCAGCTCCGCGAACTGGCGCACACCCTCGGCGATGTCCTTCGGGATGTGCACGTACTTGACCACCTCATCGATGATCTCGGGATGCAGGAAGAACGGCGAGTTGCCTGCTTCCCAGCCCGATCGCATCTTCACGCTCTTGCGTCGTGATGGACCGAAGAAAAGGTTGTTCCAGATCAGCGCTTCACGCGCTGGGTGATCCTTCTTTTCGACGATCATTTCGAGGATACCTCCCATGACGCACGTCCCCTTTTCGTGCTTCGCCTTCGCCCTATGAATGCGATCAAGCTCATGGGATAGCAAGTTCACCGTCTTGCCGTTTATGTCAACGATGTCGTAGTCCAACGGCTGACAGTACCTTCTCAGCTCCCAAACTGCGCGGTCGAGTCGAGCCATGTCGAATGGCTCAATGTTGTATGAGACCTCGTAGTACCGATACTTCGCTCCATAGTCTTCAAGCCCCTTGATGAATTTGACGGTATCAGCACTGAGTTCGATTTCGAACTTACCACGCTGCTTCAACCTCTCAATGCCAGGAAGTACGCTGTGTCCCAATCCTTTGGCATCCATTCGATTAAGTACAAGAATGCCTTTGACGTACTTCTCTAGACAGTGCAGGGCAGACCACAGGAACGGCTGAATCAGCCGCGCTCGGTAAGCCATTCTTGCCGTGATGTAGTCCTTGTCTGCGGTCTCACGGAAGCTTCTAATTGCGAAGTCATTTACTAGGATGTGCATCGGGTTAGGCATGCCTGTTCTCAAAAGTTGTAGACCTTGATTGCATCGGTGGGCATTGAGCATATCAAAAGCCGCAATCAAGAAAGTTGTCTGCGCGGTCAAACACGACGTCACATCGTCATGCACATGGTGTCGCTACTCCTTGCGGCATGACGTCAGAGCGTAACTGGATGCATCTCTTACGAAATCATGGGTTGCAACTCAGCTCGCATGACGTGATCACCACCTGCCTGCTTGTGGCCGATAGAAGCCATGCTAGCACATGGGCATGATCAGTAACTTTGTCAGAGCAGCCACCCTGCCTCGCCTTCCCCACAAGCCACAAGCTTGGCCACAAACCCTGCCCCCCTGCTTGCGGCCAACCTTTCCACATCCGCTGCGGCTACACCGGCAGACGACTACTAGCCTTCACCTTGCGCAGCGCCATGCTGGAGTGGGTGGACGCCACGCCCGGCATCTGGCGCAGCACGTCCCGACAAAATCGCTGTAGGCGTCCAGCGAGGTGGCGACCACCTGCATCAGGTAGTCGGCGTCGCCGGTGATCTTGTGACAGGACAGCACCTGCGGCTGCGTGCGCATCGCCGCCTCGAACGCGTTCGGCCCGTTGCCGCCGTGCGCGCCGAAGCAGATCTGCACGAAGGCCAGCCCATCCAGCTCCAGCTTGCGGCGGTCGAGGTCAGCTTTCGTCCGGCGTAACAATGCGCATGGGGCGAGTCCCTATCTTCGCCCCGGTGACTTCATCCACGGCCACCGCTTTGATCTCTGTACCGGTCTCCGCGTCGAAGAAACGCGTCAGCTTGCCGCCGCCCCGGTATTGGCGCCCCCACGCGCCAATCATGAACAGTATCGGCAGGAAATCGCGGCCGGCAGCGGTCAGCAGATACTCCTCGCGCGGCGGATGCTCCGAGTAGCGCCGCTTCTCCAGCAATCCTTCCTCGGTCAGCGTCGCCAGTCGGCGCGTCAGCATTGTCGGTGCAATGCCCAGGCTTTTGCGGAATTGGTCAAAGCGGGTAAGGCCGGCATGGGCGTCCCTCAGGATCAATATGCTCCAGGAATCCCCGGCCACAGCCAGGCTGCGCGCGATCGGGCACGGGTTATCGCAACTATTTTCGTTGTCCATACTATTTTGATAGTGACTTTCCGGTAAACTGCCAGTATTGTTCGTATCAATCCAATACTAACACCTCGACGACAAGCAATCCACCGTCACGGAGATTTCATTGATGGACACCAACACCACAGGCATCACCCCGGGAGCCGAAGCATTCGCAGGCATTGGCGCAGTCACGGCGCCGCGCGCGACGGGCAATGTGAAATGGAAAGATGTACCCACCCGCACGATAGCCGTTGGCGGGGTGGCTTTCGCCTACCGGGCGCTCGGCCCGGATTCCGGTGTGCCGGTGATTTTCCTGCACCACCTGATGGCCGTGCTAGACGACTGGGACCCGCGGGTAATCGACGGCATTGCTGCACAGCGCCGGGTCATCGCCTTCGACAACCGCGGGGTCGGCGCTTCGGGGGGCTCAGTTCCGGACACCATCGAGGAGATGGGGCGCGACGCTATCGCCTTTATCCGCGCCATGGGCTTCAAGCAAGTCGATCTGCTCGGCTTTTCGCTGGGTGGCGGTGTCGCGCAAATGGTGGCGTTGCAGGCTCCCGAGCTCGTGCGCCGGATGGTGCTTGCCGGAACGGGGCCGCGGGGCGGTGGCGGCATCGAAGCGGTGACCAAAGTTGCGGCGCTTGCCTACATCAAGGCGGCGCTTACCTGGAGCGACGCAAGAAACTTCCTGTTCTTTCCACGCACGCTGGAAGGCAAGCGCGCGGCGAAAGATTACTTCGCCGCACTGAACGAGCGCACCCAGGGCCGTGACAAGCCTATTTCCCTGCAGGCCAGACGCGCCCAACTGAAGGCCATCAAGGCGGCAGGACTGAGTGCGCCGGACGACTTATCCGTTATCACGCAACCGGTTTTCATCGCCAACGGCGATAACGATCTCATGGTCTGTAAAACAGCGTGCAAAAGTGACCAGGGGGGGGTGCGGACAAAAACTTGGACTACTGGGAGGTAGTTCATGTACTCGTACGAAGATCGCATCCGCGCAGTTCTGCTTTACATACAGCTCGGCAAGCGCACTGGGGTGACCATTCGCC
>NZ_JAQQLE010000014.1 GCF_028548475.1 Vogesella margarita
GTCTGGTGGCCATAGCGAGGTGGTCCCACGCCTTCCCATTCCGAACAGGACCGTGAAACGCCTTAGCGCCGATGATAGTGCAGATACCTGTGTGAAAGTAGGACACCGCCAGACGCCCCATTCAGATGCCCCGACCGGATGGTCGGGGCATTGGTTTACCCGCCGAATGCCGGTAAACGACCAGTTTTTCTGGTGACCATAGCGAAGTAGTCCCACGCCTTCCCATTCCGAACAGGACCGTGAAATACTTTAGCGCCGATGATAGTGCCCATTGCGGGTGTGAAAGTAGGACATTGCCAGAGCCCCATTAGCGCTGCGGAACATTCCGCGGCGGACAGAAAAGCCCGGACCCCGTGTCCGGGCTTTTTGCTTTGCATTGCCGCTGCGGCAAGCGCGGAGGCAATGGTATCCTTGCCGCTTATCGTATTGTGCCGCGTGTCGTCGTGGCCGCAGCAAAGGAAACGCATGACTTATCCGACTCCGCAGTTTGAAGAAAAGATCTGTTCGCCCGAGCAACTGGCCGCAAGGTTGGCCGCACTGCCGCGCCCGATCGTGTTTACCAATGGCTGTTTCGACATTCTGCATCGCGGTCACGTGACTTACCTCGCCCAGGCGCGGGCGCTGGGCGGCAGCCTGATCGTGGGGCTGAATACCGACGCTTCGGTGAAGCGGCAGGGCAAGGGTGACGACCGACCGATCAACAACGAGCTGAACCGCGCGGCGGTGCTGGCGGCGCTGGAAAGCGTCAGCCTGGTGACCTGGTTCGATAGCGACACCCCGGCCGATCTGATTGAACTGGTGCAGCCGGATGTACTGGTCAAGGGCGGCGACTGGACGGTGGACAAGATCGTCGGCAGCGCCGAAACACTGGCCCGCGGCGGCGAGGTGCACTCCATCCCCTTCCTGTTCGATACCTCGACCACCGCTACCATCAAGAAAATCCGGACCGTGGACGGCCAATGAAAGACCTGGCGTTTTCGGTGTTGCGCACCCTGGCCGATGGCCGTTTCCATTCCGGCGAGGCGATGGCGCAGCAGCTTGGCTGTTCGCGCACCCTGGTGTGGCAGGCGGTGCACCATCTGGAGAACGAGTTCGGCCTCACCGTGTTCAGCGTGCGTGGCCAGGGCTACCGTCTGCCGGCGCCGTTCTCGCTGCTGGATGTGAGCTCGGTGCGTGCCGCTCTGGACGAGCGTGCGGCCAACGTGTTCACGCTGGCGCTGGCCGACGAGATCGACTCCTCCAATACCCAGCTCACCACGCGCGCGGCGCAGGGCGCGCCGCACGGCCTGGTGCTGGCGGCGGAGCGGCAGACCGCCGGTCGCGGCCGGCTGGGGCGACGCTGGCAGATGCGGCTTGGCGCCGGGCTGACCTTCTCGCTGCTGTGGCGCTTTGATCGTGGCCTGTCCGGCCTGGCCGGGTTGTCGCTGGTGGTCGGCATCGCCATCGTGCGCGCCCTGCGCGAGTTCGGCGTGCCGGTGGCGCTGAAGTGGCCGAACGACGTGCTGCTCGATGGCCGCAAGCTGGCCGGCATCCTGATCGAATTGTCCGGCGATGCGCTGGGGCCGGCGGCGGTGGTGATCGGCATCGGCCTCAACGTGGAGGCGCCGGGCGAGGTGGACCAGCCGGTGGCCAATCTCGCCGACGCCGGCTGCAAGGTTGGCCGCAATGCGCTGCTGGCGGCGCTGCTCAACCAGCTGGCCGGGGTGCTGGCGCAGTTCGATCGCGACGGCTTTGCCGCCTTCCGCGACGAGTGGCACCAGCTGGCGGCCTTCATCGGTCAGCCGGTGCGCCTCAGCTTCAGCCACGGCGAACCGGCCGACGGCATCGCCGTCGGTGTCGACGACAGCGGGGCGCTGCTGGTCGATGGTGCCGCTGGCCGCCGCGTGTTCCATGTTGGCGAAGTCAGCCTGCGGGCGGCGCCATGAAGCTGCTGATCGACGCCGGCAACACCCGCGTCAAGTGGGCACTGTGGGACGGCCACCAGCTGCAGCCGCAGGGCGCGGTGGCGCACGCCGACATCGCCACCCTGGCCGCGCCGTGGGCGGCGCTGCCGTTGAGCGCGGTGCTGGCCGCCAGCGTGGCGCACGAGGCGGTGCGACAGGCGATCGAGGCGGCTTCGCCGCTGCCGGTGCAGTGGCAGCGTGCGCAGGCGGCGGCATTCGGGGTGCGCAACCACTACCGCAATGTCGCCGAGCAGGGTGCCGACCGCTGGCTGGCGGTGCTGGGCGCGCGGCAGCGCTATCCGGCGCAGGACGTGGTGATCGCCAGCGCCGGCACCGCGCTGACGGTGGAGGCGCTGACCGCCGAGGGTGACTATCTGGGCGGCCTGATCCTGCCCGGCTACCGGCTGATGCTGGCCAGCCTGGCGCAGAATACCGCCAACCTCGACCGTGCCGCCGGTCACGCCTGCGCCTTCCCGCAGGGGACCGAGGATGCGCTGGCCTCCGGCGCCATCGACGCGCTGTGCGGCGCGATCCAGCGTCTGCAGCAAAGGTTGGCCGCACACACCGGCCGTGCGCCGCGCTTGCTGCTCACCGGTGGCGACGCCGCTTTGTTGCAGCCGCACCTCCCGCCGGATGCGCGGATGGTGGATAATCTCGTCATCTATGGATTAGCAAGCGTGGCAGACGGCTCATGAAGTGGTTTCTCGTAATCGTGGTGGTACTGAACGTGCTGGTCGGCCTCTATGGCGTGCTGAAGCAGAAACCGGTCGCCGACATCGGCGCGCAGGACATCAATGCGGCGCAGCTGACCATCCTGCCGGCCAGCTGGAGCCCGGCGTCCGCGCCGCTGGCACAGCCGGAAGCCAGTGCCGTCACCGCGCTGACCGACAACCTCGACGCCAGTGTCGCCACCCCGGCGGCGGCACTGCCGGCAACCCTCGCCAGCCAGCCATCCGTACAGAAGCCGGCCATGCAGAAGCCGCTCATGCAGAAGCCGCTCATGCAGAAACCGGTGGCGCCGCTCAAGGCCGACACGCCGACCGTGGCCAAGGCCGAGCTCACGCCGGTGGCCAAACCGGCCGCTGCCGGACAGTGCCTGGCCTGGGGCGCGCTGGACGACAAGCAGCTGGCACGGGTGCAGGGTGGCCTGCCGGCGCTGAAGCTGGCTGCCGCGCCGCAAAGCAGCGTCAAGGAAGCGATGCGCGGCTCCGGCCGGGTGTGGGTGTTCTACCCGCCGCTCGCGACCAAGGCGGAAACGCAGACGCTGGTGGCGGAGCTGAAGGGCAAGGGCTTCGACAGCTACATCGTCAAGACCGAAGGCGAGTTCAGCGGCCACCTGTCGCTGGGCCTGTTCTCGAAAGAGGCGGCGGCGCAGGCGCTGGTGGCACGGCTGAAGGCGGCCGGCTACGACAAGGCCAAGGTCGACGCCCGCAGCGAGCGCAGCCAGCTCACCACCCTCAGCTTCCGCGCGCTGGACGCGGCGCAGGCCGACAAGCTGCGCGCGCTGCAGCAGCGGCTGTTGCCCGGCATCCCGCTGCGCGCCTGCAGCTGATCGCAAACCCGAGGCAGACCGTGCGGTCTGCCTTTTTCTTTGGCCCGCCATGCATAGACAACACTTTTCCCGGCTGCTGGACCAGCGCGTCGCCACGCGCAGCCTGTACCGCGAGCCGCTGACCTGGCTGCTGGGCGGGGCGATGGCCTTCATCGCCGGCGCGCTCAATGCCGGCGGCTTTCTCGCGGTGCAGCGCTACACCTCGCACGTGTCCGGCGTGGTGTCGTCGATGGCGGACAACCTGGTGCTGGGCGACGTGTCGGCAACGTTGGCCGCACTGGCCTCGCTGCTGGCCTTCATCGCCGGCGCCGCCCACGCCGCGTGGCTGATCAACTGGGCGCGGCGGCAGCGCCTGCGCAGCGGCTACGGCGTGTCGCTGATCGAGGAGTCGCTGCTGATGCTGCTGTTCGGCGTGTCCGGTGCCGCGCTGGCGATCGCGCCCGATTTCTTCGCGCCGCCCATCGTGCTGCTGCTGTGTTTCATCATGGGCATGCACAACACCATTGTCACCAAGCTGTCCGGCGGCCTGTTGCGCTCCACCCACATGACCGGCATCGCCACCGACATCGGCATCGAGCTGGCCCGCGCCAGCTACGTCAACCGCGACCGCAACAGCAAGGTGGCGCAGGTGCGCGCCAACCGCGAGCGGCTGCAGATTTACCTGCTGATCCTCGGCGCCTTCTTCGTCGGCGGCGTGGTCGGCGCGCTCGGCTTCAGTTACCTCGGCTACGGCTTCAGCGTGCCGCTGGCGCTGTTCCTGTTCGTCCTCGGCCTGCGCCCGCTGTGGTACGACCTGCGCCTGCGCTGGCGCTGGTGGCGCAACAGCCGCAGCGCCGTGCCGCGTGAAAAGACATGAAAACGTCATCCAACTGACACGCTTCCGTGATCTGGCTGTCACGCACCTGCCTTAAGGTAGGCGCGGTCAATAAACGCATGCCGCCACGAGGTTCATCATGTCCGACAGCTACAAAATCAAACACCACGGCGTAGAGGCCGCGGCCAACGAATCCACCAACCCATTGCTGTCCGAAGTGCTGGAAGCACGCTTCTCCCGCCGCAGCCTGCTGCAGGGCTCTGGTGCCCTCGGCGTGGCCGGCGTGCTGTCGGGCAGTTTCGCCACCCTGGCCGAAGCCGCCAGCGCACCGTTTGCCAAGAAGACCCCGCAGCTGGGCTTCAAGCCGGTGCCGTTCGGTTTTGAAGACAAGGTCGTGGTGCCGGAAGGCTACACGGCCGAGGTGCTGTACGCCTGGGGCGATCCGGTGGGCATCAAGGGCAATATGCCGGCCTTCAAGCAGGACGCTTCCAACAGCGCCGCCGAGCAGGAAGTCCAGGCCGGCATGCACCACGACGGCATGCACTACTACCCGCTGCCGCTGGGCGCGACCGGCTCCAAGCACGGCCTGCTGGCCATCAACCACGAATACACCGATGACGGCCTGCTCCATGTTGGCGGCATGAAGCCGTGGAATGGCGACAAGGTGAAGAAGGCACAAGCCGCCGTCGGCGTGTCGGTGATCGAAGTCGAAGACACTGGCAAAGGCTGGCAAGTGGTACGGCCGTCGAAATACGCGCGCCGCATCACCGCCAACACGCCGATCGCCATCGGCGGCCCGGCACGCGGCAATGCACTGATGAAAACCGAGGCCGATCCGCAAGGCGTGGAAATCCTCGGCACCTTCCAGAACTGCGCCAGCGGCCCGACGCCGTGGGGCACCTACCTGACCTGTGAGGAGAACTTCGACGGCGTGTTCGTCAACGAATCCGGCAACCTCACCGAGCTGGAAAAGCGCTACGGCATCTCCAACAAGGACGCCGGCTATCGCTGGGCGTGGGAAGACTTCCGCTTCGACCTGCAGTTGAACCCGAACGAAGCCAACCGCTTCGGCTGGGTGGTGGAAATCGACCCGTTCGATCCGGCCGCCAAGCCGGTGAAGCGCACCGCACTCGGCCGCTTCAAGCATGAAGGCGCCACCACCACCATCGCGGCCAACGGGCAAGTGGTGGTGTACATGGGCGACGACCAGCGCTTCGAGTACATCTACAAGTTCGTGTCCAAGAACAAGTACAACCCGAAAAACCGCAAGGCCAATATGCAGCTGCTGGAAGAGGGCACGCTGTACGTGGCACGCTTCGACGCCGATGGCAGCGGCCAGTGGCTGCCGCTGGTGCACGGCCAGAACGGCCTGACCGCGGAAAACGGTTTTGCCGACCAGGGCGACGTGGTGATCAAGGCGCGCATGGCCGCCGACAAGCTCGGCGCCACCAAGATGGACCGTCCGGAATGGATTGCCGTCGATCCGCGCCATCCGGGCAGCGTGTACTGCACCCTGACCAACAACAGCGACCGCGGCAAGGAAGGCAAGCCGGGCACCGACGCGGCCAACCCGCGCAACGACAACAAGTTCGGCCACATCCTGCACTGGCAGGAAAAAGGCAGCGATGCCGCCGCCCTAGGCTTCAAGTGGGACATCTTCGTGCTGGCCGGCCGCCCCGACGCGGCCAAGCCGGAACACGTCGGCAACATCAAGGGCGACGCCTTCGGCAGCCCGGACGGCCTGAAATTCGACCACAACGGCGTGCTGTGGGTACAGACCGACGTGTCCACCTCCACGGTGAACATGAAGGAATACCAGGACATGGGTAACAATCAGATGGTGGCGGTGGTGCCGGAAACCGGCGAATTCCGCCGCTTCCTGACCGGCCCGAACGGTTGCGAGATCACCGGCCTCGCCTTCACGCCGGACATGAAGACCATGTTCGTCAACATCCAGCACCCTGGCGAGCCGGACTCCGAGCGCAACGACCCGGCCAAGCCGACCGCGATCTCCACCTGGCCGGACGGCCCGAAAGCCGGCCGCCCGCGCGCCGGCACGGTGGTGGTACGCAAGCTCAACGGTGGCGTGATCGGCAGCTAAACCGCTGGCACCGAAGCGAAGGACAACAGCCCCCGCGATTGCGGGGCTGTTTTTTTATTGCGGCCAACGTTGGCCGCGGCGGTTGCGGCTTAAGTGATTCATTTCGCACGCCAAACTTGCCCTCGCACCGCCGACACGGCACACTGCGCGCTGCGCACCGCGGGGTGTGCCAGCCTCAAACCGTCGGCTGTACAGATGGACGGTAATCGTCGTGGCGCGTCGCCGCGGCGTGCTCTTCTTGCGGAGCGAACATGTCTGACGATCAAATCAAGGGCGACGGCGCCATTCGCCGCCAGAGCCTGTACGGCTCCTCCATCGAAAACACCTACGCCGGCGTGCTGTCCTTCATGCGCCGCAACTACACGCGCAATCTGGAAGGCGCGGACGTGGTGGTATCCGGCATTCCGCTGGACCTGTCCGTCACCTACCGCTCCGGCGCGCGCCAGGGTCCGCAGGCCATCCGTGCCGCCAGCGTGCAGCTGGCCGAGCTCAAGCCCTACCCGTGGGGCTTCGACCCGTTCGACGACCTGGCCGTGATCGACTACGGCGACTGCTGGTTCGACGCGCACAACCCGCTGACCATCAAGCCGTCCATCATCGAACACGCACGCACTATCCTCGCCTCCGGCGCCAAGATGCTGACCTTCGGCGGCGACCACTTCGTCACCTACCCGCTGTTGATCGCGCACGCCGAAAAGTACGGCAAGCCGCTGGCGCTGCTGCACTTCGATGCGCACTGCGATACCTGGCCGGACGACGAGCCGGACAGCCTGAACCACGGCACCATGTTCTACAAGGCGGTGAAGGACGGCCTGATCGATCCGGCCAAGTCGGTACAGGTCGGCATCCGCACCTGGAACGACGACTTCATGGGCCTGAACGTGCTGGGCGCGCCGTGGGTGCACGACAACGGCGTCGATGCCACCATCGCCGAGATCAAGAAGACCATCGGCGACGCGCCGGTGTACGTCACCTTCGACATCGACTGCCTGGATCCGGCATTTGCCCCGGGCACCGGCACCCCGGTACCGGGCGGCCTCACCACCGCACAGGCGCTGAAGATCATCCGCAACCTGGGCGACCTGAACATCGTCGGCATGGACGTGGTGGAAGTGGCGCCGAGCTACGACCAGAGCGAGATTACCGCCATCGCCGCCGCGCACATCGCCTGTGACATGCTGTGCCTGATGCGCAACAAGAAGGTGGCCGGCACGCTGTAAGCCGTCCGCCTGCGGCCAAGGTTGGCCGCAAACAAAAACCGCGCCCTGTGCAGACAGGGTGCGGTTTTTTTCATGAGGACAGATGCTCTCCGTATATTGCTTATGACTCGCGGAATGCTTTGGGAACCGCATCTCGTAACGGCTCCATCAGGTACTGCAGGGGGGTGCTGTGACCCGTTTGGATGTAAATTTCAGCCAGCATGCCGGGTTTGAAGTCGCGGCTCAACACACGATTTGTTGCATCAAGTAATGGTGAAACCTTGATCGCATAATAGGCTTCACCGGAGTTCGAGTCGATTGTGGCATCAGAGGCGATATAAGTGATAGTTCCCTTGATCAGAGGGGTGCTCTTGACGGGTAATGCGGGAAAGCGGATTTCAGCTTGCTGATTCAGCCGAATGTGCCGGATCGAGTTGAGATCCAGTCGTGCATCAATACCCATCTGCCGGCTATCCGGCACAATTTCAAGCAAAGCATCCAGTGCACCGATGGCAGAACCGGTGGTATGAACTTTAAGCCCCATCACTGTGCCATCGACCGGACTGAGGATGGTCGTGTCCTTTAATGACTGATTGGCAGGCAGGTTGCTTGCTTGCAGGGTAGCCAAGCGCTTACTTGCTTCTTTGAGTTCTGCCGCACTGTTGGAAATAAAATTGTCCTGGATTTCTGCGAGCTGCGTACGGTGTTGCGCCAGCCGCTGACGGGCTTGGGCAATGTCCGAATAGGCTTCTTGCTGTCTATCTATGTAGTCGTTGACGATGCGACGCTGCTCATTCACCTTGTTTTCCGAAAAAAAGTTTTCCTCTTTTAGACGTTTGAAATTTTCCAGGTCGTGTTCTGCGATGGCTCTGGACTGTTGGATTGTTGACAGTCTGCTGTTCCGGGATTGAATTTCTAGTGAAAGCGCCTGCAAACTATCGCGGATATTCTGCTGCATGGATGTTTGCAGTGCCATTCTTGATTTGAATAACAGGTTTTCCTGGCTCAGAATTTTGGCAAGATTGTCGTCTTGCTTGGCGGCCGAAATCAGGGCCGAATCAAAATCTATAGCTGTTTTGCCGTTAATTTCTGACTGTAGGCGGCTGACCTTTGCTTGTTCTGAAAAAATTTCAGTAGTGAGATTATTGAGGTTGGCTAATTGCGTACTATTTTCAAGGGAAAGCAAGCGCTGCCCGCGAAGTACATGCTCGCCATCCTGCACATGAATAGCCGTGACGGTGGCAGTATTTGGGTGACGAATCACCTTTTTGTATTCGCTCACTTTTAACATCCCACTAGCTGTAACGGTTTTGCTAATGGGGGCGAGTGCTAGCCATGCGCCAGCCATGACAAATGCCGTGACGATGACAAATGTTCCGCGTTGCTTGATTAGGTTGAGTTCGCTATGCATGGTTTGTTTGTGGGGAGGGGTGTGTCACTGCCAGGATGTCGGCACGGCTGCCCATTTTTTCAACACGGCCGGCATTCATGACCAGAAGTTGGTCGGCGTATTGGGTCAGGCTAGGTCGATGGGTGATAATGACGGTAGTGGTGCCCTGCGTCTTCAGTTGCAAGAGCGTTGCTTGCAAGGCTTGTTCGCCATCATGGTCCAGATAGGCATTAGGCTCATCCAAAACGACCAAAGCAGGCTGATTGTAGAGGGCACGAGCCAGGGCGATGCGTTGTAGCTGGCCACCTGACAGTTGAATGCCTCCCTCGCCGATTAAGGTTTCGTAGCTGGCGGGCAATTTCAGAATCATCTCATGGGTTCCGGCCATGCGACTGGCCGCGATGACTTTGTCGTGGTCTGCTGCCTGGAACCGACTGATATTCTCTGCCACTGTACCCGACAACAGCGACAGGTCTTGCGGTAGGTAGCCTATGTGGTCCCCCATTTGTGGGGCGGCACCATTAGCGTAATTGATGCCGTCCAAACGAATACTGCCAGTATCGCAATAGGTGGCCCCCGCGATGACTCTTGCTAAGGTGCTCTTGCCCGAGCCATTGGGACCAATGATGGCAAGTTGTTTGCCCGGTTCAAGGCGCCAACTGATATTTCTCAAGATCTGTATATCTGGGCGCTGTCCAAAAATCGTGACGTTTTCCACACTTAGATGCCCGTCAATCGCGGAAGGCAGGAGAGGTGGCTTGCTGGCCGGTGTGTCAAGTAACGGACTGAGATTGCGTAATGCCATCATGGCCTGGACGATCGTTTTCCAGCTTCCGGTCAGGCTTTCTACGGGGGCCAAGGCCTTGCCCAGAATGATGGTGGTAGCCAACATGACACCAGATGACAGATGCTGGTCGATAACCAGATAAGCACCGGTGCCCATCATGGCAATTTGTAGTAGTTGCCGGATCAATTTGCTATGGCTGCTGACTTTTCCGGCCAATTTCCCAAATATGCGGGTGACAGCGTTAATCTGTTGCTGTTGCTGTTGCCAGCGGTTAATGATGGCCGGTTGCATGTGCATAGAACAGATGACCTGGCTGTGTTGATAAGCATCATCGATCATCTGGCTGGCCTGCCTGGTCAGCGGCTGGCTGGTCTGTATAAATTGCTTGCTGCCATGTTCACTCAGCAGGGTAAGAGTGACCAGCAGCAGGCTGCCTGCCAAGGCAATATTGCCTAACAGTGGATGAAACCAGTAAATCACCAACAGATAGAAAATGAACCAAGGTGCATCCAGCAGGGCAATCAAGCTGTGCCCTCCGATAAAGTGACGCAGAGTTGCAATATCTTTCAGAAGCGGGTGATCGGGTTGTTTTTTGATGAAGATTTTATCTCTAAAGTGCTGTTGGATGGCCTGTGTGCTGACAGTCTGTTCTAGTTGCATGGCTGCTTCAGCCAGCAGCCGACCTCTAAGGTAGTCAAGAATGGCCTGTGCGGCCAGAAAGTAGGCCGCTAGCAGGGTAAGCATGATCAGGGTTTCATTGCTGCGACTTGGCAAGACACGGTCGTAGACCTGAAGCATGTAAATGGATGGGGCAAGGTTGGCAAGGTTGATGAACACGCTAAACAGAATGCAGTGCGTGATGTGTTTGCCGAAAAACTGATGGATCAGAGAGTAGGTTTTCATTATGCAAAAAAGGCCCCTGCTGCTGGCAGAGGCCCTGAAGGGTTTATCGACTTTACTTAGATGAGATCAAGGCCAAAAGACTTCGCAAAGTCATTTGATGTTACACCTTTGACGGTGGCAACGAGGACAGTCGAAGCCTCTGTGCCGCTACCATCTGCGTCGTAGTACAACTTGCCCGCTTTGCTGTCATAGATCAGATGCTGGTCAGCGCTCTTGGCCGTTGTTTCACCGGTTCCGATGAGCAGGTTATCTAGAGTGAAGCCCTGCAGAGCCGTGAAAACAGATGTATCGAATTGCAACTGATCTTCGCCACTCTTGAAGTCGGTAACGGTGTCGAACATCGCGGGATCAGTTTCGAGGAAATCGAATCGGAAAATATCGGTGCCAGTGCCACCTGTCAGGAGATCCTTGCCAGCACCACCGATGAGAGTGTCGTTACCAGCCCCGGCGACGAGTGTGTCATTACCGTTTTCACCATATAAGAGATCTACGCCGGCACCACCTTTGGTATTGTCATTGCCAGCCCCCGCGTGAACGGTGTTGTTGCCATCACCCGCAGTAATTTTGTCGTTGCCGCTGCCTGTGGTGATGACATCATTGCCGGTACCCGTGATGATGGTGTTGGCACCATCGCCTGCGTTGACGATATTGTCGCCATTGCTCGCAGTAATCTTGTCGTTGCCGCTGCCTGTGGTGATAACATCATTGCCGGTACCCGTGGTGATAGTGTTGGTACCATCGCCTGCGGTAATGATGTTATTGCCATCCCCGGCCGTAATTTTGTCGTTGCCGGCACCAGCCGCAATAGTGTCGTTACCGCTACCTGTGGTAATGGTGTTATTGCCAGCAGAGGCGTTTACATAATTGTCACCATTTCCGGTCGTGATTTTGTCATGCCCATCTCCGGACAAGATGTGATCATTACCAGCACCAGTAGTGATGGTATTGTTACCGGCAGTTGCCGTCAGAACAAGAACAAGACTGTCATCTTCGTCAAGGTACGCCCCTGCCCAGACTTCATTGTCACCATCGCCGGCAACGATTTTATTGGTACCATAACCTACTTCAATGTGGTCATTTCCCTTGCCGGTGGTAATGAGATTATTACCATTTCCGACATAAATCTGGTTGCCGAGAATGATTGGCTGGTTGGTGTCTGCGTCTAGGATCAGGTCAAGATTATCATCTATGGCAGTCTTGCCATTACCGGCCACAATTTTATTATTACCATTGCTGGCGTAAATCACATTCAGACCATTACCTGCTGCAATCTGGTTATTGCCACCCCAGGCATCGATGTAGTTGTCACCGTTGCCAGTAACAATCTTGTCGTTGCCATATCCTCCCCAAATCTCATTATTACCGTTGCCGGTCGTGATCTGGTTGTGGCCCTGCCAAGCATCAATGTAATTGTTGCCATTGCCAGTAACAATTTTGTCGTTGCCATTGCCCGTCACAATGAAGTTGTTGCCATTGCCGGTGGTAATGGTGTTGTTACCTGTGCCATTGCCGGTCGCATCATCAACATCGTACTCTTCAGGTCCGTAGCCTGCCAGGATGCGATTGTCGCCATCGCCAGCAATAATCTTGTTGTTACCATTGCCGGCGCGGATGTTGTCATCACCGGCACCGGTAGTGATGGTAGCTACATCTTCCATATCGGTGATGGTGTTGTTGCCACTCAGGTCAGTAATTTTGTCTACACCGGCACCACCGTCGATGGTGTCGTCACCGTCGCCACCGTCAAGAATGTCATTGCCGAGGCCACCAAATATCTGGTCATTCCCTGCCAAACCTTGGATTTTGTCATTACCAAAGCTGCCATCCAGATAGTTACTCCCATCGGTGCCCGTAATCAGGTCGTTGCCAGCGTAGGCCGTTTGGGCAAGGGTAGTGAACCCTTCGCCCTCAAGTTGGCTTTTCAGGGCCAATGCTGAGATGGTGAGTTTGTCTACACTGCCGAGCTTGGAGAAGGTCGGTTCGCCATCACCGTCACCACCAACACCGGTTCCGTATTCATAGCCAGTGACCGTACCGGCAATAATCTCGCCATCGGCTACACTAAAGCTGCCTTTGAGTTTGACAAAATAAAAATCATTGTCTACCGATGGGGTGTCTTCGTTGAAATAAACCAGGTAGACGGATGTAGCTTGCCCTGCAAATTTTATCGGGTTGCTCACCACATCTTGTATGTCAAACGTGCCACTGTTGTAACCGAGCTTGAAGTTGCCTTCGAAGGCAATGATAGAGCCATGGTTATCCAGAGTGCCGAAATTTATGCTGGAAGCTGAGTTCTTGGTGATGACAACTTTGCTATCGCTGAAGGAATTCCCCAAAGAGATGGAAAGCCCGACATTTCCTTCCCAGCCATAGAACGCATCCACATTCGTTGCGTCGATGTTCACTGCATCAGCAATGACAGTACCCGAAGTGTTTGATGTCTGTTTGAATGCAGAGAGATGAACCCAAGCGTGTGTGTTGCTGGTATCAAACCAGCCAGCCAAGCTTGTATTACTTTCCATATCGTAGCCAAAGCTTGGTTGGCCATACATACCAGACTGCATTGCCTCAATGGTAGCCAGCATGTTGCTGTAGCTGGTGTCCAGATCGGCCTTGAAGTCGGCATACGAGAAGCCAAAATCCATACTGTTGACGGCGGTGTTGCTGATATTTTCGAAGGTTGCCATAAACCAATGCCCATAAATGCAATAATGATATTTATGCAATAATTCACAATGCTATGGCATTTGTCTATTCGTAGAAATACTTAGCATCTAATTCGAGTGAACATGTCAGAGATGCGTTGAAGCGACTAGTGCCAGCAACAGTAAGTTCTCGCACAGCTCGATGCCGGCGCCGAGGCAGTCGCCGGTCCTGCCGCCCAGCTTCCTTTTCAGGTACGCCCACCACCACAGCCCGGCCAGCGGTGCCAGCAGCAGCGCCGGCGCCAGCCACCACGAGGCGGCCGCCAGCAGCGCGGCGCTCAGCCAGAAGCTGGGCCAGTGCGTGCGCCAGGCGAAGCGCTCGCCGCTGCCGGCGGCGAGGCTGGGCAGCGTCGCCGACCAGGCCACGGTGAACAGCCGCGCCCACGCCGGCACCAGCAGCAGCGGTGCGAGGTTGGCGGCCAGTATGGGTAGCCCGGACAGGTAGCTCGGATAAGCCGCAGGCGCATCCGGGGAATAAAGCGCACCTTGGGAAAACCCCGCCTCCGCCAGCGCAAACTTCACCACCAGCATCAGCAGCACCAGCTTGGCGATCAGCTGCATCGCCATGCTCATCACGCCGAAGCTGCCCAGGTGCGGGTCTTTCAGCACTTCCAGAAAGCGTTCGCGCGAACGGTGTGCCGCGCCCTGCGCATCGGCGAGGTCGGCGAGGCCGTCCAGATGCAGGCCGCCGGTGACCCACAGCCAGGCCAGCAGGCCGGCCAGTGCGGCGAGCCAGGGATCGAGCAGGCTGCCGGCCAGCACCGCCAGCCACACCACGACGCCGACCAGCAACCCGACCGGCGCGAACCAGCGTGCGGCGTCGGCCAGCCACGCCGGGTCGAAGGTTTTCAGCTGCGGCGTGGGCAGGCGGGTGAGGAACTGCACGGCGAGAATCAGTGAGCGCATCGTGGGGTCGCAAGAGGAGGGGCGTTGTGGGTAACTTCCGGAAATCGGTGTGGCTGTGGATAACTCAGTGGCCGCCGTGATCCGGCGCTTCCAGCCGCGTGAGGTAGGCCGGGTGCCCCTCCAGCATCGACAGCTGCGCGAAGCCGCCGCGTTGCACCGCCATCAGCCGTGCGACGTTGAAGTCGGTGCCGAGCAGCTCGGCCAGCAGCACATTGATCACGCCGCCGTGGCTGACCAGCACGCGGTGGCTGCCACGCGCCTGCTGCAGCCAGTCGGCAAAGCCGGTCAGCACCCGGGTGCGGAAGGTATCGAACGATTCGCCGCCCTCCGGCGTCAGCAGTCCGCGCGCCAGCAGCGTCTGCCAGTCCGGCGTGGTGGCGGCGATGTCGGCCAGCGGCCGGTTTTCCCAGGCGCCGAAGTGGCACTCGGCCAGCAGCGGCGCCACCTGCAGCGGCACGCCGCAGGCCAGCGCCTGCTGCACCGCGAATTCGCGGCAGCGCAGCAGCGGCGAGGTGGCCATGCTGGTCACCGGCGCGTGGCGCACGATGCGCTGCCAGCTGGCGGCCATGTCGGCGCGGCCGCGCTCGGTCAGTGGCAGGTCGGTGTGACCGATCAGCCGCCCCTGGTGGTCGATATCGCCGTGGCGCAGCAGGGTGAGGGTGTAGGGGTTCATGGTTCAAGCCTTTTTGCCACGTAAGCACACGGAAAACGAAGTTTCTGCGAAGCAAAAACACGGACCAGAGCGGCTGGCACTCGTGCGGCCAACCTTGCGCCTGGACGCTGCTTCAGGATGTTGCGGCAACAGGCCGCTTGCCGGTTTGCTTCGGTGCCTTGCCGTGTGTTTCCGTGGCGGGGAATCATCCGTTCTTTCCGGCCACGCCGGCCTCGGCAAAGGTGGCCATGCCGGCGTGCAGCGCGATCGCCTGTTGCAGCAGCGGGATCGCCAGCGCCGCGCCGGAGCCTTCGCCCAAGCGCAGGCCGAAGTCGACCAGCGGCGTCAGCCCCAGCGCCGCCAGCGCCAGCTGGTGGCCGGTTTCCTGCGAGCAGTGGCTGGCGATGAACCACGGCGTGACCGCCGGATCGATCTCCTGCGCCGCCAGCGCGGCGGCGGTGCTGATGAAGCCGTCCAGCAGCAGCGGCACGCCCTGCGCCGCGCCTTCCAGGTAGAAGCCGGCGATGGCGGCGATTTCCAGCCCGCCCAGTTCCGCCAGCAGCGCGCGGCCGTCCAGCCCGGCCGTCGCCACACGCGCCAGTGCGTCGGCCACCACCTGCCGCTTCAGTGCCAGCCCGGCGTCGTCGACCCCGGTGCCGCGACCGACGATGCTGTCCACGCTGTGGCCGCTCAGGCGGCAGATCAGCGCCGCCGACGGCGTGGTGTTGCCGATGCCCATGTCGCCGGCGATCAGCAGCGTCGCGCCGCTGGCGATGGCGCGCTGTGCCGCGTTGCGGCCAACCTCTAGCGCCTGCTGCACTTCGTCCGCGCTCATCGCGGCCTCGCGGCGGATATTGCCGCTGCCGGCGCGCACTTTGGCGTGGACGACGGGCAGGCCGTCAAGCTTGGCCGCGACGCCGGCGTCGACCACTTCCAGTCGCGCCTGATTGACGCGCGCCAGCACGCTGATCGCCGCGCCGCCGTGCACGAAATTGGCCACCATCGCACCGGTCACCTCCTGCGGATAGGCCGACACCCCCTCGGCGCAGACGCCGTGATCGCCGGCAAACACGGAGATCGCCGGCGACAGCGGCAGCGGCACCTCGCGCCCCTGCAGCGCGGCCAGCCGGCAGGCCAGGCTTTCCAGTTGGCCGAGGCTGCCGGCGGGTTTGGTCAGTTGTTGCTGGCGGGCCTGGGCGGCGGCGAGGGCGGACAGATCGGGGGGAGAAATGCGCGACATGATGGCTCCTGATACGAATGGGGCAGACCTTACGGCAGCGGCAGCCGTGCTGGCAACCGTCTTGAGCAGGAATAAGCAAATTGCCGCCGCAACGGGCGGGCGGCGGCGGGGACGGGTATAATCCTGCCCCTGCAGGTGTCCGGCCCGTCAACGACAGGCCGGGTGAAACGGGAAGCCGGTGCAAGTCCGGCGCTGCCCCCGCAACGGTAAAGCCTGATCGCGCGCCGCGCGATCCAGGAGCAACAACCGCCACTGTCCGCACGGACGGGAAGGCGTTGCCCCGCAAGGCCGAGCCCGGAGACCGGCCTGCAACGGACGCAGTGGAATCGCGTCCAGCTGGAGCATCGCGGGGAGGCGATCTGACAGAACGTTGGCCGCAACGGCCGGTGTATGTCCTTATTTCTCCGCACTCCCTTTATCTCATCCCGGAGTGTGTATTCATGTTCAAGAACAAACCCCTGGCCGCGCTGGTCGCGCTGGCCTGTAGCCAGGCAGCCCTGGCCGCGACCCCCGTGAACCAGCTGGACGAGGTGGTGGTCACCGCCACGCGTGTGGCGACACCGCTGGCCAAGGTCCTGTCCGACGTCACCGTGCTCGGCCGTGAGGAGGTGGAGCAGTCGGGCAGCGTTAGTTTGCTGCAGTTGCTGTCGCGCCAGCCGGGTGTGGAAATGGCCAGTAACGGTGGCGAAGGCAAGACCGGTGGTATCTATCTGCGCGGTAGCAATGCCAACCATACGCTGGTGCTGGTGGATGGTGTACGCATCATGTCGGCGACGTTGGGCACCACCGCGCTAGAGCATATTCCGCTTGCGGCAGTGGAGCGCATCGAGATTTTGCGCGGGCCGGCTTCTAGTTTGTATGGCGCCGATGCCATTGGTGGCGTGATCCAGATCTTTACCAAACGCGGCGTCGGCACACCGGTTGTCAGCTTCAACGCCGGTTTCGGTGCCGAGGGCAAGCGGGTGATTGGTGCTGGCATCAGCGGCAAGAGTGGTGCCACGGCATACAGTCTCGCCTTCGATCATAACCAGACCGACGGCATTTCCTCGGCCAACGCCCGCAACAGTTTCAGCACCAATCCCGATCGCGACGGCTATGACAACACCACCTACTTGCTGAACATGCAGCATGAGTTGGCAGCCGGTCATAGTCTGGGGCTTAACCTGTACCAGACCGAAGCCAGTAGCGAGTTCGATTACAGTGCCAGCGCACAGGATGAGGATCGGATTCGTTTGGCCGGGCAAAGTCTGGAGCTGAAAGACCAGCTGGCGGCCAATTGGCACAGCACGCTGCGTTACAGCCATAGCAATGACCGCGCCAAGAGCTATATCGGTGGCAATTTCAGTTCGCCCGCCTATGCCTACGAAACCCGTCAGGATGAGTGGCTGTGGCAGAACGACGTGAGGCTGACTGCCGGCCAGCAGCTGGCGCTTGGTGTCTCCAATACGCAGCAGCGTGTGCTCAGCAGCACCGCATTTACCAATACCCGCCGTTCCGTCGATGCCGCGTTTGCCAGCTATCAGGGGGAATTCGGTGCGCACAGCCTGCAAGGCAGTCTGCGGATTGATGACAACTCGCAGTTCGGTGCCAAGACCACCGGCCAGATCGGTTACGGCTTCGTGCCGGCTCAGGGCTGGTTGCTGCGCGCCGCTTACGGCACCGCGTTCAAGGCGCCGACCTTCAATGACCTGTACTACCCATTTGAAGATTACGGTGGTGGTTTTACTTACCAGGGTAACCCGAACCTGAAACCGGAGGAGGCTCGTAACCGCGAGCTGGCGGTGCAGTGGCGCGATGGAGGCCGCTATCTGCGGCTGACGGCATTCGACAACCGTATCAATAACCTGATTCAGACCACGGATGATTTTTCCACGGTAGAAAACGTGGCCAATGCCCGCATTCGTGGCCAGACCTTGGAGGCCGCCACCACCTGGGGCGAGGTGACGCTCAGCGGTAACCTCACCTCACAGCGGGCGCGTGACAGCAACACGGCCAAGCTGCTGACGAAACGTTCCAAACTGCACGGTGGGGTGACGCTGGCTTGGCAGCAGGATCGTACCCGCTGGTCTGCCGAGTGGCAGGCTAGCGGCCGCCGTCCGGTTGACAGCAGTAACAGTGAGTATCTGGCTGGCTACGGGCTGCTGAATCTGGGCGCCGACTATCAACTGGACAAAAACTGGACGCTGAACACCCGGCTCACCAACGTGGGCGATAAAGCGTATGAAACCGTTAAAGGCTTTAACCAAGCGGGTCGTGGCTGGTTTGTGGGTGTCCGTTACGCACAATAAGTGTGGCGCCACTTAGCCAGGGGCTGGTGGTGTACCGGTGACTAAGGCCATGCTGGCCGTTCCTTGGCCTGCGTTGCGGGTCACTTGCCGTGCCGGGCAAGCGGCTTGCTGATGTTAGTTGAGTGTTTGATCCAGGCCCCTGTTTGACGTGCTCAAACAGGGGCTTTTTCATGCCGGTGCCCCTCACGCGCTGACCGGCGGCGGCAAATTGCAGCTGCGCGCGTATTGTGCCGTGCACGCAGGTATAATCCCGCCCCTGCAGGTGTCCGGCGCGTCCTAAGCGCGCCGGGTGAAACTGGGAAGCCGGTGCAATTCCGGCGCTGCCCCCGCAACGGTAAGGTCTGGGCGCGCATGCCGCGCCCAAGGTGCAACACTCGCCACTGTCCGGCAGGACGGGAAGGCGTTGCCCCGCATGACCAAGCCCGGAGACCGGCCTGCAACAGACGCGGTGGAATCGCGTCTTGCTGGAGCATCGCGGGGAGGCGAGCTGACAGTCCGCTTGCCGCAACGGCCGGCGCGCATGTCTTTTGGTCCTGATTTCTCCGCACTCCCTTTTTCCCATCCCGGAGTGTGTATTCATGTTTGACAACAAAACCCTGGCCGCGCTGCTGGCGCTGGCCACCGGCCATGCCGCCGTGGCTGCCGATCCCGTCACCACGGGCGAGACCGTGGTGGTCACCGCCACCCGTAGCGCGATTCCGCTCAGCCGCGTGCTGGCCGACGTCACCGTGCTCGGCCGCGAAGAAATCGAGCAGTCCGGCAGCCTGACACTGCCGGAGCTGCTCAGCCGCCAGCCGGGGGTGGAAGCCTACAGCAACGGCGGCGAGGGCAAATCCGCCAGCCTGCTGCTGCGCGGGGCCAAGGCCGATCACGTGCTGGTGCTGGTCGACGGCATGCGCATTGCCTCGGTCACCACCGGCGCCACCTCGCTGGAACACCTGCCGCTGGCGGCGATCGAGAAGATCGAGATCCTGCGCGGTCCGGTTTCCAGCCTGTATGGCGCCGACGCCATCGGCGGTGTGATCCAGATATTCACCAAGCGCGGCGAAGGCGGGCCGGCACTGAGCTTCCATGCCGGCATCGGTGCCGAGCACAAGCGCAGCAGTGGCGCCGGGTTGTCCGGCAAGGCCGGCAACACCGCCTTCAACCTCGCGTTCGAGCACAACCGTACCGACGGCATTTCCTCGCGCCGCTATCTGCCTGGCAAGTACAACCCCGACCGTGACGGCTACGAGAACACCACCTATCTCGCCAGCGTGCAGCACGAGTTGGCCGCCGGCCACAGCCTGGGGCTGAACCTGTACCAGACCGAGGCCAGCAGCGCCTACGACGCCACCGTCAACAAGGCGGACGAGCTGCGCTCGCGCCTGCAGGGGCACAGCATCGAGCTGAAAAACCGGCTGCGGGCTAACTGGCAAAGTACCTTGCGTTACGCCGAGACCAATGACCGGCAGCACACCTTTACCAAGGGCAACTTCGGCACACCGTCCGCGATTGCCGCTACCCGCCAGCAGGAATGGCAGTGGCAGCACGACGTGCAGTGGCAGGGCGTCGGCCAGTTCAGCCTCGGCGCGGCGCACACCGAGCAGCAGATCGAGACCCTGAACAGCTTCAACGGCACCCGCCGCAACGTGGATTCGCTGTTTGCCGCCTACCAGGGCAGCTTCGGCGCGCACCGGCTGCAGGGCAGCCTGCGCCACGACGACAACTCGCAGTTCGGCGACAAGGCCACCGGCCAGCTCGGCTATGGCTATGCGCTGACGCCGCAGTGGCTGCTTGGCGCCGCCTACGGCACCGCGTTCAAGGCACCGACCTTCAACCAGCTGTACTGGAGCGGCTCCGGCGCCAGCTACCACGGCAACCCGGCCCTGCGCCCGGAAGAGGCGCGCAACCGCGAGCTGTCGCTGAAGTGGCGGCAGCAGGGTGACTACTTCAGCGTGATCGCGTTCGATAACCGGATCGACAACCTGATCGCCAGCAAATCGGTGAGCGACGGGCTGCAGGTCAATATCGACGAGGCGCGCATCACCGGCCAGACGCTGGAAGCCGGCCGCAGCTGGGGCGATTTCAGTCTCGCCGGCAGCATCACCTCGCAACGGCCGCGCAGCCAGCCTTCCGGCAAGCTGCTGGCACGCCACGCCAAACTGTTCGGTGCGCTGACGGCCGGCTGGCAGCGGAACCGCGCCCGCCTCAGCGCGGAGTGGCGCGCCAGTGGCCGTCGCTACGACGATGCCGACAACAGCGCCGACAAGGTGCTGGGCGGTTACGGCGTGCTCAACCTCGGCGCCGACTACCAGCTGGACAAGCAGTGGACGCTGAACACGCGGTTGAGCAACGTCGGCGACAAGCGCTACGAGACCGTAAAAGACTACAATCAGCCCCGTCGTGGCTGGTTCGTCGGCGTACGCTACGCCCAGTAAACGGGATGACCGGGCACCATCCCGGTTCCGCACAACACGACCTGACCCGATCCGGGCAGGTCGTTTTTGATTTCCGGCAGGAGTTGAGCATGAGCACGCATCTGATCACCGGCGGTGCCCGCAGCGGCAAGAGCCGTTACGCCGAGCAGCTGGCGCTGGCCCACGACGGGCCGGTGCTGTACGTCGCCACCGCCGAGCGGCGCGACGACGACAGCTTTGCCGCGCGCATCGCACACCATCGCGAGCGCCGTCCGGCGTCCTGGGGGCTGGTCGAGGCCGGGCCGGCGCTGGCGGCGGTGATCGCGGCACAGGGGACGGCCGGCAGCCTGCTGCTGGTCGACTGTCTCGGCATGTGGCTGATGCGCTTTTTCGACGCCGATGGCCGGTTCCTGGCTGACGACTGGCAGCGCGAGCGCAGCGCGCTGCTGGATGCGCTGGCCGCGACGCCGGCCGCGGTGCTGCTGGTCAGCAACGAGATCGGCTGGGGCGTGGTGCCGCTCGGCGCCGAGACCCGCCACTTCGTCGACGAGCTGGGGCGGCTGAACCAGGACGTCGCCGCGTGCTGCCGGCGGGTGACGCTGGTGGCCTGCGGCCAACCGTTGCCGCTGAAGGTGCCGGCATGAGGCGCTGGGCAGGGCTGGCGTTGCTGGCGGGCTGGGTATTGCCGGCTGTGGCGCAGCTGACGGTGACGGACGGGCTGGGGCAGACGGTGACGCTGGCGGCGCCGGCACGGCGCATCGTGGTGCTGGTGCCGCATGCGGTGGAAACGCTGTATGCCATCGGTGCCGGGGCGCAGATCGTGGCGGTGGTCGAGCACAGCGACCAGCCGCCGGCGGCGAGGCAGCTGCCGCGCGTCGGCAGTTACAGCGGCATCAGCCTGGAGGCCATCCTGCGGTTGCGCCCCGAGCTGGTGGTGGCCTGGCGCGACGGCGGCCATCCGCGCGAGCTGGCGCGGCTGCGCGCGCTGGGTATTCCGCTCTATGTCAGCGCCCCGCAGGACGTGGCCGGTATCGCCCGCGAAATGCGCGTGCTGGGCACGCTCAGCGGCCAGGCGCGCGGCGCGGCGCAACAGGCGGCACGCTTCGAGCAGCAATTCGTCAGCCTGCGGCAGCGCTACGCGACGGCGCGGCCGGTGGCAACCTTCGTGCAGGTCGGCGACACGCCCTTGTTCAGTATCAGCCGCTTGAGTTTTGTCGACAGCCTGGTGCGGCTGTGCGGCGGTCGCAACGTGTTTGCCGACGCCGCGGTGCCGGCGCCGCAGGTCAGCGTCGAGGCGGTGCTGGCGCGCCGCCCGCAGCTGATCCTCGCCTTCGGCACGCGGCAGCTGGCGTACTGGCAACGTTGGCCGCAACTGCCGGCGGTGGCGCTGGGCAACCTGTCGCTGCTGGACGAGGACGGCATCAGCCGCCCCGGCCCGCGCCTGGCCGACGGCGCCGCCCGGCTGTGCCGCCAGATCGACGCCGCGCGGCAGCGTTTGCCGGCGGGCTGAGGCCGGCGCGCCATTTCGTTGCGGCGCGGCATATTTTGCTGACATCGGCGCGCGGCAAGACGTAAAATCTGGCGGTCGCTGCGCTGTTCGCCCAAGCCGGGCGACGGTGGCAGACCCGGTTTGACGCCTCCTCTACCCTTGGCTATCCTCGCCGCTATGGAACAAGAACTCGATTATCTGGAAGGCCGTGTGGTGGCGCTGATTGCGCGCATCCACGAGCTGGAAAACCAGAATGGCCGCTTCGCCGAGGTGCTGGCGCAGACCATGAAGGAAAATGCCGAAATGAAATTCGCGCTGGAGGAAACCCGCCACCGCGTTGCCGCGCTGATGACGCGCCTGCCGCAGGAGGATGCCGAATGAGCGAGATCGTACAGGTAGAGGTGACCCTGCTCGGGCGCCAGTTCACCATCGGCACGCCGCTGGAAGAGCGCGACACGCTGGAGCAGGCGGTGCGCCTGCTGGGCGACAAGATCCAGGCGATCCAGAGCGGCGGCCGCATCGTCGACGCCGACAAGATCGCGATCATGGCCGCGCTCAACATCGCCCACGACCTGCTGAAGGTAAAAGTTGGCGATGGTGGCTTGGAGATGGCGACAATCCGGCGTAAAATACAGCACATGAGCGAGGCCGCTGACGAGGCGTTACGCCAGAACCAGCCCAACCTGCTCTAAGACGAATATCCGTTCTTTCCCCTGCGGTGTTCGAGACGGCCCATAATTCCTTTGTACCAATGCGTTCGCTTTTGGTTGTCAGCATGAGTAGCGGGTGTGTCGCGTCCCTTCGCGGATGTGCCCGAAGCTACTGGCAGGCGACCCCCCCTGGAAACAGGGTACAAGCGAATTCGGCCCGATCGACTCTCGCGGGGGATTCCCCCTCCTTCCGCCCATGACCTCCTCTGCTGCCGCTGACAAGGCGCGTTTGCGCCGCGAGATTCGCCAGGCGCGCAAAGCCATTCCTGCCGCACACCGCCATCACGCCGAAAAGGCGATCAGCCGTCATGCACGCCGTTTTTTCCGCCATGGCCGCCGTATCGGCGCCTATATCGCCACCGGGTCCGAGCTGGGGCTGGACGCGCTGATGGCGCGCGCGCTGGCGCACGGCTGTCGCGTGGCGCTGCCGGCACTGCCGCTGCGCGGGCGCAAGATGCTGTTCTCGGTGCTGGATGCGCGCGGTCGCTGGTATCACAACCGCTACGGTATCCCGGAGTTCGACGGCGCGAACTGGCGCGCCCGCGATCTGGAGATCCTGTTCGTGCCGCTGCTGGCGGTGGACGCGCAGGGCTACCGCATGGGGCAGGGCGGGGGCTTTTACGACACCACACTGGCCTATCTCAATGGCTTTCGCCGCTGGCGGCGACCGTTGCTGGTCGGCGTCGCCTTCGACTGCCAGCGGGTGGCGGCGGTGCCGAAGGAGGCGTGGGACGTGCAGCTTGATTACCTGCTGACCGAGTCCGGCCTCATCCGTTACCGGCGCCTGGCAGCGCCGGTGTAGTCCGGCCGGCGTCTGCCGGCGCCGTGCCGTTTAGCGGCAGTTGCCTTTCTTGGCCTGACCCGGCGGGCAGAACGAGCCGGAGTGGCCGTCGCCGATCTCGATTTCCAGCGGCTTGATCTCGATCGGTTTCACCGACACGCGCGGGCCGCTGATGGTACAGGCAGCGAGCAGCAGCGCCACGCTGGCAAGCAGGACTGTTTTCATGACATTGTCTCTTTCGGAGGATGGGAGGGAGAATGCCGCATTATAGGATATCGCGCCCGGTGGCGAGCACCGGCGCCGGAGGACGGGCATGGCGTACTGGTTGATGAAGTCGGAGCCGGACGAGGTGGGCATCGACCACCTTGCGGCCAACCCCGAGCAGCTGTTCGAGTGGACCGGGGTGCGCAATTACCAGGCGCGCAACTTCATGCGCGACCGGATGCAGCCGGGCGATCTGCTGCTGTTCTGGCATTCGTCCTGCCCCGACCCGGGCATCGCCGGCATCGCAGAGGTGGCTGGTGCTGCGCACGCCGATTCCAGCCAGTTCGATCCCGCCAGCCCGTATTTCGATCCCAAGTCCGACCCGGCCAACCCGCGCTGGCAGTGCGTCGACGTGCGCTTCGTGCGCAAGACCGCGCTGGTGTCGCCTGCCGTCTTGCGCCAGCATCCGGCGCTGCTGGAGATGACGGTATTGCAACGCGGCAACCGGCTGTCGATCACGCCGGTCACGCCGCAACAATGGGATTACCTGATGGAGAACCTGCTCTGATGTTGTCGTTGACGCTGATTGCGGTATTGCTTGCCTGCGGCGTGGTCGCCGGCTTTCTCGCCGGCCTGCTCGGGGTCGGTGGCGGGCTGGTGATCGTGCCGGTGGTGGTCGGCGTGCTGGACGCGGCCGGCCTCGGCGGCCACTACGTGCAACATCTGGCGGTGGGCACCTCGCTGGCGGTGATGGTGTTCACCAGCGTGGCCAGCGTGCGCGCGCACCACAAGAAGGGCGCGGTGAACTGGGCCATCGTGCGCGGCATGGCGCCGGCGATGATGCTCGGCACCTTCGCCGGCAGCCTCTTGGCCGGCTGGATTCCCAGCAATGCTCTGCGCTGGTTCTTCGTGATCTACGCCTACGTGATCGGCGCGCAGATGTTCTTCGGCGCGACACCGGCCGCCAGCCGCGAGATGCCGGGCTTCGCCGGGCAGAGCGCCGCCGGTGGCGTGATCGGAATGGTGTCGAGCTGGGTCGGCATCGGCGGCGGCTCGATGAGCGTGCCGTTCATGGGCTGGTGCAATGTGCCGATGCACAGCGCCATCGCCACCAGCGCCGCGCTGGGCTGGCCGATCGCGGTGTCCGGTGCGCTGGGCTACCTGACCGCCGGCTGGCAGACGCCGGGGCTGCCGTGGGGCGCGTTCGGCTTCGTCTACCTGCCGGCGATGCTGGCACTGATGCTGATGACGGTGCTGTGCGCGCCGCTGGGCGCCCGCGCCGCCCACGCGCTGCCGGTGGCGAAGCTGAAAAAGGGCTTCGCGCTGCTGATGGCGGTGATGGCCAGCGAGATGCTGCTCGGCCTGCTGCGCCAGGGCTGAGGCCGCGCTGCGGCCAACCTTTTCCGCGCAGCGCTTCGCGGCGATGGCAACTCGCCGCTATAATGTTGCGATTGAATTTTCACGCTTTTTTGCGCCTAGAGATCCCCATGCAAGAACAATACAGCCCGCGCGAGCTTGAAGCCGCCGCCCAGCAGAAGTGGCAGGCCACCGCCGCCTTCAAAGCCGTCGAAGACAGCACCCGCCCGAAATACTACGCCTTGTCGATGTTCCCGTACCCGTCCGGCAAGCTGCACATGGGCCACGTGCGCAACTACACCATTACCGACGTGCTGGCCCGCTTCAAGCGCGCGCAGGGTTTCAACGTGCTGCAGCCGATGGGCTGGGACGCCTTCGGCCTGCCGGCGGAAAACGCGGCGATGAAGAACGGTGGCGCACCGGCGGCATGGACCTATGCCAACATCGAGTACATGAAGAAGCAGCTGGACAGCCTCGGCTTCGCACTGGACTGGGACCGCGAGCTGGCGACCTGCAAGCCGGACTACTACCGCTGGGAGCAGTGGCTGTTCACCCGCCTGTTCGAGAAGGGCATCATCTACAAGAAAAACGGCGTGGTGAACTGGGATCCGGTGGACCAGACCGTGCTGGCCAACGAGCAGGTGGTCGACGGCCGCGGCTGGCGCTCCGGCGCGCTGGTGGAAAAGCGTGAAATCCCGATGTACTACTTCGCCATCACCAAGTACGCGGACGAGCTGCTGAACGATCTGGACAAGCTGGATGGCTGGCCGGAACAGGTGAAGACCATGCAGCGCAACTGGATCGGCAAGAGCTTCGGCTCCGACGTGTCCTTTGCCTACGACACGGACAGCATCGGCCACGACGGCGTGATGAAGGTGTACACCACCCGTCCTGACACCCTGATGGGCGCTACCTACGTGGCCGTCGCCGCCGAGCACCCGCTGGCGACGCAGGCCGCAGCAAGCAACCCTGCGCTGCAGGCTTTCATCGCCGAGTGCAAGGCCGGCTCCGTGGCCGAGGCCGACGTCGCCAAGATGGAGAAGAAGGGCATGGACACCGGCCTGTTCGTGGTTCACCCGCTCACTGGCGCCAAGCTGCCGGTATGGGTGGCCAACTACGTGCTGTGGGGCTACGGTGAAGGCGCAGTGATGGCCGTGCCGGCGCACGACGAGCGCGACTTCGAATTCGCCAACAAGTACCAGCTGCCGATTACCCAAGTGTACGCCCCGGCGGCCGGCGACGGCAACTTTGACGCCAGCACCTGGCAAGATTGGTACGGCGCCAAGGAAGGCCTGATCACCCGCAACAGCGGCAAGTACGACGGCCTGGACTTCAGCGCCGCCTTCGACGCCATCGTGGCCGACCTGGAAGCCAAGGCTGCCGGCACCAAGAAAACCCAGTACCGCCTGCGCGATTGGGGCATCAGCCGCCAGCGCTACTGGGGCTGCCCGATCCCCATCATCCACTGCCCGAGCTGCGGCGACGTGCCGGTGCCGGCCGAGCAGCTGCCGGTGGTGTTGCCGGAAAACGTGATTCCCGATGGCGCCGGTTCGCCGCTGGCCAAGATGCCGGAATTCTACGAGACCAGCTGTCCGAAATGCGGCGGTGCCGCCAAGCGTGAAACCGACACCATGGACACCTTCGTGGAGTCCAGCTGGTACTACGCGCGCTACGCCAGCCCGCAGTGCGACACCGCGATGCTGGACAAGGCTGCGGCCAACTACTGGCTGCAGGTCGACCAGTACGTCGGCGGCATCGAACACGCGATCCTGCACCTGTTGTACGCGCGCTTCTTCCACAAGCTGATGCGTGACGAAGGCCTGGTGGACAGCGACGAGCCGTTCAAGAGCCTGCTGACCCAGGGCATGGTGATCTGCGAGACCTTCTACCGCGACCTGCCGAATGGCAGCAAGGACTGGATCGCGCCGCAGGACGTGGTGCTGGAACGCGACGCCAAGGGCAAGATTGTTGGCGCGACCCACCGCGTCGACGGCCAGCCGGTGATCGTGGGTGGCGTGGAGAAGATGTCCAAGTCCAAGAACAACGGCGTCGATCCGCAGGAGTTCATCGAGAATTACGGCGCAGATACCGCGCGCCTGTTCATGATGTTTGCCGCCCCGCCGGAGCAGAGCCTGGAATGGTCTGACGCCGGTGTGGAAGGCGCGTTCCGCTTCCTGAAGCGCCTGTGGAAGCTCAGCCGCGAGCATGTGGCTGCCGGCATCACCGCGCCGTACGCCGGTGGCGAGCTGAACGCCAGCCAGAAAGAGCTGCGCTTCAAGCTGCACAGCACCATCCAGAAGGTAGCCGACGACTACGGCCGCCGCCTGCAGTTCAACACCGCCATCGCCGCGGTGATGGAGCTGCTCAATACCTTTGATAAGGCCGATACCAGCGGTGATGTTGGCCGCGCCGTGGCGCAGGAAGTGCTGGAAGCGGTCACCATCCTGCTGTCGCCTATCGTGCCGCATATCACCGAGGCGATCTGGAGTGCCCTGAAACCGGGTACCGAGCTGCTGGCCCAGGCCTGGCCGCAGGTGGACGAGAGCGCGCTGGTGAAGAGCGAGATCGAACTGATGGTGCAGGTATGCGGCAAGCTGCGCGGCAGCGTCACCGTCGCCGCCGACGCCGGCAAGGACGTGATCGAAGCGGCCGCGCTGGCACACGAGAACGTGATCAAGTTCATGGAAGGCAAGCCGGCCAAGAAGATCATCGTGGTGCCGGGCCGCCTGGTGAACATCGTCGTTTAATCCCGCTAGTCACGCGCCGTAACGCAACAAGGCGGCTGACGGGTATCCCCGTCAGCCGCGTTTTCACAACGGCGCACACCGGAGTGTCGTATGAACCGACTGATCAAGAGCACGCTGCTGGCCGGCGCCCTGCTGGCGCTGAGCGCCTGCGGCTTTCACCTGCGCGGGCTGTCGGCACCGCTGACGCCGCTGCCGTTTGCCAGCATCGCCATCCAGCAGGCGGGCAACCTCGCCGAGCCGCTGCAAAGCGCGCTGCAGCGCGACGGCCGCGTGCAGTTGCAAAGCCGTGCTGCCGACGCCGAGGTGGTGCTGACCATCGACAGCACCGCCAATGCCAAGGACATCCTGACCATCAACCGCGGCGGCAAGGTCAACGAGTACCTGCTCACCTACCGTGTCGAGGCCAGCGTGCAGCGCAAGGGTGAGGAGCAGCCGCTGCCGCTGACGGTGGTGGTGCGCCGCGAGCTGAGCTACAGCGACAGCGCGGTGCTGGGCAAGGAGCGCGAGGAAGCGCTGCTGCTGGAAGACATGCGCCGCGATGCCGCCGAACAGCTGATGCACCGTCTCGCCTACCTGCCGAAACCGGGCAATGCCAGCACTAAGCCCTGACGCCTTTATCACGCAGCTGGCGCGCGGTCTGGCGCCGCTGTACGTGATCCACGGCGAGGAAGCGCTGCTGGCGCTGGAGGCGGCCGACGCGCTGCGCAGCCACGCGCGCCAGGCCGGCTATGTCGAGCGCGAGGTGCTGACGGTGGAGGGTGCGCACTTCGACTGGTCGCAGCTGAACGACGCGATGAGCAGCGTGTCGCTGTTCGCCAGCCTCAAGCTGCTGGAAATCCGCATTCCCGGCGGCAAGCCGGGGCTGGAGGGCGGCGAGGCACTGCAAAGGTTGGCCGCAAGCCCGCCGCCGGACACCATCACCCTGCTGCAACTGCCCAAGCTGGATCGCAGCCAGCAGAAGAGCAAGTGGTTCGCCGCGCTGGAAAAGAGCGCGGTGATCACCGAGGCGAGGCCGGTGGGGCGCGGCGAGCTGCCGGTGTGGATCGCACGGCGGCTGCAGCGGCAGGGCCAGACCCTGGACCATGATGCGGCCAGCTTCTTCGCCGACCGCGTCGAGGGCAACCTGCTGGCGGCGAAGCAGGAGATCGACAAGCTGGCGCTGCTGTACCCGCGGGGCGAGCTGAGCCTGGCCGACATCCGCGACGCGGTGGCCAACGTGGCGCGCTTCGACGTCTTTCATTTGTCCGAGAGCTGGCTGGCCGGCGACGTGGCGCGTGCCGCGCGCATGCTGGACGGGCTGGAGGCGGAAGGCGAGGCGCCAGTGCTGGTGTTGTGGTCGTTCACCGAGGACGTGCGCATGCTGATCAAGCTCGGCCGCGGCCTGAAGGACGGGCGCAGCGTGCGCGACATGGCCGGCGAGTTGCGGCTGTGGGGCGACAAGCAGCGGCTGGCGGAGCCGGCGCTGAAGCGCATCGGCGGCGCGCGGCTGATGCAGGCGCTGACCGAATGCGCACGCATCGACCGCCAGATCAAGGGTGTGGCGCCGGGCGACGCCTGGCACAGCCTGAAACGGCTGGCCACCAGCCTCGCCACGCGCTGAGTGACGGCGTTACCGGCAAATAAAAAACCCCTGTCCGCGGACAGGGGTTTTTGTTTGTGACGGCCGCCCGTTTTACAGCGGGAATTGCGGCGGCGGCAGGATCAGCTGGAAGCGCGGCTGGCGCGAGGGCACCAGCGACTGGCCGGTGCGCGACTCGTAGGACGCCAGCACCTTGGCCACGTATTCGCGGGTTTCGCGATACGGCGGGATGGTGTTGCGGTACTTGCCGACCGCGCCTTCGCCGGCGTTGTAGGCGGCGATTACCAGCGTCATGTCCTGCTTGAAGTAACCCTGCAGGAAGCGCAGGTAGCGCGCGCCGCCGCGCAGGCTCTGCAGCGGGTCGGCCCGGTTGCGCACGCCGAAGCGGGCGGCGGTATCGGGCATCAGCTGCATCAGGCCCTGTGCGCCCTTGGGCGAGGTCGCCCCCGGGTTGTAGCCGGATTCGACGGTGACGATGGCGTGCAGCAGCTGCGGGTCCAGCTGGTGTTCGCGCGCCACCTGGTGGATCAGCTTGCTGAACAGCGCCGCCTGTTGCCGGTTGTAGCCTGGCGCCTTGACGTCGGGTACCGTGTCGCCGCGCGTCTCGGACGCCGCTGGCGCCGCCGGCAGGGCATCGAAGCTGAGGGTGGCGCCGAGGCCGGGGCGTACCGCGTCGGCGAGGAAGTCATCGGCGGGCAGTGGCGCGAGTGCCAGCACCGGGCTGGTAGCCAGCAGCAGGCCGATCGTCAGTAGCAGGCGGTTCATCATGATGTAAAGAACTCGGGCTCAGGTTAAAGGAGCGATAACTTCATGTTACTGATCGGATTGGCCATTTTCCAGTTCAAGCCGTGGCCGGCGTAACGGTCTTTTTTATGTCTTTGGCGTATGTCGAGCAGGGGTAAGGCGTCGGGCGGAATCGGCGCTTAGTGGATTTGTTGTAAAAGTGTTTAAATTAAATGCGGAAAATCGGACGGCGCACTGTGGAGAGACTTGACGACGGCGGCGGTCTTGCAAAAAATAACGGCCACTTTTTTGTCAGCCTTCTGTTTTGCAGCATGTTAAACCATGTCGGTCTCTCATTCTGCCTGTCAAGATTGTGGCGCCTGCTGCGCCAGTTTCCGGGTGTCGTTCTACTGGGCGGAGGCCGATGACGGCGGCGGCACGGTGCCGGCCGGCCTCACCGAACGGCGCGACGCCTTCCACCGCTGCATGCGCGGCACCTGGTCGGCCACGCCGCGCTGTATCGCGCTGCAGGGCGAGGTCGGGCGCGGGGTCAGCTGTCGCATCTACCCGCTGCGCAGCAGCGCCTGTCGCGAGCTGCACGAGGGCAGCCCCCAGTGCCACCGCGCACGCCAGCGCTGGGGATTGCCACCACTGGAGCGCGACGCCGGCTCGCAGGCGGCCTGAAGCGGTGGCCGGGGTTGGCCGCAACGGGTCGGCTATTCGCGGTGGTAGGGGTGGTTGTTGAGGATGGAGTAGGCGCGGTACAGCTGCTCGGCCAGCAGCACGCGCACCATGCCGTGCGGCAGCGTCATCGCCGACAGCTGCAGCATGATGTCGGCGCGCGCCTTCAGTTCCGCCGACAGCCCGTCGGCGCCGCCGATGACGATGCAGATGTCGTCGCCGCCGGCCATCCACTCCTTCATCGCGCCGGCCAGCTGCACCGAGGTCCAGTTCTTGCCGCGCTCATCCAGAATGATCAGCTTGCTGCGCAGCGGGATGGCCGCCACCAGGCGTTCGTGCTCGGCGGCGATGCCTTTCTCGGCGGTGACGCCGCCGCCGCGCTTCTCCGGCTTGATCTCTTTCAGTTCGAAGCTGATGTCGCGGCCGAAGCGCTTGGCGTAGTCGTTGAACGCGTCGTCCACCCAGCGCGGCATCTTGGTGCCGACGGCCAGCAGGGTAATTTTCATGGCAGGGCTACAGGGGGAAAAGGTTGGCCGCAAAGCACAACGCACCGCCGGGGCGGTGCGCTTGCGTTCACGGCAGGGCGGGGCTTATTCCGCGGTGGCGTCCCACGGACGGCCGCCGACCGGCACGAACGACGGCTTCTGGCCGCCCCACAGTGCCTCGATGTCGTAGTAGTCGCGTACCGCCGGCAGCATCACGTGGATGACCACGTCGCCGGCATCGACCAGTACCCACTCGCCGCTCTCGTGGCCTTCGGTGCCGACGATGTCGACGCCGGCAGCCTTCAGGTCCACCGCCACGTTGTTGGCCAGCGCCTTCACCTGACGGTTGGAGTCGCCGGTGGCGACGATCAGGTGCGAGAACAGCGAGGTCAGCTTGCTGGTGTCCAGCGACACGATGTTTTTGCCTTTAACGTCTTCCAGCGCGTTGATGGCCAGTTTGACGATTTCTTGAACTTCCATGTGCATCCTTGATATTCGGTGTCAGGGGACGTGGCGACGCGTCAGCGCCCGGCGTGGCCAGAGGTTCCGCAAAAGAGCAAACGGCCGGCAACCGCCGGCCAGTGCAAATCCTGCTTGCCGCCGCGTGTTGCGCGGCGTTAGCGGTACAGCCGGTGCTGGCGGATATAGGCCAGCACCGCCGCTGGCAGCAGCGCGCTGCAGTCCTGCCCCGCCGCCAGTTGCTGGCGGATGGCGGTGGCAGAGAGGGTGATGGGCGGCAAGTCCAAGGCGCGGATTGTACCGGAAGGCGTTCGATTTGAAAAATCAGATACTTGCCGCGCCTGCCACAGGGCGGCGACGGCCGGATCGAGGTCGGCCGCGACGAAGCCGGGGCGGATGGCGACGGCCAGGTTGGCCAGCTGCAGCAGCTGCGGCCAACGTTGCCAGGTGTGCAGCTGTTGCAGCGAATCGCCGCCGATCAGGAACCACAGTTCGGCCTGGTCGCCCAGCTCGTCGCGCAGCTCCTGCAGCGTGTCGACGGTGTAGGCGGGGCGCGCGCGGCGCACCTCGCGGTCGTCGCTGACCAGGCCGGGTGCCTCGGTGGCCAGCGCCGCGTCCAGCATCGCCAGTCGTTGTGCGGCGCTGGCGTGCGGGGCACGGTCGCGGTGGTAGGGCTGGCCGGCCGGGATCAGCCGGACTTGGTCCAGCGCCAGCTCGTCGCGAAAGGCGCGCGCCAGGCGCAGGTGGGCGGCGTGCAGCGGGTCGAAGGTGCCGCCGAACACGCCGACGCGCGGCGGACGATCAGTCGGGCTGGTTGCCATCGATGACCACATCCAGCTGGCCGGTGGCCGGATGGATGACCAGGCCGTGTACCGGGATGTCTTTCGGCATCAGCGGATGGCTGCGGATGGTGGCCACGGTGTGGCGCACGCTGTCCTGCACGTTGTCGAAGCCCTTCAGCCAGCTGTCCAGGTCGATGCCGGCGCCGCGCAGGGTGGCGATGGTGTCCGCCGATACGC
This sequence comes from Vogesella margarita, assembly GCF_028548475.1. GTDB lineage: Bacteria > Pseudomonadota > Gammaproteobacteria > Burkholderiales > Chromobacteriaceae > Vogesella > Vogesella margarita. The sequence goes on from NZ_JAQQLE010000014.1 coordinate 33,113, forward strand.
CGCGCTCCTGCGCATGGTCCAGGATGCGGCTCGGGTCGATGGCGCGCATGCCGCAGTCGTGGTGGGCGACGATGCAGATTTCCTCGGCGCGCAGCTCGTACACGGCCACCAGCAGCGAGCGCATCACCGAGCCCCACTGGTGGGTGACCAGCGCGCCGGCGTTCTTGATCAGCTTGAAGTCGCCATTCTTCAGCCCCATCGCCTTGGGCAGCAGTTCCACCAGCCGGGCGTCCATGCAGGACAGCACGACCAGGTTCTTGTCCGGGAATTTGTCGGTGGAAAATTGCTCGTATTCGCGCGCTTCGACGAAGGCGCGGTTGTGTTCCAGCAAGCTGTTAAGCAGGCCCATGGTGTTCTCCTGTCTTGAAGTTTGCCCGCGGGTAGCGGGCAGGGTCACGGGATTGGTGTGTTTGCTCTATCGGGGTCGGGCGCCATGCTACCACGGGTTTTGGCGACGGTCTCGTGCCGGCTTGGTCAGCGGGAGGCTTCGTCCGATGCCAGGGTTTTGCGCAGCGTGAGCGAGGTTTTGACATGGACATAACCGTGCTGCCGGTAAAAGCGGTGCGCATCCTGGCGGTGCTCGGCGCTGCGCAAGCCGAGCTGGTGGATACCCTGCGTTTTCGCCCACTGCTCGCATGCCGCCAGCAGCGCGCTGCCGATACCGTGGCCGCGTTGTGCCGTCGCCACGACCAGACCGCCCAGCTCGACGCAGGTGTCGGACTCCAGCAACGGCCGCACAAAGCCGTGAATCCAGCCGCAGGTTTCCCCCTGCCACTGCGCGACGCAGACGAAGTGCTGTTGCGGTGCCGCCAGCAGGGTGGCCAGCCGCTGTCGCAGTTGTGCCGCGCTGGCGGGATAGCCCAGCTCGCCGCTGAGACGGGCGAGGTCGGCGGCATCGTCGAGGTGCGCCGGGCGCAGTTGCAGCGCGGAGTCGGGCATCGTGCTTATCCTTGTGCCGATTGTTTGCGGGTGGCCAGCCACTGCTCCAGATAGTGGATGCTGGTGCTGCCGGCGATGAAGCCGGGGTCGCTGAACAGCAGCTGGTGCAGCGGAATATTGGTGTTGATGCCGCCGATGTTCAGCTCGCGCAGTGCCACGCGCATGCGTGCCATCGCCTGTTCGCGGTCGTCGCCATGGGCGATCAGCTTGCCGATCATCGAATCATAGTGTGGCGGCACATGATAGCCCTGGTAGATGTGCGAATCGATGCGGATGCCCGGGCCGCCGGCGGGATGGTAGTGCTCGATGCGCCCCGGCGACGGCAGGAAGCTGAACGCGTCCTCGGCATTGAGGCGGCACTCCATCGCGTGGCCGCGCAGCACCACCTGTTCCTGCGTGTAGCGCAGCGGCAGGCCGGCGGCGACGCGGATCTGTTCCTGCACGATGTCGACGCCGGTGATCATCTCGGTCACCGGGTGCTCCACCTGCACGCGGGTATTCATCTCGATGAAGTAGAACTCGCCGTTTTCGTACAGGAACTCGAAGGTGCCGGCGCCGCGGTAGCCGATGCGGCGGCAGGCGTCGGCGCAGGCCTCGCCGATCTTCTTGCGCTGCGCGTCGCTGATGCCCGGCGCCGGCGCCTCCTCGATCACCTTCTGGTGGCGGCGCTGCATCGAGCAGTCGCGCTCGCCCAGATAGATGGCGTTGCCGTGCTCGTCGGCCAGCATCTGGATCTCGATGTGGCGCGGCGCCTGCAGGTACTTTTCCATGTACACGGTCGGGTTGCCGAAGGCGGCACCGGCCTCGCTGCGGGTGGTCTGGATCGCGGTCAGCAGCTCGTCGGCCTGATGCACCACGCGCATGCCGCGACCGCCGCCACCGCCGGCGGCCTTGATGATGACCGGATAGCCGATCTTGCCGGCGATCTTCAGCACCGCCTTGTCGTCGTCCGGCAGCGCGCCGTCGGAGCCGGGTACGCAGGGCACGCCGGCGGCAATCATCGCCTGCTTGGCCGACACCTTGTCACCCATCAGGCGGATGGTGTCGGCGCGCGGGCCGATGAACACGAAGCCGGACTCCTCCACGCACTGCGAGAAGGCGGCGTTTTCCGACAGGAAGCCGTAGCCGGGGTGGATGGCCTGCGCGCGAGTGACCTCGGCGGCGGCGATGATGGACGGCATGTGCAGGTAGCTCCTGGCCGACGAGGCCGGGCCGATGCACACCGATTCGTCGGACAGTTTCACGTACTTGGCATCGCGGTCGGCCTCGGAGTGCACCACTACCGTCTTGATGCCCAGCTCGTGGCAGGCGCGCAGCACGCGCAAGGCGATTTCGCCGCGGTTGGCAATCAGGATCTTGTCGAACATGGTTGGCCGCACCTTATGCGATGACGAACAGCGGTTCGCCGAATTCCACCGCCTGGCCGTTGCTGGCCAGGATGGCGGTGATGGTGCCGCTGCGTTCGGCTTCGATCTCGTTCATCAGCTTCATCGCCTCGATGATGCACAGCGTGTCGCCGGCACGGACCTGCTGGCCGACGCTGACGAAAGGGCTGGCGTCCGGGCTCGGGGTCAGATAGCAGGTGCCGACCATCGGCGACTTCTGCGTCTGGCTGTCGTCGGGCGCCACCGCGGCGGCGGGCGCCGCAGCCGGGACGGGCAGCTCGGGCTGCGGCGCGGCGGCGACGGTGTAGTGCTGCAGGCCGGGCTGGGCCACGGCGCGGGTGATGCGGATCTGTGCCTCGCCCTCGCTGACTTCCAGTTCGGCGATGCCGGATTGCTGTACCAGCTGGATCAGCTGCTTCAGTTTACGAATTTCCATGGTCTGTTCCTGTCGGGGCAGGGTTGGCCGCAGGCTTGCGGCCAACCTTGTTCAGTGAGTAGTGCCGCCACTTAGCCGCACGTCGTGCACGGTCTGGATGGCAGTTCGCAACGCAATTCTCATGCCGGACACGATCTGTGGCAGTGCCATGCTCGGGGTGCCGCTCGCGTGTGCCGCCGCCTGCTGCGGCAGGTAGGGGATGTGCAGGAAGCCGGCGCGGCGCAATCCCGGCAACTGGCTGGCGGCGTGCATCAGGCCGAAAAACACATGGTTGCAGACATAGGTTCCTGCGCTGTGAGACACGCTGGCGGGGATAGCGTTCTCGCGCAGCGCCGCCACCATTGCCTTCAGCGGCAGGGTGCTGAAATAGGCGGCCGGGGCGCCGGCAATCACCGGCACATCGATAGGCTGCGCGCCAGCGTTGTCGGGGATGCGGGCGTCGTCGAGGTTGATGGCGACCCGCTCCAGGCTCAGCTCGGCGCGGCCGCCGGCCTGGCCGACCGCCAGCACCAGCGACGGCTGGTGTCGGGCCAGCGCCTGGCACAGTGCCTGCAGCGCCTTGCCGAACACGCAGGGCAGCTGTACCGCGACGATGCGGCAGCCGTCGAGCAGCTCGCCGTCGAGCTGGCGCACCGCTTCCCACGACGGGTTCAGCGTCTCGCCGTCAAAGGGCTCGAAGCCGGTCAGCAATAGGGTGGACATGGTGACTCCTAGCGGAACATGAACAGGTACAGCAGGCCGATGTTGACGAGCAACAGCGGCAGGGCGGTCTGCCACTGCACCTTGATCACCGCGTTCTTGTCCGGCAGCTCCAGCAGCGCGGCCGGCACGATGTTGAAGTTGGCCGCCATCGGCGTCATCAGCGTGCCGCAGTAGCCGGAGAACATGCCGATGGCCGCCATCACCGCGGCGTCGCCGTGATGCTGGCCCACCAGGATGGGCAGGCCGATGCCGGCGGTAATCACCGGGAAGGCGGCGAAGGCATTGCCCATGATCATGGTGAACAGCGCCATGCCCCCCGCGTAGGCGGCGACGGCGATCAGACGGTTATCCACCGCCAGATAGGTTTCGGTAATGTCGGCAATGGCCTTGCCGACGCCGGCCTCGGTGAACACCAGACCCAGCGTCGCCAGCAGCTGCGGCAGCATCACCGCCCAGCCCATCGCCTGCAGCAGGCGGCGCGACTCGCGCAGGCTCTGGCTGCCGCTGTCGCCGGTCAGCTTCAGGCACAGCGGCAGCGCCAGGATGCAGGCCAGGCCGAGGCTGATCAGGGTGACGTTCTTGGCGTCGAACAGGGCCAGCCCGCCGATGTGCACGTCTTTCAGCAGCACCGCGCAGAACACGGTGACCAGCGGGATCGCCAATGCCGGCAGGAACAGCTTGTTGCCCAGCAGCCGGGCCTTGGCCGCGCGGGCCTCATCGCTCAGCGTGCTGTGGCCACCGGCCCTGACGCCGCCCAGGCCGGCCAGCAGCGCCATCACGATCACCAGCACACCCACCAGCGCGGCCGGCAGCAGCTGGCCGGCGAGGAAGATCACGCCGTACAGGCCCCAGAACAGCGCGCTGGACCAGCGGCGCGGGTTGCTCGCGTCGCGGGCGCTCATGGCCGCCACCACCAGCAGGATCAGGCCGGCCAGCAGGTACAGATAGTCGGGTTTCAGGATCATTTCAGTTCTCCCGGCATGGTGCGAGGTTGGCCGCAGCGGCCGGCTGGCGCAGTTCGCGCGCCAGGTAGCCGTCCAGGCGGTACAGGCGGTAGGCATGAATCAGGAAGGCGGCCAGCGCGGTGGGGATGCCCCACATCGCGATGTGCAGCGGGTCGACATCGACGCCGTTTTCGCGCAGGAAGGTGTGCATCAGCATGATGGCGCCGAAGGCGACGAAGATGTCCTCGCCAAAGAACAGCCCGACGTTGTCGGTGGCGGCGGACAGCGCGCGTAGCTTGTGACGCACATGCTCCGGCAGCGTGCCGTAGCGGGTTTCGGCGGCGCCTTCGGCCATCGGCGCCAGCAGCGGCCGCACCATCTGCGGATGGCCGCCGAGGCTGGTCAGCCCCAGCGCGGCGGTGATTTCGCGCACGAACAGGTAGACAATCAGCAGGCGGCCGGTGGTGGCCGACTTGATGCGGGCGATCCAGTTCTGCGCGTGCTCCTTCAGGCCGTGCCGCTCCAGCAGGCCGATCACCGGCAAGGGCAGGATCAGGATCAGCGGCAGGTTGCGGCTTTTCACGAAGCCGGCGCCGATGGACGCCAGCAGCGCGTCGATCGGCATGTGCGCCGCCAGGCCGGTGACCAGGCCGGCAACGGTGACGACAAGCAGGGCGTTGAAGCGCAGGGCAAAGCCGGCGATCACCACCCCGACCCCCAGCAGGGGCCAGTAGCTGATGGTTTCTTGCATGATTTCTCCTTGGTTGGCCCTGGGCCGGGGCCGGTGATAGTGCCCGGGGCGGGCCGCCGGTGCGTTGCCGGTGGCCTCGCCGGATGGCGCGCGCGAAGCCAGGTCGCGGCGCCGTGCTTGCTCAGGCCGGCTGCACGCGGACGCCGCGCTGTGCCAGGCTGTCGCGCAGCAGGCGGGCGAACGCCAGCGCGTGGGCGCCGTCGCCGTGCAGGCATACGCTGTCGGCCTGCAGGCGCACGCGGCCGCCGTCGCGGCAGGTGACGCTGCCGTGCTCCACCAGCTGCAGGGTCTGCGCCAGCGCGGTGGCGGCGTCGTCGATGACGGCGCCGGGGGTGCCGCGCGGCGCCAGGCTGCCGTCGGCCAGATAGGCGCGGTCGGCAAACACCTCCTCAATCGCGCGCAGGCCATGGCGCTGTGCGGCGCGGATCAGCTCGCTGCCGGCCAGTCCCATCAGCTTCAGGGCCGGGTCGAAGTCGCGCACGGCACGGGCAATGGCGTCGGCCAGCACCGCGTCGCGCGCCGCCTGGTTGTACAGCGCGCCGTGCGGCTTGACGTGCACCAGCTGCGCGCCCTCGTCGCGGACGATGGCGGCCAGCTCGGCCAGCTGCGCCTGCACGTCGGCGTAGACCTGCTCCGCACTGCGCTGCATGGCGCTGCGACCGAAGTTTTCGCGGTCGGGAAAGCTGGGGTGGGCGCCGATGGCGACGCCGCGCTGCACGGCGGCGCGTACGGCGGTGCGCATGGTCTGCGCATCGCCGGCATGCCAGCCGCAGGCGATGTTGGCGGAGCTGACGCAGTCCAGAATCGCGGCGTCGTCGCCGCAGCCTTCGCCGAGATCGGCGTTCAGATCAATGACCATATTGCATGCTCCAGTCCAGACGTTTCAGTTCGGCCTGCTGCTGGCGCAGCGCGGCGCGGGCGGTGGCGGCATCGCAGGCGAGGAATTGCAGCTCGCTGCCGGGGCGGGCCTGGGCCAGTTTCCACAGGTCGGCCTCGATCACGCAGGCGATGCGCGGATAGCCGCCGGTGGTCTGCGCGTCTGCCAGCAGCACGATGGGCTGGCCGTTGGGCGGTACCTGCACCACGCCGGGCAGCACGCCGTGCGACAGCAGCTCGCCGCCGTGCTCCCGTGCCAGTTCCGGGCCCTGCAGGCGGTAGCCCATGCGGTTGCTGTGGCTGGAGACCGTCCAGGGTTGCGACCACAGCGCGGCCTGGGCGGCAGCGCTGAACTCGTGATATTCCGGGCCGGGCAGAGCGCGGATCGCCGGCGTCCACGCCGGGTGTCCGGCGCCGAGGCGCCGGGCAAGGTTGGCCGCACTGCCTTGCGGCAACTGGTCGCCGGCCTGCAGCGCGCGGCCGTGATGGCCGCCGAAGCCGGCCTTGAGGTCGGTGGCGCGCGCGCCGAGCACCTGCGGTACGTCGATGCCGCCGTCGACCGCGAGGTAGGCGCGCATGCCGTGGCGGGTGCCGTTCAGGCGCAGGCACTGGCCGCTACGGTAGGGCCAGCGCCAGCCGCACCATAGTGGCTGGCCGTCCAGGGTGGCGGAGAAGTCGGCGCCGGTCAGCGCCAGCCAGCCGTCGCGGTGGAAACGGATTTCCACCGGGCCGAGCACGATCTCCAGTGCCGCGCAGTCGTCGGTATTGCCGAGCAGGCGGTTGCCGAGCCGCAGGGCCGGCGCGTCCAGCGCGCCGCTTTGCGCGATGCCGAGATGGCGCAGGCCGTGACGGCCGAGGTCCTGGACCGTGGTCTGGACGCCGGGGCGGAGGATTTCAAGCATGATGCGCTCCCTGTGGCACGAAACGGACGCTGTCGCCGGGCAGCAGCAGCGAAGGCTGCGCCCGTTGCGGATCGAACAGCGGGGTGTCGCTGCGGCCGATCAGCTGCCAGCCGCCGGGGCTGGCAGCGGGGTAGATGCCGGTCTGGCTGCCGCCGATGCCGACGCTGCCGGCCGGCACGCTGAGGCGCGGTTCGGCGCGACGCGGGGTGGCCAGCTGCTCGGGCAGGCCGCCCATATAGGCAAAGCCGGGCTGGAAGCCGAGGAAGAACACCACGTAGTCGGTGCCGCTGTGCGTTGCGATCACCTCGTCCTCGCTGAGGCCGCTGTGGCGGCTCACTTCGGCCAGATCCGGGCCGGCGTCCCCGCCGTAATGCACCGGGATCTCCACCCGTCGCGGTTCGAGCACGGCGCTGTCCGCCTGTTGCCATAGCCCGGCCAGCTCGGCCAGCAGCGCATCGCCATCGCAGCCCAGCGGGTCGAATACCACGGTGAGATTGTTCATCCCCGGCACGATGTCGAGGTAGCGCTGGCGGGTGCGCAGCACGTCGGCCAGCCACCAGATGCGGCGCTGGCAGGACAGGGTAGCCGGTGGCATCGAGTGCACGATGGCCGCACGCTCCCCCATCAGGTAGAAGCTCGCTTCTCCGTGATCCAAGGTGTTCTCCATTTGCAGATAAACGAGCCGGTCGGATGCCGGCTTCTGTTGCGTTCAAGTTAAAAACTTTGTGCGCAACACGTCAACAAATTATCGATAAATTATCGATGTTGCGTTGCGGTGCATGGCCGCTTCCGGCCACGGTTCGGCCTGGCCGCGGATCGCGCCTGGATGGCCGCGCAGCGTACTATATTGTTTATAATCAATGGCTTGAATTGAATTTTCAGGATGACGGATACATCGCCAGCAGGCATGAAAGCGTGGCCGGCGCCGTCGGGGCTTGTCGCATTTCTGCTGCTATACTCGCCATCTGGCTGGCTAGTGACCCAATCCGTTTATGAAAAAAAACCTGAATATCGTTTCGTCGTCACATCTGGTGTCGGAACACAGTGCCGAGCTGTCGGAGTTCGAGTTCGGCCTGATGGTGGCCAACAGTGCCTTCAACCGCTGGATGGTGCGCTGCATGAGTGCTGCAGGCGAGAAGAACCTGACGGCGATGGAAGTCTCGCTGATCCATCACGTCAACCATCGCGGCCGCGAGAAGAAGCTGGCCGACATCTGCTTCGTGCTCAACATCGAGGACACCCATGTGGTGTCCTATGCGCTGAAGAAGCTGGTCAAGCTCGGTTATGTCAGCAGCCGCAAGGAAGGCAAGGAGGTGCTGTTCGGCACCACAGCCAGCGGCGCCGCGCTGTGCGAGCAGTACCGCGAGGTGCGCGAACAGTGCCTGATCAGCATGTTGCAGGAAAGCGGCATCGCCAACGACGAGATCGGCGACACCGCCAAGCTGCTGCGCATGCTGGCCGGGCTGTACGACCAGGCGTCGCGCTCCGGCGCCTCGCTGTAGCCCCGCGCCTGCGGCCAACGTTGGCCGCAGTTACCAGCGCGAGTGATGCTCTTCGGTGATGCCGAGCAGCTGCGACACCTCGTGCGCAACGCCGGTATGCGGGTGGATGATGCGGCCGCTGAAGCAGCCGATCGGCTGCCGCGAGTGGCTGGCGGCGATCAGCAGGTCCTGCTCCTGCTGGCGCACGCCTTCCGGGGTGAAAGTCAGCGCCACCGCGCCGTCGTCGGTGCGGATCTGCCACGGCGCCAGCGGCTGCGTGGCGTCGAACTCGAAGCGGGCGGCGCCGACCCGGTGCGGCACGCCGTCCAGCCATACCGCGTTCTCGGCATCGCCCATATAGCCCTGCTGCAGATTGAAGCCGATGCGGTGATCGTGGGCGCGGGCACTGCACCACGTGGTGTCGCGCGCCAGCAGGCCGTTGGCGGCGTCGAGGCTGGCACTGGCGTCGTCCAGTAGCAACCGCCGGTCTGCGTACTCGGCATAGCCGCTGATCGGCAGCGCGCTGCTCTTGTGGGTGGCGTGCGCCAGCCAGTTGCCGGGGGCGATGGCGGCCATCACGCTGTGTGGCTCCGGCAACGCGATGTGTGCCGCCAGCCGCAGTGCCGGGGTGTTGACGGTCAGCTCCAGGCGGCCGTCGGCGCGGCGGAAGGCGATGCAGTCCTTGCCTTGGCGGAAGGTGGCATCGCCGAAGCTGCGGTTTTCGATGCGGGTGGAGATCAGCGGCAGGCCGCTGCTGCTGAAGCTGGCGACCAGCTCGCGGCGCTGGCGGTCAAACAGGTAGGCAAAGGCGCTGCCGCACCAGCCGGTATCGATCACCGCCACGCCGATGAAGAAGTCGGGATGGCTGATGGCGGCGCATTGCCAGCGCTTGTGGTGCAGCTGGCGGGTCAGCTGCTTGGCCAGTGGCGCCCTCAGGGCGCGCCACGACAGTTGCTCGACGGTGCCGCGGTACATGCCGAAGGCCGGCACGCCGCGCTCGTGCACCAGTCGCGCCGGTGCCGGGGGTAAGGGATAGGGGTCCATTGCGGTACGGGTCGCCATGCGCCCGATGTCATCACGATGTCAGCAGTTTACAGCAGGTTCAGCGGAATCTTTAAGTAGGCGGTGCCATTGTCCTCGGCCGGCGGCAGTTGCCCGGCGCGGATATTGACCTGGATCGCCGGCAGGATCAGTACCGGCATTGCCAGTGTCGCGTCGCGCGCCTCGCGTAGCTGCACGAAGTCGGCCTCGCTGATGCCGTCGTGGACGTGGATATTGTGCGCGCGCTGCTCGGCCACCGTGCACTGCCACTGCGGCTCGCGCCCGGGCGGCGGATAGTCGTGACACATGAACAGCCGGGTGTGGTCGGGAAACGACAGCAGCCGGCGGATGGAGCGGTACAGGGTGGCGGCATCGCCGCCGGGAAAGTCGCAGCGCGCGGTGCCGACATCGGGCAGGAACAGGGTGTCGCCGACAAAGACGGCATCGCCGATGTGGTAGGCCATGTCGGCCGGGGTGTGGCCGGGCACCGCGATGGCGCGGGCCTGCAGCTGGCCGATGGCAAAGGTGTCGCCGTCGGCGAAAAGGTGGTCAAATTGCCGGCCGTCGGTGGCGAAGCCGGCTTCGAGGTTGAAAATGCCCTTGAACACGCGCTGTACGCCGTCGATCTTGTCGCCGATGGCGATACGCCCGCCCTGCTGCTGTTTCAGGTAGGCGGCGGCGGACAGGTGGTCGGCGTGGGCGTGGGTTTCGATGATCCAGTCCAGCGTCAGCTGCTGCTCACGCACGAAGGCCAGCAGCCGGTCGGCGGCGGCGGTGGCGGTGCGCCCGGACTTGGGGTCGTAGTCCAGCACCGGGTCGATGATCGCCGCGTGGCCGCCCTGCTGGTCATACACCACATAACTGATGGTCCAGGTAACGGGATCGAAACAGGCATGGACTTGGGGATTCATCGTGACTCCTCGGTATGGAACGGTAGTGTTATCAATATATTGCGTTACATTATATTTGTAAATATAATAAAGACGTGCTGCGACATTTCAAAAAGAACAAGACAGACAGGAGGAAGTAATGACCATGGATCTGAGCATCCTGCATGACAACGCGTCACGCGCCACCAGCCTGCTGAAAAGCCTGGCCAACGAAGACCGCCTGCTGCTGCTGTGCCAGCTGGTGGACGGCGAGAAGAGCGTGTCCGAGCTGGAACGGCTGACCGGCATCCGCCAGCCGACGCTGTCGCAGCAGCTGGGCGTGCTGCGCAACGAGGCGCTGGTCAACACCCGGCGCGAGGGCAAGTGGATCTACTACAGTGTAGCCAGCCAGGAGGCGATGGCCATTCTTGGGACGCTGCACAGCCTGTTCTGTGGCAATGACGCGGGGTCGCAAGTACCGCCGTCCTGACCTTTCCAAGGAGTAAAGCATGAACATCATCTGGGATCCTGCCTCGTTGCTGGCCGCGCTGGCCGGCGGGGTACTGATCGGGCTGGCCGCGGCGTGGATGGCGCTGGGGCTGGGACGCATTGCCGGCATCAGCGGCCTGCTCGGCGGCCTGGTCGACGGCGCGCCGGACCGCGCCATGCGCGTCGCCTTTGTCGGCGGCCTGCTGCTGGCGCCGGCGCTGTACCTGTTGCTGCGTGGCGAGCTGCCGGCGGTGCGGATGATGGCCGATACCCCGCAGCTGCTGCTGGCCGGGCTGCTGGTCGGCATCGGTACCCGCTTTGCCTCCGGCTGCACCAGCGGCCACGGCGTTTGCGGCCTGTCGCGGCTGTCGCCGCGCTCGCTGGTGGCAACGCTGTCGTTCATGGGCGCCGGCTTTGCCGCGGTCTACCTGCTGCGCCACCTGCTGGCGTGAGGAGAATCAAGATGAAACATCATGCACAAGCGGCACAGGCATTCGCCATCGGCCTGCTGTTCGGTATCGGCCTGCTGCTGTCGGGGATGAGCAATCCGCAGAAGGTGATCGGTTTTCTCGATGTTGCCGGCCAGTGGGATCCGTCGCTGGCGCTGGTGATGGGGGGGGCCATCGCCGTCGGCCTGCCGCTGTTCCGCATCGCCGAGTCGCGCAGCCATCGCCAGCTGCCGTCGTGGTCGGGCGCCCCCATCCACCTGCCGGGCAAGACCGGCATCACGCCGCGGCTGGTGCTCGGTAGCGTGCTGTTCGGCATCGGCTGGGGCATCGCCGGCATCTGTCCCGGCCCGGGCCTGGTGCTGGTGGGCAGCCTGCAGTGGCCGGGGCTGGTGTTCGTGCTGGCGATGGTGGCGGGCATGCTGCTGTTTCGGCCGCTGGACAAAGTGCTGTCGCGATGAACTGGCTGCCGTACTGGTTGCGCCATTACCGCCGTGCCGACCTGCCCGGTGATGTCAGCGCCGGGGTGATCGTCACCCTGCTGCTGGTGCCGCAGGGGCTGGCCTATGCGCTGGTGGCAGGGCTGCCGCCGGAGGCCGGCCTCTATGCCAGCCTGCTGCCGCTGCTGTTGTACGCGTTCAGCGGCCGCAGCCACGCGCAGTCGGTGGGGCCGATGGCGGTGACTTCGCTGCTGGTGGCGGCGACGCTGTCAAGGTTGGCCGCAGCCGGCAGCGACGACTACCTGCTGGCGGCCATCTGGCTTGCGCTGCTGTCCGGTGCCATGCTGTTCCTGTTCGGCCTGCTGCGTCTCGGTTTTCTGGCCGACGCGCTGTCACAGCCGGTGCTGGCCGGCTTCACCGCCGCCTCGGCGCTGTTGATCGTGTTGTCGCAGCTGGCGCCGCTGGCCGGCTTCCGCGCCGGTGGCGCCAGCCTGCCGGACATTGCGCAGGCCTTCTTCGCCCATGTCGCGGCCTTCAATCCGCTGGCCCTGCTGCTGGGGCTGACCGCGCTGCTGGGGCTGGTGCTGGCGCGGCGCTATCTGGCTGGCCTGCTGCACGCCATCGGGCTGGCCTCCGGCGCGGCGCGCACGCTGTCGCGCACTGCGCCGATGCTGGTGGTGCTCGGTGGCCTGCTGGCGGTGACGCTGGCCGGCTGGCAGTCGCAACTGCCGGTGGTCGGCGTGGTGCCGGGCGGCTTGCCGTCGCTGCGGCTGGCGGCCCTGCCGTCGCTGGGCCTCGCGCCGCTGGTGATGCCGGCCTTCTTTATCGCGCTGATCAATTACGTACAGAGCCTGTCGGTGGCGCAGATGCTGGCCGCGCCGCGGCGCGAGACCATCGACCCCGACCGCGAGCTGCTGGCGCTGGGGCTGTGCAATCTGGGCGCCGGTCTTAGCGGCGGCTTTCCGGTCACCGGCGGCCTGACCCGCTCGGTGGTCAATGCCGACGCCGGCGCCAATACCCAGCTCGCCTCGCTGATCACCGCCGTGCTGATGGTGCTGCTGCTGAGCACCGCCACCGGGCTGCTGGCCAACCTGCCGCTGGCGGTGCTGGCCGCCACCATCATCGCCTCGGTGGCGGTGATGATCGATTTTTCCGCGCTGCGCGCCGCGTGGCGCACCGAACGCGCCGACGCGGTGGCGTTCGCCGTCACCTTCCTGCTGGTGCTGGCGCTGGGCGTCGACGCCGGCATCGTCGCCGGGGTGGTGATCTCGCTGTCGGTGTGGCTGATGCGCAGCAGCCGGCCGCACATCGCGGTGCTGGGGCGGGTGCCCGGCACCGAGCACTTCCGCAATGTGCTGCGCTACCACACCGAGCCGCTGCCCGGCGTGCTGCTGCTGCGCGTCGACGAAAGCCTGTTCTTCGGCAATGCCCGCCACGTCGGCAACGCCATCGAACAGCTGGCCGCCGCCAGCCCGGACTGCCACAGCCTGCTGCTGGTGATGAGCGCGGTCAACCGCCTGGACATGACCGCGCTTTCGATGCTGGAGCGGCTGGACGACGGCCTCGCCGAGCGCGGCATCCGCCTGCACCTGGCCGAGGTCAAGGGCCCGGTGCTGGACGTGTGCAAGCGCGCCGGGCTGGCCGCGCGTTTCGACGGCCGCCTGCACCTGTCCACCCATATCGCCATCCAGCAGCTGTGCCCCGGCAGCGACTACCAGATCTGAGAACCTGTTCACGATCTGCTGTGCTTCGTGAAACGTTACACGGCGAGTACAGCTTCGGCATGCTTGCTCATATCTGGATAAACGCCGCTTCCTCAGCCGTTTTCGTCTTGTCTCGCGTGAGTGCGCGAGATCGTGAACACGTTCTGAAAACTACGCGCCGCGTGCAACTTCCGGCCGCTGCTGGCTATCATACCGGCATGAAACGATACTCCCGCCACACCCTGCTCGTCGCCAGCCTGCTCGCCACCCTGGCCGCGCCGCCACTGTTCGCCGCCAACGACCTGCCCAATCTGGGCACGGTGGCCGAGTCCGCCTTGTCGCAGGCGGAGGAGAACCGCATCGGGCGCGACATCCTGCGCTCGCTGCGCGGCGACGGCGACGTGATCGACGATGCGGAGGTCAACGCCTACCTCGCCGACCTCGGCGGGCGGCTGGCCGCCGGCGCACAGCTGCCGGGGATGCGTTTTGCCTTCTTCGCCGTCAACGACCGCAGCATCAATGCCTTCGCGCTGCCCGGTGGCGTGATCGGCGTACACAGCGGCCTGCTGCTGGCGACGCAGAGCGAGGGCGAGCTGGCCTCGGTGCTGGCGCACGAGATCGCCCACGTCAGCCAGCGCCATCTGGCGCGGATGCAGGAGGGCGAGGGCAACCGCCACCTGCTGATGCTGGCGGCGATCCTGGCCGGGGTGCTGGCGTCCAATGCCTCCAACGGCGACGTCAGCGCCGGCATGGTCAACGCCGGCGTCGGGCTCGCCGCCAGCCGCCAGCTGGCCTATTCGCGCGATTTCGAACGCGAGGCCGACCGCATCGGCATGCAGTACCTGACCGCCGCCGGTTTCGACGCGCGCAGCATGGCCGGCTTTTTCGACCGCCTGCAGCAGACCCACCGCCACAACGACAACAACGCCTTCGGTTTTTTGCGCACCCACCCGCTGACCGGCGAGCGCGTCAGCGAGGCGCAGAACCGCGCGCAGGGCTACCCGCTGCGCATGCGCGCCGACAGCCAGGATTTCCTGCTGATGCGCGAGAAGCTGCGCCTGGCCACCCTCGGCGCCGCCGAGGCCGAGCGCCACTACCGCACCGCGCTGGCCGCCGGCCGCTTCCTGCAGCCGGGCGCCACCTACTATGGCCTCGCGCGCGCGCTGCTGCAGCTGGGCCGCTACGACGACGCGCAGCAGGCACTGGCCAGTGCGCAGCGGCAACTGTCGCCGCACCCGTCGCTGCTGCTGCTGGGCGGCGACATCCAGCGCGCTGCGGCCAACCTTGACGGCGCGCTGGCGCGCTACGAGCAGGCGCTGCAGCAATTCCCGTCCAACGACGCGCTGTGGCTGGCGCGCATCGACACCCTGTTGCAGGCGCGGCGCAGCGCCGAGGCACGGCAGCAGATCGAGCTGGCGCTCAAGCGCGCACCCGACAACGCGGCGCTGTGGCGGCTGGCGGCGCGCAGCTACGGCGAGGGCGACGCGCTGCGCTACCACGCCGCGCTCGGCCACGCGTTCTATATCGAACAGGAGTTTGAATCGGCACGCATCCAGTACCAGCTCGCCAGCCGCGCCGGCGGCGACGACTTCTACCTGCGCTCCACCGTCGAGGCGCGTTTGCGCGAAATCGACACCCAGCATCCGGCCAAGCCGCGCTGACGCCTGTCCCCCTCGCCGTGTTACCGGCAAAAATCGCAAAAATACAACATATTGCGGCGCAATATCCGTGCCGAAAAAGCCGAATTTGAGCGTTATCCCTATTAGCCACTTCGCGTGTAAAACGTCAGGATTTACACTCTGCGCTATGTAAGAAATTTTTCACTTTCGCAAATTTTATTTGCGGAATTGTTCGATTATAATCCGCCGCAGTTCTGAAAAGCCTTTAGCAAGGCCCCAATGTCATGAAAACAGGCGCTGCCCATGCGGGTAGTGAACTGAAAATATAAAGTGAGGATGTGAGATGGCAGCAATCTACCCTGACGATATCGATCCGGTTGAAACCCACGAGTGGACCGATGCGCTGGAGTCCGTACTGGACAGCGACGGCGCAGAACGCGCCCATTTCCTGCTGGAAAAAATGGTCGAGCGTACCCGCCGTCGCGGCGCGCACCTGCCTTTCGAAGCCACCACCGCTTACCTGAACACCATCCCGGTGGGCAAAGAACAGAAGTCCCCCGGCAATCACGAGATGGAGCACCGCATCCGCTCCATCAACCGCTGGAACGCGATGGCCCTGGTGCTGCGCGCCGGCAAGAAAGACCTGGAACTGGGTGGCCACATTGCCTCCTTCCAGTCCTCCGCCACCCTGTACGACGTCGGCTTCAACCACTTCTGGCGCGCCCACAACGACGAGCAGGAAGGCGATCTGGTGTACTTCCAGGGCCATATCTCTCCTGGCGTGTACGCGCGTGCCTACCTTGAAGGCCGCCTGAACGAAGAGCAGCTGGACAGCTTCCGTCAGGAAGTGGACGGCGGCGGCCTGTCGTCCTATCCGCACCCGTGGCTGATGGAAGACTTCTGGCAGTTCCCGACCGTATCCATGGGCCTGGGCCCGCTGATGGCCATCTACCAGGCTCGCTTCCTGAAGTACCTGGAAAGCCGTGGCCTGGCCAAGACCCCGGGTCGCAAGGTGTGGTGCTTCTGCGGCGACGGCGAGATGGACGAGCCGGAATCCCTGGGCGCGATCGCGCTGGCGGCCCGCGAAGGCCTGGACAACCTGGTGTTCGTGATCAACTGCAACCTGCAGCGTCTGGACGGCCCGGTACGTGGTAACGGCAAGATCATCCAGGAACTGGAAGGCGACTTCCGCGGTTCCGGCTGGAACGTGCTGAAAGTGATCTGGGGCTCCCGTTGGGACCCGCTGCTGGCCATGGACACCAAGGGCCTGCTGAAGAAGCGCATGGACGAGTGCGTGGACGGCGACTACCAGACCTTCAAGTCCAAGGACGGCGCCTACGTTCGCGAACACTTCTTCGGCAAGTACCCGGAGCTGCGCGAGATGGTGGCCAACATGTCCGACGACGAAATCTGGGCACTGAACCGTGGCGGCCACGACCCGCACAAGGTGTACGCGGCGTACCACGAAGCCACCCACAACGCCAACGGCCGTCCGACCGTGATCCTGGCCAAGACCATCAAGGGTTACGGCATGGGCTCGTCCGGCGAAGCACAGAACGTTGCCCACCAGGCCAAGAAAATGGCGCTGGATAACCTGCGCAAGTTCCGCGACCGCTTCGGCATCCCGGTCTCCGACGCCGATCTGGAAAAAGTACCGTACTACAAGCCGGCCGAAGACAGCCCGGAAATGCAGTACATGCGCGAGCGCCGCGCCGCGCTGGGCGGCTACCTGCCGGCCCGCAAACCGGTGAAGACCCCGCTGGCCATCCCGGGCCTGCACGTGTTCGACAGCCAGTTCAACGATTCCGGCGAGCGCGAGTTCTCCACCACCATGGCCTTCGTGCGCCAGCTGGGCATCCTGCTGAAGGACAAGAACATCGGCAAGCAGATCGTGCCGATCGTGCCGGACGAGTCCCGCACCTTCGGTATGGAAGGCATGTTCCGCCAGTACGGCATCTGGTCCACCCAGGGTCAGAACTACGTACCGCAGGACGCCGACCAGCTGATGTTCTACAAGGAATCCAAGGACGGCCAGATGCTGCAGGAAGGCATCAACGAGCCGGGCGCGATGTCCTCGTGGATTGCGGCAGCGACCAGCTACGCCAACCACGGCATCCCGATGATTCCGTTCTACATCTACTACTCGATGTTCGGCTTCCAGCGTATCGGCGACCTGGCCTGGGCAGCCGGCGACATGCGCGCCCGCGGCTTCATGCTCGGCGGCACCGCCGGCCGTACCACCCTGAACGGTGAAGGCCTGCAGCACGAAGACGGCCACAGCCACATCCAGGCCGGCCTGATCCCGAACTGCATCAGCTACGACCCGACCTTCGCCTACGAACTGGCCGTGATCCTGCAGGACGGTCTGCGCCGCATGTATGTCGAGCAGCAGGACGTGTTCTACTACATCACCCTGATGAACGAGAACTACACCCACCCGGCCATGCCGCAGGGCGCCGAAGACGGCATCCTGAAGGGGATGTACCTGTTCAAGGACGGTGGCGACGCCGCGGTGAAAGTGCAGCTGATGGGCTCCGGCACCATCCTGCGCGAAGTGATCGCCGCCGCCGACCTGCTGCGCAACGACTTCGGCATCGCGTCCGACATCTGGAGCGTGACCTCGTTCAACGAGCTGCGCCGTGACGGCATGGAAGCGTCGCGCCACAACCTGCTGCACCCGGTGGGCGAGCAGCGCCAGTCCTACGTCGAGCAGCAGCTGGCCGGCCGTTCCGGCCCGGTGATCGCCGCCACCGACTACATCCGCAACTACGCCGACCAGATCCGTGAATACGTGCCTGGCCGTTACGTGGTGCTGGGTACCGACGGTTACGGCCGCTCCGACAGCCGCGCCAAGCTGCGCGAGTTCTTCGAAGTGGACCGCCGCTACGTCGCCGTGGCCGCGCTGTCGGCCCTGGCACGCGAAGGCAAGATCGACGCCGCCCGCGTCCAGGAAGCCATCACCAAGTACGGTATCAACGTCGCCAAGCTGCCGAGCTGGAAGGTGTAAGGCGCGGCCGCTGCGGCCAACCCTGATCCCGGCGAAAGTCACCCGCGTGGCTTTCGCCGCGCCAGCAACACAGCGCACACCGGCCGCCAGACGGCGGCCGGGATACCAAGCCGAATGTTGGCGGAGCCCGTCGCCGGCAAGGCAGCACGCCTTGCCCGTACTGCGGATCTCCGCCCTACGATGTGGATAGAGCCATGAGCAATCTGATCGAACTGAAAGTGCCCGACATCGGTGGGCACAGCAATGTAGACGTCATCGAAGTCTTCATCCAGCCGGGCCAGACCGTCGCCATCGACGACAGCCTGATCACCCTGGAAACCGACAAAGCCACCATGGAAGTACCGGCCGAAGCCGCCGGCGTGGTGAAGGAAGTGCGCGCCGTACTCGGCGGCAAGATTTCCGAAGGCGACGTGATCGCCATCATCGAAGTGGGCGCCAGCGCCGCCGCACCGGCTCCGGCTGCTGCGGTAGCCGCCCCGGTAGCGGCTGCGCCCGCACCGGTCGCTGCCCCTGCACCCGCTGCCGCGCCGGCCCCGGCCGCTGCGGCCAACGTTGGCCGCAGCGAGATCCGTATTCCGGATATCGGCGGCCACAGCGGCGTCGACGTGATCGAGGTATCGGTCAAGGTCGGCGACGAGATCAAGGTCGACGACAGCCTGATCACGCTGGAAACCGACAAGGCGACCATGGAAGTGCCGGCTACTGCTGCCGGCCGCGTGGTGGAAGTGAAAGTGAAAGTCGGCGACAAGGCCAGCGAAGGCGACCTGATCGTGGTGGTCGAGGGTGCCGGCGCCGCCGCCGCCCCGGCCGCTGCACCTGCTGCCGCTCCGGCTCCGGTCGCTGCCGCCCCTGTGGCCGCCGCGCCGGCGCCTGTCGCTGCTCCGGTGGCAACACCGGTTGCCGCTGCCGTCGCCGCCGCCTTTAACGAAGCCGGCTTCGCCAAGTCGCACGCCGGCCCGTCGGTACGCAAGCTGGCACGTGAGCTGGGCGTGGACCTGTCCAAGGTGAAAGGCTCCGGCCGCAAGGGCCGTATCGTCGAGGATGACGTGAAGGGCTTCGTCAAAGCCATCATGCAGAACCCGGCGGCGCTGGCCCCGGCTGCCGCACCGGCAGGCAACGGTGGCGGTCTCGACCTGCTGCCGTGGCCGAAGGTGGACTTCGCCAAGTTCGGCCCGGTGGAAGTGAAGCCGCTGTCCCGCATCCAGAAGATTTCCGGCGCCAACCTGTCGCGCAACTGGGTGATGATCCCGCACGTGACATTCAACGACGACTGCGATATCACCGAGCTGGAAGACTTCCGCAAGACCATCGGCAAGGAATGGGAAAAGTCCGGCCTGAAGATCAGCCCGCTGGCCTTCATCATCAAGGCCGCCGCCGAGGCGCTGAAAGCCTTCCCGGCCTTCAACAGCTCGCTGGATGGCGACAACCTGGTGCTGAAGCAGTACTACCACATCGGCTTCGCCGCCGACACGCCGAACGGCCTGGTGGTACCGGTGATCAAGAACGTGGACCAGAAGGGCATCAAGCAGATCGCCAAGGAACTGACCGACCTGTCCGCGCTGGCGCGTGACGGCAAGCTCAAGCCTACCGACATGCAGGGTGCCACCTTCACCATCTCCAGCCTGGGCGGTATCGGCGGCACCGGCTTCACGCCTATCGTGAACGCACCGGAAGTGGCCATCCTCGGCGTGTGCAAGTCGCAGATCAAGCCGGTATGGAACGGCAAGGAATTCGCGCCGCGCCTGATGTGCCCGCTGAGCCTGTCCTTCGACCACCGCGTGATCGACGGCGCCGCTGCGGCCCGCTTCACCGTGTACCTGGGCAAGCTGCTGTCCGACGTGCGCCGCCTGATCCTGTAATGGTCGCAGCCGGAAGGTTGGCCGCGGCCAACCTTCGGCTGCCAGCAAGCCATCGTGCCGAATACCGGCGGCGTGCCCTGCGCGCCGCCACCACATGGATGTGAACCATGAGCAATCTGATTGAACTGAAAGTGCCGGACATCGGCGGCCACAGCAATGTGGACGTGATCGAGGTGTTCGTGAAAGTCGGCGACACCGTTGCCAAGGACGACAGCCTGATCACGCTGGAAACCGACAAGGCCACCATGGAAGTGCCGGCCGAACACGCCGGTGTGATCAAGGAACTGCGCACCGCCGTCGGCGGCAAGATCTCCGAAGGCGACGTCATCGCCATCATCGAGGCTGCCGGTGCCGCTGCTGCGGCTCCTGCCCCGGCTGCTGCCGCTCCTGCTGCCGCTCCTGCTGCCGCGCCGGCCGCTGCACCTGTAGCCGCCCCGGTGGCAGCACCAGTTGCCGCCAGCCACGCCGGTGCTGCCGACATCGAATGCGACGTGCTGGTCCTGGGCGCCGGCCCTGGCGGTTACTCCGCCGCCTTCCGCGCTGCCGACCTGGGCCTGAAAGTGGTACTGGTCGAGCGTTACGCCACCCTCGGCGGCGTGTGCCTGAACGTGGGCTGCATCCCGTCCAAGGCGCTGCTGCACAACGCGGCGGTGATCGATGAGGTGAAACACCTGGCCGCCAACGGCATCAAGTTTGCCGCGCCGGAAATCGACATCGACATGCTGCGTGGCTACAAGGAAAAGGTCATCGGCAAGCTGACCGGCGGTCTGGCCGGCATGGCCAAGGCGCGCAAGGTACAGGTTGTACGCGGCGTCGGCCAGTTCCTGGACCCGTACCACCTGCAGGTGGAAACCACCGAAGGCAGCGGTCAGGACAAGACCGGCGCCAAGCAGGTGATCAAGTTCAAGAACGCCATCATCGCTGCCGGTAGCCGCGTGGTGAACCTGCCGTTCATTCCGCAAGACCCGCGCATCGTCGACTCCACCGGCGCGCTGGAACTGAAAGCCGTGCCGAACAAGATGCTGGTGATCGGCGGCGGCATCATTGGTCTGGAAATGGGTACCGTGTACTCCACGCTGGGCGCGCGCCTGGACGTGGTGGAAATGATGGACGGCCTGATGCAGGGTCCGGACCGTGATCTGGTGAAGGTATGGGAAAAGTACAACGCCCATCGCTTCGACAACATCATGACCGGCACCAAAACCGTGGCCGTCGAGGCCAAGGAAGACGGCATCTACGTGACCTTTGAAGGCGCCAAGGCCCCGGCCGAACCGCAGCGTTACGACCTGGTACTGGTCGCCGCCGGCCGCGCGCCGAACGGCAAGCTGATCGGCGCGGAAAACGCCGGTATCGCCGTCACCGACCGCGGCTTCATCGAAGTCGACAAGCAGCAGCGCACCAACGTGCCGCACATCTACGCCATCGGCGACATCGTTGGCCAGCCGATGCTGGCGCACAAGGCGGTGCACGAGGCGCACGTGGCGGCGGAAAACTGCGCCGGGCAGAAAGCCTACTTCGACGCCCGCGTGATTCCGGGCGTGGCCTACACCGATCCGGAAGTGGCCTGGGTCGGCGTGACCGAAGAATCGGCCAAGCGTGACGGCATCAAGATCGAAAAAGCGGTGTTCCCGTGGGCTGCTTCCGGCCGCGCCATCGCCAACGGTCGCGACGAAGGCTTCACCAAGCTGATTTTCGACGCCGAAACGCATCAGGTCATCGGCGGCGCCATCGTGGGCACCCACGCCGGCGACATGCTGGGCGAAATCTGCCTGGCCATCGAAATGGGCTGCGACGCCACCGACATCGGCAAGACCATCCATGCGCACCCGACACTGGGCGAGAGCATCGGCATGGCCGCCGAAGTGGCACACGGCAGCTGCACCGACCTGCCGCCGCAACGCAAGAAGTAAACGTGTGACTGCGGCCAAGGTTGGCCGCAGTGAAGACGAGAAAGGGCAAGCCTGATGAGGGCTTGCCCTTTTGTCATGGCCGTGATTTATGTCATGTGATTATAATGGTTGCTGGTTAGCACTTGTGGGCGTGTCGTTCGTTCGACAGATAGCGCAGCTTAAGGAGGGAAGGATGAGTATAGGGTCCTTGTTCAGCCGTGGTGTGGTCCTACTGGCATGGGCATTTTTTATGTTTCTGTTTAGCCTCGGCGATTCTCCATCGTATGGCGCAATGATTTTCGTCACCATCTTTGCGGTACTTTTTCTTGCCGGGATGCAGCTGTCGCATTATCCGAAGGGTGGCTATGACCCTAAAGCCTTGATCTATTGCGAAATCCTTGTCGTATGCTTGGCGAGCATCATTCTGGGTTTGCTAGGTCTCATCGTCAGCCACGTCCTGCATGGCAGGTTGAATACCGCGGGTGGCTTGGTTATCTTGCTGGCCGCATTTTTGTCGAAGTTGAGCGTGGCCTATGTGGAGATCAAGATGTGGTGGCTTTGGTATCTGACCCAGCACCGCTGGTGGCACCGGCCACGCAAGATCCCGTCGCAGCACAAGAAGTAAGTAAAGGTAGGTTGGGTCAGCTGCTGGTCGGGATGGTGGTGAGTGCGGAGATCAAAACGGAGGGACGACTGATGATGGATTACTTCTTGAGCCAACTATTAAAAATCAGCGAATAATAATTAAAATAAGGATAAGACGTGAATGTACATAATGTATGTTTTTTTATTCTGTTGATTTTGCAGGGTTGCCAGCCAAGTGGTTCACATCTCTCCATTTCACCAAAGAATGGTGGAGATTTGATTGTTAATTTACAAAGTTGTAACTTTCCATTTCAGGAAGTTAATTACATAGCTTTTCATACTGACATTGATGACAATCATTCTGGGTTTTCATGTGCTATTGGAGCGCCTGCTGATGATTTTGTTGAGATAAGAGAGGAAAGATCATTGGATATGAGTTTTAGGTTGAAAAATTACAATCTAATTGGTATTGAAAATGATTACACCATTTATTCAAATGGTCGGTATGAGATT
Organism: Vogesella margarita; assembly: GCF_028548475.1. Lineage (GTDB taxonomy): Bacteria > Pseudomonadota > Gammaproteobacteria > Burkholderiales > Chromobacteriaceae > Vogesella > Vogesella margarita. The sequence goes on from NZ_JAQQLE010000014.1 coordinate 55,989, forward strand.
GTTAGTTACCATAATGATGGTATGACTGTTTATTTGCAATACTCCATTAGATACGATGGTAGTATAAATATTTATAAAATATACCAAAATGGATTAAGTGTTTCAGTTGCATTTGATAGCCAGTCAAGAGATCGAGCGTTTCTTGTGAAAAAATCGAGAGCTATTCTGGAGTCAAAGTTTAATAATCTGATGAAAGGCTAACGCGGTAGGTTGTGCTGAGCTTGCAAAGCCCAACGTTTACCGCGACCACATACCCAAGGTTGGCCGCAAGTCGTCACGGCTTTGCGGCCAACCTTGTTTTGTCTGGGGTATCCGCTGCGCGGATGTTTTTTATCTGCCGCTTTCCGCGCGGCGGCGGGTGACTTTCTTTTGCTTCGCCAAAAGAAAGTCACCAAAGAAAAGGCGACCCGACGGCGCAGGAATTCCCGTACCAGCGGCCACCATCCCGGCGCCGCCCATACGCTGCGCTCAAAAGAGGGCGGCTTGTTTCCGGGCTGGCGGCCGCTGCTACGGCCTGCGCCAACGGGGGTGGGGCGAGTCGGTTCGGTTTTGGCTGGCGGTGGAATGGCTTGTGGCCAACCTTGGCTCATTCCAGCGCTTTTACTTTCGAGTTTTTCACGGTTAATCGTCGTCTTTGCCTTTGTCCGTGTTTTCCGTGTTCTTCCGTGGCAAAAAAATCAAAGCCGATTACCGCGCCAAGGTTGGCCGCAAGCCGTGACGGCTGTGTGGCCAGGCTTGTGTTATCGGCACGCCGTCGCGCTGTGACCTGGCCTGATGGCATCATGCAACGGCTCGCCATGCTGGTGGGCCGTTTGTCTGGGAGACTGCATGCAACTGCGCCTGATTCTGGGGGACCAGCTCAACGCTGGCCATAGCTGGTACCGCGAACGCCGCGGCGATGTGGTGTACGTGATGATGGAAATCCGCAGCGAGACCGGTTACGTCCGCCACCACGCGCAGAAGGTGCTGGCGCTGTTTGCCGCCATGCGCTGTTTTGCCGGAGCGCTGCAGGCGGCCGGTCATCGCGTGCATTACCTGCGCATTGGCGATGCGGCCAACCGCCACGACTTTGCGGCCAACCTGGGTTGGCTGGCCGCGCATTATGCTGCCGACAGCCTGGCCTGCCAGCAGGCGGACGAGCGTCGGGTGGATGTGCTCCTGGCGGCGCTGCAGCAGCAGCTGGGCCTGCCGCTGAGCGTGGTGGACAGCGAGCATTTCTACACCGCGCGTGATGAGGCGGCAGCGCTGTTCGGCAGCAAGGGCTGGCGTATGGAAACCTTCTACCGCCACATGCGCCAGCGTCACGGCGTGCTGCTGGATGGCGCCGGCAAGCCTGAAGGCGGGCAGTGGAACTACGATGCGGCCAACCGCGAGCCGTATCGCGGCGAGGTGCCGCTGGCGCCGTGGCCGTTTGCCGGCCACGACGAACGCGCGCTGTGGCAGGAAATCGTGGATGCCGGCGTGCAGACGCTGGGTGAGCCGCAGGCCGACGCGCTGCGCTGGCCGCTGAGCCGGCGCGAGGCGCGCGCCTGGCTGGCCGATTTCATCCGGCAGCGGCTGCGACACTTTGGCCGCTATCAGGACGCGCTGGTGCACGACGAGGCCTGGCTGTTTCACAGCGGGCTGAGTTTTGCGCTGAATACCAAGATGCTGTCGCCGCACGAGGTGGTGCACGCCGCCGAGGCCGCGTGGCGCAGCGACCCGACGCTGCCGCTGGCCAGCGTCGAGGGCTTCATCCGCCAGATTCTGGGTTGGCGCGAATACGTGCGCGGCGTGTACTGGGCGCGGCCGGATTTCGGCCGCGTCAACGTGCTGCAGCACAGCCGGCCGTTGCCGCGCTGGTTCTGGGATGGCGACACCGGCATGGCCTGCGTGGCGCAGGCGGTGCGCGGCAGCCTGCAGCACGCCTACGCCCACCACATCCAGCGCCTGATGGTCACCGGCAACATCGCGCTGCTGCTGGGCTGCGATCCGGACGAAGTGGATGCCTGGTATCTGGGCATCTACATCGATGCCTTCGAGTGGGTGGAGCAGCCCAACACGCGCGGCATGAGCCAGTGGGCCGATGGCGGCTTCATGGCCAGCAAGCCCTATGTGTCCGGCGGCGCCTATCTGGCGCGCATGGGCGACCACTGCGCGCACTGCCGCTACACGGTCAAGCAGAAAACCGGGCCGCAAGCCTGCCCGTTCAACAGCCTGTACTGGCACTTTCTGGCTCGGCACGAGGCGACGCTGGCGGCCAACCCGCGCCTGGCCATGCCCTACGCCAGCTGGCGCAAGATGGATGCGGCGACGCGGCAGGCGCTGCTGGCGCAGGCTGACGCCTGTATCCGGAACGCCGATACGCTGTAGCAATCATCCCCGGATGCGCTGTCGCCTATCCGGGCGACACGTGTTCATGCCCGGCAAGGTTGGCCGCAGGTCGTGCCGTCTTACGCTGCGCCAACCCGACCTGCACACGCTTACCGCCCCGCCTTCTGTAGCCCGGCGGCGATCCAGCGCTGGATGCTGGCTGCGTCCATGGCGCCGGCCTGGCGGGCAATCTCGCGCCCGCCGACGAACAGGATCAGGGTCGGGATGCTGCGGATGGCGAAGCGCTGGCCGAGGGTGGTTTCGTTCTGGGTGTTGATCTTGGCGAAGCGCACCTGCGGCAGGGCGGCGGCGGCCTGGGCGAAGGCCGGGCCCATCATCTGGCAGGGGCCGCACCACGGCGCCCAGAAATCCACCACCACCGGGATGTCGTTGCGCGAGATGTGGCGCTCGGCGTGGTCCACGGTCAGTTCCAGCGGTTTGCCGGTCAGCAGCGGCTGGTGGCACTGGCCGCAGTTGGGGCCGTCGGTGAGGCGGCTGGCGGGGACGCGGTTGAGCGCGTGGCAGTGCGGGCAGGCCAGGTGCAGGGCGGTGGGGGTGTTCATGGCAGGCTCCAGGGGGTCTCTGCTGGCCATATCGGTGCGGTGTGGCCACTTTCAAGGCTTGGCGCCTGCTGCCGGTCCGTGCGGCCAGCCGCCTGACGCACTGGGCTGACCTTGGCCGGGCACCTGCCGCAGCTCAGGCCGCAAGGTTGGCCGCAGGCGTCACCGCCTTGCGGCCAACGTTAGCCTGTGCCCGCTCAGCCGGCGCGCTGGCCCCACCACAGCCCGGTGCGGGTGGTGAAGCTGCCGTCGGCTTCCAGTTGCAGCGCGCTAGCGACTTCCTGCGGCGCCTCCTGCTGCAGCTGGCGCAGCAGGGCGACTTTTTCCGGCGGCGTGCGCATGCGGCTGACCCAGCTGCCGAATTCCAGCCGCAGCGGCCAGCCTTGCTGCTGTTGCAGGCTGATGCCGGCGTCGGCCAGCAGCCGGCGCCATTCCGCGTCGGAACGGTCGCGGATGTGGGAGCGGTCGCGCAGCAATTCCCAGCACTGCAGGTGGGTGTCGACCAGCGCGTCGGCGTCGGTTTCCACATCGATCAGCAGCAGGTAACCGCCGGGGCGCAGCACGCGGCACATCTCGCGCACGCCGGCGGCGAGGTCCAGCCAGTGGTGGGCGCTGTAGCGGCTGGCGACCAGGTCGAAGCTGGCGTCGGCAAACGGCAGCGCGGCGGCGTCGCCCTGTTGCGTGACGATGTTGGCGTGGCCGTTGGCGGCGGCTGCCGTGGCGACGGTAGCCAGCATCCCCGGCGCCGGGTCCAGCGCCACCACTTCGCCCAGCAGCGGCGCCAGCGCGAAGCTGAGGTGGCCGGCGCCACAGCCGACATCGAGGGTGCGGCCGTCGCGTGGCAGGTGGGCGGCGACCAGCTGTTGCGCAGCGGCGAGGTCGGGGCCGGCGGCGTGCACCGCGCTGGTGAGGTAGGCTTGCGCCTGCGGGTCGAACTGTTGCCGGGTGGCCTGGTGATGGCTGCTCATGTCGGGTGCTCCGCAATAGGGGAACACCGACCTTAACCGCTGCCGGATAGGGGTACAAGATAAGCAGTTATCATGGTATCCGCGCTACCTGCCTGTGCGGCTGGCAGTGGCCGGCGCGCGCCGGCGCCGCAAAAAGCGGTTATGGTAGGCAGTACCAGCCGCTGGCGGCGCTCGCCAGTGGCCTATCCCGATTTCTTGCCCTATCCCTGTTAAAGGAGCCGCCGTGACCCCACGCGTGCAGACCCTGTGGCTGACCTGGCTGGCGATGCTGGCCTTTGCCGGCAATTCGCTGCTGTGCCGGCTGGCGCTGAGCAGCACCGGCATCGACGCCGCCAGTTTCACCGCGATCCGCCTGCTGTCCGGCGCGCTGATGCTGGCGGCGCTGGTGGCGTGGCAAACGCGGCGCTGGCCGGCGGCCGGCAGCTGGCGCGGCGCGGCGGCGCTATTCGTCTACGCCGCCGCGTTCTCGTTTGCCTATCTCAGCCTGCCGGCGGCCAGTGGCGCGCTGTGCCTCTTCGGCGCGGTGCAGGCGACCATGATCGCCTGCGGCTGGTGGCAGGGCGAACGCCTGGCCGCCCGCCAGTGGCTGGGGTTTGCCGCCGCGCTGGGCGGGCTGTTGCTGCTGCTGTTGCCGGGGGCGTCGGCGCCGCCGCTGGGCGGCATGTTGCTGATGTTGCTGGCCGGCATGGCGTGGGGTGCGTATTCGCTGCTCGGGCGCGGCGCCGGCGACGCCACCGCGGTGACCGCCGGCAATTTCCTGCGTGCGCTGCCGCTGGCCTTGCTGTTGTGGCTGTGGCAGGCGCCGCCCTTGTCGCCGCCGGCGGCCGGGGTAGGGTACGCGGTGGCATCGGGGGCGCTGGCGTCCGGCCTCGGCTACGCGATCTGGTATCGCGCGCTGCGCGGGCTGAGTGCCAGCAGCGCGGCCACGGTGCAGCTGAGCGTGCCGCTGCTGACGGCGCTGGCCGGCTGGCTGCTGCTGGCCGAGCAGCCGGGCTGGCGCCTGCTGGTGGCGGCGCTGGCGATACTCGGCGGCATCGCGCTGGTGATCCGTGCGCGGCCGCAGCGCGCCTAGACGGCGTCGGCGCCGGCAAGGTTGGCCGCAACCCCGGCTGCGTGGGGAACATGGCGCGGTGGCGAGGGTCTGTTGCAGGGCGCCGGCCGTGTGAATGTCATTTTTCATCGCGCGGCAACTGCACTACCATGGGCGCTTGCCCACCCACCTTCCGATTGTCTGCCCATGTATCGCGTCCTGTTCCTGCTTGCCTGCCTGCCCCTGTCTGCCCACGCGCTGGATTACCGCGTTGAGCTGGAGGCGCCGTCGGAGCTGGCCGGGCTGCTGCGCGACAACCTCGACCTGTACACGCTGCAGCAGGACGAGGCGCTGACGGCGCAGGACCTGGACAGCATCGTGGCCGGCACCCCGGCCGAGGCGCGCGCGCTGCTGGAGACCGAGGGCTATTTCGACAGCGAGGTCAAGGTTGGCCGCGACGGCGACACGGTGCGGGTGCAGGTCAGCGCCGGCGCGCCGGTGATCGTGCGCGCGGTCGATGTCACGCTGCAGGGGCCGGTGCGGCAGCAGGCGGATTTCAGCCGCTTTCTTTCCAAGGTGATGGAAGACTGGGCGCTGCCGGAGGGGGCGGTGTTCCGCCAGGACGACTGGGACAGCAGCAAGAAGGCGGCGCTGCGCCCCTTCCTGCTCGACCGCTTCCCGCAGGCGAAGATCAGCGCTTCGCAGGTGCGCATCGACCCGGCCAGCCGTGAGGCGCGGGTGACGCTGACGGTGGACAGCGGGCCGCTGATCCGCTTCGGCGACTTCCGCATCGACGGCCTGCAGCGCTATCCGGCAAGCATCGTCAGCGGCATGGCCGATTTCGCGCCCGGCGCGCCGTACTCGCAGCCGTCTCTGCTGGCGTTGCAGGCGGCGCTGGAGAACGATCCGCACTTCACCGGCGTGGTGGTGGCGCCGCTGTGGGAGCAGCGGCAGGGCGACACCGTGCCGTTGGGCATCACCCTGAGCGAGCAGCAGCGGCAGAAGCTGGAGGTCGGCCTCAACTACAGCACCGGCGACGGCGCCGGCACCCGCCTGGGTTACGAACACTACAACCTGCTGCGCCGCGGCTATACCGGCTCGGTGGCCTACGACTGGAAAAAGTCGCGGCAGCAGCTGGATCTGGGCCTCGGCTTCTCGCGTGGCAGCGACGGCTACGCGCACAGCCTCAACCTGCAGCAGCGCCACGCCGAGCAGAACCTGACCATCACCGACGCCACCGAGCTGGGCCTGTTCCGCGTGCGCCAGCAAGGCGAGATCGAGGCCCGCTTCGGCGTGGAATACCTGATCGAACGCGAGCAGATCGAGGGCGAGGCCACCCGCGACAACAAGGCGCTGGTGCTGTCCTACGGCTGGGCAAAGCGCGCGGTGGACAACCCGCTGCGCCCTGCGGCCGGCTACCTGCTGGAGGGGCACGTGTCCGGCGCCGGGCTGGCGGCGGACACCCGCTTCCTGCGCGGCTACGGCCGCGGTGCGCTGTACTGGAGCCCGTCCTTCATGCGCGGCACCTGGCTCACGCGGCTGGAGCTGGGCCAGGTGTGGGCCGACGACGCGCTGCAGGTGCCGGCGTCGCGCCTGTTCAAGGCCGGCGGCGTCGGCAGCGTGCGCGGCTACGACTACCAGAGCCTGGGCATCGTCAGCCCGGACAGCGGCGCGGTCACCGGCGGCCGCGTGCTGGCCACCGCGACGCTGGAGTACCAGTATCCGCTGACACCGGCGTGGCGGCTGGCGGCGTTTGTCGATGGCGGTGACGCCGCCGACAGCTGGCAGAGCTGGCGCCTGGCGCGCGCACAGGGGGTCGGCGTGCGCTGGCTCAGCCCGCTGGCGCCGCTGGCGTTCGACATCGCCTACGGCGCGCGCGACCAGCGCTGGCGCTGGAACCTCAACCTGGGGCTGGCCTTCTGATGGCGCACACCGAAGACCTGCTGCCGTCGTCGCCGCCGGCCGATGTGCCCCCCGTGATACCGGAACCGCCGCCGCCGCCGCGCCGCCGCCTGCGGTGGTTGCGCTGGCTGCTGCTGGCACTGTTGCTGTTGCTGCTCGGTGTCGGCGGCGCGCTGGCGTGGTTCACCGCCACGCCGCTAGGCTTCGCCAGCCTGTGGCCGCTGCTGGAGCGCGCCAGCGGCGGCCAGCTCAAGGTTGGCCGCAGCCACGGCACGCTGTGGCACGGCTTCGTGCTGGAAGACATCCGCTGGCAGACGCCGCAACAGCAGCTGGCGCTGAGCCGGCTGCAGCTGGCATGGTCGCCGCAGCGGCTGTGGCAGCGCCAGTTGCAGATCGAACAATTGCACCTGGGCGTGCTGCGTTATCACGGCAGCCAGCCGTCCGACGGCCGGCCGCCGCAAGCGCCGGCCCACTTGCGCCTGCCGCTGGAGGTCGCCATCGACAGCCTGCGTCTGGACTCGCTGCAGCTGGGTGATGCGCCGCCGCTGCTGAACGCGCTCGACGCCGGCTACCACTACCGGCAACAGCAGCACGCACTGGTGTTGCGCCGGCTGGACAGCCCGTGGGGGCGGATGCACGCCAGCGTGGCGCTGGGCAGCCGCGCGCCGTTCGCGCTCGGCGGGCGGCTGGAATACGATGGCGCGCTGGAAGGCGTCGCCAGCCGCGGTGTGCTGACGCTGCAGCAGACGCTGCTGGCGCCGCGCGTCAGCGGCAGTGTCAGCGCGCTGGGCCTGTCGGCCGAGCTGAACGCGCGGCTGCGCCCGTTCGCGCCGCAGGCGCTGCAACGCCTGCAGCAGCTGGACGTGCGCGTCGGCGGCATCAATCCGCAGGCCTTGCAGCCGGCCTGGCCGCAGGCACGGCTGGGCCTCGCGCTGCAGCTGGCACCGGGAGCTAGCGGCGTGCTCGACGGTGGCGTGTCGCTGATCAACTACCAGCCGGGCGCGCTCAGCGCGCGGCGGCTGCCGCTGTCGCTGCTGTACGGGCCGTTCCGCATCCGCGACGACACCCTGTACCTGGACAATCTGGTGGCGGAGCTGGCCGACGGCCGCGCCACCCTGAACGGCAGCGCCAGCCCCGCCGCGCTGGCGCTGGCGCTGCACCTGGACGGCATCCACAGCCAAGCGCTGCTGGCCGACTTGCCCTCGCACCGCATCGGCGGTGATATCCGCGTGAGCGGCAGCGCGCGCGCGCCGCAACTGGCGCTGGCATTGGCCAGCGGCAAGCTGTCGCTACGCGGCGGCCTGGCGATGCCGGCGCCGCAGCAGTGGCAATTGCGCCAGCTGCAGCTGGGCACCGGCGCCGGCCGGCTGCTGCTGGACGGCACGCTGGCGCTGGGCGAGGTGCCGCGGCTGGACGCGCAGGGCAGGCTGCAGGCGCTGAACCCGGCGGCGCTGTCGCCGCAGCTGCCGGTGGGCAATATCAACGGCAATTTCAGCGCCAGGGTGAGCCTCGCGCCCGCGCCGCAGGGCGAGCTGCAATTGCAGCTGACGCCGGGCACGCTGTCTGGCGCGCCCCTGTCCGGCCGGCTGCAGGCCGGCTGGCAGGCGCAGCGGCTGAGTACGCTGCAGGGGCAGCTGCAGCTGGGCGGCAACAGCCTGCGCCTTGCCGGTAGCTACGGCAAGCCGGGCGACCGCTTGCAGATGCAGCTCGACGCGCCGCAGCTGGGCCTGCTCGGCCCGGCGTTTGCCGGACGGGTGCGCGGCGAGCTGGACCTGGGCGGGGTGCCGGCGCGGCCGCAGCTGCGCGCCGACCTGCAGGCCAGCGAGCTGCGCCTGCCGGGCGCGCTGACGGTGGCCAGCCTCAGCCTGCAGGGCGAGAGCGGCATCGCCGACGACAGCCCGCTGCGCCTGCGCCTCGACGGCCGCGCGCTGGCGCTGGGCGAGCGGCAGCTGGCGCGGCTGAGCCTGCAGGCCGAGGGCAGCCGCCTCGCGCACCGGCTGCAGCTGAGTGCCGCCGGCCGCCTGCAACAGCACGAACAGCAGCTGCAATTGCAATTGGCCGGCGGTTTCGAGCGCGGCGGCAGCAACTGGCGCGGCACGCTGCAGCAGCTGGAGGCGACGGGCTGGGTGCCGCTGCGCCTGCAGCAGCCGGTGGCGCTGCGCGCGGGGGCGGCCAACGTTTCGCTGGCGGCCAGCCGCTGGCAGGCGCTGGGCGCGCAGTGGCAGCTGGGCGAGAGCGGCTGGCAGCGCGGCGGCGGCTGGCGCAGCGAGGGCCGGGTGCAGGGGCTGGCCTTGTCGGCACTGGCGCCGTGGTTCAGCCCGCCCTTGCGCCAGACGCTGGTGTTCGACGCCGGCTGGCAGCTGAACGGCGCACAAGGTTGGCCGCAAGGCAGCATGGAACTACAGCGCACGCAGGGCGATGTCTGGCTGCCGGCGCCGGCCGGCGATCAGGCGCTGGGGCTGAGCCGGGCGATGCTGCGTGTCGGCCTCGGCGAGCGCGGGCCGCTGGCATTGGCGCTGGACAGCCGCTTCGGCAAGCTCGCCGCCGACGGCAGCGTGCTGTGGGGCAACGGTGGCAATGTCGCCAACGCGGCGCTGACCGGCAGCGTGCGGCTGCAATTGCCGTCGCTGGCGCAGGCGCAACCGTGGCTGAAGGCGGGCATGGAGTTGTCCGGCAGTCTCGACGCCACGCTGCAACTGGGCGGCACGCTGTCGTCGCCGACGCTGGACGGGCCGCTGCTGGGCCGTGACTTGCGCTTCGTCGAGCGCCGCAACGGCATCCGCCTGGAGCAGGGCCAGCTGCAGGCACGGCTGGCCGGCCAGCAGCTGCTGATCGACAGCCTGCGCTTCGGCAAGCAGGGCGAGCTGACCGGCAGTGGCCGCATCGACCTGTTCCAGGCGACGCCGGATGTGCTGTTGCTGCTCGACTTCAAGCGCTTCGCCGCACTGGAGCGGCCGGGGCGGCGCCTGCTGCTGTCCGGGCGCAGCCGCGTCGAGGTGAAGCAGCGGGTGGTGACGCTGAGCGGCAACCTCAGTGTCGACGAGGGCCGCATCGACATCCCGAAACTGGGCGGGCCGCGCCTGTCCGACGACGTGGTGGTGCTGGGGCGCGAGGTGGTCGACGACGCCGGCAACCGCTGGCCGCTGGCGCTGGATCTGCGCATCGCGCTCGGCGACAAGTTGCGCTTCGGCGGCAACGGGCTGGAGGCGTGGCTGGGCGGCGAGGTGCGGCTGCTGGCGGAGCAGGGCGGCACGCTGCAGGCGCGCGGCCAGATCCGCGTCGACAAGGGCCGCTTCAAGGCCTACGGCCAGGATCTGGACATCAGCCGCGGCGTGGTCACCTTCAGCGGGCCGCTGGACAACCCGGCGCTGGACCTGCGCGCCACGCGCCGCTTCTCGCCGGTCGGCGCCGGGGTCGAGGTGCGCGGCGCGCTGCTGACGCCGACGGTGAAGCTGGTGGCGGACGAGGCGATGTCGGAGAAGGACAAGCTGTCGTGGCTGGTGCTGGGCCGCGCCGCCGCGGCCGGCGACAACACCGGGGGCGCCGGTGCCGCCGCCGGCGGCATGCTCGCCGGCCTGATCAACGACCAGGTCGGGCTGTTCGACGACATCGGCGTGCAGTCGCGGGCGGAGAGCACCAGCAGCGCCGGCGTGGTCAGCCCGGCGGAGCAGGTGGTGACGCTGGGCAAGCAGCTGACGCGCGAGCTGTACGTCGGCTACGAGTACGGGCTGAAGAGCGCCGAGCAGGCGCTGAAGGTCAGCTACCAGCTGTCGCGCACGCTGTCGCTGATCGGCCGCGCCGGCCGCGACGCGTCGACGGAAGTGCGCTATACCCGCCGCTTCGACTGAGGCGTGGTGTAGTGCCTGCGGCAACGGATCGCAATGGCGCGACGCGGCGTTAAAATGCCTGTGGCCTGCTTGTTTGTTTCTGGATAAACACCGTTTCCTCCGGCGTTTTTGCCTTGTCTTGCGTGAGCGTGCGCGACCTTGAACCGGTTCCGAGGCTCAGGCCGCGTCGGCCGGCGCCTGCAGCCGGCACAGCGCCAGCGCGTCGTTGACCGCCAGCGGTCGGCCGGTGAGATAGCCCTGCACCGTGTCGCAGCCCAGCGCCTGTAGTGCCGCCAGCTCGGCCTCGGTCTCCACGCCCTCGGCCAGAGACTCCATGTCCAGGTTGCGCGCCAGGGTGATGATGGCGGACACGATGGCGGCGTTGTCGCGGTTGTGCTGCAGCCCGCTGACGAAGGAGCGGTCGATCTTCACCGTGTCCGGCGCGAAGTTCTTCAGGTAGGCGAGGCTGGAGTAGCCGGTGCCGAAATCGTCCACCGCCAGCCGTACCCCCAGCGCCTTGATGCCGGCCAGCTGCTGCCGCACCGGGCCGCTGTAGTCGATCAGCGTGCCCTCGGTCACTTCCAGCTCCAGCAGCGCCGGCGGCAGGCCGCTGTCGCGCAGCACCCGCGCCACCTCGGCGCAGAAGTCGCCGTGGGTCAGCTGCCGCGCCGAGACGTTGACGGCGATGGTCAGCTGCCGGCCGTGGCGCACCCACTCCGTCGCGGTGCGGCAGGCCTGTTCCAGCACCCACAGTCCCAGCTCGGTGATCACGCCGGAGTCTTCGGCCACCGGGATGAAGCGCGCCGGCGACACCAGGCGGCCGTCCGGCTGGCGCCAGCGCAGCAGCGCCTCGAAGCCGTTGAGGCGGCGGCTGGCGATGTCGTACTTGGGTTGCAGTTCGAGATAGAACCGCTGCTGCGCCATCGCCAGCCGCAGCTGGTTTTCCAGCAGCAGCCGCTCGCTGACCTCGGCGGTCATGCCGGGGTCGAAGAAGCGGAACGCGTTGCGGCCGCTGGCCTTGGCCTGGTACATCGCCATGTCGGCATTCTTGAGCAGCAGCGCCGGGCTGCCGCCGTCGGCCGGCGCCACCGCGATGCCGATGCTGGCGCTGATCACCAGCGTGTGGCCGCGAATAGTGAACGGCGCCTCCAGCACCTGCAGCACGCGCTCGGCGACCAGGCCGGCCTGCGCGCTGTCGGCCAGCTCCGGCAGGATGATCACGAACTCGTCGCCGCCGGTGCGGCCAACGGTGTCCATCTCGCGCAGCATGTGTTGGGTGCGGCCGGCGACCTGGCGCAGCAGCTCGTCGCCGGCGTCGTGGCCCAGGGTGTCGTTGACGTTCTTGAAGCGGTCGAGGTCCATGAACAGCACCGCCACCTTGTGCTGCTTGCGCTCGGCCAGGTGCAGCGACTGCTGCAGGCGGTCGTGCAGCAGCAGGCGGTTGGGCAGGTCGGTCAGGAAGTCGTACTCGGCCAGGTGCTGCACCCGCGCCTCGGTGGCCTTGCGCTCGCTGATGTCGGAGAACAGCGCCACGTAGTGGCTGACGCTGCCGTCGCCGTTGCGCACCTGGTTGATGGTCAGCCACTCCGGGTAGATCTCGCCGTTCTTGCGCCGGTTCCAGATCTCGCCGCTCCAGTAGCCGCGCGCGCGCAGGTGGTTCCACATGTCGGCGTAGAAGGCGGCGTCGTGGCGGCCGGAGCCCAGCAGCGCCGGGGTGTTGCCCAGCGCCTCGGCCTCGCTGTAGCCGGTGATGTCGCTGAAGGCGCGGTTGACGGCGATGATGCGGCTGTCGGCGTCGGTGATCAGGATCGCCTCCGAGCTGGCCTCGAACACCGTTGCGGCCAACCTTTGCTGCCGTTCGTGGCTGACGCGGGCGCTGACGTCGCGCGCGGTGGCGCAGCGGTAGTGCTCGCCCTGGTAGCAGAGGCCGCTGAGGCTGACCTCCAGCGTTACCTCGCCGCCGTCGCCTGGCAGGCGGCGCACATAGTGCGCCTGGCCGCCGCTGTAGTGTTCCTCGAACAGCTCCGCCATGCGCGACGTGTTGCCGGCGCCGAAGCAGCGCCGGGCCGCCTCGTTGTGGTACACCACGCAGCCCTGCGCGCTGAGCAGCACGATGGCGTCGGCGGCGCTGTCGCTCATGTGGCGCGTCAGCTCGATCTCGCGCGCCTTGTCCTCCACCTGCCGTTGCGATGCCTGCAGCCGCTGCTGGTACTGCGCGATCAGCGCCCCCAGCCAGCGACTGAAGTGCACCGAGAACAGCCACGCCAGGCACAGCGCCAGGGTCAGGATCAGCAGCGTGGTCAGCACCCGGTTGCGGGTCTTCTCGCCCAGCGCCTGCGCCTTCGCGGCGCCGGACAGGGCCAGTTCCTGTTCGGGGACGATGCTGACCACGCGCCACTGCCACGACGGCACCACGGCCACGTAGGCGCTATAGCGGGCGGCGGCGTGTTCGAAGTCGACGAAATAGCCCTGCGGCGTGGCCGCCAGCTGCCGTTGCAGCGCGGCGGGCAGCACGAAGCCGCGCTGGCCCGGGATCTGGCGCAGGCGGCCGTGGCTGTCGATCACGGCGAAGAAGCCGCGCTCGCCGACCGGCATCTGCGCCAGCGTCTGCAGTGCCTGCCGCTGCAGGTCTTCTTCCACGTTCAGCACGTACTCGCCGCCGCCGATCAGCCAGCCGAACGGCTCGAAGCGGCGCGAGTAGGCGATCTTCTCCGACATGAAGGCCTCGCCGGGGCGGTACCAGCGGTAGCTGGCAAAGCCGCTGCCGGCGCGGTTGTCCACCGACAGCAGCAGCTTGCGCATGACGTAGGCGCCCTGGTCGTCCTGATTGTCGAGCAGGCTGCGGCCCTCGCGCTGCGGGCTGGTCGGCAGCAGCACGCAGTCGCCGTCCAGGCTGTCGATGAAGTAGTAGCCGCGAGCGCCGAAGTAGCGCAGCGGGCGCAGGCTCTCCACGATCTCGCGCTGCAGTGCCGCGTCGCCCAGGCGGCCGTGATGGCGGCGGTACAGGCTGTCGGCCAGCGCGTAGGCCTGGTCGACCTGCTCGCGCAGGCGCTGGCGCAGGATGTCCTGTGTCTGCGAGTACAGCGTCTCCAGCGAGTTGCCGGCGTGGTCGCCGTAGGCCTTGAGGAAGGTCTGGCCGCGCAGCCGCGCCTCGGCCGCCACCACCGTGCTGTCGTCGCGGTAGTCGCGCCACTGGTGGTAGAAAAAGTAGCTGGCCAGCAGCAGCACCACCATCAGCACCAGCCCCAGCATGCCGCTCAGTTGTAATCGTGCGAGTTTGTGGTGATCTGTCATGAAGCGGGTGGCGGGGGCGGTGGTGGGGAGGGTCAGTATAGGGAAGCGTGCGCGGTGACAGATTGATAATTGTCAGTGCCGGGCGGCACTTTGCGCTACAATCCGCGCCGGGAAGTCGGCCAGGCAGTCGCCGCGTGCTTGCACGGGGAGGAAAGTCCGGGCTCCAAAGGGCAGGATGCTGGCTAACGGCCAGGCGTCGTGAGGCGACGGAAAGTGGAACAGAGAGCTGAACCGCCGATGGCCGGATGTGTCACCCGCAAGGGTGCGCATCGTACTGTTCAGGGCAGAATACGCGCTGCATGCAGCGTACGTTTTGCGTTAGTGCTGGTTCGCCAGCCCGCTGACAGCGGCACAGGCAAGGGTGAAAAGGTGCGGTAAGAGCGCACCGCGGACGTAGCGATACGGACGGCAGGCTAAACCCCATCCGGAGCAAGACCAAATAGGGGTACATTGGCGTGGCCCGCGCTGTACCCGGGTAGGTTGCTTGAGCCTGTCGGTAACGGCAGGACTAGAGGAATGACTGTCCAACGACAAAACCCGGCTTATCGACCGACTTCCCACCCCCATCCCCTCCGCAACATCCCCCGTTTTTCACTTGTCATGCAGCCGGCCGCGAGCAGCTGCGGCCAACCTTGTTTTAGCTTAAAAAATAAGCAAAAAGGTTTTTACCGCCTGCGCAAAAGGCAGTACAATGGCCGCCCTTTCGCCTCCATGTCTTTCTTTTGCAATGCAAATCGGCCCTTACACGCTCAAGAACCAGCTGATCGTCGCCCCCATGGCGGGCGTGACCGACCGGCCGTTCCGCATGCTGTGCAAGAGACTGGGCGCCGGCATGGCGGTGTCGGAAATGATCACCGCCAACAAGTCGCTGTGGACCACCAAGAAGACCCTGCTGCGCGCCGACCATAGCGGCGAAGTCGAGCCCATCGTGGTGCAGATCGCCGGCGGCGACGCGGCGATGCTGGCCGAGGCGGCGCAGCTGAACGTGGCGCGCGGCGCGCAGATCATCGACATCAACATGGGCTGCCCGGCGAAGAAGGTGTGCAACGTCGCCGCCGGCTCCGCGCTGTTGCGTGACCTCGACAACGTTGGCCGCATCCTCGACGCGGTGGTGCGCGCGGTGGACGTGCCGGTGACGCTGAAGACCCGCACCGGCTGGAGCAGCGAGGTCAAGACCGCGCTGCAGGTGGCGAAGATGGCCGAAGACGCCGGCATCGCCGCACTGGCGTTGCACGGGCGCACGCGCGAGGACATGTATCGCGGCGCCGCCGAGTACGACACCATCGCCGCGGTGAAGCGGGCGGTGGCTATCCCGGTGATCGCCAACGGCGACATCGACAGTCCACAGAAGGCGAAGCGGGTGCTGGACGCCACCGGCGCCGACGCGATCATGATCGGCCGCGCCGCGCAGGGGCGACCGTGGATCTTCCGCGAGATCCAGCACTTCCTGGATACCGGCGAGACGCTGCCGCCGCCGCGCATCAGCGAGATCGACGACATCATGCAGGGCCACCTCGACGAGCTGTACCGTTTTTACGGCGAATACTCCGGCTGCCGCATCGCGCGCAAGCACATCGCCTGGTACACCCGCGGCCTGCGTGGCAGCAACGAATTCCGTCAGGCGATGTACGCGCTGGAATCGACCAGTGCGCAGCGCCAGGCAGTGGCACAGTATTTCGCAACGCTGGCGGCCAGTTCCGAGCGGCTGGAGTACGTGTCCACCGGACCGCACGAGGACGAGGACGCGACAGCGTGTGCGGGCGATTAAGCAACAATACGAAGCGGCAAACCATGAACAACAATAACGACGATATTTCCCATTGCGTCAGGCTGGCGATGGAGCAGTACTTCCGCGACCTGGACGGCGAGACGCCGGCCGCCATCTACGACATGGTGCTGGCACGGGTGGAAAAACCGCTGCTGGAGGTGGTGCTCAACCACACCCAGGGCAACCAGACGCGCGCGGCCGAGCTGCTCGGCCTCAACCGCAACACCCTGCGCAAGAAGATGAAGTCGTACGACCTGATTTGAAACCGGAGCCATCCGCCGTCGCGGATGGCTTTTCTTTGGATAGCGAACTCCCCTGCAGCGCAGGGGCGGGGGACGGGATCACCAGCACCGGCCGGCGCGTGGCGCCAGCCGGTATACAGCAAGATTTGAGTTGGCCGCGGGCGTGCCCGTTGCCACGTTTTACTTTGAAGGCGGTAGAAAACCATGACCAAGATCGAACGTGCGCTGATCAGCGTTTCTGACAAAACCGGTGTGCTTGAATTTGCCCAGGCGCTGGCCGGCTTCGGTGTCGAAATCCTCTCCACCGGCGGCACTTCCAAGCTGCTGCGCGATGCCGGCGTGCCGGTAATCGACGTATCCGACTACACCGGCTTCCCGGAAATGCTGGACGGCCGGGTGAAGACCCTGCATCCGAAAGTGCACGGCGGCATCCTCGGCCGTCGCGACCTGCCGGAACACGTCGCCACCATGAAGGAACACGGCATCGGCAACATCGACCTGGTCTGCGTGAACCTCTACCCGTTCGAAGCCACCATCGCCAACCCGGACTGCACGCTGGAAGATGCGATCGAGAACATCGACATCGGCGGCCCGACCATGGTGCGCTCCGCCGCCAAGAACTGGCAGCACGTGGCCATCGTCACCGATGCCGCTGACTACGCAACCCTGGCCGCAGAAATGGGCACCAATGGCGGCAAGCTGTCCAAGCTGACCCGCCTCAACCTGTCGAAGAAGGCGTTCACCCACACCGCCGCCTACGACGGCGCAATCTCCAACTACCTGACCAGCCTGGTCGACGGCGTGGACAGCGGCGTGCCGGAGCGCGTGGCGTTCCCGAACCGCCTGAACGCGCAGTGGATCAAGGTGCAGGACATGCGTTACGGCGAGAACCCGCACCAGGCCGCCGCCTTCTACCGCGACCTCGACCCGGCCGCCGGCACCATCGCCGGCTACCGCCAGCTGCAGGGCAAGGAGCTGTCCTACAACAACATCGCCGACGCCGATGCGGCGTGGGAAGCCGTGAAGACCTTCGACGCGCCGGCCTGCGTGATTGTCAAGCACGCCAACCCGTGCGGCGTGGCCATCGCCGCCGACACCCTGACGGCTTACAAGCTGGCGTTCGCCACCGACACCACCAGCGCCTTCGGCGGCATCATCGCCTTCAACCGTCCTGTGGATGCCGAGACCGTTGAAGCCGTGACCGGCCAGTTCCTGGAGGTGCTGATGGCACCGGCGTTCACCGATGAAGCGAAAGCCATCATCGCCGCCAAGAAAAACGTGCGCGTACTGGAAATCCCGCTGGAAGCCGGTGCCAACCGCTTCGAGCTGAAGCGCGTCGGCGGCGGCGTGCTGGTGCAGACCCCGGACATCCGCAACGTCGGCCTCGACGAGCTGCGCGTGGTGACCAAGCGTGCGCCGACCGAACAGGAAATGGCCGACCTGCTGTTCGCCTGGCGCGTCGCCAAGTACGTGAAGTCCAACGCGATTGTTTTCTGCAAAAATGGCCAGACCGCCGGTATCGGCGCCGGCCAGATGAGCCGCGTGGACTCCACCCGCATCGCCGCGCGCAAGGCACAGGACGCCGGCCTGACGCTGCAGGGTGCCGTGGCCTCCAGTGACGCCTTCTTCCCGTTCCGCGACGGCATCGACGTGATCGCCGAGCAGGGCATCAAGGCCATCATCCAGCCGGGCGGCTCCATGCGTGACGACGAAGTGTTCGCCGCCGCCGATGAGCACGGCATCGCCATGGTGCTGACCGGCGTGCGCCACTTCCGCCACTAAATCTTCAATCGTTGCAAAGGTTGGCCGCAGCCTGCGGCCAACCGTGGCAGACCCGACCTCAAGGAAGCTGAGTCATGAAAGTACTCGTTATCGGTTCCGGCGGCCGCGAACACGCGCTGGCCTGGCGTGTGGCGCAATCGCCGCGCGTGTCCAAGGTATTCGTGGCGCCGGGTAACGCCGGTACCGCGCTCGATCCGCATCTGGTCAATGTCGCCATCACGGCCATTCCCGAGCTGATCGAGTTTGTTAAGCACGAGCAGATCGAGCTGACCGTGGTCGGCCCTGAAGCGCCGCTGGCCGCCGGCGTGGTCGACGCCTTCCGCGCCGCCGGCCTGAAGATCTTCGGCCCGACGCAGTACTGCGCGCAGCTGGAAAGCTCCAAGGACTTCGCCAAGGCGTTCATGAAGCGCCACGGCATTCCGACCGCCGGCTACGAAACCTTCAGCGACGCCGCCGCGGCGCACGACTACGTCACTCGCAAGGATGCGCCGATCGTGATCAAGGCCGACGGCCTGGCCGCCGGCAAGGGCGTGGTGGTGGCGATGACGCTGGACGAGGCGCACGCCGCCATCGACGACATGCTGCTGGGCAACAAGATGGGTGACGCCGGCTCGCGCGTGGTGATCGAGGACTTCCTCGAAGGCGAGGAAGCCAGCTTCATCGTGATGGTCGACGGCGACAACGTGCTGGCGATGGCGACCAGCCAGGACCACAAGCGCCTGCTCGACGACGACAAGGGCCCCAACACCGGCGGCATGGGCGCCTACAGCCCGGCCCCGGTAGTGACGCCGGAAGTGCACCACCGCGCGATGCGCGACATCATCCTGCCGACGGTGCGCGGCATGAAGATCGACGGTCACAGCTATACCGGCTTCCTGTACGCCGGGCTGATGATCGACAAGCAGGGCAACCCGTATACCATCGAGTTCAACTGCCGCTTCGGCGACCCGGAAACGCAGCCGATCATGGCGCGCCTGAAATCCGACTTCACCGTGCTGCTGGAGGCCGGCATCAACGGCACCCTCGACAAGGTGGAAGCGGAGTGGGACCGTCGCGTGGCGATGGGCGTGGTGCTGGCTGCCGCCGGCTACCCGGATGCGCCGCGCAAGGGTGACGTGATCAGCGGCATCCCGGCCGCTACCGACGACACCATGACCTTCCACGCCGGCAGCAGCGTCAACGACGCCGGCCAGCTGGTCACCAGCGGCGGCCGCGTGCTGTGCGTGGTCGGCCTGGGCGACAGCGTGCGCGTGGCACAGCAGAAGGCGTACGCGGTCGCCGACCAGATCCAGTTCGCCGGCAAGCAGCTGCGCCGCGACATCGGCAACCGCGCGCTGAACCGCGCCAAGTAAGGCGTGACGGCGGGCAGGCAACGGCACCTTCGGGTGCCGTTTTTCATGGGCGTCGCCGGCGCAAACCGGCCGGCGGCACGCCGCGAGCGCGGTCTACACTGCAGTAAGCGTTGGCAAGAAAGGGTGTGCCATGAACTTCCTGCGTCGCGTCGGCCTGCTGTGCTGCCTGGCGCTGCCCCTGCACGCCGCCGAACCGCCGCAGCTGCGGCTGCTGACCGAAGACTACCCGCCGTTCAACATGCAGCTGGCGGACGGCCGGATCGGCGGCCTGTCCAGCGACATCGTGCGCGAGATCCTGCGCCGCGCCGGCATCCGCTACCGCATCGAGCTGCTGCCGTGGGTGCGCGCCTACAACAGCGCGGTGCTGGAGCCGAACACCTGCGTGTACTCCACCACCCGCACCGAGCAGCGCGAGCACCAACTGCAGTGGATCGGCCCGGTGGTGGAAAACCCGTGGGTGCTGTACGGCCGCGACGACGGGCCCAAGGAGCTGAGCAATCTGGAGGCGGCGCGGCGCTACCGGCTGGGCGGCTATTCCGGCGATGCGGTGGCGCAGTACCTGATCAGCCGCGGCTTCGAGGTCGATCTGGCGTCCAACGACGAGCAGAACCTGCGCAAACTGCTTGCCGGCCGCATCGACCTGTGGGCGACCGGCAAGTACCTCGGCGCCGCGCTGATCGCCCGCGAAAAGGCCGCCAGGCTGCGTCCGCTGCTGACCTTCAACACCACCTTCCTCTATCTCGCCTGCAACCAGATGATGGCCGATGGCACGGTGCGCCTGCTCAACGAGCACCTGCGAGGGATGCACAAAGACGGCACAGTGGCTAGAATCAACGCCCGTTACCTGAACGACTGAACGGAACCCGCCGCGCCGCGTGCGGTCTGTCCGCTCATCACCTTGCGACCTGCCATCAAGTGAACCGTCCTTTTCCCCGTCTGCCCCGCCACGGGCAACAGCGTGCCGCGCGCGGCCACCTGCAACAGGGTGGCGTGATCGCCTACGCCACCGAGTCGTGTTTCGGGCTGGGCTGCGATCCATTCGACGTGCGCGCCATCCGCCGCCTGCTGGCGATCAAGGCGCGCCCCAACCACAAGGGCCTGATCGTGATTGCGGCCAACCTTGAGCAGCTGCGGCCGCTGATCCGGCCGCTGACGCCGGCGCAGCTGGCCGTCGTCAACCGCTACTGGCCGGGGCCGTACACCTTTCTGCTACCGGCTGCGCCGCGGGTGCCGGCGCTGCTGCGCGGTCGCCACGACAAGATCGCGGTGCGCGTCACCGCCCATGGCGAGGCGGCGGCGCTATGCCTGGCGCTGGGCCACGCCATCGTGTCGACCTCGGCCAACCGCGCCGGCCAGCGCTCGCTGAAGACGGCGCGCGGCTGCCGCCAGGCCTTCGGCGCGCGGGTGCTGACGCTGCAGGGCCGCATCGGCAAGCGGCGCAAGCCTTCCACCATCATCGATCTCGATACCGGTCGCGTACTGCGCTGACCGCCAACCCAGGAGCCATCGTGCAAGAACTTTCGGTCATTGGTCTTATCCTTCACGCCAGCCTGCCGGTGCAGCTGGTGATGGCGGGGCTGGTGGTGCTGTCCCTGCTGTCGTGGGGCATCATCTTCAACAAGCTGGCGGTGCTGCGCCGCGCCCGTCTCGCCACCCAGGACTTCGAGCAGCAGTTCTGGAGCGGCATCGACCTCAACCGCCTGTACGAGGACACCCGGCAGCGCCCACACGCGGCCGGCGTGGAGAAGCTGTTCCAGGCCGGGTTTGCCGAGTTCGCCAAGCTGCGGCGCCAGGGCGGCGTCGACAACTCCGAGCAGCTGGACGGCGCCCGCCGCGCGATGCGCGCCGCCGCGCAGCGCGAGCTGGACGCGCTGGATCATCACAATGCCTTCCTCGCCACCGTCGGCTCGGTCAGCCCCTATATCGGCCTGTTCGGCACGGTGTGGGGCATCATGCACGCCTTCATCGGCCTGGGTAACGCCGGCCAGGCCACGCTGGCCACGGTGGCACCTGGCATCGCCGAGGCGCTGATCGCCACCGCCATCGGCCTGTTCGCGGCGATTCCGGCGGTGGTGGCCTACAACCGCTTCGCCGCCGACGTCGACCGCCTCGCCGGCCGTTTCGACTCCTTCATGGAAGAGTTCTCCAACATCCTGCAAAGGTTGGCCGCACGCTGAGGCGGCGCGCTGGCCGCCGCCGTGCGGTGACGCAAGGCCGGGCTGTCGCTGATTTTCCCCCGCAATATGCAGTACGGCCGGCGCCAGCCGGCGTCCGGTTACCAACACCAAGGACACGCAATGCTGCAGATACTCGGTAGGGCATCGTCGATCAATGTGCGCAAGGTCCTCTGGACCTGCGCCGAGCTGGACATCGCGTTCGAGCGCGAGGACTGGGGCACGGGCTTTCGCTCGACGCACAGCCCCGAATTCATGGCGCTGAATCCCAACGCCATGGTGCCGGTGATCCGGGACGACGATTTCGTGCTGTGGGAATCCAACACCATCATCCGCTACCTGGCGTCCCGCTACGGCGGCGAGTCGTTCTATCCGACGCCAGCGCGGGCGAGGGCCAGGGTGGACCAATGGCTGGACTGGCAGGCCACGGATCTCAACAACGCGTGGAGCTATGCCTTCATGTCCCTGGTCCGGCACTCGCCGGCGCACCAGGACAGCGCCGCACTGGCGCAGGCGTGCAGCAAGTGGGCACAGCATATGGCCATCCTCGATCGACAGCTGGACAGCACCGGCGCCTACGTCAGCGGCGACGCGTTTTCGCTCGCCGACATCGCCATCGGGCTGTCGGTACACCGCTGGTTTGCCACCCCGCTTGAGCATCCGCCACTGCCGGCGGTGGCGGCCTATTACGAGCGGCTGAGCCAGCGTCCGGGTTACCTGCTGCACGGTCGGAACGGCACGCCCTGAGCCTACGGGCTGCGGTGTCACACCCCACCCCGCATCGAAGCCGACGCCCCGCGTCGGCTTTTTTCATGCCTGCAGCACGGTGGCGTGTAGGGTCTACAGTGAAGCAAGCGGAACAGGCAGGAGAACGGCGATGGACACAGTACGGATGGAACGGGACAGCATGGGCGAGCTGGCGGTGCCGGCCGACGCCCTCTACGGCGCGCAGACCCAGCGCGCGGTGCAGAATTTTCCGGTCAGCGGCCAGCGCCTGCCGGAGGACTTCATCCGCGCGCTGCTGCTGGCCAAGCTGGCGGCGGCGCGCGCCAATGTCGCGCTGGGGCAGCTGACGGCGGAGCAGGGCGACGCCATCGCCGCCGCCTGCCGTCAGCTGCTGGACGACGCGGCGCTGATGACGCACTTTCCGCTGGACGTGTACCAGACCGGCTCCGGCACCAGCAGCAACATGAACGCCAACGAGGTGATCGCCACCCTCGCCAGCCGCGTGCTGGGCAGCGCGGTGAGCGCCAACGACCACGTCAACTGCGCGCAGAGCAGCAACGACACCATCCCCAGCGCCATCCACATCGCGGCGGCGCTGGCGCTGCGCGAGCAGCTGTTGCCAGCGCTGCAGCACCTGCAGCAGATCACGCAGGCCAAGGCGCTGCAGGTTGGCCACCACGTCAAGACCGGCCGCACCCACCTGATGGACGCGATGCCGGTGCGCCTGGGCCAGAGCCTGAACGGCTGGGCGCAGCAGATTGCGGCCAACCTTGGCCGCCTGCAGCAGCTGCGCCCCGGCCTGCTGCAGCTGGCGCAGGGCGGCACCGCGGTCGGCACCGGCATCAACGCCGATCCGCGCTTCGCCGCCCGTTTCTGTGCCGAGCTGCAGGCGCTGACCGGGCTGGCGTTCGCGCCGGCGCCGGACTATTTCGCGGCGATGGGCGCGCAGGATACCGCGGTGGCGCTGTCCGGCCAGCTGCGCACCACCGCGGTGTCGCTGATGAAGATCGCCAACGACCTGCGCTGGATGAATTCCGGGCCGCTGGCCGGGCTGGGCGAGATCGAGCTGGAAGCGCTGCAGCCGGGCTCGTCCATCATGCCGGGCAAGGTCAACCCGGTGATTCCGGAGGCGGTGTGCATGGTGGCGGCGCAGGTGATCGGGCTGGATGCGGCGGTGGCGGTGGCGGGGCAGTCCGGCAATTTCGAGCTGAACGTGATGCTGCCGCTGATCGCCAGCAACCTGCTGAGCAGCATCGCGCTGCTGGCCAGTGCGTCGCGGCTGCTGGCGGACAAGGCCATCGCCGGTTTCAGCGTCAACGAGGCGCGGCTGCAGCAGGCGCTGGCGCGCAACCCCATCCTGGTCACCGCGCTGAACCCGGTGATCGGCTACGCCCGCGCCGCCGAGATCGCCAAGCAGGCCTACCGCGAGGGGCGCGCCATCATCGATGTCGCCGCCGAAAATACCGGTCTGGACCGCGACGAGCTGGCGCGGCTGCTGGACCCGGCCAGGCTCACCCACGGCGGGCTGTGAGCGTGCGGCCAACCTTGGCCGCAGCTAGTCAGTGTCCGCCGGGCGGGGGACTGTCGGCGAGGCGGTCGAACAGCGCCAGCAGCGCGTCGCTGTGCCGCTCCAGCTCGCGCATGTCGGCGACGATGCGCGCCTCTTCCAGCGCGCCGCCGGCCGCCGCGGCACCGGTGGCACTGGCGCCGTGCTGGCGGATCTGCTCCGCCAGCCGCTGCAGCTCGGCCTGCTGCGCGCCGCCGTCCAGCGCCGCGAGGTCGAGGCCGTCGTGGTGCTCGCCCAGCGGCTTGCCTTCTTCCAGCGCGTTGTAGGCCTGCTGCTTGTACATCACGTGGCCGATCTTCTGCAGCGACAGGTGCGACTTGTTGCGCACGCACAGCACCTGCGCCAGCACCTGGTCGGACTGGCCGGCGAGACTGGCGAAGCGCTGGCGGAACGATTCCACCGACTCCTTGACGTGGCCGGCGACGTTGCCGGCCTCGCCGGCGCGCGTCTGCATGTGGCCGATGCGGCTGGAGAGGGTGGCGAGGATGTGCTGCACACGGTTGGCGGTGTCCTTGCTGCGCTCGGCCAGCTTGCGCACTTCATCGGCGACCACGGCGAAGCCGCGGCCGGATTCGCCGGCGCGCGCGGCCTCGATCGCCGCGTTCAGCGCCAGCAGGTTGGTCTGGTCGGCGATGTCGGAGATCGCTGCCAGCGAGCTTTCGATGCCCTGCCATTCGCCGGCCAGCGCGCTGCTGGCCTCGTTCATGCTGCCGACGCTGCCGACGATGGTGTCCAGCTGGGTGGACAGCTGCTCGGCGCTGTGCAGGCTGTCGCGCGCGCCGCTGGCGGTGTCGCGGGTGATGCGGCCAACGTCGGCCATCGCCGCGCTGATGGCGCCGAGGTCCTGCTGGCTGCTGGCAAGGTTGCTGCGCAGGTGCGGGTTGCTCAGCGCGGCCAGCTGCGACGACAGCCGGTTGCGGCGCACGAAGCTGTCGTTGTCCTGCATCGCCTGGATGGCGGTGTCCATCGCCTGCAGCGAGCTGGACAGCACCCCGGGCAGGCCCTTGCTCAGCGGGCGGCGGCTGTAGTCGCCGGCGCTGACGCGGGCGAAGCAGGTGTTGACCTCCTTGAAGTAGGTCTCGATCTGGTCGAGGAAGTCGTTCAGCTCCCACGCCACCAGCCCGACCTCGCCGAGGTTGCGGGTGTCGGTGGCGCGGTGGTGCAGCTCGCCCTTGCAGGCGAGGCCCAGCTGCAGGTGCAGGGTGTCCAGCAAGCGGAAGATGCGGCCGCTGCTATGCCACAGGTACAGCGCCAGCACGCTGCCGCCGAGCACCAGCAGCGCGCCCAGCGCCAGGCGCAGCGTGTGGTCGAGGAAGAAGCTGGCGACCACGTAGACCAGGGTCAGCAGGTTGGAGGCGATCAGCCAGTAGCCCATCTGCGCGCGCAGCAGCGGCGGCCATTTGCGGCGTGGTTTCATGCGCTGGCTCCTGCCTGTTCCAGCGCCAGCACGAATTGCTGGTAGCTGACTTGTTTTTCGGCCAGCTGCGCGAGCAGCCACTGCATCGACGCGTCAGGCGCCGCCGCCTTGCCGGCCTGCGCCTCGATCGCGCACATCTGCTGGTACAGCGGGGTGACCGCGGCGATGCCGGCGCGCGTTGGCTGGCGCCGCACCGAGTAGTAGCCGGCCAGCGTGCGCTGCGCGGTGTAGTCGGGGGTGATGTTGGCGAACACCCAGTAGTAGTCGCCCTGCGCGGTGTAGTTCTTCACCAGGCCGAAGAATTCCTGTCCCGCCTGCAGCGTCTTCCACAGCAGGCGGTACACGCCGCGCGGCATGTCCGGGTGGCGGATCAGGTTGTGCGGCTTGCCCAGCAGCTCGTGTTCGGCGTAGCCGGCGATGCGCATGAAGGTGCGGTTGGCGTAGCTGATGTGGCCGGAAGGATCGGTCTTGGT
Organism: Vogesella margarita; assembly: GCF_028548475.1. Lineage (GTDB taxonomy): Bacteria > Pseudomonadota > Gammaproteobacteria > Burkholderiales > Chromobacteriaceae > Vogesella > Vogesella margarita. The sequence goes on from NZ_JAQQLE010000014.1 coordinate 81,423, forward strand.
GATGATCAGGTCGTCGGGAGCCAGCTGGATTTCCCGCCCCCCGGATTGCCGTTGGGATGAGTTCATTGTGTGTCTCTTGCCAAATGGATCGGCGCCACTATACGGCGGCGCCGGTGCTGGCAAGCGGCGGGCGAGCGGGTGCTTGTTCTGCATCAACTTTACTGCGGCCTTGCTTGGCATAGTTACAACAACCTGTCCCTAATTATGACATTAGCCTTAATAATCAAGGCTGTGCCATGGGGCAGAACAGGCTTTTCGACATTTGCCCCTTGTGCCGGCGCGATGCGAAAGGCATCGTTGGCGGTCCAACCGGTAGACCGCCATGAACCTGACCTCGCACCAGCTGAAACTGCTCGCCGCCTTCCTTGCCCTGTACCTGATCTGGGGTTCCACCTACTTTGCCATCCACATCGCCGTGACGTCGTGGCCGCCGTTCCTGATGGCCGGGGTGCGCTTCGTGCTGGCCGGCACGCTGATGTACGGCTTCCTGCGCTGGCGCGGTGCGGCCAACCCCACGCTGGCGGAGCTGAAGGGCGCCGCCCTCCTGGGCATCCTGATGCCGGCCATCGGCAACGGTTTCGTCACGCTGGCGCAAAAGGAGGTCTCCTCCGGCGTGGCGGCGCTGGTGGTGGCCACCGTACCGCTGTTCGCCATCCTGTTCGCGCGCCTGTTCGGCCATCGCCCGCGCAAGATGGAGCTGGCCGGCGTGCTGCTGGGTATCGCCGGCATCGTGGTGCTGAACCTGGGCAGCAACCTGCGGGCGTCGCCGGCCGGCGCCGCCGCGCTGCTGTTCGCCTCCGCCGGCTGGGCGCTGGGCTCGGCGTGGAGCAAGCACCTGACCCAGCCCAAGGGCCTGATGTCCAGCGCGATGATGATGCTCACCGGCGGTGGTGCACTGCTGCTGGGTAGTTTTGTTAGCGGCGAGCAGCTGGCGGGCATGCCGCCGCTGTCCGGCTGGCTGGCCATGCTGTACCTGGCCGTTTTCGGCTCGCTGGTGGCCTACACCGCCTACATGTTCCTGCTGCAGCACGTCAGCGCCGCCGCCGCCACCAGCTACGCCTACGTGAACCCGATGATCGCGGTGCTGCTGGGGGTGTGGTTGCTGAACGAGCACATCGGCGCGGCCGAGCTGCTGTCGATGACCATCATCCTGGCCGGGGTGGGGCTGATCGGCTGGAAGAAGGCGCCGCGCTAGCCCACGTGCCCGGATGCGCTGCACTGATCCGGGCCAGCCGCTGTCACACCGAACCGCCCGCGAGGGCGGTTTTTCTTTGCCGGCGTGCGGCCAACGTTGGCCGCAAACCATCCCCCGCCCATCCCGGTGTTGCGTTTTTGATACCTTCTTAATACCAGTTGTGCAAACTGCCCGGCACCCCGAAAAGCCAGCACCGGCGCGGACCGGCGTTTTTCCGTGCCGATTCCTGCCGGAAATGCTGCAACGCAGCGTTGCCAATATCACCAACTGGTCTACAACTGGTATTGACGTGGTTGGGTAGTGGTATTAATTTTGTGGCAACAACGCGGCTGGGACGGCAGGCAGGCAAGTCGTAAACTGATGCCTTTCCAAGACCACTTGAGGATCTCGCCATGGATGAACGCTGGCAGGCACTGAAACCGGACGAAGCGCAGAGCACGCCGCTTTACCTGCAGTTCGCCCGCAAGCTGGCCGACGCCATCAACGCCGGCTGGTGGCAGGCCGACGAGGCGCTGCCGTCGGAACGTACTTTCTCCGACGAGCTGGGCATCTCGCGTGTTACCGCTCGCAAGGCACTGGACGTTCTGCTGGAGCAGGGGCTGATCCGTCGCCGCCATGGCTCCGGCACCTTCATCACCCCGCGGCTGGAGCAACCGCTGTCACGGCTGACCAGCTTCACCGAGATGCTGAAGCAGAAGGGTTTTGAACCGTCGTCGGTATGGCTGGAGCGCAGCATCGCCACGCCGACGCACGACGAGGTGATCAAGCTGGGGCTGTCGCCCACCGCACAGGTGGTGCGGCTCAAGCGCCAGCGGCTGGCGGACGGCGTGGTGATGGCCATCGAGCAGAGCACGCTGCCGCTGGCCTATCTGCCGGACCCGCAGGCGGTGGGCAGCTCGCTGTATGCCTTCCTGGATGCCGCCGGCCACCCGGTGGTGCGCGCGCTGCAGCACATCCGCGCGGTGAACGCCGGGCCGGATATTGCCGCCAGTGCCGGTATCAAGCAGGGCGAGGCGATGTTGTTGATGACGCGTATCGGCTACACCGCCGACAACGTGGCGATAGAGCTGACCGACACCTGGTGTCGCAACGATTACTACGACTTTGTGGCAGAGCTGAGACGATGAACACACGGGTACTGCAGGGACGCATGCTGACCGCCGCCGGCTGGCTGGACGGCGAGCTGCATCTGGACAACAACGGCCGCATCGCCGCCATAGACGGCCGCCTGGCCGCAGGCGGCGAGCCGGCGCGCTACCTGCTGCCCGGTTTCATCGACCTGCACGTACACGGCGGTGGCGGGGTGGACATCATGGAGGCGGGCGATGCGGCCAGCCATGTGGCGCGCACCCACGCCCGCTTCGGCACCACCTCGCTGCTGGCCACCACCATGACTGCACCGCGCGCCGAACTGGCCCATGTGCTGGCCGCGCTGGGCCGGCTGGCCGGCGAACGCACTGCCGGCAGTGCCCGCATTCTGGGCGTGCACCTGGAAGGCCCCTACATCAACCCCGGCAAGCTCGGCGCCCAGCCGGACGACGCCGTGGCCGCGGTGATGGACGAGATCGACTACTACCGTTCGCTGGCACCGCTGAAGGTGCTGACGCTGGCGCCGGAGATTGCCGGCCACCACGCGGTGATCCGCCGCCTGAGCGAGGACGGCATCCGCGTGCAACTGGGCCACACCCTGGGCAGCTACGAAGAAGGCGTGGCCGCGCTGCAGGAAGGCGCCAGCGGCTTCACCCACCTGTTCAACGCCATGACCGCGCTGCATCACCGCGAGCCGGGCATGGTGGGCGCCGCACTGGCGCACGCCGAATACGCCGAGCTGATCCCCGACCTGCTGCACGTGCACCCCGGTGCGATGCACGCCGCGCTGCGCGCCATTCCGCGCCTCTACTGCGTAACCGATTCCACCGCCGCCGCCGGCATGCCGGACGGCGAATACAAGCTCGGCTCCCACACCGTGACCAAGTGCATGGGTGGCGTGCGCCTGGCCGACGGCACCCTGGCCGGCAGCACCCTGACCATGGATCAGGCGCTGCGCAACCTGGTGCAGATCGGCCTGCCGCTGGCACAGGCGAGCAACCGGCTGTCGCTGTACCCGGCCGACTATCTGGGCGTGGCCGACCGTGGCCGCCTGGAAACCGGCGCCTGGGCCGACATCGTGGTGATGGATCCGCAACTGGCGGTGCAACAAGTTTTCGTAGAAGGAGAGTGCCTTGAGCTCGCTAATGCTTGATGAAGCCCTGTTTGCCGCCGAAGCGGTTGCCGCCCAACACATGTACGCCGACGAGGGGCTGGCGCTGCTGGGGCGCGAGCTGGCCAAGGCGCCGCCGCAGCTGGCGCTGACTGTGGCCCGCGGCAGCTCGGACCATGCGGCCAACTATTTCGCCTACCTGGCGATGCAGCGCACCGGCACGCCGGTGGTATCGCTGCCGATGTCGCTGATCACCCTGCACCACGCGCCGCTGGCGGTACGCGGGCAGCTGGCGGTGGCGCTGTCGCAGTCCGGCCGCAGCCCGGACCTGGTGGACACCATGGCGGCGCTGTCGCAAGCCGGCGCCCGCACCGTGGCGCTGGTGAACCAGCCGGATTCGCCGCTGGCCGCCGCCTGCGAGTGGTCGCTGCCCTTGTGTGCCGGCGCGGAAAAGAGCGTGGCCGCCACCAAGAGCTACATCGCCTCGCTGTCCGCCGTCGCCCGCCTGGTGGCGCACTGGCAGCGCGACACAGGCCTGCTGGCGGCGCTGGAAACCCTGCCGCAGGCGCTGCAGGAGGCCACCCGGCTGGACTGGTCGCCGGCTATCGAGGTGCTGCAGCACGCCGAACGCATCATGGTGGTAGGCCGCGGCCTCGGCTTTGCCGTGGCGCTGGAAGCGGCGCTGAAATTCAAGGAAACCTGCGCCATCCAGGCGGAGGCGTTCTCCGGTGCAGAGATCAAACACGGCCCGATGGCGCTGATCGACGACGGCTACCCGCTGCTGATCTTCGCCCCGCGCGGCCCGGAGCAGGCCGGCCTGATCGCCCTGGCCGAGGAAATGCGCGGCCGTGGCGCCCGCGTGCTGCTGGCCGCGCCGGCGGATGTCGCCAGCTGTGACCTGACACTGGCGGTGGCCTGTGACGAGGCACTGGACCCGCTGCTGGCGATCCAGAGCTTCTATCTGATGGCGGCGCGCCTGTCCGAGGCGCGCGGGCTGAACCCGGATGAGCCGCGGCACCTGAACAAGGTGACCTGCACGCTGTAAGGCGTCGCTGCCGGCGGCACCACGCCGCCACAATCCTCACAAGAACAACACACACAAGCACGACTGCGCGTACGGCTGGGGAAAGCCGCACCCGCAACACAAGAAAACGGAGGCATCCCATGTCCGCAACCCTCACGCTGGCCGCGCCGTTGAGCGGCCTTGTGCTCCCCCTGTCTGCCGTGCCGGACCCGGTGTTCGCCGGCGGCATGATGGGCGCCGGCCTCGCCATCGAGCCGCTGTCGTCCACGTTGCTGGCGCCGTGCGCCGGCGAGGTGATCCAGCTGTCCCCCACCGGCCACGCGCTGACCCTGCGCGCGGCCAACGGCGCCGAGGTGCTGCTGCACATCGGCATCGACACCGTGAAGCTGGGCGGTGCCGGCTTCACGCCGCTGGTGGCCACGGGTGCGCAGGTGGTCTGCGGCCAACCCTTGATCGAGTTCGACATCGACGCCATCGCCCGCCGCGCGCCGTCGCTGCTGACCGTGGTGGTGGTCAGCAACAGCGACGCGATGACGCTGTCCGACAGTGCCAGCGGCCCGGTGCAGGCCGGTGCCGCCGGTCTGCTGACCATCCGCGCCAACGGGGTGGATCAGGCGTCCGCACCGGCCGCCGCGCCGGCCTGCAGCGACAGCGCGCGGGTGGCGCACGAGGGTGGCCTGCACGCGCGCCCCAGCGCCTTGCTGCAGGGCGTGGCGCGCCGATTCGACGCGCAGCTGGACATCGAATTCAACGGCCAGCGCGCCAATGCCCGCAGCGTCACCGCGCTGATGACGCTGGGCGTGGGCGAGGGCGACCGCGTCACCGTGCACGCAGGCGGCGCGCAGGCGGCCGAAGCGCTGGCGGCGATGCTGGCGGCGCTTCAGACCGCCACCGCGGCCGGTCACGCACCGGCAGCGGCCATCACGGCGCCGGTCTCCGCACCGGTTACAGCATTGGCGGCCCGCAGCGACGGCAAGCTCGGCGGCGTCTGTGCCGCGCCGGGGATGGCGGTCGGCACCGTGGTGTTGCTGGCGCAGCAGGAGCGGGTGCTCGACGAACGTGGCCACGGCGTCGAGGTGGAGCTGGCGGCGCTGACGCGGGCGCTGGCCCAGGTGCAGCAGGCGGTGGCACAGGACGTGGCGCAGGCCGAGGCGCGCGGCGCACACGCCGAGAGCGAGATCTTCGGCGCCCATCTGGCCTTGCTGGACGACCCGCAGCTGCAGCAGGCGGCGGAGGGTTTCGTGCGCGACGGTTACAGCGCGGCATTTGCCTACCGCCGCGCGATCCGGCAGCAGAGCGAGGTGCTGCTGGCGCTGGACAACGCGCTGCTGGCCGAGCGCGTCGCCGACCTGAAGGACCTCGAACGCCGCGTCATCAGCGCGTTGCTGGGCGAGGCGCCGGCGCTGGCCGAGCTGCCGCCGCAGGCGGTGGTGGTGGCCGACGACCTGACGCCGTCGCAACTGACGCGGCTGCCGCGCGAACGCCTCGCCGCGCTGGTGCTGGCCCGTGGCGGCGCCAGCAATCACGTCGCCATCCTCTGCCGCGCGCTGGCGATCCCGTCGCTGGTCGCCGCCGGTGACGCGGTGCTGGCGCTGGCCGCCGGCAGCACGGTGTGGCTGGACGCCGGCGACGGCTGGCTCGATCCGGCGCCGACTGCGGCCAACCTTGCCGCCGCGCACCAGCAGATCGCCGGGCGCGAGGCGCGGCGCGACAGCCTGCGCCGGCACGCGGCCGCCCCGGCGCACACGCTGGACGGCGTCGCCATCGAGGTCGCCGCCAACATCGTCAACGCGGCCGAGGCCGCCGAGGCGGTGCGCCACGGTGCCGACGGCGTCGGCCTGCTGCGCACCGAATTCCTCTTTGCCCACCGCAGCGACGCCCCGGCCGAGGCCGAGCAGCGCGCCGCCTGCCAGGCGGTGCTGGACGCGCTGGACGGCCGCACGGCCATCATCCGCACCCTCGACGCCGGCGGCGACAAGGAGGTGCCCTACCTGCCGCTGCCACCGGAGGACAACCCGGCGCTGGGCCTGCGCGGCATCCGCACCGGGCTGGCGATGCCGGCGGTGCTGGACAGCCAGCTGCGCGCGCTGCTGTCGCTCACACCATTGTCGCGGCTGCGCATCCTGCTGCCGATGATTACCGATTTGTCCGAGCTGCAGCAGGTGCGCGCGCGCATCGACGAGCTGGCGCGCGAGATGGGGCTGAGCGAGCGGCCGCAGCTGGGGGTGATGATCGAGGTGCCGTCCGCCGCGCTGCTGGCCGAGCAGCTGGCCGCCCACGCCGATTTCCTGTCCATCGGCACCAACGACCTGACGCAGTACACGCTGGCGATGGACCGCTGCAGCCCGGCGCTGGCGGCACGGCTAGACCCGCTGCATCCGGCGGTTCTGCGCCTGATCGAGATGACGGTACGCGGCGCGCGCCAGCACGGGCGCTGGGTCGGGGTCTGCGGCGCGATGGCGTCGGATCTGGCGGCGGTGCCGGTACTGCTGGGCCTCGGCGTCACCGAGCTGTCGGTCAGCCCGGCGCTGGTGCCGGAGGTGAAGGCCTGCGTCCGCCAGCTGCAGCTGGCGCAGTGCCGCGAACAGGCGCAGGCGCTGCTGCAGCAAAGCTCGCCGCAGGCGGTGCGCGCGCTGCTGCAGCTGGCGGACACCGGCCAGCACTGAGGCGCACACGCAGAACACAACACAGCGTGGCGGGCCTCGCCGCCACGACTGATCCATAACGAGGCAGAGGAGAACACAGTGAATACTACGAGCAAATTTGCCGGTATCCAGCAGCTGGGTCGCGCGCTGATGCTGCCGATCGCGGTGCTGCCGGTAGCCGGTCTGCTGTTGCGGCTGGGGCAGCCCGACCTGTTGAACATCGCGGTGATGGCACAGGCCGGCGACGCCATCTTCGGCAACCTGGCGCTGCTGTTCGCCATCGGCGTGGCGGTCGGTTTCGCCCGCGACAACAACGGCACCGCCGGTCTGGCCGGTGCCATCGGCTACCTGGTGCTGACCGCGGTGCTGAAGGTGATCGATGCCAAGATCAATATGGGCGTGCTGGCCGGCATCACCGCCGGCATCAGCGCCGGCCTCTTATACAACCGCTACAAGGACATCGCGCTGCCGTCCTATCTCGCCTTCTTCGGCGGCAAGCGCTTCGTGCCGATCGCCACCGGTTTCGCCATGTTGCTGGCCGGCGTGGTGCTGGGCCAGGTGTGGCCGCCGGTGCAGCACGGCATCGACAGCGTCGGCCACTGGCTGATCAACGCCGGCGAGATCGGGCTGTTCATCTACGGCGTGCTCAACCGCCTGCTGATCGTCACCGGCCTGCACCACATCCTCAATTCGCTGGTGTGGTTCGTGTTCGGCAGCTTCCCCGACCCGACGATTGCCGGCAAGGTGGCCACCGGCGACCTCAACCGCTTCTTCGCCGGCGATCCGGGTGCCGGGCAATTCATGGCCGGTTTCTTCCCGGTGATGATGTTCGGCCTGCCGGCGGCGTGCCTGGCGATGTACCGCGCCGCGCTGCCGGAGAACAAGGCGGCGGTCGGCGGCATCCTGCTGTCGATGGCGCTGACCGCCATGCTCACCGGCGTCACCGAACCGGTGGAGTTCGCCTTCATGTTCCTGGCGCCAGTGCTGTACGTGATCCACGCGCTGCTGACCGGGCTGTCGATGGCGCTGATGCACGCGCTGGACATCCGCCTCGGCTTCACCTTCTCCGCCGGCCTGTTCGACTACGCGCTGTCGGCAGGCAAGGGGCAGAACCCGCTGCTGATGCTGCCGGTGGGCGTGGCCTACTTCGCGATTTACTACGGCGTGTTCAGCTTCTTCATCCGCAAGTACAACCTGATGACGCTGGGGCGCGAGCCGGCCAGTAGTGCTCCGCTCGCGGCCAACGTTGGCCGCAAGGGCAGCGCGCGCGCCGCGGGCTTCATCGCCGCGCTGGGTGGTGGCGCCAACCTGAAATCGGTGGATGCCTGCACCACGCGCCTGCGCCTGCAGGTGGGCCGCAACGAGCTGGTGGACGAGGCGGCGCTGAAGGCGCTGGGCTCGCGCGGGCTGATCAAGCCGGCCGCCGGCAGCGTGCAGGTGGTGCTGGGGCCGGAGGCGGAAATCGTCGCCGACGAGATCCGCAGCGCGCTGGCGAACGGTACGCCAGCGGCCGACGACATCGACCGCGCACAGTGGCTGGCGGCGCTGGGTGGTGCGGCCAACGTCAAGGCGGTGGCGCTGGTGGCCGGCAGCCGGCTGCGGGTGGAGCTGGCCGACGCCAGCCGTGTCGACAGCGCGCAGTTGAGTGTGCTGGGCGCCGCCGGGGTGATGCCGCTGCCGGGCAACCTGCTGCATCTGGTGCTGGGTGCGGATGCGCCGCGCTACGCGGCCGCGCTGCAGGTGTAAGCGTTCGCTGCCCGTTCGCCGGGCAATAAAAAAGCCGCCAGACCGTATGGTCTGGCGGCTTTTTTTGCGGTGATCGGCTCAGCGTTTGCGCGCCAGTGGCGGCAGCAGGCGCAGGCGGGTGCCGGCGAGGCGGTCGTGCAGGAACTGCTTGTCGTTGTCGATCAGCGCCCACAGCACCGGCAGTACATCCCACAGCAGCGCCACCGCCATCGCATGCTGCCGCGAGTCGAACAGCGGCTGCCACGCGGTGTAGGCCAGCGCCGGCACGCCCAGGTACAGCACCAGCGCCACCACGAAGCGCATCGCCGCGTGCGGCCAGCGCAGCGCGCCGCCGTCCGCCAGCGTCAGTTGCAGCCGCCATGGTTTCATCGCCAGCGTCTGCCCGCCGCGGGTCCAGCAATAGCCGAAGTAGCCGAACATCACCAGCGCCAGGAACAGCTGCATCAGCACGCTCATCCAGCGTGCGTTGCCGCTCCACACCACCAGCGGGGTAAACAGCGCGGCCGCGACCAGCAGCACGGCGCCCAGCAGCAAAGCTTCGTAGCACAGGCTGGCCAGTCGGCGCAGCAATCCGGGGTGGGTGAAATGTTGATTCATGCCGTGAAAATAATAATGAGGGAGTAAAGGGCCGCGCCGGCAAAACCGGCGCAAGCAACCAGACATGGTATCAAAGCCGTCCCGTGCCGCCTACCCTGCAAAAGTGGCTGTTTTTGAATGTTTTTGGCGCTTTTTTGCACCTGCACAAAAGCGCTTGACCGCTATTTCAAACTTAAGCTAAGTTCATTCACTACGGGACATAAAACAACTACTCAGCAATCAAAGAGGCAAAGATGCAGATATCGGGCGCGGAAATCCTGGTACGCAGCTTGCAGGAAGAAGGAGTCGAATTCGTTTTCGGCTACCCCGGCGGCGCGGTACTCGAGATATATGATGCAATTTTCAGGCAGCAAGAGTTCAAACACGTGCTGGTGCGCCACGAACAGGCGGCGGTGCACGCGGCGGATGCCTACTCGCGCTCCTGTGACAAGGTCGGCGTGGCCCTGGTCACCTCCGGCCCCGGTGCCACCAACGCGGTGACCGGCATTGCCACCGCCTACATGGATTCGGTGCCGATGGTGGTGATCTCCGGCCAGGTATCGACGCCGGCCATCGGCCTCGACGCCTTCCAGGAAGTGGACATGGTCGGCATCACCCGGCCGTGCGTGAAGCACAACTTCCTGGTGAAGGACATCAACGAGCTGGCCACCACCATCAAGAAGGCGTTCTACATCGCCGCGACCGGCCGTCCGGGCCCGGTGGTGGTGGACGTGCCTAAGGACGTGACCCAGCAGCTGGCCGAATTCCACTATCCGGAAAGCGTGAGCATCCGCTCCTACGTGCCGGTGACCCGCGGCCATCCGGGCCAGATCAAGAAGGCCGCCAGCCTGCTGGCCGAAGCCAAGCGTCCGTACATCTATGTCGGCGGCGGCGCGGTGCAGGGCGGTGCCTCGGCGGAAGTGACCGAGCTGGTGAAGATGCTGGGCGTGCCGTGTACCAACACGCTGATGGGCCTGGGCGCCTATCCCGGCGACGACCGCCAGTTCCTCGGCATGCTGGGCATGCACGGTACCTACGAAGCCAATATGGCGATGCAGTACTGCGACGTGCTGATCGCCGTCGGCGCGCGTTTCGACGACCGCGTGATCAGCGTGCCCTCGCATTTCCTGGCGCAGCCGAAGAAGATCGTCCACATCGATATCGACCCGTCCTCCATCGCCAAGCGCGTGAAGGTGGACGTGCCCATCGTCGGCGACGTGAAACACGTGCTGCGCGACCTGATCGACCTGATGAAGCAGAACGGGCAGCGCCCGGATGCGGCCAACCTTGCCGGCTGGTGGAAGCAGATCGAGCAATGGCGCAGCTACAACAGCCTGCTGTACACCCCGTCGACCGAGTTCATCAAGCCGCAGTCGGTGGTGCAGAAGCTGTACGAGATTACCGGCGGCGACGCCATCATCACCTCCGACGTCGGCCAGCACCAGATGTGGGCGGCGCAGTACTACCCGTTCAAGCGCCCGAAACAATGGCTGAACTCCGGTGGTTTGGGTACCATGGGTTTCGGTCTGCCTGCCGCCATCGGCGCGCAGCTGGCCAACCCGAATGCACAGGTGGCCTGCATCACCGGTGAAGGCTCGATCCAGATGAACATCCAGGAGCTGTCCACCGCCAAGCAGTACCACACGCCGGTGAAGGTGATTGCGCTGAACAACCGCTACCTGGGCATGGTGCGCCAGTGGCAGGAGTTCTTCTACGGCACGCGTTACGCCGAGTCCTATATGGATGCGCTACCGGATTTCGTCGGCATCGCCGAGGCCTACGGCCACGTCGGCATGAAGATCGAGAACCCGGCCGATGTCGAGGGTGCGCTGCGTGAGGCATTCAGCCCGGCATTGAAAGAGCGTCTGGTGTTCATGGACTTCCGTACCGACCAGTCCGAAAACGTGTTCCCGATGATCCAGAACGGCAAGGGTCTGGACCAGATGGATCTGCCGCCGCACATGCGCGAGCTGCAGATCGCTCCTTTCGAGAACAACCGTGACTACGGCAACATGTGCTAAGGCAGTGGCATGAGACATATACTTTCTATTTTGCTGGAAAACGAAGCGGGTGCGCTGTCGCGAGTAGTGGGACTTTTCTCCGCACGCGCATACAATATCGATTCACTGACGGTGTCGACTACCGAAGACCCGACACTGTCACGGATGACCATCGTCACCCACGGGTCCGACGAAGTCATCGAACAGATCACCAAGCAGCTCAACAAGCTGATCGAGGTGGTCAAGGTGATTGACCTCAACGAGTCCGACCATATCGAACGCGAGATGATGTTGATCAAGGTCCGTGCCACCGGCAAGGATCGGGAAGAAATGAAGCGGATGGCTGACATCTTCCGTGGTCGCATCATCGACGTGACGGAAAAGACCTACACCATCGAGCTCACCGGTACGAGCGACAAGCTGGGCGCCTTTATCGAGGCGATCGACCGTTCAGTGATCCTGGAAACGGTGCGTACCGGTGCATCCGGAATTGGTCGCGGCGAACGTATTTTGAAGATCTGAATCACCGGGGCGGCCATCAGCTGCCCTAGAACAAACTAGGGATATAAGACAATGAAAGTTTTCTACGACAAAGACGCTGATCTTTCCATCATCAAGGACCAGAAAGTTGCCATCATCGGTTACGGTTCCCAGGGTCACGCGCACGCGCAGAACCTGAAGGATTCCGGCGTGGATGTGGTGGTGGGCCTGCGCAAGGACGGCGCATCGTGGAAAAAGGCCGAAGCGGCCGGTCACAAAGTGAAAGAAGTGGCCGATGCCGTGAAGAAGGCGGATCTGGTGATGATCCTGCTGCCGGACGAATCGCAGCCTGACGTGTACCACAGCGAAATCGCCCCGAACATCAAGAAGGGCGCCACCCTGGCCTTCGCGCACGGTTTCAACGTGCACTACAACCAGATCGTGCCGCGCGAAGACCTGGACGTGATCATGGTCGCCCCGAAAGGCCCGGGCCACACCGTGCGTTCCGAGTACGTGAAGGGCGGCGGTGTACCGACCCTGATCGCCGTGTACCAGGACAAGTCCGGCAAGGCACGTGACGTGGCCCTGTCCTACGCTGCGGCCAACGGCGGCACCAAGGGCGGCGTGATCGAGACCAACTTCCGCGAAGAAACCGAAACCGACCTGTTCGGCGAACAGGCCGTACTGTGCGGCGGCGCGGTAGAACTGGTGAAAGCCGGTTTCGAAACCCTGACCGAAGCCGGCTACGCGCCGGAAATGGCTTACTTCGAGTGCCTGCACGAGCTGAAGCTGATCGTCGACCTGATGTACGAAGGCGGCATCGCCAACATGAACTACTCCATCTCCAACAATGCGGAGTATGGCGAGTACGTGACCGGCCCTGAAGTGGTGACCTCCGCCACCAAGGAAGCGATGAAAAAAGCGCTGTACCGCATCCAGTCCGGCGAATACGCCAAGATGTTCATCCTGGAAGGCAAGACCAACTACCCGAGCATGACTGCCCGTCGCCGCCTGACCGCCGATCATCCGATCGAAAAAGTCGGTGCCGAACTGCGCGCGATGATGCCTTGGATCTCCAAGAACAAGCTGGTCGACCAGTCCAAGAACTAAGCCTGCCGCCTCGCGGCCAGAGCCAAGCCGGGCAGCTGCCCGGCTTTTTCTTTGCCTGTGCGTCGCACGCCGGCGTTGGCGGGAGCTGCCGCGCCGCATGACGCTTGGTAAGCGTGGCATCGCGGATTAGAATGCAGCCTTGTCTTGCCGCCGGCGCACAAGGTTGGCCGCAAGTCCCGTTTCCTTCCGGCGCGCCTTGCCGTTGCCCGATGTCGAGAACCTGCATGCATATTGACCCGAAGCCCATCAAGCCGTCCCTGCGCCGCCAGGGCATTTACCTGCTGCCCAATTCCTTCACCCTCGCCGCGCTGTTCGCCGGCTTCTACGCCATCGTGCAGGCGATGAACCAGAACTTCGAACACGCGGCGGTGGCGATCTTCATCGCCATGATCCTCGACGGCATGGACGGCCGCGTGGCGCGGCTGACGCACAGCCAGAGCGCGTTCGGCGCCGAGTTCGACAGCCTGTCGGACATGGTCAGTTTCGGCGTGGCGCCGGCGCTGATCGCCTACGAGTGGATGCTGAAGGACCTGGGCAAGCTGGGCTGGATGATCGCCTTCATCCACTGCGCCGGCGCCGCGCTGCGTCTGGCGCGCTTCAACACCATGATCGGCTCCACCGACAAGCGCTGGTTCATCGGCCTGCCCAGCCCGGCCGCGGCGGCGCTGGTGGCCGGCCTGGTGTGGATCTGCCACGCCTACGGCTACAACGACCTGCCGGGCCTGCAGTGGATCGCGCTGGGCTTCACCGCGTTCTCCGGCATCACCATGGTCACCAATGTGAAATTCTGGAGCTTCAAGGAGATCCACCTGCGCCGTCGTGTGCCCTTCGTGATGCTGCTGGCGCTGGTGGTGGTGCTGATGCTGCTGATGTCGGAGCCGCCGCTGGTGCTGTTCGGCTTCTTCGTCTGCTACGCGCTGTCCGGTTACGTGATGGCGCTGCTGGGGCTGGGCAAGAAGAGTGCGCCGCTGGAACCGCCGCAGGCGTAAGACAAACGCGGTGCCGCCATGCGGCTGGCTGGACAAAGGCGACTGTGGTCGCCTTTGTTTTGTCCGTTTATTCTACATATTGTCCGATACTTACGCTTTGACAACAGGTTTTGCCGTGTCGCAACAAAATTATTCGACAAAATTTGACAGCCTGTCGGGCAAAACGTAAGGTTGAGCCATAACAAACAAGGAGCAGTGGCATGCAATTGGACATCGAACGTCTGATCGAGGATTTTGGAGGCCCAGGCGCGCTCGCGGAAGCGTTGAATGCGGCCTTCCCCGATGAGCCGGTGTCGCGTGCCGCCATCTACAAGTGGCGCGAGCGCGGCACCCTGCCGCTGGCGCAGCTGAACAAGCTGGCCAGGCTCGCCGCCGACCAAGGGAAACGGTTCGATTTCAACGACTATCTGACCGGGGCACAGGCCACGGGACAAGGGAGCACACCTGACATGGGCGATCGTCTTTACATTTTTGATACCACCTTGCGTGATGGCGAACAGTCGCCGGGCGCGTCGATGACCAAGGAAGAAAAAATCCGTATCGCCCGCCAGCTGGAGCGCCTCGGTGTCGACGTGATCGAAGCCGGCTTTGCCGCCGCCAGCCCAGGCGATGCCGACGCGATCCGCGCTATCGCCGAAGTGGTGAAGGAGTCGACCGTCTGTTCGCTGGCGCGGGCTAACGAGCGCGACATCCGCGCCGCAGGCGAGGCGATCAAGCCGGCCGCGCGTGGCCGCATCCACACCTTCATCGCCACCAGCCCGATCCACATGGAGAAGAAGCTGCGCATGACACCGGACGAGGTGGTCGATGCTGCGGTGAAGGCGGTGAAACTGGCCCGTGAGTACACCGACGACGTCGAGTTCTCCGCCGAGGACGCGCTGCGCTCCGATATCGATTTCCTCGCCCGCATCTTCGGCGAAGTGATCAAGGCCGGCGCCACCACACTGAACGTGCCGGACACCGTCGGCTACGCGGTGCCGAAGATCACCGAGGCTTTCTTCCGCGAGCTGATCGCCAAGACCCCGGGCGGCGACAAGGTGATCTGGTCGGCGCACTGCCACAACGACCTCGGCATGGCGGTCGCCAACAGCCTCGGCGCGGTACTGGGCGGCGCACGGCAGGTGGAGTGCACCATCAACGGCCTGGGCGAGCGCGCCGGCAACGCCGCGATGGAAGAAATCGTGATGGCGGTGCGCACCCGCAAGGACGTGTTCAACGTGGAAACCCGCGTCGACGCCACCCAGATCGTGCCGGCGTCCAAGCTGGTGTCGACCATCACCGGCTACCCGGTGCAGCCGAACAAGGCCATCGTCGGCGCCAACGCCTTCGCCCACGAGTCCGGCATCCATCAGGACGGCGTGCTCAAGCACCGCGAAACCTACGAGATCATGTCCGCCGAATCGGTGGGCTGGACCGCCAACCGCCTGACGCTGGGCAAACTGTCCGGCCGCAACGCCTTCCGCACCAAGCTCACCGCGCTGGGCATCGTGCTGGACTCCGAAGAAGCGCTGAACGCCGCCTTCGCCCGCTTCAAGGAACTGGCCGACAAGAAGCGCGAGATCTTCGACGAAGACCTGCACGCGCTGGTGTCCGATCAGCTGGTGACCGCCGAGCAGGAAGACTACAAGTTCGTGTCGCTGAAAGTGGCGACCGAGACCGGCGAGGCGCCGCAGGCGCAGATCGTGTTCGTCGAGCACGGCAACGAGCAGCGTGCCGAATCCACCGGCTCCGGCCCGGTCGACGCCGCGTTCAAGGCGATCGAGAGCGTGGTGAAGAGCGAGGCCGAGCTGGAACTGTACTCGGTCAACGCCATCACCAAGGGCACCGAATCGCAGGGTGAAGTGACCGTGCGTCTGGCCAAGGACGGCCGCATTGTCAACGGCCAGGGCTCGGATACCGACATCATTGTCGCCAGCGCCAAGGCCTACCTCGCGGCACTGAACAAGCTGAACAGCAAGACCGAGCGCGTCTACGCCCAGGGCCCGGTCTAAAGAGCGCGCAACCGTGGCAGCAAAACGTCCGACCCGGAAAGGTTGGCCGCCGCGGTAAAGATCAAAGGCCCACAAGGCCGCACCCTTCCGCCTTTGCCAGTACCACGGCAGACGCAGACAGCCGACCCACGAGGTCGGCCTTGTCGCGTCTGTCTTTTCATTTTCCGGTTTGGCCGCATCTGATGGCCACTCAATGACAGGATCCATACCGTGGCACAAGGCTATTTCATTACCGGCACCGATACCGAGATCGGCAAGACCCACAGCGCGGTGCAGCTGATCCGCCACTGGCAGGCGCAGGGAAAACGCGTGCTGGCGATGAAGCCGGTGGCCTCCGGCTGCGAGCTGCAGCCCGATGGCAGCCTGCTTAACGACGACGTGGTGCGTCTCACCGCCGCCACCGGGCAGACCGATCTGGCGCTGATGAACCCGTACCGTTTCCTGCCCCCGGTGTCGCCGCACATCGCCGCGCGCGAGGCCGGCGTGAGCATCGATCCGGTGCTGATCGTCGAGCACTACCAAAGGTTGGCCGCAGACGCCGACGTGGTGCTGGTGGAGGGCGCCGGCGGCTGGCTGGCGCCGCTGTCTGACACGCTGGACATGCAGGGCCTGGCGCAGCAGCTGCAGCTGCCGGTGATCCTGGTGGTGGGCATGCGGCTTGGCTGCATCAACCACGCGCTGCTGACGGCGCAGGCGATCCGCGCCAGCGGCTGCACCCTGGCCGGCTGGATCGCCAACCGCGTGGTGCCGGCGCAGCTGGCCTTTGAAGACAATCTGGCGACGCTTACGCGCGCGTTGGGCGAACCATTGCTGAGCCTGCCTTACGAGGCGCGGGCAGCCTGAATGGCGGCGCCGGTTTGCGGCGCCGCACCATGATAAATACTTGTTTTATCGGCTGATCTTCCTATTCTCGATAAAGCGCTGCGGCACAGATCGCGGTCAGCGACCGGGTTCCCGGCCAACACGAGACTTTACTTGGGGAAGACGCCATGGCCAGTCGTCGCGTCCTGTTACTGCTCACCGGCTGGTCGCCTGCCGTGCTGGCGGCCGGCGTCAATCTGCAGCCGCCGGTCACCGGCATCGCGCAGGATATCTACGACCTGCACATGCTGCTGCTGTACATCACGGGCGGCATCTTCGTGCTGGTCTTCGGCGTGATGTTCTGGGCCATCCTGCGCCACCGAAAATCAGCCGGTCATCAGGCGAAACACTTCCACGAAAACACCACCGTCGAGATCGTCTGGACGCTGATTCCGCTCTTGATCCTGGTGGCGATGGCGTGGCCGGCGACGCGGCTGATCCTGCAGCAGAAGAGCAGCGCCGGCGCCGAGCTGACCATCAAGGTCACCGGCTACCAGTGGAAGTGGCACTACGACTATCTCGACGACGGCGTCGCCTTCATGAGCCATCTGGCCACGCCGCAAAGCGCCATCCACCAGGTGGCCGATCGTGGCGAACACTACCTGCTGGAGGTCGACCAGCCGCTGGTGGTGCCGACCGGCACCAAGGTGCGGCTGCTGCTGACCGCGAACGACGTGATTCACGCCTGGTGGGTGCCGCAACTGGGGGTGAAGCAGGACGCGATTCCCGGCTTCGTGCGCGACAGCTGGTTCAAGGTCGATCGCCCCGGCACCTATCGTGGTCAGTGCGCCGAGCTGTGCGGCAAGGACCACGGCTTCATGCCCATCGTGGTCGAGGCCAAGGCGCCGGCCGATTACCAGGCATGGTTGGCCGCAAGACAAAAAGCCGCTGCGGCCAACCTTGAAGATCCGAACAAGATCTGGCCGCTGGCCGAACTGGTGGCGCGCGGCGAGAAGGTGTACACGCAGAACTGCGTCGCCTGCCACCAGGCCAACGGCAAGGGCATCCCCGGCGCCTTCCCGGCACTGGACGGCTCGGCTATTGCCACCAAGGACAAGCCCGGCCACATCGATATCGTGCTCAACGGCAGCAAGAAGAACGCCGCGATGGCGGCCTGGGGCAAGCAGCTGTCGGATACCGATATTGCGGCGGTGATCACCTACGAGCGCAACGCGTGGGGTAATCACACCGGCGACGTGGTGCAGCCGAAGGACATCAAGGCTGCCCGTGGCGGCAAAGCGTAAGGGGGAAGAGGGCATGACTGCGATCGACAGTGCACTGCAGCCGGCGCACGACACCGCGCACGGCCACCACGCCAAGCCAAGCGGCATCGGCCGCTGGCTGTTCGCCACCAACCACAAGGACATCGGCTCGCTGTACCTGTGGTTCGCGTTCAGCATGTTCATCTTCGGCGGCGTGCTGGCGCTGTGCATCCGCGCCGAGCTGTTCCGCCCCGGCCTGCAGTTCTGGCAGCCGGAGCTGTTCAACCAGTTCACCACCCTGCACGGGCTGATCATGGTGTTCGGCGCCATCATGCCGGCGTTCACCGGCCTCGCCAACTGGATGCTGCCCTTGATGATAGGCGCGCCGGACATGGCGTTTGCGCGTATGAACAACTGGAGTTTCTGGCTGCTGCCGCCGGCGGCGCTGCTGCTGCTGCTCTCGTTCGCGGTGCCCGGCGGCGCGGCGGCGGCGGGCTGGACGCTGTACGCGCCCTTGTCCACCCAGATGGGCATGGGCATGGACCTGACCATCTTCGCCATCCACATCATGGGCGTCAGCTCGATCATGGGCTCGATCAACATCATCGTCACCATCCTGAATCTGCGCGCGCCGGGCATGACGATGATGAAGATGCCGATGTTCGCCTGGGCCAGCCTGATCACCGCCTACCTGATCATTGCGGTGATGCCGGTGCTGGCCGGGGTGGTGACCATGGTGCTGACCGACCGTCACTTCGGCACCCACTTCTTCAATGCCGCCGGCGGCGGCGACCCGGTGCTGTACCAGCACATCTTCTGGTTCTTCGGCCACCCCGAGGTCTACATCATGGCGCTGCCGGCCTTCGGCATCGTCAGCCACATCATCCCCACCTTCAGCCGCAAGCCGCTGTTTGGCTACACCTCGATGGTGTACGCCACCAGCTCCATCGCCATCCTCAGCTTCATGGTGTGGGCGCACCACATGTTCACCACCGGCATGCCGGCCACCGCGCAGCTGTTCTTCATGTACGCGACGATGCTGATCGCGGTGCCGACCGGGGTGAAGGTATTCAACTGGATCGGCACCATGTGGCAGGGAAGCATGAGCTTCGAAACGCCGATGCTGTTCGCCATCGGCTTCATCTGCCTGTTTACCGTCGGCGGCCTGTCCGGGGTGACGCTGAGCATCGCCGCCATCGACATCCAGCTGCAGGACACCTACTACGTGGTGGCGCACTTCCACTACGTGCTGGTGGCCGGCGCGCTGTTCAGCCTGTTCGCCGCGGTGTACTACTGGTTCCCGAAAATGACCGGGCGCATGTACTCGGAGTTCTGGGGCAAGTTCCACTTCTGGTGGTCGCTGCTGTGGTTCAACGTGACCTTTTTCCCGATGCACTTCCTCGGCCTTGCCGGCATGCCGCGCCGCATTCCCGACTACAACATGCAGTTCACCGACTTCAACACCATGGCCAGCGTCGGCGCCTTCTGTTTCGGGCTGGGGCAGCTGATCTTCTTCGCCAACATGTTGCACAGCCTGCGCCACGGCCGGCCGGCTGCGGCCAAGCCGTGGGAGGGCGCCGACACGCTGGAGTGGCAGATCGCCACCCCGGCGCCGTATCACAGCTTTGTCGAGGCGCCGGATCTGGAAGTCGGCGAAAACGGCCGCATCGATGCCATGCACGGCGGAAAGCACCACTGACATGAACAAGCCGCCCGCCACCCTGCACGACAACCGCCTGCTGCTGCTGAAGCTGCTGCTGCTGGCCTGCGTGATGTTCGTGTTCGCCTGGGGGCTGATCCCTGTCTACGACGCTCTGTGCCGGCTGACCGGGCTGGGCAGCCTGCAACGGCCGGACGAGGTCGGCAGCCAAAGGTTGGCCGCAACGCCGCTGGCGCCGGTGCTGCTGACCTTCGACGCCACGGTGCAGCCGGGGCTGCCGTGGCAGGTGCGGCCGCTGACGCGCACGCTGCGCGCGGTGCCGGGCGAGTTCGTGCGCGTCGATTACGAGATCACCAATGCCAGCAACCGCCAGGTGATCGGCCAGGCGATCCCGCGCTACCTGCCGGCGGCGGCGGCGGAGTACGTGAAGAAGCTGGACTGCTTCTGCTTTGCGCAGCAGGCGTTTGAGCCAGGGCAGACCAAGCGCTTTCCGGTGGTGTTCGTGATCGACAAGAACGTGCCGGCCGGACTCGACAGCATCACGCTGGCCTACACCATCTTTGATGTGCCGGGGCGATCATGAATCCGCTACGGGCGTTTGCGGCGGTGTTCTGCGCGTTTTTCGGCGTGCGGCGCGGACGTGCGGCCAACGTTGACCGCCAGTTGCGCTTTGCCGACCTCATCGCGGCGGCGATCATTCTGGTGGCGCTGTTTGTCGGCGGCCTGCTGTTGCTGGTCAGCTGGCTGACGGCGCCCTGAGCGGACGGAGGAATCATGCATAACGACACCTCGCACCACTATTTCGTGCCCGATCCGTCGCGCTGGCCGGTCATTGGCGCGGTGGCGCTGTTTGCGCTGGGGCTGGGCGGCGCCTTCACCGTCAACGGCATCGCTGCCGGCAAGTTCGGCCTGCTGCTGGGCGTGTTGATCCTGCTGTGGATGCTGTTCGGCTGGTTTGGCGACGTGATCCGCGAAAGTCTGTCCGGCCGCTACCAGCGGCGCGAGGATGCCTCGTTCCGCTGGGGCATGAGCTGGTTCATCTTTTCAGAAGTGATGTTCTTCGCCGCCTTCTTCGGCGCGCTGTTCTACGTGCGGACCATCTCGGTGCCGGAGCTGGGCAACGAACTGCACCAGCTGCTGTACCCCGGCTTTGCCGCCAGCTGGCCGCTGGCCACCGGCCCCGGCATCAGCGCCACCTACCAGGCGATGGGGCCGTGGGGGCTGCCGGCAATCAATACCCTGATCCTGCTGTCGTCCGGTGCCACGCTGACCTGGGCGCACTGGGGGCTGCTATCCGGCTCCCGCAGGCAGCTGACAGGCGGCCTCGGGCTGACGGTGGTGCTGGGCGCGCTGTTCCTCGGGCTGCAGATTTACGAGTACGCGCACGCGATGAACGAGCTGGGCCTGTCGCTGGCCTCCGGCGCCTACGGCATGACCTTCTTCATGCTGACCGGTTTTCACGGTCTGCACGTGCTGCTCGGCGCCATCATGCTGGCGGTGGTGTGGCTGCGGGTGCTGCGCGGGCATTTCAATGCCGAGCACCACTTCGCGTTCGAGGCCGCGGCGTGGTACTGGCACTTTGTCGACGTGGTGTGGCTGATCCTGTTCGTGTTCGTGTACTGGCTGTAGCGGCGGGACGCATCTGAACGTGTTTACGATCTAGCGAGCTAGAGCGAGACAAGGCGAAAACGGCTGAGGAAGCGGAGTTTACAAGTGGTAAATGAGCATTCCGAAGGCGTTTTCAACGCCGTATCGCCGACGCGCAGCAGATCGTGAACAGGTTCTCAGCGCCCGTGCGGCAGCCACCAGCCCAGCATGCCGCCGGCCATCAGCAGCAGGAACAGCCCCAGCGACAGCGCCACGCGCAGGGTTAGTGCCCTGGCGGTCTGGCGCGGCGAGGTGCCTCGGCTGACGCTGCGCAGGGCAAAGGCCAGCGTCAGCATGATCAGCAACAGCAGGGTGATGGCGGCAATCTTCATGACATGTCCTCCGGTGGGTGTAATCCAGTCTAGCAGCCGTGCCGGCTTTCGCCGCCAGCGTGGCCGGCTGCGGCTGGCGTGGCTGTTGTGGTTGCTGGCGCTGCTGCCTTTTTTGCTGGCGCTGTGGCAGTGGCAGCGCGGCCAGCAACGGCAGGTGCAGCTGCTCCACCACGAGTTCAACCTGCGGCAGGCACCGCAACCGTTGGCCGCACTGGCCGCCAGCACGGTGCCGGCCGGCCAGCGCGCCTGGTTGCAGGTACGCGGCAGCGAACCGGAGATCCGCGTCGCCAATGCGCTGCTCGGCGGGGCCAGCGGCGTCCGCATCTGGCAGCCGGTGCAACTGCCCGACGGCAGCTGGGTGGTGGTCGATCGCGGATGGCTGCGCGGGCCGGCGGCCTACGTGCGTATTCCGCTGCCACCGTTGCGCTTGCAGGGCTACTGGCTGCCGCGACCGCAGCCCTACCTGCTGTCCGGTGCGCGGGTGGCGGATCGAGGCGAGGTCGATGCGCTGGACTGGGCGGCGCTGGCGCGGCGCCTGCCGGGGCGGCTGCACGACGGCCTGCTGGTGCTGGATGTGACCCTGCCGCCACTGGAACCGTGGCCGGTGCGGCCGCCGTTCGATCCGCAGCGCCACTATGCCTATGCCTTGCAATGGCTGCTGCTTGGGCTATGCCTGATTACAGGAGCATGGATCGTGCAGAGGAGGGGACGGGATGAGCGCTCGGGATCGCGGACGGATTAAGTTGCTGCTGATTGCGCTGCTGTGCGTGCTGCCGGTGCTGGCGTCTTGGCTGTCGTATCGTTGGCTGCCGCCAGCCGGCGGCAAGAGCTATGGCCAGCTGCTGGCGACACCGCTGCCGCAGGCACGGCAGCAAGGTTGGCCGCAAGGGCGCTGGGTGCTGCTCGACGCTGCCGCAAGCTGCAATCTGGCCTGCGAGCAGCGCCGCTTCGCGATGCGGCAGATCCACACCGCGCAGGGCGAGGCCGCCACGCGGCTGGTGCGGCGCCAGCAGGCCGATGCTACGCTGCGGCAGGACGGTTTCTATCTGGTGGACCCGCACGGCAACGGCGTGCTGTTCTACCCGGATGGCGCCGCGCCGGCGGCGGTGATCAGGGAAATCCGCAGTGTGCTGAAAAACAATAACAGCCTCGGCTAAAGTGGCCGCGGCAACGGCTGTCCGTGTCGGTACGGGCAGGGAAGGGTGGCAGGATGAGACGCGTGCTGTGGCTGGCCTTGTTGCTGGTGTGCATCGTGGTGCCGCTGGGGGCGTACGTGCGGCTGTCGGATGCCGGTCTTGGTTGCCCGGACTGGCCGGGCTGCTATGGCCGGCTGTCGCCGCTGCACGCGGCGCCGTTGATCCAGGAGCAGCATGCGGCCAACCCTGACGGCCCGGTGAGCCTGGCCAAGGCGTGGAAGGAGATGAGCCATCGTTACCTCGCCGCCAGCCTCGGCCTGCTGCTGCTGGCACTGAACGTACTGGCCTGGCGCCAGCGCCGGCTGCGCGGCTGGGCAGCACTGCTGCTGTTGCTGGTGTGCGTGCAGGGCGCGCTGGGGATGTGGACCGTCACCCTGCTGCTGAAACCGGCCATCGTCAGCGCCCACCTGCTGGGTGGCATGACGCTGGCGGCGCTGCTGGCCGCCTGCTGCTGGTGGCAGCGGCGCCTGCCGCAGCGCCATGCGGTTGGGTCGGCCAGCTTTGCGCTGGCGTCGCTGCTGCCCTTGCTGCTGCTGCTGCAGATCGCGCTCGGCGGCTGGGTGTCGAGCAATTACGCGGCGCTGGCCTGTCAGGGCTTTCCGGCCTGCAACGGCGCGTGGTGGCCGGACGCGCAGTGGCAGGGCGCCTTCCATCTGCTGCGCGAGCTGGGCGAAGGCCAGGACGGCGCGCCGCTGCTGGGCAGCCATCTGCTGGCCATGCACTGGGCGCACCGGCTGGGCGCCGCGCTGGTGTCGTTGCTGCTGCTGTGGCTGGCGCTGCGGCTGTGGCGCCAGTCGCCGCTGCGGCCGCTGTTGTGCCTGTTGCTGGGCAGCTGGCTGCTGCAGGTTTCGCTCGGTGTCGGCAATGTGCTGTTGCAACTGCCGCTGCCCCTGGCGGTGGCGCACAACGCCGGCGCCATGCTGCTGCTGATCGTCGCCACGCTGCTGTTGCTGTCGCTGGATCCCACCCCGAGGAGAACACGATGACCGCCCTGACCACTCCCTCCCTGCGTCGTCATGCCGGTGCCCTGTGGCAGCTGGCGAAACCGAAAGTGGTGGCGCTGATCGTGTTCTGCGCCGTGATCGGCATGGTGCTGGCGGTGCCGGGCTGGCCCGACCCCGGCCGCATGCTGGCCGCCACGCTCGGCATCGCGCTGGTGGCTGGCGCCGCGGCGATGATTAACTGCCTGGTGGAGCGCACCATCGACGCCCGCATGCGCCGTACCGCGCGCCGCGCCACCGCCAGCGGCGAGCTGGGGGCGGCCGAGACGCTGCTGGTGGCGCTGACCGCGTTGGGGCTGGGCATGGCGCTGCTGATCGCGCTGGTCAACGCGCTGACCGCGTGGCTGACGCTGGCCACCTTTGCCGGCTACGCCATCGTCTACACCCTGCTGCTGAAGCCGAACACGCCGCAGAACATCGTGATCGGCGGCGCCAGCGGCGCGATGCCGCCCATCCTCGGCTGGGCGGCGATGACCGGCGAGGTCAGCGCGATGGCGATGGTGCTGTTCCTGATCATCTACACCTGGACGCCGCCGCATTTCTGGACGCTGGCGCTGTACCGCCGCGACGACTACGCCCGCGCCGGCCTGCCGATGCTGCCGCTGACCCACGGTCAGCCGTTCACCACGCTGTCCATCCTGCTCTACACCGTGCTGCTGGCGGCGGTGACCCTGCTGCCGCTGGCGCTGCAGGCGGCGGGGGCGGTGTACCTGCTGGCCATCCTGCTGCTCAACGCGCGCTTTGTGCTGCTTGCCGCCCGCCTGCACCGTCATTATGCTGACGACTCCGCGCGGCGCTGCTTCCGCTGGTCGATCCAGTTCCTGACCTGGCTGTTCGCCGCCCTGTTGCTTGACCGCGTCTTTTTCCTGCCCCTGAGTGGATGACCCCATGCCCCTGCTTGTACGCTTGCTGCTGCTTGTTGCCTTGATGACCGGACTGGCCGCCTGTGATAGCACACCACCGCCGCTGGCATTCAAGGGCACCGACATCAGCGGCGCCAGCTTCGGCCAGCCGTTCACCCTCACCGGTCACGACGGCAAGCGCCACTCGCTGGACGAGTTCAAGGGCAAGGTGGTGGCGCTGTTCTTCGGCTATACCCACTGCCCGGACGTGTGCCCGACCACCATGCTGGAGTTCGCCCAGGTGGCGAAGCAGCTGGGCGCCGACGGCGAGCGGCTGCAGGTGCTGTTCGTCAGCGTCGACCCGCAGCGCGACACGCCGGCGGTGCTGGCCGGTTACGTCCCGCATTTCGACCCGCGCTTTCTCGGCCTGACCGGTAGCGAGGCGGAAGTTGCCGCCGTGGCCGGCCACTTCAAGATCGTCGCCCAGCGCCAGCCGGCAGCGGGCGGCGGCTACACCGTGGATCACAGCGCCGGCAGCTATCTGTTCGACCGGGAGGGCAAGCTGCGGGTGTATTTGCCCTACGCCACGCCGGCCGGCGATATCGCCCATGATGTAAAGGCCTTATTGGGTTAAACTGCGTAGTGACCGTTGTATCCCTTACTACCGCATTCCGGACGTCGTAACCGTGACCGATGACCTCACGCCCGGTGCCGCCAGTGGCGGCACCTCGCCCAGCATAGACCTGAGCAAATACACGCTGACCAGCACGGCTGAAGTGGTGTATCACCTGCGCGGCATCGTGCAGCAGGGACAGATGGTGACGGTATTTTCCAACAAGGGAAAATCCTTCATCCTCACCCGCATCCTGGAACTGGATAGCGCCGCGCGCACCATGGTGCTGGACTGGGGGGCCAACGAGCACGCCAACAAGCTGTTCCTGGAGAGCGAGCGCAACATCTACGTCTGCTCGCCGGCCGGGGTCAAAACCCAGTTTTCCACCGGCCAGCCGCGTCGCATCAGCTTCCAGGGCGGTGACGCCTTCGAGGTAGACCTACCGGAGCAGGTGATCAAGCTGCAGCGCCGCGAGTTCTTCCGCATTCCCACCCCGATCGCCAATCCGGTGCTGTGCCAGTTTCTGGACCATCCCGCCGGCGAGCTGTCGCTGCCGTTGGCCGATATCAGCCTCGGCGGTGCCGCACTGGTGCTGTCCACGGCACAGGCGGCCAAGTTCCATATCGCCGACCGCTACCAGGTATCGATCGAGCTGAAGCCGTTCGGCGTGCTGCAGGTGCAGCTGGAAATCCGCCACCTGATTCCGGTTCAGCATAAAAACGGCCAGGAAAGCATCCGCGCCGGATGCTGCTTCGCCAATATGAACACCCCGCGCGAAACCATGGTGCAACGTTACGTGGCCAACCTTGAGCGAGAGCGCCGGGCTCTGGTACGCTGATCCCCATTATTGCAACGCATCAATATCATGACCCTGACCATTGCCCTCTCGAAGGGCCGCATTTTTGAAGAAACCCTGCCGCTGCTGGCCGCTGCCGGCATCGAACCCGCCGAAGCCCCGGAATCCTCGCGCAAGCTGATCATCGGTACCAACCGTCCCGACGTGCAGCTGGTGATCGTGCGCGCCTCCGACGTGCCGACCTACGTGCAGTACGGCGCCGCCGACCTGGGCATCGCCGGCCGTGACGTGCTGATCGAGCACGGTGGCGCCGGCCTGTACCAGCCGCTGGACCTCAACATCGCCAAGTGCAAGATGATGGTGGCGGTGGAAAACGGCTTCGACTACGACGCCGCGGTCAAGCACGGTGCGCGCCTGAAGATCGCCACCAAGTACCCGCAGATCGCGCGCGAGCATTTCGCCGCCAAGGGCGTGCACGTCGACATCATCAAGCTGTACGGCTCGATGGAGCTGGCGCCGCTGGTCGGCCTCGCCGACGCCATCGTCGACCTGGTATCCACCGGCAGCACGCTGAAGGCCAACAACCTGCAGGCGGTGGAACACATCATCGACATCAGCTCGCGACTGGTGGTGAACCAGGCCGCGCTCAAACTCAAGTACGACACCATCCAGCCGGTGCTGGACGCCTTCGCCGGCGCGGTGTCGCAGTAAGCCTAATGCCTGTTGCGGCCAACCTTGAGGTTGGCCGCAAGCCTATGGAGCCGTAACCATGCAACGCCTGTCTTCTTCCCAAGCCGATTTCGATGCCCGTCTCAAGGCGCTGCTGGCGTTCGAAACCGCCCAGGACCCGGCGGTGGACGCCGCCGTCGCCGCCATCTGCGACGACGTGAAAGCCCGTGGCGACGCGGCGGTGGTGGAATACACCAACCGTTTCGACCGCATGAGCGTGGCCGACATGGCGGCGCTGACGCTGAGCCGCGAGCAGCTGCAAGCCGCCCACGACCGCCTGCCGGCCCACGTGCGCGAGGCGCTGGAAGCCGCCGCCGAGCGCGTGCGCCGCTACCACGAAAAGCAGCTGGCGCACTCGTGGAGCTACGAGGACGAAGACGGCACCCTGCTGGGCCAGCAAGTGACGCCGCTGGACCGCGTCGGCATCTACGTGCCCGGCGGCAAGGCCGCCTACCCCAGCTCGGTGCTGATGAACGCGCTGCCGGCCAAGGTGGCCGGTGTGGGCGAAATCATCATGGTGGTGCCGACGCCGAACGGCGAACAGAACGATCTGGTGCTGGCGGCCGCTTATATTGCCGGCGTGGACAAGGTGTTCACCTGTGGCGGTGCGCAGGCTGTCGCCGCGCTGGCCTACGGCACCGAGAGCGTGCCGCAGGTAGACAAGATCACCGGCCCGGGCAACGCCTACGTGGCCGCCGCCAAGCGCCGCGTGTTCGGTGTGGTCGGCATCGACATGGTGGCCGGCCCGTCCGAGATCCTGGTGATCTGCGACGGCGACACAGACCCGGACTGGATCGCGATGGACCTGTTCAGCCAGGCCGAACACGACGAGATCGCGCAGGCCATCCTGCTGTGCCCATCCGCCGACTACATCGCCCGCGTCGAGGCCAGCATCGAAAAACTGCTGCCGGCCATGCCGCGCCGCGCCATCATCGAGGCCAGCCTCGGCAACCGCGGCGCGCTGATCGAGGTGAGCGACCTGGACGAGGCCTGCGCCATCTCCAACTACATCGCGCCGGAGCACCTGGAGCTGTCGGTGGCTCAGCCGGAAGCTTGGCTGGACAAGCTGCGGCACGCCGGCGCCATCTTCATGGGCCGCTTCACCTCGGAGAGCCTGGGCGACTACTGTGCCGGCCCCAACCACGTGCTGCCGACCAGCCGTACCGCGCGCTTTGCCAGCCCGCTGGGTGTGTACGACTTCCAGAAGCGCAGCAGCCTGATCCGCGTGTCGCACGCCGGCGCGCAGAAGCTGGGCAAGATCGCCAGCGTGCTGGCGCACGGCGAGGGGCTGACCGCCCACGCCCGCGCCGCCGAACTGCGGCTGGATCAGGCCGGCGACTGAGCGCGCGGCGAGCCGTCACCGTCTTGTCATGGCCGGCACTGCTGGCCATTTTCATGTCATGGTGCGGCGGCGCTGCGTTGCTGCACCGCCGCAGAAAAGCCGTCGCGGCGCTAGGCGACCCCTGCCAAAACAGGTAGGATGAAAGCCTTGTGAATTGATTGTGTCGGGCTTTGCCGGCAGTTCCATCCGGCGGCGCCGGTAACGAAATGTCGAATAAAATGTCTATACAGCAGCTGTTCCGCCCCGACGTGTTGGCCATGCAGGCCTACCACGTTGCCGATGCCGCCGGCTTCATCAAGCTGGACGCCATGGAAAACCCGTACCGTCTGCCGGAGCCGCTGCGCAGCGAGCTGGGGCAGACCCTGGCCGATGTCGCCCTCAACCGCTACCCCGATCCGCATGGCGATGGCCTGAAGGAGCAGCTCAAGGCGGCCTTCGCGATCCCGGCCGCCGCCGACGTCGTCCTCGGCAACGGCTCCGACGAAATCATCACCCTGATCACCCAGGCACTGGCCACTCCCGACACCGTGGTGATGGCGCTGGAGCCGTCCTTCGTGATGTACAGGCTTAACGCGCAGTTCTCGCGCGTGCGCTACGTCGGCGTGCCGCTGGCCGCCGACTTCAGCCTCGACCTGCCGGCCACACTGGCCGCCATCGCCAGCGAACAGCCGGCGGTAGTGTTCGTGTCCTACCCCAACAACCCGACCGGGCCGCGCTTTGCCCGCGCCGAGGTGCAGGCGATACTCGATGCCGCCCCGGGGCTGGTGGTGGTCGACGAGGCCTACCAGGCGTTTGCCGACGACAGCTTCATGGATCTGGCCGGCAGCCACGAGCGCCTGATCGTGATGCGCACGTTGTCCAAGCTTGGCCTCGCCGGCTTGCGTCTGGGCTATGCCGCCGGTCACCCGCAGGTGATGGCGCAGCTGGACAAGGTGCGCCCACCGTACAACATCAACGTGCTGACCCAGGCCGCCGCCAAGTTCGCGCTGCGCCATATCGAGGTATTCGACGCGCAGGCGGCGGAATTGCGCCGCGAACGCGAAAGGTTGGCCGCAGCGCTGAGCGCGCTGCCGCAGCTGAAGGTGTTCCCGTCGGAGGCCAACTTCCTTACCGTGCGCGTGCCGGATGCACCGGCGCTGTTTGCCGCGCTGAAAGAGGCGCGCATCTTGGTGAAAAACCTGCACGGCTACCATTCGCTGCTGGCCAACTGCCTGCGCCTGACCGTCGGCAGCCCGGACGAAAACACCGCGGTTCTGGCCGCGATCACCACCTACTTTGCCTGAGCCACCATGCGCACCGCTACCGTTACCCGCAATACCCTGGAAACCCAGATCACCGCCACCGTCAATCTCGACGGCAGCGGCGTCGGCCGCTTTGATACCGGCGTGCCGTTTCTCGATCACATGATGGACCAGATCGCCCGCCACGGCCTGATCGACCTCGACATCACCGCGCGCGGCGACCTGCACATCGACGCCCATCACACCGTCGAAGACATCGGCATCACGCTGGGCCAGGCCTTCGCCAAGGCCATCGGCGACAAGAAAGGCATCCGCCGCTACGGCCACGCCTACGTGCCGCTGGACGAGGCGCTGTCGCGGGTGGTGATCGACCTGTCCGGCCGCCCCGGACTGCAGTACCACATCCCGTTCACCCGTGCCGCCATCGGCGGTTTCGATGTCGACCTGTTCAGCGAATTCTTCCACGGCTTCGTCAATCACAGCATGGTGACGCTGCACATCGACAACCTGCGCGGTGTGAACAGCCACCACCAGGCGGAGACGGTGTTCAAGGCCTTCGGCCGCGCGCTGCGCATGGCGGTGGAGTTCGACGAGCGCATGGCCGGCATCACGCCATCGACCAAGGGGACCCTGACCGCATGAAGGTAGCCGTCATCGATTACGGCATGGGCAATCTGCACTCGGTGCTGAAGTCCGTGCAGAGCGTCAACGACATCGGCGCCGACATCTTCCTGACCTCCGATCCGGAGCGGGTGGTGACGGCGGACAAGGTGGTGTTTCCCGGCCAGGGTGCGATGCCGGACTGCATGCGTGAGCTGAACGCGCACGGCCTGGCCGAGGCGGTACGCGAAACCACGCAGACCAAGCCGTTCTTCGGCATCTGCGTCGGCGCCCAGCTGCTGTTCGAGCGCAGCGAGGAGGGCAACACCCCTGGCCTCGGCATCTTCAAGGGCGAGGTCAAACGCTTCGCGGCCAACCTGCGCGACGCGCACGGCGAGCGCCTGAAAGTGCCGCACATGGGCTGGAACCGCGTGTTCCAGCTGGTGCCGCACCCGCTGTTCGCCGGCATCGAAGACGGCGAGCGTTTCTATTTTGTGCACAGTTACCACTTCGCACCGCAGGACCCGCAGCTGACGCTGGCACAAAGCGAGTACCCCGACCGGTTTTCCTGTATCGTCGGACGTGGCAATATCTTTGCCACCCAATTTCACACCGAAAAGAGCCATCGCGCCGGACTTCAGATGATGAAGAACTTCCTGGCCTGGGATGGCACTGTTTAACTTACCGAAGATTCTGTTCGCACCATGCTGCTGATACCTGCTATCGACCTCAAGGATGGTCAATGCGTACGCCTGAAACAGGGCGTGATGGACGACGCCACCGTTTTTTCCGATGACCCGGTCAAGGTCGCGCTGCACTGGCGTGACCAGGGCGCCCGCCGCCTGCACCTGGTGGATCTGAACGGCGCCTTTGCCGGCAAGCCGAAGAACCTGTCGGTGATCCGCGACATTCTCGGCGCGGTCGGCGACGACATGCCGGTACAGCTCGGCGGCGGCATTCGCGACCTGGATACCATCGAGAAGTACTTCGACCTGGGCCTGAAATACGTGATCATCGGCACCGCCGCGGTGAAGAACCCGGGCTTCCTGCACGACGCCTGCGACGCCTTCCCCGGCCAGGTGATCGTCGGTCTCGACGCCAAGGACGGCATGGTTGCCATCGACGGCTGGGCCAAGGTCACCACCCACAACGTGATCGACCTCGCCAAGCGCTTTGAAGACTACGGCGTGAACTCGGTGATCTACACCGATATCGGCCGCGACGGCATGATGAACGGCGTCAACATCGACGCCACCGTCAAGCTGGCGCAGGCACTGACTGTTCCGGTGATCGCCTCCGGCGGCCTGACCAATCTCGACGATGTGCGCAACCTGTGCGCGGTGGAGAGCGAAGGCATCGAGGGCGCCATTACCGGCCGCGCCATCTACGAAGGCAGCATCGACTTTGCCGCCGCGCAGGATCTGGCCGACGAACTGTCCGAAGCCTGAGGCAGTTTGAAATAACCCCCAAGGTTGGCCGCAGCCCTGCGGCCAACCTTCAGTACAGAACACCATGTCTCTAGCCAAACGCATCATCCCCTGCCTGGACGTGACTGCCGGTCGCGTGGTCAAGGGCATCAATTTTGTCGGCCTGCGTGACGCAGGCGACCCGGTCGAGATCGCCAAGCGTTATAACGAGCAGGGCGCCGACGAACTGACCTTCCTCGACATCACCGCCAGCTCCGACGACCGCGACCTGATCCTCAACGTGATCGAATCGGTGGCGGAACAGGTGTTCATCCCGCTGACGGTCGGCGGCGGCGTGCGCCAGGTGGCCGATATCCGCCGCCTGCTCAACGCCGGTGCCGACAAGGTCAGCATCAACACCGCGGCGATTACCAATCCCGAGCTGGTGCGCGAGGCCGCCGACAAGTTCGGCAGCCAGTGCATCGTGGTCGCGGTCGACGCCAAGGCGGTGTCGCCGGCCAACGACCGCTGGGAAATTTTCACCCACGGCGGGCGCAAGGCCACCGGGCTGGACGCGGTGGAGTGGGCGGTCAAGATGGCGGAATACGGCGCCGGCGAGATCCTGCTGACTAGCATGGACCGCGACGGCACCAAGATCGGCTTCAACCTGCCGCTGACACGGGCGGTGTCGGACGCGGTGCCGGTGCCGGTGATCGCCTCCGGCGGCGTCGGCAACCTGCAGCATCTGGTGGAAGGCGTGACGCTGGGCAAGGCCGACGCGGTGCTGGCCGCCAGCATCTTCCATTTCGGCGAGTACACGGTGCGCCAGGCGAAAGAAGCGATGCGTGCCGCCGGCATCGAAGTGCGTTTGTAAAGGTTGGCCGCAATGACTGCTCTGAACTGGCTGGACGAAGTGAAGTGGGACGACAAGGGACTGGTGGTCGCCATCGCCCAGGATGCCAACACGGGCCGCGTGCTGATGGTCGCCTACATGAACCGCGAGTCGCTGCAGCTGACCGCCGAAACCGGCATCGCCCACTACTGGACGCGCTCGCGCCAGAAGCTGTGGAAAAAGGGCGAGAAGTCCGGCCACCTGCAGACGGTGAAGGAACTGCGCCTCGACTGCGACGGCGACGTGATCACCATGCAGATCGAACAGGCCGGCGGCATCGCCTGCCACACCGGCCGCGAGAGCTGCTTCTTCCGCGTGCTGCGCGACGGCGAGTGGCAGGTCACCGACGCGGTGCTCAAGGATCCGCACGCCATCTACGGCGGGCATCAGCACTGAGCCGCAGGGCAAGGGTTGACCCTGCTACGCCTTGTTATCGAATTGTCACAGAATCGACATATACTGGCCGCGCTGACGGTTTGAAAGGATGGACATGATTGCCGCTGACGTACTACAGCACATTGGTGACACGCTGGAAGCCCGCAAGGAATCCAGCCCCAGCTCGTCCTATGTGGCTTCGCTGTTCCACAAGGGCGAGGATGCGATCCTGAAGAAAGTGGCGGAAGAGGCGGCCGAGGTGCTGATGGCGTCCAAGGACAAGGACCGCCTGCACCTGGTGCGCGAGGTCGCCGACCTGTGGTTCCACTCCATGGTGCTGCTGGCGCATCACGGCCTGCGGCCGGAAGACGTGCTGGTGGAGCTGAAGCGCCGCGAGGGCATCTCCGGCCTCGACGAAAAAGCCGCACGCAACCCGCAGTCCTGAGGCAGAGAGAGTAGACATGAGCGATTGTATTTTCTGTAAGATTGCGGCCGGCGACATCCCGGCCAACAAGGTATACGAAGACGACGACGTGGTGGCCTTCCACGACATCAAGCCGGCCGGCGATGTGCACTTCCTGCTGGTGCCGAAACGGCACGTCGAGTCGCTGGCGCACTGCGGCGCCGACGACGCGGCGATGCTGGGCAAGCTGATGCTGCTGGCGCCGCAGCTGGCGGCAGAGCAGGGCCTGGAGCGTGGTTTCAAGACCGCGATCAACACCGGTCGCGGTGGCGGTCAGGAAGTGTTCCACCTGCACGTACACGTCTACGGCAACAAATAACCATGCGGCGCAGCGCGTCCGTTCAACATTGAGGTAGTGGTCATGGGTTCTTTTAGCATCTGGCACTGGCTGATCGTTTTGTTGGTGGTGGTCCTGGTGTTTGGCACCAAGAAGTTGCGCAACATCGGCGAAGATCTGGGCGGTGCGGTAAAAGGCTTCAAGGAAGGCATGAAGGGCGCCGAAGGCGACAAGCAGGAACAGGGCGGCCGTGTGATTGATGTCGACCAAGACAACAAGAAGTAAGCCGCGTGTTTGATATCAGTTTCGGCGAACTGCTGATTGTCGGCCTGGTGGCCCTGATCGTACTGGGGCCGGAACGGCTGCCGACCGTTGCCCGTACCATCGGTGCGCTGGTTGGCCGCGCGCAGCGTTTTGTCGCCAGCGTCAAGGCCGACATCCATCAGCACAGCCAGATGGCCGGTTTCGACGACCTGAAGCAGGACGTGCAGCAGGCGGCCGACGCCTTCCGCAGCCAGATCGAGAGCGAGGTCGCCGGTGTGCGCGAGCTGTCGCAGCAGATCAGTCAGACGGCGCAGGTGGTGGAGCAGGAAGCCGGCCAGCTGCTGGACGAGGCGGCGCGCCAGATCGCTCCACCGGCCGATCCTGCGGACGAAAGCCCGAGCGCTGCGCCACCGCTCGCGGTGGCGGACGATAACCAGCTGGATCTTTTCAATACTGCGCCGCCTGCGGCGCAACCTGACAACCCTGTGGTCAAAACGCGCGAATGAGCGATCAACAACCTTTGCTCGCGCACCTGATCGAGCTGCGCAGCCGCGTGGTGCGCATTACGCTTGGCATCCTGGTGTGTTTTCTGGCGCTGTTCCACTGGTCCGGCAACATCTACCACCTGCTGGCCAAGCCGATGCTGGACGTGCTGCCGGCCGGCACCAACATGATCGCCACCGACGTGACCGCGCCGTTCTTCGTGCCGGTGAAGGTCACCATGCTGGTCGCCTTCCTGCTGTCGCTACCCAATACCATGTACCAGATCTGGGCCTTTGTCGCGCCCGGACTCTACAACCACGAGAAACGGCTGATACTGCCGCTGGTGATTTCCAGCGTGCTGCTGTTTTTTGTCGGTATGGCCTTTGCCTACTTCGCGGTGTTCCCGGTGGTGTTCGGCTTCATGAGCGCGGTGACGCCGGAAGGGGTGTCGATGATGACCGACATCGACAAGTACCTGTCCTTCGTGCTCGGCATGTTCGTCGCCTTCGGTGTCACCTTCGAGGTGCCGATCGTGGTGATCGTGCTGCATCGCATGGGCGTGGTCAGCCTTGCGCAGCTGCGCGAGGGCCGCCCCTACGTGATCGTCGCTGCCTTCGTCATCGCCGCGGTGGTCACGCCGCCGGACGTGCTGTCGCAGATCATGATGGCGCTGCCGCTGTGGCTGCTGTACGAAGCCGGCATCCTGATGGCGGTGCTGACCGGCCGTCAGGCGGAGGCGAGCCATGACTAATGCCCGTCTGTTTCACTGGGCTGCGGTCTGCAGCCTGATCGCGCTGATCATGCTCAGCCTGGCGTGGGAGCTGGTGCTGGCGCCGCTGCGTCCCGGCGGCTCCTTCCTGGTGCTGAAGGCGGTGCTGCTGCTGCTGCCGCTGATGGGGGTGCTGCGCCAGCGGGTCTACACCTACCAGTGGTCCAGCATGTTCATCCTCGCCTTCTTTGCCGAGGGCGTGATGCGAGCCTGGTCGGACAGCGGCCTGTCGCAAACGCTGGCGCTGGTCGAGGTGTTGCTGACGGTGTGCTATTTCGCCAGTGTCGTACTTTTTGTCAGGGCGATCCGTTTGCAGCAGCACTGAACCGGGTTTTGTGTAGAAAGAAGCCAGCTTCCTGTAAGCTGGCTTTTGTTATTGGCGCTGCGAACGGTGTTTAATTGCAATAGTCTGTTTATAATAAATCAAAATATATTTGCAAGTTTGCCATGCCGTGATACTAATAACGCCACGTGCAAATGCCGGCCGCAGCTTTCGTTGCCCACGAAGATCCAAAGGCGATGCCTTGACAAAGACCGCATATGAATAATCAGGAACACAAAGGCGCACAGGCGGATATTTCGCAACGTGCCACCCATCTGGATCCCCTGCTGGACTGCCTGTTCGAACTGACCCGGCAGCACGGCATCACCACCACCCGTGACTCGCTGATTGCCGGCATTCCGCTGGAAGAACAGCGGCTGACCCCGGCGATGTTCTCGCGCGCGGCGCGCCGCGCCGGTCTGGTGTCGCGGGTGCTGCGCAAGCCGCTGCACGAGCTGCCGGCGGCGCTGTTGCCGGCGGTGCTGCTGCTCAACGGCAATGACGCCTGTCTGCTGCGCGAGATCGATGCCGACGGCAACTATTACATCAGCCCGGCCGAACTGCCGGAGGCGGTGCAGGTGCTCAGCGGCAGCGAGCTGGCCGCGCGCTACAGCGGCCTGGCCATCGTGGTCAAGCCGCGTTTCCGCTTCGACAAGCGGGTGCCGGAGCTGAACAAGGCACGCACCCAGCACTGGTTCTGGCACGCGATCCTGCAGGGGCGTCCGCTGTATCGCGACGCGTTGATCGCCGCCTTCTTCGTCAATATCTTCGCGCTGGTCTTCCCGCTGTTCTCGATGAACGTGTACGACCGCGTGGTGCCCAACATGGCGTTCGACACGCTGTGGGTGCTGGGGCTGGGTGTGCTGCTGATCCTGGTGTTCGACTTCATCCTCAAGCTGACCCGCGGCTACCTGATCGACCTCGCCAGCAAGCGGGTGGACGTGATGCTGTCGGCGCTGATCATGGAGCGTGTGCTCGGCATCCGCATGGAGGCGCGCCCGGCCTCGGTCGGCGCCTTTGCGGCCAACCTTCGTGCCTTCGAGACGGTGCGCGACTTCATCGCCTCCGCCACGGTGACCACGCTGGTGGACGTGCCGTTCGCGCTGCTGTTCGTGTTCGTGATCTTCTGGATCTCGCCGTGGATGGTGCTGCCGCCGCTGGTGGCGATCCTGCTGATGCTGCTGCTGGCCTTTACGGTACAGGGCCAGATGCAGGAGCTGACCGAGACCACCTTCCGCGCCTCGTCGCAGCGTAACGCCCACCTGGTAGAAAGCCTGGTCGGTCTGGAAACCATCAAGACCCTCGGCGCCGAAGGCGTGCTGCAGGGGCGCTGGGAAAAGGCGACGCTGTTCCTGGCCCAGGTCGGCAGCCGCCTCAAGTTCCTGTCGGCGGTGACCATGAACTTCGCCGGTTTCATCCAGCAGCTGATGTCGGTGTCGATCATCATCATCGGTGTCTACCTGATCAAGGAGGGACAGACCTCGGTCGGCGGCCTGATCGCCTGCACCATGCTGGCTGGCCGCGCCATCGCGCCGATGGGGGCGGTGGCCGGTCTGATGACGCAGTTCAACAACGCCAAGTCGTCGCTGGGCTCGCTGGAAGGGCTGATGAAGATGCCGGTGGAGCGCGAGGAAGAAGCCACCTTCTTCCACCGCACCCACTTCAACGGTGACATCGAGTTCTCCAACGTGTCATTCACCTACCCCAACAGCCCGCTTGGCGCGCTGCATAATGTGTCGTTCCGCATCCGTGCCGGCGAGAAGGTGGCCATCCTCGGCCGTGTCGGCTCCGGCAAGTCCACCATCCAGAAGCTGATCATGGGCTTGTACCAGCCGCAGCAGGGCTCGACCCGCATTGACGGGGTCGACCTGCGCCAGATCGATCCGGCCGAGTTGCGCCGCAATGTGGGCTACGTGTCGCAGGAGCCGGTGCTGTTCTACGGCACGCTGCGCCAGAACATCAGCATGGGCCAGCCGCACGTGCACGATGCCAGTATCGCCGCCGCGGCGGACCTGGCCGGACTGAGCGAGTTCGTCAACAGCCATCCGGAAGGCTTCGACATGGTGATCGGCGAGCGCGGCGAGTCGCTGTCCGGCGGCCAGCGCAAGGCGATCACCATCGCCCGCGCGCTGCTGAACACCCCGCCCATCATGCTGCTGGACGAACCGACCAGCAATATGGACCACAGTACCGAGGCGGCGATGAAGCGCACCTTCGAGAAGATCATGCCGGGCAAGACCATGGTGCTGGTGACGCACCACACCGCGCTGCTGGATCTGGCGGATCGCATCATCGTGATCGACCAGGGCCGCATCCTGGCGGACGGCCCGAAAGCAGAGGTGGTTCAGGCCCTGCAACAAGGCAAGATCGGAAGGGCTCAAGTATGAAGAAACTGATCAACAGGCTGTGGGAAACGTCGCAGGCCAAGCGCAGCCCGCTGGTGCGCCGCGTACTGGACTGGACCTCGGCGGAGGATTTGCAGGATCGCCAGGATTTTGCCGCCGACGCCGAGTGGGCGATTCTGGAGCAGAATCCGCAGCGGCCGCGCATGTTCATCTGGGTGATCGGCCTGTTCCTGGTGTCGGCACTGCTGTGGTCGGCCTTCGCCACGCTGGACGAAGTGGCGCGCGGCGAGGGCAAGGTGGTGCCGACCAGCCAGATCCAGCATCTGCAGAGCCTGGATGGCGGCGTGGTGTCGAAGATCCTGGTGAAAGAGGGCGATGTGGTCGAGCGCGGCCAACTGTTGCTGCAGGTCGACAACACCCGTTTCGTGTCTTCGCTCAACGAAAACCAGTCGCAGGTACTGTCGCTGCAGGCCAAGGCCTCGCGGCTGCGGGCACTGGCCGAGGGCAAGCCGTTCTCGCTGCCGCCGGAGGTGACCAGCCAGGCGCCGGAAATCGCGCGTCAGGAAATGGACCTCTACCAGTCCAAACGCATGGAACTGGACGCCAACGTCTCCATCGCCCGCCAGCAACTGGCGCAGCGCACTGAAGAGCTGAACGAGGCGCGCGCACGGCGCGAGCAGGCCAACCAGGGGCTGGAGCTGACCACGCGTGAACTGGCCGTGACGCGGCCGCTGCTGAAATCCGGCGCGGTGTCCGAGGTAGACGTGTTGCGGCTGGAGCGCGATGTGTCGCGCTATCGCGGCGAACGCGACATGGCCAATGCGCAGGTGCCGAAGATCCAGTCCGCGATCAGCGAGGCCAACCGCAAGATCCAGGAGGTGGAGCTGGCGTTCCGCAACCAGGCCAGTACCGAGCTGTCGGAAACGCTGGCCAAGCTGAGTACGCTCGGCGCCGGCAGTGCCGCACTGCAGGACAAGGTCAACCTCACCGAGATCCGCTCGCCGGTACGAGGTGAGGTCAAGCGCCTGCTGGTCAATACCGTCGGTGGCGTGGTGCAGCCGGGCCGCGACATCCTCGAGATCGTGCCGTTGGACGACTCGTTGCTGATCGAGGCCAAGGTGTCGCCGCGCGACATCGCCTTCCTGCACCCGGGGCAACCGGTGTTTGTCCGCTTCACCGCCTATGACTCCACCATTTACGGTGGCCTCAAGGGCAAGTTGCACCAGATCGGTGCCGACTCCATCACCGACGACAAGGGCAACACCTACTACGTGGTCAAGGTCAAGACCGACGCCGCGCACCTGAGCGAGAAGAAACTGCCGATCATCCCCGGCATGGTGGCGGAGGTCGACATCATCACCGGGCACAAGAGCGTGCTGAACTATCTCCTGAAACCGGTACTCCGTGCCAAGGCACAAGCCCTGAGCGAGCGCTGACATGCCGACCCTACTCATCACCAGCAGTCCCTCGTTGCAGCAACACTTGCAGGCCGCTCTGGACCGCGAGCTGGAGGTGTACGACTCCCTGTCGGCGCTGGCCGGGCAGCCGCAGCGCTGCGCGCAGGGGGTGGTGTGGGTCGATGCCGACAATCAGGATGCAACCCTGTTGCAGCGACTGTGTCGCGGCGATTTCGGTCGCGCCCGTGTGATCGTGCTGAGCAGCACGCCATCCGACCGCGAGGCGGTGCAGTGGCTGGGCGCCGGGGCGGCGGGTTTTCTCCACGCCTTCTCGCAGCCGGAAACACTGCAGCAGGCCGGCGCGGTGGCGGCCGCGGATGGCATCTGGGTCGGTGTCGGCCTGATGCAGCAATTGTGCGCCCGCTTCGGACAGCTCGCCCACGTCGACAGCCCGCTGCTGGCACAGCTGACCGAGCGCGAACGCGAAGTGGTCGGCCATCTGCGCGAGGGCAAGAGCAACAAGCAGATCGCCCGTGACATGGACATCTCCGAACGCACGGTCAAGGCACACCTCACCGCCATCTTCGGCAAGCTGGGGGTGCCGGACCGGGTGCAATTGCTGCTGAAACTGTCCGGCTGACACGGACTGCCCTTTAGTACAACTCCCTTCAGTACCATAGCCGGCCCCCACGCTCCGCTCTACAACTAGAGCATCGATAACGAGCGTGGGGGTTTTATCATGGCTACCGCTAGCAACATTGCCCAAGGCAAGGTCGTCGCCATCATCGGCAAGATCATCGCCATCGCGCCGGACGGCAGCGAGCGCATCCTGAAACTGGGCGACATCGTGGCGACCGGCGAACGCCTGATCATCCCTGCCGACGGCGTGATCGAGTTGCAGTCGGGCAGCGGCAATATCGTGCGCATCGCCGAGGCCCGCGATCTCACCATCACCGACGACGTGTTCAACGCCGCCCCCGGCGATGCCACCGATGCAGCCATCGCCACCCTTAGTCCGGAAGCCGAACAGGCACTGGCGGCACTGGAGCGTGGCCAGGATCCGTTGCAGGACCTGGCAGCGACCGCAGCCGGCCTGGCGGCGGGTGGCGGCGAGGATGGTGGCAACTCCTTCGTCCGCATCGGGCGCGTGGCCGAGGGCATCAGTCCGCTGTCTCTAGACCTCGGTCTCGATAACGGTAACCCGCCACTGCAGCAGGCAACCATCGGTGACGCGGTAGCCATTCCAACCATTCAGGTCGGCCAACCCGGCATCGCAACGGGAGATGTCACCGTTGAAGAGGGCAAAGTGGCCGAATTCGGCGTCAGTATCACCGGGGCCGCCGCCGGCAGTAGCCTGGTGCTGGTCTTCGGCAATGGCTCTGCCGTATCGCCGGCCGACTACGCTGCCACCGGTTTCCAGTACAGTACTGACGGTGGAGCCACCTGGACAAACTACACTGGTGCCATTCCGGTCAGTGCCGGTGCCAGCCAGCTGCTGGTGCGCACCACCACCGTCGACGACAGTGTGGACGAGGCCAACGAGAACTTTACCCTGAGCGCTACGCTGAGCAGTGGCGGTGCCAGTTACAGCGACGGCGCCATTGCTACCATCACCGACAACGACGTGCCGACCATTCGTTTTGGCAATCCGGAGGCAGAAAGCGGCGACATCACCGTGCCGGAAAGCGATCCGGCCACCTTCGAGCTGCATGTCACCGGTGCTGCCGCCGACAGCACGTTGCAGCTGACCCTGGCCGATGGCACGGCGCTGAGCCCGGCGGACTACGCTAGCGGCAACTTCCAGTACAGCACCGATAATGGCAGCAGCTGGAGTACTTACACCGGCGCCATCACGTTGGCCGCAGGCGATACCGACCTGCTGATCCGTACCACCACGGTGGGAGACAGCGTTGACGAAGCCGATGAAACCTTCAGTCTCGGTGCGAAGCTGGTTAGCAACGGCAGCGAGTATAACGACAGCGCCACTGCCACCATCGTCGATGACGACACACCGACCCTCTTCTTTGGCGAGAGCGATACGGCAACCGGCAACATTCTGGTGCCGGAAGGCCAGCCTGCGACCTTCGAACTGCATGTCACCGGCGCCGCCGCCGACAGCACGCTGCAGCTGACCCTGGCCGATGGCACCGCGCTGAGCCCGGCGGACTACGCTTCCGGCAACTTCCAGTACAGCACAGACGGTGGCAGCAGCTGGAGTACTTACACCGGCGCCATCACGTTGGCCGCAGGCGATACCGACCTGCTGATCCGTACCACCACGGTGGGAGACAGTGTCGATGAGCCGAACGAAACCTTCAGTCTGGGTGCGAAGCTGACCAGCAATGGCGATGTGTATAACGACAGCGCCACCGCCACCATCGTAGACGACGACATACCGACCCTCTTCTTCGGCGAAAGTGATACGGCAACCGGCAATATTCTGGTGCCGGAAGGCCAGCCGGCGACCTTCGAGTTGCATGTCACCGGTGCCGCCGCCGACAGCACGCTGCAGCTGACCCTGGCCGATGGCACCGCGCTGAGCCCGGCGGACTACGCCAGCGGCAACTTCCAGTACAGCACAGACGGTGGTAACAGTTGGAGTACTTACAGCGGCGCCATCACGTTGGCCGCAGGCGATACCGACCTGCTGATCCGTACCACCACGGTGGGAGACAGCGTTGATGAAGCCGATGAAACCTTCAGTCTCGGTGCGAAGCTGACCAGCAATGGTGATGAGTATAACGACAGTGCCACCGCCACCATCGTCGATGACGACACGCCGACCCTCTTCTTTGGCGAGAGCGACACGGCAACCGGCAACATTCTGGTGCCGGAAGGCCAGCCGGCGACCTTCGAACTGCACGTCACCGGCGCCGCCGCCGACAGCACGCTGCAGCTGACCCTGGCCGACGGTACCGCGCTGAGCCCGGCGGACTACGCCAGCGGCAACTTCCAGTACAGCACCGATAATGGCAGCAGCTGGAGTACCTATAGCGGTGCCATCACGTTGGCCGCAGGCGATACCGACCTGCTGATTCGTACCACTACGGTAGGCGATAATGCCGAGGAGGCCGATGAAACCTTCAGTCTGGGCGCGAAGCTGACCAGCAATGGTGACGAGTATAACGACAGCGCCACCGCTACCATCGTCGACGACGACACCCCGAAAATCTTCTTCGGCGAAAGCGATACGGCAACCGGTAACATTCTGGTGCCGGAAGGCCAGCCGGCGACCTTCGAGTTGCATGTCACCGGTGCCGCCGCCGGCAGCACGCTGGTACTGGCT
This sequence comes from Vogesella margarita, assembly GCF_028548475.1. Lineage (GTDB taxonomy): Bacteria > Pseudomonadota > Gammaproteobacteria > Burkholderiales > Chromobacteriaceae > Vogesella > Vogesella margarita. Next base: position 123,720 of record NZ_JAQQLE010000014.1, read on the forward strand.
CTGGCCGATGGCACGGCGTTGAGTCCGGCGGACTACGCCAGCGGCAGCTTCCAGTACAGCACCGACAATGGCGGCAGCTGGACGGTCTATAGCGGTAGCATTGCCCTGGCCGCAGGCGATACCGACCTACTGATCCGTACCACCACGGTGGGAGACAGCGTTGACGAGGCCGATGAAACCTTCAGCCTCAGTGCGACGCTGAACAGCAGTGGCAACACCTATGGTGATAGCGCCACCGCCACCATCGTGGATGACGACACTCCGAAAATCTTCTTTGGCGAGAGCGACACGGCAACCGGCAACATTCTGGTGCCGGAGGGTGAATTGGCGACCTTCGCGCTGCATGTCACCGGCGCCGCCGCCGGCAGCACGCTGCAGCTGACGCTGGCCGACGGTACCGCGCTGAGTCCGGCGGACTACGCTTCCGGCAACTTCCAGTACAGCACCAATGGCGGAAGCAGCTGGACAATCTACACCGGTGCCATTGCCTTGGCCGCCGGCAATACCGACCTGTTGGTGCAGACCACCACCGCGGAGGACAGCGTTGACGAGCCGGACGAGACCTTCGGTCTCGGTGCGACGCTGACCAGCAATGGTGATGAGTATAACGATAGCGCCACGGCCACCATCGTCGACGACGACATCCCGAAAATCTTCTTCGGCGAGAGCGATACGGCAACAGGCAACATTCTGGTACCGGAAGGGCAGCTGGCTACCTTCGAACTGCACGTCACCGGCGCTGCCGCCGGCAGCACGCTGCAGCTGACGCTGGCGGACGGTACGGCGCTGAGCCCGGCTGACTACGCCTCCAGCAACTTCCAGTACAGCACTAATGGCGGTAGCAGCTGGAGTACCTATAGCGGTGCCATCACGTTGGCCGCAGGCGATACCGACCTGCTGATCCGTACCACCACGGTGGATGACGGCAGCGACGAAGCGAACGAAACCTTCACCCTTGGTGCCACGCTGAGCAGCAATGGCAGCACTTACCAGGACAGCGCCACCGCCACCATCGTGGATGACGACTACCCGCCACCGGTGTTTTACGGTGATGACGGTGCCTGGTTAATGAACTACAGCGCCCAGCACCAGTCGTTCGACATTAAAGCCAAGGACGGTGACATTACCTTGTTCGCCGGTCGCACCATCCACTGGGACATCTGGGTCGACGATATCAGTGCCGCCGGACTCACCCTGCTGGCATCGTCCTTGCCGACCGGTACCACCGCCTACTTGGAGAAACTGTACACCGCCAATGGCGATACCCTGTTTCGGTTCTATTTGACCGCCGGTGATGCTGATGTAGTGATGAGCCAGAGCAGCAGTAGTGGGCAGTTTGATATCCAGTTGCTTGGTGATGGCCTCTCCAGCAGTACCAACGTACACATTATCAACTCGGACGAGTATGTGAAGCCGCATAACAACTATCCGGACAACTATGCGACCGACTTTGACAGTGCCACGGCGGGAAATGGTGCCGATCGTGACTGGCTGAGCAGCGATACCAATGGTGGCGAGTTCTCGGTCAGCGGTCCGATCTCCGTCACCGGGCAGACGCTGGATGCACAGGGCGGCAACGACATGATCTACGGTACCGTCGGCAACGATACCCTGAGCGGTGGCGCCGGCGACGACTTCATCGACGGCCGTGCCGGCAACGACACCCTGTATGGCGGGGCCGGTAACGACGTGCTGATGGGCGGGCTGGGCAATGACATCCTGTACGGCGGCGATGGCAACGATGTGCTGTATGGTGGTTTCGGTAACGACACGCTGATTGGTGGCGCGGGTAGCGATACCTTCAAGTGGAGCCTGGGCGATCAGGGGCTGGGAGGCGGGGCGGCCACCGATATCGTCAGCGTTAATGACTTTAAAACCAGCGAAGGCGACTCCCTCGATCTGCGCGACTTGTTGCAAGGAGAAAACAGCACCAATCTCACACAGTACCTGCACTTCACCGCATCCGGCAGCAATACGCTGATCCAGATCAGTTATAGCGGCGAGTTCAACGGCAGTAACTACGGCACGGCCACCGACCAGCAGATTTTGCTGAGCGGAGTAGCACTGGATTCCCTGGCCGGAGCGGGGGCGACCGATCAGCAAATCATCGACATGCTGAAAAACAACTCCAACCTGAAAACGGATTGAGACAAGGGGAAAAGGGGAACGAAAGGCCGACAGCTGTCGGCCTTTTTGTTTGGCCGCAATCGTGTCGGCGGGCATCCGGCAGCCATGAGGTGGTAGGCCACTTGGCAACGTAGTGAAAAATTGCCCTTATGTACAATATCGTCATAACAGGCTCGCCTGTAAGCTCGCGGTTCATCATACGAGTAGTGGGAGAGTCACATGGCGGTCGCACAAGGCAAAGTTGTCGCAATTACCGGTAAAGTCATTGCAGTGGCAGTAGATGGTTCACAGCGCATCCTGAAGGCTGGCGATGTCGTAGCGGTTGGTGAACGCCTGATTGTTCCTGCCGATGCCGTAATCGAACTGCAAGCCGCCAATGGCAATACCGTCAGAATTGCGGAAGCCCGCGATCTCACCATTACCGATGACGTGTTCGGCAACATGGTTGCCGATGCCAGCGATGCGGCCATTGCCCCACTGAATCAGGATGCGCAGCAAGTGCTGGCGGCGCTGGAAAACGGGCAGGATCCGTTGCAGGGCCTGGACGCCACCGCGGCTGGTCTGAGCTCAGAGGGTGGCCAGGATGGCGGGGTCAGCTTTACCCGTATTAGTCGGGTGGCAGAAGCGATTAATCCGCTGTCGCTGGATATTGGCCCCGTCGAAACACAGCAAGTGACCGAGCAGGCTGCGACAGGCGACTTGACACCACCGGTCGAGGCCACGGTATTGGCGCAGGTATTGTCCGTTGAGGGCGATGAGGTTGCCGAGGGCAGCAACAACAGCTTTGTCGTAACCCTGAGTGCCGGCAATGTCGCCACTACGGTGAACCTGCAACTGTCCAGTGGCACGGCCACGGTTGGTGAGGATACCGGGTCGGTTCGAGTCGTGATTAACGGCGTGGTGCAAACTGTTACGGTTGCCCAGGACGGCAAGTTCTCTGTGCAGTTGCCGGCGGGGGCGAGCAGCTTCCAGGTGCTGGTCGATACCACCGACGATTACTTGGCAGAAAAATCAGAAACGTACAGCCTGAGTGCGACGGCCAATGGGACTGAAGCCAATGGCACGGCAAGCATTACCGATGAGATCGAACCGTCTGAAGACGACACCGTTTATGCCCAGATCGAAGTGGACCACAGCAGCGTGGCCGAAGGCGGCCAGCTGACCTATACCGTCAGTCTGGTGGACAAGAACGGCAACGCCGTCAGCCTGCCAGCGGGCAAGGAAGTGACGCTGAACCTGTCGTGGAGCGGCGATGCGGCCAACGATGGCGACACCGGTAACCGTCCGGCGACCGTCACCCTCGGTGCCGACGGCACCGCCAGCTTCAGCGTGGAGGCCAAGGACGACTACCTGCAGGAAGGCAGCGAAGGCCT
>NZ_JAQQLE010000015.1 GCF_028548475.1 Vogesella margarita
GACACCGATTCGGCTAACGTTCATGGTGGACTCCTTCCTTCTGTCTGACTGGTGGTGAACCCTTCCAGTCTGGCACCTGGATGCCGTTGCGGGAGGGAGGAGTCCATCTCATTGGGCTATGGTTTTGGAGACTGCCAACGTTGGCCGCAAGCCCTCCCCTGCACACACTGTTCTGCATCCCGCCGCTGGCGGCGCCTTTAATTGCCGCCACCGACCCCCATCTCATTCGCATGTGGCGGCCGTGGCCGCCTTTCCTTCCTTGCCCTTAGCGGCACACCGACAGGACTTCTGCTCATGAGCGAATCGCGCTACACCCCGCCCCGCGTCTGGACATGGGATCAGGCCAATGGCGGCCAGTTTGCCAACATCAACCGCCCCATCGCCGGGCCGACCCACGAGCAGGCCTTGCCGGTGGGCGAGCATCCGCTGCAGCTGTATTCGCTGGCCACGCCCAATGGCGTGAAGGTGACCATCATGCTGGAGGAGCTGCTGGCGCTGGGCCATCGCGGTGCCGAGTACGATGCATGGCTGATCCGCATCCACGAGGGCGAGCAGTTCGGCAGCGGCTTTGTCGCGCTGAACCCGAATTCCAAGATCCCGGTGCTGCAGGATCGCAGCGGCGCCGAGCCGCAGCGGGTGTTCGAATCCGGCGCCATCCTGCTGTATCTGGCGGAGAAGTTCGGCGCGCTGTTGCCGCAGGATCTGGCGGCGCGCACCGAGTGTCTGTCGTGGCTGTTCTGGCAGATGGGCAGCGCACCGTTCCTGGGCGGCGGTTTCGGCCATTTCTACGTCTACGCGCCGGAGAAGTTCGAATACGCGATCAACCGCTTCGCGATGGAAGCCAAGCGGCAGCTGGACGTGCTGGACCGCCGCCTGGCGGACAAGCGCTGGCTGGCGGGCGACGAGTACAGCATTGCCGATATCGCGGTGTGGCCGTGGTATGGCGAGCTGGTGCGCGGCAACCTGTATGGCGCGGCGGAGTTCCTGCAGGTGCAGGAGTACCCGCACGTGCAGCGCTGGGCAAACGAGATGGCGGCACGGCCGGCGGTACAGCGCGGGCGCATGGTCAACCGCCTGCGCGGCGAGCTATCGGAGCAGCTGCACGAGCGCCACGCCGCCAGCGATTTCGATACCCGCACCCAGGACAAGCTGCAGGCACAGGAAGCCACGCCGGCCTGATCGCAGCCTGATCCCGCTACGCTTGCGGCCAACGTTGGCCGCAAGCACCCCCTCCCCGATTACTGCCCACCCTGGCACTGCTGGCGCAGCGCGGCGGCGAACAGCTGCTCGATCGGGCGCGGCGGGCTGCCGGTGCGGCTGAACAGCGCGATCGGCGGCAGCGTCCATTCGAACGAGTACGGCACGATGGCGACGCCGGCGGTGCGCACCAGCTCTTCGGCGATGTCGGCCGGCACGATGGACACCGCGCGCTCGTTGCCGACGATCATCTCGCCGATCAGCTTCGACGAGTAGCTCTCCACCACCGGCGATGGTGGCGCGATGCCGGCGGCCAGGAACAGGTCGGCCACCTGCTCGCGCATCGGCGTATTGGGCGCGCCAAGAATCCAGTCCAGCCCCACCAGCGCACGCCAGTCCAGCTTGCTGCGCCCCAACTGCGCCGCCAGGCGGCGGCTGGCGATCATGCGCGCCTGCTGCCGGTACAGCACCTCGAACGCCACATCCTGCACGTCCACTGTCGCCGACGCGCGCCCGATCACCAGATCCAGCGTGTGGTCGCGCAATTGCGGCAGCAGCTGGTCGCTGGTGCCCTCGTGGATGGTGACGGTCAGCCTCCCGCCGTCCTGCGGCAGCGTGTGCTGGATGGCGGCCGACAACAGCCGGCCGGGCACGAACGGAATCACGCCGATGTGCAGGTGCGCCACGTGGCCGGCGGCGGCGGTTTCCATGTCCTGCACCAGATGGCCGAGGTCGTGGATCATCGCCTCGGCCCGCGCCAGCACCAGCTTGCCCAGCGCCGTCGGCGCCATGCCGCGCACCGAGCGGTCGAACAGGGTGCCGCCGAACAGGCTTTCCAGCTCGGCCAGCGCATTGGTGATCGCCGGCTGGCTGCTGGCCATCTGCTCGGCCACGCGCGTCAGCGAGCCGTGCTGGCGGATTTGCAGCAGCAGGATCAGGTGACGCATTTTCAGGCGCGCACTCAGTCGGCGCAGCAGTTCGGCGGAGGCATTGGCCGGCATGGCAGCTCACTTCATAAGGTAAATGTTATGGCTGCATAGTAATTCAAAATAATCTGCTTATGTTACGGCGCTAGACTGCTCGCAAGTCAGGTGCGTCGCGGCGAATTGCCCACCACCCGACCCGCATTTCAGGTGGCTGCCCGCCGCGGGCGGCAGGATTTTGATACGGTGCCGGCACCATGCCGCCGGCACCCCGGAACAAGGTACCGACCATGAACAGCACCGATCGCCAAGCCGCGCTGGATTACCACGAATTCCCGACCCCCGGCAAAATCGCCGTCAGCGCCAGCAAGCCGCTGGTCACGCAGCGCGACCTGGCACTGGCCTACACACCGGGCGTGGCCGCCGCCTGCGAGGAAATCGTCGCCGACCCGCTCAACGCCAGCCGCTTTACCGCGCGCTCCAATCTGGTGGGCGTGATCACCAACGGCACCGCGGTACTGGGGCTGGGCAATATCGGCGCGCTGGCCTCCAAGCCGGTGATGGAAGGCAAGGCGGTGCTGTTCAAGAAGTTCGCCGGCGTGGACGTGTTCGACATCGAGATCAACGAGACCGACCCGGACAAACTGGTGGAAATCATCGCCGGGCTGGAGCCGACCTTCGGCGGTATCAACCTGGAAGACATCAAGGCGCCGGAATGCTTTGAAGTCGAGCGCAAGCTGCGCGAACGCATGAAGATCCCGGTGTTCCACGACGACCAGCACGGCACCGCCATCACCGTCGCAGCCGCCTTCATCAACGGCCTGAAGGTGGTCGGCAAGGACATCCGCGAGGTGAAGGTGGTCACCTCCGGCGCCGGCGCCGCCGCGCTGACCTGTCTCGACCTGATGGTGCACCTGGGTCTGCCGCTGGAAAACATCTGGGTCACCGACATCGAGGGCGTGGTCTACCGTGGCCGCCAGGCGCTGATGGACCCGACCAAGGAGCGCTTCGCGCAGCCGACCGACGCCCGCACCCTGGCCGAGGTCATCCGCGGTGCCGACGTGTTCCTCGGTCTGTCAGCCGGCGGCGTGCTGAAGCCGGAGATGGTGGCTGCGATGGCGGCGCGGCCGCTGATCCTGGCGCTGGCCAACCCGGCGCCGGAAATCCTGCCGGAAGAGGCACACGCGGTGCGCGACGACGTGGTGATGGCCACCGGCCGCTCCGACTACCCCAACCAGGTCAACAACGTGCTGTGCTTCCCGTACATCTTCCGCGGCGCGCTGGATGTCGGCGCCACCACCATCAACCGCGAAATGGAAGTGGCGGCGGTGTACGCCATCGCCGGCCTGGCCGAAGAAGAGCAAAACGAAGTAGTAGCCGCCGCCTACGGCAGCTACGACCTGTCCTTCGGCCCGCAGTACCTGATTCCGAAGCCGTTCGACCCGCGCCTGATCGTGCGCATCGCCCCGGCGGTGGCCAAGGCGGCGATGGACAGCGGCGTCGCCACCCGCCCGGTAGCCAATCTGGACGCCTACACCGAACAGCTGCAGCAGTTCGTGTACCACTCCGGCAGCTTCATGAAGCCGCTGTTTGCTGCCGCCAAGAAACAGGTGCGCGAAGGCGGCAAGACCCGCATCGTGTTTACCGAGGGCGAGGACGAGCGCGTGCTGCGCGCGGTGCAGGTGATCGTGGACGAGAAACTGGCGCGGCCGATTCTGGTCGGCCGTCCGGAAGTGCTGCTGGCGCGCATCGAGAAGTTCGGCCTGCGCCTGCGCCTGGGCGAGGACGTGGAAGTCACCAACCCGGAATACGACGAGCGCTTCCACCAGTACTGGACCAGCTACTGGGAGCTGATGTGCCGCGACGGCATCACCAAGGAAATGGCGCGCGTGGAAATGCGCCGCCGCCTGACGCTGATCGGCGCGATGATGGTCAAGCTGGGCGACGCCGACGGCATGATCTGCGGCACGGTGGGCGGCTATAACGACCACCTGCACTACATCGACCAGGTCATCGGCAAGAAGCCGGGCGCGGCCACCTATGCCGCGATGAACATCCTGCTGCTGGACAAGCAGACCGTGGCGCTGGTGGACACCCACGTCAACGACAACCCGAGCGCCGAGCAGATCGCCGAATTCACCGTCGCCGCCGCCGAGGAAATGTCGCTGCTGCACCTGGTGCCGAAAGTGGCGCTGCTGTCACGCTCCAACTTCGGCTCCGGCAGCTCGGCCTCCGGCAGCAAGATGCGCGAGGCACTGCAACGCGTGCGCCAGCTGGCGCCGGACCTGGAGATCGACGGCGAGATGCACGGCGACTGCGCGCTGGACGAGGCGCTGCGCCTGAAGATCCTGCCGATGTCCACGCTCAAGGGCGCGGCCAACCTGCTGGTCTGCCCCAACGTGGACGCCGGCAACATCGCCTACAACCTGCTGAAAACCGCAGCCGGCAGCAATGTGGCGGTCGGCCCCTTCCTGCTGGGCGCCAACGCACCGGTCAACATCCTGACCTCCAGCGCCACCGTGCGCCGCATCATCAACATGGCGGCGCTGACGGTGATGGAAGCCAACCGCCAGGGTTGATCCACGCCCCGCGCCACCGCAACGGCTGTCCCCACAACGGGGGCAGCCGTTTTTGCGTGTGCCTTGTGCGCCCTGCACCTTGCGGCCAACGTTGGCCGCAACGCCGTTTCGTCGCCCGCCCGCTTGCTGTACCCTGTGCGCCTTGCGATCAACCCGGCGGCCCGCGCCGCCCTGCCTGCCCTTTTGCCATGCGTATTCCGGATTTCCACCAAGCCCTCGCCGATCTCGGCGCCCGTCCCTGCCATATCGGCCGCATCAATCGCGCCTGGCTGAAAGGCCAGCCGCTGGACGCCGGCACCCGCCACCAGAAGGGCGAGCACTACTTCCCGCTGGCGGTGCGTAACGGCCTGCCGCCGCTGGCGGCGCAGCTGGACGCGCTGGCGCGCATCGAATCGCAGCACCCGGCTGAGGACGGCTCGCTGCGGCTCTTGGTTCGGCTTAACGACGGCCAGATGGTGGAAAGCGTGCTACTGCCGCGCGACGGGCTGTGCGTATCCAGCCAGGTCGGCTGCGCGGTGGGCTGCACCTTCTGCATGACCGGCAAGAGCGGGCTGCTGCGCCAGCTGGGCAGCGCCGAGATCGTGGCGCAGGTGGCGCTGGCGCGGCGCATCCGTCCGGTGAAGAAGGTGGTGTTCATGGGCATGGGCGAGCCGGCGCACAATATCGACAACGTGCTGGACGCCATCAACCTGCTGGGCACCGACGGCAATATCGGCCACAAGAATCTGGTGTTTTCCACCGTCGGTGATCCGCGCGTGTTCGAGCGCCTGCCACAGCTGCAGGTCAAGCCGGCGCTGGCGCTGTCGCTGCACACTACCGATGCCGGGCTGCGCGCGCAATTGCTGCCGCGCGCACCGCGTTATGAGCCGGCCGAGCTGGTGGCGCTGGGCGAGGACTACGCCCGTCGCGTCGGCTACCCGATCCAGTACCAGTGGACGCTGCTGGCCGGCATCAACGACACGCAGGCAGAAATGGACGCCGCCGTGCAGCTGCTGCGCGGCAAGTACGGCGTGCTCAACCTCATCCCGTACAACAGCGTGGAAGGCGATCACTACCAGCGCCCGTCCGCCGAGCGCATCCAGCAGTTCAAGCGTTACCTGCACGATAACGGCGTGCTGACCAAGGTGCGCGACTCCGCCGGCCAGGACATCGACGGCGGTTGCGGCCAACTGCGCGCCCGCGCCGCCGACGTCATCGACCACAGCCGACTGCTGCGCCGCCAGCAAAGCGCAGCGGGCAACGCCACAGACTGACAGCACGCTGCCGCTCGCAGGTTGGGTGCCGGAGTGCCTTAGGTGGCCTGCCGCTGCGCCGCATCGTCGAGCAGGGCTTGCACCTGCTGCGCCCGCTGTGCCAGCCGCGGCTGCAGGAACGCCCGCAACGTCTGCGCCAGCGTGCCGGAGGCGCGACGGTCGGCACAGATCAGCCATAGCGGCGCCGCCTCGCCCTGCCAGTGGGGACACAGCGGCAACAGCCGGCCGGCAAGCAGGTCGTCGGCCACGTCCAGCATCGACTTGTAGGCGATGCCCGCCCCGGCCAGTGCCCAGCGCCGCACCGCGTCGCCGTCGTCGGCCATGCGCCGGCTGTCCAGCGTCACGCTGTGCAGCAAGCCGTCGCGAACAAACGACCACTGCTGATGCAGGCTGTCGCCCAGCATGTAGCTGAGACAGACATGGCCGTTCAGGTCGGCCGGCGTGCGGGGCGTACCGTGGCGCGCAAGGTAGTCAGGAGCCGCACACAGCACGCGGCGGTTGTCCGGCAGCAGGGGCAAGGCCACCAGCGAGGAATCGGCCGGCGTGCCGTAGCGGATGGCCAGATCCACCGGCTGGCGGTACACGTCGGCCAGCCGGTCACCCATCTGCAGGCGCAGCGACAGTTGCGGATGCTGCGCCAGGAAATCGTCCAGCCACGGCAACAGCACGTTGCGGCCCAGGTCGGAGGGCAGCGACAACTGCAGCAGGCCGCGCAGCGCCGCCTGACCTTGTGCCGCCTGCTGTGCTGACGCCCACAGCGCCAGCATCTGCTGCGCCTGCGGCAGAAACTGTTCGCCCTGCGGGGTGAGCCGCAGATGGCGGGTGGAGCGCACGAACAGGCGCGCGCCCAGCTCCGCCTCCAGCCGTTTCAATGCGGCACTGGCCGCCGCCGGCGTCAGCCCCAGCGCGTGCGCGGCGGCGGTCAGACTGCCGGTTTCGGCGGTACGCACCATGATGTCGAGAGGATGCAGTGCTTTCATATTCAAATTTTATTTGATAGTTATGCAAATATTACGCTGTTTATCAAATATATTTTCACAAGCATGATTGCACGCACACTGACAGCAAGGAGTCATCATGCACATCGCCGATCTGGTCCAAACCCGTTACACCACCAAATCCTTTGATCCGTCATTCCGCCTGACTGCCACGCAGGCCGCCGACATCGAGAGCCTGCTGCGCTTCAGCCCGTCGTCCACCAATGCCCAGCCGTGGCACTTCGTGCTGGCCGACAGCGCCGAGGGCAAGGCGCGTGTCGCCCAGGCGACGCAAGGTTTCTACAGCTTCAATGAAGGCAAGATCCTGAACGCGGCGCGGGTGGTGGTGTTCTGCACCCGTGCCCAGCTGGACGACGCCCATCTGGCCGCCCTGCTGGAGCAGGAGGACCGCGACGGCCGCTTTGCCAATGCCGACATCCGCGCCGGCCAGCACCGCGGCCGCAGCCACTTCGTCAACCTGCACCGCTACGAGCTGCGGGACGCCGCGCACTGGATGGAAAAACAGACCTATCTCGCCGCCGGCACCCTGCTGCTGGGCGCCGCCGCCATGGGGCTGGATGCCTGCCCGATCGAGGGTTTCGATCAAGAGGCGCTGTCCGGGGCGCTGGATCTGCGGGCGCAAGGGCTGGTGCCGTCGCTGATCGTCGCGCTGGGGCGCCGCGCTGCCGACGACTTCAACGCCACGCTGCCCAAGTCGCGGCTGCCGGCAGCGCAGACCATCACCCGCCTGTAAGGCTTTGCGGCCAACCTTGCCGCAAGGTTGGCCGCATTGCCCTAGCCCACCACCTGCAGGCTGGATTGCCCCAACCCGCCGCCCTTCTTCACCACGATCTGCACCGCGATGCGCTCCTGCATGCCCGTCACGTGGCTGATCACGCCGATGGACTTGCCGCTGGCGTTGATGCTGTCCAGCGCGTCCAGCGCCACTTCCAGCGTGTCGCCGTCCAGTGTGCCGAAGCCTTCGTCGAGGAACAGCGAGTCGATGGAGGTCTTGTGGCTGACCAGGTCGGACAGCGCCAGCGCCAGCGCGAGGCTCACCAGAAAACTCTCGCCGCCAGACAGGGTGCGGGTGTCGCGCGCCGCGTCGGCCTGCCAGGTATCGACGATCGCCAGCTCCAGCTCGCCGCCGGCCTTGCGCTGCAGCAGGTAGCGGCCATGCAGGCGCGCCAGATGGCGGTTGGCGAGGTGCATCAGGTGGTCCAGCGTCAGCCCCTGCGCGAACTTGCGGTACTTGTCGCCCTCTTTCGAGCCGATCAGGCTGTTGAGCCGTTGCCAGATGTCGGCATCGGCGGCCTGTTGTTCGATCTGCAAGAACAGCGCCTGCTGCTTGTCGCGGCGCTGCGCGTCGTCGTGCAACAGCGCCTGCAGCGCACCCTGCTGGCCGGACAGCGCATGGCGCTGCGCGTCCAGTGTCACCAGCACCGCATCCAGCTCGGCCAGTGACAGCGGGCTGAGCGCCTGTTGCTGCAGCGATTTCAGCGCGGAGAGCGCGGTCTGCCGCACCGCCAGGCTGCGTTGCAACGCCTGCTCCAGCTGTTGCTGCCGCACCTGTAGCCGCTGGCGCTCCTCCTCCGGCAACAGCGCCTGCAAGAATGCTTCCCGATCGACAAACGGGCTGGCGGCCAGTGCGGCCAACCATGCCTGCTCGGTCTGCTCGTGCTGCCGCTGTTGCGCCTGCAGATCGGCCGCCAGCTGCGCCTGCTGGCCCTGCAGGCCGGCGATCTGCCGCGTCAGCACCTCCACCTGCTCGGCGCAGTGCACCAGTGCCTGCGCGTCGATCGTCAGCTCGTCGATGGCCAGCTCATCACCAGCCGGCTCGTGCCCGACCGCCAGCGCCGCCCAGCGCGCCTGCCACGTCTCTGCCACGCTGGCCGCCTGCTCGCAGCGCGCCTGCTGTTGCAACAGCGCAGCCTGTTGCTGCTGTTGCGCCTGCTGCTGCGCCTGCCAGTGTTGCCAGTCTTGCTGGCGCGCGGCCAGCCAGTCCGCCATGTCATCGTCGCGGCCCAGGCCGGTGGCGTCAAAACCGGCGGCGGCGATGGCCGCGGCCAACGTTTGCCCGGCCTGTTCGATGGCTTGCGCGGTGGCGGCCAGCTGGCGCTGCAGCTCGGCGATGCCGTGCTGCAGGTGCGCGTGCTCCTGCTGCAACAGCGCGCCCTGCTGGGCGAGCTGCTGCAACTGCGCGGCCTGCGCGGCTTCCTGCCTCTGCGCTGCGGCCAACGTTTGCTCGGCGGCTTCGGCCTGCTGCAGGCCGTGTTTCAGGCCGGCCTCCTGCGCCTCGGCCGCCGCCAGATGCTGTTGCAGCATCACCGTCTGCTGCCAGTCGCCGTCATCCAGCGGCAGCTGGCCAGCCAGCTTGCGCCAGTCGGCCACGGCCTGCACGCAGGTCTCGCGCACCGTGTGCAGCGCCTGCTGCTGTTGCTCGCGCGTGGCGGTCAGCGCGGCCAGCCGGTTCCTGGCCTGGTTGCCAGTGTCCTCCAGCTGTTGCAGCGCGGCTTCCTTCTGCTGCAGCGCCTGCGCGGTGGAGGAGACATCGAGCGCCCGGTAGGCCTGTATCGCCGGATGCTGCTGCGAGCCGCACAGCGGGCAGGCCTCGCCCGGCTGCAAGGCGGCGCGGTGCGCGTCCAGGCTCTGGATGCGCTGCTCCTGCGCCAGCAGCTGGCGCTTGTCGGCCACCTGCTCTTTCAGCTGTTTGTAGTCGTGGCGCAGCGTGGCCAGCACGCCGTGCTGGGCTTCCAGCTGCGCATCGCTGTCGGCCAGCGCCTGTTCCAGTTGTGCCTGCTGTGCCGACTGCTGGCGCAGCTGCGCGGCGTGCTGCTGCAGTTGCCGCCACAGCTGCACCCTTTCCTGGCTGTGCAGCCATTGCGTCCGCAGCGCCGGCAGGCTGTGGCCCTGCAGCAGCGCCGCCAGCATGGTGGCGGCCTGTTCGCTGGCGGCGCTGGCCTGCTGCTGCGCGGCCTGTGCCGTTTGCAGCTGCTGTTGCTGCTGTGCCAGCCGGCTGGCAACTGCCGCCAGCGCCTCGGTCTGGCTGAGCGCCTGCGCCTGCTGCTGCCGCTGCGTGTCGTGCAGCTGGCGGATCTGCTGGCAGGTGCCGTGCCAGCCGCTGAGCTGTTCGCCCAGTGCGGCAAAGTGGTCGTGCCGGGCGAGCCAGTGCTGCAACTGCTGCTGCGCGGCCTGTTGCTGCTGCCACTGTTGCCGTTCGCGCTCGGCCAGGGCGGCGGCGATGCGGCGCGCCTGCCAGTGCGCGGCGACCGACTGCTGCCGACTGTCGGCAAGCTGCGTCTGCACCCTGTCCGTGGCGGCGCGGGTCTGTTGCAGCCGCTCCGCCGCCTGCTGCCACGCCTGCTGCAGCGGACGGATCGCCTCCGCCGGCGCGCTCTGTTGCAGGCGCTGCAAGTCTGGCCGCGCCTGTTCGATGGCCTGCTGCGCCGCCTGCTCGGCCAGGGCGGCGGCTTGCTCGGCCTGTTCGGCCTGGCCCAGCTCGTGTCGCCACTGGCGCAGTGCCTGCGTCTGCTGATGTTGCTGCTGCAATGCGGCCAACCGTGGCGTCAGCTCCGCCACCTGCTGCTGCATGGTCAGGCGCTCGGCTTCCGGCAACAGCTCCACGCCGTCGGCGCGCGCCTGCAGCTGTTCCAGCGCCTGGCGGGCGTCGCGCGCCCGTTCGAACACGCGCTGCGAGATCTGGCCGTAGATGTCGCTGCCGGTCAGCTCTTCCAGCAGCTCGGCACGCTCGTTGGCACTGGCATTGAGGAAGGCGGCAAAACCGCCCTGCGCCAGCAGCATCGACTTGGTAAAGCGCGCGAAATCCAGCCCGGTGATCGCCTCGATGCGCTTGAGCTTGTCGTTGATATGGGTGGTGAGGATGGTGCCGGCCGCGTCGGCCAACTCCACCTTCGGCGCCTGCAGCTGGCCGTCTGCCTTGTCGCGGGCGCGGCGCTGGCTCCAGAACGCGCGGTACAGCTGGCCCTTCACCTCGAATTCCACCTCGGCCAGGCAATCGGCAGTATGGCGGCTCATGATCTCGTTGCTGCTGGCGGAGATGGTCTTCAGCCGCGGTGTTTCGTGATACAGCGCGAGGCAGATGGCGTCCAGCAGCGTGGACTTGCCGGCGCCGGTGGGGCCGGTGATGGCGAACAGGCCGTTGTCCTTGAACGGCGGCCGGGTGAAGTCGATCTTCCACTCGCCTTGCAGCGAGTTGAGGTTCTTCAGGCGCAGGGTCAGGATTTTCATGCCTCGCCCTCCTGCAGGCTGGCGACGATGTCGCGGTAGCGCGCCTGCAGCTGCGCGGCCAAGGTTTCGTCCAGCGTTTCCTGCTGCAGCCGCTTGTCGAACACGTCGAACGGCGTCAGTTCGTCCAGTGTCTCGCGCGCTTCTGCCTGTAGCGTGGCGGCGGCATTGCCGCGTTCGCGGCGGATGCGCAGCACCTCGACCGGAAGGTCGGTGGTGATGGCCTGGATGCGCGCCTGCAGATCGGACAGGTAGTCGTCACCCTGCACCAATACCTCCAGCCACACCGGCTGCGCGTCGCTGGCGAGCTTGGCGGCGTCAGCAATGGCTGCGGCCAACGTTGCCAGATCCCCCTTCACCGACACCAGCTGCTGGAAGCGTGGCACCGGCAGCGGCGTCACCCCCAGCAGGCCGATGGCGTCGACATCCACCAGCAGCACCTGTTTCTGCTGGCCGGCCTCGTCGAAGCTCAGCGGGATCGGTGAGCCGCTGTAGCGGACGTGTTCCAGTCCGCCCACCTGCTGCGGGCGGTGGATGTGGCCCAGCGCGATGTAGTCGGCCGGCGGAAAAGCGCTGGTCGGAAACGCCTCCAGCGCGCCGACATAGATTTCGCGCACCGATTCGCTGGCGCTGGCGCCGACGGTGGTGAGGTGGCCGGTGGCGATGATGGGCAGCGGCAGATTCAGCGCGTCGCGCCGGGCGCAGGCCAGCCGGTACAGCGCCTGGTAGTGCTGGTGGATGGCCTCCTGCAGCGTGAGCTGCTTTTCCTCGGCACTCTGTCCGGCCTGACTTTGCATCACATCGCGCGGGCGGATGAATGGGATCGCGCAGACGATGGCGCCGGGCGTGCCGTCGCGCTGCGGCAACACCAGCACCTGCTGCTCAAGGTCGGCCTCCACCGCCGGGATGACACTGGTGCCCAGGCAGCTCAGCAGCGGCCGGCTCTCGCCCAACGTGGCCACCGAGTCGTGGTTGCCACCCAGCACCAGCAGTACCACGTTGGCCGCATGCAGCGCCACCACCAGCCGGTTGTACAGCTCGCGCGCGTAGCTGGGCGGCGCGCCGGTATCGAAGATGTCGCCGGCGATGAGCACCGCGTCTACCGCCTGTTGCTGCACTTGCTGCAGCAGCCAGTCGATGAAGGCCTGGTGCTCGGCCTGGCGGGGCTTGCCCATGAAGTGCTGGCCGAGGTGCCAGTCGGAGGTGTGGAGGATGCGCATGGAGGATACGGGGGCGTTGGCAATGGCGCCGATTGTAGCAAGCCCGCCGTGCCGGCCGCATGGCGGCGGACGGATTGCCCGCCCGCCGCCTATTTATCCAGAATCAGGTTATCCAGACTCAGGCGCCGGCCTTTGCCGCTTGCGGGGCAGCCACGACCGGCACTCGCTGCAGCCCCCACACGTTGGCCGCAACAATCAGTAGCACACCCAGCAGCTGCCAGCCGTCCAGCAGC
This sequence comes from Vogesella margarita, assembly GCF_028548475.1. Taxonomy (GTDB): domain Bacteria; phylum Pseudomonadota; class Gammaproteobacteria; order Burkholderiales; family Chromobacteriaceae; genus Vogesella; species Vogesella margarita. The sequence goes on from NZ_JAQQLE010000015.1 coordinate 12,628, forward strand.
CGGCCATAGGCGAGATAATCCACCAGCAGCGCCACCACCGGGTAGCTGAACCCCAGCAGGCCGATCCAGTGGGTGGGCAGCTGGCGGAAGGCGGCGTACATGATGATGTACATCAGCGTGGTGTGTACCAGCCCCAGCGTGGCGAGATAACCCCAGTGGCTGCCGGCCACCCACAGGCTGGCGTTGTCCAGCAGCGGCCACAGCAGCAGCACGCCGGTCAGCGTCTGCACGCAGGCAATGTGGGTGGGTGCCAGCGTTTTGGGCAGCTGCTTGCTGATCAGCGTCACCACCGCGTACAGCATGGCGGCGCCCAGCGCCAGCAGGATGCCCAGCAGCGCCCCGCCGCCGCCCTGCCCCGGCTGCACGATCAGCAGCATGCCGGCAAACGCCACCGCCACCGCGGCCAACTTGCGCAGCGTCAGCGCCTCGCCCAGCAGCAGCCGGCTCAGCAGCAGCAGCCAGAACGGCTGGGTGTGATACACCACGGTGGCGATGCCGATCGAGCTGTAGTGATAGGCGTTGAACAGCAGCAGCCAGTTGCCCACCAGCGCCACGCCACCGGCGATGCACCACAGCAGGCTGCTACGGGTAAACGGCCACGTCTGCCACTGTCCGCGCCACCAGGCGTACAGCCCCAGCCCCAGCGAGCCCAGCACGCAGCGCACGAACACCACGTTCCATACCGATTGGCCGGATTGCAGCACGAACCAGCCGATGGTGCCGGACAGCGCCATGGCGGCCAGCATCTGCCATACGCCGGTGCGTAAATTTTGTTGTGTCATGATCAAGCTCTCCTTGCAGGCTAGTGTGCAACAGCATAAGCAAGTCGCACAGCTGGCTGAATGGGCTTTGCAAGGCAAAAGCCAGTTGCTACCTTGCAAATATCGCCAAATCGACAGGATTGCCTGCAATGAAAGACTGGATCGACGTACAGCTGGTGGGGCTGCTGCAACAGGACGCGCGGCAGAGCATTGCCGAGCTGGCACGAAAGCTGAAAATGTCCGGCCCCAGCGTGTCAGAACGGCTGAAGCGGCTGGAGGAACACGGCACCATTCGCGGCTACACGCCGGAGCTGGACTGGCCGCAGTGGGGCTACACCCTGCAGGCCATCGTGCGGCTGCGCCCGCTGCCAGGCCAGCTCAAGACGCTGGAGGCGCGCCTCGTCGCCACACCGCAGTTCACCGAATGTGACAAGGTCACCGGCGAGGATTGCTACATCGCGCGCCTGCTGCTGCGCGACATCGGCCAGCTGGACGAGATACTGGACGGTTTTGCCGAGCTGGCCACCACCGCCACCAGCATCGTCAAGGCCAGCCCGGTGTTGCGCCGGCTGCCGCCGCTGTTGCCCTAGCAGCAAAGCAGCCACGCAAGGTTGGCCGCAGACGTATTGCTCAGTCGGTGACGGGATGGATCTCGATGCCGAGCGCGCGTCCCAGCCCAGCCGGCTGAACCAGCAGATCGGCCAGGGTGTGCTGTGACAGTTCGCCGTAGAAGGCCTCCTGCGCCGCATGCAGCACCCGGTACAGGCGGCAGCAGGCGGCGATGCGGCAGTGCGAGTGCTGCGCGTCAAAACACTCGACCAGCACGTTGTCGGCCTCCGCCGCCCGCACCAGCTGGCCAAGGTTGACCTGCTGCGGCGCGTGCGTCAGGCGCATGCCGCCGCCCTTGCCGCGCACCGTGGTCAGATAGCCCTGCTGCCCCAGAAAATGCACCACCTTGGTCAGGTGGCTGGCGGAAATGTCGTAGGCGTGGGCGATCTCGCCGATGGTCACCAGGCGCTCGCCCGCCAGCGCGCTGTACATCATTACCCGCAGGCAGTAGTCGGTAAAGGCGGTCAATCGCACGGTCGGGGCATCCCATAGAGTTGTTCAACCCGGCAGCTTATGCATCCGGGCTCGGGCCGTCATTCTACCCTGCCGGCCGGCACCCGGTAGCGGCGGTTTGCGCCACGCGGGCCTGCCGTTGCGGTAAAAACCGGCCGGAAACGCCTGTTCTTGATGCGCCTCAAGCGAATGCACTTTGCTTCATAACATTCATTTTTTATGAATGTTATCCGGTATAAGATTCATCTCAGACGAATCTTATACCCCCTCAAGGAGCATCACCATGGCTTTCACCGTCAAGAACAACATCCACTGGGTCGGCAAACAGGACTGGGAGCTGCGCGAATTCCACGGCAGCGAGTACAGCACCCACCGCGGCTCCAGCTACAACAGCTATCTGATCAAGGAAGAGAAGATCGCGCTGATCGACACCGTATGGGCGCCGTACGCCGAAGAGTTCGTCGCCAACCTGGCGAAAGAAGTCGACCTTGGCGCCATCGACTACATCATCGCCAACCACGGCGAGATCGACCACAGCGGCGCTCTGCCGGCGCTGATGGCGCGCATCCCGGACACCCCGATCTACTGCACCGCCAACGGCGCCAAGTCGCTGCGCGGCCACTATCACCAGGACTGGAACTTCAAGATCGTCAAGACCGGCGACAGCCTCGACCTTGGCAACGGCAAGCAACTGGTGTTCGTCGAGATGCCGATGTTGCACTGGCCGGACAGCATGGCCACCTACATGACCGGCGACGCCGTGCTGTTCAGCAACGACGCCTTCGGCCAGCACTACGCCAGCGCGCAGATGTTCAATGACCAGTGCGACCCGGTCGAGCTGCACGAGGAGTGCATCAAGTACTACGCCAACATCCTGACCCCGTTCAGCCCGCTGGTGACCCAGAAGATCCACGAGGTGCTGGCGCTCAACCTGCCGATCGACATGATCGCCACCAGCCACGGCATCATCTGGCGCGACAAGCCGACCCAGATCGTCGAGCAATACCTGAAATGGGCGGACGACTACCAGGAAAACCAGATCACCCTGGTCTACGACACCATGTGGAACGGCACCCGCATGATGGCCGAGGCGATCGCCGAGGGCATCCGCAAGGCCGACAGCGAGGTGGTGATCAAGCTGTTCAACCTGTCTAACAGCGACAAGAACGACGTGCTCACCCACGTATTCAAGTCCAAAGCCATCCTGGTCGGCAGCCCGACCGTCAACAACGTGATGCTGCCGCACGTCGCCGCCCTGCTGGAAGAAATGACCGGCCTGCGCTTCAGGAACAAGGCGGCGGCGGCCTTCGGCACCCACGGCTGGAGCGGCGGCGCGGTGGAACGCATCGCCAAACGCCTGGACGATGCCGGCTTCCGCGTCCTTAACCAGGGCATGGCCGCGGAATGGCGACCGACTGACGACGCGCTCTCGCAGGCGGTGCGCTTTGGCGAGTCCTTCATCGAGCAACTGGGCAAGACCGATACGCCCACCGCCGAGGCGACAAGCAGCTGTAGCGGCAAGATGCGCTGCAAGACTTGCTCGTGGGCCTACGACCCGGAACAGGGTGAAGCGTCGCAAGGCGTGGCCGCCGGCACCGCCTGGCCGGATGTCGCGGAGAGCTTCCTGTGCCCGGTGTGCTTCATGGGCAAGAGTGACTTTGTTCCCGCGTAAACGACCGATCCCGGAGATTCCTGATGAAAAAACCTCTCGTCATCATCGGTAGCGGCCACGCCGGCTACACCCTGGCGCGGGCGTTCCGCCAGCTTGATACCAGCACCCCCGTCATCATCCTGACCCAGGACGGCGGCGAGCAGTATCCCAAGCCGCAGCTCAGCCACGGCTTCGGCCGGCAAATGGCGGCCGAACAGCTGGTGCAGCAGCACGCCACCGCCGTCGCCGCCGAGCTGAAAATCATGGTGCGGCCCAATACGCTCGTCACCGCGATCGACTTCGACGCCAAACTCGTCCACGCCGGCGACGCGCGCATCCCCTACAGCGACCTGGTGCTGGCGGTGGGTGCCGAGCCCTTCGTGCCGGCCATCCGCGGCGACGCGGTGCAGGACATCCTGACCCTGAACAACCTGGAGCAGTACCGCCGCTACTTTACGCAGCTTGAACGCAGCGAACGCGTGCTGGTCATCGGCGGCGGCCTGATCGGCACCGAGATCGCTCACGACATCGCCCGCCACAAGCAGGTAACGCTGGTGGACATCGGCAGCCGGCTGCTGGAGCGGCTGGTGCCCGAGGTGGTCAGCCAGCGCCTGCACCATGCCATGGCGCCAGTGACGATGCGTTTCGGCACCGCGGTGGACCGCATCGACCGTGCGACGACCGGTTACCACGTGAAGCTCAGCAATGGCGAAATCCTTAACGTGGACGCCGTGATCTGCGCGGCGGGGCTGAAGCCGCGGCTGGAACTGGCCGCAGGACTGGCGACTGGATTGGCAACCGGGCGCGGCATCAGCGTCGACCGCTATCTGCGCACCTCGCAGCCCAATGTCTACGCGCTGGGCGACTGCGCCGAGATCGAGGGCCAGATCCTGCCCTACCTGCAGCCGATCACGCTGTCTGCACGGGCGCTGGCCAGCACGCTGGCCGGCAAGCCGGAGCCGGTGCGCTTCGGCCCGCTACCGGTGGCGGTGAAAACGCCGCACTATCCGATCCAGCTGGCGGGCGTCACCCACGGGCAGGCGCTGGACTGGCAGATCAGCGAGGGCGACGACGGCCTCACCGCGCTCGCCCATCGCGACAGCAAGCTGGTCGGCTACGTGACCACCGGCAGTCGCAACGGCTTCAGCCTGCTGCCAGGCCTGGCCTGCTGAAACGGGCGCGCCAGCATCCCTCTCTGCACCGGCTGGCATGCAGCAGCCGGCCTAACCCTCCCCCGGCCAGCGACAAAAGGTTGGCCGCAACGGCGCAACGGCCCGCCGCCACTGTCGCGCGGCGCACGCTCTACACCCGGCACTGGCAAAAGCAGACCCATTCACTAAGATGCAAACACACCAGCTTCTGGTGACACGCTCCGCATTCCTCTCACCCACCAGCAAGAGGCACGCACTATGAAAACACTGCAAGCATCCGCCAGGCCGGCCACGCGGGCCTGGCTGGCCGTCGTGGCGATGGCCGCCAGCCCGCTACTGGCCAGCGCCGGCGACCTGTCCGCCACCTATCGTGGCAAGCCGGTTACCTTCGGCCAAGGCCAGGCGCATACCGAAGTACGCACCGACAACGCAGGCAAAGTGGCCGCCATCAGCATCGTGCTGAGCGAGCAGGCACTCACCGGGCTTCCGGCCGCCAAAATGGCGCCGGCCTACCTGCTGCGCATGCCGGCCAAGGGACCGCGCACGGTGGTGGACCACGTGGTCATCAACTGGGAAGCGGCCGGCCATCCGCCACCCAAGATCTACGACGTGCCGCATTTCGACTTTCACTTCTATATGGTGAAACGGGCGGAGACGATGAAGGTGCGCTTCAACAGCGACGCCGAATCGGCCGACCCGGGCCAGCAGCCACCGGCCGAGCTGCTGCCCGCCGGCTACATCCTGCCTCCGGGCACCGCCGTTCCGAAAATGGGCGTGCACGCCATCAACACCAAGGCGCCGGAATTCCAGCAGCAGCCGTTCACCGCCACCCTGATCTACGGCTACTACAACAAGCGGCAGACCTTTATCGAACCGATGGTGGCGCTGTCTTTCCTGCAGTCCAAACCGGCCTTCAGCGCGCCAATGGAGCGTCCGGCCAGCTACAGCAAGGCGGGCAGCTACCCGTCCAGCTACAGCGTGAGCTACCACCCGGACAGCAAATCCTACGAGATAGCCCTGAACGGCTTTCAATGAGTGAGCCGCCGCCCGTCACTTGCAACGGCGCGGGCGGTTTCAACGCAAATGCGGCCAACCCTGGCCGCATTTTTCATGCACGAGCGCAGTACATCGCGCACACAAACACGCGACCGCCGGCTTAGGCACGGCGGTCGCGGCATGACGGGTGGACTACTTCACCGGGATCATCAGGTGCTGGTAGGGTGTGCCCGGCCACATCACGTACGGCACCGCGGTGTTGGGCGTCGCATCCTTGGGATACATGTCGTAGAACGCCGGCTCCGCGCCGACGATCATCACGTGCGCCCCGGTCTTCACCCAGTGGTTGCCGGGCTCCGGCTTCGCCGCGTACGGATCGGTATTGCTGGCGTCGGTGCCACCCTCCAGCATGTACATGAAGCCGATCTGGCCGACAACCGGTGTGGTGTGGCCGATCCAGGCCATCGCCCACGCCATCGCCGCCTTGTCCATGCACATCGGGTCCGGCCCAGGGGTGGCCGGGTTGTCAGGCATGCAGGTGAAGCCGTTGCTGCCCTCGCGCAGGGTGCGCATCGTGCCGTCGGCGGTCATGGTGACGATGCTTGCCTTGGCCGCGACTTTTTTCGGGGCGGCACTCATCGCGCTCTTGATCATCTGCGCATCGCTGGCGGCCATTACGGCCGGCGCATGGCCGATGGTGGCAAACGCCATGACGACAAGCAGCCAGCGGGGTATCAGGGTCGAAGTCGACATGATTACTCCTTCTTGCATTTCAACGGGTGCATACCCGACTGCCGCAACCACGACGCATGACCCCTGAATTGTCCGAAGAACAGGCGCTGATGCCGCCGTTACCCGCTGGCAGTCTGAAACGGGCAAACGCAAAACGCGGCAGCACGGCCGGTGTGCCCTAAGTGTAGGAAACGGCCCGGCAAGCGCAACCGCCAGCCAGCCGGCTGCCCGCACCCACTGCGCTGGCACAATCATTGCACCGCAGCATGGATCGCGCCTTGCAGTACCACATATGCAAATCGTATTGTTTGACCCAAACCAAAATGACGTTGATTAAGGCCGTGCCAGCACAATGCCGATGCTATGCTAGGTGGCTGTTTGTTCGCCCTCACCGCTTTGCCAGGAACCCCCGCACGTGCACAGTCCCACGCTAGTCGCCATTGCCGCAATCCTCATGGTCGTGATGACCCTGATGCTGGCCGCTGCCTGGCGCTTCAACCCGCGCATTGCCGGGCTGGGCGCCTGGACGCTGTCCTATTTCTTCGGGCTGCTGGTCTGCGTCAACCTGCTGCTGCGCGCGGTGGCGCCGGAGCTATTGCTGGTGCTGCTGACGCAGCTGTCGGCCTTCCTGATGGCGTGGCTGAACTGGGTGGGCACCCGTGCCTATGTCGGCGCCGCGCCGGTGCCACGGCGCTACGGCGTACTGGGCGCCGTCTTGCTGCTGGCAACCGCGGCCTGGTTTACCGTGGTGCAACCGGAGCAGACGATACGCTTCACGCTGATGAGCCTGGTGGTGGGCACGTTGTTCCTGCTGTGCGCGCGCACCATCGCCCAGGGCCGGCTGCAGGATCACCCGGCCCGCTACCTGTATGCGCTGGCCAGCGGCGGGCACGGGCTGTTCCTGCTGCTGCGACCGTGGCTGTTCCGCGTCGGCAACCACGGCCTGTTCGACGCGCAGCACGCCATCGTGGTATCGCATCTGGTGGTGGTGGAATCCATCGCCGCCATCGTGCTGATGGCGTTCGGCATCGTGATGCTGGCCAACGAGCAGGTGACGCTGGAGTTGCGCCGCATCGCCGACCGCGACCCGCTGACCGGCGTGTTCAACCGCCGCGCCTTCCTCGCCCTGCTGGACAAGGGCAGCCACTACGCCGAGCGCATGGCGTTTCCGCTGTCGGTGCTGCTGGTCGATCTGGACCACTTCAAGAAGGTCAACGACAACTGGGGTCACCAGCTCGGCGACCGCGCGCTGCACCATTTCGTGACGGTGGCGCAAGCCTGCCTGCGCGATGGCGACGTGATCGGCCGCCTCGGCGGCGAGGAGTTTGCGATCTTCCTGCCCAACGCCCGGCTGGCACAGGCCGAAGCCATCGCCAGCCGCCTGCGCGGCGCACTGGAGATGCAGCCGCTGCGCCACGGTGAGGCGGCCATCGCGCTGACAGCCAGCATCGGCGTGGCACAACGCCAGCCACAGGAAGCACCGCAAGCGCTGCTGCATCGCGCGGACGAGGCGATGTATCTGGCCAAACACAATGGCCGCAACCGCATCGAACTGGCGGCGAGCAGCCCGTCACCTGCCGACGGCACCGCGACACCGGCACTGCCGTGAACCCTTGCCGCCTGCGGCCAACGTTGGCCGCAAGCCCGCCCCACCATCGGACAAGACCCTGCTGTTGCAGGGCCTTTTTGTTGTTACCAGTCGCCGGCTGGCCGGCATCCCGCGTCCGCCAGAACACAGGACAGGGGTTGGGCTAGCGACGCTTAGCGCATGTCGAACAGTTCCTGGTGAAAGCGCGCCGCCGGCAGGCCGAGGGCGAGCAGGCGTTCGCGCAGCTGGCGGCCAAATGCGGCCGGTCCGCAGAACCAGATGTCGGCATCGCGCCACTCCGGCACGCTGCGGGTCAACCGCTCTGCATCCAGATAACCGTCGCGCGGCTGCCACAGCAGGTGCAGATCCACCCCGGCGGCAGCGGCGTCCTGGCTCAGCCGCTGCATCACGCTGGCGTCGTAGTCGCTGGTGGCGTGGAAGAAGTCGATGGTCTGCCCCGCCGGCGCGGCGGCCAGTGCCTGCATCCGCGCCACGAACGGCGTCACGCCGATGCCGCCACTGATCCAGATCTGGTGCGGCCGCGCGCTGTCGAAGGTAAAGCAGCCGTACGGGCCTTCCAGCTGGATGCGGTCACCCGTTTTTAGCCGCGCCGGCAGCGCGGCGGTGTAGTCGCCCAGCGCCTTGATCAGCAGCCGCACGCGGCCGTCGCCCTGCCACGCGGAGGCCAGCGTGAACGGATGCGCGCCCTCGCCGGGGTGAAAGGTGACAAAGGCGAACTGGCCGGCCTTGTGCCCCGGCCACGCCGGGTCCAGCTGCACGTCCACCGCCAGCACCTTCAGCGCCGGCTGGTAGTCCAGTGCCACGATGCGGCCATCTGTGCGCGGCTGACCGCCATGGCGGCGGCACAGCGACAGGATGGCGGCGACGCTGCCACCGGCCATCAGCAGCGCCAGCAACCAGCCGCCAGGCGTGGCCCAGTTGTCGAACTTGAGCAGCAGCACCGAGTGGAAGACCAGCGCCAGATAGGCCAGCGGCAACAGGCGATGCAGCTGGACAAAGCGGCGGTACGGCAGCCGCTTCAACAGCGCCAGCACCATCAGCACGGCGGCGACGTAGAACGCCCACTCGCCGACCCCTTCCGCGGTATGGCGCAGGCTGATGAAGGTTTGCTGCAGGCTGCCCTCCGGCAGCGGCAACGGCGCGCGACGCGGGCGGCCGCCGCTGAGCAGGCCCAGCGCCGACAGCCATTTCGGCGCCTGCGCCAGCAGCCAGTGGCTGAGCGACAGCACCAGCGCGGCGATGCCCAGCCATTTGTGCAGCCGGTACATCTTGTCCAGCCCGCCCAGCGGGCGTTCTGCCGGGGTTGGCCGCATCGCCAGCAGCATGGCCACACTCATCACCGCCATGCCCAGCACGCCACTGTACTGGGTCAGCACATTGCGCCAGGCAATGAAATTGGGCTGCCCGGCCAGCACCGCCGGGTTGCTGGCCAGCCACAGCAACGACAACAAGGCGAGGCCGCTCCAGAAGTACCACGTAATCTTGCGCATCGGTGTCACCTTGCGAGTTCGGATTCAGATACAACCAGCGTAAACGGCACATATCTTTCTCGCAAGATAACTACACATCCGTTAACATCTTGCCGTAATCGTTAACAACTCGTCGCCAGAAAGCCCGCCATGCGCATCAAGAACCGGATGGACAGCCATCAATGGGACAGCAGCTTCGACCCGCAAACGGTGCAGCTGTTTTTGCAGCTGCAGTGGGCACAGGCGCAGTCGCTGCACACCATGCGCCCGATGCTGGAAAAATTCGCGCTCAGCGCGGTGGAGTTCGACGTGCTGGCCACGCTGCGCAACGCGCCGGCGCCGCACCAGATGACGCCGTCGATGATTCAGGACGCGGTGGTGATCAGCTCCGGCGGGCTGACCAAGGTGCTGCTGCAGCTGGAAACGCGCGCCCTGGTGACGCGCCGCCAGCTGGCCGACGACCTGCGCATCAAGCCGGTGTGCCTCACCGCCGCCGGCGCGGCGCTGGTGGAACAGGCGATGGCCGAAACGGTGGCCGATACCGGGCACTGGCTGCGCCAGCGGCTGGATGCCGTGGAAATCGGTCAGCTCACCGTGCTGCTGACCAAGCTGGCGCAGTAGTACGGCGGCCAAGGTTGGCCGCAGCGGAACCATGAGCCGCCGGCAGCGGTCTGTGACACACCGGCACCGAGGTGGTGGCCGGCACCATCGACAAGGAGAACAGTCATGCAGTGCCCGGTTTGCAAGGATACGACGCTGGTGATGAGCGAACGCCAGGGGATCGAGATCGACTACTGCCCGCAGTGCCGCGGGGTGTGGCTGGACCGTGGCGAGCTGGACAAGATCATCCAGCATTCGCTGGGTCACATGGCCGCCGCCAATGCCGAGCCGCAAGCTGCCGCACCGCAGGCCGCACAGCCCGGCTACCCGCCACGCCAGCCGCAGCAACAGCCCTACCCGCAACAGCAGCCTTACCAGCAGCAGCCGTATCCGCAGCACGACAAGTACGGCGACAACCGCCACTACAAGCGCAAGAAGAGCTTCTGGGAAGACCTGTTCGATTAAGCGCAGCTCCCCCCTGATCCTGCGTTGCGCCGCCTTGCCGTACGATTTGTACTGCCTGCGTCGGCGCGCCCTGGCTCCGGTGCGCTGCGCGGTTTTGTTCGCGGCGCTAAAAGCGGACACGGAAAACGATGGCGGCCAACCTTTGCAGGTTGGCCGCCTTGTTTTGAGGGCCTGCCTCAGCCCGGCAACAGCCGCAGCAGCTGGCCGTCGTCCTCGTCGGTCAGCAGGTAGACGAACCGTCCGGCCCTTCGCGCACGTCGCGCACGCGCTGGCCAAGGCCGGTGAGCAGTATTTCCTCACGCACCACGCGCGTGCCGTCCAGCTCCAGCCGCATCAGGTGACGGAATTTCAGCGAGCCCAGCAGCAGGCTGCCCTGCCACGCCTTGCCGTAGCGCGTACCGCGCACGAAGGCCATGCCGGACGGCGCGATCGACGGCGTCCACTGCCACAGCGGCTGCTCCATCCCCGCCTTGCGGGTGAGGCCGGCGCCGACCGGGCCGCCGCCGTAGTTCTCGCCGTAGGTGATCACCGGCCAGCCGTAGTTCTTGCCGGCCTCCAGGCGGTTCAGCTCGTCGCCGCCCTGCGGCCCGTGCTCGTGCGTCCACAACCGGCCGTCCGGCCCCAGCGCGGCGCCCTGCACATTGCGGTGACCGAGGCTCCAGATTTCCGGCCGCGCGCCGGCGCGGCCGACGAAGGGGTTGTCCGCTGGAATGCCGCCATCCTTGCGCACGCGCACCACCTTGCCGTGGTGGTTGTCCAGCGTCTGCGCGTCGGCCATGCGCTGAAAACGGTCGCCCAGCGTCAGGAACAGCGTGCCACCGGCCTCGACGATGCGGCAGCCGAAGTGGGCGCGGCTGCTGAACTTCGGCTGCTGGCTGAACAGCACCTTCACCTGCTCCAGTCGGCTGGCGTCGTCCGACAGCCGCGCGCTGGCCAGCGCGGTGGAGTTGCCGTAGCCGCTGGCCGCCGGCTCGGCGTAGCAGAAGTACAGCGTGCGGTTGCGGGCGAAACCGCTATCCGTGACCAGGTCCAGCAGGCCGCCCTGCCCGCCGGCGTCGATGCGCGGCAGCCCGGCCAGCGGCTTGCCCAGCTGGCCGTTGGCGCTGACCAGGCGCAGGCGGCCGGGGCGCTCGGTGACCAGCATGCGCCCGCCGTCGATGAAGGCCACCGCCCACGGGTGCTCCAGTCCGCGGGCGACCACCTCCGTTCGCGGCGCGGCCTGCGCCGGGCTGGCCAGCACCAGCAGCGCCAGCGGCCACGCCAGCCATCGTGTCTGCTTGTCCATATTCGTCCCCTCCACGTTGGCCGCGCGCTGCGGTGGCCAGTTACAGCAGGCGGTAGCCGACGCCGGTTTCGGTGCGCAAAAAGCGCGGCTGCGCCGGATCAGCCTCCAGCTTTTGCCGCAGGTGGGCCATATAGATGCGCAGATAGTGGCTGTGTTCCACGTAGCCCGGCCCCCACACCTCCTGCAGCAGCTGGCGGTGGGTCAGCACCTTGCCGCGATGGGCCAGCAGCGTGGCCAGCAGCCGGTATTCCAGCTGCGTCAGGTGCAGCGGCTCGCCGTCGCGGCTCACGCTGCGGTTGGCCAGATCCACCGTCACCGTATCGCCGAGGCGGACGAGGCTGCCGTTGCCCTCGCCGGCGTCGCCGCCGCGCCGCCGCTGCAGCGCGCGCACCCGCGCCTGCAGCTCGCCGACGCCGAACGGCTTGGTCAGGTAGTCGTCGGCGCCGGCGTCCAGCGCCGCGATCTTGTCGACCTCGTCCACCCGTGCCGACAGCACGATCACCGGCACCTTGCTCCAGCTGCGCAGGTCCGGCAACAGGCTGAGACCGTCGCCATCGGGCAGGCCGAGGTCCAGCACCACGATGTCCGGCTTGCGGGTGCCGGCCTCGATCAGGCCGCGCGCCACGGTGTCGGCCTCGAATACGCGGTAGCCCTCGTCTTCCAGCGCGCTTTTGACGAAGCGGCGGATGGCGGCTTCGTCCTCGATGATCAGTGCCGTCAGGGCGTGCATCAGGGCAGGTTCTCCGGGTCAAAATCCAGTGCCGGCGGCGGGCGCAGCGGCAGGGACAGGGTGAAACAGGCGCCACCGTCATGGCGGTTGGCCGCGCTCAGGCGCGCGCCGTGGACATCGGCAATGGTACGGCAAATCGCCAGCCCCAGCCCGACGCCGCTGATCGCCGACTCGCGCTCGCCGCGGCTGAAGGCGTCGAACAGCCGCGCCGGATCGCCCGGCGGCAGGCCGGGGCCGCGGTCGGCGACGCGCAGCAGGATGCGGCCGTCCTCGGCGGCGGCGCTGACGCGGATAGGGCTGCCGGGCGGGCTGTACTTGGCCGCGTTCTCCAGCAGGTTGACCAGCAGCCGCTCCAGCAGGATGGCGTCGCCATACAGCATCGGGCAGGCCGGATCGACGTCCAGCTGCAGCGGATGCGCGTCCAGCATGCTGCCCAGCGCCGCGATGGCGCTGCCGATCACCTCGTCCGCCGGCAGCCAGTCCTGGTGCAGGGTGACGCCGCCGGCCTGCAGCCGCGCCATCTCCAGCAGATTGGTCACCAGCCGCGTGATCCGCTGCGACTGCGCCAGCAGCAGCGCCGCCTGCTCCTGCTCGGCGCGGCCCGCGCGCTGCAGGGCCAGCAGCAGGGTCTCGGCATTGCCGGACAGCGCGGTCAGCGGCGTGCGCAGGTCGTGCGACAGCGCCGCCAGGAGCGAATGGCGCAGCCGTTCCGACTCCATCGACAGCAGCGTCTGCTGCGCCACCTCAATATAGTGCAGCCGCTCCAGCGTCTGCGCCGCCAGCGCCGCCACCGCCTCGCACAGGCGGCGGTTGTCCGGGTCGGCCAGCGCCAGCGCGTCCGGCACCGCCACCACCAGCACGCCACGGGTGCGCATCGGCGCCTGCAGCGGCAGGTACAGCTGCGCCGCGTCCGGCAGCGTGTGCGTGCCCTGCCCGGCCGCCTGCTGGTGGTCGAAGCTCCAGCGCACCAGCGCCGCGTCCACCGTGAGCGGCGTGTCCGGCAGCGCCTCCAGCTGTTCCTCGGCGTCCGGCAGCCACAGGCTGATCTGCGCGTTGAGGCTGGCCTGCAGGAAGCGGCCGGTGATCTCGCCGACCTGCTCCGGCATCAGCGCGCTGCCCAGCTCGCGCGCCATCTCGTACAGGTAGCGGGTGTGCGCCTCGCGCCGGCCGGCCTGCGCCGCCGACTGCCGCTGGCTGGCCACCAGCTGGCCGGCGACCAGGCCCACGGTCAGCATCACGGCGAAGGTGATCAGGTACTGGATGTCCGACACCGCGAACGACCAGTGCGGCGCAACAAAGAAGAAATCGAACAGCGCCACCGACAGCACCGCCGCCCACGCCGCCGGCGCGCGGCCGTAGCGCACCGCCGCCAGCAGCACCAGCAGCAGGTACAGCATCACCAGGTTGGCCGCATCCAGCACGCCGCGCAGCGGCAGCATGGCCGCGGTGAGCGCGAGGCTGGCCAGCGTGGTTTGCCACCAGCCGCCGGCCTCTGCCCGCGGCCAGCGCCAGCCGGCGGTGCCCCCCTTGGCGCGCTCGCCGGCAGCCAGGATCAGGCAGTTCAGCTCCGGCGCGCGTTGTGCCAGCTGCTGCTGCAGGCTGGCGCCCAGCCAGCGCGGCCGGTTGCCGCGCTGGCTCAGTGCCAGCAGCGACAGGTTGTGGCGCCGCGCGTAGTCGGCGATCAGGCTGGCCGGTGCCGGCCCGGCCAGCACCAGCGTGTGCGCGCCCTGTTCCGCCGCCTGCGCCAGCGCCGTCAGCACGCTACTGCGCGCTGCCGCGCCGGCATGGCCGCGATCGACCCACACCGCGTGCCACGGTGCCGACAGCGCGCGCGCCAGCCGCGCCGCCTGGCGCACCGCGCTGTCCTCGTCGCCGTGGCCCAGCACCAGCAGCACGCCAAGCGAGGTCGCCCACACCGGCGCGCGGCTTTGCACCTCGCGCTGCGCGCGCATCTGGCCATCCACGCGGTCGGCCAGCCGGCGCAGCGCCAGCTCGCGCAGCGCGATCAGGTTGCCCTTGCGGAAAAAATGGCCGGCGGCGCGCTCCGCCACTTCCGGCAGGTAGACCTTGCCGGCGGCCAGGCGCAGCAGCAGGTCGTCCGGCGGCAGGTCCACCAGCCGCACTTCGCTGGCGCGGTCGAACACGTGGTCCGGCACCGTCTCCGCCACCGCCACGCCGGTCACGCCGCTGACCACGTCGTTGAGGCTGTCCAGGTGCTGCACGTTCATCGCGCTGTACACGTCGATGCCGGCACTGAGCAGCTCGTCCACGTCCTGCCAGCGCTTGGGGTGGCGGCTGCCCGGCGCGTTGCTGTGCGGCAGCTCGTCCACCACCACCAGCGCCGGCCGCCGCGCCAGCACCGCGTCGAGGTCGAATTCCGCCACCTGCTTGCCGCGGTAGGCGATCTGCTTGCGCGGCAGCACCTCCAGCCCGACCAGCAGCGCCTCGGTTTCGGCGCGGCCGTGGGTATCGACCCAGCCCACCACCACGTCCAGCCCGGCGGCGCGCTTTTCCTGCGCCTCGGCCAGCATCGCGTAGGTCTTGCCCACCCCCGGCGCGGCGCCGAAGAACAGCTTCAGCTTGCCGCGCGGCGCCGGCAGCGCCGCCAGCAGTGCGTCCGGATCGGGCCGCAAATCGTCATCCATCATTCATCGTCCACCGTGCCACAAGGTTGGCCGCAACGATTGCGGCCAACCTTGTGGCTGTCAATAGGATTATGGCCGCCAGCCAGCGGCCACGGCATCAGCCTGCCGCCAGCCGGCGCAGCGCCAGATTCAGCTGTAGCACATTGACGCGCGCCTGCTGCGCGTTGCCGAACCAGCCCTGCTCGCGCTGCGCGGCGATCAGGGCCTCGACCTGAGGCAGCGGACGCTTCAGTTCACGCGCCACGCGCGGGGCCTGGTACAGCGCGGCCGCCAGGCTGATGTGCGGATCCAGCCCGCTGGCCGAGGCGGTGACCAGATCCAGCGGCACCGGGCCGCGCTGTTCGGGGTGGGCGGCGCGCAGCGCGGCGATGCGCTCAGCCACCACCTTGGTCAGCGCAGGATTCGACGGCCCCAGGTTGCTGCCGCCGGAAGCGCCACCGTTGTAGGCGCTGCCGGCGGTGGCCGACGGCCGGCTCCAGAACTCACCGCGGCTGTGGAAGGCCTGGCCGATCAGCGCCGAGCCGATCACCCGGCCGTGATTGTCGCGCAGCAGCGAACCGTTGGCCTGCGCCGGCAGCAGTAGCTGCGCAAGGCCGGTGACCGCCAGCGGATAGAGCAGCCCCAGCACGAGGATGAGAAACAGCAGCAGAGTCAGCGCCGGGCGCAGCACCGCCGCGCGCGGCAGGCTGAGCGCGCTTGCCGGATGATAGGTAGTCATGGCCATGATGGCACTCCTTGTTTGGTGCGCCGGGCGCGGCGGGCGCCCGGCGGCGGGGTCAGACCAGTCCCAGCAGGGACAACAGCATGTCGATCAGCTTGATGCCGGCGAACGGCAGCAACAGACCGCCGACGCCGTACAGCAGCAGGTTGCGGCGCAGCAGCTCGGCCGCGCCCAGCGCGCGGTAGCGCACGCCCTTCAGCGCCAGCGGGATCAGCGCGATGATGATCAGCGCGTTGAAGATCACCGCCGACAGCAGCGCCGAGGCCGGGCTGGCCAGCTGCATCACGTTAAGCAGCCCCAGCTGCGGATAGGTGACGGCGAACGCGGCCGGGATGATGGCGAAGTACTTGGCCACGTCGTTGGCCAGGCTGAAGGTGGTCAGCGCGCCGCGCGTCATCAGCATCTGCTTGCCGATCTCCACCACCTCGATCAGCTTGGTGGGGCTGGAGTCGAGGTCGACCATATTGGCCGCCTCGCGCGCCGCCTGGGTGCCGCTGTTCATCGCCACCGCCACGTCGGCCTGCGCCAGCGCCGGTGCGTCGTTGGTGCCGTCGCCGGTCATCGCCACCAACTGGCCGCGCGACTGGTAGTCGCGGATCATCGCCAGCTTGTTCTCCGGCGTCGCCTCGGCCAGGAAGTCGTCCACCCCGGCCTCGGCGGCGATGGCGGCGGCGGTCAGGCGGTTGTCGCCGGTGATCATCACCGTCTTGATGCCCATCTGCCGCAGCTGGGCAAAGCGCTGGCGGATGCCGGGCTTGACCACGTCCTTCAGCTCGATCACCCCCAGCACCTGCGCGCCCTCGGCCACCACCAGCGGCGTGCTGCCGCGACTGGAGATGGTGTCGACCTGTTGCAGCAGGCTGCGCGGCAGGCTGCCGCCCAGCGCCTCGACGTGGCGGCGGATCGCGTCGGCGGCGCCCTTGCGGATCTGGCGGCCGTCGAGGTTGATGCCGGACATGCGCGATTGCGCGGTGAACGGCACGAAGCTCGCACCGGCAGGGGTCAGCCCGGCGTGCAGGTCGGCCAGCGCCGTGCGGCCAACCTTGCCGTCATCGAGATGCCCGCCGGCGCCCTCGGTCAGCCGCTGCGCCAGCACCACGATGCTCTTGCCTTCCGGCGTGTCGTCGGCCAGCGAGGCCAGCCACGCCGCCTCGGCAAGCTGCGCCTGGCTGACGCCGCTGGCAGGAACCAGCGTGCTGGCCTGGCGGTTGCCGAAGGTGATGGTGCCGGTCTTGTCCAGCAGCAGCACGTCCACGTCGCCGGCGGCCTCCACCGCGCGGCCGGAGGTGGCGATCACGTTGGCCGCCATCAGCCGGCTCATGCCGGCGACACCGATGGCCGACAGCAGGCCGCCGATGGTGGTCGGGATCAGGCACACCAGGAGCGCGATCAGCACCGGCAGCGATACCACTTCGCCGCTGCCGGCCGCGTTCACGCTGTAGGCGGAAAACGGTAGCAGGGTGACGGTCACCAGCAGGAAGATCAGCGTCAGTGCCAAGAGCAGGATGGTCAGCGCGATCTCGTTCGGCGTCTTGCGGCGCTTGGCACCCTCCACCATCGCGATCATGCGGTCGATGAAGGTTTCGCCGGGGTTGACGGTGATGCGCACCACGATCCAGTCCGACAGCACGCGGGTGCCGCCGGTGACCGAGCTGAAATCGCCGCCGGATTCGCGGATCACAGGCGCCGATTCGCCGGTGATCGCCGACTCGTCCACGCTGGCGATGCCCTCGATCACCTCGCCGTCGCAGGGGATCACGTCGCCGTGCTGCACCAGCACCACGTCGTCGCGACGCAGGTC
The DNA here is from genome assembly GCF_028548475.1 of Vogesella margarita. GTDB lineage: Bacteria > Pseudomonadota > Gammaproteobacteria > Burkholderiales > Chromobacteriaceae > Vogesella > Vogesella margarita. The sequence continues at coordinate 30,306 of NZ_JAQQLE010000015.1, forward strand.
GAAGGACTCCACCATGGCGAATTCGGCACCGTAGCGCTGCGGCGCGGCCAGTTTCTTCGCCCACGTCGACTTCTGCAGGCCCTTGAGGCTGGCCGCCTGCGCCTTGCTGCGGCCCTCCGCCAGCGCCTCGGCAAAGTTGGCGAACAGCACGGTGAACCACAGCCACACCGCGATGCTGCCGGCCAGCCACGCCGGCGCCTGGCCCTGCCCCAGCAGCGCCTGCACCCACAGCACGCTGCACAGGATGCTGCCGAGGTAGACCACGAACATCACCGGGTTTTTCAGCTGCGCACGCAGCCCGAGCTTGAGAAAGGTGTCGCGCAGCGCCGGGCGCAGCAGTGCGGCGTCCAGCAGCGGCAAGACCATTTTTTTATGGGACATATTGTTCTCCTAGTGGGTCGCCCAGATCGCCAGATGCTCGACCACCGGCCCCAGCGCCAGCGCCGGCAGGTAGGTCAGTGCACCGACCAGCAGCACGCTGCCGATCAAGAGGCCGATGAACAGCCCGTCGTGGGTCGGCATCGAGCCCAGGGTCGGGGTGAGGCGTTTTTTCGCCGCCAGCGAGCCGGCCAGCGCCAGCACCGGCACGATTACCGCGAAGCGGCCAAACCACATCGCGATGCCCAGCATGGCGTTATAGAACGGGGTATTGGCCGACAGCCCGGCGAAGGCGCTGCCATTGTTGTTGGCCGCCGACGAAAACGCGTACAGCACCTCGGAAAAACCGTGCGCGCCCGGATTGGCGAGGCCAGCCAGCCCCGGTGCCACCACCACCGCCACGGCGGTACCGGCCAGCACCAGCAGCGGGGTGACCAGGATGGTCAGCGCTACCATTTTCATGTCGAACGGTTCGATCTTCTTGCCCAGGTATTCCGGGGTGCGGCCAACCATCAGCCCGGCGACGAACACCGCCAGCACCGCGAACACCAGCATGCCGTACAGGCCGGAGCCGACACCGCCGAACACCACCTCGCCCAGCTGCATCAGCAGCATCGGCACCAGGCCGCCCAGCGCGGTGAAGGAATCGTGCATCGCGTTGACCGCGCCGCAGCTGGCGGCGGTGGTAACGGCGGCAAACAGGCTGCTGCCGGCGATACCGAAGCGCATGTCCTTGCCTTCCAGGTTGCCGCTGCCACCGTCGGCGCCCAGTGCGCTCAGCAGCGGATTGCCCTGCGCCTCGAACCAGGCGATGGCACTGGCGGCGACGACGAACAGCACGCTCATCGCGATATAGATCGCCCAGCCCTGGCGGCGGTCGCCGACCACGCGGCCGAAGGCATGGCACAGCCCGGCCGGGATCAGGAAGATGGCCAGCATCTGCAGCAGGTTGGACAGCTCGGTCGGGTTCTCGAACGGGTGCGAGGAGTTGGCATTGAAGAAGCCGCCACCGTTGGTGCCCAGCATCTTGATCGCCTCCTGCGACGCCACCGGCCCCATCGCCAGCGTCTGCCCGTGGCCGGCCAGCGCGGTGTAGCCCAGATAGCCGGACAGGTTCTGCAGCACGCCCTGGCTGACCAGCAGCAGCGCCAGCACGACGGACAGCGGCAGCAGCAAATACAGCGCGATGCGCAGCACGTCGGCCCAGAAGTTGCCGATATCGCCGCTCTCGCGCCGCGCAAAGCCGCGTATCAGCGCAAACGCCACCGCGATGCCGGTGGCTGCGGACAGGAAGTTCTGTACCGCGAGGCCGGCCATCTGCGTGAGATAGCTCATGGTCGTTTCGCCGGCATAGCCCTGCCAGTTGGTATTGCTGACAAAGCTCACCGCGGTATTGAACGCCGAACCGGCCTCCACCGCGCCCAGCGCCGCCGGATTCAGCGGCAAGTCACCCTGCAGCCGCTGCAGCGCGTACAGCAGCACCGCGCCCAGCACGTTGAACACCAGCAGCGCCAGCGTGTAGTCGCGCCAGCCCATACCTGCATCGTTCAGCCCCAGCCGGCGCAACAAGGCGGCGTCGAACGCGCGCCAGCGGCCGGGCAGCGTACCGCTGGCCAGCGGCGCCAGCCAGGCGCCCATCGGCCGCACGCTCAGCGTCAGCAGCAGCATGAACAGCGCCAGCATCCAGAAAAAAGCGGTCATCATCACATCTCCTCCGCGTGCAACAGCGCGTACAGCAGCCACAGCGCCAGCAGCAACGCCACCAGCCCACACAAACCGGACAGCACGTTCATCGCGCCCCTCCTTGCGACTTGGTCGCATACAGCAGCAGCAGGCCGCGCACTGCCAGATACAGTGCGGCCAACCCTGCCAGCCAGATCAGGTCTTGCATCACATTCCCCTTGTCAGTAACAGACACTGCCACTGTAGGTTTTACGGTGCAAAAAAGCGGTTAAAAGGCCGGGCGGCGGTATAAACGGGATATAAAAATGTGATGCTTCTGGCGTAGAAGGCGTCGTGACGGGGGGAGAGATGGCCAGCGCGCGGCGAGGACCTGTGGCAATTCATCTCGGCCGGATCGGTCCGCATCCTGTCGCAGCCAGCCAGTGGCAAGCGCCATGACCGCGCGGACAATGGCGGCATTCGTCAGCCAGCACAGGAGAGCACCATGAACACGCAGCACATCCGCCCCGCCAGCTTTACCGCCGAGCGCGCTTGGGGCGCGCGCACCATCGCCTGCATGAACGGCATCAGCACCCGCCTGCACTGGACCGACCAGCCCTACCGCTGGCATGTCAACGACGGCGAGGAAGTGTTCGTGCTGCTGGACGGTGCGGTGGACATGCACGTGCGCGACGCGGACGGCAGCGTGCGGGTGATCGCGCTGCAGTGCGGCGACATCTTCTACGCCGGCGCCGGCTGCGAGCACGTCGCCCATCCGCACGGCGAGGCACGCATGCTGGTGATCGAACAGGAAGGCAGTATCTAGACGTGGCGGTGTGGCGGGCGCAGGGTTTGACACCCGGCCGCCATGCTCACACGGCGAACGGGCTTGCGGCCAAGGTTGGCCGCAAGCCCGTTTCAGTCACCGGTTTCGGTCACCAGTTCAGTCCAGCGGCGTGTTCATCAGCGCGATCGATTGCCCGATCATGCGCGCCTTGCGCAGCCACTCGTCGGCGTCCGGCGAGGCGACATGGCGGCGCACGATGGGCTCGAACAGCGCCAGCCATTCGTCGACCAGCGCCGGGGTGACGCCGATGTCGAGGTGCTTGCGCGCCACGTTGTACTGGGTGTCGAGGTAGGCGTCGCCGCCGAGCATCGTCCACCAGAAGTGGCTGATGTGCGCCTCGTGCTGCGGCCAGTCGTGCACCACGGCGAAGATCGGCGCCAGCCGCGGGTGGACGCGGATCTGCGCGTAAAACTGGCGGCTGACGGTGTCGATCAGCTCGCGGCCGAGGCGCTGGGCGATGCTGCTCATGGCGTCGCCTTCTGCCAGTAGTTTTCGAACAGCATGTTGCCGCTCAGGCCGCGCCGGCACGGGGTGAAGCCGCGCTCGTTGAGCAGCGCGCGCATGTCGGCGGTGAAATCCGGGTTGCCGCACACCATCACCCGGTCGCGTTGCGGATCGAGCGGCGTCATCGCCAGATGCTGTTCCAGCGCGGCGCTGCGCAACAGTGTCGGGATACGCTCGTGCAGGCCGCCCGCCACCTCGCCGCGCGTCACCACCGGCACGTAGTGGCAGTGCGGGTGCGCTGCCGCCCAGGCGCGGCATTCGGCGTCGTAGGCCAGATCCGCCGCCTCGCGCACGCTGCACACCAGGTTGACGCGGGCAAAACGCTGCAGAACCGTCTGCTGGCGCAGCATCGACAGGTAGGGGCCGATGCCGGTGCCGGTGGCCAGCAGCCACAGCACCTCGCCGTCAGCCAGGCTATCGGGCAGGAAAAAGCCCATCGCCGCCTTGGCCATCAGCACCGTGTCGCCCTGCTGCAGCGCGCCCAGATGCGGCGACAGCGCGCCGCCGGGGATCACGGTAAAGAAGTATTCCAGCCACGGCTCGTGCGGCGCCGAGACGATGGAATAGGCGCGCCACACCGGCTCGGCCAGTGCCGGCACCGACAGCCGCGCATAGTGCCCGGCCTGGAAGGCAAAGCCCTCCGGCTTGCTGGTCAGCAGGGTGACGCCGCGCGCGGAGCAGTGCTGCACGCGGATCACTTCCGTTTCTACGATGTTCATCTTGATTTCCCGTCACGGCCGGCTAATTGAAGATGTTTAAAATATACACTTTAACCATCACAATAAAAACGCTGACACGAGCAGGGACAAGCAGCCACCGGCAGCAAAACGCCCCGCGCAAGGCGGGGCGTAATGGCAAACGTGGCATCAACCGGCAAAGGCTCAGGCCGGTGGTGCGGCCTCCTCCACCTCCTCCACCCGCTCCCGCGGCGGAATGAAGAACGCCTTCGGCCCGCGCAGGAAGCGCTTGAGCACCGCCGGCAGCAGCGGCAAGGCGTCGCTGCCGCGCAGCTTGCGCGAACGCAGCGCCACCCACAGCGCCAGGCTGAAACTGACCAGCAGGTTGGTCATGCCGATCAGCGCCACCCCGGCCACCGACCACAGCACCGTCGAGAGCGGCAGCGCGTAATCGTAGGTGACCGCCGCGTAGGACAGGTAGGCCGACGAGAAGGTGATGTGGCGGATGTCCAGCGGCAGGCCCAGCAGGAAGCCGATGGTGCCGGTGACGCCGAGGAACATGCCGAAGTAGAAATTGCCGGCCAGGCCGCCGAGGTTGTGCTCGACATAGTGGGCAAAGCGGCGGGTGCGCGCCTCGCCCAGCAGCCGGTTCAGCCACGGCACCGCGGCCAGCCGCTGCGGGATCTGGCGGTAGATCGCCTTGTTGTCGTAGTAGCCGGCGATCAGGCCGGACAGGAACAGGTAGACGCCAGCGATGGCGGCGTGGAACAGCGCCAGGCTGCCGACCGGATCGAGATCGTGCAGCAGGTGCGCTGCCTTGGCCTCGTCGATCACCGGCGTGCCGGCCAGCCACAGCCAGGCCTCGGCGATCGCCCATGCCACCGGAATCGCCAGCAGCACGTTGCCGAGAATGGCCACGAACTGGGTGCGCATCACCTTCACCACCAGCTCGGCCAGCTGCGCCATGTCGGCCTTGCCGCCGGCCTCGTGGATGGCGGCGGCGATGCGCGCCGCCGTCATCGCCGGCTGCTTGGTGGCGATGGTGTAGTGCAGCACGTGTACCAGCATGAAGCCCAGCGAGTAGTTGAGGCCGAAGGCCAGCGCCTCCCAGATCAGCGGCAGGTGCAGCGTGGCGATCAGTAGCTTGAACAGCGCCATGAAGCCGACGATGACGCCGGCGCCCATCGCCGCCTTGCCCATCGCCAGCCACTGGCTGCGGTTTTCCGCGATGTAGTGCTCGCCGTGACGGCCGGCGTGTTCGGTGACCTGTCGCGCCAGCAGCTCGGTATTGCTGGCAAACACGTCGCGCAGGCTGTACTTGCGGTTTTCCGCGCGCACCAGCTCGGCCAACAGGTGAAACAGCGTGGCATCGCGCGCCGGGCTGCGCTCCGGGTCCAGCAATGCCAGCAGCGTGCGCAGGCGCTGGATGTGCTGGCGCAGGCGGGTGACGTGGTAGGTCAGGCTCACCGACACGCCACGGTTGGCTGCCGCCTTGCGCAGGCGGGCGATCACGTCCTCGCACTGCTCCAGCAGCACCAGCATCTGGCGGTCGTCCTCGTCCGGGCAGGTCTCGTCCACCATCGCCGCACGCGCCGATTCGACGTAGCGCTGCGCCTCGGCGGACAGGTGCAGGAACGGCGACTCGAAGCGCTCGATGTCGGGATAGGTCTTCACCAGCTCCGGCTCCAGCCCGATGGCGGTGATGCGCGCGGTCAGCACCTGTACCGCCTCCAGCAGCTGCAGCCGGGTCGGGTTGGCTACCATCTGCCGCTCCTCGTCCCACGCCAGCGCCTGCCACAGCTCCTGCCACACTTCCTGCGACAGCGCGGCCACCCAGCGGTAGTCCTCGCGCTGGCAGAAGATCACGCCGAACTGGTCGGACAGGTGGCTGGCGGAGCGTGCCGGCGGCAGCAGGCGCTCGCCGATGCGACGGCGCAGCGCCTGGGAAAAGGTCTCGTTGGACAGGGTGCCGGTGTCGGTATACAGCTGCACCTGGCGGGTGGAGCCGAGCAGGTCGATCAGCGCCTGGCGCAGGCCGGCGCGGTAGCGGGCGTGGCGCGACAGCAGATAGGTCAGCGCGCGCAGATTGCTGGTGGCCTGCACGAAATCGCCGGCGTCGTCGGGGCGGACCTGCGCCACCAGCCGCGCCAGGTACGGCACCGGCGGCGCGTCACTGTGGCGGTCGGCCAGTTGGGAAAGTATTTGATCCATAAGTCATCCGTTGGACAGTTTGCGTCACGTTTGACACGTTGCGATGGGAGCGTGCCGCGGCAGGTAATGGCGGCACGAACAGCAGATATAACAGCGTCTGACCGTGCCTTGTGCCAAAAAATTCCGGCTGGATAGCGGACGGGTGGCTGGCCGCCGTGACCATAATTTCTGTTTTTTCTTTTTAATCAGTAAGATACGGAGAAAAGTCGTTTTTTGCGATGCAGCAAAATTGCCGCACCCGGCAGGGTCAAGCCAGCGCCTGCTCCAGCGCGACGGTGGCGTGCGCCAGCTCGGCGACCACCGCGTCGGCAAAGGCGCCGGTCAACGGCGTCGACGGGCGGAACTCCGGCAGCACCAGGCTGACGCGGAACGGCACCGACACCGCGAAGCGGCGCAGCTGCACCCCCTGCCCGGCCAGCGACAAGGCGGTCAGCGGGTTGACGATGGCCACCCCCAGCCCGGCGGCCACCATCGCGCACACCGCCACCGCGCTGTGCGTCTCCAGCAGCATCTGCCGCGCCACGCCGGCATCGGCAAACACGCGGTCCAGCTGCACGCGGTAGGGGTCGTCCGGCGACAGGCTGACAAAGTCCTGTCCGGCAAAGTCCTGCGGCACCAGCACCGTGCGTGCCAGCAGCGGATGGCCGTCGGGCAGCACGCACACCTCGTCGGCCAGCCATTGCGCCTGCAGCCGGGTGCCCGGCGGCGCGGCCTCGCGCTCGGTGAGGCCAAGATCGTAGCGCTGCGCCGACAGCCACTCTTCCAGCAGCGGCGACTCCTGCGGCGTGATGGCGATGCCGACGCCGTGGTGGCCGGCGGCAAAGCGGCGGCACACCGCCGGCAGCAGCGCGTGCGCGAACGCCGGCAGGCACAGCAGCGACAGCTGCCCGCGATCCTGCCTCCCAAGGTTGGCCGCAACGTCGGCGATGCGCTCCAGCCCGATATAGGAGCGCTGCACCTCGTCGAACAGCGCCAGCGCCGGCGCCGTCGGCTGCAACCGGCCACGCTGGCGCTCGAACAGCGCAAAGCCCAGCAGCTGCTCCAGCCGCGCCAGCTCGCGGCTGACCGTCGGCTGCGAGGTGTACAGCAGGCTGGCGGCGCCGGTGACACTGCCGCTGGTCATCACCGCGCGGAACACTTCGATGTGACGGTGGCTGATACTCACGGCGCACTCCATATCAAAAATGAATTACCAGCCAAAATATTAGCATTTTACTGAATCACCCACCAAGGGCATGATGCCGGCTACGGCGGAGCACGCAGCGCGGCACAGACCGCAACCGCGCTCCCTTGCGGCCAACCCTGGCGCAAGCGAACAGGCCGCAAAACGCCGACGAGACAGAAGGCACCCTCAGCCTGGCGGGGCGCACCCATAGTTTGTCCCCGCCAGGCACCCGACACCGCCGCCCCGCACCGCACGGGCCGGCCACCATGACGACCAAGGACTCACCGAGATGCAGACCCCCGACACCGCCCGCCTCGCCGCCCTCGCCCAGCACTACGGCACCCCGCTGTGGGTGTACGACGCCGACACCATCCGCCAGCGCATCGCCGCGCTGCGCCGGTTCGACACCATCCGTTTTGCGCAGAAGGCGTGCAGCAACACCCACATCCTGCGCCTGATGCGCGAACAGGGCGTGAAGGTGGACGCGGTGTCGCGCGGCGAGATCCTGCGCGCGCTGGCCGCCGGCTATGACGCCGCCGGCGAGCCGTCCGGCATCGTATTCACCGCCGACCTGATCGACCGCGACACGCTGGCGACGGTGACCGAGCACCGCATCCCGGTCAACGCCGGCTCCATCGACATGCTGCACCAGCTGGGCCAGGCCTCGCCCGGCCACCGCGTGTGGCTGCGCATCAACCCCGGCTTTGGCCACGGCCACAGCAACAAGACCAATACCGGCGGCGAGCACAGCAAGCACGGCATCTGGCACAGCGACCTGCCGGCGGCGCTGGACGCGATCCGCCAGCACGGCCTCAGCCTGGTCGGCCTGCACATGCACATCGGCTCCGGCGTCGACTACAGCCACCTGCAGCAGGTGTGCGGCACCATGGTCGAGCTGGTGCAGCAGGTGAAAGCCCACGGTCACGACCTGCACGCGATCTCCGCCGGCGGCGGGTTGTCCATCCCTTACCGCGAAGGCGACGCCAGCATCGACACCGAGCACTACTTCACACTGTGGGATGCCGCGCGCCAGCAAGCCGCGGCCGTGATCGGCCATCCGCTGGCGCTGGAGATCGAGCCGGGCCGCTACCTGGTGGCCGAATCCGGCAACCTGCTGGCCGAGGTGCGCGCCGCCAAGGACGCCGGCAGCAACCACTTCGTGCTGGTCGACGCCGGCTTCAACGAGCTGATGCGCCCGTCGATGTACGGCAGCTACCACCACATCACCGTGGTGCCGCAGGACGGCGTGCAGAAGCCCGAAAAAGACACCGTGGTCGGCGGCCCGCTGTGCGAATCCGGCGACGTGTTCACCCAGGGTGACGGTGGCGTGGTGCTGCCGCGCCCGCTGCCGGCAGCACGGGTGGGTGACCTGCTGGTGTTCCACGACACCGGCGCCTACGGCGCGTCGATGTCCAGCAACTACAACACCCGCCCGCTGATCGCCGAGGTGCTGGTGGACGGCGAGTCCGACCGCCTGATCCGCCGCCGCCAGACGGTGGAGGAACTGCTGGCGCTGGAACAGCTGTAAGCCCGACAGAAGCAAAATAAAAAGGTTGGCCGCAGATATGCGGCCAACCTTTTTTCATTCCGGACACTGTCGCTCAGCGCACGTGGATCTTCGCCTCGCCCTGCTCTAGCGTGCCGATGATGCTGGCGTAGCCGAAGCCCGCGGCATGGAACTGCGCCAGCACGCTGTCGGCCGCCTCCGGCGCGACCGCCACCAGCAGGCCGCCGCTGGTCTGCGCATCGGCCAGCACCCGTAGCTGCCAGTCGGCCACGCAGTCGGCGCAGTGTACGTCCTCGCCAAAGCTCGCCAGGTTGCGCTCGATGGCGCCGGGGCCGTAGCCCTTCTCCGCCCACGCCTGCGCCTCGCGGATCACCGGCACCTGCGCCATGTCCAGATGCGCGGCCAGTTGCGAGCCGCGGCAGATTTCCAGCAGGTGGCCGAGCAGGCCGAAGCCGGTGACGTCGGTCAGCGCGTGCACCTCGGGCATGGCCGCCAGCTGGCTGCCGACCTTGTTCAGCTGCGTGGTGGAGGCGATCAGCGCCTGATAGCCGGCGACGTCCAGCTCGCCCTTCTTCATCGCCTGCGCCAGGATGCCGACGCCCAGACCCTTGCCGAGGATCAGCACGTCGCCGTCTTTTGCGTCACAGTTGCGCTTGATCTGCTCCGGATGCATCAGCCCCATCACCACCAGGCCGTAGATCGGCTCCGGCGCGTCGATGGAATGGCCGCCGGCAATCGGGATACCGGCCTCGCGGCACACCGATTCGCCACCCTGCAGGATGTCGCGGATGGTTTCCACCGGCAGCGTGTTCACCGGCATGCCGACGATGGCTAGCGCCATGATGGGCGTGGCACCCATCGCGTAGATGTCGGAGATGGCGTTGGTGGCGGCGATGCGGCCGAAGTCGCGCGCGTCATCGACGATGGGCAGGAAGAAGTCGGTGGTCGCCACCAGCGCCTGGCTGTCGTTGAGACGGTACACCGCCGCGTCGTCGCTGGTTTCGGCGCCGACCAGCAGTTCGGGGTACGGCAGTTTGTCGCGGGCGCCGGACAGGATCGCCTGCAATACCGACGGTGCAATTTTGCAGCCACATCCGCCACCGTGCGACAATTGCGTCAATCTGATTCCTGTCATGGCCCACGCCTTCCTATCTATGTTTTTCAAGCTCGCGACCGTAGCACAGCGCCACCAATTTGACGAGATCATCGACGTGCGCACCCCGGCAGAATTTGCCGAAGACCACATACCCGGCGCCATCAACTGCCCGGTAATGAGCGACGAGGAGCGCGTGCGCGTCGGCACCCTGTACAAGCAGGTGTCGCCGTTCGAGGCGCGCAAGGTCGGCGCCGCCATCGCCGCTCGCAATATCGCGCGCCACCTCGACGAGCAGTTCGCGCGCCACCCCAAGTCGTGGCGACCGCTGGTGTACTGCTGGCGCGGCGGCCAGCGCTCCGGCTCGATGGCCATTATCCTGGCCCAGATCGGCTGGGCGGCACACCAGTTGGAAGGCGGCTACAAGGCCTATCGCCACCAGGTGCTGGCAGACCTCGCCACCCTGCCGCAGCAGTTCCGTTTCCGCGTGATCAGCGGCCCCACCGGCAGCGGCAAGAGCCGGCTGCTGGCGGCGCTGGCGGCACAGGGCGCACAGGTGCTGGATCTGGAAGGCCTCGCCGCGCACCGCGGCTCGGTGCTGGGGCGGCTGCCGGACGTGACACAGCCGTCGCAAAAGCGCTTCGACAGCCTGCTCGATGTCGCGCTGCAGGCTTTCGACCCGACGCGGCCGGTGTTCGTGGAAGCGGAAAGCAAGAAAATCGGCTTCGTGTCGCTGCCGGACGCGCTGTACAGCCGCATGCACGACAGCGAGTGCCTGCAGCTGGAGGTGCCGCTGGCGGCGCGGGTGGAGTTCCTCAAGCGCGACTACGACTTCTACCTCAGCGAGCCGGAACGGCTGGTGACCCAGCTGGGCTTCCTGCGCAATGTGCACGGCAAGGCGCAACTGGAGGCGTGGGCGGCGCTGGCGCGCGGCGGCGATTTCGACACCCTGGTCGGCGAGCTGCTGACCGGCCACTACGATCCGCTCTACCTGCGCTCGCAGGGCAAGCACTACACGCAGGCAGTGCAGCCGCTGGCGGTACCGGCACTGGACGACGCCACGCTGCAGCAGGTGGCAAGCCAGCTGGCCGGCTGAGGCCGCCCCCAACCACAAGGTTGGCCGCATCGCATCAAGCCTGCGGCCAACCTTGGCAAGCTGCCGGCCATGAGCACCCACTGCTCGCCGGCGCCCTCCCTGACCACCACCCGACCCCGCCCTGGCAAACGGCCACATGAAACTCGATCTTTACACCCTGTACGTCGGACACGTCACCACTTTTGTACTGATGACCACCATCCTGCTGCTGATCGGCCTGCGCTACCGTCAGGAGCAGGCGCTGCGCATCTGGGGCGTGGCCGGCGTGCTGGCCTGCGCCGGCATCGCGCTGATCGCGTTGCGGCCCTACCTGCCGCTGTGGCTGGGTGTCGGCCTCGCCAACTGCCTGCTGTTTTTCTCGCTGATGCTGACCTGGGTTGGCGGCGTGGCGCTGGATCACGCGCGTCTGCCGTGGCGGCCGGGGCTGCTGCTGGCGGGTGCGGTCAGCGGCGTGTTCCTGCTGCTGCCGTTCGGGCCCGAGGCGTTCGCCTGGCGCATCCTGCTGTTCAGCGCCGCCTACCTGCTGTTTCACGCGCTGTTGTGGCGCAGCCTGCGCCGCAGCCCGCACCAGGCGCGGCTGGGCTACCGCCTCGGCCGGCTGATCGTGCTGCTGCTGATGCTGACCTACAGCGTGCGCCTGCTGTATTCCAGCGCCGTCAGTAGCGGCTGGCTGGCCAATTCGGCGCTGTTCGCCTACCTCGACTACCAGGCGATGTGGCTGGAGTACGCCAAGCTGCTGTGCTTCATCTTCATCTGCTTCGAGCGGCTGGAAATCCGCCTCTACCAACAGGCGATGCTGGACAGCCTGACCGGGCTCGCCAACCGGCGCGCCTTTCACGAGCAGGCCGAACAGCGGCTGGCGGCCAACCCCGATGCGCCCGTGGCACTGCTGGTGATGGATCTGGACTGGTTCAAACGTGTCAACGACAGCCACGGCCACCTCGCCGGCGACGAGGTGCTGGTGCACTTTGCCACGCTGCTGGACCGCCACTTCGGCCACTTCGACGCGGTGTACGGCCGCAACGGCGGCGAGGAGTTCTCGGTGCTGCTCAGCGGCAGCGCGGTGCCGCACGCGCCGGCACTGGCGGAAACGCTGCGCCACACCCTGGCCGCCGAGCCGATCGCCACCAGCGACGGCAACACGCTGCAGCAGACGGTAAGCACCGGACTGGTGGTCGCGCCCCGCGGCCACACTCCGCTACGCGAGCTGTTCCGGCAGGCCGACCTGCAGCTGTACGCGGCCAAGGAACAGGGCCGCAACCGGGTCTGCGTCGGCGCGTTGTGACCACGCCAGCCTGGCCGCAAGGCAAGCCAGCCCGCGCGCCTAGCGCAGCGACCGGGCTGGCGCGGCGACGCGCCGGAAACGGTTGTAACGCGGCGGCGGATTGACCTCTACCGTGACATGCACCAGCTGCGGGCAGGCGGCCAGCAGGCGGCGGAAGTCATCCGCCGTCGCCTTGCCCTCGCAATCCAGCGCCACGATGCAGGCGTAGCGCCCCTTGCCCACCCGCCACAGGTGCAGGTCGGTGATGCTGACCGGCCACGGCCCGGCGTCTAGCAGCGCGCGCACCTGCGCCGGCAGCGGGGTATCCATATCCGCGTCCAGCAGTACGCGCCCGGTCTGTTGCAGCAGTCCCTTGGCCCACACCGCCACCAGCACCGCGCCGATCACGCCCATCAGCGGGTCCAGCCACACCGCGCCCCACAGCTTGCCGGCAAACAGCGCGATGATGGCCAGCACCGACGTGGCGGCATCGGCCAGCACGTGCAGGTAGGCCGAGCGAAGGTTGAGGTCGGCATGCGCCGCGTGATCATGATGATGATGACCGTGGTGGTGATGGTGGCCGTGATCGTGGTGATGATGGCCATGGTGATGCGCCGCGCCATGGTGATGACTGTCGTTCAGCAACCAGGCGCACACCAGGTTGACCAGCAGGCCGAGCAAGGCGACCACGATGGCCTGGTCGTAGTGGATGGGCATCGGCGACAGCAGGCGTTCCACCGACTGGAACAGCATCAGCGCCGCCACCGCCAGCAGCAGCAAGGCACTGCTGAAACCGCCGAGGATCTCGATCTTCCAGGTGCCGAAGCTGAAGCGCGGATCGTGCGCGTAGCGCCGCGCGGCGGCGTAGGCCAGCACCGCCAGCCCCAGGGCCAGCGCGTGCGAGCTCATGTGCCAGCCATCGGCCAGCAACGCCATCGAGTTGAACCACCAGCCGCCGACGATTTCCGCAACCATCATGCTGGCGGTCAGCAGCACCGTCCAGCGGGTGTTGCGCTCCGCCAGCGGATTGCCTTCGTCAAAAACATGGTGGTGCTGGCGCGGGTGAGGCTGGGGTGGCATGGTGGCATTCCGTGGTCTGGTTTATACTCCCCCATAGTATATTCATGACTATAAATATACTACCCCCTAGTACCAACAAAGGATTGCGCATGTCCCACCTGCTCCGCAACAACAAGCCGCTGCTCAGCCGCGTGCGCCGCATCAAGGGCCAGGCCGAGGCGCTGGAACGGGCTCTGGAGGGCGATGCCGACTGCAGTGCCGTGCTGCAACAGATTGCCGCCATCCGCGGTGCGGTCAACGGTCTGATGGCCGGCGTGCTGGAAGACCATATCCGCGAGCACATCGGCGCCGCCGACATCAGCGCCGAGGCCCGCAACGCCGAGATCGACCAGCTGGTCGGCATCCTGCGCTCCTACCTCAAGTAAGCGCGCAAGGTTGGCCGCAAGCGGCAGGCACGTACCATGAAAAAAGGCTGCCCGTATCTGGCAGCCTTTTTGGAGACAACGCGCGGCAATCAGTCGCGGAAGTTATTGAATTGCAGCGGGAAGTCGGTGACTTCCTTGCGCAGCAGCGCCATCACCGCCTGCAGGTCGTCGCGCTTGGCGCCGGTCACGCGCACTGCTTCGCCCTGGATGCTGGCCTGCACCTTGAGCTTGGCATCCTTGATCAGCTTGACGATCTTCTTCGCCAGTTCGGTCTCGATGCCTTCCTTGACGGTCACGGTCTGGGTGGCCTTGTTGCCGCCGACCTGCTTCACGTCGCCGTACTCCAGGCAACGCACGTCGATGCCACGCTTGGCCAGCTTGCCCAGCAGGATGTCCAGAATCTGCTGGATCTGGAATTCGGCGTCACCGTGCAGGGTAATCACTTTTTCCTTCAGCTCCAGGCTGGCGCTGGTGCCCTTGAAATCGTAGCGGGTCGCCACTTCCTTGCTGGTCTGGTCGACCGCGTTGCGAACTTCAACGGTATCCACTTCGGAAACGGTATCAAATGACGGCATCACATCTTCCTTATCAAAATTGCCGCTTATTCTAGCGCCGCGCCCGGCAATTGTCAGCGCAGCAACGCCAGCAGCCGCTCGCCCTGGTACAGGCCGTAGCCCAGCAGCGCGCCATTGCCCAGCACCGTCACCCAGAACCAGCGGCGGAAGGCCGGCTTGGTCGACTTGTGACGGAACCAGTACTGCGCCAGCATCGCGCCCGGCCAGCCGCCCAGCAGCGCCAGCCAGTGCAGCGTGCGCTCCGACGTACGCCAGCGATTGCGCAGCGCCGCCGCCTTGTCGCGGTGGTAGACCAGCACCGTCAGCACGCTGATCAGCGCGTACAGCATCAGCACGTCGCGCGGCAGCAGTCCGCGCACGTACAGCGCACACAGCGCGATCACGAACAGCACCGCCAGCCACGGCCGCGGCGTGTTGTCCGGTAGCGCCCGCGCCGTCACCGCCTGCTGTGGCACGGTGGCGAACGCGGCCCAGCTGGCGCGCGGCTTGCCCTTGCCGTCCCGCGCGCGCAGGAAGTACACCGCGTCCCCCACCGCCGGCCGCCGTGGCGTGGCGGCAAAGGCGCTGACGTGCACGAACAGCGTCGCTCCCTGCTCCGGCTGGATGAAGCCGAAGCCGCGCACGTCCTGCCAGCGGCTGATGACGCCCTTTTCCTGGCGCGCGCCGCCGCTCACTTCATCACCAGGAACTCGACCAGGATATTCTTGAACACGAAACCCATCACGCCGAAGCCCAGCACCACGAACAGCGCGATCATGCCGGTCTTGCCGGCACCGGATTTCTTGCCCAGATCCCAGATGATGAAGCCCATGAAAATGATCAGACCGGTGAGCAGGATGCCCATCGACCAGTTGGTGAATTCTTCTTCGCTCATGATTTCCTGCAAACGGATCGGTAAGGTTGGCCGCCGATTATAAGAGCGGCAATAAAAAACCGCACCCGATGAGGTGCGGTTTCATGAGCCAGATCAGTCCGGCTTACTTGTTCAGGCGACCGGCGATGCGCATGCGCAGCGCGTTCAGCTTGATGAAGCCACCGGCATCGACCTGGTTGTAGGCACCACCGTCGTCGTCGAAGGTCGCGATGTTCATGTCGAACAGCGAGTCGGTCTTCGAGTCGCGGCTGACCACGATCACATTGCCCTTGTACAGCTTCAGGCGTACCCAGCCGTTCACGGTCTGCTGGGTGTAGTCGATCAGGGTCTGCAGCGCCTTGCGCTCCGGCGCCCACCAGTAGCCGTTGTAGATCATGCTTGCGTAGCGGGCCATCAGGTCGTCCTTCAGGTGCGCCACTTCGCGGTCCAGGGTGATGGACTCGATCGCGCGGTGCGCCTTCAGGATGATGGTGCCGCCCGGAGTTTCGTAGCAGCCGCGGGACTTCATGCCCACGTAGCGGTTTTCCACCAGGTCCAGACGACCGATGCCGTGCTTGCCGCCGAGCTCGTTCAGCTTGGCCAGCACCTCATGCGCCTTCAGACGCACTCCGTTCAGTGCCACGATATCGCCGCCCTCGAACTCGACATCCAGGTATTCCGGCGCATCCGGTGCCGCTTCCGGCGACACGGTCCAGCGCCACATGGCTTCCTCGGCTTCAGCCGACGGATTCTCCAGGTGACGGCCTTCGTAGGAGATGTGCAGCAGGTTGGCGTCCATGGAGTACGGTGCGCCACCGCCCTTGTGCTTGGCTTCGACCGGGATGCCGTGCTTCTCGGCATAGGCCAAAAGCTTCTCGCGGGACAGCAGGTCCCACTCGCGCCACGGGGCGATCACTTTCACATCCGGCTTCAGACCGTAGTAGCCGAGCTCGAAGCGCACTTGGTCGTTACCCTTGCCAGTCGCACCGTGCGATACCGCGTCGGCACCGGTCAGGTTGGCGATCTCGATCTGGCGCTTGGCGATCAGCGGACGGGCGATGGAGGTACCCAGCAGGTACTCGCCTTCGTACACGGTGTTGGCGCGGAACATCGGGAACACGAAGTCGCGCACGAACTCTTCGCGCAGGTCGTCGATGAAGATGTTTTCCGGCTTGATGCCGAACTGCAGCGCCTTCTGGCGTGCCGGTTCCAGTTCTTCGCCCTGGCCCAGGTCGGCGGTGAAGGTCACCACTTCGCACTGGTAGGTGTCTTGCAGCCACTTCAGGATCACCGAAGTATCGAGGCCGCCGGAATAGGCAAGTACGACTTTGTTGATATCAGACATCGTTTTCTCTTTCAGATACGCTTGGGTTGGCGCCGGATCAGTCGTCAATACGACCCAGCATCAAGTATTCAATCAGGGCTTTTTGTGCGTGCATGCGGTTTTCCGCCTCATCCCATACTACGCTTTGCGGGCCGTCAATGACAGCAGCAGCCACTTCTTCGCCACGGTGCGCCGGCAGGCAGTGCATGAACAGCGCGTCAGGGTTGGCCGCAGCCATCAGCTCGCTGGTGACCATGAAACCGTCGAAGGCCTGACGGCGCGCCTCGGCTTCTCCCTCGTAGCCCATGCTGGTGAACACGTCGGTGGTCACCAGATCGGCGCCGTGCGCGGCGGCCATCGGGTCGTTCGACGCGGCAAAGCAGTCCGCGCCGTAGTTCTGGCCGTCCAGCACCGTCAGCTCGTAGCCGACCGGGGTGGCGATCTGCAGCTTGAAGCCCAGCAGCTTGGCCGCCTGCAGCCAGGTACGGCTCATATTGTTGCCATCGCCGATCCAGGCCACGGTCTTGCCGCGGATGTCACCGCGGTGTTCGATATAGGTCAGGATGTCGGCCAGAATCTGGCACGGATGGTATTCGTTGGTCAGGCCGTTGATCACCGGCACGCGCGAGTTGGCGGCCAGCGTTTCCACCATGCTCTGCTCGAAGGTGCGGATCATGATGATGTCGCTCATGCGCGACAGCACGCGCGCGGTGTCTTCCACCGGCTCGCCACGGCCGATCTGCGAGCTCTTGCCGTCCAGGAACATGGCGTGGCCGCCCAGCTGCGACATGCCGGCCTCGAACGACACGCGGGTGCGCGTGGAGTTCTTCTCGAAAATCATGGTCATGACCTTGCCCAGCAGCGGACGGTACAGCTCGCCAGAGACATGTCGTCGCTTCAGAACCTGCGCTCGGTGGAAGATGTGCTGGCACTCTTCGGCTGTCAGGTCACTGAATTGTAAAAAATGTCTGGTTTTGGTCATGTTGAATTCCGGAAAAAATGAATGCCACGGCAGCGTGAAAACGTGGCGTTTTCATGCGCGGTGGCACATTACTACACGCAAACTGGCGTTGCCTGGCTCGGATTGTCGCAACATCTGCCCATGTCTATTTCATGTTTTACAGAATTGCGACATGGTTATATGTATCCGAAATCCAATCTGGTGACAAGTCCGCGTGGCGTTTACGCACCAGCGTTCGCGCGCCACCTCTCAAAAAAACCGATACGAATCAGCAAGCTAGGCGAATTTCAGTGTTTAGCATAATCAACACCGACGCGCCGGCACTCATTCCTGCGTCACCACGTCGGGCTGCCCCGGCAACGCCGCCAGTTCCGCCACCGTCAGCACCCGCACCCGGTACTCGCCGCCCTCCTCGTCCAGGCCGTGCATCTCGATACGCTTCTGCGTTTTCAGCAGCCGCGCCAGGTAGGCGATGATGCCGTCGTCTATCACCTGCCCCGGCACCAGCACCGGAATGCCTGGCGGATAGGGCACGATCTGGTCGCAGCAGACGCGGCCGCTCAGCTGCGGGTTGGCGCGCCCCTCGTCGTCGAACAACGGCAGGCGCTCGCCCGTTTCGTAGAAGGCATCGCGCGGCAGGCAAGCCAGGCGGGTAAAACCTGGGATCTCCGGCATCCGCCCCAGCAGCCGCGGTGGGCGCTGCTCCTTGGCCAGCCGCAGCAGCGCATCGAACAGCCGCGACACCTTGCTGCGCGTGGTGCCCACCGTCAGCAGCAGGGTGATGGTATTGAAGGTGGACTTCTCGAACTGGATGTTGAAGCGCTCGAACAGTGCGCGCTGCAATTCGTCGGCGCTGTAGCCGGCTTGCGAGATGTCCACCGTCAGCTTGGTCGGGTCGAGGCGGACGCCGTCATCGCGCACGCTGTCCGGCAGCAGGTCGCCCAGCTCGAGCACGCGAAAGGCGCCGGTGGCGTCGATCTTCTGCCGCAATTCCTGCGCCAGCTTCAGCGCGCGGTCGAGCAGGCGAAAACCTTCGGTCACCGCCTGCTTGCGCGCCACGTCGAGGCTGGCGATCAGGTTGTACTGCGGGCTGGTGGAGGCGTGCATGTTGAAGTTTTCGCGGAACAGGTGCTCGTCGAAGGCCGGGTCGTTGACGTGGATCATGCTGGCCTGCGAGAACGCCGACAGCACCTTGTGCGTGCTTTGCGTGACGTAGTCCGCGCCGGATTCCAGCGCCGTTGGCCGCAACGCATGGTGGAAACGGGCGTGGCCGTACCAGGCCTCGTCGACCACCACCTTGATGCCGGCGGCGTGGGCGGCGGCGATGATGGGCGGCAGGTCGTAGCGTAGGCCGTCGTAGGTGCAGGAGGTCAGGATCAGCGCCCGTGCGTCGGGGTTGGCCGCAATGGCGTCGAAGATCACCGCCTTGGGCACCGGCCCGAAGATGCCGTAGTGACGGTTGACCGAGGAATCCAAGTACACCGGCAGCGCGCCGGACAGGATCACGCCGTGGTGCACCGACTTGTGACAGTTGCGGTCCAGCAGCAGCTTGTCGCCCGGCGCCAGCAGCGTCTGGAAGATCACCTTGTTGGAGGTGGAGGTGCCGTTGGTGGCGAAATAGGTCTTGCGCGCGCCGAACGCCTTTGCGGCCAACGTTTGCGCGTCGGCGATCACCCCGGTCGGGTGCAGCAGCGAGTCCAGCATCGGCACCGACACCGACAGGTCGGCGCGCAGCATTTCCTCGCCGACGAAATCGTAGAAATCGCCCACCCACGGGCTGTTCTTGAACGAGTCGCCGCCGGAATGACCGGGGGTGTGCCACGAGTCCTTGGCCATGCTGACGTACAGCTTGAGGCGGTCGTAGAACGGCGTCGCCGACTTCTCCGCCAGCTCGGCGGCGAGGATGCGGAACCAGCCGTGAAAATCCTGCTCATCGCGATAGAAATAGCCATCCACCGCGTGGCTGGCCAGCGTTTCCATCAGCACCTTCTCGTCGTCGTCCTGCAGCAGGATGTACAGCGACAGCTCCGGCCGCAGCGCGGAGATCTGGTTGGCCAGCTCCACCGCCGGCTGCGTCTGCCCCTGCTCCTTCATTCCCTTGTCCAGCAGCACGAACTGCAGCTCACCGTCGTGCGCCACCTGCCCCAGCGCGTCGCGGCTGCTGGCGACGCCGGCAAAACACAGACCCAGCGGATTGTGCAGCTTGGCGGCGGCCGCATTCAGTCCCGCCAGCACGCTGGCCTGCCAGCGTGCGTCGTTGCTGACGATCAAGACCCGGCTTACTGGTGTCATGCTTGCCTCCTGCGGCGCCGGCCGTGTTCCCAGTCTAGCCGCCCCGATGACAGGCTGCTAAGCGGCGTTGCGAGACGAACCCGGCCGGCGACGCGGCAAAGCAGGCGGACGGTCAATCCGCTACAATGCGCGGATGCTGACCGACGCCGAAAAAGATTCCCTGCGCGAGTACTATCGCGCCATTGCCGACAACCTGCCGGGCTTCCGCCCGCGCGCCGCGCAACGCCAGATGCTGGCCACCGTCGCCAACGCCTTCGGCAACACCCTGAGCAAGGCCGAGGACAGCGACGAGGCGCCGGAGCGCAACGGCGAGAGCATCGCCGTGATAGAAGGCCCGACCGGCGTCGGCAAGAGTCTGGCCTACCTGCTGGCCGGCGGCGTGATGGCCAAGTCGCGCGGCAAGAAGCTGGTGGTCACCAGCGCCACCATCGCGCTGCAGGAACAGCTGGTCAACCGCGACCTGCCGTTCGCCATCGAAAAAAGCGGCTTGCCGGCCACCTTCGCGCTGGCCAAGGGCCGCGGTCGTTACCTGTGCCCGTACCGCCTGTACCAGCTCACCGCCGACAACGCGCAGGGCGAGCTGATCGCGCAGGACCCGGCACTGGCGCTGTGGGAGCGCAAGCCGGAACAGGGCGAGATCGAGGCGCTGCGCCAGCTAGCCGACGCGTTTTACTATCGCAAGTGGAATGGCGACCGCGACAGCTGGCCGGAAATGATCAACGACGAACTGTGGCGCCGCGTCACCAACGACCGCCACGGCTGCCTGAAAGCCGGCTGCCCCAACCGTCCCGAGTGCCCGTTCTACCTGGCGCGCGAAACGCTGGAAACCGTCGACATCGTGGTCGCCAACCACGACCTGATGCTGGCCGACGTGGCGATGGGCGGCGGCGTGATCCTGCCGGCGCCGGAGAACAGCTTCTACTGCATCGACGAGGCGCATCACCTGGCCAAGAAGGCGGTCAACCAGTTCGCCGCCGAACACAGCCTCGCGCAGGCGATGGCGTGGCTGGACAAGGTCACGCCGCTGGCCACCCGCGTCGAAAGCCTGATCGACAAGCCGGAGCTGGCCAGCAACGCCTGCGAGGCGGCGGCGGCCTGCATGGAAAGCCTCACCGAGTGGCTGTGGCTGCTGCAGACCGAGCCGTCGCTGGAAGCCAGCAGCGACAATCTGGAGCCGTCGTGGCTGGTCGAGGACGGCGTGCTGCCGGAGTCGATGAAGATCCCTGCGGCCAACATGGCGCTGTCGGCGCGCATGCTGTACAAAAACCTGACCGGCATGAGCGACGGCCTGGCCCAGCTGCGCAAGGACAAGCAGCAGGAGACGCTGCTGATCGACAAGACCAGCTCCGATGTCGGCTTCATGGTCGGCAAGTGCGAACAGCTGATGGCGCTGTGGGATCTGTTCGAGAAGGAGCCGGAAGAAAACGCGCCGCCGATCGCCAAGTGGGTGACCCGCCGCGCCGACGGCAAGGGCGACTACCTGTTCTCCGCCTCGCCGGTGAGCGCCGCCGGCAGCCTCGCCGCCACGCTGTGGCGCCGTGCCGCCGGTGCGGTGCTGACCTCGGCCACGCTGCGCTCGCTGGGCAGCTTCGAGTTGCTGCTGTCTCAGACCGGCCTCAAGTGGCTGGAGCAGGTACAGACGGTGGCGCTGGATTCGCCGTTCAACTTCAGCGAACAGGGCGAGCTGTACGTGCCGCCGCTGCTCAGCACCCCGAAAGACCCGGCCGGCCACACCCGCGAAATCATCGACTGGCTGCCCAAGCTGGTCGACCTCAACGAGGCGGTCGGCACGCTGGTGCTGTTCACCTCGCGCAAGCAGATGCAGGAGGTGGCGGAAGGGCTTGCGGCCAACCTGCGCGAACGGGTGCAGATGCAGGGCGAGCTACCCAAGGCGGTGCTGCTGCAGAACCACCGCGACGCGCTGCAGGCCGGCCTTGCCAGCGTACTGTTCGGGCTGGACTCGTTCTCCGAGGGGCTGGACCTGCCGGGCGAAGCCTGCGTGCACGTGATCATCGCCAAGCTGCCGTTCGCGATGCCGGACGACCCGGTCGGCCGCACCCTTTCACGCTGGATCGAGAAACGCGGCGGCAACCCGTTCGTGGAGCTGACGGTGCCGGAGGCGTCGATCAAGCTGATCCAGGCCGTCGGCCGCCTGATCCGCACCGAACAGGACTATGGCCGCGTCACCATTCTGGACACCCGCATCGTGCGCCAGAACTATGGGAAACGCATGCTGGCCGCACTGCCACCATTCCGCCGGATTTGATATTGGGGAAAGCCGTCATCCTGCCACCTCCGCGCAGGATGATGCCCACCCGGATTTACGGTAGAATGCAGGGTAAACCCGAAAACCGTGACCGAGCATCGCGGAGCAGTTAGCCCTGCCAAATAACTATCCAGCACAGGGCAAGAGACCTCACCCACTCAAGAACGCGCCCATGATCTGTAATCCATACGAAATCGTTATCCAAGGCCTGACCTCCGAAGGCCGCACTTTCCGTCCCAGCGACTGGGCCGAACGCCTTGCCGGCATCCTGTCGTCGTTTGGCGACGACCAGAAACTCGCCTATCACCAGTTTGTCCGCCCGATGATGCTGGACAACGTCCGCTGCGTCGCGGTGGACAAGAAGCTGGAAAAAAACCAGCCGCAGGTATTCCGCTTCCTGATGGACTTTGCCAAGGATAACGATCTGCGCATCGTGGATTGCCGCACCCTGATCGACGAAATCTACCCGAACCAGTTTCTGGCCTGACATGCTGGCGGCACGCAGGCAGACGGCGCGGGTCGTCCGCTAACGTGATGTTTGCTATCATGGCGGCTTGAACCCATCAAGCGATGAACGCATGTCCACACTGATCAAAAGCCAGCAAGATATCGAAAAAATGCGCGTTGCCGGACGGCTCGCTGCGGAAGTGCTCGACTACATCACGCCCTTCGTCAAACCCGGCGTTACCACCAACGAACTGAACCAGCTCTGCCACGACTACATGGTCAATGTGCAGGGCACCATCCCGGCGCCGCTGAACTACGCACCGGATGGCGGCATTCCGTATCCGAAATCGATCTGCACCTCGATCAACCACGTGATCTGCCACGGCATCCCCGACGACAAACCGCTGAAAAGCGGCGACATCCTCAACATGGACATCACCGTGATCAAAGACGGCTACCACGGCGACAACAGCCGCATGTACTACGTCGGCCAGGTCAGCGATTTTGCCCGCCGCCTGTGCAAGGTCACCTACGAGTGCATGTGGAAAGGCATCGAGAAGGTCAAGCCGGGCGCCCGCCTCGGTGACATCGGCAACGCCATCCAGCGCCATGCGGAGGCCGCCGGCTACAGCGTGGTGCAGGAATTCTGCGGCCACGGCATCGGCACCAAGTTCCACGAAGAGCCGCAGGTGCTGCACTACGGCCAGCCGGGCACCGGCATGGAGCTGAAGGCCGGCATGATCTTCACCATCGAGCCGATGATCAACCAGGGCAAGCGCCACCTGCGCCTGCTGGCGGACGGCTGGACCGTGGTCACCAAGGATCGCAGCCTGTCGGCGCAGTGGGAACACACCGTGCTGGTGACCGAAACCGGCTACGAAATCATGACCACCTCCGACGGCACCCCGCCGAAACCAGTGTGGAAATAAGCCGCAGCAGCGTTGACGAGGCCGGACTGAATGTCCGGCCTTTTGCGTGAATATGCACACTCCGGCCAAAAAGCGGCCAACACCCCTTTTCTTCCGCCACTAAGCAGGCACAATGCCCTGCTACCGGCGCGCGCTGAGCCCGCCATCTTCCTCATTTTCCAAGCTGGCGTCTTGAATGTGCTGACCCTCGTCATGGCCATCGATCTGGCCGAAGCAGTCGAATTTGCCGACCTGATGCGCGCGAGCGGCGAACAGGCAGGCGAGCACGGTGCGCGCCAGACCCTTTCCGCTGCCGAGACCCTGTTGCGCGAGCTGCACGCCGCATTGAGCGGCAGCAACACCCCCCTTCTGCCGGCACAACGCGCCCAGGCCGACCGTCTGCTGCCGACATTGCTGGAACTGGCCCGCCGCTTGGACACCTCGCAGCCGCAGCAGGCGCTGTTCGCCATGGTGCTGGCCCAGGCGCTGGCCGCCGGCCGACTGCACCAGGCAAAACAGGCCTTGGCCGCAACGGCTTTTTCAGCAGCAACAAAGGCAAGATCGAGGCCTGCGCCGACTGTCTGGCCTGCGCCATCGAGGTGTTACGCACCCATGCCCTCGGCTACAGCAACCTGCCATCCGGCTTCTGGCTCGATTGCCACCGCCTGTACCGCTACGTGCAGGATGGCGGCTGGGATGGCAAAACCGCCACCGGCAAGAACGACACCCTCGGCGCGCTGTACCGCCAGCTGCTGCTGCTCGGCGTCGCCGCTGGCAACCGGCTGGACCCGGCGCGCATCGAGTGCCTGGTACGACTGGTGCGGGAAGGCGGCAAGCACGCGCAGCTGCTACCACTGGCATCGGCCGTGGTCGACAACGGTTTCATCGTCAACCTGGAGCGTGATGCCGCCCCGCGACACAGCAGCATCCGTGGCAAACCGGGGGCGGAACATGCCCAGCTGCTACTGGGCGTACACCGCGTGCTGCAGAGCTGGGAAGAAAAAAGCCAGGCCACCGCGCAGCTGGATGCCGCGGCACAGCTGGAGCAGCAGCTGATCCTGAAACTGCGCCAAGAGCTGGTCTACCCGCCACAGCGGCGCTACCTGCGCCTGCACAGCAAGCACGAAGAGTTCGTACAGCTGCATGTCACCCTCGATCACTGCTGGCAAGCCCTGCAAACCACCGAAGACGACAAGTCGCCACCTGCGGCCAACATGCGGGTGTGCAATATGAGTGCCACTGGCTACCTGCTGCGCGGCCAACTGCCGCTCATGCCGCTGCGCAGCGGCGAGCTGGTGCTGATCCGCCGCCCCGGACGTGATCATTTCCTTGGCGTGGTGCGCTGGATCAACCGCTACAGCCCGTGCGGCGATACCGAGTGTGGTATCGAGATCATCGGCAAGAACCCCGAGGCCACCCGGGTAACGCCGGTGGTGACCCACGCCACCGAGCCGGCGCAAAACGCGATCCGGCTGGCCGCCAATGCCCGCCTCAACCCGCAGGACGTGCTGGTGATGTACGGCAAGCCGTACCAGGCGCTGCGCCAATTCGAGGTCCACCAATCGCAGGGCGTGCTGCCGGTCAAGGCTACCCGCCTGCTGCTGCAGACCGCCTACTACCAGCTGATCAACGTCCGTGCCGAGCGCCACTGAGTCATTCCACTGGCAAGCTCTTGTCACTTCCGGTGCCGCACCTGCATAAAACCCTTGAGCGGCAATGGGGATTTTACTAGTCTGTAGCTCTCCAACTGCCGTCCAGAGCGCCCCATGGCCACCGCCCGCTTTCACCCCGCCCTGCTGCACACCCTGCGCCACTACGACAAGGCCACCCTGCGCCAGGACCTGATGGCCGGCATCACCGTCGGCATCGTCGCGCTACCGCTGGCGATGGCGTTTGCCATTGCCAGCGGCGTGCCGCCACAGGCCGGCATCTTTACCGCCGTCATCGCGGGCTTCCTGACCTCGTTGCTCGGCGGCAGCAAGACCTCGGTCAGCGGCCCGACCGGCGCCTTCATCGTCATCATCTACGGCATCGTGGTCAAATACGGCCTCGCCAACCTGATCATCTGCACCTTCATGGCCGACGCGATGCTGGTGCTGATGGGACTGCTGCGCCTGGGACAGGTGATCAAGTTTTTCCCGATGCCACTGATTACCGGCTTCACCAACGGCATTGCGGTACTGATCCTGCTCACCCAGCTGAAGGATTTCTTCGGTCTGCCCATCGGCAGCATGCCCAGCGGCTTCTTCGCCGTTGTCGACCTCCTGCGCCACACCCTTCACCAGTTCGACCCGCTGACGCTGGCCGTCTCCGCCGCCTCGCTGCTGCTGATCTTGCTGTGGCCGAAGACACTGAACCGGAAGCTGCCGGGGCCGTTTGTGGCGCTGGTGCTGGCCACGCTGACCACCAGCCTGCTCTCGCTACCACTGGCCACCATCGGCAGCAAGTTCGGCGGCATCCCGCAAGGCCTGCCCGAGCTGCACGGCCTGGCCTTCGATCCGGAACACCTGTCCGACCTGCTGGCCCCGGCCTTTACCATCGCGCTGCTCGGCGCCATCGAATCGCTGCTCTGCGCCGTGGTCGCCGACAAGCTTACCGGCGACAAGCACGACGCCAACCAGGAGCTGATCGCTCAGGGCATCGCCAACATGGTGGTGCCGTTCTTCGGTGGCATCCCGGCGACCGGCGCCATCGCCCGCACCGCCACCAACATCAACAACGGCGGCAAGACACCGGTCTCCGGCATCGCGCACGCGCTGTTCCTGCTGCTGGTGATCCTGATCGCGGCACCGCTGGCCGCCTACATCCCGCTGGCGGTGCTGGCCGCCATCCTGATCGCGGTCGCCATCAAGATGGGCGACTGGGACATCCGCAAGGCGGCGCAGTTTCCCAAGCGCGACACACTGGTACTGGTGGTGACCTTCGCGCTGACGGTCATCTTCGACCTCACCATCGCGGTGCAGATCGGGCTGATGATGGCGGCGGTGTTCTTCATCCAGCGCATGGCCGGCAGCACCAGCGTGCAGGAGCTGAAAGCCGAACATCAGCAGCTGTACGAACGCCACTCCATCGCCGGCAAGCACATCCCCGACGGCTGCATCGCCTACCGCATCGAGGGCGCGCTGTTCTTCGGCGCCACCGACCGCATTGAGGCCATCGCCAACGCCCATCCCGAGGCGCGGGTCATCATCCTGCAACTGCACCGGCTGGTGATGCTGGACACCACCGGCCTGCTGGCGCTGTCGGCGCTGAACCGGCACCTGAAGGCGCAGGGGCGCACCCTGATCCTGTGCGGCGCCGGCACCGAGGTGATGCAGATGCTGAAACAGGCACGCCTCGCCCGCGAGATGGGCAACCGCAACATCCAGCCCGACCTGACCACCGCGCTGCAGCACGCAGAAGAAGTCCTCACCGCCGGCGTGGTATGGGCCTGAGGCCGCGACGGCCGTGAGTCTTGCGGTACGAACATGAAAAAGGGCAGCCAGCCGGCTGCCCTTTTTTCTTGCTGCGGACGTGCTGAGCACGTCCACACCTTTTAGCAGGCCTCGCCCACCGCGGGCCCAGCCAGCGCATCCTTGGGCATGCTCAGCTGCTGCACCGCCGCGCGCGCCTGCGCGAAGCTGTCGGTGGCCAGCAGTGCCTGCCAGTCCGCCTGCGCACCCCGCCCGGCCATCTTCTGCAGCCGTGCGGCCAACCCTGGCAGTTGTGGATCGGCCAGTTCGGCCAGCAACTGGTCGGCCAGATCCGGGCGATTGCACACCAGCGCCATGTCACAGCCGGCGTCGAAGGCGGCACGGGCACGCTCGACGATATTGCCGACACCGGCGGCGCCTTCCATGGTCAGGTCGTCGGAGAAGATCACGCCGTCAAAGCCCAGCTCGCCGCGCAGGATGTCCTGCAACCAAACCTTGGAAAAGCCGGCCGGTTGCGCGTCCACCGCCGGATACACCACGTGCGCGGGCATCACAGAGGCCATGCCGGCCGCCGCCAGCTGCGCAAACGGCTGCAGGTCGTCGGCCTGCAATTGTGCCAGCGTTCGCTCATCGACCGGGATCACGTGATGGCTGTCGCCCTCGACAAAACCGTGACCGGGGAAGTGCTTGCCGCAGGTGGCCATGCCGCCACCGGCCAAGCCCTGCTGCAGCGCCAGCGCCAGCGCGGACACCGCTTGCGGATCGCGGTGGAAGCTGCGGTTGCCGATCACCGCGCACTGCCCCCAATCCAGATCCAGCACCGGTGTGAAGCTGAGGTCGATGCCGCAGGCACGCAGCTCGGCGGCCAGCACGTAGCCGACCTGGCGCGTCAGTTCCGCCGCCTTGTCGGCGTTGACATCCCACGCCTCGCCCAGCACCTGCATCGGCGGCAGGCGGGTGAAGCCATCAATGAAGCGCTGCACGCGGCCGCCTTCGTGATCGACGGCGATCAGCAACTGCGGCTCGCGCAGAGCGCGAATCTCGGCGGTCAGCGCCTGCAGTTGTTCGATGTTCTGGAAATTGCGGCGGAACAGGATCACGCCGCCGACCAGCGGGTGGGACAGTCGCTCGCGCTCGGCATCGGTCAGGGTAAAGACCGCGACGTCGATCATCACCGGGCCACGCGGCAGTTGCAGGGGAAGCTTGTTCATGGAGTTAACGCTATCAAGGGTTGGCCGCAAGCGCGCTCTCGCAGACCACGAAAGCGAACGCGTGTTGTTGTTCATCGCTGATCGACAAGTGTACCGCGCAGATGCCGCGCTGGTGCAGGAAGTCCTGCAGCGGATCGGAAAAGGCAAACATCGGCTTGCCCAGCGCATCGTGCACCACGGCAATCGCGGTCAGCAGCACCGGCGCACGCACGCCGGTACCCAGCGCCTTGCCCAGCGCCTCCTTGGCGGCGAAGCGCTTGGCGAGAAAGCGCGCCGGCTGTTTCGCCAGCGCCAGCTCAGCCCGCTCAGATTCGGCCAGCAAACGTTGGCCGCAACGCAGACCGTGACGTGCCAGCAACGCGTCGAAGCGCTCGATGCGCGCCATGTCGGTGCCGATGCCGTAAATCATTACAGCCCCTGACGACCTTCGATCATCAGCGCCTTCATCTGCCGCACCGCCTCGGCAAAGCCGACAAACAGCGCGTGGCTGACCAGCGCGTGACCGATGTTCAGCTCGGCGATCTCCGCAATCGCGGCGATCGGTTTCACGTTGTGGTAGTTGAGGCCGTGACCGGCGTTGACCACCATGCCGAGATGGCTGCCGAACACCGCCGCCTCGCGGATGCGCGCAAGCTCGACCTGCTGCTCGTCATGCTTGAAATCGGCGTGGGCGTAGGCGCCGGTGTGCAGCTCGATCACGCGGGCGCCGGCGTCGAACGCGGCCTGGATCTGCTCACGATCCGGGTCGATGAAGATCGACACCCGGCTGCCCGCCGCCGTCAGCTGGCGGGTGAAGTCGCGCACCTGGTCGAAGTAGCGGATCACGTCGAGGCCACCCTCGGTGGTCACTTCCTCGCGTTTTTCCGGCACCAGGCACACGTCTTCCGGCTGCACGCGCAGCGCGTTGGCCAGCATCTCGTCGGTCAGCGCCATTTCCAGGTTCATGCGCGTCTTGATCACGCGGCGCATGGTGTCGACATCGTGGTCCTGGATATGGCGGCGGTCTTCACGCAGATGCAGCGTGATCAGGTCGGCGCCGCTGGATTCGGCCACCAGTGCCGCCTCGATCGGGCTGGGGAAACGGGTACCGCGCGCCTGGCGCAGCGTCGCCACATGATCGATGTTTACACCTAGCAATATCATTCTGTATCTCCGGCAAGGCGCGCCGTCAGTCGGACAGCGCGTAGAGGGTAGTCAGCAGTTCGCGCGAAGCCAGCGGCTCCGGCCCCAGCAACTCGTCCAGCAACAGCCGCAACAGCAGGCGCGCTTCGCGCCGGGTCTGCGGCTGCTCGAAATCGGCGGCGGCCAGCGCCAGCAAGGTGGCGCCACTGACGTTGGCCGTGCCGCGCGGTGCCTGCTCGCTGTCGGTCGGCTCTGGCGCGGCGCCGAAGCGGCACAGGTAGCGTGCCTGCGGCACGATGGGCTGCGCCAGGTGATCCTGTGTCAGCGCTGGCGCATAACCCAGCTCTTCCAGTAGCGCCAGCTCAAAGCGGCGCAGCACGGTGGCAGTCAGCGCATGGTCGACCAGGCTGCGCACCGCGCGATCGTACAGCTTGAACAGCGATGGCGACGGGTCGTCGCGGGCCGCCAGGCGCAGCACCAGTTCGTTGAGATAGAAACCGGTCACCAGCCGCGCACCGGCAAACTGCGGCACGCCGCCGCGCCAGTCGGCGCTGTGCAGGGTGCGCAATTCGCCCTTGCCGAACCAGGCCAGCTGCAAGGGCTGGAACGGCAGCAACAGCCCGCGCAGGTCGGAACGCGGCCGCCGTGCGCCGCGCGCCACCAGCGTGAAACGCCCGTGGTCGCGGGTCAGCACTTCCACCAGCAGGCTGGTCTCGCGGTAGGGCTGGGTGTGCAGCACGTAGGCCGGCTGGCGATCAACCTTGCCCTGCTGCATCCGTCCCTGCCTGCGGCTTGCGCCAGCCGTGTACGCGGCCAACCTCTGCCACGCGCAGCTCGAAGCCTGCATACCACTGCGCAAAGCCCTGCCGCTGCGCCAGCTGGTGCTCGCTATTGGCCTTCCACGCCGCGATGGCCGCTTCGCTGTCCCAGTACGACACGGTGATGCCGAAACCGTCGGCATCGCGCACGCTTTCCACACCGAGAAAACCGGGCTGCCCGGCCGCCAGCTCGACCATGCGCTGACCCATGTCGGCGTAGCCCTCATCGACAACGCTGCGCTGGCTGCTGAAAATCACCGCCCAGTACGGCGGCTCGGGAGTGTTCGCAAACATGCGGCCAACCTTTTGTTCAGGCTCAGTTGAGGCCGAAATCGCGCAGGAAGCGTACGTCGTCGGCCCAGCCGGACTTCACCTTCACCCACACCTCGAGGAACACCTTGCAGTCGAACAGCTGCTCCATATCGAGACGGGCTTCGGTGGAAATCTTTTTCAGTTTCTCGCCGCCACGGCCGATCACGATCGGCTTCTGCCCTTCCTTGTCCACCAAGATGGCGACGTGGATGCGGAACATGTGGCCATCGACCTCGAAAGCCTCGACCTCCACGTTCATCTCGTACGGCAGCTCTTCACCCAGGTAGCGGAACAGCTTCTCGCGCACGATCTCGGCAGCGAGGAAACGCTGGCTCTTGTCAGTGATCATGTCTTCCGGGTACAGCGGCATCGAGACTGGCAGGTGCGGGCGCACCTTGTCCAGCAGCTCGCCCAGACGCTGGCCGTGCTTGGCGCTGACCACTTCGGCGTCGGTGAACTCGAACTCGGCGCGGACCTGGTCGATGAACATGCTCAGCATCAGGCTGTCCTTGGCCTTGTCGACCTTGTTCAGCACCAGGATCACCGGCGTATTCTTCGGCAGCAGCGCCATCACTTCGCGGTCGGCGTTGGACAGACGCATCGCTTCCAGCACGAACAGCACGCAATCGACGCTACCCAGGGTGTCCTTCACCGACTGGTTCAGCGTGGCATTGAGCGCGCCCTTGTGGAAGGTCTGGAAGCCCGGGGTATCGACGAACACGAACTGCGCGTTCGGCTCGGTATGGATGCCGTTGACGCGGTGGCGCGTGGTCTGCGCCTTTTTCGAGGTAATGCTGATTTTCTGGCCGATGAGATGGTTCATCAGCGTGGATTTGCCCACATTGGGGCGGCCAACGATGGCGACAAAGCCACAGCGGAAATCGGTATCGGTCATGGCTTATTTCTTGCCTGCGGCAAAGTGTTGTTCAAGCAGCAGCAGCGCGGCGTCGGCCGCCTGCTGCTCTGCCCCGCGACGGCTGACGCCGTCGCCGGTGGTGATGATGCCCAGCTCGGCCAGATCGCACTGCACGCGGAAGCTCTGCTCGTGCGCTTCGCCGCTCTGCGACAGGATGCTGTAACGCGGCAGGGACAGCCGGCGCGCCTGCAATGCCTCCTGCAGCCGGGTCTTGGCGTCCTTGGCGTGCTTGCTGGGGTCGATGGCGACCACGCGCTCCTGGTACAGGCGGCGCACCACACGCTCCGCCGCCATGAAGTCGCTATCGAAGCTGATGGCGGCAAAGATGGCCTCCACCGCATCGGCCAGGATCGACGGCCGGTTGAAACCGCCGCTCTTCAGCTCGCCCTCGCCCAAGTACAGGTAATCGCCCAGCTTCAGCTGCTGCGCGATCTCGGCCAGCGTGCTCTGGTTCACCAGGTTGGCGCGCAGGCGCGACAGCTCGCCTTCCGACAGTTTCGGAAAGTGATCGAACAGCATCCTGGCGACGGTGTAGTTGAGAATGCTGTCGCCAACGAACTCGAAACGTTCGTTGTTCGGCGCGCCAAAGCTGCGATGGGTTACTGCCTGGCGCAGCAATTCGAAGCGGCTAAAAGAATAATCCAGCGCCGTGCACAGGCGCCGGAAACGTTGATCAGGCTGATTCACTATGTTTAGGGATTCGATTCCAGGACAGGGGTACCTGCCTCATGTTCAAAAGAAAGGATCAGGCCGATATGGTCGACCAGGGGCACTTCGCGGCGATAGCGCACGCCGATGCCGACCGTATTCGGCGTCGTCAGGATGTGCAGGTCTTCCGGCTTGATCGAGACGATGCCGTGCACCGTGGTGCGGTCCCTGAATTCGCGACGCAACTCGCCATCAGTTTTCCCTGGGGTCGCCGCCATTTCGTCGATGGTCTTCTTGATCGCGAAATACTCGGTGTACACCGGCAAGAGCTTGAAGAAGCCCAGCAACACGACCGACAACACGATGGCCAGTGCCAGCACCACCAACAGGGAAAAACCACGTTGCTGCTTCATATCATGCTCCTGCACCCGGATTAATGGATGGATTTGCCAATACGCGAGAAGTCACCCAGGTTCAGCCAGATCAGGAACGCCTTGCCTACCAGCAGACGATCCTCGACAAAGCCCCAGTAGCGGCTGTCTTCGCTGTTGTCGCGATTGTCACCCATCATGAAATAGTGTCCCTGCGGCACCTTGCAGCTGAAGCCGTCGTCGCGGTATTCGCAGTTTTCACGCAACGCAAAGGAGCGCACACCGGCCGGGTTGTAAACCGGCGCCTCCGGAATCACCAGCGTATCGTAGCTGACCTTGCCCAAGGTTTCGGTATAGCGCTGGTTCTGCACCAGCATCAAGCCCTGTTCCAGGTAGCTGTGCTCGCCGGCGCTCAGGCGCGGCAGCAGCTTGCCGTTTACCGACAGCTGCTTGTTGCGGTATTCCACCGTGTCCCCCGGCAGGCCGATGGCACGCTTGATGAAGCTGACCTTCTCGTTTTCCGGATAGGCAAACACCACCACGTCGCCATGCTCGACCTTGCCGACCGGCACAAACACCTTGTTCAGCACCGGCACGCGCAGGCCGTAGCCGAACTTGTTGACCAGAATGAAGTCGCCGACCACCAGTCCCGGGCGCATCGAGCTGGAAGGAATCTGGAACGGCTCCACCACGAAGGCGCGTAGCAGGAACACCACCGCAATCACAGGGAAGAAGCCGCGCGGGAAGTCGATATAGTGCGGCACCACCACGCCCGGTTGCCGGCGCTTGGCCAGCACCAGCTTGTCGAACAGCCAGACGCCACCGGTCACCACCACCACGAGCAGCATCACCGCGGTGAAGCTCATGTGGTCGGACAGCAGGCCGAAGGCCCCGCCCAGAACCGCCAGATAGCCCCACTCGATGGATGCAGCGTGGGTACCGTCTTCCCGCTTGCCGCCAAACGCGATCAGCATCACGCCGACCGCCAGCAGCACCATCCACGCCCAGAACAGGTTTGCCCCCATTTACTTGTCCCCAACTTGCAAGATCGCGAGGAAGGCTTCCTGTGGAATCTCCACGTTGCCTACCTGCTTCATTCGCTTCTTACCGGCCTTCTGCTTTTCCAGCAGCTTTTTCTTACGGGTGATGTCGCCACCGTAGCACTTGGCCAGCACGTTCTTGCGCAGCGCCTTCACCGTTTCACGGGCGATGATGTGGCCGCCGATCGCTGCCTGCACCGCGATGTCGAACATCTGGCGCGGAATCAGCTCGCGCATCTTCGACACCAGCTCGCGACCGCGATACACGCTGGTGGCGCGGTGCACGATCAGGCTCAGCGCATCGACCTTCTCGCTGTTGACCAGCACGTCCAGCTTCACCAGATCGGCGGACTGGAATTCCTTGAACTCGTAGTCCAGCGACGCATAACCGCGACTGGTGGACTTGAGTCGATCGAAGAAGTCCATCACCACTTCGTTCATCGGCAGATCGTAGGTCAGCATCACTTGGCGACCCATGTACTGCATATTGCGCTGCACGCCGCGCTTGTTATTGCACAGCGTCATCACCGAACCGACGTAGTCCTGCGGCACCAGAATGGTGGCGGTAATGATGGGTTCGCGCAGCTCTTCGTACTTGCCCGCTTCCGGCATCTTCGACGGGTTGGACACCACTTCCACCGTGCCGTCCTTCATCACCACTTCGTAGTTCACCGTCGGTGCAGTGGTGATCAGGTCCATGTCGAACTCGCGCTCGAGACGTTCCTGCACGATTTCCAGGTGCAAGAGGCCGAGGAAACCGCAGCGGAAGCCGAAGCCCAGCGCCTGCGACACTTCCGGCTCGTACTTGAGCGAGGCGTCGTTCAGCTGCAGCTTTTCCAGCGCATCGCGCAGCGCTTCGTAGTCATGGCTTTCCACCGGGTACAGGCCGGCAAACACCTGCGACTGCACCTCCTTGAAGCCTGGCAACGGCTCGGTCGCTGGTTTGCTCATCAGGGTGATGGTGTCGCCGACCTTGGCCGATTTCAATTCCTTGATACCGGCGATGACAAAACCCACCTCACCGGCGTTCAGACTCTGACGCTGTACCGACTTCGGCGTGAACACGCCGACCTGTTCGCACAGGTGCTCGGCCTGGGTGGCCATGAACTTGATCTTGTCCTTCGGCTTCAGCTGACCGTCGATCACGCGCACCAGCATCACCACACCGACGTAGTTGTCGAACCACGAGTCAATGATCAGCGCCTTCAGCGGACCGTCCGGATTACCTTCCGGCGGCGGAATCTTGCTGACCACGGTTTCGAGGATGTCCTCGATGCCGATGCCGGACTTGGCCGAGGCACGCACGGCGTCCACCGCCTCGATGCCGATGATGTCCTCGATTTCCTGTGCGATGCGGTCGGGATCGGCCGCCGGCAGGTCGATCTTGTTCAGTACCGGCACCACTTCCACACCCAGTTCGATGGCGGTGTAGCAGTTGGCCACGGTCTGCGCCTCGACACCCTGCGAGGCATCCACCACCAGCAGTGCACCTTCGCAGGCGGACAGCGAGCGCGACACTTCGTAGGAGAAGTCGACGTGCCCCGGGGTGTCGATCAGGTTCAGGTTGTAGACCTGACCGTCACGGGCCTTGTAGGTCAGCGCAGCGGTCTGCGCCTTGATGGTGATGCCGCGCTCTTTTTCGATGTCCATCGAATCGAGCACTTGCGCGCTCATTTCGCGCATTTCCAGGCCACCGCAGAACTGGATAAAACGGTCAGCCAGGGTCGATTTGCCATGGTCAATATGGGCAATGATCGAGAAATTTCGGATATTTTTCATCAGAATCCAGCAAAAATTAAGGGCACTGGTTTGTGCCCCTGATAACTCACACTGGCGCGGATTTTAGCCGATTTCGCCTGGCTGTGCAGCCAATCGTGCAAGCAGCCGCGGCAGGTCGAGATGCCAGTGGCAGATTTCGGTCGCCCCTTCCATCAACACCGGCACCAGCTCGTTGTATTTTTCTTCCAGCAACGGGTCGGCATCGACATCGACGATGTCCAGCGCAAAGCCGTACTGCTGCTGCAGCGGCTGCAGCTGTGCCAGCATGTCGTGGCACAGGCTGCAGTATTCGCGGAAATAGAGTGTCAGCTGCCTCATTGCGCTTTTTTCTCCGGCACCAGCGCCACAAACAGCGGATTACCCTGTCGCAACAGGCGCATCGGCAGAGCCTGCCCCGCCGGCGTCGCCGCGATGGCATCCTGCAGCTGCTTGACGCTGGTCAGCTCGGCACTGGCAACACCGATGATCACGTCACCGACCACGATGCCGGCCCGTTGCGCCGGCCCATCCACCCCGCGCACCTGCAGCCCGAATTTGACACCCAGCTGCTGCGCCAGCTGCGGCGCCAGCAACTGCACCGACAGGCCGGAGCGGTTCATCGCATCGCCGTCCTGCTGCTGGTGACCGTGATAGGCACGATCGGCCGTACTCGGATCCTCTTCCTGCAGCGCGACGGTCAGCACCGTCACACGCGACAGCGCGCGGTTGCGCCACACACCCAGCTCAACACGCGAACCCGGCTTGATCGCGCCAAGCAGACGCGGCAGATCGGCCGACGTTTGCACACTGTCGCGATTGACACTCAGCACCACGTCACCGGCGCGCAACCCGGCGCGCTCGGCCGGACCACCCTTCTCCACCGAGTTGATCAGCGCACCCTGCGGCTCTTTCAGACCGAATGACGCGGCCAGTTCGCGCGTCAGCTCCTGGATGCTGACCCCAAGGCGGCTGCGATTGACCTTGCCGTCCTTTTTCAGCTGCTCGGCGATATTCAGCGCGACATCGATAGGGATGGCGAAGGAAATACCCATGAAACCGCCGGAGCGGCTGTAGATCTGCGAATTGATGCCGACCACCTCGCCGTCCATATTGAACAGCGGGCCGCCGGAGTTGCCGGGATTGATCGCGGCGTCGGTCTGGATGAACGGCACATAGCTTTCATCCGGCAACTGTCGCCCCTTGGCCGAGACGATGCCGGAGGTCACCGTGCTCTCGAAGCCGAACGGCGAGCCGATCGCCAGCACCCATTCGCCGACCTTCAGCTTGTCCGACTTGCCAAGCTTCACCGTCGGCAGGTTGGCCGCATCGACCTTCAGCAATGCGACGTCGGTGCGCGCGTCGGAGCCGATCAGGCGCGCCTTCAGCTCGCGCTTGTCATTGAGGGTAACGATCATCTCGTCCGCCTCGGCCACCACGTGGGCATTGGTCAGGATGTAGCCATCCGCAGACAGGATGAAGCCGGAGCCGAGGCCGCCGGTGCGGTATTCACGCAGTTGCGGCGGGGCAAAGCGGCGGAAGAACTCGGCAAAAGGATCGTTCTGCATTCCTTCCGGAATCTGGCGCACCATTTCACGCACTGTCTGCACGGTACGGATGTTCACCACCGCGCGCCCCTGCTGCTCGACCAGCTGGGTAAAGTCCGGCAATACCTGCGGTGCCGCCAGTGCGGGCACCGAGGCGCCCAGTGCGGCCAACATGGCAGAACACAGGATCAGTTTCTTGAACGGCATGTTTCTCTTTTCTCCTGAATGATCAGAGACGGATCGACCCGGCGCACGATAGTGGGCATGAAGAAGTGCCGGGAGGTCACGACTGAGGCATAGCGTTTGACCCACCACAAAGTCAGGGCAAACAGGGAAAAAGCCAAGAGCACCGACGGCAACTCGCCGAGCGTCCGCCCCAGCACCGCCCCTACCAGCAGCGCCAGCAAGGGCAGGCAGTACAGCAGGCCGGTCGACACCAGCAGTGCGCGCTCGTGCACGGCGACGATCACCTTATCGCCAATGCCGGCCGCGGCCGGATTTCGCACGCGGAACAGCGGCTCGCGCAGCACGAACATCCGTGCCAGCGACAGCGAACGGCAACCGTGCTGCGGATCGCACTGTCCACACGGCGAGTGCGGCGTTGGCCGCACCATGGCTTCGCCACCCTGACAGGACACCACCTGGGCTTCGGTTTCCAGCATGCTTATTTCTTGATCACGCGCACGGTGTTGATCACGTTTTCCAGCCCCTGCTCCGGCAGATCACCGACCACGGTCAGCACCTGGCTGCCGATCCGGCGCGATACCAGCCCCAGCCCGCCGGGGCCGATCACCGCAGGATGCGAATCCACCTCGCCCTTGCCGGCCTCGACAAACAGCGATAGTTTGGCCAGGCCATCGGTATAGACGAAGTGCGACACCGGCGTATCATGCCCCGGCAACTGGCGCGACGCGTAACGCAACAGACGGAAGCCGCTAGGCATGCCGCGGATTTCGAAATCGGCCGGCACCACTTCCTGCGGCGCGCTGACCGCCGCGCCCAGTGCCAGGCTGTGCTTGAAGCGCGGTCGCAACAGGGCTCGGTCTTTCGGGTTGCCCAGCGTCAGATCGCTAAAAGCGAACTGCTCGATCACCGCACCCTTGGCGTCGTGCGTCACCGTTTTCAGCGGCAAGGCGCTGACCGGGTCCACGCACACTTTCAGGCCGTAGCGCAGGTTGGCCTCTTTCGGCGTCAGCGACAGCCACTGGCAGTCGCGGCGCGCAACACGATCCAGCTTGCCGCGACTCAGCACGTAGGCTGACTTCAGGTCTTGCGAACGCTCCGGCAGGATGGCCGGAAACAGCTTGATGGCATTGACCTTGGCCGCATTCAGCGCCTTGGTGTCCGGCGCGTAGCAGGTCAGCTCATTGTCGTCGCGCACCAGCTCGCGCGGCATGCCGTCCATCGACTCGCGCCGCTCGCGCACCACGCCCCCATCCTGTGCGCGATACAGGCGGAAGGTTTCCAGCTCATCATCGACGTTATGGGTGTAGCTGCCACTCAGCGCCTGGTGACGCCCCGCCTGCGCGGCTTTTTGCAACAGATCCCAATCCGACTCCGCGGCCGCCAACAATGGAATGCCCAGCAACAGATAACCGGCAAACTTGACCATCAGCGCGCCACCCCCGACACCGGCTCTGCCAGATTGACACGCTCCAGCCCTTCGGCGGCCATCATGTCGCGGTGGGCCTGCAGGTAGGAATTGCGCGAAGACACCTGTTCAGCGGACACCTGTACCGCGCCGCCCTGCGGCGTCGACACAGCCTGCGCCATCAGCCCCGGCACCGGTTCCGGCTGGCTCTGCCACACCGCCCAGCCGACCACCCCCGCCAGCGCGAAGGACGCCGCCATCGCGTAACGCATCAGACCCGACGCCGACCCGCGCTTGGGCTTGGGCTTGGGCGCCAGCACCGTCGGCTCCTGCTGCAGCGCCTGTCCGACTTCGGCGCGCACATCGACCGTCAACAACGCAGAGCCGCGAATTGCATCACCAATCAGATGGTATTCATTCCATGCCGCTTTCAACTCCGGATCAGTATCCAGCGCACGAATACACTGAGTGGAAGCCGCATCGTCCAGCTCCCCATCCATCAAGGAAGAAAGGTTTTGTTTCATAATCGGTTCACCATCTTTTGTTTTTTGCCGTATCCAGCAAGGGACGCAACTCTGCCGCGATCGCTTCGCGGGCGCGGAAGATCCGCGACCGCACGGTACCGATAGGACAGTTCATGGCACTGGCAATTTCGTCGTAGCTGAGACCTTCCATCTCACGCAGCGAAATGGCCGTGCGCAATTCTTCCGGCAGCCGTTCCACCGCGGCATTGACCGCGGCGAGGATCTGCTGGTTCATCATCTCGGCTTCCGGCGTGTGGTAATCC
The DNA here is from genome assembly GCF_028548475.1 of Vogesella margarita. Taxonomy (GTDB): domain Bacteria; phylum Pseudomonadota; class Gammaproteobacteria; order Burkholderiales; family Chromobacteriaceae; genus Vogesella; species Vogesella margarita. The sequence continues at coordinate 69,312 of NZ_JAQQLE010000015.1, forward strand.
GGCACCTGCGAGGCCATGTCCAGGCTTTCGCCGTCCTCGTCCTCGAACTCGGCGCTGATTACCGGCCGGCGGCCGGCGGAAGTCAAAAAATTCTTGGCCGTATTGATGCCAATACGATATAGCCAGGTATAAAACGCACTTTCACCGCGAAACGAAGGCAGTGCACGATAGGCCTTTACAAACGCTTCTTGTGTCACGTCCTCGATATCCGCCGAATCGCGGATAAAGCGTGACAACAGGCGGGAAAGCCGTCGCTGGTACTTTGCCACCAACAGATCGAACGCGCGTTTTTCACCACGCTGCGCACGCTCGACCAATTGCTGATCGATATCACGATCACTCATCGTTACCGTTATCTCCCTGATTCGTCCTGCTTGTTTTTGTTGTGGCCAACGCTGGGCCAGCACAGGACAAAAACTGTGACCTGCCTTGCTCGGGATAAGTTCACCGCACAAGCCGTTGCACTTATAACAAAGGTGTCCGCATCCGGCAAAGAAAGCGCACAGAAATTCGTTTACCAATTTACCAAGCACTTGCTAGAATATAAACAAGTACTCCAGAATACAAAACAGCAGAACCTAACACTCGATTCCAAAAACAGGAGAAACCCGATGACGACACCCGGCCAACGTTTCCGCGATGCAGTTGCCCAAGAAAAACCCCTGCAGGTCGTCGGCGCGGTCAATGCCTACGCCGCCCGTCTGGCCGAACATAGCGGCTTCAAGGCGCTGTACCTGTCCGGCGGCGGTGTCGCCGCCTGCTCCTGCGGCATTCCGGATCTTGGCATCACCACCCTGGAAGACGTGCTGATCGACGTGCGCCGCATCACCGACGTCACCGAGTTGCCGCTGCTGGTGGACATCGACACCGGCTGGGGAGGCGCCTTCAACATCGCCCGCGCGGTACGCAATCTGGAAAAAGCCGGTGCCGCCGCGGTGCACATCGAAGACCAAGTGCAGCAGAAACGCTGTGGCCACCGCCCGAACAAGGCCATCGTCAGCCAGGAAGAAATGGTCGACCGCGTGAAGGCGGCGGTGGACGCACGCAAACACGGCATGGTGATCATGGCGCGCACCGACGCGCTGGCGGTCGAAGGACTGGAAGCGGCGATCGAACGCGCGGTCGCCTGCGTCGAAGCCGGCGCCGACATGATCTTCCCGGAAGCAATCACCGATCTGGCGATGTACAAGCAGTTCGCCGAGGCGGTGAAGGTGCCGGTGCTGGCCAACATCACCGAATTCGGCGCAACCCCGCTGTACACCACCGAACAGCTGGGCGCCAACGGCGTCGGCCTGGTGCTGTACCCGCTGTCGGCGTTCCGCGCGATGAGCCAGGCGGCACTCAACGTCTACGGCGCCATCCGCCGCGACGGCACGCAGCAAAACGTAGTCGACACCATGCAGACCCGCATGGACCTGTACGAGCACCTCGATTACCACGCCTACGAGCAAAAGCTGGACGCGCTGTTCAGCCAAGGCAAGTAAGCGGCCAGGCAGGCGGCGCGACGGTGTACACCATGACCAATCTGTTCGCGGACATCCCGCCCGACCTGCCGCAAGAGCTGTTCCAGACGCTGCTTTCCGGCAGCGCCGGTTTTCGCGTGGAACGCATCGTGTCGCGCGGGCACGCCTCGCCCGAGGACTTCTGGTACGACCAGGACGAACACGAGTGGGTGCTGTTACTGGCTGGCGCCGCAGAACTGGCGTACGCCGACCCGCCCCGCCGACAGCAGCTGGCGCCCGGCGATGCGGTGCTGATCCCGGCCCATTGCCGGCACCGCGTGGCCTGGACCACATCGGAACAGGATAGCGTCTGGCTGGCCGTTTTTTTTTCGCGACAAATAATCCGATAACGCACAACCCAGTCCATACCAGCAGCAGGAGAAGGAAGAAATGACCGAATCACTCCAAGTGCTTCCCAAAGCCAAGAAATCCGTAGCCCTGTCCGGCGTCGCCGCCGGCAATACCGAGCTGTGCACCGTTGGCCGCAGTGGCAACGACCTGCACTACCGCGGCTACGACATCCTGGATCTGGCCGCCGAGACCGAATTCGAGGAAGTGGCCTACCTGCTGGTGCACGGCAAGCTGCCGAACCGGGCTGAGCTGACCGGCTACAAGAAAAAACTGAAATCGCTGCGCGGCCTGCCGGCGTCGGTGAAAGCGGTGCTGGAAGCGCTACCGGCCGCCTCGCACCCGATGGACGTGATGCGCAGCGGCGTGTCCGCTCTGGGCTGCACCCTGCCGGAAAAGGACGACCACAACACCCCGGGTGCCCGCGACATTGCCGACCGCCTGATGGCCTCGCTAGGCTCCATGCTGCTGTACTGGTACCACTTCAGCCATAACGGCAAGCGCATCGACGTGGAAACCGACGACGACTCCATCGGCGGCCACTTCCTGCACCTGCTGCACGGCCAGAAACCGTCCGAACAGTGGGTTCGCTCGATGCACACCTCGCTGAACCTGTACGCTGAGCACGAATTCAACGCCTCCACCTTCACCGCCCGCGTCATTGCCGGTACCGGCTCCGACATGTACAGCGCCATCACCGGCGCCATCGGCGCGTTGCGCGGTCCGAAACACGGCGGCGCCAACGAGGTCGCGTTCGAAGTGCAGAAGCGCTACGAGACTCCGGACGAAGCCGAGGCCGACATCAAGGCCCGCGTGGAGCGCAAGGAAGTGGTGATCGGCTTCGGCCACCCGGTGTACACCATCAGCGACCCGCGCAACAAGGTGATCAAGGAAGTGGCGCGCGAGCTGTCGCAAGCGGCCGGCGATAGCAAGATGTTCGACATCGCCGAGCGTCTGGAAAGCGTGATGTGGGACATCAAGAAGATGTTCCCGAACCTGGACTGGTTCAGCGCGGTGAGCTATCACATGATGGGCGTGCCGACCGCGATGTTCACCCCGCTGTTCGTGATCGCCCGTACCAGCGGCTGGAGCGCGCACGTGATCGAACAGCGCATCGACGGCAAGATCATCCGCCCGAGCGCCAACTACATCGGCCCGGAAGACCAGCCCTTCGTGCCGCTGGCACAGCGCTGATGTGTCACGCCCTGCCGGCCACGCCGGCAGGATCACAATAAAACCGGAACGGCGCCCTGCGGCCAACGTTGGCCGCACGGTGATCTCCAACTTCACCCCCGTGCCCACGCCATGAACAGCCAATACCGCAAGCCGCTACCCGGCACCCGCCTCGACTACTTTGACACCCGCGCCGCGGTGGATGCCATCCAGCCCGGCGCCTACGCCACCCTGCCCTACGTCTCCCGCGTGCTGGCCGAACAGCTGGTGCGCCGCTGCGAACCGGCGCTGCTGACCGACGCGCTGACACAACTGATAGCACGCCGCCAGGACCTGGACTTCCCGTGGTATCCGGCCCGCGTGGTGTGCCACGACATTCTCGGCCAGACCGCGCTGGTGGATCTGGCCGGCCTGCGCGACGCCATCGCCGACAAGGGCGGCGACCCGTCGCAAGTCAACCCGGTGGTGCCGACGCAGCTGATCGTCGACCACTCGCTGGCAGTGGAGTGCGGCGGCTACGACCCGGAAGCCTTCGAGAAGAACCGCGCCATCGAGGACCGCCGCAACGAGGACCGTTTCCACTTCATCAACTGGACGCGCACCGCGTTCAAAAACGTGGACGTAATCCCGGCCGGCAACGGCATCATGCACCAGATCAACCTGGAGAAAATGTCGCCGGTGATCCAGTCGCGTGACGGCGTCGCCTTCCCCGACACCTGCGTCGGCACCGACAGCCACACCCCGCACGTGGACGCGCTGGGCGTGATCGCCATCGGCGTCGGCGGCCTGGAAGCCGAAACCGTCATGCTGGGCCACCCGTCGATGATGCGCCTGCCGGACATCGTCGGCGTGAAGCTGACCGGCCAGCGCCAGAGCGGCATCACCGCCACCGACATCGTGCTGGCACTGACCGAATTCCTGCGCAAGGAACGCGTGGTCGGTGCGTGGGTGGAGTTCTTTGGCGAAGGCGCCGACAGCCTGTCGATCGGCGACCGCGCCACCATCTCCAATATGTGCCCGGAGTATGGCGCCACCGCCGCCATGTTCTACATCGACGACCAGACCATCGCCTACCTGAAGCTCACCGGTCGCGAGCCGGAGCAGGTGGCGCTGGTGGAAAACTACGCCCGCCACACCGGCCTGTGGGCCAGCGATCTGGCCTGCGCGCAGTACCCGCGCGTGCTGGAGTTCGATCTCTCCACCGTGGTGCGCAACATGGCCGGCCCGTCCAATCCGCACAAGCGCCTGCCGACCTCGGCACTGGCCGAGCGCGGCATTGCGGCCAACCTTGCCGCGGCGCGCGAACAGGAAGCGCAAGGCCTGCTGCCGGACGGCGCGGTGATCATCGCCGCCATCACCAGCTGCACCAACACCAGCAACCCGCGCAACGTGGTCGCCGCCGCGCTGCTGGCCAAGAAGGCCAATGCACTGGGGCTGACGCGCAAGCCGTGGGTGAAGACCTCGTTCGCCCCCGGCTCCAAGGTAGCCAAGCTGTACCTGGAAGACGCCGGCCTGCTGCCGGAGCTGGAGAAACTCGGCTTCGGCATCGTCGCCTACGCCTGCACCACCTGTAACGGCATGTCCGGCGCGCTGGACCCGAAAATCCAGCAGGAAATCATCGACCGCGACCTGTACGCCACCGCCGTGCTGTCCGGCAACCGCAACTTCGACGGTCGCATCCACCCCTACGCCAAGCAGGCCTTCCTCGCCTCGCCGCCGCTGGTGGTGGCCTACGCCATCGCCGGCACCATGCGCTTCGACATTGAGCGCGACGTGCTGGGCGTGGTCGACGGCCGCGAAATCCGCCTGAAGGACCTGTGGCCAAGCGACGAGGAAATCGACGCCATCGTCGACGCCAGCGTGAAGCCGGAGCAGTTCAAGCAGATCTACATCCCGATGTTCGACCTGGGCACCGCCGAGCAGGCCAAGAGCCCGCTGTACGACTGGCGCCCGCAGTCCACCTACATCCGCCGTCCGCCGTACTGGGAAGGCGCGCTGGCCGGCGAGCGCACACTGAAAGGCATGCGCCCGCTGGCACTGCTGCCGGACAACATCACCACCGACCACCTGTCGCCGTCCAACGCCATCCTGGCCAACAGCGCCGCCGGCGAATACCTGGCGAAAATGGGCCTGCCGGAAGAGGACTTCAACTCCTACGCCACCCACCGCGGTGACCACCTCACCGCGCAGCGCGCCACCTTCGCCAACCCGCAGCTGGTGAACGAGATGGCGGTGGCGGACGGCGAGGTGAAGAAGGGTTCGCTGGCCCGCGTCGAGCCGGACGGCCAGGTGATGCGCATGTGGGAGGCGATCGAGACCTATATGCAGCGCAAGCAGCCGCTGATCATCGTCGCCGGTGCCGACTACGGCCAGGGCAGCTCGCGTGACTGGGCGGCCAAGGGCGTGCGTCTGGCCGGGGTGGAAGCGATCGCCGCCGAGGGCTTCGAGCGCATCCACCGCACCAATCTGGTGGGCATGGGCGTGCTGCCGCTGGAGTTCAAGCCCGGCATCAACCGCAAGACGCTGGCACTGGACGGGACCGAAACCTACGACGTCGAGGGCGATATCGCGCCGCGCGGCGACCTGACGCTGGTGATCCACCGCCAGAACGGCGAGCGCGTGGCGGTGCCGATGACCTGCCGACTGGACACCGCCGCCGAGGTGCGCGTCTACCGGGCCGGCGGTGTGCTGCAGCGCTTCGCTCAGGACTTCCTGGAAAGCGCGACTGCCTAAACCCTGCGGCCAACCTTGTCCACCAAGGTTGGCCGCCATTCTTCTTTAAGCGATGGACGACGCCACACGGTGCCCATCCGCTGCAAGCCCTGATCAGGACAAGTTTATGGCCCACCTTCCCCAAATCCGCATTCCGGCCACCTACATCCGTGGCGGCACCAGCAAGGGTGTGTTCTTCCGCCTGCAGGACCTGCCCGCCAGCTGCCAGCAGCCCGGCGCAGCGCGCGACAAACTGTTCATGCGCGTGATCGGCAGCCCGGATCCCTACTCCGCCCACATCGACGGCATGGGCGGCGCCACCTCCAGCACCAGCAAGTGCGTGATCCTGTCGAAAAGCACGCAGCCAGACCACGACGTCGACTACCTGTACGGCCAGGTCGCCATCGACAAGGCTTTCGTCGACTGGAGCGGCAACTGCGGCAACCTGTCCACCGCCGCCGGCGCCTTCGCCATTCACGCCGGTCTGGTGGACCCGGCGCGCATTCCGGACAACGGCGTGTGCGTGGTACGCATCTGGCAAGCCAACATCCGGAAAACCATCATTGCCCACGTGCCGGTGACCAAGGGCCAGGTGCAGGAAACCGGCGATTTCGAGCTGGACGGCGTTACCTTCCCCGCAGCCGAGATCGTGCTGGAATTCATGGACCCATCGGATGACGGCGACGATGGCAGCATGTTCCCCACCGGCAATCTGGTGGACGACCTGGAAGTGCCGGGCATCGGTACCTTCAAGGCCACCATGATCAGCGCCGGCATCCCCACCGTGTTCGTCAATGCGGCCGACATCGGCTACACCGGCACCGAGCTGCGCGAAGCCATCAACAGCGACCCGGCGGCACTGGCCCGCTTCGAAGCCATCCGCGTGGCCGGCGCACTGCGCATGGGACTGATCAAGACCCCGGAAGAAGCCGCCACCCGCCAGCACACCCCCAAGATCGCCTTCGTAGCGCCACCGGCCGACTACACCGCCTCCAGCGGCAAGCCAATCAAGGCAACCGACATCGACCTCTTGGTACGCGCGCTGTCCATGGGCAAGCTACACCACGCGATGATGGGCACCTGCGCGGTGGCCATCGGCACCGCCGCCGCCATCCCCGGCACACTGGTGAACCTGGCCGCCGGCGGCGGCGAACGCCAGGCGGTACGCTTCGGCCACCCGTCCGGCACCCTGCGCGTGGGCGCAGAAGCGGTACAGGAAAACGGGCAATGGAAAGTGACCAAGGCCATCATGAGCCGCAGCGCGCGCATCCTGATGGAAGGCTGGGTGCGCGTACCCGGCGACATCCTGTAACAATCCGGCTCTGCTGCAAAACCCGGCCCGCACCGTTGCGGCCAACCTTGCCGCCAACGGCACGAGACAGGCCGGCTCGCCCACAGGTGAGCCGGCCTTCGTCTTGTCCGCTGCGACCACGGGCAGACGCTGCGCCGACAGCATTCTCGCGCCCGTCCGGGCGTGTTAGATTCGGCACCTCAGTGCACAACCGCAGCGATTACCCATGAAAAAATGCCTACTGATGGCCGGCTGGCTGTTGGCTGCACCACTGGCACAGTCCAGTCCGGGCAAGCTGCTGATCCTGGTGGACGACAGCACCGAAATGCCGCTGGCCGAGCTGCAGGACAACACCCTGCTGGCCGGCATTCATTTTGACCTGGGCCAGGCACTGGCCAAGGAGCTCGGCCAACAGGCCAGCTTTCGAGTCGTGCCGCGCAAGCGGGTCGGCCCCAGCCTGCAAAACGGTGAGGCCGACCTGATCTGCCTGTACCAGCGGGAGTGGTTGCCCGGTCCGTTCCGCTGGTCCAGACCCTTCCTCGTCAATGCCGACGTCGTGGTCACCCATCGCGACCAGCCGCGCCCCACCAGCATCGCCGCACTGGCCGGACAAAGCATCGGCACCATTCTCGGCTTTCGCTACCCGGAGCTGGAGACCCGCCTCGGCAGCGCACTGGTGCGCGACGATGCGCCCAACTCCACCAGCAACCTGAGAAAACTGGAAGCCGGACGCATCCACCACGCGGTGGTCAATCAGCTTTACCTGAACTATCAGCAAAAACTGGGACAACTTCCGCTCGCCCTGCACCCGCCGCTGCTGCTCAACAACTACCAGGCCGGCTGCGCCTTGTCCCGGCACAGCCGCATCGGCCTGCCACAACTCAATCGCGCCATCGGCAAGCTGCTTGACAACCATACCCTGCCGCACATCCTGTCAAAGTACCGCTGACGCCGGCTGCTACCCGTTGGCAGACTACGGCAGCAGCCGGCAAACCCCGCCACGGCAGGCATTGCCGGTAAACTTCCCTTGTCACGACAAGGTTTTTTCTGTAGAATGTTTTTCCTCAACGGCGGGTCTCCCCGCATTGTGCGATGGTCAACCTGGTCAGGTCCGGAAGGAAGCAGCCACAACCGTTTAGCGCAAGTGCCGGGGGTCGGGCTCGCCACCCCAATTTACCCCGTTGCCGACAACTTACCGCCGGCAACGGGCGTTTCGCATAAATTCCGCTGTCCTTTTTCTCGCAATCCTGCTATCATACTGATGCAAGTCAAATAAGGCTGGGCAAAGACTCGGCCATATGTTTTATTTTTTGCAAAAGTCACGCGGACACTACCCCGTCCATGATACAGAACTCATATGCGAGGAACGCCATGAAATTGTTTGATAAAATCCCCAATCCACGCGAAATCCGCCGCAAGCTTGGCTTGAACCAGCAGGAATTCTGGAGCCGTATCGGCGTCACCCAGTCCGGCGGTTCGCGCTACGAAAGCGGTCGCAACATGCCAAAGCCGGTACGCGAGTTACTCCGTCTGGTGCATGTGGAGCAGATCGACTTGGCAAAAGTCCGTCGTGAAGACTTCGAGATCGTTGAATATCTCAAGGAAACCCACCCGGACCTGTACAAGAGCCTGCGCAAAGCGGTTCGCGCCCGTCTTGACACCCAAGGCGAAGCAGAAGGCACCGTTGCCGAAGCCTGAACAGGCGGTTGACGCAACCATAAAAAAGCGCCCCGGCTTACCGGGGCGCTTTTCTTTGCCTTGAGCACGACAGGATCGCATCCCACGTGCCTCGACACCACTCAGTCTCCGGTGTTGCGCACCAGCAGCACGGGCACATCGGCGATCTTCAGCACCCCTTCGGCAACACTCCCCAACAGAAGGTGCATCAAACCGCCGATACCGTGGGTCCCCATTACCAGCAGGTCCGCCCCCCATTTGCCGGCATCTTCCATAATAACGCTGGCAATACGGTCGCCCCAGCTTTCGATGATGGCGACTTCAGGCACCACGCCCAGTGCCTCGGCGCGCACCTTAGCCTGCGACAACACCTGCTCGCCCGCCTCGCGAATCGAGCCCTGCAACTCCGCAGCATCCAGAAACTCGGCGCCACCCCAGCCAAACTGCGCCAGATCGACCACATGCACCATCCTTACCGCGGCACCGACTTCCTTGGCCAGCTTGCACGCTTCAGCCAGGGCCAGGGCCGATGTTTCGCTATCATCAACCGGCACAAAAATACGCTGATACATGGTGACCTCCCGTCTCGACTTACGATTGAATTGTTGTACCCATAATAGGATACCGCCGCCGAGGAAAGTATTGATAAAGATTAACGGCGAGTGCAGTATGACAAAAAACCCTCGCGACAGGTTAACGCATGGCACGCCTCACCTTGCCGGAAATCGACCATCCGGTATTCGACTGTCAGCTCGACATCCGCATCAGCGACATCAACTACGGCGGCCATCTGGGTAACGATGCCGCCCTGCGCCTCGCCCACGAGGTTCGCCTGCGCTTCCTGCAAAGCCTTGACTGCACCGAGATGGACGTTTACGGTGCCGGCATCATCATCAGCGACGCGGCGGTGATCTATCGCAACGAAGCCTTTCATGGCGATACGCTGGCGTTCAGCCTCGGCATCACCGACTTCAGCCGTTGCGGCTGCGACTTCATTTACCAGGCCCGGCGCTTGAGCGACAATGCCGCAATATTGCATATCAAGACCGGCATTGTCTTCTTTGACTACCAGCAGCGGAAAGCAACCCCCGTACCAACCGCCTTTGCCGCGCAATTCAGACAGCAACAAGAAGGAGTCGCGACATGAAAAACTACCCCATGAACAGTCCGGAAGCCATTGCCCGCATCCTTGCCATGTTCATGATCACCGATGGTGAAATGGCCACGCGCGAAATCGAGTCCATGGAAAGCCTGAACGTCTATGAAATCATCGGCCTGTCGCGCAAGCGCTTCATCGAGGTACTGGCCAAGTACTGCGACGACATCTCCGACGATGCCGAAAACGACGGCACCATCCACCTGCTGTCGCCGGAGCGCGTCAACGAGGTGCTGGACGTGATCACCGACCGCAGCAAGCGCCTGCTGTGCTGCGCCATCGCGCTGGACATCTGCAAGGCCGACAATGCCATCAGCGACCCGGAAATGCTGCTGCTACGCTACATGATGCAGCACTGGCAGCTGTCGCTGGAAGACCTGGAAAACGAATTCATCCGCCAGTAACACCCTGGCGCGCCCTGTAGCTGAACCATAATCAGCGCAGGCACTACCGCATCGAAACGGCCACCCTGAGTGGCCGCTTTCATTCGGCAACCATCATCCAACACGAGCCCACCCCATGAAACAGCAGTTCAGCGGCAGCGAGCAGTACATTGCCACCCCCGATCTGATGACCGCCGTCAACGCGGCCATCACCCTGGAACGCCCATTATTGGTCAAAGGCGAACCCGGCACCGGCAAGACCATGCTCGCCGAGCAACTGGCCAAGGCGCTGGGCAAGCAGCTGATCGTGTGGCCGATCAAATCCACCACCAAGGCGCAGCACGGCCTGTACGAGTACGATGCGGTATCGCGGTTGCGCGACTCGCAACTGGGCAGCGAGCGCGTGCACCACATCGGCAACTACATCGTCAAGGGCAAGCTGTGGCAGGCGTTCGAGGCCAGCGAGGCGCCGGTGCTACTGATCGACGAGATCGACAAGGCCGACATCGAATTCCCCAACGACCTGCTGCGCGAACTGGACCAGATGGAGTTCTTCGTGCACGAAACGCAACAGCAGATCAAGGCCCACCAGCGCCCCATCATCGTCATCACCTCCAACAATGAAAAAGAGCTGCCCGACGCCTTCCTGCGCCGCTGCTTCTTCCACTACATCCGGTTCCCGGACCAGGACACCCTGCAGCGCATCGTCCACGCCCACTTCCCGAGCCTGCGCGACAGCCTGCTGCGCCATGCACTGGAAAGCTTCCTCGCCATCCGCGAGCTGCCCGGCATCAAGAAAAAACCGTCAACCTCGGAGCTGCTGGACTGGCTGCGTCTGCTAGAAGCCGACGGCACCCCGGACAGTGCGATCCACAACGGCGGCGTGCCGCCGTTTGCCGGCGCCCTGCTGAAGAACGAGCAGGACATGTCGCTGCTGGAACGCATCCTCAACGCCACCCGTGCACGGCGCAACGGATCATGAACACCGCCTGGACCACAACACTCCAGCAGTTCGACCAGCAGCTGCAACTGGCCGCCAGGAGCGAGCACACGCGCGAGGCCTACGCGCGCGATATCGCCTATCTCGCCAACCTGACCCGCCTGGAACTGCCGGAACAGGTCAACACCCTCGCCGTTCAGCGCGCACTGGCGCAGCTGCGCCACCAGGGACTGTCACCGCGCTCGCTGGCGCGCATCCTGTCCAGCTGGCGCAACCTGTTCCAGTGGTTGATCCGGCAGGAACGGGTTGCGGCCAACCCTTGCGCCGGCCTGCGCCCGCCACGCGCGCCGCAACGCCTGCCCAAGGCGCTCAGCGTCGACGCCACCATGCAGCTGCTGGACCAGCCCAGCGAGGGGCGACTGCAATGGCGCGACCACGCCATGTTTGAATTGATGTACTCCTCCGGACTGCGCCTGAGCGAGACCACCTCGCTCAATGTCGCCGACCTCGACCTGTCGCAGCAGCTGGTCAAGGTCAGCGGCAAGGGCAAACGCGAACGGTTGCTGCCAGTTGGCCGCAGTGCCGCCGACGCGCTGCGCCGCTGGCTGGAGGTGCGCGGCAACACCCTGGACGACGCGTTGTTCGTGTCGGAGCAGGGCACGCGGCTGTCGTCACGACAACTGGCACGGCGGCTGGAAAAATGGCGGCTGCAAAGCGACTGCGAGCAGCATGTGCACCCGCACATGCTGCGCCACTCGTTTGCCAGCCACATCCTGCAATCGTCCGGCGACCTGCGTGCGGTACAGGAAATGCTGGGCCACGCCAACCTGGCCACAACCCAGATCTATACCAGCCTCGACTTCCAGCATCTGGCCAAGGTCTACGACGGCGCCCACCCGCGCGCCAAGAAAACTCCGGACAACTCGTAACGCCGCTGCAACGACTCTTTCTGTTATTGGTCCGAGATACGATAATATAGCGGGATAATTACCTTACCCTGGCCCTCAACCTCGCCGAGCCATCTCCAAGTAATGATCGATAACATCAAAACCATACTGGGATCCCTGGTCGGGAAGCACAAACCCAGCGACAGCACCGTCTCTGCCACCCAGCTGGTGAAAAACCTGCCGAGTGACGAGTACTACACGGCGTTGATCGAGGTCATCAAGGCGGTCAGCAAGATCAACAAGGATGCCACGGTCACCCTCAAGGACCGCATCAGCACCCTGCTTTACGTCGACAGCCAGTCCGTAGGCATGCACAGCAAGCTGTGCAGCGAATTCCTGCGCGGCTCGCCGCGTTCGAAATCCTTCCTGCCCAGCATCCTGTCGTACTGGACCGAATTGTCCAACGGCTACCAGTTGTGCCTGCGCCAGATGCACAGCGCCAAGAATTTTGTTGTCGACGGCAATATCGAGCTGGCCACCGCCCGTGCGCTGCACCACCAGCTGAGCCTGGTGAAATGGAGCGCGCTGCGCTACATCGCGGCCGAGGGCAATACCTGGCAGCAGGCCTATCACCTGTACCAGTTTGCCGAGCAGGAGAAGTTCCACACCAAGCGTATTGCGCTGTACGACCGGCTCAACAGCAGCATTTCTCCGGAAGAACTGCTGATCCAGGCGGCGATGCTGCACCTGGCACAAACCGACAACCTGCTGCCGCAGGAAATCGAGGCCATCCACCTGCTGCTGGAAAGACTGGTGGAAGGCGTGCAGCTGGAGCTGCAGGCCACGCAAAGCGAATTCCAGTACGTGATCAATCTCGACATGCCGGCCGCGCCGCAGCTGCTGCGCCGCGGCGTGCTGGGCAAGGGCTGCCGTTACTGGTCCGGCGACCACGTCGTCAACCGCCTCGCCGACCTGATTCTCGATTTCGACCAAGGCATCCCGGAGGCCTTTGCCCGGGCGTTGCCGGACATGAGCCTGGACTTGTGGCGCGACATGCTGCAAAAGCTGTCGACGCGCTGGTCGCAGGATGGCGGCAAGTCGATGCGCCGTCACGAACGGCTGTCCTCGACCGGGCAGGCACGGGTGGAGGTCGGTTTCGAGCGCATCGCCCACCACCTGAAAGTCAACCGCGCCATGGCACTGGGCGAAGACAACCTGATGCCGGAATGGCGGGTCAACGATACCAGCGAGGTCGGCATGGGGCTGATCTACATCGGCCGCGCGGTGGAAAGCCTGATCATCGGCCGCAGCATCTGGGTATCGCAAAAAGACCGCCCCCACCAGCTTGGTATCATCCGCCGCGTGCAGCGCCTCCCGGAAGGAGGCACCCGCATCGGTGTCGAGCTGCTCGGCAGCCTGCCGCTGCCGGTGATCCTCAGCGAGAACGAGCGCGAAGCCGTCTCCAACCACAACGGCCTGTACATCACGCAGACCAATGCCCAGAAAGGCAAGCGCGTCTTCATCGTGCCCAAATCCTTCGCCAAGCCGGGCAAGCTGCTCAACTTCCTCGCCAACGGCAAGTCCTACCAGATCCGCATCAGCAGCGTGATCAGCCAGTTCGAAGATTGTCACCAGGTTGAATTCGAAACCCTGGAACGGCTCGGCAGCTGAAACTGCCGCGTAACCGGCACATAAAAAGGCGGTCACCTGCGTGACCGCCTTTTTCATTTGCGCCTGGCTGCCCCGCCGCTCACGCCACCCGCGCCAGCACTGCGTCCAGCCAGCGCGTCGGCAGCAGGCGCTTCAGCCACCAGAACAGGTGCGTCGGGAAGGTGACCCGGTAGCGCGCCGCCGGCCGCGCAGCCAGCAAGGCCCGCTCCACCTTGGCCAGCACCGCCGTCGCCGGCAAGGTGAACGGTGCGGCGTGGCCTTCCTTCTTCAGCCGCTGCAGCTGTTTTTCGTAAGAGGCGCGATGCGCGCTGTGCGCGATGTCGATGTTGGCCAGAAACCTGGCCAGCGCATTGGGACGGAAGCGGCTCTCGATCGGCCCCGGCTCGATCAGGCTGACATGGATGCCGCTGCCGGCCAGCTCCAGCCGCAGGGTGTCACACAGCCCTTCCATCGCGTATTTGCTGGCGTTGTAGGCGCCGCGGTACTTCATCGCGGCAAAACCCAGCACCGAGCTGTTGAACAGCACGCGGCCGTGACCCTGGCGCCGCATCACCGGCAGCACCGCATTCAGCAGCTCCCAGGCGCCGAACAGATTGGTCTCGAACTGCGCCCGCATCGCGTGGCGCGGCACGTCCTCGGCGGCGCCGGGCTGGCCGTAACCGGCATTGTTGAACAGCGCGTCCAGCGTGCCGCCGGTGCGGCGCAGCACCTCGGCCACCGCGGCGTGGATGCTGGCGCTGTCGTCCACGTCCAGCGGCAGCGCCTCCAGCCCCAGCTGCTGCAGGCGGCTGACGTCCTCCGCCTTGCGCGCGCTGGCAAACACGCGCCAGCCCTTTGCGGCCAACCCTTGCGCCACCGCGAGGCCGATGCCGGACGAACAACCGGTAATCAAGATGCTTTTGGCCGCCACGCTGCCATCCTTTCGTCTATCGTTGAGGCCGCCACGATAAACAGCCACCCGCCGGGGGTCAAACACAACAGGACGGCTGCCCCGCGGTAAACACAGGCGCCACTTTGTGCGGGCGCAGAAAACACCTACAATGGCGACCGGTAAACCGAACAATGCACGAGGAATAAGGTAATGGCCAAATCCGCCAAGGCGCCGGCAAGCTTTGAAAGCTCGCTTGCACAACTGGAAGACATCATCCAGGCAATGGAAAGCGGCGACATGCCGCTGGATGCGGCGCTCGCCTCCTACAAGCAGGGCATCGAACTGATGAAGTTCTGCCAGGCCAAGCTGGCCGATGCCGAACAACAACTGCGGGTGCTGGAAAACGGCGAACTCAAACCACTGGACATCAGCCATGAGCAATGAAAACCTTGTCGGCTGGATGACCGCCACCCAGCAATACGTCGAAAACGCGCTGGAAGCGGCGCTGCCGGACGAACAGCGCGCGCCGCAGCAACTGCACCAGGCGATGCGCTACAGCACGCTGCAGGGCGGCAAGCGCGTGCGCCCGCTGCTGGCCTTCGCCGCCGGCGAGCTGGTTGCCGCCGATGCGGCCAACCTTGGTCGCGTCGCCTGTGCAGTGGAGATGATTCACGCCTACTCGCTGGTGCACGACGACATGCCGTGCATGGACGACGACGTACTGCGCCGTGGCAAGCCCACCTGTCACGTCGCCTACGACGAGGCCACCGCGCTGCTGGTCGGCGACGCCTTGCAGACACTGGCCTTCGAGCTGATCGCCACCCCGCTTCCAGGCGTGGATGCAGCGCAGCAGCTGGCCATGGTGAGGCTGCTGGCACAGGCCTCCGGCCACGCCGGCATGGCTGGCGGTCAGGCCATCGACCTCGCCAGCGTTGGCCGCAGCCTGAACCAGACCGAACTGGAATTCATGCACCTGATGAAAACCGGCGCGCTGATCCGCGCCGCGGTGCTTCTGGGCGCCATGTGCGGCCAACCTTTGAGCGCCGAACATACCGACAGCCTCGACCATTTCGCCAAGCGCATGGGACTCGCGTTCCAGGTGGTCGACGACGTGCTGGATGTCGAAGCCGACACCGCCACCCTCGGCAAGACCGCCGGCAAGGACGAGGCCAACGACAAGCCGACCTACGTCAGCCTGATGGGCCTGCAACAGGCCAAGCAGTTTGCCCGCGAACTCTACAACGACGCGCTGGCCGCGCTGGCACCGTTTGGTGACAAGGCCGCGCGTCTGAAACAGCTGGCCGACTACATCGTCGCCCGCTCGTTCTGAACGACAACACAACACAACAACAATATGACCACACTGCTCGACACCATCCACAGCCCGGCAGACCTGCGCCAGCTGAAACGCGGCGACCTGCCGCAGCTTGCGCGCGAGCTGCGCGAATTCATCGTCGAATCGGTGAGCAAGACCGGCGGCCACTTCGCCTCCAACCTCGGCAGCGTGGAGCTGACCGTCGCCCTGCACTACGTGTTCAACACCCCGGACGACCGTCTGGTGTGGGACGTCGGCCACCAGACCTACCCGCACAAGATCCTCACCGGCCGGCGCGAGCGCATGCACACCATGCGCCAGCAGGGCGGCCTTGCCGGCTTTCCCAAGCGTGACGAATCCGAGTACGACACCTTCGGCGTCGGCCATTCGTCCACCTCCATCGGCGCCGCGCTGGGCATGGCGGTCGCGGCGCAGCTGCAGGGCATCGAACGTCACTGCGTCGCCATCATCGGCGACGGCTCGATGACCGCCGGCCAGGCCTTCGAGGCGTTGAACAACGCCGGCGCGATGGACACCAACCTGCTGGTGATCCTCAACGACAACGACATGTCGATCTCGCCCAATGTCGGCGCGCTGAACAATTACCTGGCCAAGCTGATGTCCGGCCGCTTCTACGCGGCGATGAAACAGGGCAGCAACAAGGTGCTGGGCGGCATCGCCCCGCCGCTGCGCGACATCGCCAGCAAGGTGGAAGAACACGTGAAGGGCTTTTTCACCCCCGGCACGCTGTTCGAGGAGTTCGGTTTCAACTACATCGGCCCGATCGACGGCCACGATGTCGACGTGCTGACCGACACCCTCAACAACATCAAGAGCCTGAAAGGCCCGCAGTTCCTGCACATCGTCACCAAGAAGGGCCAGGGCTACAAGCTGGCCGAGAACGACCCGGTGAAATACCACGGCGTGACCAAGTTCGACCCGGCCAACGGCCTCTCCGGCAGCAAGAGCGGCGGCAAGCCGCAGTACACCCAGGTGTTCGGCGACTGGATCTGCGACATGGCCAAGCTGGACTCGCGCCTGGTCGGCATCACCCCGGCGATGCGCGAAGGCTCCGGCCTGGTGCGCTTCGAGAAGGAGCACCCGGACCGCTACTTCGACGTCGCCATTGCCGAGCAGCACGCGGTCACCTTTGCCGCCGGCCTCGCCTGTGACGGCCTGAAGCCGGTGGTGGCGATCTACTCCACCTTCCTGCAGCGCGCCTACGACCAGCTGATCCACGACGTGGCGCTGCAAAACCTGCCGGTGGTGTTCGCCATCGACCGCGCCGGTCTGGTCGGCGCCGATGGCCCAACCCACGCCGGCTCTTTCGACCTGTCCTTCCTGCGCTGCATCCCGAACATGACGGTGATGGCGCCGTCGGACGAGAACGAATGCCGCCAGATGCTGTACACCGCGTTCACGCTGGATACGCCCAGCGCGGTGCGCTACCCGCGCGGCACCGGCCCCGGCGCTGCCATCGTGCACGAGATGTCGGCGCTGCCGATCGGCAAGGGCCACATCCGCCGCCAGGGCGCCGGCAAGGTGGCCATCCTCGCCTTCGGCAGCATGGTGACGCCGGCGCTGCAGGCGGCCGAGGCCTTCGACGCCACCGTCGCCGACATGCGCTTCGTCAAGCCGCTGGACGCCGAGCTGGTGCGCCAGCTGGCCGCCAGCCACGAGCTGATTGTCACCGTCGAGGAAAACGCCATCATGGGCGGCGCAGGCTCTGCCTGCGGCGAAGTGCTGGCTGCGGCCAACGTTCAGGTGCCGCTGCTGCATCTGGGCCTGCCGGACGACTACGTCGAGCACGGCGACCCCGCCATCCTGCTGGCCGGCTGCGGCCTTGACGCCGCCGGCATCGAAGCCAGCATCGCTGCCCGCTTGGGGCGCTAACCCGCATCGCCGGAGGGCGCGCGCATGAGCAATTGGGATCTGGGCAGCTGGCTGTCACTGGCCGATTCGCCGTATGCCGCGCTGCCGGCCATCGTCACCAGCCTCGGCATCGGCCTGCTGATGGGGGTGGAGCGCGAGCGCAAAAAGCGCACGCTGGCCGGCATCCGCACCTTCCCGATGACCGCGGTGTTCGGCTGCCTGCTGGCGGTGCTGTCGCAGCACGGCAGCCCGAACTGGCTGCTGCCGGCACTGGGTCTGCTGGTGATCGCCAGCCTCGGCTTCCTGCCGCTGGGCCGCGAGGCGGAGGAAAACGAGCCGCGCACCACCACCGTGGTGGCGCTGGTCGTGGCCTATGGCCTCGGCCTGCTCTCCGCCAGTGGGCTGGAAGAACTCGCCGTCGCCGTCGCCATCATCGTCACCAGCCTGCTGTACCTGAAGCCGGAGCTGAGCGGCATGAGCCAGCGGCTGGACCGCCGCGACCTGCTGGCGCTGCTGCAGTTCGCCGCCCTCACCTTCATCGTGCTGCCGGTGCTGCCCAATCAGGGCTTCGGCCCCTACACCGCCTTCAACCCGTACCGGGTGTGGCTGATGGTGGTACTGATCGTCGGCGTCGGCCTCGCCGGCTACTTCGCGGTGCGCATGCTCGGCGAGCGCGTCGGCACCCCGGTACTGGGCATCCTCGGCGGCCTGGTGTCCACCACCGCCACCAGCCTGGTCTATGCCCGCGCCGCGCGCGACAACCCGGCCTCGGTGGCGCTGTCGGCGCGGGTGATCCTGCTCGCCAACCTGGTGCTGTTCGTGCGGCTGGCGCTGATCACCGTGGCGGTGACACCGGCGGCGCTGAAGGGCGCCGTGCTGCTGATGGCGCCGCCGCTGCTGCTTGGCCTGTTGACGGTAATGCTGCGCCCGCGCCATGCCGCCAACGGCCAGCACGAGACGCCGGCACTGCAGCTGAGCAACCCGGCCGAGCTGAAGCTGGCGCTCAGCTTCGCGCTGGTGTTCGCCATCGTGCTGGTATGCAGCGCGTGGCTGAACGACCTGTTCGGCCAGCGCGGCGTGTACGTGATCGCGCTGATCTCCGGCCTCAACGATGTCGACGCCATCACCCTGACCGCACTGGAAATGCTGGGCAAGCAGCAGCTGGCGCTGATGCCGACCCTGCTGGCGATCAGCATCGCCATCGCCAGCAACACCCTGTTCAAGTTCGGGCTGATCTCCAGCTTCGGCGGCCGCCTGCTGGCACTGCGCTGCCTGCCAACCTTCGTGGTGATGCTGCTGGGGCTGGCCATCGGGCTGTGGCTCAACCTGATCGCCGGCTGAGCCTCCCCGGCGCTCAGAATCTGTTCAAAGTCTCGCGAGCTAGAGCGAGACAAGGCGAAAACGGCTGAGGAAGCGGAGTTGACATAGAGTCAATGAGCATTCCGAAGGCGTTTTCAACGCGGTATCGCCGAAGCGCAGCAGACATTGAACAGGTTCTCAGGCGTCGGCGCCGACGGCGCGCAAGCGCTCGCGGATCGGCTCCGGAATCGACACCGTCTTGCCGGCCTGGTAATCGACCCACACCAGCGTCGCCTCCCCCACCGCGTACACGGTATCCGGGTCGCCCTCGACCCTGAAATGGTGACGCAGCTTCAGGCTGCTGCGGCCAACCTTTTCCACCTCGATGCTGATCAACACCGTCGCCGGATAGGTCATCTCGCGTTTGTAGACGCAGCTGGTGCTGCCCAGCACCGGGCCGATGCCCTGCGGGTCGATCGGGTAGCCGATGTCGTCCAGCCATTCGACGCGAATCTGCTCCATGTAGCGGAAGTAGCAGGTGTTGTTGAGGTGACCGACCGCGTCCATATCGCCCCAGCGCATGCTGATGCGGCGGGTGTCGAGCAGTGGCAGGGTTTTTTCCATTGAGGGCTCCGGTGTCTGGTTGCATTGCAGCATACGATCATAGCGCGCCACTGACGTTAACGTCAGTACACCGCCGCGCAACACAGTGTTCAGCCTGCGCTAGAATGGCCGGCTTACCCGCATCCCGCTCATCATGGCCAAACTCTTCTTCCGCTACGCCGCAATGAACAGCGGCAAAAGCACGCAACTGCTGCAGATCGCCAACAACTACGAATCGATGGCCAAGACGGTACGGCTGTACACCGCCGCCATCGACGACCGCTTCGGCATCGGCAAGATCACCTCGCGCCTCAACATCCAGCGCGACGCGCTGACCTACGACGACCGTCTCGACTTTCTGGCCGAGGACTACAGCGGCATCGCCTGCGTGCTGATCGACGAGGCGCAGTTCCTTAGCCCGCAGCAGGTACAGCAGCTGCACCGGCTGGCGCACACCCGCCACGTGCCGGTGATCTGCTTCGGCCTGCGCAGCGACTTTCGCGGCGAGCCCTTCCCCGGCGCCGCCTGGCTGCTGGCGCTGGCGGAAGACATCGAGGAGATCAAAACCATCTGCCACTGCGGCCGCAAGGCCACCATGCACATCCGCCGCGACGGTGACGGCCGGCGCATCAAGGAAGGACCGCAAGTGGAGATCGGCGACGAGGCCCGCTACCACGCGGTGTGCGCCAAGTGCTTCTACGCCTGAGCGGCAACACCGCACTCCCCCGACAAAAACGCCAGCGTCCCGCGCTGGCGTTTTTTCTGGCCGCTACCTTGCGGCCAACCTTGTCCTCCCCGCACGCCATTTCCTGAGCGCGCCGCAGTCTCGCCTTTCCGTGGCGCCGGCCTTGGCACTATAAAGAACTGCCAACTCGTTCCCCGTCACAAGGAGCGCCTCATGTTGCCAACCGGTCGTCAGGATGCGGTCGACAGTTTCTATCGCCTGCACGGCGAGGCCCCGGCCGCGCTGCCCTGCCAGGGGCTAGCCTGCTGGCAAACCGGCTGACCTCCGGCGTGCGCGACCGGCTGGCGCACGCGCCGGAATACAAGCTGACCGCGTTGCGGGTGGAAAAGGCGACGGACTGAATCAGGGGAACGACCATGGCGCTGTACGGTTTTGATGCCTTCTCGCCGGCGCAGATCGCCGAGAAGATCGAGCAGGTCGGCGTCAGCAAGGCGCGGCTGCCGCTATTGCAGATGGTGCTGCTGGGCATGCTGGCCGGCGCCTTCATCTCGCTGGGGGCGCTGTACTTCGTGCTGGTTGCGAGCGATGCCACGCTGGGCTTTGCCGCCAGCCGCGTGCTGGGCGGCGTGGTGTTTTCCTTGGGGCTGTTGCTGGTGGTAGTGGCCGGCGCCGAGCTGTTCACCGGCAACAACCTGCTGATGATGGCCTGGGCCGACGGCCGCATCAGCAGCCACGCACTGCTGCGCAACTGGGTGGTGGTGTGTGCGGCCAACTTTGCCGGCGCCGCCGGTATGGCGCTGCTGGTGTGGCTGTCCGGCCACCCGGCGATGAACGATGGCCGCGTGGCGGCGCTGGTGGTGACGCTGGCCAGTGCCAAGTGCGCGGCACCGTTGGCCGCACTGTTCTGGAAGGGGGTGCTGTGCAACATCCTGGTGTGCCTGGCGGTGTGGATGGCGATGGCCGGGCGCAGCGTCACCGACAAGTTCGTCGCCATCGTGTTTCCGATTTCGGCCTTTGTCGCCGCCGGCTTCGAGCACAGCATCGCCAATATGTACCTGATCCCGCTGGCGATGCTGCTGCAGGACAGCGTGCCGCCGGCGCTGGTCTCGCCGGCGCTGGGCGTGGCTGGTCTCCTGCGCAATCTGGCGGTGGTGATCGCCGGCAACATCCTCGGTGGCAGCGTGCTGGTGGCGCTGGTCTACCACCTGATCTACCGCCGCGGCCTGCCGCCGGCAGCGTAGTGCGCCGGCAGGCGTTGCCCTGAATACCCCCGCTACAAAAGAAAAACGCCATCGCAGTGCGATGGCGTTTTGACTGCGTGCCGCACGCTTGCGGCCAACCTTGTCAGGCGGTGCCGCCGACGGTGAGGCCGCCGTCGATGCGCAGCGTCGGCTGGCCGACGCCGACCGGCACGCTCTGGCCTTCCTTGCCGCAGACACCGACGCCCTCGTCCAGCGCCAGGTCGTTGCCTATCATCGACACGTAGCCGAGCACGTCCGGTCCGTTGCCGATCAGGGTGGCGCCCTTCACCGGGTAGGTCAGCTTGCCGTTCTCGATGCGCCACGCCTCGGAGGCGGAGAACACGAACTTGCCGCTGGTGATGTCGACCTGGCCGCCGCCGAAATTGGCGGCGTAGATGCCGTCCTTGACCGAGGCGATGATCTCTTCCGGCGCCTTGTCCCCGCCCAGCATGTAGGTGTTGGTCATGCGCGGCATCGGGATGTGGGCGTAGGACTCGCGGCGACCGTTGCCGGTCGGCGCCACGCCCATCAGCCGCGAATTCATCGCGTCCTGCATATAGCCCTTCAGGATGCCGTCCTCGATCAGCACGGTGCGGTTGGTGGCATTGCCTTCGTCGTCGATCGACAGCGAACCGCGGCGTGCCGACAGCGTGCCGTCATCGACCACGGTGACGCCGGCGGCAGCCACGCGCTGGCCGATCATGCCGGAGAACGCCGAGGTGCCCTTGCGGTTGAAGTCGCCCTCCAGGCCGTGACCGATGGCCTCGTGTAGCAGCACCCCTGGCCAGCCGGAACCAAGCACCACCGTCATCTGGCCGGCCGGTGCCGGCCGCGCCTCCAGGTTGACCAGCGCCTGCTGCACCGCCTTCTGCGCGTGGTGCTCGATCACCGCGTCGGTGAACTGCGTCAGGTCGTAACGGCCACCGCCGCCACTGCTGCCCATCTCGCGACGGCCGTCCTGCTCGGCGATCACCGTCACCGAGATGCGCACCAGCGGGCGCACGTCGGCGGCGCGCACGCCGTCATGACGCGCGACGTAGACCACGTCGTACTCTGCGGCCAACCCTGCCATCACCTGGATCACGCGCGGGTCGATGGCGCGTGCCAGCCGCTCGATACGCTCCAGGATCGACACCTTGGCCTCGGCCGGCAGGCTGCCGACCGGGTCGATCGCCGGATACAGGCCGCTGCCGCGGCGCAGTGCCACCGCGCCGGCATTGCCGTGGCCGCCGACGGCACCGATGGCGCGCACCGCGTCGGCGGCCTCGCCCAGCGCGAAGGCGCTGATGTCGTCGGAGTAGGCGAACGCAGTCTTGTCACCGGATACCGCACGCACGCCGACACCCTGGTCGATGCTGAAGCTGCCGGCCTTGACGATGCCTTCTTCCAGGCTCCAGCCCTCGCTGCGCGTGTACTGGAAATACAGGTCGGCGTAGTCGACCTGATGCTGCAGCATGCGGCCGAGGGTGGCCTCGATCACCTGTTCATTGACGCCGTACGGCGCCAGCAGCAGGCTGTCTGCGATGGAAATGGCGTTGCTCATGACTTTTGCTTTCAGGAAAAAACGCGGTGCGCCAGTGCCGGCAGCCGGCTGCGCACCGAGTGGATGATTTCGGGGTCGATCTCGGCGATCACCACGCCCTCGCCCTTGTCCAGCTGGGCGACGATGCGCCCCCACGGATCGATGATGAGGCTCTGGCCGTGCGTCTTGCGGCCGTTTTCGTGACTACCGCCCTGCGCCGAGGCCAGCACATAGCACTGGTTCTCGATGGCGCGGGCGCGCAGCAGCACCTCCCAGTGCGCTTCGCCGGTCTGCGCGGTAAACGCCGCCGGCAATATCAGCAGATCGAACGGCGTCATGCGGCGGAACAGCTCGGGGAAACGCAGGTCGTAGCAGATACCGAAGGCAATGTCGGCCAGCAGGGTTTCCGCACGCAGCGGCTGGCTGCCGGCGACGATGCTGTCCGATTCGCAGTAGCGCTCGCCGTTGCCGGTAAAGCCGAACAGGTGGATCTTGTCGTAGCGGCTGTGCACGCTGCCGTCCGGCGCGTACAGCAGCAGGCTGTTCAACACCTTGTTGTCGTCGTCGCAGGCCAGCGGCAGCGTGCCGCCCACCAGCCACACGTTGTTGTCGCGCGCCATCGCCGCCAGCTGCTGCTGGATCGGCCCGTCGCCGAAGGTTTCGCGGATGCGCACCTTGTCGCCTTCCTCGCGCCCCATCAGGCAGAAATACTCCGGCAGCACCACCAGTTGCGCGCCGTCACGGGCCGCCTGCGCCACCAGGCGGGCGGCGGTGTCGAGGTTCTGCTGCAAGCGGGTGGTGGACACCATCTGGATGGCGGCGACCTTGAAAGCTGTCTTCATCTGTGGTCCTCAGGGAGTCTTGGGCGGCGCGGGGTCGACATTCTCCCCCACCTTGCTGACCTGCGGATCGGTCAGGCTACCGCTGATCTGGTATTCAAAGGAAAATACCTGATTAATCGGGTCTTGCAATATTTTTTGCGTCAGCAGCGTCGCCGCGCCCAGCGCCGGATTGATCAGCGCGGCGCCGGCCAGCAGCGAAACGCTCTCGGAAACGTGCGGCGTGATGCGGGCACGCACGTTCTGCTGGTTGCGCGGCAGGTCGGCCTCGCCGCGCAGGGTGACCTGCGCCGCCGGCCCGCTCATGCGCACATCGTCAGAGGCAAACACCCCGTCGCGGATGGCGGCGGTGCCGGTGATCGCGTCAAAGGCGAAGCCGCTGCTGAACACGTCGGTGAAATCCAGCCGGATGCGGCGCGACAGCGACTGCAGGCTGAGGATGCCCAGCAGGCGCGCAACGCCAGGGTTGACCTGGGCAAAGCGGCCGTTGCGCACGTCCAGCCGCAGCTGGCCGCCGAGGCGCGCCAGTTCGAAGTCGTGCAGGCGGCCCGGCCACGCCAGCTGGCCGTCCAGCCGGCCACGGCCGCCGTACAGCGCGTCCGCGATGCCGAAGCGCGTCAACAGTCCGCCGGCGTCCTCGGTATCGAAGGCGAGATCGACCCGCGTCTGCGGCTGGCGGCTGCCCTCGCGCGGCGCCACGCCATTGAGCTGCAGGCGACCTTCCGGCATCTGCAGCGTGACCTTGTCCAGCTGCCACTGCTCGCCGCGCGGCTGCGCCAGCAGCGTCAGCTGGCCAAGCTGGTAGCGCTCCCAGAACAGCTGTGCTACCGCCACGTCCAGCGCCGGCACGCTGACATCGGTCAGCAACGACTCGGCACCAGCGTCGCCGGCCGCCGACGCCTCTTCCGGCAACGGCAGGGTCAGTCGCGACAGCTTCGCCTCGACCCGCCCGTCGCCGTCCGCGCTGTAGTGCAACTGGCCGGCTGCCTCGCGGCTGTCCAGCTGCAGCTGCAGCGGAGCCTCGCTACTTGGCCAGTCGAGGCACCCATCCACGTCGTGCAGCCGGTAATTGGCCAGCTGCAACAGCGGCGTCGCCAGCTGCAATTGCAGCGGCAGGGCTGCGCCCTCCGTCGTGCCGGCTGTGCCGGCCAGCTGCCGCACCACGCCCAGCCACGGCAACAGGTCCAGTTGCGGCTGGCGGATGGCGATGCCGATCTGCTGCGGGCTGGCCGGCACCTCGGTGCCGACGCCGACCCCGACGCCACGCAGATTGCCGTGGCTATCCAGCGTCACCGTGCCCTGCGCCCTATCCTGCTGCTGCCAGGCCAGTTGCCAGCCCTGCAAGGTTGGCCGCAGGCGCAGCTGCAGCGGCCATTCGGCGTCGGCCGGCTTGGCCAGCGGTGCCGGCGCCTGGATGGTCACGCCTTGCAGGCTCAGCAGCAGCTGCAGGTCATCCAGATTGTTGCTGATGTCAAAATTGGCCTGGTACGGCGTGCGGCCGGACACCAGCGGCGACAGCAGCGGCACGTACCGCTGCAACACCGGGGTGATGGCGGCGTCGCCCTGCACCGCAAACTGCATCACGTCGTCGCGGCGCTGGGTCGCCGTCAGCCGTCCCTGCCCGCCGAAGGCGGCAAAGCCGATGCCCGGCGAGCTCACGCCGCGCTCGTTGAACAGCAGCACGCCGCGCACTTCCTGCAACGGCGGCAGCGGCAGCTGGCGGAACTGCAGACTATTGCCGGGCAGGCTCACCTCGCCGCGCACCTTGCTCTGCAGCAGCGCCGACAGCGGAATGTCCAGTCCCAGCTTCAGCGCGGCCTCGCCCTGGCTGTCGATGGTCGACAGGAAACCGCCCAGCCAGCCGTCCACCGGGCTGCTGCGGGTATAGGCCAGCATCTGCGGCAGCGCGCCGCGCGCCTGGCCGTCGATCAGCAGGTGCGCCGGCTGCGTCATCAGGTCCGGCAGGCGCACCTTGACCGCCTGCAGCGCCACGCCGGCAGTGCGCGCCGTGGTGGCGTCGACCAGCACGTGGTCGTTGCGCATCGCGAACTTGCCGTCGATGGCGGTGAGGTCCGGCCACGCGCGGTCGAAGCGCAACACGCCGCCGACCACCTCGGCGTCGACATCGAAACGGCCGCCGGCGTCGTTGCCGAACGGGAAGCGGCTGAAGTCGCCCTCCACCCGCGCCGTCACATTGCGCGCCGTGCCGCCGACCAGCGCCATGTCCAGCCAGTCCAGCGTGCTGCGGCCGATCACCGCCGGCAGGTAGCGGCTGACGCGGGCGACCGCCACCTGCGGCACGCTGATGTCCAGCCGGCCCTGCGGCGCGCCCTGCGCCGGCAGCAGCCCCTGTCCGCTCAGCTCCGCCTTCAGATCGGGGGTTTGCAGGCGCAGGGCCGGCAGCGTGAACTGCCAGCCCTGGACCTGGCCCTGCCGCTGCCAGCGCAGCTGGCCGGCCAGTTGCTGCAAAGCCAGCGGCTCGGCCAGTTGCTGCGGCCATGCCAGTGTCAGCCCCTGCCCCGACAGCGACAGCTCGCCGCCGTCGCGCGCCAGCTTCAATTCGCCGTCGACGCCGCCCTGCAAGGCCGGGCTGGCGTCCAGGGTTGGCCGCAACTGGCGGAAGGCCGTGCTCAGCCGGTAGTCACGCGGCGTCCGCCACGGCCCCTGCCACTGCCAGCTGGTCTTGGCCAGCTCGCCGTCCAGCGCCGACAGCGGCAGCTCGCGCAGCACCGCGATGCGTTGCTGCAGCACGGGCCACAGCCCCGCCAGCGACACCCCGGACAACTGCACGCGGCCGCCGCGCTGCTCGTGCCACTTGGCGTCGACCGTCGCGTCGCGCAGCAGCGGGCCGAACTCGCCGGACAGCGTCAAATGGCTGGCCTGCAGCTGGTGCTCGCCTGCCGCCGCGCTGCGGTAATCCACTTCGCCCGCCAGGCGCGGCAAGGGCAGATCACGCCGCTGCAGCGCCAGCGACACGTCATCCACTTGCCAGCGCCCCTGCAGCGCGGTGATGCGGCCCTCGGCAAACGCGGCCGTCAGCCGCGAGCTGGCACGACCCTGGCCGGCAAACGGCGCCGTCGGCCAGTAGCGCTTGAGTAGCGACAGCTCGCCGCTGCCGGCGGCGAGCGTCAGTTCGCCCTGCCATTGCCGCCAGTCGGCGACGGCACCGCCCTGCCAGCCGGCATCCAGCAGCAGGCCAGGCAGCAGCGGGCTGTCCGGACGGCCGTGCAGTTGCAGTCGGTGGCCGCGCCAGTTGTCCTGCAGCTGCAGGGTCAGCCCCTCCAGCCGCAGCACCGGCAAGGCCAGCAACTGGTCGTGCCAGCTCAGCTGTTTCAGGCTCAGCGTGATGCTGTCCTGGCGCAGCAGCCAGTCCAGCAAGCGGTTGTCGCCCTGGCCGCCGGACAGCGCGATGCCGTTCAGGCTAAGCCGCCCGTGGGGGTCGCGCTGCAGCGCCAGTTGCAAATCGTCCAGCTGCAGGCTGGCCAGCCGCGGTTCGAGATAGAGCCAGCTCTTCCATGCCGGAATCACCTCCACCCGCGACAGGCGGATGGCGCTGGCGCGCGATACCGGCCGCACCCGGACGTCATGCAGGGTCAGCACCGGTGCCCACCACAGCCACTCGCCGTCGATGCGGCCAACCTTGATCGCCATGCCGCTGGCCTCGCCCAGCGACTGTTCAAGATACGGGCGCAAACGGTCCAGATTCGGCAGCAGGACAAAACGGAAACTCAGGAAGGAAACGGCCAGCAGCAACAGTACCGCGGCCAGTAGCCAGGCAGCGGCACGCAGGATGCGACGGGCAACCCGCAGGATGCGCCAGCTGCGGTCAGGCGGCGTTACATCGGACGGGGAAGTGGGGGTAGAATGGTCAGTCACGATTTCGTCATAGCGTTGAAAGCGCATTATGCCAGCAAATACCGCCGCCATCGCCTCTGCGCGCGCATTCAGTTATTACCTCGACCGCCTGCTTGGCGCCCGTCCCGAACAATTCGAAAGGTTGGCCGCAAGGCTGGATCACTGTTTTGACTTGGCGGAGATGACGGCGTTCGCCGACTGGCCGGCTTTCGACAGCATCGACGCGCTGATGCCGGCGCTACGCCAGCTGCGCGCCGCGGTGATGGCACGGCTGATCACCCGCGATCACGCTGGCCTCGCCGACCTGCACGAAGTCGTCACCACCATCAGCGCGCTGGCCGATTTTGCCGTGCAGCAGGCATTGCCGGTGGCACGGCGCAGCCTGGCGCAGTTCGGCGACCCGATCGGCGAGGAAAGCGGCGAGATGCAGCAGCTGATCGTGATCGGCATGGGCAAGCTCGGCGGCTTCGAGCTGAACGTGTCCTCCGACATCGACCTGATCTTCATCTATCCGGAAGACGGCGACACCAACGGTCAGCGCAAGACCTCCAACCACGAATACTTCACCCGCCTCGGCAAGGAGCTGATCCGCGCCATCAACGACCTCACCTACGATGGTCAGGTGTTCCGCGTCGACATGCGCCTGCGCCCGTACGGCGACTCTGGCCCACTGGTGATGAGCCTAGCGGCGCTGGAAAACTACCTGCTGAGCCAGGGTCGCGAGTGGGAACGCTACGCCTGGATCAAGGCGCGGGTGATGTGCGGCGACGACAGCTACCTGTCGCAGCTGGTGCGCCCCTTCGTGTACCGCAAGTACATGGACTACGGCGCCTACGGCGCGATGCGCGAGCTGCACGCGCAGATCCGCCGCGAGGTGGCACGCCGCGACATGGCGGAAAACATCAAGCTGGGGCCGGGCGGCATCCGCGAGGTGGAGTTCATCGCCCAGGTGTTCCAGCTGATCCGCGGCGGCCGCGAGCGCCGCCTGCAGCTGAAGAGCACGCGCGACACCTACGCCGTGCTGGCCGAATTGCGCCTGCTGGAGCCGGAAACGGTCAGCGAGCTGCTGGAGGCCTACACCTTCCTGCGCAATCTGGAGCACCGCCTGCAGTACCTCGACGACCAGCAGACGCAAAACCTGCCGACTGGCGAGGAGAACCGCCAGCGCATCGCCGCCAGCATGGGCTTTGCCGACTGGCACGGCTTCCTCGACGTACTCAACCAGCACCGCCGCCGCGTCACCCGTCACTTCGAGCAGGTTTTCTTCCTGCCGACCGAAGGCGCCGCTGCCCACCCGCTGCAGGCGCTGTGGCAGGAGCTGGCCGATAACGACATCAGCGCCACGCTGCAGCAGCTGGGTTACCACAACGCCGCCGACGTGCAGCGCCAGCTACGCAGCCTTGCCGCCAGCCAGCGCTACCAGCAGATGCCGGACAGCAGCCGCAAGAAACTGGACGCGCTGATCCCGCCGCTGATCGAGGTCGCCGCCGGTTTCGACAACCCGGACCTGACGCTGTCGCGCATCCTGACCCTGCTGGAAACCATCAGCCGCCGCGCCTCCTACCTGTCGCTGCTGCAGGAGTATCCGCAGACGCTGCAGCGGCTGGCGTCGCTGTACTCGGCCAGTGCCTGGGTGTCGGCCTACCTCAACCGCCACCCCATCCTGCTCGACGAGCTGCTGGACGCGCGCGTACTGTACGCCAGCCCGGACTGGCCGCAGCTGGCGGCGCAGCTGGAACAGCAGCTAGCCGACTGCCAGGGCGATGTCGAGGCGCAGATGGACACCCTGCGCCATTTCCAGCACGCGCAGACCTTCCGCCTGGTGGCGCAGGATCTGGCCGGGATGTGGACGCTGGAGGCGCTGTCCGACGAACTGTCGGCACTGGCCGACATGGTGCTGGACGCCACCTTGCGCCACGCCTGGCTGGACCTGCCCAAGCGCCACTGCGAGGTGCCGCGCTTCAGCATCATCGGTTACGGCAAACTGGGCGGCAAGGAGCTGGGCTACGCCTCCGATCTCGACGTGATCTTCCTCTACGACGATGACCACCCGGACGCCCCCGAGCTGTACTCGCGACTGGCGCGCAAGCTGACCACTTGGCTGACCAGCGTCACCGCCGCCGGTTCGCTGTACGACATCGATCTGCGCCTGCGCCCCAACGGCACCAGCGGCCTCCTGGTCAGCACTGTGGACGCCTTCCGCCAGTACCAGCAGAAGGACGCCTGGCTGTGGGAGCACCAGGCACTGACCCGTGCCCGCTTCGTCTGCGGCGACGCGGCGATCGGCCAGCAGTTCGAGGCCATCCGCCACCAGGTACTGACCCAGCCGCGCGACATCGGCCCGCTGCGCGACGAGGTACTGGGGATGCGCAACAAGATGCTGGAAAGCCACCCGCCCCGCGACGCCGACGTCAAGCATGCGCGCGGCGGCATCGTCGATGTCGAGTTCATCACCCAGTTCCTGATCCTGGCGCACGCCAGCCAGCACCCGGAGCTGACCCGCAACAGCGGCAACATCGCCCTGCTCGGCGCTGCGGCCAACGTTGGCCTGATTCCGGCCGAGCTGGCCAGCCAGGGACAGAGCGCCTATCGCCACTACCGGCGGCTGCAGCACGCGGCGCGGCTCAACGACAGCCAGACCACCGACGACATCCCGCAGGAAGACTACCGCCACGTGCGCGAGCTGTGGCGGTGCGTGATGCAGGATGAAGCTTGAAAACACAAGCGCAACACTCGGCGCTATAATTGCGCCACATTAAAAACAGGACTACAGCGGAGAATTCACCATGTCGATGGCAGATCGCGACGGTTTTATCTGGTACGACGGACAACTGGTTGACTGGCGCAACGCCACCACCCACGTGCTGACCCACACCCTGCACTACGGCATGGGCGTGTTCGAAGGCGTGCGCGCCTACGAGACACCGAAGGGCCCGGCCATCTTCCGTCTGCAGGACCATACCGACCGCCTGTTCCGCTCCGCCAAGATCCTCGGCATGGACCTGCCGTTCAGCAAGGAACAGATCAACCAGGCGCACATCGACGTGGTGCGCGCCAACCAGCTCAAGTCCTGCTACTTCCGCCCGATGGCGTTCTACGGCTCCGGCAAGCTCGGCATCGCGCCGAAAAAGGACGACGTGCAGGTGATCGTCGCCGCCTGGCCGTGGGGCGCCTATCTCGGCGAGGAAGGCCTGGAACAAGGCATCCGCGTCAAGACCAGCTCGTTCACCCGCCACCACGTCAACATCACCATGTGCAAGGCGAAGGCGAACGGCAACTACATGAATTCCATCCTCGCTAACAACGAGGCGACGGCAGATGGCTACGACGAGGCGCTGCTGCTGGATGTGGACGGCTTCGTGGCCGAAGGCTCCGGCGAGAACATCTTCATCGTCCGCAAGGGCAAGCTGTACACCCCGGACCTGACCTCCGCACTGGAAGGCATCACCCGCGACACCGTGGTGCAACTGGCGCAGGAGATGGGGCTGCAGATCATCGAAAAACGCATTACCCGCGACGAAGTCTATACCGCCGACGAAGCATTCTTCACCGGCACCGCCGCCGAAGTGACTCCGATCCGCGAGCTGGATCGCCGCAGCATCGGCGAAGGCAAGCGCGGCCCGATCACCACCGAAATCCAGAAGCGCTACTTCGATTGCGTCAAGGGTCTGGACGCCGGCAAGCAAGACTGGCTCACCTACATCGATTAACCCATTGGCTAGCCGCCCCGACCAGGGGCACACAAGAAAGTACGAAACATGGCAGAACTGAAAGAAAACACCGCTCGCTTTATCGAAGTCACGGCAAAAGACCTGCCGCTGCACTGCCCGACACCGGACATGCTGAAGTGGAACTCGCACCCGCGCGTGTTCCTGCCTATCGTGAAAAACGGCGGCGAGGCCCTGTGCCCGTACTGCGGCACCCACTACAAGCTGACCGGCCCGGTTAGCGGCCACCACTAAGCCTTCCTGCCCAATGGACAAAGGTGCGGCTTGCGCTGCACCTTTTTTGCTTGATACATGATCAAAAAGCTACTGGTAATCGGCCCTTCCTGGGTGGGTGACGGCGTGATGGCGCAGCCGCTGTACCGCCGCCTGCACGAGCGTCACCCAGGACTGGAGCTGCACGTGTTCGCCCCCGCCTGGACCCTGCCGCTGCTGGCTCGGATGCCGGAGGTGGCCAAGGCGCACCTCAACCCATTCGGGCACGGTCAGCTGCGCCTGCGCGAGCGTTGGCGCGTGGCGCGCTCCCTCCACCGCGAAGGTTTCGACCAGGTGGTGGTGCTGCCCAATTCGCTCAAGGCGGCGCTGATCCCCTTCCTGGCCGGCATTCCGCTGCGCACCGGCTTCACCGGCGAACTGCGCTACGGCCTGCTCAACGACACCCGCGAGCTGGACGAACACGAGCTGCCGACCATGGTCGAGCGCTTCTGCATCTTGGCCGAGGAGCCGCGCCACGCGCTGCACCGCCCGATCCCGCACCCCAGCCTCAGCTCGCAGGCGGCCGCCCAGCAGGCTGTCGCCGTACGCCTCGGCCTGTCGCTGGACAAACCGGTGGTCGCGATGTGCCCCGGTGCCGAATACGGTCCGGCCAAACGTTGGCCGCCGCGCCACTTCGCCGCACTGGCGGCGGCGCTGGACAGCCGCGGCTACCAGGTATGGCTGTTCGGTTCGGCCAAGGATCAGGACATCGGCGAGGAAATCAGCCGGCTGGCCCAAGGCAAGGCACTCAACCTGTGCGGCAAGACCGGCCTCGACGAAGCCATCGACCTGATGGGGCTGGCCAAGCTGGCGGTATGCAACGACTCCGGCCTGATGCACGTTGCCGCCGCGCTGCACATTCCGCTGGTGGCGCTGTACGGCTCGTCCAGTCCGGACTTCACGCCGCCACTCAGCGACCGCGCCGAAATCGTCAACCTCAACCTGGACTGCAGCCCCTGTTTCGAGCGCACCTGCCCGTACCAGCACATGCGCTGCTTGGAAGACATGCTGCCGGAGCGGGTACTGCAGGCCTGCCTGAAGCAGCTGGATATCCGGCCATCCTGCCCCTCACAAGAAACGGCGACACCCTAAATGAGCAAAGAAAACGCCACCGAAGACAACAGCCGCCGCATGGAGCTGGTGCGCGCCGCCGCCCGCCTGTTCCGCGACCAGGGCTACGAGCGCACCACCGTGCGCGACCTGGGCAATGCCGTCGGCCTGCAATCCGGCAGCCTGTTCTACCACTTCCGCACTAAGGAAGAGATTCTGGTCGCGGTCATGGCGCTGGGCATCACCGCCACCACCGAACAGTTGGCCGCAGCGCTGTCCCGTGCCAAAACGCCGCGCGACAAGCTGGCGGCGCTGTTCCACGTCCACCTGCACTCGCTGCTGGGCGACAACCAGGCGGCACTGGAGGTGATGTTGTACGAATGGCGCAGCGTGTCCGCCACCGCCAAGCCCGGCCTGATCGTGCTGCGCGACCGCTACGAAGCGCTGTGGCAGGAAACGCTGGACGAAGCCGCCGCCGCCGGTCTGGTCAAACCGGACACCCGGCTGCTGCGCCGCACCCTGCTGGGCAGCCTGCACTGGACGGTACAGTGGTACCACGGCAACGGCGAGCTGTCCGTCGCCGAACTGGCCGACCGCATGCTGGAGCTGACCCTCATCGCCTGACCCCACCCACTTGCAAAGTGGGTGGGCATGGCATTGAATCAAGGCAGGAGCCCTACGGGATCGCCACATGAAACTGCGCTTGCAAAGAATGTTGTGGCTGACAGCCGGCTGGCTGTGCCTGCTGCTGGCGCTGGTCGGTGCGCTGCTGCCGGTCATGCCGACCACCGTCTTCGTGCTGATGGCTGCCGCCTGCTTCGGCCGCAGTAGCCCGGCGCTGCTGCACTGGCTGCATCACCATCCACACCTGGGGCCACCGCTGCTGCGCTGGCAACGCTATCGCGGCATGACCGCCAGAACCAAGGCCATCGCACTCGGCAGTATCGCCCTGTCCTTCAGTTACAGCATCTACGCCACGCTGCACTACCCCTGGCTTACCGCCCTGCTGTTACTGGTATGGTCAGCACTTAGCCTGTGGATGTGGCGGCTGCCGACAATTCCAGCAACATCAGCATGTTGTGCTATGCTTGACGGCAAATCATAACCTTTTGTCGTGACGGAGACCCCGCATGGATGCCATCAATTCCGCCGCATCAGCCAGCAGCAGCGTAAGCCTACTGCGCGAGGCTGCGGAACAGCGCCGCCTGCAGCAGGAGCAGCAACAGGAAAGCCGGCTGGCACCCGAGCCGGCCGCCGAAGCCGTTGCCACCAGCACGCTGCCCGTCGCCCGCCCCAGCGAGGCCGTCAGCAATACCGAGCAGGCACTCCAGGCCCAGCTCATCGACTCGCGCCGCGTCAACCAGGCGGAACCGAACACCACCCTTGCCGCCAGCGAACGCAGCCCGGCCAACCGGCTGAACGAGCCGCAAGCGCGCCGCGACGCTACAGAACAGCCCGCACCCAACGCCAGCACCGAGCGCACGCTACCGGCAGAGGCCCGCGTTCCGGTCAACGCCTCGCAGCAGGCCATCACCCAATACCAGGTCAGCCAGTCCCTGCTGCAGGATGCCGGCAGCAGCACCCGCATCCGTACCGAAGCCTGAACAAAGCGACAACATGAACGAAAACGGGAGCCAAGGCTCCCGTTCTCGTTTGTTGCATCATCCGAAGCATCAGGCACGCACGTCGATGCGCTGCCCCAGATGCGGCGGATTGTTGCCTTGTGGCGCGGTGTTATCCGTTGCCGTCGCCAGCAAGGCCAGCGCCGCACTCTCGCCGATTTCCATCGTTTTCTTCAGCATCAGGATTTGCGCCGCTTGCGCCACCTGATTGTCTGCCGCCGCCGAAACTGCCGCCATCGCCATCCTCCGGGCACCGATTACCGTAAACTATCCGCCGCGTTGAAACACTCAATCAGAATTGTCACCCATTCCTGATAGAATACGCACCATTAGTTTCTGCCAGACAGGAAAAAGACAAACATGAGCCAAATCCGTCACTGCCCTCTGCTTATCCTTGGTTCCGGCCCTGCCGGCTACACCGCTGCGGTTTATGCCGCGCGCGCCAACCTGAAACCGGTACTGATCACCGGCATGGCCCAGGGCGGCCAGCTGATGACCACGACCGACGTGGACAACTGGCCCGCCGACGTGGCGGGCGTGCAGGGCCCGGAGCTGATGCAGCGCTTTCAGCAGCACGCCGAGCGCTTCGGCACCGAAATGATCTTCGACCACATCCACACCGCCAAGCTGGATGAAAGACCGTTCCGTCTGATCGGCGACTCCGGCGAATACACCTGCGACGCGCTGATCATCTCCACTGGTGCCTCGGCCAAGTACCTCGGCCTGCCATCGGAACAGACCTTCTCCGGCAAGGGCGTGTCTGCCTGCGCTACCTGCGACGGTTTCTTCTACCGCAACCAGGACGTGGCCGTGGTGGGCGGTGGCGATACCGCCGTGGAAGAAGCGCTGTACCTGGCCAACATCGCCAAGCACGTAACCCTGATCCACCGCCGCGACACTTTCCGTGCCGAAAAGATCATGGTCGACAAGCTGAACGCGCGCGTGGCCGAAGGCAAGATCACCCTGAAGCTGAACGCCAACCTGGACGAAGTACTGGGTGACGACAGCGGCGTGACCGGCGCCCGCCTGAAGTTCAACGACGGCAGCAGCGAAGACATCCAGGTGATGGGCGTCTTCATCGCCATCGGCCACAAGCCGAACACCGACATCTTCCAGGGCCAGCTGGAACTGGATGAAACCGGCTACATCGTGACCCGTGGCGGCCGCGACGGCAACGCCACCGCCACCAGCATCCCGGGCGTGTTTGCTGCCGGTGACGTGCAGGATCACATCTACCGCCAGGCGATCACCAGCGCCGCATCCGGCTGCCAGGCGGCTCTGGACGCCGAGCGCTTCCTGGATCACTGAGCACGGCTGCATTGAAGTCGCTCAAGGAGCAACTCAAGCCCGCCAAAGCACAGGCAAGACCCGCAAGGGTCTTGCCTGTTGCCGTTGCGGCCAACCCCGAGCCAGAGCCGGACTTCCGCCAGCTGATGCAGGACGTGCGCCCGCTCAGGCCGGACGGTCGCGTCTGCCACGCTACGCCACAGCCCAAGCCGCGTCCGCTGCCACAACATCGCGCCAGCCAGACGCCCCTGACGCCGCAGGCGGAACAGGCACTATTCGCCCGGATGATAGGCTGGTTCGAACCGGCGCAGACCGATAGCCAGCACCGCAGCCCCGGCACGCCGAGCAATACCCTGAAGAAACTGCGCGCCGGACACTGGCCGGTTTGCGCCGAGCTGGACCTGCACGGGCTGGACCGTTTTGCCGCGCACGAACAGCTGACCGTCTTCCTGCATCGCGCCCGCCACCTGGGCCAGTGCGTGCGGGTGATACACGGCAAGGGACTCAGCTCGCCGGGTGAACCGGTGCTGCCGAAAATGGTCCGAGCCTGGCTGACCCACCATCCGGATGTACTGGCTTTCTGCGAGACCCGCATCGAACAAGGCGGCAGCGGCGCGGTACTGGCCCTGCTGCGCCGCCCGCACGGCTAACCCCGAGGACCCCATCATGGACACCACCCGCATCACCCCCTTTACCGCCGCCGCCACCAGCGGCGAGAGCGCCACCCTGCCGCAAGGGCTGACCGTGCTGTACTTCTACCCGAAGGACAACACCCCCGGCTGCACCAACGAGGCGATGGCCTTCCGTGACCTGCATCCGCAATTCCTGGCCGCCGACGCCCGCATCCTCGGCGTATCGCGCGATAGCCTGAAATCGCACGAGAATTTCCGGGCCAAGCACGAATTGCCATTTGAATTGATCAGCGATCCGGACGAAACTGTATGTAACCTGTTCGGTGTCATGAAACTGAAAAACATGTACGGCAAACAGGTGAGAGGGATAGAACGCAGCACTTTTGTCATCAATAGCGATGGCGACATCCTGCGCGAATGGCGCGGACTGAAAGTCCCCGGACACGCCGAAGAAGTGCTGACGTTCGTCAAGTCGCTTTAAGCGCCAGGTCCGGCACCCTGCCGGACCCCGCTTCAACAAGGGGGTCTTTCTCATGGCAAGCCACAGCAAGAGCAACGTCTGCAAACTGTTCGTCCTCGACACCAACGTCCTGCTGCATGACCCGACCTGCCTGTTCCGCTTCGAAGAGCACGACGTGTTCATCCCCATCATCACCCTCGAAGAGCTGGACACCCACAAGAAGGGCATGTCGGAAGTGGCGCGCAACGCCCGGCAAGCCAGCCGCTTTCTTGACGAGATCGTCAGCAGCAGCGCCGACGACATCGAGGACGGCATTTCGCTGAAAGGCCCCAGCCGCGACGCTGCCAGTGGCAAGCTCTACCTGCAGACCGAAGCGTTGCACGCATCGCTACCCTCCTCGCTGCCGGTCGGCAAGGCCGACAACCAGATCCTCGGCATCGTGATGGCGCTGAAGCAGGCCGACGGCCAGCATCCTGCCATCCTGGTGTCCAAAGACATCAACATGCGCATCAAGGCGCGCGCGCTGGGGCTGGACGCCGAAGACTACTTCAACGACAAGGTGCTGGAAGACACCGACCTGCTGTACGGCGGCACCCGCGAGATTGACAGCGACTTCTGGGATCGCAACGGACGAGATCTGAAATCGTGGCAGGAAGCTGGCCGCACCTACTACCGGATCAAGGGTCCCGACGCCCCCAAACTGCTCTTGAACCAGCTGCTGTGGCAGGAAGGCGAGCAGCCGATGCAGGCACGCGTGCTGCGTATCGACGGCAAGGAAGCGGTACTGGAGACACTGAAGGACTACAGCCACCAGAAGAACAATGTCTGGGGCATCGTCGCACGCAACCGCGAGCAGAATTTCGCACTGAACCTGCTGATGAATCCGGACATCGACTTCGTCACCCTGCTCGGCCAGGCCGGTACCGGCAAGACTCTGCTAACGTTGGCCGCAGGCCTCGCGCTGACGCTGGAGCAGAAGCTGTACAGCGAGATCATCATGACCCGCGTCACCGTGCCGGTCGGCGAGGACATCGGCTTCTTGCCCGGCACCGAAGAGGAAAAGATGCTGCCGTGGATGGGCGCGCTGGAAGACAACCTCGACGTGCTCAACAAGAGCGAGGACGACGGTGGCGACTGGGGGCGTGCCGCCACCCGCGACCTGATCCGCTCACGCATCAAGGTCAAGTCGCTCAACTTCATGCGCGGCCGCACCTTCCTCAACAAATACCTGATCATCGACGAGGCGCAGAACCTGACGCCGAAGCAGATGAAAACGCTGATCACCCGCGCCGGCCCCGGCACCAAGGTGGTCTGCCTCGGCAACATCAGTCAGATCGACACCCCGTATCTGACCGAAGGCAGCTCCGGCATCAGCTACGTCGTTGATCGTTTCAAAGGCTGGGAGCACTCCGGCCACATTACCCTGCAGCGCGGCGAACGCTCGCGCCTGGCAGACCACGCAGCGGAAGTCCTTTGACCATCAAACTTGAACTGATCCACACCCCGGCCGCAGGGGCGGCATCGACGATGCCCCCCCTGCTTTTTGTTCACGGTGCCTTCAGCAGTGCCAGCTGCTGGCAGCAGCACTTCATGCCCTGGTTCAGCGCACACGGTTACGACTGCTGGGCGCTGAGTTTCGAGGGCCACGGTGCCAGCGACGGCCACGACTACCTGGCCGCCATCAGCATCGATGACTATGTCGGCAACCTGCAGCAGGCGATCCGGCAACTGCCGCAACCACCAATCGTGATCGCCCACTCCATGGGTGGCTTTGTGCTGCAGCAATACCTGACCCGCCACGACCTGCCCGGCGCCGTGCTGCTAGCCTCGGTGCCACCAAGCGGCCTCGCCGGCTCCAGCATGCGGCTGATGACCCAGGCACCGGAGCTGTTCATGCAACTGAACCTGTTCCAGCAGGGTAACTACCAGCCGGAACTCAACGAACTGCGACACATGCTGTTTTCCGACGATGCCGACCTCGCCGCAGTGGACTGGGTGGCGCACCACAGCCAGACCGAAAGCCAGCGCGCGATCATGGACATGACCCTGGTGCCGCCCTTCCTGCAGCGCCGCATCGCCCCGCTGCCCAACCTGGTGCTGGGCGCGGCGGAGGACCAGCTGATCTCGCCACAGGACGTCGCCGAGACCGCGGCACGTTTCGGCAGCACACCAGAAATTTTGCCGCACACCGGCCACATGATGATGCTGGACAACCGCTGGGAGCAGTGCGCGCAACGCATCGCGACCTGGCTGGCCGGCACCGCGCTGCAATGACAAAAGGTTGGCCGCAGTGCGGCCAACCTTTTCGGTTTCCATCCGGGCCATCCCGCTTCAGAAAGACAGCTCCACTACGCGCTCAGGCGTACAGCAACTTGACTGCCTGCGCCTCGCCGAAGAACAGCTCACCCTCGTGACGCAGGCCGATCGCCTCCAGCACCCGGATCGACCCATTGTTGGCCGCATCGACAATGGCGGTGATGCGCGGCAGACGCAGCACGTTGCGCCCGTAGTCGAGGCTGGCTTGCGCCGCTTCGCGCGCATAACCCTGGCCGCGGTACTGCGGCAGGAAGGTGTAACCGACATCCGGATCCGGCAGGCCCTCGCGGCGGATGATGCCGCACAGTCCCATCAGCGCGCCATCGGACTTGCGCACCACGCACCACAGCGCATGGCCATGCTGCGCGTAGGCCGCCAGCGGCCCCTCCTGCAGGTAGCGGCGGGCGTCGTCCAGCGTGCGCACACCGCGATCGATCACCTTGCGCACGAAGTCGGGGTCATTCAGCGCCGCCAGCACGAAGGCGGCATCCTCCAGCGTCAGCTCGCGCAGCTGCAGCCGCGCCGTCTCTGCGATCAGCATGCGACCGCCAGACCGAACGGGTCGTCGATACTGTGGCTGGGCTGGGTAAACCAGCGCGGCCCCTGCTCCGTCATGTAGAAATGGTCCTCCAGCCGCACGCCGAATTCACCGGGGATGCAGATCATCGGCTCGTTGCTGAAGCACATGCCGACCTCCAGCGGCGTGCGATCGCTGGACACCAGGTACGGCCACTCGTGGATGTCCATGCCGATGCCGTGGCCGGTACGGTGCGGCAGACCCGGCAGCGCATAGCCGGGGCCGAAACCGTCGGTCTGCAATTGCCGGCGTGCGGCCAGATCGACGTCGCCGCACGGCGTGCCTAACTGCGCCGCTGCGAAAGCCGCCGCCTGCGCCGCCTTCTCCGCCTGCCACACCTGGTGCTGACGCGCATCCGGCTCGCCAAACACATAGGTACGGGTGATGTCGGAAATATAGCCGTGCAGGGTGCAGCCGGTATCGATCAGCACCATGTCGCCCTGTTTCAGCACCTGCGGGTTCTTCACCCCATGCGGATAGGCGGTCGCCTCGCCGAATAGCACGATGCAGAAATAGGAGCCGGCGGCACCGACACGGCGGTGCGCCTCGGCGATGAAGGCCTCGACCTCCGTCGTGGTGATGCCTTCGTGCAGCATGCTGGCCGTGGCCTGCTGCACCGCCAGTGTCATGTCCTTGGCGCGCTGCATCAGTGCGATTTCCTGCGGCGACTTGCGCATGCGGCAGTGCGCGGTGACCTCGCGTCCGTTGACCAGCCGGTAACCGTCGGCGCACTGGCGGATGCCGTCGGCGATGAAGAAGGCCGCGCTTTCGTCGATGCCGATGCGTGGAGGCTGCTCAAGGTTGGCCGCAATGCCCAGCTTTGCCAGCGTCGCCACAAACAGCGCATACGGGCTCTCGTGTTCGTGCCAGGCGTTCACCTCGCCCTGCAGCTGCATGTAGTCGTGCAGCGTGCCGACCTCGAACCAGGGGGCGATGAACTCCAGCGCGCCGTGGGCCGGCAGGATCGCCCCCACCATGCGCTCGCTGGCGTACCACTTCAGGCCGGTAAAGTAGTTGAGGCTGGTGCCGGCGTTCAGGTACAGCGCCGCGATGCCATTGGCCTGCATGTACGTCTGCGCCTTGGCCAGCCGTACGCGATACTCGTCCAGCCCGATCGGCTGCGCACCCTGCGTCATATCCTGCAAGCCAGCCAGCGCCTGCTCCTTGCTCACCCCACCCACGCCTATCGTCATCGTCTGCTCCCGCTCCGGTTCTTCACTGCCGGCCTGCAGCCAGCCCACACCAAAGCAGCAATTTATGACCGCGCCCACCACAGGGTCAAGCATTTTTTAGTCACACTAAAATTTTGCCATTCAACAAGGCAATGATTCTCACGTACAATCAGCACTCTTCATCCGGAATCCACCCCATGTCAGAGGAAACACTCGGCCAGCGCCTGCGTCGCTACCGGCGCGCCAGCGGCAAGACCCTGGTCCAGGTCGCCAGGGAGGCCGGACTATCCGCCGGCTTCCTGTCGCAGGCAGAGCGCGACATCACCGGCTTGTCGCTGTCGTCCCTGGCCAACATCGCCCACGCCGTCGGCGTCGCGGTGAGCGAGCTGTTCGAATCACCTCGTCAGGATGCACCCGACTCGCACGCAGGCCAACGCCAGAGCTATACCGTCGCCAACATGCCGCAGCGCTACGAACGGCTGACCACCACCTACAGCGGCAGCGTGCTGAACGCCGTCAAGCTGACACTCCCCCCCGGCTACCACTCGGAAGTGGTCGCCCACAGCGGTGACGAGTTTGTCTATGTACTGAGCGGCAGCGTCACCTATCAGGTCAACGGTCGTGACTACGTGCTGGCCACCGGCGACTCGCTGCACTTCGACCCACAGCAGAAACACGCCATCCACAATGACAGCGACAGCAACACCGAGGTGATCTCGGTTGGCACCTTGCAACTGTTTGACGATGACGACAAGCACCGAGACTAAACCAGCGCAGGAGCACACTCAGCACAGCCTGATCTAGGAATACACTTGAGTGGAAGCTTGCACGGAAACGAGGCAATCAGCAGGCCACAGGGTTCGCTGCCACAGGCCAGAGGGAGGAAGCTTGAATGGCGGCGGCAAGGCTCGGTGCCTTTACGCTCACAAAGCACAAAGCCCAGCTCGATTGAGCTGGGCTTCGTAAGGGGCGTCTGGCGGTGTCCTACTTTCACACAGGTATCTGCACTATCATCGGCGCTAAGGCGTTTCACGG
>NZ_JAQQLE010000016.1 GCF_028548475.1 Vogesella margarita
AGCAATTTTTTGGCACGCAAGTTCAAAGAAACATCGTTTCTTGAATCTTGACAGTGCAAGTATTTGGCTTGGCCAGACACTTACACCTATCGGTTATTCGTTTTGTTAAAGAGCAGTGCCGTACCGCGTTTCGTTTGCGGCGTCAGCTGAGGAGGCGAACTATAGCGAACCCCTAAACCCGCGTCAACCGGTTTTTTGCGGAAAAACAGGGGTTTTGACAAAAACCACCAATAACCGGCTGATTTACAAACAATTACCTGATCAGACTATTTTGCAGAAAACCGCAAAACCGCCCTGCCAGCCGCCAAACCGTTACCCACACCGCCCGCCAAATATTCAAATACTGCCTTTTTACGCCGGATTTTTTTGATTACCCGATTATTGAAATATTCAGGCCATTCCGCTTTAGCCGACAGGTCTTGCGGCATCCTTCGCGAAGTAGCAATGAATGCCCTTGAGGGTAAAAAACTGTGGATAGTCTCTCTCGGCGATCTCCACGCCACTGCCCTGGCTCAGACCAATGATGAAGTTGAGAAAGTCCATAGAATCCAGATCCAGCGCCGCGCGCAGATCCTCGTTTTCGTCGACCCCGGCCAGGTCGGCCTCCGGGGCAATGCCGCCCAGCACACGAGCCACCAACGCCATCACTTCATCCCTGTTCATATCGCGCTCCTCCTGCTCTTGGCTCACAAGATATCCGGATGCTGCAGCGCCTCGTTGATCGCCGCCAACAGCTGCCCGCCCAGGTGGCCGTCAGTCACCCGGTGATCCGCGGCCAAGCTCACTGCCAGCACATCGCGCACCGCCAGCTGACCGTTAACCACCCATGGCCGTGGCTGCACGCGGCCAAAGCCGATAATCACCACCTGCGGCGGATAGATCACCCCCAGCACGCTTTCCGCACCGCGCTCGCCCAGGCTGGTAACGGTAATGGTCGGGTCGCCCAGTTCCGAGCTGCGCAGCCCCCCTGCCCGCGCCCGCTGCACCAGCTCGCGCATGGCCGTCATCAGCTGCGGCAGGCCCTGGCGATCCACATCATGAATGGCCGGTGCCACCAGTCCGCCCCCACGCAGGGCAATGGCCCAGCCGATGTGTATGCCCTTACCGGCCTGAAAGCCACCATCCAGATAAAAGCCGTTGAACTGCGGATAGGCCTGCAGCGCCCTGGCACAGGCCTTCAACAGCAGCACCGCTGGCAGCAGGCGCTGTTCGGGCGGCTGGCC
This sequence comes from Vogesella margarita, assembly GCF_028548475.1. GTDB lineage: Bacteria > Pseudomonadota > Gammaproteobacteria > Burkholderiales > Chromobacteriaceae > Vogesella > Vogesella margarita. The sequence continues at coordinate 1,224 of NZ_JAQQLE010000016.1, forward strand.
GGCATTCCACGCGGCCAACCACTGCGTGGCGGCGGTGAAATCGATGCTGTCGGTCAGGTAGTAATGCGGTATCTCGCGCTTGGAGCGCCCCATGGCGGCGGCAATGGCCAGCCGCATCTGCGCCGGGTCGAAACCACAGTGCACCGTGCTGCCGGCGGAGGGTGGCGGGCTTGCCGGCAGCGGCCTGGCCGCCGCCTCGACATCTCGCAGGCCGATGGCGCCGCCTTCGCCGGAGCCGGCCCCCAGTGCGGCCACATCCACGCCAAGCTGCTGCGCCCGCAGCCGCGCCGCCGGGCTGATGCGCGTGCGGCCAAGGTTGGCCGCAATGCGCGGCGCCACCTCGGATGGCGTCACGACTGACACCGGCGTGGCAAGCACAGCCGGTGCGGCGCCTGGTGCTGGCATGATTGCCGTTTCGCCCGGCGGCCGCACCGTGGCCAGCACCGTGCCTACCGGCACTTCCTTGTCCACTGCAGCGAGGTTGTCGATGATGCCATCCAGGAATATCTCCACGTCGATGGCGCCCTTGTGGGTTTCCACCACGGCCACCACGTCGCCGGATTTGACACGATCGCCCGCCTTGACCAGCCACTGCACCAGCTTGCCGGTCTCCATGTCGGCGCCCAGCGAGGGCATCAGGAAATCCGCCATGCGCGCTACCCCGCTGGCCGCAACAGTGCGCGGGCAGCGGCCACGATGTCCGCCACCTGCGGCAGTGCCGCCGCTTCCATCTGTGCTGCGTAAGGCACCGGCACTTCGGCACTGCACACGCGCCGTACCGGTGCATCCAGCTCGTACAGCGCCTCGTCGGCGAGGCGAGCGGCGATTTCCGCCGAAATGGAACCGCTGCGCCAGCCTTCATCCACAATCAGGCAGCGGTGGGTGCGGCGCACCGATTCGATGATGGTGGCGCCGTCCAGTGGCCGCAGCACGCGCAGGTCGATTACATCGGCCTGGATGCCTTCGCCGGCCAGCTGCTCGGCGGCGGCCAGGCATTTGGGCAGGCTGTTGCCGTAGCTCACCAGGCTGATGTCGCTGCCGCTGCGCCGCACTTTGGCATGGGCGATGTCCACCGCCGTCACCGTGTCATCGAGCTCGCCTTCGGCGTTGTACAGCACGATGTGCTCGAAAATCAGAACCGGGTTGGGGTCGGCCAGCGCGGCGGCCAACATGTGGCGCGCATCCTCCACCGTGGCAGGCACCAGCACCTTCAGCCCCGGGATGTGGGCGTACCAGCCTTCCAGGCTGTGCGAGTGCTGCGCCGCCAGCTGGCGGCCGCCACCGGTAGCCATGCGGATCACCAGCGGCACGGCAAACTGGCCGCCGGACATGTGCGACAGGCTGGCCGCGTTGTTCATGATCTGGTCCAGCGCCAGCAGGCTGAAGTTACAGGTCATGATCTCGACAATCGGTCGCAGCCCGGCCAGTGCCGCGCCCACGCCGGCGCCGGCAATGCCGTTCTCGGCCAGCGGGGTGTCCCGGATGCGCTGCGGGCCGAACTCTTCCAGCAGGCCCTTGGTCACCGCATAGCAGCCACCGTAGCGACCAACATCCTCGCCCATGACAAAGCAGCGCGGGTCGGCCAGCAAGGCGGCGCGGATGGCCTGACGGCACGCTTCGCGATAGGTGATACGGCTCATGGCGCCTGCTCCTGTACCACGCTGTCCATCAGCACAAAGCGTGTCAGTTCGGCCAGCGGCTCTGGTGTACCAGCCTCGGCAAACGCCACCGCCGCATCGATTTCGGCGCGGATGTCGGCATCGATGCGGCCAACCTCTTCCGGACTGATCTGCTGGTTGGCCAGCAGCCACTGCTGCAGCCGGGCGATCGGGTCCTGCTGGCGCCACTGCTCTACCTCGTCCTTGCTGCGGTAAGCCTGGGTATCGAACATGGAGTGCGCGCGGTAGCGATAGGTGCGGCATTCCAGCAGCCAGGGGCCGTGCCCGGCGCGCAGTTCCGCTATCGCCAGACTGGCGGCAGCGGCCACCTGCACCGGGTCCATGCCATCCACCTGTGCGGCGGTCACTCGGTAGGCTTCGGCCTTGCGGTACACCTCGGGCTGGGCATCGGATTCGGCCAGTGGCACCCCCATGGCATACAGGTTGTTCTCGCACACGAACAAGAGCGGCAGCCGCCACAGCGCGGCCAGGTTCAGGCTTTCGTGAAACGCGCCCTCGGCCACTGCGCCCTCGCCAAAGAAGCACACCGTCACCGCCCCCGGGCGCAGCTGCTGGTCCGCCATGGCAATGCCGACCGCCAGCGGCAAGCCGCCGCCGACAATGGCGTTGCCACCATAGAAGCGCCGCGGCTGGTCGAAGATGTGCATGGAACCGCCACGGCCACGGCAACAGCCCTGCTGCTTGCCCAGCATCTCGGCCATCAGCGTGTCCATCGGCACGCCCTTGGCCAGCGCATGGCCATGCTCGCGATAGGTCGCCAGTACCGCATCTCCATCCCGCAGTGCCGAGGTAACGCCCACCGCCACCGCCTCCTGGCCGTCGTACAGGTGCAGGAAGCCACGGATCTGCTGCGCCTGGTACAGCTCGACGCAGCGGGCCTCGAAGTTGCGGATGCGCAGCATCTGCCGGTACAGCTGGTGCAGGCTGGCGCGATCCAGGTGCAGTTTGTCGCTCATCGGCCGGCCCTCATTTCTCGTCGCTTTCCAGGGTGGACAGATCCCCCTCCGGCAACCCCAGCTCGCGCGCCTTCAGCAGGCGGCGCATGATCTTGCCGCTGCGGGTCTTGGGCAGGTTGTTGCGGAATTCGATCTGCTTGGGAGCCACCGCCGCACCCAACCGCTTGCGGGCATGGCCCAGCAACTCGCTGCGCAGGGTCTCGTCGGCAACAAAGCCGGGCTTCAGTGCCACGAAGGCCTTCACCACCTCGCCCGCCATCGGGTCGGGAATGCCGATCACCCCGGCCTCGGCCACCGCCGGGTGCTCCAGCAGCGCGCTTTCCACTTCGAACGGGCCGATCAGGTGGCCGGAGGACTTGATCACGTCATCGGCACGGCCAACAAACCAGTAGTAGCCATCGGCATCGCGCCGCGCCAGGTCGCCGGTGAGATACCAGCCGTCGACAAAGCATTTGCGGTAGCGCTCATCCTCGTGCAGGTAGCCGCGCATCATCGACGGCCACGGCACTTTCAGCGCCAGCTCGCCATCGGTATCCGGCGTGTCGATCAGCCGCAGGCCGCTGCTGTCGCGCTGCACGATGGCGGCGGTAATGCCGGGCAGCGGCTTGCCCATGGAGCCGGGCTTGATGTCCATGGCGGCGTAGTTGGCGATCATGATGCCGCCGGTCTCGGTCTGCCACCAGTTGTCGTGGAACGGCAGGCCAAACGCCTGCTGCCCCCACAGCACCGCCTCCGGGTTCAGCGGTTCGCCCACGCTGGCCATGAAGCGCAGCGCCGACAGGTCGTAGCCCTGCAGCGCCTCGGCACCCAGTTTCATCATCATGCGGATGGCGGTGGGGGCGGTGTACCACACCGTGACATGCTCGCTGGCCAGTACGCCATACCAGCTCTGCGCGTCGAACTCCGCCTCCACCACCACATTGGTCACACCGCACACCAGCGGCGCAATGATGCCGTAGCTGGTGCCGGTTACCCAGCCGGGGTCGGCGGTGCACCAGTACACGTCGTCATCGTGCAGATCCAGCGCGTAGCGGCCGGTCACCGCGTGCGCCAGCACCGCCGCGTGCACATGCATGGCGCCCTTGGGTCTGCCGGTGGTACCGCTGGTGAAATGCAGCAGGCTGACGGTTTCCGGGTCGGTTGGGGCGATGGTGTATTCCGGGTTGGCCGCATCCAGCAGCGCCGCCCAGCTGTGCACGCTGGCATCGCCAGCCGGCGCCTCCCCCACCACGATCACATGCTGCAGGCCGGGCAGCCGCTGGCGCAGCCCCTGCACCTTGCGCTGGTACAACTCCGGCGTGGTAACCAGCACGCGCGCATCGCCCATCTCGGCACGGGTGGCAATCGGCTCCGGCCCGAATGCCGAAAACAGCGGCGTCACCACGCAGCGTGCCTTGAGCGCCCCCAGCAGTGCCACGTACAGCTGTGGCAGGCGGCCCAGCAGCAAAAACACACCCTCGCCCGGCTGCACCCCCAGGCTGTGCAACACATTGGCAAAGCGGTTGCTGGCCTGCGCCAGCTTGGCGTAGCTCAGCTCGCTGCGCTCGCCATTGCGCCCCAGCCAGCGCAAGGCGACCTTGTCGCCACGGCCATGTGCCAGGTGGCGATCCACTGCCTCGTAGGCGATATTCAGCCCGGCACCGCCCGGCAGCCCGTCCAGCAGCTTGGCCGCATCTTCCCAGCGGAACTGCGCGGCGGTCTGTGCGTAATCGGCCAGATTGGGATCTGGCCGCAGCGACGCGGGCTTGTGTATCAGGGCATGGTCCGGCGGCTGCGGCATGACACGTCTCCTGGCTGCTGGCGGCCCGTGAAGGGCAATCTGGCCGCTAGGTTCTTTATAAGGGGGCGTCATGCGGACCGCAATGCGCGCCAGCAGCGGGCGGACCGCTGTCGCCTTGCCCGCGCCGGAGGTGCTTGCTATACACAGGGCAGCCCGCATCGACCCCGCATCGACCAGGACGCTGCCGCGCTTGCGGCCAACCTTTTCGATGCGGCCGCGGGTGACAACTTACCGCGAGGTGACTCCGTCATGATTCCCGGTTTACGAACCTGCCTGTTCGACGAGGCGCAGCTGGCCGTGCTGCTCGACAACATGGCCGAGCGCTGCGCCAGCTTGCTACGCGGCCGGCAACGCGTGGCGGTGATCGGCATCCGCCGCCGCGGCGCGCCACTGGCCGACCGGCTCACCGAGCGATTGATCGCGACGCACGGCATGGCGCCGCCATTACGGCTGGATCTGCTGGTCAAGCGCTACGCCGACGACCTCACCCTGCTGCACCCGGAAACGCAGCTCACCGAACAGGCGCAGCACGCGACGCTGGATCTCTCCGGCTACACCCTGCTGCTGGTGGACGACGTGCTCTACACCGGCCACTCCATCCTGAAGGTGCTGAACTATCTGGTGCAGAAACAGCCGGCCGCCATCCGCGTCGCCGTGCTGGCGGAGCGGGCCGGCCGCTGCCTGCCGCTGGCTGCCGACGTGGTCGGCACCCGGCTGGAGATCGCGCCCACGGACATCATCGAGTGCCATGTGCCGCCGTTCGAGAGCGACTTCCGCATTGAGCTGCTGCAGCCGGCACGCGCCACAAGAGCGGACGAGCAGGATCATGTTTGAAGACCGCATTGACGCCGCGCGCCAGCTGGCCGCGCGGCTGCACGCCTACCGGGGCCAGCACCCGCTGCTGCTGGCCATCCCGCGCGGCGCGGTACCGATGGCCCGGCTGCTTGCCGACGAGCTGGACGGAGAGCTTGATGTCGTGCTGGTGCGCAAGCTGCGCTCGCCGCGGCACGCGGAAACCGCCATCGGCGCCGTCGACGAAAGTGGCTGGCGCTATGTGGCACCGTACGCGGCGGCAATGGGTGCGGACCAGGACTATATCGAGCAAGAAACCCAGACCCAGCTGGCGGCCATCCGTGCGCGGCGGCAGAGCTACACCCCGATCCGAGCGCCGCTGGATCCCGCCGGCCGGGTGGTGATCGTGGTCGACGACGGCCTGGCGACCGGCGCCACCATGCTGGCGGCGCTGCATGCGCTGCGCCACCACAAACCGGCCCGGCTGGTCTGCGCCGTGCCAGTGGCCTCCCCCGACGCGCTGGAACTGGTCCGCCCGCAGGCCGACGATGTGGTCTGCCTGCACGCGCCATACTACTTCCAGGCCGTCGGCCAGTTCTACCGCCACTTCCCGCAGGTGGAGGACGAGGAAGTGCTGGCCCTGCTCGGCGGCTGAGACCCCGCGCTACAGCCCGGCCAGCACCTCGTCCAGCGTGCCCAGCAGCAAGTCGGCGTTGGCGCGCGAGAACGGCAGCTGCGGCCGCACCTTGAGGATGTTGCCGGCCGAGCCGGTGGCGCTGAGCAGGATGCGGCGCTGGCGCAGCGCGTTGACGATGCGGCCGGTCTCCGCCGTGGCCGCCGTCTTGCGCTGCCGGTCGCTCACCAGCTCCACCCCCAGGAAGAAACCGGCGCCGCGCACATCGCCGATCAACTCATGCCTTGCGGCCAACCTTTCGAAGCCGGCCTTGAGATAGGCGCCGGTGTCGTGCGCATTCTGCTGCAGGCCTTCGTCGCGGATGATGTCCAGCACCGCCATGCCGGCGGCACACGACACCGGGTTGCCGCCGAAGGTATTGAAATAGCGCACCTGGCGGCCGAAGGCGTCGATGATCTCCGGCCGTGCCGCCAATCCGGCCAGCGGGTGGCCGTTGCCCATCGGCTTGCCCATGGTAACGATGTCCGGGGTGACGCCGTGGCGCTGAAAACCCCAGAACTGGCTGCCGCTACGGGCAAAACCGGCCTGCACTTCGTCGGCGATAAACAGCCCGCCGGCGGCACGGATCGCTTCCACCGCACCGGCGAGAAAACCCGCCGGCTCGGCAAACACGCCATCGCTGGTAAACAGCGTATCCACCAGCAACGCCGCCGGCCGGATGCCGTGCCGCTGCAGGTCGGCAATGGCCTGCTCCACGTGGCGGGTAAAGCGTGCGCCCACATCCTCGTCCGGGTGACGATAGGCATCGGGCGCCGGCACGGTGCGCACATGCACGCCCAGCGGCACGTTGTGACCGAAGGCCGGCGAGCACGCCGCCACGCTGCTGGTGACGCCGTGATAGGCATGGCTGCTGACGATCACACCTTGCCCGCCGCTGTAGTTGGTCGCCAGCCGCAGCGCCAGATCGTTGGCCTCGCTGCCGGTGCAGGTGAACATCGCCTGGCTCACCGCCGCCGGCAGCGTCGCCAGCAGCCGTTCGGCGTAATCGAGGATGCTGTCGTTGAGATAGCGGGTGTGGGTGTTCAGCGTCGCCGCCTGGCGGGCGATGGCGTCCACCACCCGCGGGTGGCTGTGCCCGACCGAGGCAACGTTGTTGTAGACGTCGAGATAGGCGTTGCCGTCCGGGTCGTACAGCCATACGCCCTCGCCGCGCACTACGTGCAGCGGCTGCTCGTAGAACAGCCGGTAGGCCTGGCCCAGCACCTGCTGCCGGCGCTGGATCAGCGCCTGCTCGCGCGCCGGCAGCGCGGCGACGGTGCCCGGATCGAAGGCATTGGCCATGCGTTGGTCCTTGCTCATGCTTGTCCTTTCATGCCGCACACCTGCAGCAAAAATGCCTGCGCCTGCTCGCGGCCGACGGCTTGCAGCCGTTGCAGCCCGTCCCAGCTCAGGCCGTTGTTGCGCAGGATGTAGGTCTGGTTTTCCGGATAGCGCGCGGCGCGCCAGCCGGTGATGGTCACCGTCATGCACAAGCGGGTGAGGATCAGCTCGTACAGCAGCAGTATTTCTTCGCGCCGCAGCGGATTGGTCTGATGGTAGCCGGCGATCAGCTCGGCGGCGCTATCCAGCGGATTGGCATTGCCGGACAGCTGGTAGGAACAGGCCACCGCCAGCTCGCATATCAGCGGCGCCTGCACCATGTCTCCGAAGTCGATCAGCCCGCAGGTGGTGATCTGGTCCTGCGCATCCACCAGCACGTTGTAGGGGTTGAGATCGTTGTGGATCACCTGCCGGCGCAGGCCGGCCAGCGCCGGCTGGATCTCGCGCTGGAAATGCGCGACGAACGCCGCCAGTGTGTCGGTTTGCGGCCCCGGCGGCAGCTCGGCCAGCAGCGGCTGCAGCCGCTCGCTGTGCTGGATGTCCCACAGCAGCGCGTGGTCGGCGGACGGGTGGTGGAAGTCGCTGAGCGCCAGGTCCAGCCGCGCCAGCGTCTGTCCCAGATGGCGGCGCTGGGCGGCGCTGCGCGTGATCTGGTGCAAGGGTTGGCCGTCCAGATAGCTGAGCAGGCGCAGCACCCGCTGCGTGCCATCTGCCAGCGTAATCGCCGCATACGGCTCGCCATCCAGCCGCGGGATCACGCGCGGGATCGGCAGCGCCGGGTCGCGGCTGGCGGCATGCAGCAGCGCGCGGGTCTGGAAATCGGTGACGCCGCGCGCCTCGGCCGGGTGCGTCAGCTTCAGCACGTACTGCCGGCCGTCGTCGCCGCGGATGTGGAAGTTCTGGTCGCGCTCGCTGTTCAGCACGCTGGCGCTGCCGCGCAGGCCGTAGTGCTGCCACAGCAGCGCGCTGGCGGCATCCTCCGAGGTGGCGCTGCCCATGGTGGAAAACAGCTGGTCGATACTGTCAGACATGCTGACCTCCGTTGATGTGGATTTCCGAGCCGTTGATATAGGAAGAACGGTTGGAGCACAGAAAGTAGATCGCCTCCGCCACCTCGTGCGGCGTGCCCAGCCGCTGCATCGGCACGTCATGTTCGACGATTTTGGCGGTGTCCGGCGACAGGATGGCGGTGTCGATCTCGCCGGGGGCGATGGCATTGGCGCGGATGCCGTGCGGCGCGAATTCGTGCGCCAGCTCGCGGGTCAGCGCCGCCAGCCCGGCCTTGGACGCGGCGTAGGCGACGCCGGCAAACGGGTGCACGCGCGAACCGGCGATGGAGGTGACGTTGACGATGCTGCCCTGCCCTTTTTTCAGCTCCGGAAACAGCCCCCGCGCCAGCAGCGCGGTGGACACCAGATTGACGTTCAGCACCCGGCCCCAGGTATCCATATCGCTGTCCAGAATGCCCAGCCGCGCGCCATTCGGCCCCTTGGGCGAGATGCCGGCGTTGTTCACCAGCGCGTGCAGCTCGCCATCCGGCAGCCGGCTGCGCACCTCGGCCACCAGCGCATCGAGGCAGGACAGGTCGGCCAGATCGGCCTGCACATGGCTGGCGCGCGCCGACGGCCAGCGGCAGTCCTCGGAAAACGGCTGCCGCGACACGGTGAAGATGTGCCAGTTGTGTTCCTGGAACAGCTTGACGGTGGCGTGCCCGATGCCGCGGCTGGCCCCCGTCAACAGCATGTAACGCTTTTTATCCGGCATGGCAGACTCCTGGTTGATTGGGCGCTGGCCCCGGCACATCGCGGGCTTATCCCGGTCGCGCGGCGCTGGTCAATTTATCGTGGCAGCACGGCACACAAATTATGATGCATCATATTTGTTGTATTTTTTGATTGCAAGCATGTCTCCGTCCATTCCGGCGCATTTGCCTTTCCCCATCCTCGGCGCGACCGCAGCTGGCCGGCCAGCCATGCGGCCAACCTTGCTTGTGTACGCAAGCGATCATTTTTGCTTATTTGATGCATCATATATGCAGGCGCCGATGCTAGAATCTGGCCACTCAATCTTGCGGCACGCCCCACCATGACCGACGCGCTGGACACGCTGGAACACGACAACTTGGGCAGCACCGTCTACCACCTGCTGTGCAATGCCCTGATCCAGGGCAAGCTGAAGCCCGGCGAGCGGCTGAAAATCCGCGAGCTGGCGGCGCGGCTGGGCACCAGCGTCACTCCGGTACGCGATGCCATCCTGCGGCTGGTGCAGGAACAGGCGCTGGCGATGAAGTCGGCGCGCGACATCCGCGTGCCGCACATGACGGTGGCGCGCTATCTGGAGATCCGCGCCATCCGCATCAAGCTGGAAGGGTTGGCCGCAGAAATGGCGGCGCAGAATGCAAGCGCCGAACAGATCGCGCTGCTGGAAGAGCTGGTGCGGCAGAACGAACAGGCGATTGCCGACGGTGATACCGCCCGCGGCTGCGACCTGAACCAGCGCTTCCACTTCGCGCTGGTCGACATCGCCGGCATGCCCTTCCTGCAGGGCATCCTGTACCGCATCTGGCTGCAGATGGGACCACTGATCGCCGATGTTTATGGCGCCGGCGGCGACGACATGCTCGATTTCCACTACCCGGTGCTGGCCGCCATCCGCGCCCACGACGGCCCGGCCGCCGCCCGCGCCATCAGCGACGACATCCTGTGCGGCGGGCAGGTGATCCTGCAGCACCTGCAAGCCGCGGAGCTGACCGCGTCCGCACGCCAAACCAGCGCCGCTGGCGGCGAAGACTAGGCCTTGGGCTTGCGCAGCACCCAGCTGGCGATGCTGCCGATCAGCACGCCCCAGAACGCGGCGCCGAGTCCGGCGTAGCTCATGCCGGAGGCGGTCGCGAGGAAGGTGATCATGGCGGCTTCGCGCTGCTCCTCGTCCTGCAGCACCGCCAGCAGATTGGTCGTAATCGCCCCGATCAGCGCCAGCCCGGCCAGTATGGCGACCAGCGCCTTGGACAGTGCCGCGAACAGCAGCACGATCGCCCCCGAAAACAAGCCACCCAGCAGATAGAACACGCCATTGGCGATCCCCGCCACATAGCGCTTGTCCGGATCCTCGTGCGCGTCCTTGCCGGTGCACAGCGCCGCCGTGATCGCCGCCACCACGATGGTCACCCCGCCAAAACAGGCGACCAGCAGCGAGGCCACGCTGGTGACCAGCAGGATAGGTCGTGCCGGAATGGCATAGCCGGCACCGCGCAGAATGGCCATGCCCGGCAGGAACTGCCCGGTAAGGCTGACGATGACCAGCGGGATGGCCAGGCTCAGCGTCGCCGCGATGCTCCACTGCGGCGCAATGAACTGCGGCCGCGTCAGACTGAAGCTCGCGCCGCCGTCATGCAGCGTGCCGGTCGTCAGCGACAGCAGCACGCCGACCAGCAACACCAGCACGACGCAGTAGCGCGGCAACAGGCGGCGGAACAGCAAGTAGGCCAGCACCATGCTGCCCCCGAGGAGCGGCGCCGCTGTCGCCGAGCTGAACGCCTTCGCCCCGAACTGGAACAGGATACCGGCCATCATCCCCGCCGCGATGCCGCGGGGAATCCGCTCCATGATGCGGTCGAAGTAGCCGGAACAGCCGATCAAAAAGAGGATCAGCGCCGCGGTGATGTAGGCGCCCACCACCTGCGGCAGCGGCAGCGCCGGAAACAGCGTCACCAGCAGCGCGGTGCCGGGGGCCGACCAGGCCGTGATCACCGGCACCCGGCTGCGCCAGCTCAGGAAGATGCCGGACAGCGCGGCGCCGATCGAAATCGCCCACACCCACGACGCCACCATCGCGTGGCTGAAGTGCCCGACTTCAGCGGCGTGAAAAAAGATCACCAGCGGCCCGGCGTAGGAGGCTTTGTTGCGTAAATCAACGAATGGCCGAGCTACCCCAATCCCCAGACGGACTTATCCCATGCGTACCGTTTGCGGCGTGCCCAGTGCTGTGAAGCGATTCAGAATCGCTGCACAGATTTGAAGCTCCGCCACCTGCCGGTCAAAGTCCCGTGACTTAACCCGGTCTGCCAGCAATTTGAAACAGTGCATCTTCGTTTCGACCAGACTGCGGCGATGGTAGCCACTCCACTTTTTCCAGAGCGTCCGCCCCAGATACTTCACTGAGCGTAGCGACTCATTGCGAGCCTGATTGCCCAGTGAATTTCCTTTCCAGAATTGGCCGTTTCGACGCGGAGGAATGATGGCAGCCGCCCCGCGCTCCGCAATCGCTGCGTGACATAGGCGAGTGTCGTACGCCCCATCCGTGGTTACCGTCACCAGTCCCTCTGCCGCCGGAATTTGCGATAGCAGCTCTGGCAGCATCGTGGCATCGCCGGTGCGATTGTCGGTCACTTCCATTGCCCGGATTTCCAGCGTTTGCGCATCAATTCCCAGGTGCAGCTTGCGCCATTGGCGGCGGTAGTCAGCGCCATGCTTTTTCACCTTCCACTCGCCTTCACCCATCATCTTGATGCCGGTGCTATCCACCAAGAGATGCAGACAACCCTGCTTCTTCTGTACCGGGATGCGCACCTGCAGGTCTTTCTGCCGGCGGGAAAGCGTACTGAAGTCGGGAACGGCCCAGGCAAGTCCAGCCAGGCGCAACATGCTTTCGACCATGCCTGTGGCTTGCCGTAGCGCCAGGCCAAAGAGGCATTTGATGGTGAGGCAGAACTGAATGGCGGCGTCGGAGAAAGTTGGCTGCCGTCCCCGTTTGCCAGTAGCAGGTGCCTGCCAGTGCATGTCTTTGTCGAGCCAGAGGAGGAGTTGCCCTCGTTGCTTGAGAGACTGGTTGTAGGACTGCCAGTTGATGGTTTGGTACTTGGGAGGGAGGGGCTTGCTCATGCGGCCATTCTACCGGGTGTGAGCAAGTCCCGATTAATGCAACAAAGCCCTGGCGCGAACACTTCCACTCGGCCCGCATCGGCGAGTCGGTGACGCTGTTTTCCGACGCGATGCAGGCACGGCTGGCGCAGCTTGGCAACCAGTTCCTCGCCCACAGCGGCGACCCGGTGGCCGCCCAGCAGCAGGCGCTGACCGCCCTCGACCACCTGGTACGGCGCGAAGCCTACGTCATGGCCTACAACGACAGCTTCTTCATTCTGGGCTGCGTGCTGTTGGGTGCGATTGCCGTGATGTGGCTGGCCGACCGGGTCGTGGCCGGCGGCAAATAGGCCCCGGCACAACGAATCACTAGAGAATGACCATGTTGAAAAAAACCCTGAGCTGTACCGCGCTGGCCGCCTTGCTGGCCGGCTGTGCCCATGTCTCGCTCCCCGCGCCACAGCATGACGAGGTGCTGCCCGCCAGCTACAAGCACGCGACGGCGCAATCGCAGAACGATGTCCCGCGCCAGTGGTGGCAGCTGTACCATGACGACACCCTGAACCGGCTGGTGGACGCCACGCTGCGCGACAACCCCTACACCCGGGTGGCCCACCTGCGCATGATCGCCGCCGAGGCGCAGAAACAGCAGGCCAATGCCAACCGCCTGCCGCAACTGGGCGCCGCCGCCGGCTTCAGCAACGCGCGCACCTCCACCAATACCGCGCTGGGCGAGATCCTCGGCTACCGCACCATCAGCGGCGACAAGTACACCCTGGGCTTCGACGCGGCCTGGCAGCTCGATGTCTGGAACCGCGTCGGCTACGCGGTGGCCGCCGCCGATGCCGGCATCGAGGCCGAACGCGCCTACGCGCGCATGGTGGAACAAACGCTCAGCTGGGAGGTGGCGATCACCTATTGGCAGTACCGGCTGGCCGAAGCGGAGCTGGCGCTGTTTAGACGCATTCGCCAGCAGCGGGCCGAGGCCGAAAGCGTGCTCGCCGGCCGCCACGCGGCTGGGCTGATCAGCGAGCTGGACCTGGCGCGCGCGCGCCTCGCGCTGCGCAACGCCGATGTCGACATCGAAGGCGCGAAGGAACGCATGAGCCATGCCGAGCATGAACTCGCGACCCTGGCCGTCAAGCCGGTGGCGCAGTTCAGCGTGCCGCAGCAGGCCGCCTACCGCTTGCCGGAGATCCCCGCCATCAGCCCCGGCCTGCCGGCCGCCATCCTGCAGCGGCGCCCGGACCTAGCCCAGTCGGCACAGAACATCCGCGCCCTGCTGGCGCAGAAGGAAATCGCCGACAGCGCGTTCTATCCGTCCATCAGCCTGACCGGCAACTTCGGCTTCGCCTCGCTGGACCTGCGCAACCTGACCAATGGCGACTCGCGCCAGTTCTCGCTGGGGCCGGTGGCCATTTCGCTGCCCATCCTCGATGGCGGCCGCATCCGCGCCAGCCAGACAGTGGCCGACGCGCGCTACCAGGAGGCGGTCAACGTGCACAAGGTGCAGCTGCTGATCGCACTGCGCGAGGTGGACGACGCGCTGAGCGAGGTGGAAGCATCCCGCAACCAGGATGCGCTGCTGCAGGCGGCGCTGCTCTCCGCCCGACGCGTGGCGCTGCTGGCGAAGGCGCGCTACGACAAGGGCGCGGTGAACTATCTGGAAGTGGCCGAGGCCGAGCGCGAGCTGTCGAACGCCGAGCTCAATGTGCGCAGCAATCACCTGAAGGGGCTGCTGGCCTCGACCCAGCTGATCTACGCACTGGGCGGCGGCTGGCAGGACACGACGCCGGCTGCCGCCGGCTAAGCGTTGCGGCCAACCTTCGTCCGCCCCCCACATCATCCATTACCAACGGTTAACCACATGTTCTATCAGAAAAACCTGCCGCTTCGGGAGCGGGTCCTGCGCGTGCTGGCAGGCAGTATCGCGATTGCCATCACCCTGTCGCTGTCGCTGAGCGGCTGGCTGAGCGCGCTGCTCATCGCCAGCGCCGGTGCCTTCCTGTTCTTCGGCTTCATCGGCTTCTGCCCGATGTGCGCGCTGGCCGGCAGAAAACCGGTCGCCCAGAAGTAAGCCCCGCCATCCGGCAGACACGCCCTCATCCCTATTAGCGAGCAACTCACCATGATTCAAAGCATCGACACCATCATCATCGGCGCAGGCCAAGGCGGCCTCGCCACCAGTTACTACCTGAAACAGCAGGGCCGCGAACACCTGATTCTGGAAAAATCCGACCAGGCCGGCAGTGCCTGGCGCGACGGGCGCTGGGATTCGTTCACCCTGGTGACCCCGAACTGGGCCTTCCGCCTGCCCGGCGCCGAATACAGCGGCGAGCAGCCGGCCGGCTTTCTCAAGCGCGACGAAGTGGTCGCCATTTTCGCCGGCTACGCCGAAAAATTCGGCCTGCCGCTGCGCACCAACACGCGGGTCACCGCCGTCGAGGCCGGCGCGGACGGCGGCTTCCTGGTGCGCACCGCGGACACCACCTACCAGGCGCGCCATGTGGTGATGGCCACTGGCCTGTTCCAGACGCCGCGCCTGCCGGCCTTTGCCGCGCGCACGCCGGCCGACATCCTGCAACTGAACTCGGACAACTACCGCAACCCGTCGCAGCTGCCTCCAGGTGGCGTGCTGGTGGTCGGCAGCTCGCAATCCGGCTGCCAGATCGCCCAGGAGCTGCACCAGAGCGGTCATCCGGTCTACCTGTGCACCAGCGGCGCGGGACGCATTCCGCGCACCTATCGCGGCCGCGACATCTTCGCCTGGGCGGCGCAGATGGGCTTTTCCGACCGCACCGTCGACCAGCTGCCCAGCCCCAAGGCCAAGTTTGCCGCCAACCCGCACATGGCCGGCAAGAGCGACGGCGGCAGCCTGAACCTGCACCAGTTCGCCCGCGACGGCATCCAGCTGCTGGGCCGCCTGCAGGACGTGCAGGACGGCAAGCTGCAGCTGGCCGGCGACCTGCACGACAACCTGGCCAAGGCCGACAAATTCGAGGCCGACATGCTGCAGGGCATCGATGCCTTCATCGCCCAGAACGGCATCGAGGCGCCGGCCGAGACGCTGCCGCAATCTCAGGACGGCTATGCCCGGGAAATCGTGCGCGAGCTGGATCTGGCAGCCAGCGGCATCCGCACCATCATCTGGACCATCGGTTACCGCTTCGATTTCAGCATGGTGAAATTCCCGGTCTTCGACGAGGACGGTTACCCGATCCAGCAGCGTGGCGAGACGGCGCAGCCGGGCCTGTTCTTCGTTGGCCTGCCGTGGCTGCACAAGCAGAAATCCGGGCTCTTGGCCGGTGTGGCCGAAGACGCGGCCCATATTGCCAGCCGCATCGCAGCCGGGGCGGCCTGCCCCGCGTGAGCGCTGCGGCCAACCTTGCATCATGCCGCGCGGCGGATGGGCGCTAGCCTCGTCAGCCAGCGCCTGGAACAACTGCGCCCGGGCAGCTTGGCGCAGCTGTTCGCCGCGCCGGAAGCCGCCCGCCTGCCGGCATGGCCGGGCACCATGCTGCGCCAGCTGTCGCTGCCACGGCTGGCGGCGCTCGTGCACGAGCTGCCGCTGGCGGGCGTCGTGCCGAACTGTGCGCAGGCCGTGCGCAGCCGCCAGCTGGCTCACCTGGCCGGACGCCTGTGCGCCGAGGCGGCACTTGAGGCGCTGGGTGGCAACCGCCATGCGGTCGGACAGGACAGCGGGGGCGCGCCACGCTGGCCGGCAGGCATGCTCGGCTCGATCACGCACGACGCCCACGGCGCCCTGGCGCTGGTGGCACACCGCCACGACTACCGCTGGCTGGGTATCGACGTGGAGCCGGTGCTGGACGAGCCCGGCTGTGCGGCCGTCTGCGAGGTGTGCCTGACCGCCGCCGAGCGCACACAGCTGGCGGCATCGCGCGACGCGGCGGCAGAGACCACGCTCCGCTTTTCAGCCAAGGAGGCCTATTACAAGGCCGTCTTCCCGCAGCTGGGCTGCGATCTCGACTTTCTTGACGTGGAACTTGCCCCGATGCCAGCAGGCAGCACCCGGTTTCGCGTGCTGCCGCTTGGCCGCGCGGCATTGCAGGCAAAGCTGCCACCGCTGGAAGGCCACTTCGCCATCGACAACGGCCGGGTCTTTTGCGGCATCGCCTGCTAGCGCAACCACCCCACCGGGTTGTTGAATGCCGGGCGCCGGCCGAGCGGTGGGGTACGATCGCGGCCACCGGCAAGTTGGAGGCTCGGCAGGCTCTCCACACCCTGCTCACGGCACGACAGTCAGGCGCCCAGCAAGAAAGGCGTCGCAGCGGAGGGGGTGAATCTACCCCTGCCTTGGTGCAGAGTGCGGATTACGGCATGGCCGTTATCGGAAAAGAAGCCGTGATAGCGCGGCTCGCCTTGTTCAGGTGGACCGAACAGGCGCCGGCCATTCTGGCAATGAGGGGATCGAGACTCCGGGCAATCGTGGATCGATCTCTCTGGATTTGCGCTGAAATGATGGCTGTCACCATGGACGGAGACAGCCATCAAGCATGAAAGCGGAACCCGATGCCGAAACCATGAGTATTGGTGTCAGCCAGGCTCTGCTGTGCTGAAATAGCTTACGCCGGTACGGCAATCACCACGCTGGATGCCTTGAAAATGGCCGAGGCGGTTTTACCTGCAGCCAACTCCAGGCTATTGCAGCTGTCATTGGTCACGATGGCCGCGACACTGCCACCGCCTGCCAGATCAATCACAACCTCCGTGTTAACGGCACCGGGTTGCACCCGGGTAATCACACCGCTCAACTTGTTGCGGGCGGAGAAGCGTGCGCCTTCCTCGTCGGTCACCACGATAATGGAGGAGGACTTGATCAGCGCAAAAGCCTCCGCGCCCGGTTTCAGCCCCAGGCTCTCGGTGCTTTCATGTGTCACGATGGCAACGATGCTCTGACCGCTGGCGGTTTGAAGCTCGATCTCGTCATTCACCGCCCCCACCTTGACCGCCGTGACCTTGCCGAGGAATTGATTGCGTGCACTGGTTTTCATTGCCATTCTCCTGATCAACAAGTAGTCGTCGGCCAGGGCTTCTGCCTGCTGCGCCAACTGACTGACAAAATTCTGATGCTCGCGCTGGATAGACTGGAAGTTCGCGACCAGCTGCACCCCGCGCTGTGTCAGCCGGGTCCCGCCTCCGCCCTTGCCGCCCGTTAGCCTTTCCACCAGTGGCTCGCCAGCCAGGTTGTTCATCGTGTCGATGGCGTCCCAGGCGGTCTTGTAGCTCATCCGTGCCGCCTTGGCGGCTTGCGTGATGGAGCCGCACTCGGCAATCTTGGCGAGCAGGGTAATCCGGTCGGCACCGCCGAAATTCTGACCATCCACGGTCAGCCATAGCGAGCCCTGCAACTGGATTGGCTTGTCTGTCGCGTCCATACCTTCGCCTCTGCGCGTGGTCAATTCGGAAAGCATATCAGGAATTGGTCACAGTGCCGGCAGCCCGGAGGGCGTAGTGCAACCACACCTTTCGACTTACCCAGCTCGGAAAACAGGAAACGTTTCCACTTCAGGTTGGCCGCATTTGCTTGATACAAGGGCAAGAAACAGCTGGCCAGCAACTCGTCCACCTCCTCCCGGCAAGCAAGCCCCATGTCTTGCCACAAGTGGCGACTGCCAAAGCTCGCCGCAGCGATGACACGCGCCAGCCACTCCCCGAGCCGGCCATGGGTGGACGCGGAGCGCCGGACGCAGAGCATGTTGACCAGATCCGTAAAATCATCCGGAGTGCTCTTCAGAAAATGGGCGTACTGCGTCTCCGTCAGCGGTTCAAGACCGCTCGCCAGCTCGGGGAAGATCTCGCCAAGCATGTCAAGCAGCTGCGCCTGGGGCAGCCCCAGCGTCCAGGTGAACAGTGGCAGATTGCCGTCCTGTGCGCCGCGCAACACGGCCGCCAGGCTGCGCCGCAAGAGGTGGGCGACGCGATCCGCCGGCACGGTGCCCTCACCTAGCGAATGGAAGTGTCCTTGCATGAAGTGGCCTCATTGGCTTTGTGGTGACAAGACGCCCGTATCTGCTTATCCGGCTCGCTGTCACGCAGCTCGACGACATGGTCACCAAAGGTTTGTACGTCCTGCGGATCATGGGTAATCAGCACCATCGGGATTTGCAGCAGCTGCTGCAAGTCGCTCAGTTCCCGACGCATGGTGTTGCGCAGCGAGGGGTCGAGTGCCGCGAATGGCTCATCCAGCAGCAACGCCTGCGGCTCGGCGACGATGGCCCTGGCCAGGGCGACACGTTGCCGCTGTCCGCCGGACAGATCATCCGGCAACTGGTGCGCCATCGCCTCCAGGCCGAAGGCGCGAATCCAGTACTCCACCTGCTCGTGCCGCTCCCGCGCCCGCGGATTGAACCAGCGGTGACTCAGGCCGAATGCAATGTTCTGACGCACGTTGAGGTGGGGAAAGAGCGCATAGTCCTGGAACAGATAGCCAACCCGGCGCGCTTGCGGCGCCAGGTCCACCCCGGCTCGGGAGTCGAAAACCGTGTGGCCATTGAGCCGGATATGGCCGCGCTCCGGCGTGAGCAGGCCGGCAATCGCCTTCAAGGTCAGGCTCTTCCCGGCGCCGGACGGCCCATAGATCACGTTGCGCTGGCTGCTGGACTGTAGCTGCACGTCCAGCGTGAAACTGCGTTTGCCAGCACGCAAGGTCTTGTAGATATCGATATCAAGCTGCATTCCCTGCCTCACTCAACGCCGCACAATGCGCCCGGGCGCCAGATAGCCCGCCGTCAACAGTACCGCGACGCATACGGCGGAGATGATGTACACCAGCATGTTGGCCAGATCGTCCTGCCCGGCCTGCACCGCTTCGTAGACGGCGACGGACAGGGTCTGCGTCTTGCCGGGAATACTGCCGGCCACCATGAGCGTGGCGCCGAACTCGCCCAGCGCCCTGGCGAAGGCGAGCAGTACCCCGGCCAGGATGCCACGCCACGCCAGTGGCAGGGTCACCCGGAAAAAGACGGCAATATTGCTGATCCCCAGTACCCTGGCGGCTTGCTCCAGCTGACCATCCACGGACTCGAAAGCCGCCCGCGCCGGCTTGAACACCAGGGGAAAGGCAACCGTGGAGGCCGCGATGACCGCGCCCTGCCAAGTGAAGATCAGGTTAACGCCGAACACATCGAACAGCCATGCGCCAAAAGGGCTGCGACGCCCCAGCAGGACCAGCAGGTAGTAGCCCAGCACGGTGGGCGGCAGCACCATGGGCAGGGTCAGCAGCGTGTCCAGCACATTACGCCCCGGGAATCTGCCCCTGGCCAGCACAAACCCTGCCGCCACCCCGAGAACGGTGGTGATGGCCGTGGCCAGCCCGGCCACTTTCAACGACAAGGCCAAGGCGACCCATACCGATTCCATCTGCAGGCTACTCTTTCAGGTCAGGGTTTCAAGAAGCCGTACTTGCCAAGAATGGTTTGGCCGGCAGGAGACAGGACGTAGTCGATGAAGCTCTTGGCTTCCTTGGCATTGCTACTGCCGGCACTCGCCGCGATCGGGTAACTGATCACTTCGTTGAGCGGCACGGTAAACGCCACTTTGACCTTGTCCGGCATCACGGCCGCATCGGTGGCGTACACGAAGCCAGCCTCAACCTCGCCGCGAGCCACGTAGTCCAGGGACTGGCGCACGTTCTGGGTATTGATGGCCTTGGCACTGACTGCCGGCCACAATTTGGCCGCCTCCAGCGCCGCTTGCGTATAGCGGCCAACCGGCACGCTGGCAGGGTTGCCGATGGCGACCTTGACCACGCCCGGCTGGGTCAGATCCTTCAGGCTCTTGATCGCCAGCTTGCTGTCGGACGGCACGGTCAGCACCAAGGTGTTGCGCACAAAGTCACGCCGGCTACTGGAAACCACCATCGCCTGCTTGACGGCCAGGTCCATGGTCTCCTGATCCGCCGACGCAAAGACGTCCACCGGTGCCCCCTTGGCCATCTGCTGCAGCAGCGCGCCCGAGGCGCCGAAATTCAGAAGGATCTTGGTGCCGGGATTTTTTGCCTCGAATGACTGCGCCACCTCCTTGAAGGCATTGGTCAGGCTGGCAGCCGCCGAAACGGTGACATCGCCCGCGGCAGCAAGGTTGCCGGTCATGAGCAGTGCGGCACTTGCGATTACTTTCAAAGCGGACTTCATGACATCTCCCTGATGGTCGTCTTTCATCGCAATATAGCCAGATACATAACGCCACTCAATACTCCTTACGGCTTAGTCCATGCCGGGATGACGGACAACGCTCAACGGATGCGAGGGGTGAGACCAGGACTTCGCATGTGACTGGTGTGTTCTGCCGGGTGAGCTTGAGTGCAGTGGTGGCCAGTCCACTCGAACATAAACACCATTGCTCATGTGAGCTTGGTTAGTGATGGAGGGGGAGCAAAAGACCCCCGGGCAGGCTGGACACCATGAAATTTCCTGATTGGCTGAGCCGACTCCGCCACCTGCGCCATGGTCTCAAGCGCGGCCAGTACCTGGCTACCGGCGGCTTCCATGGCGACCACGGAGGCTAGAGTAGTGACAGGGTCTCCGCAGCTGTGGGCAGTCAGAGCATCCTGGACGTGTTTGTGCAGGCTCAGGTGCGGCCCATCCATGTCCTTGTAGCCGGTCAGATGGGAGTGCAGCTGCCCCTCGCCGGTGTAGTACCACTTGCCAAGGCGACATTGGGTGTGGTCAACGAAGTCTTGTGCGCCTTCTTGCGACATGCCGAAGAGGACACGATAGACGCGGAACTTGAAGAGCAGGTGGTCGATTTTGGCCACCTCACAAAAGCCCCGCAGGGACGAGGCGGTCGTGCTGCGCTCTGCGATGCGTGCCAGTTCGAGCACGTGACTCATGGTGACGGCGGCAGCCTTACCGTTGCGGCTGAATTCCCCCGCTTGCGTGGCAAGAATTTCCATCTGGCTGCGGCTGGCAGTGCTGTCATTACGCATGGCAGCGACCAGGTCGGCGATTTCGCCGGTCGCTCCGGTGGTTCGCTCTGCCAACCTGCATACCTCGTCGGCCACTACCGCGAAGCCGCGCCCGGCGTCGCCTGCGCGGGCCGCCTCGATGGCGGCATTGAGGGCGAGCAGGTTGGTCTGGTCGGCAATGTCCTTGATCAGTTGCACAATGCCGCCGATCTGCCGGGCGCGCCCGTCCAGGCTGGATACCTGTTCGGCGGCAACGGCTGAGTCCCGGGCCAGGTAGCCGAGCTGTTCGGCGATGGCAGAGATCTCCATGGTGCATTGATCGGCGACGACGCAGGTTTCGCGGGCACGGTCCCGCTCGGCACGCATGCCCAGAGCCAGACCGCCCATGCTGGTCTGCGCGTGGGTCATGGCGGTACCAACACTTTGCAGTTGTTCGAGTAACTGCTGGGTTTGCGCATAACGCGCTTCGGCGCTCTGCCGCTGCGTTTCGCTGGCGTGGTGCTGGGCCCCGGTCTGCGCCAATCTGGCATCTCGTTCGGCCAGTTCGCCTTCGAGCACGGCGATGCGCGCCAAGGCGGCGCTCAGGTGTTTTCGTAGAACAATCATGGGGGCTCCCTAGTCTTTTCGCCGCTGTCGGTCGGCCTCGACGATGGCGCGCACTTGGGCTTTATCGTAAAGCCGGGGCAGGTGTTTGGGGCAGTTCCAGTCAAAGGCCTCGACGCGGATGAGGACCAGTCGCTCGACCGGAGCATCGTACGCGGGATCGATGCAGGCCTCGCTCAGTTGCGCTGCGGCGGCAACCTCAAGCAGCGAGGCACGGCCCCACAGTTTGAGGCGGCGCCCCTGGGCGTAGTCGGTCAGGATCAGTGCCACCCGGTCATCGCCGGCCACGTTACCTTCGCTGATGTATTGACGGTTACCGGCGAAGGAGGCGTAGGCCAGCGTCCTGGCGTCGAGCACCCGCAAGAAACCGGTCGGCCCGCCCCGGTGCTGGACGTAAGGCCAGCCGGTCTCGGATACCGTGGCCTGGTAGAAGCTGTTTCGCTCGGCAATGAAGGCAGCCTCGCGAGGGCCCAGTTGGCTCCCTGGCTCCGGTCCGTCCCGATCCGCCCCTTCAAGCAGAGGGCGATAGGCCTGGCGGCTGCCGTTGGTTTCCTGGGCGGCAAGAACCCGGGGGGTGAAGGCAATGCGGGCAAAGGCGCGGGGCATGGCGGACCTCCTGCTCGTTGAGATGCCCCGCGCCGGGCGGGGCGACGGACATCAGGCGGCTTTACGCGGCTCTACCTTGGGGAAATCGACCTCGGTGGCGGCCACGTTATTGACGTAGTTGGTCAGCAGATTGAGGGCCACGTTAAGCACGATCTCGACCACTTCGCCGGGACCGAAGCCGGAAGCACGCAAGGCGGCCAGTTCGGCATCACTCACCTGACCGCGCGACTCGACTACCCGGCGGGCAAAGCGCAGCACCGCATCGGCCTTGGCATCTACGGAGCGCCCGTCGCGGGCGGCATCCACCTCGGCGGCATCAAGCTTGGCCAGGTTCGTCGCCAAGTAGCTATGGGCGGCCAAGCAGTAGTCGCAGCCGTTCAACTCGGCCACGGTCAGCGCGATCCGCTCGCGCAGGCGCACATCGAGGTAGCCTTTGGCTAGCGCGCCGTTGAGCGCCAGGTAGCCTTCGAGGGCTGCCGGGCTGTTACCGACCAGCTTCATCAGATTGGGAACCACGCCCAGTTGTTGATGAACTGCCGCGAGCAGCGGTTGAGCGGCGGGTAGAGCGTGTTCGACAGCGGGAATAGGCAGACGGGACATGGTAATTCTCCTGACTTGATGAGAAGGGCCTCGCCGTCACGACAAGCTGTGCAGCAGCGGGTGACGTCACTTTGCCAAACTCCACTTGAAAGAAGAATCCTCATCAAACACAATTCATTATTCCGTTAAATGGAATAATAAAATGGACCGCTTTCATCTGATGAGCACCTTTGTCGCGGTGGCCGAGGCCGAGAGCTTTGCCGGCGGCGCCCGTCGTCTGGGACTCTCGGCACCGGCAGTGACTCGCGCTGTGGCCGCCCTGGAGGCACGTCTCGGGGTCAAGTTATTACACCGGACTACCCGCCTGGTGCGCACCACCGAAGCCGGGCAGCGCTATCTGGAGGACGCTCAGCGCATTCTCGCCGAGGCCGACGAGGCCGACGACACCGCCGCCGGGATCAACGCCAGCCTGCGCGGCCATGTGACCGTGACGGCCCCAACCCTGTTTGGCCGGATTCACGTTACTCCACTGCTGGTCGACTTCATGCAACAGCATCCGCAGTTGCAGATTTCAGCGCTGTTTCTCGACCGGGTGGTCAATATGCTCGAAGAAGGGATCGACGTCGGCGTACGCATCGGCGAATTGCCCGACTCAGATTTGCGGGCCCAGCGGGTGGGTGAGGTGCGCCGCGTGGTTTGCGCCTCGCCCGAATATCTGGCACGGCATGGCACCCCGACGCACCCTGAGCAGTTGCTGGCGCACCAGATTATCTCGGCCTCTGCCGTCAGCCCCACCGTTGAGTGGAAGTTCGAGGCCGAAGGAATGCCTCTGGCAGTGCGCATCCACCCCCGTATGCAGGTCAGCAGTAACGACGCGGCCATCGTCGCGGCGACTCGGGGTGCGGGCATTACCCGGCTACTTTCATACCAGATCAGGGAATGGGAAAGCGCGGGACGACTGCAGGTGCTGCTGACCGAATACGAGCCACCACCCTTGCCCATCCATGTGGTACACCGCAGCGGTCCCAATGGAGCCGCCAAGGTTCGCGCACTGGTGGATCATCTGGTGGCCAGCTTGCGCGCAGGGAAGCCGGAACGATACTAACGGCCCCTTGAAAGCAGTTGACCGACAGCTATCTGACACATTACCGACTAAACCCGAACAGCGGTTCAAGACCGGCTTAGGCCAAATTTCAGACGCTCCCCAGTGATCACTGTTGACCACCAAGACTGGATAAAGCCTCGTGGCCACAGAAAGCCACCAGCTCTTGCTTTCAACTTAGTGTCTTGTTTTTGGCTTCATTTGCCCAGAAAACCACCCTGCCCCAACACAGTGCTTGACAACAAGACGACTGGTCTAATAGATTTAAAACATGTCACGTCAAAGCCTATACCCCGATACCCGCGAACACATCCTTGCCGTCGGCGAGGTGCTGATCCACGGCCGCAGTTTTACCGCGCTGGGCCTGTCCGAGCTGCTGTCCGAGGCCAAGGTACCGAAGGGGTCGTTCTATCACTACTTCAAGTCGAAGGAAGACTTTGGCGTGGCGCTGCTGGCGCGCTATTTCGCCACGTACCGCGAGCGGGTAGGCGATCTGCTGGCCGACAGCCAGCCCGGCAACGGCCGCGAGCGACTACTGGCCTACTTCCAGCAATGGCTGGACAACCACGCCAGCTGCGAATCGCAAAGCTGCCTGGCGGTGAAACTGGCGGCCGAGGTATCCGACATGTCGGAGCCGATGCGCGTGGCGCTGAGCGAGGGCATGGACGCCATCGTGCGCAAGCTGGCGGCCTGCATCCGCAGCGGGCAGCAGGACGGCTCGATCAAGCCGCAGCTGCCGGCCGATGACACCGCCTACGCGCTGTACTGCCTGTGGCTGGGCGCGGCGCTGATGTACAAGACCCAGCACAGTCTGGTGCCGCTACAGGCGGCGATGATCCACACCCAAGGCCTGCTGTTGCCCTGCAACGCCGCCTGACAGATGCAGTACCGTTCGCCGCGGGCGAGCGGTTTTTTATCGCACAAAATATAGACGACCGGTCTATTAGTTGAGTGGGAAATTTGATGCCCGTGTGCGGCCAACGTTGGCCACAAACCGTTTGACCCGAGCGCCCCGACCTACCGGCGGGGCCAGAGCAACACCCCGTATCGCCGCCTCTTTAACCGGAAAAGGACCACGCCTCATGCAAGCCGACAAACTGCTGACCCCGCTGCACCTCGGTGCCGTTACCCTCGCCAACCGCGTGCTGATGGCACCGTTGACCCGCCTGCGCAATACCGAGCCGGGTGACGTGCCGACCGCACTGGCGACCGAATACTACCGCCAGCGTGCCGGTGCCGGCCTGATCATCAACGAAGGTACCCACATCTCGCCGACCGCCAAGGGCTACGCCGGCGCGCCCGGCATCTACAGCGAGGAGCAGGTGCGCGCCTGGCGCGAGGTCACCGACGCGGTGCATGCCGAGGGCGGCAAGATCGCCATCCAGCTGTGGCACACCGGCCGCATCTCGCACACCAGCCTGCAGCCGAACGGCGATGCACCGCTGGCGCCGTCCGCCATCAAGGCCGACAGCAACACCAATATCCGTGACGAAATGGGCCAGCTGGTGCGCAGCCCCACCTCCACCCCGCGCGCGCTGGAAACCGCCGAGATCGCCGACCTGATCGAAGACTACCGCCGCGCCACCGACAACGCGCGCCGCGCTGGTTTCGACCTGGTGGAAATCCACGGCGCCCACGGCTACCTGCTGGACCAGTTCCTGTCGCCGGCGGCCAACGTTCGCACCGACCAGTACGGCGGC
Organism: Vogesella margarita; assembly: GCF_028548475.1. GTDB lineage: Bacteria > Pseudomonadota > Gammaproteobacteria > Burkholderiales > Chromobacteriaceae > Vogesella > Vogesella margarita. The sequence goes on from NZ_JAQQLE010000016.1 coordinate 26,781, forward strand.
AGCGTCGAGAACCGCGCCCGCATCGTGCTGGAAGTGCTGGACGCGGTGATCGCCGAATGGGACGCCGACCACGTCGGCATCCGCCTGTCGCCGCTGGGCGTGTTTAACGGTCTGTCGGAAACCGACCAGCAGGAAATGGCGCTGTACCTGATCGGCGAAATCGCCAAGCGCAACATCGCCTTCCTGCACCTGTCCGAGCCGGACTGGGCCGGCGGCCCCGCGTGGCCGGACGAGTTCCGCGCCAAGATCCGCGCCATCTATCCGCACCCTATCATCGCCGCCGGCGGCTATACCGTAGACAAGGCCGAACGCCTGATCGGCGCCGGGCTGATCGACGCGGTCGCCTTCGGCCGGCCGTTCATCGCCAACCCGGACCTGCCAGCCCGCTTCGCCCGCGGTGCCGAGCTGAACCCGCCGCGTCCGGAAACCTTCTACGGCGGTGGCGCCGAAGGCTACACCGACTACCCGGCGCTGGCCGATTAAACCGCAGCCGGCCCTGCCCGCAAGGTTGGCCGCGTGCGGCCAACCTTGCATTCGCTTAACGGAGACGCCCATGAAACACGTACTGTTTGTGCTCACCAGCCACGACCGGCTCGGCGACAGCGGCCACAAGACCGGCTTCTGGATCGAGGAATTCGCCGCGCCCTACTACGCGCTGGCCGATGCCGGCGTCGCCATCACCCTCGCCTCGCCGCGCGGCGGCCAGCCGCCGATCGACCCGAAAAGCGCCGACCCGGCGTTCGGCACCCCGGCCACCGAGCGCTTCAATGCCGACGCCACGCTGCAGGCGCGGCTGGCGGAAACGCTGCCGCTGGACAGCATCGACGCCAGCCACTACGACGCGGTGTTCTACCCCGGCGGCCACGGCCCGCTGTGGGATCTGGTCGACAACGCCGATTCGCAGCGGCTGATCGCCGCCACCCTCGCTGCCGGCAAACCGGTGGCCGCGGTGTGCCACGCGCCGGCGGTGATGGTCAATGTCGTGGACGCCGACGGCAAGGCGCTGGTCGGCGGCAAGCGTGTCACCGGCTTCAGCAACAGCGAGGAAGAGGCGGTGCAACTCACCAGCATCGTGCCGCTGCTGCTGGAAGACGCGCTGCAGGCGCGCGGCGCCCGTTACGAGAAAGGCCCCGACTGGGCGCCCTTCGTCGTCGAGGACGGCCTGCTGATCACCGGTCAGAACCCGGCCTCGTCCGAAGCCGTCGCCCATGCGCTGCTGGCCAGGCTAGACGCCTGAGAGCCTGAGCCTGTTCACACTATGCCGTGGCTTGATCCCGGTGGGGGGAATGCCGCGTTGAAAACGGCTTCGGCATGCTTGCCCAGCCGTTTTTGCCTTGTCTCGCGTGAGCATGCGAGATCGTGAACACGCTCTGAACCCCGCACAAGGTTGGCCGCAACGCCTGCGGCCAACCTTTGCACTGCAACATCCGCACAACGCCCGTTCTGCGCGTTTCATGCCGTTTTCCGCACCGGAAAACGGCATTTTTGCCTTGCGTCGCAACAACTTGTAACCGCGCGACTACACCACACTCCGCACCGCAACATCCCGGCTTTGTGTCAATTTTTTGACGACGCGAATTGACAGCGACTTTGGCGGCACTACAATTCGAACGAAAGCAAAAACAACAAAATAAACACAAAAACAAACAACAAAGAAACAACTCACAACACGGCCCGCGGCCGAGGAGACTTCTCAAATGCAAGATCAATTCATTCTGGCGCTGGATCAGGGCACGACCAGCTCCCGGGCAATTGTATTCAACCGCAGTGGCGACATCGTCGCCTCGGCACAGAAGGAATTCCGCCAGATCTACCCGCAGCCGGGCTGGGTCGAGCACGACGCGATGGAAATCTGGGCCGGCCAGGTCGGCGTCGCCGCCGAGGCGCTGGCGCGCGCCGGCATCCCCGGCAGCAAGATCGCCGCCATCGGCATCACCAACCAGCGCGAGACCACCGTGGTGTGGGACCGCGACACCGGCCAGCCGGTGTACAACGCCATCGTGTGGCAGGACCGCCGCACCGCGCCGTTCTGCGACGAGATCCGCGAGCGCGGCCTGGCCGACACCATCCGCAACAAGACCGGTCTGCTGGTCGATTCCTACTTCTCCGCCACCAAGGTGCGCTGGATTCTGGACAACGTGCCCGGCGCCCGCGAGCGCGCCAATGCCGGCAAGCTGGCCTTCGGCACCATCGACAGCTGGCTGATCTGGCAGCTGACCCACGGCGCGGTGCACGTCACCGACGTGTCCAACGCCTCGCGCACCATGCTGTACGACATACACCGCCTGCAGTGGGACGACGAGCTGCTGGACATCATGGGCATCCCGGCCAGCATGCTGCCGCAGGTGAAAAGTTCCAGCGAGGTCTACGGCCACACCCACGCCGCGCACCTGGGCGTGGCGATCCCGATCGCCGGCGTCGCCGGCGACCAGCAGGCGGCGCTGTTCGGCCAACAGTGCACCACGCCGGGCATGGTGAAGAACACCTACGGCACCGGCTGCTTCATGATGATGAACACCGGCGACACACCGGTGCCCTCGCACAACAAGCTGCTGACTACCATCGCCTGGCAGGTCGGCGACAAGGTGCAGTACGCGCTGGAAGGCAGCATCTTCATCGGCGGCTCGGTGGTGAAATGGCTGCGCGACGGCCTCGGCATCATCAAGCACTCGCACGATGTCGGCCCGCTGGCGGCCGAGGTGAAGGACAGCGACGGTGTCTACCTGGTACCGGCCTTCGCCGGGCTGGGTGCACCGCACTGGAATTCCGACGCGCGCGGCACCCTCGTCGGCATGACACAGGGCACCGGCGCCGCCCACATCGCCCGTGCCGCGCTGGACAGCATCGCGTTCCAGACCATGGACGTGCTGGGCGCGATGCAGGCTGACTCCGGCATCACCATCGCCGAGCTGCGCGTGGACGGCGGCGCCTGCGTCAACAATGTGCTGATGCAGTTCCAGAGCGACATCCTCGGCACCCAGGTCGCACGGCCGAAGATCACCGAGACCACCGCACTCGGCGCGGCGTATCTTGCCGGCCTCGCCGTCGGCTACTGGCAGGGCACCGACGACATCCAGGGCCAGTGGCAGCTGGACACCCGCTTCTCGCCGCAGCTGGATGCCGCCACCGTCGAGCGCTACGTCGCCGGCTGGCAGCGCGCCACCCGCGCCGCGATCAGCTGGGCCAACGACGCGGCCTGATCCAGACGCCGTGCCGGCAGCAAACGGCTGCCGGCGCGGCCCCTCCCCATCCTGTTTTCTCGCGGCGGCAGCGTGCTGCCCCGCGTTCGCTACGGAGTTTCAACATGAATCCACTATTCGGCGAATTCATCGGCACCGCGCTGCTGGTGCTGCTCGGCAACGGCGTGGTTGCCAACGTGATCCTGAAAGGGACCAAGGGCCATAACAGCGGCCTGATCGTGATCGCCTTCGGCTGGGCGATGGCGGTGTTTGTCGGCGTGTTCAGCGTCGCCGCCATCAGCGGTGCCCACCTCAACCCAGCAGTCACCGTGGGGCTGGCGGTGGCCGGCAAGTTTGCCTGGGCCGACGCCCCCGGCTATATCGCGGCGCAGATGCTGGGCGGCATGGCCGGCGCGCTGTTGATGTGGCTGATCTACCGCGACCACTTCGACCATACCGACTGCGCCGACACCAAGCTGGCGGTGTTCTGCACCGGCCCGGCGATCCGCAGCACCGGCGGCAACCTGCTGTCGGAAGTGCTGGCCACCTTCGTGCTGGTATTCGCCATCCTCAGCATGGTGGCGCCCAAGGTGTCGCTGGGCGCGATGGACGCGCTGCCGGTGGCCCTGCTGGTGCTGGGCATCGGCGTATCGCTGGGCGGCACCACCGGCTACGCGATGAGCCCGGCACGCGACCTGGCGCCGCGCATCATGCACGCCATCCTGCCGATCAAGGGCAAGCGCGACAGCGACTGGCGCTACAGCTGGGTGCCGGTGATCGGCTCGCTGCTGGGTGCAACGTTGGCCGCAGTGGCCCACAGCGTAGCCTGATCCCGACACAAGTCGCGCCACGGCGGCGCGGCGTCTCACACGGACTGCACTCTCCCTCGACGCCTTCGGGCGTCTTTTTTTGCGCCGTACAAAAACACAAAACAAACATTTTTGATCGTTTAATGTTGCTTTTGTGTTCGTTTTTATCTATCTTCTATTATCAAGAGACAACAAGCGCCACGCCGTCAGGGCGGCGCGCCGTGCAAAGGAAAGCTCGTGGAAAGTTATGATCTGCTCGTGATCGGTGGTGGCATCAACGGTGCCGGCATCGCCCGTGACGCCGCCGGTCGCAGCCTGAAAGTGCTGCTCTGTGAAAAGGACGATCTGGCGGCGCACACCTCGTCGGCCAGCACCAAGCTGATCCACGGCGGCCTGCGCTATCTCGAATATTACGAATTCTCGCTGGTGCGCAAGGCGCTGCAGGAGCGCGAAGGGCTGCTCGACGCCGCGCCACACATCATGTGGCCGCTGCGCTTCGTGATGCCGCACGACGCCGAACAGCGCCCGGCGTGGCTGATCCGCTGCGGCCTGTTCCTGTACGACCACCTGGCCCGTCGTCGCCGCCTGCCCGGCAGCGAGCGCATCCGCTTCGAGCGCCACCCGGCCGGCAGCCCGCTGAAGTCGCGCTACCACCAGGGCTTTGTCTACTCCGACGGCTGGGTCAATGACGCGCGGCTGGTGGTGCTCAACGCGATGGACGCCGCCGAGCGTGGCGCCGGCATCCGCACCCGCACCGCCTGTGTCGCCGCACAGCGCGACGGCGACGGCTGGCTGTGCACGCTGGATGGCGAACACGGCCAGCAGCAGGTGCGCGCCCGCGCGCTGGTCAACGCCGGCGGGCCGTGGGTGCAGCAGCTCCTGGGCGGCGTGATCCACGCGCCCGCGCGCAAGGCGATCCGGCTGGTGAAGGGCAGCCACATCATCGTGAAAAAGCTGTTTGATCACGACTTTGCCTACATCTTCCAGAACCCGGACAAGCGCATCATCTTCGCCATCCCCTATGAGCAGGACTTCACCCTGATCGGCACCACCGACGTCGAATACCACGACGATGCCGCCAAGGTCGCCATCGACCGCGACGAGATCGCCTACCTGTGCGCGATGAGCAACCGCTACTTCGAACGCCAGATCGGCCCCGCCGACGTGGTGGCCACCTACTCCGGCGTGCGCCCGCTGCTGGACGACGAGCACGACAATGCCAGCGGCGTCACCCGCGACTACGCGCTGGAGCTGGACAACGACGGCGCACCGCTGCTGTCGGTGTTCGGCGGCAAGATCACCACCTACCGCAAACTGGCGGAACAGGCGGTGGACCAGCTGGCACCGCTGCTGGGCAACACCCAGCCGGCGTGGACCGCCGGCCAGCATCTGCCCGGCGGCGACCTGCCCGGCGGCGACTTCGACGCCTTCGTGCTCAGCCTGCAACAGGCCAAACCGTGGCTGCCACCGGCACTGGCCACGCGGCTGGCACGCGCCTACGGCAGTCGCGTGCATGCGCTACTGGGCGCTGCGGCCAACCTTGCGGCGCTGGGTGCAGAAATCCAGCCCGGACTGTTTGAAGCCGAGTTGCGCTATCTGGTGGACAAGGAGTGGGCGACGAGTGCGGAAGACATCCTGTGGCGGCGCAGCAAGCTGCGCCTGCACCTGCCGGCCGGCGCCGAGGACGCGGTAGCGCGCTGGCTGGCGGCCTACCGCCGCAGCCAGCCGGCGGGCAACGGCAAGCCATTGCTCACGACCAGCTGAGCACAGCGCTACCGAGGCACCAACCGGCAACGCGCAGGAAAGGGGAAACAAGGTGGCCGCAGCCATGCCAATACGGCCGCTGCGGTAGCCAAAGGCCGGGCTCAGCCGCCCAGAGCCGCCACCCGCGCCTGCAGTGCCGGCAACACTTCGGCTTCAAACCACGGATTGCGCCGCAGCCAAAGATTATTACGCGGACTGGGATGCGGCAGCGCCAGCACACCGTGCGGCAAGGTCTGCTGCCAGGCCTGCACCGCGGCCGTCACCGTGTCGTACTGCGGCAGATGCCAGCCCAGCGCGTACTGGCCCAGCACCAGGGTGAGCTGCAATTGCGGCAGCTGCGCTAATAACGCATTGCGCCACTGTGGCGCGCACTCCGGCCGCGGCGGCAGGTCGCCGGACTTGCCGCTGCCGGGATAACACAGCCCCATTGGCAGGATGGCAATGCGCTGCGGATCGTAAAAGGCGGCCTTGTCCACGCCCAGCCACTGCCGCAGGCGCTCGCCACTGGCATCGTCGAACGGCACGCCGCTGTCGTGCGCCTTGCGCCCCGGAGCCTGGCCGGCGATCAGGATGCGCGCGCCGCGGGCCAGCTGCAGCAGCGGACGCGGCTCCTGCGGCAGGTGCGCGGCGCACAGCCGGCAGGCGCGTACCTCCGCCAGCAACCGCTCGCAGTCATCGCGGTCTTGTGCCATGCCTCAGCCCGCCACCACCAGCCGGGTGTCGCCGGCGGCCAGCACCTCGGCCATTTCCGCACTCACCGGCTGGTCGGTGAACAGCACGTCCACCTGCGACAGGTGCCCCAGCTCCACCAGCGCCGGCCGGTCGAACTTGGAGTGGTCGGCCGCCAGCCATACCTGGCGCGACTGCTGCATGATGGCCTGCGTGGTCAGTACCTCGCGGTAGTCGTAGTCGCGCAGCACGCCGCCGTGCTCGATACAGGACACGCCGATGATGCCGTAGTCGACCTTGAACTGGCGGATGAACTGCACCGTCGCCTCGCCGGTCAGGCCGCGGTCGCGCTTGCGCAGCGCGCCGCCGGCGACCAGCACCTCGCAGTCCGGGTAGTCGCACATCAGGTTGGCGATGTGGAAGTTGTTGGTGATCACGCGCAGGCCGCGATGCTGGGAGAGCGCCTTGGCGACCTCCTCGGTGGTGGTGCCGAGGTTGATGAACAGCGAGGCGTTGTCGGGGATTTCCGCCGCCAGCGCGCGTGCGATGCGCCGCTTTTCGTCGATCATCAGCACCTGGCGCGCGTCGTAGGCGACGTTCTCGACACTGGACAGCACGCTGGCGCCGCCGTGGTAGCGCTGCAGCAGCTTGTGCTCGGCCAGCAGCGTGATGTCGCGGCGGATGGTCTGGTGGGTGACGGCGAAATGGGCGGCCATTTTCTCGACCGCGACATAACCCTCGCGGTTAACCCAGGCCAGCAGGTCTTTCTGACGTTGATTGAGGATCAGCATGCAAGCGGCACTTCCCTTATCCGAATGGCGTTCATTGTAACCGAGTCGCCGCCGCTGCTGCCCGCCGGCATGCAGGCGGCAAAACGGCCAGCCGCATCGCTGCGACTGGCCGCTGCCTGAGCACGACGGCACTTGGAGCCGCTAACAAAACCTCGCAGAGCACCTGAGCCAAGGCGCGCCGACGCAGACAGTACAAGTCGTACGGCAAGGAGGCGCAACGCTGGATCGGGGGTTTTGTTCGTGGCGCTTAGCGCGTGCCGCGCTGGATGAATTCGATCTTGTAGCCGTCCGGGTCCTCGACGAAGGCGATCACGGTGGTGCCGTGCTTCATCGGCCCCGCCTCGCGCACCACCTTGCCGCCCTTGGCGCGCACCGCGTCACAGGCGGCGTAGGCGTCGGCCACTTCCACCGCCAGGTGGCCGAAGGCGTTGCCCAGCTCGTAGCTGTCGGTATCCCAGTTGTGGGTCAGCTCGATCACGCTGTTGCTGTCCTCGTCGCCGTAGCCGACAAAGGCGAGGGTGAAGCGGCCGTCGGGGTAGTCGTGGCGGCGCAGCAGGGTCATGCCCAGTACCTCGGTGTAGAAGGCGATGGAGCGGTCGAGGTTGCCGACGCGGATCATGGTATGCAACAGGCGCATGGTGTTCTCCGGATAAAGGTTGGCCGCACGGGCAGCAAGGCAGATCAGATGGGGACGGCGCCGGCGAAAGCAAAGCCCGCGCCGGCCAGAACAGTGTGTTTGCGCTCAGCCGTAGCGGAACAGGCTGTCGCCGTGCTGCTTCAGCCACTGCCGCGCGCCGTGCCAGCCGGGATAGAGGCGGCCGACTTCGGCCCAGAAGGCCGGCGAATGGTTCATGTGCAAGAGGTGGGCCAGCTCGTGGGCGATCACGTAGTCGAGCACCGATTCCGGGGCCTGCACCAGCCGCCAGTTGAGGCGCACCACGCCGCGGCCGGTGCAGCTGCCCCAGCGCGTGCGCGCCGAGGACAGGCCCCAGCCGGACAGCGGTCGCGCCGCACGCGGCTGCCACAGCGCCAGCCGTGCGGCAAAGCGCTGCCGCGCCTGCTGCTGCAGGTAAGCGACCACGCTGGCGGCCAGCCGCGCCGGTTGTTCCAGCATCGGCCCGGCCAGATGCAGGGTGTCGCCGACCAGCTGCGCCTGGTGGCGGCTGGCGGCGATGCAGTGCAGGCGGTAGCTCTCGCCGCCCAGCAGCACCTGGCCCTGCGTCAGCGCGCGCTCGTTCTGCTCCGCTTGGTGACGCGCCAGATGGCGGGCGATCCAGTCGCGCTTGCTGGCCAGCACCTCGTGCAGGTAGGCCAGCGGCACCGCCGGCGGGGCGATCAACTCCACCTCGCCGTGCTTGATGCGGATGCCGACGCTCTGCCGCGCGCGCCGGATCAGGCGCACCGTCACCGCGCCGTGCGGCAGTTGCAGATTAAGCGGCGCGGGCTTTGCGTTCATCGGGGTGGGCAAACGGGCCGACGCCGCCGATCTCGCGCTGGCGCGCCTCGATCCACGCCTCCGCCTGCCGTGTCATCGCCTCCGGGCCGACATCGTCGCGCGGATAGATCGCCGGGCCGATCACCAGCGTGATCTCGCCCGGGTGCTTGAGGAAGGCATTGCGCGGCCAGAATTCGCCGGCGTTGTGCGCCACCGGCACCAGCGGCATGTCCAGCTGCTTCGCCATCCGCGCCGCGCCCAGCTTGTACTTGCCGGCCACACCGGGGCGGGTGCGGGTGCCCTCCGGAAACACGCTGATCCAGAAGCCGTGCTGCTTGCGGTTGGTACCCTGCTCCAGCATGCGGCGGTTGGCATTAGCGCGGTCGGAACGGTTGATGGTGATCGGGTTGGTCAGCGCCAGCCCCCAGCCGAAGAACGGAATCCACAGCAGCTCCTGCTTGGCGACAAACACCTGCGACGGAAAGATCTCCTGCAGCGCCAGCGTTTCCCAGCCGGACTGGTGCTTGGCGCAGATGATCGCCGGCTCCTTGACGATGTTCTCGGCGCCGATCACGCGGTAGCGCAGGCCGACCACGTGCCACAGCAGCCAGGTCAACAGCCGCGCCCAGCTCTCGCCGATCACGTGTCGGGTACGGCGCGGCAACGGCGCACCGATGAACAGGCCGAGGAAGAACAGCGGCGTGACGATGGCCACCAGCAGCCAGTAGATCAGGTTACGAATCAGCAACATGGGTGGTTCAGTTTTCCAGGTTAATCAGGTAGTCGGCGGCGGCGAACAGGTTGTCGAACACCTGCGTGCCCTCCGGCAGGCCGCCCTTTTCCAGCGTGCGCAGACCCTTGCCGGTCTTCACCAAGAGCGGCCGGCCGCCGACCGCGGCAATCGCCTGCAGGTCGCGCAGGCTGTCGCCGACCATCGGCAGGCCGTCGCCGCGCACATTGAAGCGCGCCATGATGTCTTCGACCATGCCCGGCTGCGGCTTGCGGCAGGAACACTGGTCGTCGGCGGTGTGCGGACAGAACACCACCGCATCGATGCGGCCGCCGGCCTGCCCCACCAGGCGGTGCATCTTCTCGTGCATCGCGTTGAGCGCGTGCATGTCGAACAGGCCGCGACCGATGCCGGACTGGTTGGTGGCGACCACCACGTGCCAGCCGGCCTGAGTCAGGTTGGCGATGGCGTCGCAGCTCTTCGGCAGCGGCTGCCATTCCATGGTGTTTTTGACGAAATCGTCGCGATCTTCGTTGATCACGCCGTCACGATCGAGGATGACGAGTTTCAAGCAATACTCCTAGTTCTGGCCACGGTCGCGACCGCAAGCCCCACAAAACCGGCAGTGCCCCGCCGGCCATCGTTCCCTCCACCCCGGCAACACAAACCGGAGCATCCTGCGATGCCCCGGTTTGCATACCGCCGCTCAGGCGGAAACGGCGCCGGCGGCGCCAGTTCTTACTCCGCCAGCAGCGAGATGTCGGCCACGCGGTTGAACAGTGCGGCCAACCTTGCCAACAGCGCGATGCGGTTCGCGCGGACCGCCAAGTCGTCGGCCATCACCATCACGCCGTCGAAGAAGGCATCCACCGGAGCACGCAGCGAGGCCAGCTGGGTCAGCGCGCCGGCGAAGTCGTGGGCGGCGAACTTGGCGTCCACCGCCGGTGCCAGCGCTTCCACCGCCGCGAACAGCGCGCGCTCGGCGTCCTCGGCAAACAGCGCCGGGTTCACCGCCGCGATGTCGCCCTCGGTCTTCTTCAGGATGTTCTTCACGCGCTTGTTGGCTGCGGCCAACGTTGCCGCTTCCGGCAGCGCCTTGAACTGCGCGACGGCGGCCAGGATGGCGCCCACTTCGTTCAGCTGCGTCGGCGCCAGCGCCAGCACGGCGTCGATCTCGTCGCCCTTGTAGTCGTTGGCGAGGTAGTTCTTCAGGCGTTCCAGGCAGAAGGCGTACACCTCGTCGACCACGGTGGCGGACAACAGGCCAGCCGGGAAGGCGTCGGCGGCGTCGCTGATCAGCGCCTTCAGGTCCAGCGGCGCCTCCAGCACCATGCGCAGCACGCCCAGCGCGGCACGGCGCAGCGCGAACGGGTCCTTGTCGCCGGTCGGGATCAGGCCGATGCCCCAGATGCCGACGATGGTTTCCAGCTTGTCAGCCAGTGCCACCGCGGTGGCGATGGCGCCCTGCGGCAGGCTGTCGCCGGCAAAGCGCGGGTGGTAGTGGCCTTCGATGGCGTCGGCCACCACGTCGTCCTCGCCGTCCAGGCGCGCGTAGTAGCGGCCCATGATGCCCTGCAGCTCGGGGAATTCGCCGACCATGTCGGACACCAGATCGGCCTTGGCCAGATACGCGGCGCGGCCGGCCAGCGAGCTGTCGGCGCCGAGCTTGGCGGCAATCGCGGACGCGATGCTGGTCAGGCGGGTGATGCGTTCCAGCTGGTTGCCGATCTTGTTGTGGTAGACCACGTGTTCCAGCCGCGGCAGGCGGCTGTCGAGACGGTGCTTCTGGTCCTGTTCGTAGAAGAACTTGGCGTCGGACAGGCGCGCGCGCAGCACGCGCTCGTTACCGCCCACGATGTAGCGCGGGTCTTCAGCTTCCAGGTTGGACACCAGCAGGAAGCGGTTCATCAGCTTGCCGGCGGCGTCCAGCAGCGGGAAGTACTTCTGGTTCTGCTGCATGGTCAGGATCAGGCATTCCTGCGGCACGTTCAGGAACTCGGCCTCGAAGCCGGCTTCCAGCACCACCGGCCACTCCACCAGGCCAGTCACCTCGTCGAACAGCGCGTCCGGTGCGGCAATGGTGGCGTTCAGCTTGGCGGCGGCGTGCGACAGGCGCTGGCGCACCAGCTCACGGCGGGCGAGGAAGCTGGCGATCACCTTGCCCTCTTCCGCCAGCGTGCGCGGGTAGGCATCGGCGCTAGGGATGGTCACCTCACCGGCAGACAGGAAGCGGTGGCCGCGGGTGACGTTGCCGCTTTGCAGCCCCAGCACCTCGCCGGCGACGACCTGATCGCCATGCAGCATCATCAGGCCGTGTACCGGACGCACGAACTGCACGTCCAGATCGCCCCAGCGCATCAGCTTCGGTGCCGGCAGTTTTTTCAGCGCGCTGGCGACGATGCCGGACAGTACCGCGGACAGGCTTTCGCCGGCCTTGGTCGATTCATAGGCGTACACGTCCTGCTTGCCGTCGTGCACGGTGATGAGCTGGCTCACTTCCACGCCGCAGGAGCGGGCGAAGCCGGCCAGTGCCGGAGTCGGCTGGCCGTCCTTCGTGCCGCTGGCGACCGCCGGGCCGCGGCGCACGCTGTGCTGCTCGGGCTGGATGGCGGCGACATCCGGGATCTGCACCGCCAGGCGGCGCGGGCTGGCGAACACGTGCGACTGCACGTTGCCGGCGACGAACTGCAGTTTTTTCAGTTCGTCGGTAATGGTATCGGCAAAGCTGGCGGCCAGCTTTTCCAGGGCTTTCGGCGGCAGCTCTTCGGTGAGCAGCTCGATCAACAGGGTAGCAGTCATGGTCATTCAATCTTCAAGCTAGGAGCATTGGGGGCGAGTCGGCACACCAGGCGCAGCATGGTATCGGCCGTCGAATCGGCGACTACCGGCACGAAGGTCCAGTTGAAACGCTGCAACGGGAACATCTGCGTGTACACGTGCTGGCCGCTGGCGGTCCAGTACGAGGCGCTGATGAACGCATACTGGCGCGCGTTGCAGTCGGCACGGCCTTCGAGACGGCGGATGTGATAGCGGATGCCCAGCTCTTTCTGGGTCTTGCGCTCGCTGAACCGCTCCTGGTTGACGAAACGGACAAGGCCGTCCTTGACGTTGGCGATGGAAGCCAGCTCCAGCGACAGCTCCAGGCCGGTACCGCTCTGGTACACCTGGAACTCCCCTTCCGCTTGCGGCTCCGCCTGCTGACTGCGCACATACCAGCTGAGCGCGGCCAACGTGGCCAACAGCACAAAGAACAGCGCTGCCCACGTCTTCATGTCAGTCTTTCTTGCACATCGGGAAGCCCAGCACCTCGCGTGCGGCGTAGTAGGCTTGCGCCACGCCACGGGCCAGGTTGCGGATGCGGCCGATGTAGGCGGCGCGTTCGGTCACCGAGATGGCGCCGCGCGCGTCCAGCAGGTTGAAGGTGTGGCCGGCCTTCAGGATCATCTCGTAGCCCGGCAGCGGCAGGCCGGCGTCCAGCAGGCGCTTGGCCTCGGACTCGTAGTCGCCAAACTGCTTGAACAGCAGCTCGACATTGCTGTGCTCGAAGGCAAAGCGCGACTGCTCGACTTCGTTCTGGAAGAACACGTCGCCGTAGGTGACCGGCGTGCCGTCCGGCAGACGGGTCCAGATCAGTTCGTAGACGTTCTCGATGTCCTGCAGGTACATCGCCAGACGTTCCAGACCGTAGGTGATCTCGCCCAGCACCGGCTTGCAATCGAGGCCGCCGACCTGCTGGAAGTAGGTGAACTGCGTCACCTCCATGCCGTTGAGCCACACTTCCCAGCCCAGACCCCAGGCGCCGAGGGTCGGGTTTTCCCAGTCGTCCTCGACAAAGCGGATGTCGTGCATGGTCGGATCGATGCCCAGTTCGCGCAGCGAGCCGAGGTACAGATCCTGGATATTCGGTGGCGACGGCTTCAGTACCACCTGGAACTGGTGGTGCTGGAACAGGCGGTTGGGGTTCTCGCCGTAGCGGCCGTCTTTCGGGCGACGGCTGGGCTGCACGTAGGCGGCATTCCACGGTTCCGGGCCGAGGGCGCGCAGAAAGGTGGCGGTATGCGAGGTGCCTGCGCCCACTTCGGTATCGTACGGCTGGAGCAAGGCGCAGCCCTGGCGGTTCCAGTAGTGCTGCAGGGTGAGGATGATTTCCTGAAAAGTGAGCATGTCGCGGCGTTTCGAAGATGAAAAACAAGGCACGATTCTAACCGCATCGTGCCTTGCTCTGCCATCCATTGCGGCCAACCTTGTGCCAAAGGTTGGCCGCAAACATCATATTCCGCTTACTGCCAGTCCAGAATCACCTTGCCGCTCTGCCCGGACAGCATGGCGGCGAAGCCGGCCTCGAAATCGTCGACCTTGAAGTGGTGGGTGATGATCGGCGAAATATCCAGACCGGACTGGATCAGCGCCACCATCTTGTACCAGGTCTCGAACATCTCGCGACCATAGATACCCTTGATCTCCAGGCCCTTGAAGATCACCTGGTTCCAGTCGATGGAGGTGTTGGCCGGCGGGATGCCCAAGAGCGCCACCTTGCCGCCGTGGTTCATCACGTCCAGCATCTGGCGGAAGGCGTGCGGGTTGCCGGACATTTCCAGGCCCACGTCGAAGCCTTCGCTCATGTGCAGTTCCTGCATCACCGCCTTCAGGTCTTCATTGGCCACGTTCACCGCGCGGGTGGCGCCCATCTTGCGCGCCAGCTCCAGACGGTATTCGTTGACGTCGGTGATCACCACGTGGCGGGCGCCGACGTGTTTGGCGATGGCCACCGCCATGATGCCGATCGGGCCGGCGCCGGTGATCAGCACGTCCTCGCCGACCAGGTTGAACGACAGCGCGGTGTGCACCGCGTTGCCGAACGGGTCGAAGATGGACGCCAGATCATCGGAGATGTCGTCCGGGATCGGGAAGGCGTTGAAGGCCGGAATCACCAGGTATTCGGCAAACGCGCCTTCGCGGTTGACGCCGACGCCGGTGGTGTTACGGCACAGGTGGCGACGGCCGGCGCGACAGTTGCGGCAGTGACCGCAGGTGATGTGGCCTTCACCGGACACGCGGTCGCCGATCTTGAAGCCCTGCACTTCCGAGCCCATGCCGGCAACGACGCCGACGTACTCGTGGCCGACGTGCATCGGCACCGGAATGGTCTTCTGCGCCCAGTCGTCCCAGTTCCAGATGTGGATGTCGGTGCCGCAGATCGCGGTCTTGGTGATCTTGATCAGCAGGTCGTTGTGGCCGACTTCAGGATGCGGAACGTCGGTCATGGACAGGCCGGGAGCGGCCTGCAGTTTGGCAAGAGCTTTCATGTTTTATCCTGTAGTGCGCCGCCCGGGCGGCGGCACGATGAAACGGTACGCAAACGCCAGGCGGCATGGCGCCGCCGTGGCGACGGCAAAAATCAGATCACGCCCAGTTCGCGGCCAACCTTGATGAAGGCGGCGACGGTGTGCTGCACCTGCTCCAGCGTGTGGCCGGCCGACATCTGGGTGCGGATGCGCGCCTTGCCTTTCGGCACCACCGGGTAGGAGAAGCCGGTGACGAACACGCCTTCGGCCAGCAGCGCGGCCGCCATCTCGCCGGCCAGCTTGGCATCACCCAGCATCACCGGAATGATCGGGTGCTGACCCGGCACCAGGCTGAAACCGGCCTCGCTCATCGCCTTGCGGAAGTAGTCGGCATTGCGCTTCAGGTTGGCGCGCAGCTCGGCGCCCTCTTCGGTGGCCAGGATCTGCAGCACTTTCAGGCTGGCGGCGGCGATGGCCGGTGCCAGGGTGTTGGAGAACAGGTAGGGGCGCGAACGCTGGCGCAGCAGGTCGATGATGGGCTTGCGGCCGGAAACATAACCGCCGGACGCGCCACCCAGCGCCTTGCCCAGCGTGCCGGTGTAGATGTCGACGCGGTCGCTGACGCCGCACAGCTCCGGCGTGCCGGCGCCGGTCTCGCCCATGAAGCCGACGGCGTGCGAATCGTCCACCATCACGATGGCGCCGTAGCGTTCGGCCACGTCGCACAGGGTTTTCAGGTCGGCGATGATGCCGTCCATCGAGAACACGCCGTCGGTGACGATCAGCTTGAAACGCGCACCGGCAGCGTCGGCGGCCTTGAGCTGGGTTTCCAGATCGGCCATGTCGTTGTTTTTGTAGCGGAAACGCTTGGCCTTGCACAGGCGCACGCCGTCGATGATGGAGGCGTGGTTCAGCTCGTCGGAGATCACCGCGTCGTCTTCGGTGAGCAGGGTCTCGAACACGCCGCCGTTGGCGTCGAAGCAGCTGGAATAGAGGATGGTGTCGTCGGTGCCGAGGAAGCAGGAGATCGCCGCTTCCAGATCCTTGTGCACCTGCTGCGTGCCGCAGATGAAACGCACCGAGGCGCAGCCGTAGCCGTAATCGTCCAGACCCTGCTTCGCCGCCGCGATCAGGCGCGCGTCGTCGGCGAGGCCCAGGTAGTTGTTGGCGCAGAAGTTCAGCACCTCGCGACCGCCGGACAGGGTGATGTCGGCACGTTGCGGCGTGGCGATCACGCGTTCCGGTTTCTCGAAACCGTCGGCGCGGATTTGCGCCAGCGTGGCTTGCAGATGAGCGAGATAGGTGTGGTTCATGCGGGCGTGTCCCTGTGGTTCAGCGTGGAGGCCGGTACGCCAAGCGGTGCCGGCAAGCAATGTTCTGTCACCATTCTAGACCCGCGCCGACGACTTTATCAGGGACAGTTGCGCACGATTTTCAGAGGGTGAGTGTTACCCCCGCTCGGCCGGCAACACCCCGGCTGTGCGACAATATGCCTCCTTTTTCCCTTCCCCGCCGTCACCGTGAACCGCCAGCCGCCTGTGCCAGCGCATTGCCGCCACTGTGTGCACTACTACATTACCCACGACGCCCGCTTTCCCTACGGCTGCCGCGCGATGGACTTCAAGAGCAAGCGCCAGCCGCTGCAGGACGTGCGCGACAGCACCGGCCGCGACTGCGTAACCTTCACCGCCCGCGCCCCCGCGCCCACAAACCACGACGGCCAGCCTGGCAAGGCTGGCCGCAATGGCGCTTGAACTTTATCTGGCGGGCTCCCCCTCTTGGCCGGCCCGGCCGCCCGCGGCTTACTGCTTGTGTTCTGGCTGCGGCGCCATTTTCTTGTGCATCATTTTCTTGTGCATGGCGTGCTTGTGATGCGCTTTCCGGTGCACCGCTTTTTTATGCTTGTGCATCATCGGCTTGGCCATGTCAGGCTTGTGCTCTGGCTGGTAGGCAACCTTGTGGATGACAGCGGCGTTGGCTTCCGGTTTGGCGTTCGCCGCAAAGGTGGCCGCCGAGCTCAGGCCAATCAGGGCAGCCATCGTCAGTAGCGTCAGTTTTTTCATGATTCATCACCTTGAGTGGAGCGGGTGCAACACCATGCTGCACCTGATAACTGCATGGTAGATGGCCACCCTGGTGCCGTATGTAGCGACTCTGTAACCAGATGTTGCCGTGGTCACCCCTTAGCGTTACATCACGTTACCTGCCGCCGCGCGCAGCAGCCGGCGCCATAAAAAATGCGGCCAACGTTGGCCGCATTTTGCCGTGACAGCTGCGCGTATCAGCGACGCAGCAGCCGTGCCGCGTCCAGCGCGAAGTAGGTGAGGATGCCGTCGGCGCCGGCGCGCTTAAAGGCGAGCAGGCTTTCCATCATGCACTTCTCTTCGTCCAGCCAGCCGTTCTGGAACGCCGCCTTCAGCATCGCGTATTCGCCGGACACCTGGTAGGCGTAGGTCGGCACCTTGAAGGTGTCCTTGATGCGACGGATCACGTCCAGATAGGGCATGCCCGGCTTGATCATCACCATGTCGGCGCCCTCTTCCAGATCCATCGCCACCTCCTGGATCGCCTCGTCGAGGTTGGCCGGGTCCATCTGGTAGGTGTACTTGTCGGCCTTGCCAAGGTTGGCCGCAGAGCCGACCGCATCGCGGAACGGGCCGTAGAAGGCCGACGCGTACTTGGCGCTGTAGGCCAGGATTTTGGTGTGGATGTAGCCGTCTTCTTCCAGCGCGCTGCGGATGGCGCCGATGCGGCCGTCCATCATGTCGGACGGGCCGAGCACGTCGGCGCCGGCCTCGGCGTGACACAGCGCCTGCTGCACCAGCACTTCGGTGGTTTCATCGTTCAGCACGTAGCCGCTGTCGTCGAGCAGGCCGTCCTGGCCGTGGATGGTGTACGGGTCGAGTGCGAGGTCGGTCATGATGCCAAGCTCGGGGAAGCGCGCCTTCAGCTCGCGCACCACGGTCGGCACCAGCCCGTCCGGGTTGTAGGCTTCCTTGCCGGAGTTGTCCTTGCCGGTTTCAATCACCGGGAAGATGGACAGCATCGGGATGCCCAGCTGCAGCGCGTCTTCGGCGGTAAACAGCAGCTTGTCCAGGCTCTGGCGCACCACGCCCGGCATCGACGTCACCGCCTGCTCGCGCCCCTCGCCTTCCAGCACGAATACCGGATAGATCAGGTCGTTGGTGGTCAGCACGTTTTCACGCATCAGGCGGCGGGAGAAGTCGTCACGGCGCATGCGACGCAGACGGGTCGCGGGGAAGTAGCGATTGGCAAACATGAGGGTCTTTCGCGGCAAACGGTTCAGAAGGAAGGCGCTAACGATAGCAAGACTGGGACAACCGGCACAGCAGAAGTTCAGCGGCATTTGCGGCAGCGCAAGGTTGGCCGCAACGCCGCGCGGCGTCAGCGCGACGCCGCGTCCTCATCCTGTTCGGCCTGTTCGCGGCGGGCGTAGGTGCCCGGCGCCACACCCGGCGGCAGCTCGATCGGCGGCTGTTTTTGCGACAGCCGCGCCAGCGTGGTGATGATGGTGCCCAGCGGCGCGCCGATGATCACGATCCAGAACCAGGTGCTGTGCAGTAAATCCATGGTGGGAATCCAGTGCAAAACGCCGGGCAGACCCAGCGTCGATGTTGATGCGGATAAGGCCACAGGATACCAAATACCGCCCCCGCCCGCAGCGCAGCGCCCCAGCCATCCCTCGTTCCCGTTCCGGAAAAAACACCGGCTGGCTCCTGAAAAAACCGAAATTTAAGTGCATTTTGTCAATTCAGACAAAATATTCAGTGAAAAACCGGGAACGATAATTTTTATACTATCCCGGCTTTCGGGCATTGCCACTGCCACCCAAGCAGGGGAATGTCCGGAAGCGTCTGGCAGGGAGAACTGGCACCGACAAGCAGCCGGCCCCTGCCGCATGCAACGCCGAGGCCCGATCGGCCCGGATGTTGCGCCTTGCACAACCTGGAGAGACCCTACTTTATGCAACCTCAGCAAGACAACTTGCAGCGCGGACTCGAGGAGCGCCACATCAACCTGATGGCCCTCGGTGCCGCCATCGGCGTCGGCCTGTTCCTCGGCTCGGCCAGCGCGATCAAGATGGCCGGCCCCGCCATCATGATTTCCTATGCGCTGGGCGGCGTGGCCATCTTTCTCATCATGCGCGCCCTGGGCGAAATGGCCATCCACAACCCGGTAGCAGGCTCGTTCAGCCGCTACGCCCAGAACTACATCGGCCCGCTGGCCGGTTATCTCACCGGCTGGAATTACTGGTTCCTGTGGATCGTCACCTGCATGGCGGAAATCACCGCCGTCGGCGTCTACATGGGCGTCTGGTTCCCCGATGTGCCGCACTGGATCTGGGCACTCTCGGCACTGCTGATGATGGGTTCGCTCAACTTCATTGCCGTGAAGGCTTATGGCGAGTTCGAATTCTGGTTTGCACTGATCAAGATCGTCACCATCGTGCTGATGATCGTGTCCAGCGTCGGCATGATCGCCTTCGGCATCGGCAACGGCGGCATTGCCACCGGCATTTCCAACCTGTGGTCGCACGGCGGCTTCATGCCGCATGGCGTCAAGGGCATCCTGATGTCGATGCAGATGGTGATGTTTGCCTATCTGGGTGTGGAGATGATCGGCCTGACCGCAGGCGAAGCGAAAAACCCGAAAAAAACCCTGGCAAGGGCTGTTGATTCCGTTTTCTGGCGTATTCTGATTTTTTATGTCGGTGCACTATTTGTCGTGATGTCGATTTACCCGTGGGACCAGATCGGCACCGCCGGCAGTCCTTTCGTCATGACCTTTGAAAAAATGGGCATCCCGGCTGCCGCGGGCATCATCAACTTCGTGGTGCTGACTGCCGCGCTGTCCTCCTGCAACAGCGGCATTTTCAGTACTGGCCGCATGCTGTACAACCTGGCCCAGCAAGGCCAGGCATTGCCGATGTTCGGCAAGGTCGGCAAGAACGGCGTGCCCAACATGGCGGTGCTGATTTCCGTCGCGATGTTGCTGGGTGGCGTGCTGCTGAACTACATCGCCCCCAAGGAAGTCTTCACCTGGCTGACCGCCATTTCCACCTTTGGCGCGGTCTGGACCTGGGCCGTGATCCTGGTATCGCAGCTGAAATTCCGTCGCATGCTCACACCGGGACAAGTCGCCAAGCTGGAACACCGCATGCCGTTCTTCCCTTACGGCTCCTACATCGCGCTGGCCTTCCTGCTGCTGGTCATCGGCCTGATGGCCTACTTCCCGGAGACACGCATCGCGCTGATCATCGGGCCGGGCTGGCTGGTACTGCTGGTCGCCCTGTACTACCTGCTGGGCTACCACCGTCAGGCAGACGATGCTGCAGAACCGGCATATCAGTCATGATCTGAACTGTCGGCAATCAGAAACGGCGACCCTCCAGGTCGCCGTTTTTTATCGCACATACCCGCAAGCTCGCGGCTATCCCTGCCTTGCCGCAGGCAGCCCCATCGCGCTGGCAGCACCTGCCGAATACGCAGAGACCGGCACGGGTTCGGTCTGACGGGGAGCCCGGCTCCATGTGCCTACCGGGTCACCGCTATCCGTCGTTTCCCCCTACTTCGTCCGCGATGATGCCCAGCGTGCAGCAAGGTTGGCCGCAAGCAGCTTGCGAGACGCGCCGGCTACCGGATGGCTTTCCCTGTGCGTGTGCAGACAATCGCGGGCACAGGATGCGCCGCACGCTTGACGCCACCGATACCGATGCCTGCGGCCACCATCCCGTATGGCACTGCCGATTGCGCCCGGCAACAGTAGCGGCGCTGCAATCATCACGACGTAGCCACACCAAAGAACACGGCCCGGCAGCACGCTGCCGGGCCATCGCCGCGTGGCGGCGCAGCAATGAAAAAACGCCGGGTTTCCCCGGCGTCAATGATGATGCGGATGACAGCAAGTCTATCAAACTCGGTCGTAGACCGGTTGACCGCCGTGCTTGCGCTCTTCTTCCAGATTGTCTTCCGACTGATGGCCGGTCCAGTAGTCGGCGCCCTTGATGCCCAGTTTTTCCGGGTGGAACACCGGATCCAGGCCTTTGGCCAGCTGTGCTTCGTAGTCGCGCAGTGCGATGAAGGCCGGCTTCTGCAGCAGCAGGATGGCGGCGATGTTCATCCAGGCCATCATGCCGACACCGATATCACCCAGACCCCATGCCAGATCGGCGGTCTTCACGGTGCCGTATACCACGGTTGCCATGATGCCGATCTTCAGCACCAGCGTCAGCCAAGGACGGTTCACCTTGCGGCTCAGGTAGGCAATGTTGGTTTCAGCGATGTAGTAGTAGGCGATGATGGTGGTGAAGGCGAAGAAGAACAGTGCCACGGCCACGAAGATGGAACCGAAGCCAGGCATGATGTTTTCCATCGCGGTCTGCACGTAGCCAGGACCAGCAGCTACACCGGCGATACCGGTATGCAGCGCATTACCATCCGGACCTTGTACGTTGTACTGGCCGGTAATCAGCAGCATGAAGGCGGTAGCGGAGCACACGAACAGGGTGTCGATGTAGACCGAGAACGCCTGTACCAGACCCTGCTTGGCAGGATGCGATACCGCAGCGGCGGACGATGCGTGCGGGCCGGTACCCTGACCAGCTTCGTTGGAGTACACGCCACGCTTCACGCCCCACTGGATCGCCAGACCCAAGATGGCACCGAAGGCGGCATCAAGACCGAAAGCGCTCTTGAAGATCAGCGTCAGTACGCCAGGCAGCTGATGGATGTTCAGTGCCACGATCACGCAAGCCACGATGATGTAAGCCAGTGCCATGAACGGCACCACGATTTCGGCAAAGGAAGCGATACGCTTCACGCCACCGAAGATGATGAAGCCCAGCATCAGCGCGAGGATGGCTGCCGTCACGTTCGGGTCGATGCCCAGCGCGTTCTGCAGGCCGGCACCGATGGAGTTGGACTGGGTGCCCGGCAGCAGCACGCCGCAGGCAAACACGGTCGCAATGGCAAACACGATCGCGAACGGCTTCATGCCCAGGCCCTTCTCGATGTAGAAGGCCGGACCGCCACGGAACTCGCCGTTGATCTTTTCCTTGTAGATCTGGCCGAGGGTGGACTCGACGAAGGCCGAGCTGGCGCCCAGGAAGGCAACCATCCACATCCAGAACAGGGCACCCGGGCCGCCGAAGGTGATCGCGGTCGCCACACCGGCGATGTTACCGGTACCGACACGACCAGCCAGGGTCATGGCCAGCGCCTGGAACGACGACACGCCGCTGTCGCTGGACTTGCCGTCAAACATCAAACGGATCATTTCGCCGAAATGGCGTACTTGCGCAAAACGGCTGCGGATGGAAAAGAACAAACCAACGCCCAGGCAAAGGAAGATCAATCCCTTGCTCCAGATCCAGCCATTCAGAAAATCAACTGCTGCCTGCATGTTTACTCCTCAGTTTCAAGGGAGGGTCTGTACCCGCTCCGACGGTGTTGTGGCCGCCACAGCCTAGTAGGCCGTAGCGTGCTATCGCACAGGTCATGTGCCTGTTTCGCGAGAGCTGAACATTACTGAAACAAGTTCCGCGTGAATAGTAGCCTGGATACATTAGCCATTATTTGTCAGACAATCCGCAAAATAACGGCACATCCTTGCGCCAGAAAACAAAACACGCCGTCAAACTTGCTTGACGGCGTGTCTTTGAAACAACTGAAAGCGATGCTAATCAGCCAAAAAAGTCTTTCAGTTTGTCCATGAACGAGTTGGCACGCGGGTTGTGCGTCGCAACATCGCCCTGGCTGATGGCCTCGAATTCGCGCAGCAATTCCTTCTGCCGCTCGGTGAGATTGACCGGCGTTTCGACGATGACGTGGCACATCAGATCGCCGACATCATGGCCGCGCACCGATTTCACGCCCTTGCCGCGCACGCGGTAGACCTTGCCGCTCTGCGTTTCCGCCGCGATCTTGACCTTGACCATGCCGTCCAGGGTCGGGATTTCCACCTCGCCGCCCAGCGCCGCGGTGGCGAAGCTGATCGGCATTTCACAATGCAGATCCATGCCGTCGCGCTCGAACACGCTGTGCTTCTTGATGTGAGTGACCACGAACAGGTCGCCGGCCGGGCCGCCGTTCTGCCCCGGTTCGCCCTCGCCGGACAGGCGGATGCGGTCACCCTCGTCCACGCCGGCCGGGATCTTCACGTTCAGCGTCTTGTGCGTCTTCACCTGGCCCGCACCGTGGCACTTGTGGCACGGATCGGTGATCTGCTTGCCGCTGCCGTGGCAGGTCGGGCAGCTCTGCTGGATGGAGAAGAAGCCCTGGCTCATGCGCACCTGGCCGTGACCGCCGCAGGTGGTGCAGGTCTTGGGCTGGGTACCCGGCTTGGCACCGGAGCCGTGGCACACGTCGCAGTTTTCGTGCGACGGGATACGGATCTGCTTCTCGCAGCCGCGCGCCGCTTCTTCCAGCGTGATCTCCATGTTGTAGCGCAGGTCGGAACCGCGATACACATTGGAACGACCACCGCCGCCGCCACGCTGGCCGCCGAAGATGTCGCTGAAGATGTCGCCGAAATCGAAGCCGCCGAAGCCGGCACCGCCGCCGCCCATGCCAGCCTGCGGGTCTACCCCGGCGTGGCCGTACTGGTCGTAGGCGGCACGTTTCTGGCCGTCCGACAGGATTTCATACGCGGCCTTGACCTCCTTGAACTTTTCTTCGGCGTCCTTGCTGTCCGGATTACGGTCCGGGTGGTACTTCATCGCCAGCTTGCGATAGGCCTTCTTGATGTCGTCGTCCGACGCATCGCGATTGACGCCCAGTACCTCGTAAAAGTCCTTTTTAGCCATGCTGTCTCACCAGTGCGCCCAACCGCAAAAGGTTGGCCGCAAGTTTTACCAATGAAAAAGCACAGCGCCCGCGCGCGAGCCCTGTGCCTTGTCTTCCGTCAGCCGATTACTTGTCTTTCTTCACTTCTTCGAACTCGGCGTCGACCACGTTGCCGTCGTCCTGCTTGCCTGCGTCCGCTTCGGTGTTGGCGGCACCTTCCGCACCCTGCTCCGCGTACATCTGCTCGGCCAGTTTGTGCGATGCCTTCATCAGCACTTCGATCTTGGCGTCGATGGCTTCCTTGTCGTCGCCCTTGACCACTTCTTCCGCCTCTTTCAGCGCGGCTTCGATCGCGGTCTTCTCTTCGGCGGAGATCTTGTCGCCGTGCTCGGTCAGCGATTTTTTCACGCTGTGGATCAGGCCTTCACCCTGGTTGCGGGCCTGCACCAGCTCGTGCAGCTTCTTGTCTTCTTCCGCGTTCAGCTCGGCGTCGCGCACCATTTGCTGGATTTCGTCTTCGGACAGACCGGACGACGCCTGGATGGTGATGTTGGCC
Source organism: Vogesella margarita (assembly GCF_028548475.1). Taxonomy (GTDB): domain Bacteria; phylum Pseudomonadota; class Gammaproteobacteria; order Burkholderiales; family Chromobacteriaceae; genus Vogesella; species Vogesella margarita. The sequence goes on from NZ_JAQQLE010000016.1 coordinate 50,803, forward strand.
TGCTTGCCGGTGGCCTTGTCCTTGGCCGACACGTGCAGGATGCCGTTGGCGTCGATGTTGAATTCCACCTCGATCTGCGGCACGCCACGGGCGGCGGCAGGGATATCACCCAGGTTGAACTGGCCCAGCGACTTGTTGGCGGAAGCCTTCTCGCGCTCGCCCTGCAGCACGTGGATGGTTACCGCGGTCTGGTTGTCTTCGGCGGTCGAGAACACCTGCGACGCCTTGGTCGGGATGGTGGTGTTCTTCTGGATCAGCTTGGTCATGATGCCGCCCATGGTTTCGATACCCAGCGACAGCGGGGTCACGTCCAGCAGCAGCACGTCCTTGCGATCGCCGGACAGGACCGAACCCTGGATCGCGGCGCCCACGGCCACGGCTTCGTCCGGGTTCACGTCACGGCGTGGCTCCTTGCCGAAGAAGGCCTTCACAGCTTCCTGTACTTTCGGCATACGGGTCTGACCGCCCACCAGGATCACGTCGGTGATGTCGGCCAGCGATACGCCGGCGTCTTTCAGTGCCACCTTGCAAGGCTCGATGGAGCGCTGAACCAGATCGTCGACCAGGCTTTCGAACTTGGCGCGGGTGATCTTCATCGCCAGGTGCTTCGGACCGGTGGCGTCCATGGTGATGTACGGCAGGTTCACTTCGGTCTGGGTCGCGGACGACAGCTCGATCTTGGCCTTTTCCGCGGCTTCCTTCAGACGCTGCAGGGCCATCACGTCGTTCTTCAGATCAACGCCCTGGTCTTTCTTGAACTCGGTCACGATGTAGTCGATCAGACGCTGGTCGAAGTCCTCACCGCCCAGGAAGGTGTCACCGTTGGTGGACAGCACTTCGAATTGGTGCTCGCCGTCCACGTCGGCGATTTCGATGATGGACACGTCGAAGGTACCGCCGCCGAGGTCATACACGGCAATCTTGCGGTCGCCTTCCTGCTTGGCCAGGCCAAAGGCCAGCGCGGCAGCGGTCGGTTCGTTGATGATGCGCTTCACGTCCAAACCGGCGATGCGGCCGGCGTCCTTGGTGGCCTGACGCTGGCTGTCGTTGAAGTAGGCAGGCACGGTGATCACCGCTTCGGTCACTTCTTCGCCCAGATAGTCTTCGGCGGCTTTCTTCATCTTGCGCAGCACTTCGGCGGAGATTTGCGGCGGTGCCATTTCCTTGTCGCGCACCTGAACCCACGCATCGCCGTTACCGGCTTTCTTGATCTGGAAAGGCATCAGGTCGATGTCTTTCTGCACTTCCTTGTCTTCGAAACGACGGCCGATCAGGCGCTTCACCGCGTACAGGGTGTTTTTCGGGTTGGTCACCGCCTGGCGTTTTGCCGGGGCGCCCACCAGGATTTCGCCGTCTTCCATGTAAGCGATGATGGACGGAGTGGTACGCGTGCCTTCGGCGTTCTCGATGACCAGCGGGTTGCCGTTCTCGACAACGGCCACGCAGGAGTTGGTGGTGCCCAGGTCAATACCGATAATTTTGCCCATAGTGCTGAATCCTTTCGATTTGATCTCGATTTAATCTGTTTGCTTGCCCGTCGCAGCCTGTGGTGCGCCGGGTGGTTGTCTTGCCAGATATTGGCTATTTCCGCGTTTTCAAGAGGGTTAGTCGCCGCAATCTCAGCTCTTGGCCTTGGCGACCACCACCATCGCCGGGCGCAGCACGCGATCGGCAATCAGATAGCCTTTTTGCATCACGCGCACCACCGAATTCGGCTCGGCGTCGGATTCTTCGGTGCTGATCGCCTGGTGGCGATGCGGGTCCAGCTTCTCGCCCAGCGGATTGATTTCGCTGATCTGGCTCTTCTCGAAAGCGGCCAGCAGCTGCTTCAGCGTCAGGTCGACGCCGAATTTGAGGTTTTCGAACTGGCCGGACTGGTCCAGAAGCGCCATTTCCAGGCTGTCCTTGACCGCGATGAGTTCGGAGGCGAATTTTTCGATGGCAAACTTTTGTGCCTTGGCCACTTCTTCCACGCCACGGCGGCGCTGGTTTTCAGTTTCGGCCTTGGCGCGCAAAAACTGCTCTTTCATTTCTGCAAGTTCAACTTCCAGCTGGGCGATACGCTCCGCATCACTGACAACGGCGCCTTCGGCCGGGTTGGCAACCTGTTCAAGCACTTCTTCCGCTTGGGGATTTTGATTTTCCTGCATGATCGCTTCCGTTTGGCTGAATTCACAAAGACCACTGGTAAGTTAGGCCAAGCCATCCGTTTTCAAGATCTTCCCCACAATAAGTGAATGGTCATTTCCTTACTTTTATTTTCGTTAACGACCAGAATCGGTACCCACCCGAGATTCACTTTTGTGCACCTTTGTTAGCTTTTGAAAACAAAGGATTTTTTTGTGCTGCAGTGCACACAACGCGATTTTTTTATGCTTAAATGATTCCACAACAGCGCGACTGCAAGGCCCGCCAGCCCTGGATCCGAGGCGGTTTCCGGCAGTCAGACCCGCCACCAGAAACAGGCGGAGTAGCAACGCACCAAGACCGGAACCACCGGCCTGCAGCAAAAGAAACTGGGAGCGCCGGTTTATCCGGCAAAACGAAACTATCAAGTGAAGGGTTTACCATGACTACTCGCGAACAACGCATCGCCGCCATCCAGCATGACTGGGATACCAACCCGCGTTGGAAAGGCATCAAACGTGGCTACACCGCTGCTGACGTTGAGCGCCTGCGCGGCTCCGTACAGGTAGAGCACACCCTGGCCCGCAACGGTGCCGAGAAGCTGTGGAATCTGGTGAACAACGAGCCGTACATCAACTGTCTGGGCGCGCTGACCGGCGGTCAGGCGATGCAACAGGTGAAAGCCGGCATCAAGGCGATCTACCTGTCCGGCTGGCAGGTTGCCGCCGACAACAACGAATACTCCGCCATGTACCCGGACCAGTCGCTGTATCCGGTGGACTCGGTGCCGAAGGTGGTTGAGCGCATCAACAACGCCTTCACCCGTGCCGACGAAATCCAGCACTCCAAGGGTCTGGAAAAAGGCGACGCCGGTTTCGTTGACTACTACGCGCCTATCGTGGCCGACGCCGAAGCCGGTTTCGGCGGTGTGCTGAACGCCTACGAACTGATGAAGGCGATGATCCGCGCCGGCGCCGGTGGCGTGCACTTCGAAGACCAGCTGGCCTCCGTGAAAAAATGCGGCCACATGGGCGGCAAGGTACTGGTTCCGACCCAGGAAGCGGTACAGAAACTGATCGCCGCCCGTATGGCTGCCGACGTCTACGGCGTGCCAACCCTGGTGATCGCCCGCACCGACGCTGAAGCCGCCGACCTGTTGACCAGCGACTACGACGAGAACGACAAGCCGTTCCTGACCGGCGAGCGCACCGCCGAGGGCTTCTACAAGACCAAGAAAGGTCTGGAGCAAGCCATCAGCCGCGCCGTGGCCTACGCCGACTACGCCGACCTGGTATGGTGCGAGACCGGCACCCCGGATCTGGAGTTTGCCCGCCGCTTCGCCGAAGCCGTGCACGCCAAGCATCCTGGCAAACTGCTCGCCTACAACTGCTCGCCTTCCTTCAACTGGAAGAAGAACCTGGACGATGCCACCATCGCCAAGTTCCAGCGCGAGCTGGGCGCCATGGGCTACAAGTACCAGTTCATCACTTTGGCCGGCATCCACTCCATGTGGTACAACATGTTCGATCTGGCACAAGACTACGTGGCACGCGGCATGTCCGCCTACGTGGAGAAGGTGCAGGAGCCGGAATTCGCGGCCCGCGACCGCGGCTACACCTTCGTATCGCACCAGCAGGAAGTCGGCACCGGCTACTTCGATGACGTGACCACCGTGATCCAGGGCGGCAAGTCCTCGGTGACCGCGCTGACCGGCTCCACCGAAGAAGAACAGTTCCACTAAGCGTTCGACCCCACGGCACCTCGACCCTGCCGTCTGCGTCAAACAGCCCCGCCCGGCACTGTCCGCAGTGACCGTGCGCGGGGCAACCAGACCGCCTGCAACCTTCGTTGCAGGCGGTTTGCTTTTATGTCGCCAACACCAACCCATGCCAACCAGCCACGGGATGCGCCCACACAATGCAGCCCAGCAACGACAACGCCAGCGGCAAGCCGCTGGCGTGTTCAAGGTTGGCCGCAAGCCGCGGCGGCCGTACGCCCCGCTACTCCGCCTTGCCGGCCTCGGCCCGGCGGCGGCGCACCTCCTTCGGGTCGGCCTGCAACGGGCGGTAGATCTCCACGCGGTCACGATCGCGCAGCACGTGCTCCGCCGGTACCGCCTTGCCGAACACGCCCAACTGCAGCTGCGCAAGATCGATGTCCGCAAATTCGCTGGCGATGCCGGACTGCAGCACCGCCTCACGCGCGGTGGTGCCGGCCGGCAGCGACAGCTTGACGATCAGCTGCCGCTCCGGCCGCGCATAGGCGACCTCCAGCTGCAGCCTGTCAGTCATCGCCGTACACCTTGTCGGCTTCCTTGATGAAGGCATCGACCAGCGTGCCGGAGATGTGGCCGAACACCGGCCCGATCAGTTTTTCCAGGATCTTGCTGGAGAACTCGTAGCTGAGGCGGAACTCCACCTTGCAGCCGACATCGCCCAAAGGGTGGAAGTGCCAGCGCCCCTGCAGGTGCTTGAACGGCCCGTCCACCAGCTCCATCAGGATGCTGCTGTACGGCTCGTTATGATTGCGGGTGGTGAAGTGCTGTCGCACCTTAAGGTAGTCGATGTGCAGGCTGGCGACCAGCTGGTCGCCGTCGCGGGAGTGCTCCTCCCCCTTGCTGCACCACGGTAAAAAGCGCGGGTAGTGCGCCACGTCGTCCACCAGGCGGAACATCTGCTCCGGGGTGTGGGCGACCAGGACATTTTTCTCGACAACTTGCATGATGAAAACTGTGTGGAGGTCCGTAAAAGGCGGGCACGACGGCAAGCCAAGGTTGGCCGCAGCAAGCCCATGAATTTTCGATACTTTGGCGATACGCTTTGTTCTGGTAGAATACCCGGTTTACTGCTTCGTCTTTCCGCCACCGCCGCCATGAGCATCATCGACAACCGCAAAGCGTTTCACGATTACTTCATCGAAGAAAACATCGAGGCCGGTCTGGTCCTGGAAGGCTGGGAAGTCAAGGCCATCCGCGCCGGTCGCGTGCAGCTGAAAGAAAGCTACGTCATTTACCGCAATGGCGCATTCTACCTCGTCGGCTGCCATATTACCGCACTGCAATCCGCATCGACCCACATCAAGCCCGATCCGATCCGCGACCGCAAGCTGCTGCTGAAGCAGGAGCAGATCAGCCGCCTGATCGGCAAGGTCGAGCGCGCCGGCTACACCATCGTGGCGCTGAACCTGCACTACAGCAAAGGCAATATCAAGGTCGACATCGGCCTCGCCAAGGGCAAGAAGCAGCACGACAAGCGCCAGTCGGAAAAAGAACGCGAATGGGCGCGCGAGAAACAGCGCCTGATGCGCGACAAGGGCTGAGCCATGAAACCCAGTGCCACCCAGGCCTTCATCCTCATCATTCTCGGCGCCCTGTGGCTGCTGAAAAGCACCGCGCTGCTGCCGGACACCACCACGCTGCTGGCCATCCTGCTGGCCAGCGCAGGCGCCGGTCTGCTGCTGATCGACGGCATCACCAAGTCCAGCATTGTGACCAACCCGATGCTGATCTATACCGGTGCGGCCATCTACCTGTTCGACGCCAACAAGCTGCGCCTGAGCCATAGCCTGGCGCTGGGCATGATCCTGCTCGGCATCCTGATGCTGATCGCGCGCAGCGACCGCATCCCCGAGCGGCGTCTGAAGAAATAACACCCGCCTGCCCGATGCAGGCCCGGTACCGAGTACACGCATTCAAATCCGACTGGTGACCCGACCAGTCTTTTACATTCAAGGACAGTCATGGACAAAATCCTCATCCTCGATTTCGGCTCCCAAGTTTCCCAGCTGATCGCCCGCCGCGTACGCGAAGCGCACGTCTACTGTGAGCTGCACCCGTTCGACATGCCGCTGGCCGACATCAAGGCCTTCGCCCCGAAAGCCATCATCCTGTCCGGCGGCCCGAACTCGGTATACGAATCCGACTACCAGGCTGATCCTGCCATCTTCTCGCTCGGCCTGCCGGTGCTGGGCATCTGCTACGGCATGCAGTTCATGGCACAGACCCTGGGCGGCAAAGTGGAAGCCGGCGACACCCGCGAATTCGGCTACGCCGAGATCCAGGCACGCCACCACTCCAAGATCCTGGAAGGCCTGCAGGACCGCGTGGACGACGCCGGCAACGGCTTCCTGGACGTGTGGATGAGCCACGGCGACAAGGTGACCGAACTGCCAGCCGGCTTCAACGTCATCGCCGAGACCCCGTCCTGCCCGATCGCCGCGATGGCCGACGAGGCACGCGGCTTCTACGCCGTGCAGTTCCACCCGGAAGTGACCCACACCAAGCGCGGCACCGAGATGCTGCACCGCTTCGTGCTGCACGTGGCCGGCGCCAAGCCAAGCTGGACCATGCCGAACTACATCGAGGAAGCGGTCCAGAAGATCCGCGACCAAGTCGGTGACGAGGAAGTCATCCTCGGCCTGTCCGGCGGCGTGGACTCGTCTGTTGCTGCTGCGCTGATCCACCGCGCCATCGGCGAGCAGCTGACCTGCGTCTTCGTCGACCACGGCCTGCTGCGCCTGAACGAAGGCAAGATGGTGATGGAAATGTTCGCGCAGAACCTGGGCGTGAAGGTGATCCAGGTCGACGCCACCGAACAGTTCATGGGCAAGCTGGCCGGCGAATCCGATCCGGAGAAGAAGCGCAAGATCATCGGCGCCGAGTTCGTCGAAGTGTTCCAGCGCGAGTCCGGCAAACTGGTCAACGCCAAGTGGCTGGCACAGGGCACCATCTATCCGGACGTGATCGAGTCCGCCGGCGCCAAGACCGGCAAGGCGCACGCGATCAAGAGCCACCACAACGTCGGCGGCCTGCCGGACGACATGAACCTGAAGCTGCTGGAGCCGCTGCGCGACCTGTTCAAGGACGAAGTGCGCCAGCTGGGCGTGGCGCTTGGCCTGCCGCACGACATGGTCTACCGCCACCCGTTCCCGGGCCCGGGCCTGGGCGTGCGCATCCTCGGCGAAGTGAAAATGGAATACGCCGACCTGCTGCGCCGCGCCGACGCCATCTTCATCGAAGAGCTGCGCAACACCATTGACGAGAAAACCGGCAAAAACTGGTACGAACTGACCAGCCAGGCCTTCGCCGTATTCCTGCCAGTGAAGTCGGTGGGCGTGATGGGCGACGGCCGTACCTACGACTACGTGTGCGCCCTGCGCGCGGTGGTGACCAGCGACTTCATGACCGCACACTGGGCCGAACTGCCGTACAGCCTGCTGGGCAAGGTGTCCAACCGCATCATCAACGAAGTCCGCGGCCTTAACCGCGTGGTCTACGACGTGTCCGGCAAACCGCCGGCAACCATCGAGTGGGAGTGATCTGACGCTGCCCGCCGGCTGACGGCGGGCAAGGCCACACCCAGCCACCCCGCGCCCCGGCGCGGGGTTTTTTGCGCCTGACGGCAGGGACACCGCCCCGGGGCTATACACGGCCACCACGCCAAAACTTTTTCGGGCATGCTGTAATGAACTGCAGCCGCAGGCGACTAAAGGCGGCAAGTGCGCGATATCGCGCCTTTCATCAACAACTACCCCGACCATCCAGGAGAAACACCATGTCCGCATCCAGCACCCTGCTTGCCTCTGCTCTGACCGCCGTTATCGCCATGAGCGCAGCCGCACCGGCCGTCGCCGCCAGCAAGGAAAAATGCTACGGCGTCGCCGCCGCCGGCAAAAACGACTGTGCCGGCAACGGCCACAGCTGTGCCGGCCAGGCCAAGATCGACAAGGACGCCGGCGAGTGGAAATACGTCGCCACCGGCAGCTGCACCCAGATGGGCGGCATGCTGCAGCCGGGCAGCAAGTAAGCCCGCGCATCGGGCGGGGTGCTGCCCCGCCGTTTTTTGCGAAAGCCGATCATGACCATCCCGCTTCCCGCCTGCGCCGGTATCGGCCTGCGCCAACCGCACTACCGCCAGGTGCTGGACACCCTGCCCGAGCTGGGCTGGATCGAGCTGCACAGCGAGAACTTCTTTGACGGCGGCCAGCCGCTGGCGATGCTGCAAAGCCTGGCCGCACACTACCCGCTGTCGCTGCACGGCGTCGGGCTGGGGCTGGGTTCCGCCGCGCGCCCAGATCCGCAGCACCTGGCGTCGCTGCAGCGGCTGCTGGCGCAGGTGCCGGCGACCGCGGTGTCCGAACACCTGTCGTTCAACCACGACGCCGACTACCGCTTCGCCAACGACCTGCTGCCCATCCCCTACACCCGCGCGATGCTGGCGCAGGTTGCGGCCAACGTGGCCGAAGTGCAGGACGCTATCGGCCGCCCGCTGCTGCTGGAAAACCTGTCCAGCTACCTCGCCTACCCGGGTAACGAGCTGAACGAGGGCGAGTTTCTCGCCGAGCTGGTCCAGCGCACCGGCTGCGGCATCCTGCTTGACGTCAACAACCTGTACGTCAACCACGTCAATCTCGGGCTGGATGTCGACGCCTTCCTCGACGCACTGCCGGCTGCCGCCATCGGCGAGATCCACCTTGCCGGCTACAGCGAGCGCCGCTTCGACGACGGCAGCAGCCTGCTGGTCGACACCCACAGCCGGCCGGTCTATCCGGCGGTGTGGCAGCTGTACCGCGCGGTGATCGCCCGCTTCGGCGCTCGCCCCACCCTGATCGAGTGGGACAACGACATTCCGCCGCTGGACACGCTGCTGGCGGAGGCGGCCACCGCACAGCGCCTCCTCGACACCGTCGCCCCGGGAGCGCGCCATGAATGACGCACAACGCTGGCAGCACGAGCTGCTGGACGCCATCACCGCGCCGCAGTGGCAGGATCACCCCACGCTGCCGGCCAACGCGCTGGCGGTGTACCGCAACAACTACCGCGTCGGGCTGATGGAGATGCTCGCCCTCGCCTACCCCATCGTGCAGCAGCTGCTGAGCGCGGAGTTCTTCGGCGCGCTGAGCCGCGAATTCGTGCGCGCCACGCCGTCGCACAGCGGCAACCTGCACCGCTACGGCGCCGGCTTTACCGACTTCATCGCCGGCTTTGCCCCCGCGTCCGAGTGGCCCTACCTGCCGGACGTAGCGCGCATGGAATGGGCGCTGCATCGCGGTTATTACGCCCCCGACAGTGCCCGCCTGGAGGTCGCCAGCCTCGCCGCGCTGCCGCCCGCACAATGGGGTGCGCTACGTCTGCCGCTGGATGCCTCGCTGAGCCTGCTGCGCTCGCCGTGGGCGCTGTCGGCGATTCACGCCTACCATCAGCCGGGCGCCACGCAACAGCCGTTCACGCTAGCACGGGCAGAAAACCTGCTGCTGTGGCGCGAGCACGGCCGGATGCAGCTGCGCGCCGTGGACGACGCGCCGGCCGCATTCCTGCTCCGGCTGCAACAGGGTGACACGCTGGACGAAGCCACCACCGCCGCGCTTTCGGTGGCGCCGGATTTCGCCTTGCAGGAAACCCTGCTGACCGGCCTGCAGCACGGCTGGTTTGCGCAACCGTAAGGAAACCCGCCATGAACTCGCCCATCGCCTGCCTGCTGCGCCAGTCCAGCCGCGTAATCTCGCCACTGGCGCCGCCACTGCAAGACCTTGCCCTGCTGGCACTGCGCCTGTGGCTGGCGTGGGTGTTCTTCAGGTCCGGGCTGACCAAGATCGAGGATTGGGACACCACGCTGTTCCTGTTCCACGAGGAATACGCGGTGCCGCTGCTGCCGCCAACGTTGGCCGCATGGCTGGGCACCGGCGGTGAACTGGTGCTGCCGGTGCTACTGGCGCTGGGGCTGGCCGGCCGCTTCGCCGCGCTCGGCCTGTCCGTGCTCAACGCGGTAGCGGTGATCAGCTATCCGGCGCTGGCGGGCACCGCGCTCGACTTCCACTACCAGTGGGGACTGATGCTGTTCACGCTGCTGGCCTGCGGCCCCGGCCGGCTGTCGCTGGACGCGCTGATCAGGCGCCAGTACCGGCTGTGACATGGCATAATCGTCGGCACCGTTCACTTTCTATCCCCGCCCACGCATGAGCACGCCACAGACCCTGGTATTACAAGCCCCCACCCTGGACCAAGCCCGCATCACCGAACTGGCCGCCCTGTCCGGCGCCCGCGACAGCCGCAGCGTTGCGGCCAACGTGGTGCGTCTGGACGGCGTCGACCCCGCCCGCCGCGAGCTGGTGCTGGCACGCGCCGAGCGCCTGAGCGTGGATGCCAACTACGTCGACAGCGCATGCCGCTTTGCCGATTTCGGGCTGCTGGTTTCGGACATGGATTCGACGCTGATCACCATCGAGTGCATCGACGAGATCGCCGACATGCAGGGACTGAAACCGCAGGTGGCGGCCATCACCGAGCGCTCGATGCGCGGCGAGCTGGACTTCAGCGAATCGCTGAAGGCACGCGTCGCGCTGCTGGCCGGGCTGCCGGAAGCTGCGCTGGCCAGCGTCTACGATGAACGCCTGCAGCTGATGGCCGGCGCCCGCGAGCTGCTGGCCGCCTGTCGCGAACACGGCGTGAAATTCATGCTGGTTTCCGGCGGCTTCACCTACTTCACCGAACGGCTGAAGGCGGAACTGGGCCTCGACTATACCCACGCCAACCAGCTGGAAATCGTCGACGGCAAGCTCACCGGCCGAGTCGTCGGCGACATCGTCGACGGCGCCGCCAAGCGCCAGCTGCTGATCGCGCAGCGCGAGGCGCTGGGCCTGCGCACCGAGCAGGTGATCGCCATGGGCGACGGCGCCAACGACCTGCTGATGCTGGCCGAAGCCGGCGTCGGCGTCGCCACCCACGCCAAGCCGGTAGTGCGCGCCCAGGCCCGCTACACCCTCAACCACGTTGGACTGGATGGCATCCGCCACCTGTTCCTATAGCCTGCGGCCAACCTTGTATGCCCCTGCCCGAACTGGACACCGTCTACTTTGACAGCTGCTTCCCGCTGCGCTTCCACCCGGCGCCGGACGCGGCCACCCGCCACGCCGCACAGCTGGAAACCGGCCTCGCGCTGGCGGTGCTCGCTGCGCCGCAGGACCAGGACAGCGACGGCAGCCCGCTGCTGCAACGGCTGGAGGCCAAGCTCGACTTCGTGCTGGAGCTGGGCCTGCTGGCGCGCTATCCGCAACTGCCGCCAGCGCGCCCCTGCCGCATCGGGCTGGAGGCGGTGGTGTGGCAGGATGAACAGACCGCCGCACCCGGTGACAGCGGCCTGCTGCAGCTGCATCCGCACGCGCCGTCCGGCTGCCCGCTGTACCTGTTTGTGACCATCGAAGCCAGCGAGGCCAGCCCCGACGGCTACCGGCACCTGGCACGGTTGCAGCCGCTGCGCCACGACAACGACACCCGCCGCTGGGAACGCTGGGTGTTCCAGCAGCATCGCCAGCACATCGGCAAGGGCAAGGCATGACAGCGGCCCTGCCGCCGGAACAGCACGCGCCGGAAGCGCAGCGCGCCCGTCGCCTGCTGCGCCTGTCGTGGGTGCTGGCACTGCTGGTACTGGCGGTGATGTGGGGCGGCGTGATCGAGGGCCTGCGCCAGCGCCAGTCGCTGCTCAGCGCCCAGCAACAGACACAACAGGCGGAATGGCTGCGCCTGTCCAGTGCGGCGGTGGATGACCGGCTGCGCAACCTGGACAAGGAATTGCAGTTGTTCGCCGATGACCAGCCCAGCCTGGCCCGCGACGCCACCCAGCTGTTCCCGCTGCAGGGCGGCAGCCTGTGGCTGGTGGACGACAAGCAGCAACAGCAGCGACGCGGCCAAGCCCGGGCACTGAGCGAGGCGGCGGTACAACAGGTGCGGCAATGGCTGAACAGCCCGGCGGTCCACCCGGCGCTGACCTTGCTGCCGCTACCGGTCCTCGACAAGCGCCCCGGCAACAGCGAACTGCTGCAGGTGGTACTGCCGCTATGCGACCAGGAACGCTGTCACAGCGCGCTCACCGGCTTCCTGCGTGTCGGCGAGCTGCTGGACCCAGAACAACTGGTGGATCACCCCGCCTACGCCATACTCGACATCAACGGCAGCGTGCTGGCCAGCAATGGCAGCATGGATTTCAACGGCCAGAACCTGACTCGGGTCGCCACCACCCGCCTCGGCCAGGTGCCGCTGCTGCTGGCGGCCAACTACCACAGCAGCCAGATCATCCGCAGTTTCAACCTGTTCGCGCTGAGCCTGCTCGGTGTAGCGCTGGTGCTCAGCTGCCTGCTGCTGCTGCTGATGTGGCGCATCAGCCAGATCCTGCAGCACGTCGAGCACAGCAGCAGCCAGTTCGACCATGCGCAACAATTGCTGGCGCTGACCAACAGCAGCCTGCGCGACAAGATGCGCACCCTGATCGACGAGCAGCGCGACCAGCAGACGCTGATCGAAACGGTACAGGTCGGCGTGCTGATCGTCGACGCTGGCGATCTGTCCATCCTCACCAGCAACGATGCTGCCGCGCGCATGCTGGGCATGTCGCGACAGATGCTGCAGCGGCAGACGCTGCCGGTACTGTTCCATGCCCGGCAGCGCTGCGACGAGCTGCTACTGGCCCTGCAGGAGCAGCAGATCGTCACCGACCGCGAGGCGCAGCTCAACAATCACAACCACAAGATCTGCTGGAGCATGACCTCGATGCGTTACCTGCAATTTCGCGAGCGTCACGCCATCGCCGTCAGCCTGATCGACATCACCGAGCGCTTCGCCCACGCCCAGCGCCTGCAGGACGAGAAGCAGGCCACCGAACGCGCGCTGGCGCAGCTGCAGGCGACCCAGCACGAGCTGTACCAGCGCGCCACGCTGGACGACCTCACCGGGCTGGCCAATCGTCGCCACTTCCTGTCCTTCGCCGGCAAGGCGCTGGAGCGCGCCCGGCTGGCCAACGACACCGTCGCCGTGGCGGTGATCGACCTCGACCACTTCAAGAACATCAACGACCGCTACGGCCACGCCGCCGGCGACGCCGCGTTGCAACACTTCGCCGACAACCTACGCGTAGCGCTACCGGACAGCGCGATGGCCGGGCGCATGGGCGGCGAAGAGTTTGCCCTGCTGCTGCCGGATACCTCGCTGGGCGAGGCGCACGCCATCGTCGACGTGCTGCGCAACGGCATCGCCGCACAGTGCTTCCACACCGACGGTCAGCAGCTGCAGCTGACCTTCTCCGCCGGCGTCGCCGCCAGCCGCAACGGCCACGCGCACGATCTGTCCGAGCTGCTGAAGCTGGCCGACAAGGCGCTGTACCGCGCCAAGGCCAACGGCCGCAACTGCGTGGAAAGCATCGCGCCATAAAAAAACGCCAGACCCAGTCTGGCGTTTTTTACGATCCGCAAGGCGCTCAGCCTGCCAGTGCCGTCAGCAGCTTGCCGTGAATGCCGCCAAAGCCGCCGTTGCTCATCACCAGCACCTGGTCACCGTCGCGCGCCTCGGCCACGATGGCGGCCACCAGCGCGTCGATGTCGTCGAAACACTGCGCCTTGGCGCCCAGCGGCGCCATCGCCTCGGCCACGCTCCAGCCAAGGTTGGCCGCACCAAAGCAGAACACCACGTCACCGTCGGCCAGCGACTCGGGCAGCGCCGCCTTCATGGTGCCGAGCTTCATGGTGTTGGAGCGTGGCTCCAGCACCGCCAGGATGCGCTGCTTGCGGCCAACCTTGTGGCGCAGGCCGGCAATGGTGGTGGTGATGGCCGTGGGGTGATGGGCGAAATCGTCGTACACGGTCACGCCGCGCACACAGCCCTTTACCTCCATGCGCCGCTTCACGCTCTTGAAACGCGACAGCGCGTCGATGGCCACAGCCGGCGTGATGCCGACATGGCGCGCGGCGGCAATCGCGGCCACCGCATTCAGGCGGTTGTGCTCGCCCGGCACCTCCCACTGCACGCGGCCAAGCCGCTCGCCGTGCAGCAGCACGTCGAAGCTGCCGTCGGCATCCGCCGCGCCAGCCTGCCAGCCGGCATCGCAGCCGAACTGTTCCTCCGGCGTCCAGCAGCCGCGTTCCAGCACGCGCTGCAGGCTGGCCTCGCGGCCATTGCTCACGATCAAGCCATTACCCGGCACGGTACGCACCAGGTGGTGGAACTGGGTTTCGATGGCAGCCAGATCGGCAAAGATGTCGGCGTGGTCGAACTCCAGGTTGTTCAGTACCGCGGTGCGCGGGTGGTAGTGCACGAACTTGCTGCGCTTGTCGAAGAAGGCGGTGTCGTACTCGTCGGCCTCGATCACGAAGAACGGGCTCACGCTGGCCGCATCCTGGCGCGGTGCGCCCGGCAGCCGTGCGGAGATGCCGAAGTTTTCCGGAATGCCGCCAATCAGGAAGCCTGGCTCCAGGCCGGCATCCTGCAGGATCCACGCCAGCATCGAGCTGGTGGTGGTCTTGCCGTGGGTACCGGCTACCGCCAGCACCCATTTGTCGTGCAGCACGTTCTCGGCCAGCCACTGCGGGCCGGAGATGTACGGCAGGCCGCGATTCATGATCTCTTCCATCAGCGGCTTGCCGCGCGTCACCACGTTGCCGATCACGAACACGTCGGCACCGATATCCGCCTGCTCGGCGCCAAAGCCCTGCATGAGCTCGATGCCCATGGCTTCCAGCTGGGTGCTCATCGGCGGGTAGACATTGGCGTCGCAGCCGGTGACCTTGTGGCCAGCGGCCTTGGCGATGGCGGCGATACCGCCCATGAAGGTGCCGCAGATGCCGAGAATGTGGATGTGCATGATGGTAGAGCGCGAGAAATTCGGGAAAGCGGCAAGGATACCGGATTTCAGACAAAAAAGGCTGCCACAACGGGCAGCCTTGATACCGCATGGCAGTGAATTACAGCACGATCAGCGTCAGCAGCAGGAACAGCGGCAGCAGGATGCCGAAGGACCAGGCCATGTAGCCGAAGAAGCTGGGCATCGCGATACCCCGCTGCTGGGCGATGGCCTTGACCATGAAGTTCGGGGCGTTACCGATATAGGTGCAGGCGCCCATGAATACCGCCCCCATCGAGATCGCCAGCAGCGTCGGCGCCAGCGGCCCCATCAGCGTTGCCGCATCGCCCGATGCCAGGTTGAAGAACACCAGATAGGTCGGCGCATTGTCGAGAAAACTGGACAGCAGGCCGGTCAGCCAGAAGTACATCACATTGTCCGGCGTGCCTTGCGCGGTGGTCACCAGCTGCACCAGGGCCGCCAGCGCGCCCTGCTCGCCGGCTTGCAACACCGCCAGCACCGGCCCGATAGTAATGAAGATACCGGCAAACAGCTTGCCCACCTCCAGCATCGGATCCCAGTTGAACTCGTTACCTGCGCGTATGGCTTGCGGCGTCAACCACAGCGACAGCGCGGCAATCGCCAGCAACAACAGGTCACGCACCAGGTTCTGCAGCGCCACCGGCGTGCCCAGCACGTCGAACACGACACCCGGCTTCCAGATACCGGACAGCAGCACCGCGGCAATCACCGCCCCCAGCAAGGGCAGGTTGACCAAGCCGCTGATGCGAACAGGCGAGTCCGGCGTCCGGTCACGCGTCAGCACGCCTTCCTTGCGGAACAGATAGCTGTCTATCGTATAGAAGATCAGCAGCAAGGCTACCGCCATCAACAGCACCGGCAGTGCCATCGCTTGCAGCGTCCAGCCGAAATCGACACCCTTCAGGAAGCCAAGGAACAGTGGCGGATCGCCCAGCGGCGTCAGGCCGCCACCGATGTTCGCCACAAGGAAGATGAAAAAGACGACTACGTGGACATTGTGGCGACGGTTGTCGTTGGCCTTGATCAGCGGCCGGATCAACAGCATCGCCGCCCCGGTGGTCCCCATGACCGAGGCCAGCAGCGTGCCCAGCGCCAGCAGGCCGGTGTTCAAGGCAGGTGAGCCGTGCAGGTTGCCCGCCACCAGAATGCCACCGGACACCGTGTACAGCGCAAACAGCAGGACCACGAAGGGAATGAACTCGGCCAGCATCGCATGCACCACCAACCCGGCCGCGGTGGCACCGCCAAAACTCAGAGTGAAGGGCAGCAGAAACAGCAGGGTCCAGCCGGCGGTGATCTTGCCAAAGTGGTGGTGCCAAAACTCCGGCGCCACGATAGGAAACAGGGCAATCGACAGCAGAATGCCGGCGAAGGGAACGCCCCACAACAGGCTCAGGCTGGCACCATCCAGCGCTGCCGCATGGGCCAGCAATGGCGTACCGCACAGCATGATCAGGGCAATCAGACGGGACATTTTTTCTCCTCTCGGCCGGCAGCACCATCACGGCATCGGCGCAGCTCACGCCACACCGTACAGCAGGCCGTGTGTGTTGACTCTAGTTATTCAAATTAGTATCGATAGACTGGTTTTTCACAAAAAGATTCAAGCAATCTCGCGGTTTCAACACAACTGATGACATAGGAGTTGAACGGGATCGTACGGACCGAGCGATTGCGGAACCACTTGGCAAGACGGTGCGGCAGACAGATCAAAGGTTGGCCGCAGACGGCATGAAGAAGTGATGGACAAGCCCGCAGGGGTGGCCGAGACGTCAGCAAGACAGCGGTGAACTGGGTAAATCAAGCAAGGTTGGCCGCAACGGTGTCAGTGGCAATCGTTCCGGCGGGGGGGGGGCTGGAGAAGTAATGCGGGCGAAGAGCCGAGCTGGCCGCAACAGGCCCAAGGGAGGATGACCGGCCAAGGTTGGCCGCAAGGCCTGGCGCCTTTGCGCACCACAAAGCACAAAGCCCAGCTCGGTTGAGCTGGGCTTCGTAAGGGGCGTCTGGCGGTGTCCTACTTTCACACAGGGTTCTGCACTATCATCGGCGCTAAGGCGTTTCACGGTCCTGTTCGGAATGGGAAGGCGTGGGACCACCTCGCTATGGCCACCAGACATAAACTGTCACAAATCAAAGAAGCCTAAACTGAGTGTTCTTACTCAGCCTGGTAGAAGATCTTTTGTATCGGTCGCTTTCGCTTTGCTCTCTTCAGCAAAGCCACTCAAATGATAGGATCAAGCCTCACGAGCAATTAGTATCGGTTAGCTTAACGCCTCACAGCGCTTCCACACCCGACCTATCAACGTCCTGGTCTCGAACGACTCTTCAGG
>NZ_JAQQLE010000017.1 GCF_028548475.1 Vogesella margarita
GAACAGGACCGTGAAACGCCTTAGCGCCGATGATAGTGCAGATACCTGTGTGAAAGTAGGACACCGCCAGACGCCCCTTACGAAGCCCAGCTCAATCGAGCTGGGCTTTGTGCTTTGTGGCGCGCACGAGGCCGAGAAGGCAGACAGCCCGGCCTGGCGGCCGGGCTTGGCTTTGGGGCTAACTGCGGCCAACCTTGCCCACCTTGTCGGGATATGGGGCCGGCAACCACTCCCGTGCTCAGCGGTTGAACAGCCCCCCTTGGCGAGGTCCAGGCCTTGTGCCAGCAGGTTGTCGGCAGGCAGCTCGCCACCCGGTGTCAGACTGTCGACCAGGGTGGGCAGATGCTCGGCCAGTTGTTGCGACAGCTGGCTGCTGTCCAGCCCCAGCTTGGCGGCGATATCACCGAGCTGGCTCTGGCCGAGCACCGATTCGATCTGTTCCGGGGTGATGCCGAGGTTGCTGCCGGTGCCGACCCAGGAGTTGACGATTTCGCCCAGACCGCCGCTCTGGAATTTCTCGACCAGGCCGCTGACGCCGCCGTTTTGCTCCAGCAGCGTATTGGCGCTGCTTAACCAGTTACTGTCGCCGCCGTTATCCAGCAGACTGCCAAGTTGATTGAACAGGCTCATGATCGACCTTTCTGTTGGGGGAGATTCTGGTTTAAACCATAGTCAGGTTACAGACAATGCGTTTGTCGCGGATGTTCCTCCGCGGCTTGCCGGTGTGTGGCGTGTTTGGCTAAGCTGCTGTTTCTATTTGTGTTGCCGTGGCCGGATGACGGCAATGACGTGGACTTTGTCTCGCGACTAGCGCATACTGCCGCGTTCGCATTTTGGGAGAGTATCATGCCGATCAATTATTTCGACATGCAGCGCCTGGCTGCAGTCAAGCTGAAAGACGATATCCGCAAGAAGGGATCGCCAGACCGTTTCGGCAAGGATTCCAACGACGGCAAGTCCACCGGCAAGGGTAATCCACTGCTGGGGCAGTTGCTGCAGCAGGTGAAGCCGCAGTCTAAGTAAGCCGTTGCGGCCAAGGTTGGCCGCAAATAAAAAAAGCCGCCGCTCCCGAAGAGCGGCGGCTTTTTGTTTGGGTGGCGTTCAGACGGTGTCGCTGCCTTCCGGCAGGGCGATGCGGTTGTCCTTGCTGAACTGGTAGTCGTGGAACACGTGCTCGGCGCTGAGGATCTGGTAGCTGCCATCGGCGTTGCGATGGGTGGTGTCCTTCAGGCGGTAGGTGTAGTGGCCGCAGGTCCAGCAGTCGAAGTTGCGCATGTGGGTGCACAGGCAGGTCTTGTCCCAGATGCGTACGCGGCGCTCGCCCGGGTGGGCGGCGTGTTCGCGGTTGTAGGCATCGATGTACTGGCAGTTGCCGGAGGCGTCGAGCAGGTAGCCGTAGGCCTCGCAGTTGGGGCGGATGATGTCGCCGATCGCCGGGCTGCTCTTCAGCATGCGCATCGGGTAGCCGGTCGGCGAGATCTGGTTGACCTCGATCTCGTCCTCGCTGGCCTTGAAGTACTCCTGCTGCACGTTCTCCGGCAGGCCGCATTCGCGGGTGACGGTGAAGCGGGTGGCGACCTGTACGGCGGCGGCGCCCATTTCCAGGAAATTGGTGGCGTCGGTGCCGGTGAAGATGCCGCCGGCCGGGACCAGCGGGATGTCCAGTTTCTGCTCGACCAGCCAGTCGCGGATCTCGGCGACGATGGTGGCCAGGTCGTACTGTGCCCAGTCGAGACCGAAGCCGAGGTGGCCGCCGGCCAGCGGGCCTTCGATCACGATGTAGTCGGGCAGGCGGTTGGTGCGGGCGCTCTTCTTCAGGAACAGCTGCAGCGCGCGCAGCGACGACACGATGATGCCCAGCTTCACGTCGCGGAAGCGCGGGTGGTCCTCGATCAGGGCGAAGCTGCCCAGGTGCAGGCCGGCGGCGAGGGTGATGCCGTCGATGCCGGCGTCCATGGCGGCGCGCATGCGGACACGCAGGGTGTCCTTCGGCGCGTTCATGGTCAGTTTTTCCATGCAGTTGATGAACACCATGCCGTCGCCGCGCTTGGCGTCCATGGTGTGGCCGACATGCAGCTTGGTCGCCTCTTCCAGCAGGCCGAGGTTGAACTGCACCACCGACTTGTCGCTGTTCTCGACGTTGAATTTGTACTGCTTCAGCTTGTCCTTGACGTACTTGGTGTTGAAGCGGCGGTCGGTAACGGTCGGCACCATGGCATCCGAGATGTGGCCGATGCCGCCAAGGCGGGCGGCTTCCAGCGCCAGCGCGGCGGTGGAAATGTCCACGCCCATGCCACCGGTGATGATGGGGACCAGCTCTTTGTCGCCCAGTTTCAGGCGAAAGTCATCTACGCACTTCATTGCTTTGGTGTCCGTTTCCGTGTTGCCGGGGGCCGCGATCCTGGCCGCAGACCAGCTTTAGAGTAATTGCTCGCCCAATATCATACCATTTCCGACCCTGCCCGGTCTCGTCACGTGTGCCGGCACTGGCCGGCAGTTTGCAGGAGCGATTGTGGCGCGCAAGGGTGGGACTATTTGTTGCGGCCAACGTTCGGCATCGCGTCATGACAATTGCCAGTGGTTCTGCTTTTCAAGCGGGGATTGCTGGCTATAGTGATACCTGAACATTGCTATTTGCATGTCATTTACGGGCGGCCCGTGCTGGCGGTGCCGCGATTGCGTGTCGTGGTGTGTCGAAGAGGCCGGCTTATGGCGGTACTGCTTGGACTGTTGCCAACACTGTTGCCCATTCTCGGTCTGTTCGGGCTGTATGTGGCGGTGCTGGCGGTCATCCCCGGTGCACGGCTGCGCTGGCGCAATGCGGCGCTAGCGCTGATCTTTACCGGTGCCATGCTCTACACCCTGGCCTATCCGTTTGCGGTGGCGCCAGGGGTGATTCTTGATGCGCGCGGTGCCATTCTCGCGGTTGCCATCCTGTTTGGCGGGCCGTGGGTGGGCGGCATCACCGCGCTGGCCGGCTGCCTGTTCCGTTTGCAGCTGGGGGGCACCGGCGCCGTGGCCGGCGTGTTCGGGCTGATGCTGAACCTGCTGGGCACGCTGTGGCTGTTGCGTTACCAGAGTCGGCCGCTGCTGGCGGCACAGCCGTTTCCGGCGTCGCTGCGGCTGGTCTCGCACCCGCTGCGGCTCGGCCTGCTGGTCGGCGGCTGGGCCGGGCTGGCCGAGGCGCTGTCGCTGCTGCTGATTCCGCCGTGGCAGCAGGGCTGGGGCCTGTTTGTCGATTCCGGCCTGACGCTGGCCGGCGTGCAGCTGCTCGGGTTTTTCGTGATGGGCAGCCTGCTGTGGACCTATCACCAGCGCCAGCTGCTGGAGCAGGCGCTGCGCCGCGCGGAGCTGGATCTGCTGCTGGCGCGTCAGGAACGTGACGAACGCTTCGAGGCGATCTTCGAGCAGGCCGCGGTCGGCATCGCGCTGGTGGCGCCGGACGGCAGCCTGCTCAAGGTCAACCGCAAACTGTGCGACATCCTCGGTCTCGAGCGTGCCGAGCTGCTGGCACGCACCTTCCAGGCGGTGACCTACCCCGAGGATCTGGACGCCGACCTGGCGCGGGTGACGCAGCTGCTGGCCGGCGAGATCGACACCTACCAGCTGGAAAAACGCTACCTGCGTGGCGATGGCGCGCCGGTCTGGGCCAACCTGACGGTGTCGCTGGTGCGTCACGGCGACGGCCGGCCGCACTACTTCATCAGCTTCATCGAGGACATCAGCGAGCGCAAGGCCTACCAGCAGCAGATCAGCACGCTGGCGTTCCAGGACGTGCTCACCGAGCTGCCCAACCGGCGCCTGTTCCTCGACCGGCTGCGCTACGCGCTGGTGCGCAGCGAGCGCAGCCAGCAGTATGGCGCGATCCTGCTGCTCGACCTCGACCACTTCAAGACCCTCAATGACACCCAGGGTCACGATGTCGGCGACAGCTTCCTGCAGTGCATCGCGCTACGGCTGCGCGAGTGCGTGCGCGCCGAGGACACCGTGGCGCGGCTCGGCGGCGACGAGTTCATGGTGATCCTGGAAGGACTGGGCAAGGATGAGGCCAACGCCTCCAGCCACGCGGAGCGGCTGGGGGAGCAGATCCGGCTGGCGGTCGGCCTGCCATTTTCCTTCGAGCGCAAGGACGGATCGCGCGCATTCCAGACCACGGCCAGCATCGGCATCAGCCTGTTCCATGGCGACAGCGTCTCGCTGGACGACCTGCTGAAGCAGGCCGATCTGGCGCTGTACGACGCCAAGGCCGCCGGCCGCAACACGCTGTGTTTCTACAATATCGAGATGCAGTACGCGCTGGAGATCCGCGCGGTGATCCAGAGTGCGCTGTACCACGCGCAGGAGCTGAACGAGCTGCAGATCTACGCCCAGCCGCAGGTCGATCGCGACGGCCACCTGGTCGGCGCCGAACTGCTGCTGCGCTGGCAGCACCCGATGGTCGGCTGGATCTCGCCGAGCCAGTTCATCCCGCTGGCGGAGGAAACCGGCACCATCCTGCCGATCGGGCAGTGGGTGCTGCGTAGCGCCTGCCAGACGCTGGCGCGCTGGGCCCGCCAGCCGCAGTACGCGGCACTGACGCTGTCGATCAATGTCAGCATCCGCCAGTTCCGCCACGCCGGCTTCGTCGACGAGGTGCGCACCATCCTGGCCGAAACCGGCGCGCCGCCGGCCCGGCTGAAGCTGGAGCTGACCGAGAGCATCGTCATCGACAACGTCGACGACACCGTCCGCAAGATGAACCAGCTGCGCCAGATGGGCATCCGCTTCTCGATGGACGACTTCGGCACCGGCTACTCCTCGCTGTCCTACCTGAAAAAGCTGCCGCTGGACCAGATCAAGATCGACCAGAGCTTCATCCGCGACATGACCTGCGACGCCGACGATGCCGCCATCGTCACCGCCATCCTGTCCATCAGCCGCAGCCTGTCGCTGCAGGTGGTGGCCGAAGGGGTGGAGACCGAGGCGCAGCAGCAGTTCCTCTACGAGCACGGCTGCGAGCTGTACCAGGGCTTTTTGTACGGACGGCCGATGCCGCTGGCCGAGCTGGAGCACTTCCACCAGCACGTGCGCTGAGTGTGGCCGCGGCCCATCCCCCATGCCATACAAGATTTCTTAACGAATTGCCGCTCCCGATTTTCATGGTTAGCCGTTAATCTGCGTGCTACGCAGCGAATTCCTTCTTCTCAGATTCCCCGCGCCGCACCGGCCCCGGATGCATTCCGTCGGTAGCCGCCGTGACGGGCGCGGGCCTAACGGCAGGCATAGTCATGAAGCACAAACCCCTCCTCGTGGCGGCGGTCATCACGGCGCTGGGTGGCGCCATCTGGTGGCAGCAGGGCGCCCATTCCCCGGCGCCGGCCAACGCCGCGCGCGGCAAGCGCGCCACCAGTGTCGAGCTCAGCCCGGTCAGCAGCGCGCCGGCCAGCATCCGTCTCAGCACCAACGGCAACGTCACCGCACTGGACCGGCTGGAGCTGCGGCCGCAGGACAGCGGCGTGATCGCCGCCATCCGCGTGCGCGAAGGACAGCAGGTGGCGGTGGGCGAGGTGCTGGTGCAGCTGGACGCTGCCGCCGAGCGGGCGGATCTGGCCAAGGCGCGTGCCGCGCTGGCCGCCAACCAGGCGCAGCTGAACATCGCCCGCCGCGAGCTCGCGCGCAGCCAGGAGCTGAAGCAGCAGCAGTTCATCTCCCAGAGCGCGCTGGACACGGTGCAGGCGAGGGTGGAGTCGCTTGCGGCCAACCTTGCCGCCGACCGCGCGCAGATCGACGCGGTGCAGGTGCAACTGGCGCGCAAGACGCTACGCGCGCCGGTGGCCGGCCAGGTCGGTGCCATCAGCCTGTCGCCGGGCGCGCTGGTGCAGCCGTCGATGGCGAGCCCGCTCTTGACCATCACCCGCGTCGCACCGGTGGCGGTCAGCTTCTACCTGGCGGAGCGCCAGCTGCCGGCGGTGCGTCAGGCGCAGGCCCAGGCGCCGCTGACGGTGTACGCGCTGAACGAGGCCGACGGCAGCTGCCATCAGGGGCAGCTCAGCTTCATCGACAGCGCGGTGGACAGCAGCAACGGCAACGTGCTGCTCAAGGCGCAGTTTGCCAACGCCGGCCGCGCACTGTGGCCGGGGCAGTTCGTGCGCGTGACGCTGGATGCCGGCCACTACCGCGACGCGGTGGCGCTGCCGGTGGCGGCGCTGGTGACCGGCCCCGACGGCCAGTTCGCCTACGGCGTGGACAAGGACAACAAGGTGCGGCGCCTGCCGCTGACCTTGCTGGCGGTGCAGGACGAGCAGGCCATCGTGCGCGGCATGGCAGCCGGCACCGGGGTGATCAGCAGCGGTGGCCAGAACGTGCGCCCCGGCGAGACGGTGACGGTGAGCCGTGCCAGGCCGCGCGCGGCGAACGCCGCCGCCCAGTCTGAGATGACCAGCTGCCCGGCGCCTGCGGCCAACGTTGGCCGCAAGGCAGTCGCCTCCGCCGCAGCCGGGGTGGCGCCATGATGAACCTGTCCGAACTGTGCATCCGCCGCCCGGTGATGACGGTGCTGCTGTGCCTGAGCCTGGTGATCGGCGGCCTGCTGGTGCTGGGGCGGCTGCCGATCGCTGCGTTGCCGAGTTTCGACACGCCGACCATCAACGTCTCCGCCAACCTGTCCGGCGCCAGCCCGGAAACCATGGCCTCGTCGGTGGCCACGCCGCTGGAAAAGCAGTTCGCCACCATTCCCGGCATCAGCATCATCAGCTCCAGCAGCACCCAGGGCAGCACCTCGATCACGCTGGAGTTCGTGCCCAGCCGCGACATCGACGCCGCCGCGGTCGACGTGCAGGCCGCGCTGCTGCGCGCGCAGCGCGGCCTGCCGGAGGAGATGACGCAGCTGCCGTCCTATCGCAAGGTCAACCCCGCCGACGCACCCATCCTGCTGCTGGCGGTGAACTCGCCGTCGCTGGCGCTGACCGCGCTCAACGACTACGCCGAAAACCTGGTGTCGCCGACGCTGTCGACGCTGGACGGCGTGGCGCAGGTGCAGATCTTCGGCCAGAAACGCTACGCGGTGCGCATCAAGCCGGACCCGCAGAAGCTGGCGGCGCTGGACCTGACGCTGGAAGACATCGCCACCGCGGTGCGTGCGGCCAACGTCAACACGCCGCTGGGCACGCTGGAAGGCCCGGCGCAGATCCTCACCATCCAGAGCAACCGCCAGCTGCGCAACGCCGCCGAATTCGCCGCGCTGGCGATCGCGCAGAGGCAGGGCAGCGTGGTGCGCCTGGCCGACGTGGCGACGGTGGAAGACAGCGTGGAAAACCTGAAGACCGGCAGCTGGGTCAACGGCGAGCGCTCCATCGTGCTGGCGGTGTTCCGCCAGGCCGACGGCAATACCGTGGCGGTGGTCGACGCCATCCGCGCCGCACTGCCGAAACTTGAGGCGCAGCTGCCCGGCTCGGTGCGCATTGCGCCGCTGAGCGACCGCTCGGAGTCGATCCGCGAGGCGGTGCACGACGTCAACCTGACGCTGATGCTGACGGTGGCGCTGGTGGTGATGGTGATCTTCATCTTCCTGCAGCGCGCGGCGGCGACGGCGATCCCGGCGCTGTCGCTGCCGGTGTCCATCATCGGCACGCTGGCGCTGATGTTCTTCCTCGGCTTCAGCCTCAACAACATCACGCTGCTGGCGCTGACGCTGGCGGTGGGGCTGGTGGTCGACGACGCGGTGGTGGTGCTGGAGAACATCGTGCGCTACCGCGAGCAGGGCTTGTCGGCGCTGGAGGCGGCGCTGCGCGGCTCGCGCGAGGTGGCGTTCACCATCGTGTCGATCTCGCTGTCGCTGGTGGCGATCTTCATCCCGATCTTCTACATGGAAGGCGTGATCGGGCTGCTGTTCCACGAATTCGCGGTGGTGGTGACCATGGCGGTGCTGGTGTCGGCGCTGGTGTCGCTGACGCTGATCCCGATGTTGGCCGCACGCTTTTTGCGCGGCGACCAGTCGCACAGCACGCTGCACAATCCGCTGGCGCGCAGTTTCGAGCGCGCCTTCGCCACGGTGCTGGCGGCGTACCAGCGCACGCTGGACGGGGCGCTGCACTGGCGCCGCACCACGCTGCTGGTGGCGCTGCTGACCTTCGCCGGTTCGGCGTGGATGTTCATGGCGATCCCGAAGGGCTTTTTCCCGAACGAGGACAACGGCCAGATCACCATCATTACCGATGCCGGCCAGGACGTGTCCTACCAGCGGCTGGCCGAGCTGCAGCAGCGCGCCAGCGACATCGTGCGCGACAACCGCCACGTCGCCAGCGTCACCTCGTCGCTGAACAGCGGCGGCGGGCGCATGTTCGTGTCGCTGAGGCCGCGCGGCCAACGTCCGGACATGGACAGCGTGGTCGGCGAATTGCGCCGCGAGCTGGGCCGCGTCACCGGGCTGACCTCGTTCATCAACCCGGTGCAGAGCCTGCGCCTGGGCGGCCGCTCGTCCAAGAGCCGCTACCAGTACGTGCTGCAGAGCGTGGAGTCGGCGGCGCTGTACGAGTGGTCGGACAAGCTGGAGCGCGCGATGCGCGCCGAGCCGATGTTCCAGGACGTGACCAGCGACGCCCAGCTCAAGGGGCTGCAGGCGCAGCTGCTGGTCAACCGCGAACAGGCGGCGCAGCTGGGCGTCAGCCTGCAGGCGATCCGCAACACGCTGTACGCCGCCTTCGGCCAGCGCGAGGTGTCCACCATCTACACCCCGTCGGACAGTTACCCGGTGGTGATGCAGCTGGACGAGCGCTACCGCATCAACGAGAACGACCTGACGCGGCTGTCGGTGCGCAGCAGCAACGGTACGCTGGTGCCGCTGTCGGCGCTGGCCAGCGTACAGCGCAATGTCGGGCCGGTGTCGGTGAACCACCAGGGCCAGCTGCCGGCGGTGACGGTGTCGTTCAACCTCGCCCCCGGCGTGGCGCTGGGCGATGCCGATACCCGGCTGAAGGCGATCGCCGCCGACATCGGCCTGCCGGCCAGCATCTTCACCAGCTACGGCGGCGACGCCGCCGCCTTCGCCCAGTCGCAGGGCAGCCAGACCGTGCTGCTGGCGGTGGCGGTGCTGGTGATCTACGTGTTGCTGGGGGTGCTGTACGAGAGCTACATCCACCCGCTGACCATTCTCGCCGGCCTGCCGTCGGCGGCGATGGGCGCGCTGGGGGCGCTGATGCTGTCCGGGCAGGAGCTGACCATCATCGCCAGCATCGGCATCCTGATGCTGATCGGCATCGTGAAGAAGAACGCGATCATGATGATCGACTTTGCGCTGGCGGCGCAGCGCGAGCAGGGCATGACCCCGTTCGACGCCATCCGCACCGCCTGCCTGCTGCGGCTACGCCCGATCCTGATGACCACGCTGGCGGCGATGATGGGCGCGCTGCCGATTGCGCTGGGGCTGGGCGCCGGCGCCGAACTGCGCCAGCCGCTGGGTCTGGCGGTGGTCGGCGGGCTGGTGTTCTCGCAGCTGATCACGCTGTACATCACCCCGGTGCTGTACCTGTGGTTCGACCAGCTGGGGTCGCGGCGCGCCGCCGTGCCGCAGGCGGTGTAGCGTGTTAGCGGTCCGGACGGCATCGCGACAGCCCGGCATTCCGATGCCGGGCTGTCGTTTTTTATGTCGTCCTGTTTCTATGATTTGATAGTTAATGCTTTATGTAACTGCGGTCATTTGCTGACAACTGTAGTGCGCGGTCGCGATCAAGGTTGGCCGCAGGCCGGCGCGCGCCGGCTTGATTGCCGCCCCCCCGGTCCGCGCGGCATAATCCATTGATTATCAAAAGACATAAAGAGATGCACATGGCAATGCTGGGTCTGCGGGGAAAATCGTTGTTGGCATTATTGCTGGCCTGTCTTATTGCCCTGGTGCCGGCTGCGCTGATCGGCTGGCAGGTGGTGGACAGCATCCGCACCCACTTCGGCGAGGCCTTCGCGCGCAACACCACCCTGCTGCAGCGCGAGAAGATCTTCGCGCCGCTGTCGCGCGAGCTGGCGCTGTCGCTGCGGCTGGCCGACTCCGAGGTCACCCGCCAGTGGCTGCGCGACGAGACCGACGTCGCCAAGCGCCAGCTGTTCTTCCGCGAGGCGGAGGGTTACCGCCGCGATTTCCGCGACCACTCCTACTTCCTGATCAGCAACCGCACGCACGCCTACTACTTCAACGACGGCAAGAGCCCGCACACCGAATCCGCACGCTACCTGCTGCGCGCCGACAAGGCCGACGACAGCTGGTACTTCAATACCCTGCGCGATACCGCTACTTTCAACATCAACGTCAACCACGACAGCCAGCTGAACGTGACCAAGGCGTGGATCAACGTCATCGTGCACGAGAACGGGCAGAAGGTCGGCCTGGCCGGTACCGGGCTGGAGCTGACCACCTTCCTCAACGACTTCGTCCGTAGCCGCGAGGCCGGCATCACGCCGATGATCCTCAACCGCCAGGGCGCGATCCAGGCGCACCCCGATCCGCGCCTGATCGCGCTCAATTCCGTCTCCGGCAAGGGGGCGCTGCACGGCGGCCTGCAGCAGCAGCTGGCCGATGACCAGGAGCGGCAGGCACTGCGGCTGGCGATGCGGCAGGCCGAATCCCGTCCCGGCGAGGTGGCGATGCTGCAGGCGACGCTGGGCGGCAAGCCGCAACTGCTGGCGCTGAGCTTCATTCCGGAGCTGGGCTGGCACGTGGTGACCGCGGTGGACCTGAATGCGGCACGGGTATTCGACGGCCCGTGGCTGACGCCGGCGCTGATCGCGCTGGCGGTGCTGCTGGCGGCGCTGCTGCTGGGTTTTGCCTGGGCGGTGGAAAAGCTGGTGTTGCGTCCGATCAGCCAGCTGCGCAAGTCGGCGCAGGCGATGGCGGCGGGGCAGTACGAGGTAGCGCTGCCGGCGGAGCGCGACGACGAGATCGGCGAGCTGAGCGCCGCCTTCGGCGTGATGGCGCACAAGGTGCGCAGCCATACCAGCGAGCTGGAATACCGGGTGCGCGAACGCACCCGCGCGCTGGAAGAGGCCAACCGCGAGATGGCGGCCGCGCACAAGAAGATCGGCGACTCCATCGACTACGCCAGCCTGATCCAGCGCGCGATGCTGCCCGACCGCCAGCTGGTGCAGGCGCTGGGGCAGAAGCACGCGGTGCTGTGGCGTCCGCGCGACGTGGTCGGCGGCGATTTCTACGTCTACCGGGCCGGCGAACACACCCTGCTGTTCGGCGTGGTCGATTGCGCCGGCCACGGCGTACCGGGCGCGCTGATGACGATGCTGGCGCACGCCGCCATCGACCAGGCGATCGTCGACGCCGGCATGGACGATCCGGCCGGCATCCTGACCCGCTGCGACCGCATCCTGCGCGGCATGCTGCGCGAGGAGCGCGACGGCCACGTGCTGGCCACCAATATGGACGCCGGCTTTGCCTGCGTCGACCTGCAGGCGCGCACCGTCACCTTCGCCGGCGCCAAGATCGCGCTTTACTACAGCGACGGCGACGATGTCGGCGAGCTGCCCGGCGCGCGGCGCGCCATTGGTGACAAACGCATCGGCGAGTACCAAAATGCACAGTTGCCGCTACAGGCCGGGCGCAGTTTCTACATGACCACCGACGGTTTCCTCGACCAGGCCGGTGGCGAACTGGGCTACGGCTTTGGCAGCAGCCGTTTCGCCGACATGATCCGCCGCCATGCCCGCCTGCCGCTGGACGAGCAGGGGCAGGCATTCAGCGCCACGCTGGCCGAGTATCAGGGGCAGCACGCGCAGCGCGACGACATCACCATGCTGTGTTTCCGTTTTGACTGATGCTCAACCAGGGGGGCTTCCATGGAACCGTTTGACCTGTTCAGCATGCGCGAGAGCTATAACCGCCAGCAGATCATGCTGTGCTTCAATGGCCCGATCTCGCGCAGCCTGATCGAGGAAATTGGCAACGCGCTGCGCAATTATCTGGCGGCGGATCACGCACATCCGTCGTCGGCGATGGATGTGTTCGGTGTCTACATCGAGCTGACACAGAACATCCGCCACTACGCGCAACAAAAAGGCTGGACCGAGACCGACGCCAGCGCCACCGTGGTGGTGGCGCGCAACGACGCCGGTCACTACGTGGTGTCCGCCGGCAACATCATCGAGCAGGCCGACGGCGAGGCCCTGCTAGCCTGCATCGACGAGCTGGCCAGCCTCGACAAGGCGGCGCTGAAGGCGCGCTACAAGGAGCAGCTGCGCAAGCCGCGCGAGGCCGAGGCCGCCAGCGGCGCGGGGCTGGGGCTGATCGACATCGCCCGCAAGTCCAGCGCACCGCTGCAGGCCAGCCTGCGGCAGTTGACGGATGGCCGCGCCTTTGTCAGCCTGCGCGCCGAGATCTGAACCTTTACCGAGCACCCAGACGATGAGCAATTTCTCCATCCCCGGCAGTCAATCCACTCCCGCCATCGACGGCGACTGGGACCACGGTACCCTGTCGATGCAGGGGGATTCCTATCCGGAAAACTCCTACGAACTGTTCCAGCAGGTGTTCAGCTGGGTCGAGCGCTTCCTGCTGGAAGCCGGCCGCCCGCTGACGCTGGAGCTGCGCCTGTTGTACCTCAATACCAGCAGCATCAAGGCGATGATGGACATCTTCGACCTGCTGGAAGACGCACACCACGAAGGCAAGCCGGTGGCGGTGAACTGGCGCTATGACCCGCGCAACGAGCGGGTGGCGGAGCTGGCGGAAGAATTCAAGGAAGACTGTACCTTCCCGTTTGCCATTGTCGCGCTGGATTCGGCGACCAGCACATCATGAGCCGCGACAACGGTGAGCTGGAAGAGCTGATCAAGCGCCAGCTGGCGGATCCGGACCTGCGCGAGCATCCGCTCAACTTCACGCTCGGCCAGCTGTGGTTCCAGTACCGCGAGCTGCTCAACCGCATGGAGCGCATCACCCGCATGTCGGACGCCTACCAGAGCATGGCGCGGCAGCGCGAGCTGAGCCTGGCCGAGCGCTTCGACAAGCAGCTGCGCCAGCTGGAAAAGGTGGCGCGCATCTCCGACCGCTACCAGCACATGATGCGCGAGCTGAATATCGCGCTGAAGGAAGCCGCCACCCACGACCCGCTCACCGCGCTGGCCAACCGCCGCCCGCTGATCGAGCGTCTGAAGGCGGAGATGGAGCGCAGCGAACGCCTGGGCCACCCCTTCTGCGTCGCCATGCTCGACATCGACCGCTTCAAGAACATCAACGACGGCCACGGCCACGATGTCGGCGACACCGTGCTGATCGAGACGGCGCGGGTGATGGAGGCGGAGGTGCGCGAGTACGACCTGTGCGGCCGCTGGGGCGGCGAGGAATTCCTGATCATCCTGCCGGAATCGACGCTGGCGCTGGCCGACGACATCGTCCGCCGCGTGCGCGGCTGCATCGGCCAGCTGAAGGTACGCGTCGGTGACGAAGTGCTGTCGGTCACCATCAGCGCGGGGCTGGCACAGTACCGTGGCGGGGGCGAGAGCTACTCCGGGCTGCTCAACCGCGCCGATGCGGCGCTGCTGCAGGCCAAGCGCGACGGGCGCGACAGCCAGCGACTGGCCGACTGAGCCAGGTCACCGCCGGCCACGGCGGTGACAAAACTCCCTCGCGGCGTTCTGCCGCATCCGTTTCCCCGTATTTCCTTGGTCCTGCGCCGGCATCAGCCGTTGCCGGCGCCCGTTTCGGCGAATTCCGCCAGCGCCCAGTCGCGGAACGCGATCACGCTCGGCAGGTCGGCCAGTTCCTGCGGGTAGATCAGGTAGTAGGCCCATTCGGTCTGCAGCGCGATGTCGGACAGCGCGATCAGGCTGCCGTTGGCCAGCTCCTCGCCGATCATGCTCTCGTCGGCCAGCGTGATGCCCATGCCGCGCAGGGTGGCGGTGATCGCCAGGTCCAGCGTGTCGAAGGTGTAGGCGTCGAGATTGCCGCTGACCTCCACCCCGGCCAGCGTAAACCAGTGCTGCCAGAAGTTGTCGGCGTGCGACGGGTGCAGCAGCGGGTAGTCGCGGAACGCGTCCGGTGCCGGTGGCGCGGCACTGCCGAACAGTGCGGGCGCCGCCACCGGAATGAAGCGCGCCGGGCGCAGGCGGTGGTAGACCAGCCCCGGCTCCTTGGTCAGGCTGGCCTGGAACGAGATGTCGTACTCGCGGCTCTTGAAGTTGGGGTCGAAACCGGTGATCGAGATCATGCTGACGATCAGCTGCGGATGGCGGGCGCGGAAACCGGCCAGTTTGGGCAGTACCCAGCGTGCGGCGATCGATGGGCTGGTCTTGATGCGCAGCTCGCGGCTGCGGCGGTTGATGGCGTCGCTGGCCGCCTCGATGCGGTGGAAGGCGTCGCGTACCGCCGGCAGTAGTGCCATGCCCTCCGGTGTCAGCGCCAGGCCGCGGGCCTGACGCACGAACAGCTGCAGGCCGTAGTGCGCTTCCAGTGCCTGGATGTGGCGGCTGACCGCGCCCTGGGTCAGGTGCAGGGTATCGCCGGCGCGGGTGAACGACAGCTGTTCGGCTGCCACCAGGAACACGCGCAGCGCGTTGAGGGGAGGGAGTTTCATCTACAGAGTCGTCATGAGTTTTATGCATGGTAAACATGCGTATTAATGCTTTGTCAACCATGGGCCTTGCCCGTATTCTCTAGCGCGCTGCCGATAAAGATGAATGACTTAGCGCATTGTGCGGAACGGCTTGTCGTGACGCGTCATCTTTCAGCAATGCAATAATTTCATGCGCTGCTCCGGCGCAAGATTGTTTTTGTTCTGCCGGCTTTTTTGGCACGACCCGCTTGCGGCGGGTGGCCAGACGAATTGAAGGGTGTGCTTGCGGCGTGGCCGGCAAGGACACCATGAGGAACCAGCCCTGTCCGACAGGGGTGTGTAGGCGTGATGCCGCAGTAACGAATGGGTCGTGCTGCGGTGGATCACCGCGGTGTCCGGCGTCGCCGGGTACTGGCTGTATGGCCCTGCTTGCCAGGGTTTTGCTCTGTCTCACGGTGTCCCGCCGGATCACGATCCGGCGGGTTTTTTTTGTCTTGCGGCCAAGGTTGGCCGCAACGGCATGTCCGCTCAGACCTCCGCCCACATCCGCAGCAGGTTGTGATACAGCGCGGTCAGGTTCACCACTTCCTCGCTGTCTCCCAGCCGCTGGCGCAGCGCGATGATGGACATATCCATGTCGAACAGCATCGCGCGCCTGGCGTCGTCGCGGATCATGCTCTGCGTCCACATGAACGAGGCCAGCCGCGCGCCGGCGGTGACCGGCTCCACCCGGTGCAGGCTGGTGGACGGGTACAGGATCATGTCGCCGGCCGGCAGCTTGACGCTGTGCAGGCCGTAGGTGTCCTCCGCCACCAGCTCGCCGCCCTGGTACTCGTCCGGATTGCTGAAGAACAGTGTGCACGACACGTCAGTGCGCACGTACTGGCCAGTGAGCGGGTCGCTGCGGATGGCGTTGTCGACGTGGTTGCCGTAGTTCATGCCGCCCTGGTAGCAGTTGAACATCGGCGTCATGGTGACCTTGGGCAGCGCCGCCGACATGAACAGCGGATTGCGTGCCAGCGCGCGCTGCACCAGCGCCGCCAGTTCGCGCGTGGCTTCGCCCTGTGGCGGCAGTTGCAGATTGTGTTTGACGTCGAGCGCCTGGTGGCCGGCGGTGGCGCGGCCGTCCTGCCACTGGGCGTTGGCCAGCAGCATGCGGGCGTGGGACAGTTCTTCGGCGGTGAGGACTTCGGGGATGTGCAGCAGCATGGGTTTTCCTGATCAGAACGGGGTTGGCAGACGCAGGGGACGGGGTGGCGCATCCTGCCAGCGTTGTGGCGAGCGTTCTGCCGCGCTCGCCACAACGGCCTTGCGGCCAACCTTTGGACGACAAGGTTGGCCGCAAGGCGCGCGGACTTAGTACTTGTAGCCCACGGTCAGCTGCACCTCGCGCGGCGATGCGGCGGAGGCATGGCCGCCGTACAGCGCGTCGTAGTACTTCTTGTTGGTGAGGTTGTTGACGTTGAGGCGCACCTGGTACTTGCGCTCCTCGTACGACAGCATCGCGTCGGTACGCACATAGCCCGGGGCGAAGCGGGTCTTGGACTGGTCGCTGCTGGAGTCGGCCACGTAGCGCTTGCCGGTGTAGTACAGGCCGACACCGGCGGTGACCTTGTCGGTCACCTTGTAGGTGGTCCAGATGTTGGCGGTCTTCTTCGGCGTGTATTTCGGCACCGCGCCCTTGTTGGCGTCGGTCGGCGCGTTGTTGGCCCAGCCCTGGTCGATCTTCGGATCCATCAGCGTGGCGCCGGCGAACACTTCCCACTTCTCGCTGAGGCGGCCGGCCACTTCCACTTCGATGCCGTCGGTGTGGCGTTTGGCGTAGAGGATGGCGACATCCGGCGACAGCGCGTCGGTGTTGCGCTCGTTCAGCTTCTCGGTGCGGAACAGGGCGGCGCGCAGGGTGGCATCGCCGTCGGCCAGATCCCACTTGGCGCCGACCTCGTAGTGCTTGTTGCGCTCCGGTTTCTGTCTGTCGGTGGAGAGGCCGGCGGACAGGTCGTACTGGTAGGCCTCGCCGGACGGGTTCATCAGGCTGCTGTAGCCGAGGTAGTAGCTGGATGCCTGGGTCGGCTGCCAGATCAGGCCGGTACGGTAGCTGAGGCCGCGGTCGTCGCGCTTGCTTTCACCGGTCTGGGCACCGGTGGTGGTGTTGTAGGTCTTGTAGGTGCCTTCCAGCTGGTCCATGCGCAGGCCGGCCATCACCTTCCACTGCGGGTTCAGCGCCACGGTGTCGGTGACGTAGGCGGCCAGGTTGCGGGTCACGAAGTCGTTGGAGCGGTGGCGGGTGTAGCCGCCGGTGTAGAAGCCTTCCGGATTGCCGACGCTGCCGACCACGTTCGGGATCGCGGTCGTGGCGCGGATGCTGTACGCGTTCTGCGTCTCGCGGGTGAGCTCCACGCCGGCCAGCAGTTCGTGGCCGAGGCTGCCGGTGTCGAACTTGCCGTTGTAATCGATGCTCAGCGACTGGGTCTCGTTCAGTGAGCCGCGCAGCTTGCCGCTGTAGCCGAGCTGGGTGGCGTCGGTGACCGGGGTGCCGGCCGGCGAGTTGCGCAGCTGTGGCTGCGACACGATCACTTCGCGGTCGTAGCGGCCGACGCGCAGCTGGGCGGCGATCTCGTTCTTGCTGTCCAGCTTGTGGGTGGCGCGCACGGTGCTGATGTCGGCGGTGATGTCCTCGCTGTTCATGCCCTGCAGGCCGTAGTAGCGGTCCACCGGCACGTCGATGGGCTGCAGCGTGTTGGGGTCGAACGGCACGCCCAGCATCGGGGTGTTGTTTTCCTTCAGCTGCATGTGCGACAGCACGATGGTGGTTGGCTCACCAAGGCCGAAGGCGATCGACGGCGCGATGCCGTGGCGCTTGGATTCGCTGATGCCGTCCGGGCTGCCGTCGTTGGTGGCCATCACGTTCAGGCGGATGGCGGCGGTGTCGGACAGCGCCTGGTTGATGTCGGCGGTGCCGCGATAGAAGTCGTTGGTGCCGACCGTGGTGGACAGTTCCACCTGTTCGCCGGCGAACGGGGTCTTGCTGACCTGGTTGATCACACCGCCGGTGGAGCCGCGGCCGAACAGCATCGAGCTGGCGCCCTTCAGTACCTCGATGCGCTCGTCGTTGAACGGATCGCGGTTGTACTGCGCCACGTCGCGCTGGCCGTCGCGGTAGGTGTCGCCAAAGGCGGAGAAGCCGCGCAGGATGATGGAGTCGCCGGAGCGGCCGCCCTCGCCGGCGACGAAGGTGATGCCGGACACGTTCTTCAGCACGTCCTTCATGTTGATATCGCCCTGGTCGGCGATCAGCTGGCGGGTGACCACCGATACCGCCTGCGGTACGTCCTTCAGCGCCTGCTTCTGCTTGCCCAGCGTGGTGGTGGCGGCGTTGTAGCTGCCGCGTGGCGCCTGTTGCGCCTGCACCTTGACGGTTTCCAGCTGGGCGGTGTCGTTGCTCTTGGTGTCGTCGGCCAGCGCCAGGCCCGGCGCCAGGCTGACGGCCAGTACGCCTGCCATCATCTTCTTCGGTAGTTTTTTCTGCGCGATGGCGGCAGAGGGGGTGAGATGCCGTTTCATTATTGTGGTAGTCCGTGTGCAAGGTTGAAGACAACACGCGTCCCGCACCACGGCCGGCGGGCCGTGGCGTCAGGGATGGTACGCGCGGGAAAAATCGGCTAGCTGAAAATCAGTCGGCTTCGGTGACGAAGCCGATACGGCTCACACCGGCGCTTTGCGCGTCGGCGAGGGTGATGGCGACCAGCTCGTAGCGCACCGACTTGTCGGCGCGCAGGTGCAGCTCGACTTCAGGGTTGGCCGCGGCGGCCTCGGCAAAGCGGCTGCGCAGCGCGCCGGATTCCACCGGTGCGTCGTTCCAGAACATCTTGCCCTCGGCGTCGATCACCAACCGGATCGCCTGCGGCTTGTCCTGATGCTGCGCGGCGCTGGCCTGTGGCAGGTCGAGCTTCACCGCATTGGTCAGCAGCGGCGCGGTGATGATGAACACCACCAGCAGGACCAGCATCACGTCGACCAGCGGCGTGGTGTTGATCTCGGCCATCGGCGCGTCGGCGCCCTTGTCAAAACTACCGAACGCCATCTTCACCTCCGCGGGTCAGCAGCTGCGCGTGCAGGTCGTGGGTGAAGTGATCCATGTCCTGGTTGATGACGCGGTTCAGGCGCACGAAGGTGTTGTAGGCCATCACCGCCGGGATGGCGGCGGCCAGGCCTGCCGCGGTGGCGACCAGCGCCTCGCCGATCGGGCCGGCGACGGTGGCGATCGACACCTGGCCCTGGGCGCCGATATTGACCAGCGCGTGGTAGATGCCCCACACCGTGCCGAACAGGCCGATGAACGGCGCGGTGGAGCCGATGGTGGCGAGGAAGGTCATGCCGCCCTCCAGCTGTTGCTGTTCCTGCGCCAGACGCTTGCGCAGCGCGCGGGTCAGGTATTCATCCAGGCTGCAGCTCTGGCCCAGTGAGCTGGCGCTGTGCTGGCGGTACTGGCGCAGCGCGCCGAGGCCGTCCTGGGTCAGGCGTGCCACCGGGGCTTCGCTGCCCTGCAGCGCGGTTTCCACTTCGCTCCACGACGCGGCCGCCCACAGCGTGGCCTCCGAGGCGCGGTTGTTGCGCCGTACCTGCCACGCGCGCCAGCCGCGCAGCGCGATGAAGTACCAGGTGAGGATCGACATCGCGATCAGGATCAGGAACACCGACACCAGAATGGCGTCGCCCTGTTGGAAAGTCAGCATCAGATTCATGGTTCAGGCTTTGGTGAGGTCGAAATCGACATTGAAGACATAGGTATAGGGTATGGCCTCGCCGCCGCGCGTCGCCGGACGGAAGCGCCAGTTGCGTACCGCCTGCAGCGCGGCGCGGTCCAGGCGCGGGAAGCCGCTGGAGCGTGCGACGCTGACCTCCTGTGCGCGGCCGTCGGCACCGACCGCCACACGCAGGCCAACGGCGCCGGCTTCGCCCAGCTCGATCGACAGCGGCGGATATGCGGGACGCGGGTTGCCGAGGTGGCCGCCGATATGGGTCGGCGGGACGACCGGTGCCGGTGGTGCCGGCGGCGCGGGCTCGCTACGGCTGGCGACCGGCGCCTCGGCTACGGCCGAGGTCTTGCTGGTGTCGGCCTCGGCGCGGGTGTCGGTGGTGATCGCCTTCGGTGATGGCTTGATGGGCGCCGGTAGCGGTCGCGGTGCTGGCGCCGCCTTGTGCGGCTTGACGGTCGCCGTCTTGACCGGCGCGGGCGGAGCCGGGCGGATGGCCGGGGCCGGTGTCGGAATGGTCACCATTTCCATCGGCAGCGCCTGGGGCGGCTGCGCCGGCGGCGCGGCGTGGCTCATCGACAGCAGCAGGCCGACGTGGCCGGCGGTGATGGCTGCCAGCGTGGTGCAGCGTGAAAACGAGGATTTCATTGCAAATCATCTTGATAGTAATTCTCGTTTATATTATCGACGACAAGGCGAGGGGTCAACTTCGGCGTGATGGCGCTGCGGCAGAATGGGGGGCAGGTGCCGGTAGCGGGCGCTTGATTAATGCGTGGCTGGCTACATATTGAAAAGATCGACCGACATCCCGTGGTCGCACTTTATTGGGGCAGGCAATGCAGCAGTTTGACGGAACTACCATCGTATCGGTGCGCCGTGGCCAGCGCGTGGCGCTGGGCGGCGACGGCCAGGTAACCCTCGGCAACATCGTGATCAAGTCCACCGCGCGCAAGGTGCGTCGCCTGTATCACGGCAAGGTGCTGGCCGGTTTCGCCGGCGGTACCGCCGACGCCTTCACCCTGTTCGAACGCTTCGAGGCCAAGCTGGAAAAACACCAGGGCCATCTGGTGCGCTCGGCGGTGGAGCTGGCCAAGGACTGGCGTACCGACCGCATGCTGCGCCGGCTGGAGGCGATGCTGATCGTCGCTGACCTCGAATCGACGCTGATCATCACCGGCAACGGCGACGTGCTGGAGCCAGAGCAGGGCATCGCCGCCATCGGCTCCGGTGGCGCCTTCGCCCAGTCCGCTGCGCGCGCGCTGTTCGAGAACACCGATCTCGATCCGGAAGTGGTGGTGAAGAAGTCGCTGGAGATCGCCGGCGACATCTGCATCTATACCAATCACAACCACCTGATCGAAACCCTGGGCTGAGTTGCGGCCAACCTTTACTGCGGATATCTCCATGACCACCATGACGCCACAGGAAATCGTCCACGAACTGGACAAGCACATCATCGGCCAGCAGGCCGCCAAGCGCGCCGTCGCCATCGCCCTGCGCAACCGCTGGCGCCGCCAGCAGGTGGCCGAGCCGCTGAAGAGCGAGATCACCCCCAAGAACATCCTGATGATCGGGCCGACCGGCGTCGGCAAGACCGAGATCGCCCGTCGTCTGGCGCGGCTGTCCAACGCGCCGTTCATCAAGGTGGAAGCCACCAAGTTCACCGAGGTCGGCTACGTTGGCCGCGATGTCGACACCATCATCCGCGACCTGGTGGAAGTGGCGCTGAAGGAGGCGCGTGACGCCGCCATCGTGCGCAACCGTCACCGCGCCGAAGACGGCGCCGAAGAACGCATCCTCGACGTGCTGCTGCCACGGCCGCGGCAAGCGGCCGGCTTCTTCACCGAAGAGCCCGCCGGCGACAAGCCGGAAGACGGCGCCACCCGCCAGAAATTCCGCAAGAAGCTGCGCGAGGGTGAACTGGACGACAAGGAAATCGAGATCGAGCTGGCCGAGGCGCCGGCGCGCATGGAAATCCTGAGCCCGCCGGGTATGGAAGACTTCTCCAGCCAGCTGCAGGGCCTGTTCCAGGGCCTCAACGCCGGCAAGAAGAAGACGCGCAAGCTGACCATCGCCGAAGCCTACAAGCTGCTGATCGACGAAGAGGCGGCTAAGCTGGTCAACGACGAGGAGATCAAGGCCGAGGCGCTGCGCAATGTCGAGCAGAACGGCATCGTGTTCCTCGACGAGATCGACAAGGTCACCAGTCGCGCCGAAGGCAACAGCGCCGACATCTCGCGTGCCGGCGTGCAGCGCGACCTGCTGCCGCTGGTGGAAGGCACCACCGTCACCACCAAGTACGGCATGATCAAGACCGACCACATCCTGTTCGTCGCCTCTGGTGCCTTCCACCTGTCCAAGCCGTCGGATCTGATCCCGGAGCTGCAGGGCCGCTTCCCGATCCGCGTTGAGCTAGACTCGCTGTCGGTCGACGACTTCAAGGCCATCCTCACCAGCACTGACGCCTGCCTCACCCGCCAGTACCAGGCGCTGCTGGCCACCGAAGGCATTGAGCTGGTGTTTGCCGACAGCGGCATCCAGCGCCTGGCAGAGATCGCGTGGCAGGTGAACGAGAAGACTGAGAACATCGGTGCGCGTCGTCTCTATACCGTGATGGAGAAGCTGCTGGAGAGCCTCGCCTTCGACGGCAAGGCCGGCCGCTTCGAACTGGATGCCGACTACGTCGACAGCAAGCTTGATCTGCTGGCACAGCGTGAGGACCTGGCGCGTTACGTTCTGTAAGTACAAGGTTGGCCGCAGGCTTGCGGCCAACCTTGTCAGCGTCAGCGTCAGCGGCCGCCGTCAGGCGGCCGTTAACGTTTCAAAAGCGGGTAAATACAAAAATCCGGCGTAAAAAGGCGGGATTTGAATATTTGGCTGGCGGTGCGGGTAACGGTTTGGTGGCGG
>NZ_JAQQLE010000018.1 GCF_028548475.1 Vogesella margarita
GGTGTGCCTTGAGCACGCTAGCCCGATCAGGACAGGACGCGCGAATAGCCCATCATGGCCCGAGCCGCGAGGCTCAGCATAGAGGCCGGATATACGTGAGCAGTCGTACCTCCACGCCAGAGACGTTGATGCTTGCAAGCCGGGAGGAGTCCATATACGGATAAGCCGCAGGCGCATCCGGGGATGGCAAGCAGTTCCCCCGGATGCGCTGCGCTTATCCGGGCGACGAACAGACGATACCCACCGCCGCCATGCGGCCAACCTTGAAAGGAAACACCATGCAACAGCAGCAAACCATCGAACTCAAGGACGAAGAGCGCACCCGTTGCGAGGTATGGACCCGGGTGATGGGCTACCACCGCCCGGTAGCCTCGTTCAACACCGGCAAGCAGGGTGAATTCCATGAACGCCGCCACTTCGACGAACAGCGCGCCGGCTGAGCGCGCCCGCATCGGCGGCTGGCAGCCGTTCTCCACCTGCGACTGGCCGGGCCGGCTGGCCGCCGTGGTGTTCCTCGCCGGCTGCCCGTGGCGCTGCGGCTACTGCCACAACCCCGAGCTGCTACAGCGCCGCCACGGCCAGCAACGTTGGCCGCAGCTGCGTGAACAGCTGCAGCGCCGCCGCGGCCTGCTGGACGGGGTAGTGTTTTCCGGCGGCGAACCACTGGCCGACCCGGCTCTGCCGGCGCTGCTGGCCGAAGTACGCGCCATGGGCTTTGCCACCGGCCTGCACAGCGGCGGTGCCTACCCCGACCGCCTGCAGCGCGTGCTGCCGCTCTTGGACTGGGTCGGGCTGGATATCAAGACCCTGCCGCCACAGTACCCGGCCATCACCGCGGTGGCCGGCAGCGGCGAACGGGCCGAGACCAGCCTCGCGCTGCTGCAAGCCAGCGGCGTCGACTACGAATGCCGCAGCACCCTGCACCCGGCGCTGCACGACGAACACACGCTGACGCAGCTGGCCGCGTGGCTCGCGCAACGCGGCGTGCGCCGCTACGCCTGGCAGCTGCTGCGCCCGGGGCCGCAACTGCCGCAGCCGTTCGCCGCCATCGCCGCAAACTGGCCGGCACCCGCGCTGCAGGCGACGGTGGCCAGCCACTTTACCCACTTTGAAGTGCGCTCCGGCTAGGCTGCGGCCAACCTAGGCCGCAGCCGCGAGCTCCTCACTGCCCGCCGCACCGGCAACCGCATGTGGCGTGACGACATGCCGATTTGCGACAACAAAAAAGCACCACGTCCGGTGGCGGACATGGTGCCGGTGTGCGCCCGCCACGGCAGTCGCGGTAACGGGCGGGAAAAACAAAAAACCCCGCCGTAGCGGGGTTTTTATCAAACGCTGTAAAAAATTACAGAGCCTGGATATTGGTGGCTTGTGGGCCTTTTTGACCCATACCTGGGGTGTAGCTGACTTTCTGGCCTTCGGTCAGCGACTTGAAGCCTTCCGAGCGCACTTCGGAGAAGTGAGCGAACAGATCGTTGCCGCCGGCATCAGGAGTGATGAAGCCAAAGCCTTTTGCATCGTTAAACCATTTAACGGTACCAGTTTCCATTTTTAATTCCTTTAAAACGAGAT
This sequence comes from Vogesella margarita, assembly GCF_028548475.1. Classification (GTDB taxonomy): domain Bacteria; phylum Pseudomonadota; class Gammaproteobacteria; order Burkholderiales; family Chromobacteriaceae; genus Vogesella; species Vogesella margarita. The sequence goes on from NZ_JAQQLE010000018.1 coordinate 1,573, forward strand.
TGACGGGCAATTGCCCAGGTGCATGACGATCAAGGAATCAAACCGGTAACAATGACGTGCCGCTTTTGAGGTGGATCAACGATGTCGCAAGCAATCTGCTGCTTGAAGGTCCTGCCAGCACAGTTATACGCAGCATCCCTCCCCCGGTCAACGATTAATTGAATTTATTTTTGTTTTACCATCAATAAATCCCATAAAAGCCCGCATACCCCGCTCGACGCCCTGCCCGCACAGCATTCGCCCCAGCCACCGGTGCGCTCCAGCCACGGTTGCCCACGCGCCGGCAGCACTCCGGCGGGCACCGCACACGGCTTGCGGCGCTGAAAGCTAGTTGAAAGCTTGCCCCCCCTATAATTTGCTCGCACCACTGAGCTGGCGTCTCCTGCACGGCAGGCAACGCCGGGGCGCAGCGGATGCAAAGGGTGAGGAGCCAAGCTTCCACCGATGCCATCCCGGCATACACAACAAGACGCAACACTCCGGAGATTACACAATGAAACTGTCGAAACTGTTCGTAAGCTGCCTGCTGGCAGTCACCCCGTTTGTCGCCCAGGCCCAGGTTGAGCAATTCAAGATCATGGCGCCGGCCAACCCTGGTGGCGGCTTTGACACCGTAGCCCGTACCCTCGGCGAAGCGCTGCAGGCTTCCGGCCAGGTCAAGAGCGTGGTGGTCGAGAACAAGGCCGGCGCCGGTGGTGCCATCGGCATGGCACAGTTCGTCAATAACGAAAAAGGTAACCCCAACGCGCTGCTGGTGGCCGGTGCCGTCACCGTAGGCGCACTGGAAACCAACAAGTCGCCGGTCAACTTCGGCATGGTGACGCCGATCTCGCGCCTGATGGGTGAGTTCAACGTGATCGTGGTGCCGACCGCCTCGCCGTTCAAGAACCTGAAAGACCTGATGGCCGCCTACAAGGCGAAGCCGGGTGCGGTGAGCATCGGCGGCGGCTCGGCCGGTGGTATCGACCACATCATGGCCAGCCTGATGTCGGAAAAAGCCGGCGTTGATCCCGACAAGCTGAACTACATCCCGTTCGCCGGTGGTGGCGAGGGCAAGGCCGCCATCCTGGGTAACCAGATCTCCGCCTACATCAGCGGCTACGGCGAACTGGCCGACCTGATCAAGGCCGGCAAGGTGCGCGCACTGGGCATCTCTGCCTCCACCCGCAACGCCGACATCCCGGTTCCGACCATGCGCGAGCAGGGCACCGATGTGGTGGTGTACAACTGGCGTGGCGTGTTCGGCGCCCCGGGCATCACCCCGGCCCAGCGCAACGAGCTGATCAAGATGGTGGAAACCGCGGTCAAGTCGCCAAGCTGGAAAGCCAAGGCCGAGAAGATGGAGTGGATGGACATGCTGCAAAGCGGCGACAGCTTCAAGTCCTTCCTCGCCGAGGAAACCAAGCGCACCGCAGTCACCGTCAAGAAACTGAAGCTGGGTAACTAAGCCATGATCAAGCGCGTAACCGGCGAGCAGCTGCTCGCCATCGGGATCATCCTGATCGGCCTGGTGATGGCCTGGCAGATCGGCGATATCCCTGAGGAGGCCGGTTATGCCGGCATCGGTCCGCGCTTCTTTCCTTCGCTGGTGGTGGCCGGCCTGATCGTTGCCGGGGGCGCGTTGCTGATGCAGCGCCGCCACCGTAACGGGCCGGACACCATCCTCAGCGATGGCGAAGACGACACGGAACAACTGGAAGCGGAAGAAGCCGCCGCCCGCGGCGAGGCCAACTGGCACATGTTCATCATCGCCAGCGGCAGCCTGATCGCCCACATGGCGCTGATCAACCTGGCCGGCTTCACCCTGGCCGGCACCTTCCTCTGTTTCGGCATCTGCCGCGCACTGGAAACCCGCCGTCCGGCGCTGGATCTGCTGCTGTCCTTCCTGCTGGCCCTTGGCCTGTTTCACCTGTTCAAGACCCTGGGGCTGAACCTGCCAGCCCTGTTGCCGGGGGGAGTACTGTAAATGGAATCATTGAATGCCTTGTTCAGTCTGGGCTTTGCCACCGCGCTGACGCCGGCCAACCTGCTGTGGGCGCTGCTGGGCTGCACGCTCGGCACCGCCATCGGCGTGCTGCCCGGCGTCGGCCCGGCGGTGACCGTGGCGCTGCTGCTGCCGGTCACGCAAAGCGTAGATCCAACCGGTGCGCTGATCATGCTGGCCGGCGTCTACTATGGCGCCATGTTCGGCGGCTCCACCACCTCCATCCTGCTCAACACTCCCGGTGAAGCCGGCTCCATCGTGTCGGCGCTGGAAGGCAACAAGATGGCCAAGATGGGGCGTGCCGGTCCGGCGCTGTCCACCGCCGCCATCGGCTCCTTCATCGCCGGCTCCATCGCCACCGTACTGCTGACACTGCTGGCGCCGGTGCTGGCCGGCTTCGCGCTGCAGCTTGGGCCGGTGGAAACCTTCTCGCTGATGATGCTGACCTTCGCCGCGGTCTCCATGGTGTTGGGCAACTCGCCGCTGAAGGGGAGCATCGCCTTGCTCTTGGGTCTGGGCATGGGCCTGATCGGCATCGAGGGCCAGTCGGGGCAGTCGCGCTTCACCTTCGGCCTGCTGCCGCTGATCGACGGCATCGACATCGTGGTGGTGGCGATGGGCCTGTTCGCGGTGGGCGAGACGCTGTACACCGCCACCTACGAGAACAATATCGTTGGCCGCATCGAGTCGCTGAAGGGCAGCTTCTGGATGAGCAAGGACGACTGGAAGCGCTCGTGGAAACCGTGGCTGCGCGGCACCGCCATCGGCTTCCCGTTCGGCACCATTCCAGCCGGCGGTACCGAGCTGCCGACCTTCCTGTCCTATTCGATGGAGAAGAAACTGGCCAGCCCGTCGGCACAGAAGGAATTCGGCAAGGGCGCCATCGAGGGCGTGGCCGGTCCGGAAGCGGCCAACAACGCCGCCGTCACCGGCACCCTGGTACCGCTGCTGACACTGGGCATCCCGACCTCGGCCACCGCCGCGATCATGCTGTCCGCGTTCCAGCAGTACAACATCGTGCCCGGCCCGCTGCTGTTCGATACCAACCCGGAACTGGTGTGGGGCCTGATCGCCTCGCTGTACATCGGCAACGTGATGCTGCTGGTGCTGAACCTGCCGCTGGTCGGCCTGTGGGTGCAATTCCTGAAGGTGCCGCGCCCGCTGCTCTATGGCGGCATCATCGTGCTGGCCACCATGGGCGCCTACGCGCTTCGCCAGAGCTGGTTCGACCTGATGCTGCTCTATATAATCGGCGTCTTGGGCTTCCTGATGCGACGCTTCGACTTCCCGGTGGTGCCACTGGTGGTCGGCCTGATCGTCGGGCCGATGGCGGAGAAACACTTCCGCCGCGCGATGTCGATCAACGAAGGCGACCTGACCGTGTTCCTGACGCACCCGATCTCGCTGCTCATCCTGCTGGTCACCGCTGCCATCCTGGTGGTGCCGCCGCTGATGAAACGCCGCCAGGCGCTGCTGGACGGCGCACGTTAAACCACACCTCCCGGGACACCTGGCGCTCTGCTGGCCAGGTGTCCTTTTAATTGACATTTTCACTGCACGAGGACAACACAATGCCGGAGATCCTGTTTGAAAGCTCCTTCTGGCTGGCGGTGCTGCAGATCATCGCCATCGACATCCTGCTCGGCGGCGACAACGCGGTCGTGATCGCGCTGGCCTGCCGCAAGCTGCCGGAAGAACAACGCCGCCGCGGCATCTTCTGGGGCGTGGCCGGCGCCATCGCCCTGCGCGTGGTACTGATCTTCTTCGCGCTGCAACTGCTGGCGCTGCCGTATCTGAAGGTGGTCGGCGCGCTGCTGCTGCTGTGGATCGGCATCAAGCTGCTGCAGCCGGAAGACGACGACGCCCACGGCAATATCGAGGGCAGCACCCACCTGTGGGGCGCCATCAAGACCATCATCATCGCCGACGCGGTGATGAGCCTGGACAACGTGATCGCCGTGGCCGGTGCCGCCAAGGGTCACCTCGGCATGGTGGTGTTCGGCATCGTGATCAGCATCCCGATCATCGTGTGGGGCAGCAAGTTCGTGCTCAAGCTGATGGACCGCTTCCCGATCGTGATCACCTTCGGTGCCGCGCTGCTGGGCTGGATCGCCGGCGACATGGTGACCGGCGACGTGGTGGTGAAACCGTATCTGGTCGACGCACCAGGCTGGCTGCACTACGTCAGCGCCGCGGCAGGTGCCGTCTTCGTGGTGGCGACCGGCAAGTTCCTTGCCAGCCGCAAGACCGCCGCCGCCGCGCCGCTGCACGAGATTCCGCTGGCCGCCAACAAAGACCACAGCTAAGAAAGGGACACCATGAGCACCCGTATCCTGATTCCGGTAGACGGCTCGGCGCACGCGCTGCGCGCGGTAGAACACGCGCTGCAACTGGCCAAACTCAACCCGGCACTGGAACTGCACCTGCTGAACGTGCAGATCCCGGTCGAATCCGGCCACGTGCGCCTGTTTGTCGGCCACGACCAGCTGGAAGACTACTACCGCGAGGAAGGGCTCGCCGCACTGCAAACGGCGGGCGCTCTGCTGCAGCAGGCCGGCCAGGCCTACCAGCAGCACATCGCGGTCGGCCACATCGCCGACACCATCACCCGCTACGCGCAGGAGATGGCGTTCAGCCAGATCATCATCGGCTCGCACGGCCGCAGCGGCCTCGGCCTGCTGCTGCTGGGCTCGGTGGCCACCGACGTGCTGCACCAGTCGAAGGTGCCGGTGACCGTGATCAAGTAAGCCACGCGCCACACCGCGACAGCGGCTTTCATCCCGGCCCCGCGCCGGCGGTGAAAGCCGCTTTTTCATGGCCGGCACGCTTGCGGCCAACCTTGCCGCCGTGTACAGCCGCCGCGGGCAGCCCGTAGAATGATGGCATCCCTTGCCCTCCGGAACCGCCACCATGCGCCGCAAACTCCGCAACTTCGGCCTCGCCCTGCTGGCGCTGCTCGCCCTGTCCGGCAGCGCACTGCTGGACTACTACCTGCCGGAACACAGCATCACCACCATCACCGGTGTCGAGGTCAAGCTGGCGGACAAGGACGGCCCGGTCAGCCGTCAGAACCCGCCCGACCAGCCGGTGCGCGACATGTACCTGATCTACACCCAGCACGCCATCGACGACGTGCGCGTGTACCGCAACGAGGACACCGGCTGGGGCTGGCCGTTCTACTTCAAGTTCGACGCCTCCGACGTGCAGGCCACCGCCAACGCGCTGGCCAACGCCCGGCAGCCGGCCTACCTCACCAGCTACGGCTGGCGCATCAACATGCTGTCGTTGTACCCCAACGTCACCGCCGTCCGCCTCGCCACCACAGGAGAATCCACCTGGAGCTTTTTCCGCTGGTTCTGGTTCGCGTTGTGGTTCGCCCTGCTCGCCGCCGCCGGCTGGGGCCTGCTGCGCGTGACACGCCGCCAGCCGGACGACACGCTGCCCGGCTAGACCGGCGCCCCACCGACCGCCATCAACCTAGGAGACGACATGATCAACTGCGACTATGTACGGCACATGGCCCGTTACAACCGCTGGATGAACGACAAGCTGTACGCCGTCGCCGGCACGCTGCCGCAAACGGCGCTGGACGCCGAACGCGGTGCCTTTTTCGGCTCGATCAGCGGCACGCTCAACCATCTCTTGGTCGCCGACACCATCTGGCTGAAGCGGCTGGCGGCGCATCCGGCCGGCTTTGCCTGCCTTGAGACGCTGCGCGACATCGCGATGCCGGCGCGGCTGGACTTGCCGCTGGCCGACGGCTTTGCCGCGCTACAGGCGCGGCGCCGGGAGCTGGATGCGCTAATCCTGCAGTGGAGCCTGGAGCTGACGCCGGCCGCGCTAGGCCAGGTGCTGGACTACCACAATATGCGTGGCGAAGCGCAAAGCAGACCGCTGCCCGAGGTGCTGATGCACCTGTTCAACCACCAGACCCACCACCGCGGCCAGGTCACCACCCTGCTGGCGCAGCTCGGGCTGGATGTCGGCGCCACCGACCTGATCGCGATGCCCGCCGCCTGAACGGCATTGCGGCCAACCTTGGACAAGGTTGGCCGCAATGCTCGGTGCCGGACGGGTACGCGCTCTCAGGCCAGCGTGACCACCACCGGGGTGTGGTCCGACGGGCGCTCCCACTTGCGAGGCGCCTTGTCGATCACGCAGGCACTGGCGCGCGCCTTCAGGCTGTCGCTGATCAGGATATGGTCGATGCGTACGCCCATATTGCGACGGAACATCATCGCGCGGTAATCCCACCAGCTGTACTGCTTGTCCTCGTCGTTGAACAGGCGGAAGCTGTCGGCCAGCCCCATGCCGATCAGACGGCGGAAGCTGTCGCGCTCCGGCGTGGTGCACAGCACCTGCTCGCGCCAGCCCTCCGGGTCGTACACGTCGCGGTCTTCCGGCGCGATGTTGTAGTCGCCCAGCAGCGCGAAATCGCGGTGCACCGCCAGCTCACTGGCAACGTAGCGCTCCAGCTCGGCCAGCCACTGCAGCTTGTACTGGTACTTAGGCGACTCCACCGACTCGCCGTTGACGAAGTAGGCGCACACCACGCGCACGCCGTCCACGGTGGCGGCGATCACGCGGCGCTGCTCGTCGTCGTAACCGGGGATGCCGGCCACCACGTCGCCGAGGCTGCAGCCGTTCTTCACCAGGATGGCGACGCCGTTATAGGTCTTCTGCCCGAACCACGCCGCCTGGTAGCCGGCGGCCTCGATCTCGGCCAGCGGGAATACCGGGTGGTCCATCTTCAGCTCCTGCAGGCACAACACCTCGATCGGGTTGTCGGCCAGCCATTGCAGCACCTGCGGCAGGCGCACTTTCAGCGAGTTGACGTTCCAGGTGGCAAGACGCATAGCGAGGCTCCTCATTGATTGCAGCCCGCCACCTTAGCGTGCCGGCCGCGGGCTGGCAAACCGCGTCCGGCCGCCCTCGCCGGATGGCGCGCCAATGATTAATATTCCAAACACAAAAAGGCCAAAAAAAGCGGCAAGTGGCTGTTTTTTGCCGAACCGTGTTTAAACAAATAAACAACAGCCACCGCATGCCGATTTGCCAAGCCCGCTCGCGGCCGCCTAGAATGGTTCCGTTATCGTAACCGGATGTCCAAATTGTCGTTCAATTCCAAACAACTGCCGCAGTCCGCCGTCGCCATCTGTCCGACGCTGCACCCGCAACGCAACCGCCTGGCGCCGATCGCGCAGAGCTTTGCCATGCGTACTCCCACCTTCCGTCATCGCGACACCCTGCACGCCGCTGCCCAGCCGGACACCCAGTCCGAGCCGCCCCGTTAGCTTCCCGCCGCTGTTCGCCGCCGTACTTCCCCGCTGATTTGATGTCGTAAACGCGCAGTACCCGCGCCCCGCGCCCGTACTGTGCCTGTCGCCCGCTGCCGCCCTTGCCGCACGGTGATGCCGTCACGCCGCCTGCCTGCGCCTGTTCCCTGCGCCAGCTGCGGCTGTCCCGGTGTTGCCGCCACCGGCCGGGCCGCGGGTCAAGGATGTTGCAATGGAATTCCATAACTGGTTGATGTACCTCGGCACCATCGTGCTGTTGATGGCGGCGCCTGGCCCGGCGCCCTTGCTGACCCTGTCGCACGGCGCGCAGCACGGTGCTCGTGGCGGCATTCCCAATGCGCTGGGCTTTTCCGCCGGCGCACTGCTGCTGATGGTGCTGTCGGCGCTGGGCATCAGCGCGCTGCTGCTGACCTCGCCCTCCGCGTTCAACGTGGTGAAGCTGCTCGGCGCCGGCTATCTGGTGTGGCTGGGGGTGGCGCTGTGGCGCAAGCCGTTCAGCATCGGCGGCGGCACTGGCGGTGCGCCGGCCAGCAAGCTGTGGAGCGGTTTCCGTCCCGCCTTTCTGCTGGCGATCAGCAACCCGGAGGACACCGTGTTCTTCAGCGCGCTGCTGCCGCGCTTTCTCGATCCGCAACAGCAGCTGTGGCCGCAATACGCGGTGATGGCCGTCACCTGGGTGGTGGCCGACCTGGTCGTTGCCGTGCTGCTGGCCGCCGCCGGTGGCCGGCTGGGCCTGTGGCTGGCCTGCGGCCAACGTTTGCAACGCTTCTCGCGCACCTCCGGCGGCCTGTTCGTGGTGGCCGGCGTGACGCTGGCCGCGATGCAGCACTGACGCACCAAAAAGAATGCCCCCGCTTGCGGCGGGGGCCAACGTCTAGTTCTTTCACTGCATGCAACCTCGGGTAGGAGCACCCCCTCCCGTCACAAGTTCCGCCGCCGCCGCATAAAAAAATCCACGCCGGTCAGGCGTGGAAAAAGAGAGTACTACGTGGATCCGGTGGCAAGCGCCGGCAGGCGCTCACAATGTCTGGTACACCAGCCCGAACTGGGTGGCGATCTTGCGGTATTCCTTCACCTGGCGTTTGACGTAGGCGTCCATCTGCGCGCCGGTGAGGCTGAACGGGAACAGGTCGTAGCCCTCGCGCAGGCGCGCGAACTGCGGCGTCGCCATCACCTTGCGGAAGCTCGTTTCCCAGTAGGCGTAATCGGCGGCCGACACCTTCGGCCCGACATAGAAACCGCGGATGATCGGCCACACGATGTCGAAGCCCTGCTCGCGCGCGGTGGGAATGCCGGACAGCCGGCCCGGCAGGCGCTTGTCCGACATCACCGCCAGCACGCGGATCTTGCGCTGGTCCAGCTGCGGCATCACCTCGCTGAGATCGCCGGACGCGGCCTGGATGTGGCCGCCGAGCAGCGCGGTGGTGGTCTCGCCGCCGCCCTCGAACGCGACGTAGCGCATCTGCTGGTAGCTGACCCCGGCCTGACGCGCGATCAGCACCGTCTTGATCCAGTCCTGGCTGCCGACGGTGCCGCCGGCGCCGAACACGATCTCGTTCGGGTTCGCCTTCACCGCCGCCACCAGCTGTTTCAGGTTCCGGTACGGCGAATCGGCGCGCACCGCGATCATGCCGTAGTCGGCGCCAACACCGGCCAGCCAGCGCACGTCGTTGACGTCGTACTTGCCGAACTTGCCCTGCGCCAGGTTCAGCAGCGAGCCGCCGGAAAAGGCGACGATGATGTTGCCGTCCGCCGGACGCTGCGCCACCACGGTGTTGTAGGCCACCGCGCCGATGCCGCCCGGCATGTAGCTGATGCGCAGCGGGCGCGTCAGCAGCTTGCTGTCGTTCAGCGCCGCGCGCGCCAGCTTGCAGGTCAGGTCGAAGCCGCCGCCGGGCCGCGCCGGGGCGATGCATTCCGGGTCTTCCGGCTCCGCCGCCGCGCCCAGCGACACCAGCAGCAGCGCGCCGGCCAGCACGGCCATACCGCATCTCGCCATGATGTTGTTTCTCCTCATTATTCCGTTCGCCTTGTCCGGCCCCGGCACTGGCTATTGACAGCCGCGCCGCCAGGCGCAACGCTTGTCCGGGGTTGGCGAATCACTCTCCGTATTATTGGAGACGATCATAAGCACAAGCACTTTCACCAACCTTTCACCCGGCACGCACAGAGACTAAAGAGAGAGCATGCGCATCATCCTGATAGAAGACCAGCCCGATCTCGCCCACTGGCTGGCGCGGGCGCTGACCGCCAGCGGCTACGTCGTCGACGTGATCGGTGACGGCATCGACGCCGACAACGCGCTGAAAACCGAAGAATACGACCTCGCCATCCTCGACATGAACCTGCCGCGCCTGTCCGGCGAGGCCATCCTGCAACGGCTGCGCGCCCGCCACCAAACCCTGCCGGTGCTGGTGCTCACCGCGCGCGGCGAGCTGTCGGACAAGGTCAAGGGCCTGGAAATGGGCGCCGACGACTACCTGGTCAAACCGTTCGAGCTGGACGAGCTGGAGGCACGGCTGAAAGCGCTGCTGCGCCGCCACCAGGGCCACGAAAACGCGTGGCTGCAGTGTGGCGACCTGCGCTACAGCAAGCAGCAGCAGTTCTTCGAGCTGGCCGGCAAGCTGCTGACGCTGACGCGGCGCGAACACACCGTGCTGGAGGTGCTGATCCGGCGCAAGGGCCAGCCGCTGAACCGCGAACGGCTGTTCAACCAGGTGTTCACCCTCGACGACAACGCCAACCAGGAAGCGATCGAGGTCTACATCCACCGCCTGCGCAAGAAGCTGGACGGCAGCAACGTCAGCATCACCACCCTGCGCGGCCTCGGCTACCTGCTGGAACAGCGCGATGCGCCTTGAGCAGCTGTTCAACCGCCGCAGCCTGCTCGGCAAGTTCGTGCGCTGGCTGCTGCTGCCGCTCTTGCTGCTGTGGATCATCAACACCGTGGTCGCCTACCAGATCAGCAGCGCCGCGGCCAACCTGGCCTACGACCGCACCCTGCTGGCCTCGGCGCGGGTGATCGCGGAACAGGTGATGGTACGCAACGGCAAGCTGCAGGTGGAAGTGCCCTACATCGCGCTCGACAACTTCGAGTACGACAACCGCGGCCAGATGTTCTACCGCGTCAGCGACTTCGCCGGCAACATCATCTCCGGCTACGGCGACCTGCCGCAGATGCCGAAGAACACGCCGCGCACCGAGCTGTATCCGGCGCTGGTGCACTTCCACAACGACACCTACCGCGAACGCCCGATCCGCATGGCCACCTTCTACAAGCCGCTGTACGAGGGCGGGCTGCAGGGCATGATCAAGGTCGAGGTCGCCGAAACCACCGAGGCGCGGCAGTACATGACGCACCAGGTGCTCAACTACACGCTGTGGGGCCAGGGGCTACTGGTGTTCTGCGCGCTGTGCTTCGTGTGGCTGGCGATGACGCGCATCCTGCAGCCGATCCGCCAGCTGGGCGAGGAAGTGATCCGCCGCCCGCCCGGCGACTTCAGCGACATTGAGGTCGGCACCACCCACAGCGAGCTGCTGCCGCTGGTCTCCGCCATCAACCAGTACCGCCGCCGCCTGGCGCAGCTGCTGACGCGCTACCAGCGCTTCGCCGCCGACGCCTCGCACCAGCTGCGCACCCCGCTGGCGGTGATGACCACCCAGGCCGACCACGCGCTGCGCGACGGCAGCCCGGAGGTGATGCGCGAAAGCCTCACCGAACTGAAGCAAATGCTGAAGAAGACCACCCGCCTCACCAACCAGCTGCTGCTGCTGGCCAAGATGGACTCCGGCAGCCACCAGCTGCGCCGCGACCGGCCGCAGCCGCCGTTTTCCCTGCTCGACAGCATCGAGAAGATCGTGATGGACAAACTGGCCGCCGCGCGGCGCAAGGACATCGACCTCGGCCTGGAAAACCGCTGCCGCGACCAGAACGCGCCCATCCACGGCAAGCAGATGCTGATCGAGGAAGTGCTGCTCAACCTGCTCGACAACGCGCTGCGCCACACCCCGTCCGGCGGCGTGATCACCCTGCGCCTGTACGACGCCGCCCCCGGCGGCGACCGCGGCTGCATCTTCGAGATCGAGGACAGCGGCCCCGGCATCCAGCCGGAACAGCGTGAGCAGGTGTTCGAGCGCTTCCACCAGCTGCCCGACGCCGCCCCCGGCGGCAGCGGCCTCGGCCTTGCCATCGTCAAGGACATCTGCCGCCTCCACGACATCGACATCAGCCTGCACGACGGCCCGCAACTGGGCGGCCTGCTGGTACAGCTCGCCTTCAAGCGCTGACCGCCTGCGGCCAACCCTGGCCGCAGGCCGCGCCGGCATTCGCCCCCTGACGCCCCGGCAACGGGGTAGCCAAACCGCTGTCATGCCGCCGCGTGGCAATGTCGCAACAGCCGCGCCCGCGCGCCCTCCCGCCCCGAAACAGCGCTTGAAAGTCGCCATGGATGAGCCATGCTGAATCTAGCGGCGACACGGGGTCGCCCCGGCGGGACATACGCCATGAAACGCTCTTTTCTCCTCAGCCTGCTCTTGCTAGGCATCGCCCAGCCAACCTACGCCTTCTGCGCGTCGGAAATCCTCAAGTGCGCCAGAACCGCCCCGCTGATCCTGCAACTGGAAACGGCAAACGCCGGCGACAAGAGCTTCATCCCCCCGCCGACACCCAGTTTCATCCTGGAAAGAAACGAACTGGCCGGTGGCAACAAGATCGACCTGCGCCCCAGCTGGCGACTGGACGACGACACCCGCGTATCGGTCAAGGTCAAGCGCAACCTGGTGGAACTGCGTATGAGGAAGCAGTGGTAAGCCGCCACCGCAACGCCGCGACAAGCACAAACCAGACAAGGTTGGCCGCAAGCCCGTGACGGCTCGCGGCCAACCTTGGTCATTCCATCGCGGTAAACGTTGGGCTTCGCAGGCTCAGCGTCAACCTACACTCTGCCGCCGACCTGGAAACAAGTCCCGCACAACCGTAGCCCGGATAAGCGGTAGCGCATCCGGGGACGTGAGCACATCCCCGGATGCGCCTGCGGCTTATCCGTATATGGACTCCTCCCGGCTTGCAAGCACCAACGTCTTTGGCGTGGAGGTACGACTGCTCACGTATATCCGGCCTCTATGCTGAGCCTCGCGGCTCGGGCCATGATGGGCTATTCGCGCGTCCTGTCCTGATCGGGCTAGCGTGCTCAAGGCACACC
>NZ_JAQQLE010000019.1 GCF_028548475.1 Vogesella margarita
GGCGAATGGTCACCCCAGTGCGCTTGCCGAGCTGTATGTAAAGCAGAACTGCGCGGATGCGATCTTCGTACGAGTACATGAACTACCTCCCAGTAGTCCAAGTTTTTGTCCGCACCCCCGCTGGTCAAAATTCGACGCTGATTGACATCCATCGCTGATACTCGCGCCGCACATTCTCAGTCACGTGCTGCTGGAGTCAAAAACGGCGACCAAGGCATCTCTTCGGCCAGCAAGCGTTCCTTGTATTTTTTTCGTAGTTTATCGAATCGGTTCTGTAATTGCTGTTCGATACTGGACCAATGCAGATGGAAGAATGTCTGCGCCTCTTGCTGTGCGAGCCTGAGTGCTTCGACACGGCCGTCCGCCACCACAAGGAACAGGACGGCTGCATGCCAGAAAATCTCTGCAGAAGGCGCTGCACGCATGACTGCAAGCCAGTGCACGGTCCAAGCATGGCGGTCATAAGCTTCTCGCGCAACACGCTGAGTTTCACCCAGCAGGCCAGGTACGCCGGCAAATCGTGCCAGCACGCTGTCGCTGTGTGGATTCTGACCCATCAGGCCCGCGACTAAGACTGCACGCGCCTGCGCCGCCGGCCATACAGAAGCTAAGCGCGTATCAATGTACTGAGTGAGCTGCGTCGATTTACCATTCCACAGCGCAGCCCACACCTCATGTGAGAGTGCGTCGTTATTGGCAGCACAGTCGAGGCGGCGCATGCGCAGCGCGCCCAGTTCAGCATGGTCGGCTGCCGACCAGACTGCCATTGCTCCCAACTCGATAGCAGTGTGGCCAAACACTACGCGCACCAGCGGCGCGATCGGCTCAAATTTTTCGAATAGCTGGACAGCACAAACGGGGTCATGTGCCGCGATTGTATGCGCCAATAGTAGGCCGATATTGCGCACTGCTACCAGATGCGCGCCGTCTGGCTGATCAAGCAGCAAAACACTCCAGTGCTCGGCCAAAGTGGTGTCGGCCGCAGCGATGGCTGCAAAATCCTCCATACAAAATTGGTCCAACAACTTGTCTGCATCAATGCGCGTGAGGTTCGCCAGCAGAGTCTCGAAGGCAGCGTGCAACTTGCGCTGGCGTTCGATAAAGCCGTCTTCTTGTTCGAATGTACTCTGCAAGGCTTCGTCGAGGCTACCTGTCGGCTGTTCGCATTCGAGCAGGCGGAAGTACTGCGGCTGCGGCCCGTCGTCCGGATGCCGCATAAGCTCGATCTGAAACATGCTCATCTCGACTGGCAATTCTAATGAACGTCGGAGCAATGCATCAACAACACTGGCAACGTATCGCGCCGAGGCCCCGCCAAGACGCCGCGATAGGCGACCGAGGTGCTGATAGTCCATGTTTGCCACGAGCGACTCCCAAGGAGCAATGCACTGCGCGGCGGCTTCCAACATGACTTCTGAACCGTACCAGCGTTCAAGCTTTTCATCCGTGTTCAACTGGGTCACACTCCAGTTGCCTTGCACTACTATTCTCAGCGCTTCGGTTTCGCCTGACTGTGCAACCATGCGCAAGGTATACGCGCGCACCAATGTCGACTCGCTGCAGAGCAGGCTTGGAAGGTAGGCGCGCACTGCAGGCGACAGCGGGCAGTTCGCAAAGGGGGTAAACAACAGCACGGTGAATTGCGCTTCGTCGTCCTGTGCTGCTATCGCACGAGCAAGACTGTACTCAAAGGTCTGGACGTCGAGCGGCTTAATCATCTTGATCAGATTTTGCGACAACCTGTTACCAAAACTCGCCTGTATAAGTGCATCAAGTTGTGCATCCGCATCCAATGCCGGAAAGGCCAATTGCAGTTGGAACTGAGCCCAGATTTTGGCCTCGTCGCCCAATGAACGCAGGGCGTCGATATCAGCTTCGCTGCCACATACCCGACAGACAAATCGCTGTGCTTGCTCATGCGTGATTAAGGCAGAATGCGCTAGCAAACCGGCCACGCCTTGACGCAGTGGTAGGCCTCTACGAAGTAGGACATCGTTGACCCAGGCACGATGCCGTTCAACGGCAATGTCTTTGTAATAGCGACTCACAGCCGGCCGCGCATCACTGAAGAAATAATCCAGCGTATCCATACCCATATGCAGATAGAGGCGGGTGACGTCGATGGCCGCATACTGCTCCGCAGTGCGTAGCACGTTGTCAGGTTCTGTATTGCTGGGGTCGCAGGGGTCGGTGCTGCAATAATTTTCGACTCGTCGCCACCGTCTGTGCTCCGGCTGTCCTACACGTAGTACATCAACGAGTTCTTGCGCATGCCGCGCATCGTCCGGATGGCCGGTCGCCTGCAGCAACGTCACCAAGGCCCATTGGCCTACTCGCGAAGGCTTCCCATTGCACAGCGTCTGACTGGCGAGTAGGAGTGCCGCACGTGTAGCTTGCCAGTCAACGCTGTTAAAGCGGATCAACTGACGAAACTCCTTCAAGGGTGCTTCGTAGCTGCCGTTTAGGCTTCCAGCAAAACTCCATCGCACCAATGCACGTGCAAACTGTGCCAGCGGCATGCCAGCCAACAATTTCAGGGCGACCTTGCCGAGCACTGAAACATCTTGTGCAGTGGTTCGCTCCAACGCGTCTAGAATGTCGTGCTCCTCGGTAGAAAGTCTTGCCAATTTGGCTTCCAGTTCGCCTTGTAATTCAATGCGTCGTTGAATGACCTCGTCAGCGCTGCGGCCAAAAGGAAAGACATGCTGCTCGATATCTAGAGTGACGTGCGCTAGCCAGCCTTCGACCACCTGCGCGATCATCAGCCAAGCCTGCTTGTCAGCTTTGGCCTGGTGCAACGCCAATTCGATCCAGTCGAAATTGACCGCCCTGCCTCCTTGCAACGCCAGGGTCCGTGCCACTTCGAGAAAAACCAGCGTTCGGGTACGTGCCAGTGCGGCAATCGCGTCGAAAGCATCGTCGTCCGGGTTCTGTAAGCCGGCGAACCCCATTAGGATCGCCACGCCGATCTCGGTTGAATTTTCTTCGCTCATGCAGGCCACTGTCAGCGCAGCCATGATCGCCTCAGAGGCCTGGTCGAGGGCAGCGATCGGCTCAGCTAACGCGGCTAGAGCCTCGTTAAGGTCGCGCCCGTTACGTCGGGCAGTATGCAGTTCGTCAAGGATCGCCAAGCCAAGGGCTAGGCCAAGCCCCTCTTCTCGCACGGTGTAGCGCGTTAGATCCTCTGTCAATGGTATGAAGAAGCGTCCTTCCACAACTGCATCTAGGCCGCCTTCAAACACCTTCAGGTCGTCGCGCTGCTGCCCGTTCAAACGCTGCAAGATCTTCTTTGCATGGTCTTGCAAATTGCGCTTGAAGTGTTCAGCAGATTGACCGTAGCTGTCACGCTGGCTGGCACGCAGGTGCTCAAACAGCAGGAAAGGAATGCTTAATTCCTCCAGCGCCAGGAGCCGTGCACTGTCGAGCAACGTTAGCGCTATGCCAAGCAGGCGGGGATTGCACAATGAAGCCGCGACCCGCTCATGTAGCTGGCTGCCGTGCATACCCCGAGCGGTGAGCAGCGCATCGCGCTCTGCCGGCGTCCACTCTGGCACTGCCAGCTCACGGCAGGACGAGACTAAGCGCGGCCTGACCATTCCGTCGAAATAGCGTTTTCGCGAAGTGAGAATCAGTTTGCCACCGATGTGTTCTAATTCTTCGCTGAGCTGATCGATTAGGCGCGCCCATTCGGTACGTGGGCGCTGGTTCAGGCCATCAAGCACGACCAGAAAACCTTGCGCGGGGCCGCGGCGTTGCGTGCGCCATGCGTCCAGTTGGGCAGACCAAAACGCCTGGTGGCGCTCGGACCCTTGCCTATCGGTCTGTACGCAGAGTTTACGAGCGATGAGCGCGATTGGATCTGCGATCTGCTCACCGATATCCTCCGCAGTCAGAAAGATCGTCAACGGCTTGACCGGCAGGGAAAGCCAAGCCTGTGCGACTAGCCAGGATTTGCCATTGCCTTCATCGCCGGTAAGGACGACCACGCCGCCAAGGGGCGATTCGATTAGCAGGGCTTCGAAGCGCTCCGTAAGGTCGGTTCTAGGCATGGGTTTAACGGGCGCCGCAGTGTCAGCCGGACTGAGTGACTGGCCAAACCGTGTCTTAGCCTTGCTTCGGCTGGAGAAGGCATTCAGCAACCACTCCGCATTTACGTCGCATGCCCTCTCCAAGGACCAACCTGGCTCCGGTAATGCCTGTGCATCAAGTTGTATATGGATTTCATCGAAGCGCTGCTGAAGAGCACGCATGTTGATTTGGAGTACGCCTCCCAATGCATCATCTTTCACCGCACCAAGTACGCCAGCCACCAGAACCTTCACGGCATGATCGACGATATCTTCGGCCCGATGACGATGCTCGCCAGACGCCTGCATATAGCTGACAACTAGCGCCATGCGGTCGTCCGACGGCTCGACCGCGGAGGTGATACGCGCGTGCGAAAGACTTTGCAATCGACGCTGCGTGTCGGTCGAGTTCAACCATTCACGCGCATGTAGCAAGGAGAAGGGCTCCGTACGCACCAATCTGTGTGCGAACGCCTCAAGTATCCTTTGCCAGCCTGACTCGGTGGACGAACTGGCGCCGAGAAGCACAAAGGTCCCTGCGTCCAAACCATCGATTGGTGAAGAAGTCGTCGCCGCTAAATTGCGGGCGGCTGTACGCACCGCCCAGGGTTTCTTCACCCACCCCAACACGGGCGCGACCAGTGACGAAAGAATGCGTGAAATAGTCGAAAGATCCAACTTCGGCCCCTTGATAGTAAACCAACGCAAGGCCAGATACCTTTCGGCTCTGATTGCGCAAAATATAGCAAGCCCGATAATTTACCGACCCTCACAGGAAGGCGCATCTGGTTTCACTTATAAACGTCCACTCCAGGGAAATATTCTATGGCTGATTTGGGTCGAAAGCAGTCATCTATCACCACGCATGCGAAGGTCCGCTTTGGCCAACTTACTGCCAGCCACAAGGTGGTAGAGGCAGATCATCGGCCAAAGCGGCCGGTAGATCTACTCCTAACGGTGCGGTTGCTATTGACCCAAAGCTGACGTACGGGCGACCGATGAAAATGGCCGCTCGCTTCATGGAGGCGGCCACAAATATATCTAGTAAACGAGAGGCGTATATGGACTCCTCCCGGCTTGCTAGCATTTCACAGTTCAGGTTGTCGGATCGACTGCTCACGTATATCCGGCCTTGAGTTGGGCGTTATCGCCCGGGCCATGATGGGCTATTCGCGCGTTAGCTCCCAATCGATTCATCGTGCTGTTTGCACTTCGCCCCTCCAGGGTTCTGCTAACGCCGGTTCGACCGGTCGGCCATCACTGTGACTTGCTTGGCAATCGTGAAGGTTGGCTTACTCGTTGATCATCCCTTTGTCGGGGCCAGGAAGCACTGATGGCGTTCAGGTCGCGTTACACCCTCCCAGCCCGTAGGCCGGGTCGTAATCTGCTTCGCGGCTGAGGAGCGCCCAAACCAGCCGAGCGGTCTTGTTGGCTAGCGCGACTGCTGCGACATTCTTGTTACGCCGGCTGCACAGATTTTGAATCCAGAGACTCAATCGGTCGGATCGCCCCACCGCAGTTCGTACAACTGCGCGGGCACCATGAATCAGCAAGGTGCGCAGGTAGGCATCGCCACGCTTGCTGATACCCAGCAGCCTGTCCTTGCCACCGCTGCTGTGCTGAGCAGGCGTCAATCCCAGCCAGGCAGCCAGATCACGCCCGCGCTTGAACTGGCCCGCGTTCTGCCCGATGGCTGCCACCAGTGCCGTGGCAGTGATCGGGCCGATGCCGCGCAGTTGCTGCAGCTTTCTTGCCTGCGCATTCGTACTGGCCTGGTGCTGCATGTCCTGATCCAGCAGGTCGATCTGCTCATCCAGATACACCAGATCGGCGCGTAGACCGTCCAGCAGGGTACGGAAGTACCCACTCAGTCCGTTTTCGGCATCCTCCAGGATTTCCGGCAGCGCCTTGCGCAACGCTGGTACGTGCTGTGCCACGACGATGCCGTACTCGCCCAGCAAGCCGCGAATCTGGTTCACCTTGGCGGTGCGCTGCCGGATCAGCTCGCTACGAATGCGGTGCAACGCCTGCAAATCCTGCTGTTCTACCGTCTTTACCGGCACGAAGCGCATACTGGGCCGGCCGACTGCTTCGCAGATGGCCTCGGCGTCGTTGGCATCATTCTTGTTACCCTTGACATAGGGTTTCACGAACTGCGGCGCGATCAGCTTCACTGTATGTCCCATCGCTTGCAGCTTGCGTGCCCAGTGATGGGCGCTGGCGCAGGCTTCCATGCCGATCAGGCAAGGCTCGCGATTGGTAAAGAATTCCAATAACTGACGGCGGCGCAACTGACGGCGACAAACCGGCTTTTCCTGAGCATCCACACCATGAACCTGAAATACGGTTTTGGCCAAATCGATGCCGATGCGCATAATCTTCATGGTGGACTCCTCGTTTCTGTTGACTGGTTTGTTGACACTTCCAGTCTGGCACGTTGATGCCGTATCAGGAGGGAGGAGTCCATCCCATTGATTCAGGCTTAGGGTGGAAAGGTCCTGTTATTAACGAAACACTCAATTTCCGAAATTCAGATCTGCTTGGGTTTGATCAGTAACATTGGAAGCGGACACTTTTCTCTCTGCACTTGCATCAATCAGGACGACATCCCTGCGCGCCTGCAATCCAAGATCCTTGAGAATTTCTTGAACTCTTCGATATTCAGATAAGGAGAAATGCAAGATTGCTTTGATCGACTTGGATGTGTCGTTAGCTGCCTCGTATACATTAACTTGGTGCTTGAGGTTTTGTTTAAGCTTGCTATTTGACGCGAGCTTAAACTCAACCAAGGTTTTATCTGCATTGCCTTTTGAAACCTTAAAATCAACGGGGCCACGACCGTTATTGACCTCACGATTGACGTCAAAAACTGTGGCATACCAAGTCAGCCGGTACATGATTTGCAAATCTGCCTCGCGCTGAACTGGCTTACCTTTTACATAAAACAGCCTGTACCCATCATTATCCTCAATGACTTTCTTGAGAAAATGAACACGACGAAGAGACTCCTCAAAGCTATCCCCCAAGTTATAAAATTCGGTTCCTTCTAAGTGATTGCCAACTAACTGCTGAACTTGATTGACAAACTGCTCTTCTGTGTCACGCACCTTTAGGTTACTTACTAAATGAGCCTCATCAGCCGAGTCTTCTTTTTTGCGAACATAATAATCCAACACTTCAGGAAACTGCTCAATTGTCGCAGAGGCAGCCTCACGAATCTCTTGATCTTTCGGCTTCTCTGATAGTCGTTTCAGAAAATACTCCTGAATCTGTGCGCGAAGCTGTTCGTCAGGAATTGCCGGGTAAATATCGGTAAAGGTATCGAGTAGGTCCGCTCTATTGATCCAAGCTTCATCCTTGGTAAGCATGTTCTTTGGCGTCAGTAGAATGTAGTCGCCTTTATGTGCTGGCAACTCAAAGCGCGCGTCGTGCCATCTGCGTGTTTCATAGTTGAAACTGACCCGCTTAACAGCGAAGGTCTTGCAAAGTTCAGGGGCAATGTGCTCGCGAGCAAACTGCTGTGTGTACTCCAACAGATATCCCTTGATCAGATTAGTCGTAAAATCACTGAGATGATCACGCCCAACCCCATCGGAGAGCAGGCATAGCTTCTCAAGATGACTTCCTCTTGTGATCGTTTCTTGGCCAAAGCTCTTAAATACCCGACGCAGGTTCTTATTAAGACTTTTTGCAAAATCTTTACCCAGGCCACTTCCTTTATTTCCAGTCTTACTAAATCCAAGCCAGTTTTGACTGACTTCTGGAAATCCAAACCAGCTTTCTATTAGACCAGCTGAGATGGAATCATTCTCAGCGATATCACGCAGAAACCTCACATAGCGGATAATATCCTCATGAAGGACCTGATATTTATCTTCTTGGCTATCAAAAAGCAAAAAAGGGTCAATAAATAGTGGGAGGTCATTGATCAGGGAAATATTGAAGGCACCGTACTCCTCTAAAACATCAGGCGCCACACTGAAGAAATCAGAAAAATAAATTTTTGCACACATCTTCCACCCCACCGAAAAAATTAATATCCCAAGCAGGATCGACGTCTATTCCGTCTTGAGCAGTACCTGGCTTTAGAGACCAATTTGTCACTATTGGTGTACCCCGCCAGTTGCGGCTGGGCACTTACGATGCCATTGGATGGCATTGTTCTGTCAGTCAGTGAGATAGCTTTCATTCATCTCTGGATGAACTTCAAATCTTTCAGTTCCAAGGTAGATCAAGCCTACCTCCTTAGGAAGAGCATCCAGTCTCTCGATCGCTCTGTTGATCCGAGCACATTGCTCGGCATTGACATAGAAGCGATGGTCATCCAGCCAGTTTCGAGAGTCGTGATAGTTATCAAGCGTCGCAGCTTCCAACCCGGCGACATGCTGCTCGATCCGAGTGCGACTGACCAATCGTCTGAGCCCAGGAATGATATCGACAGTACGATCATCCGACACGACAATGGCAAACCTTCGATGATTGCTCGCCTGCACGTAGCGCACGCCAGAGTTGTATCGCGATCCCCGTGAAGGCGTGCATTGATCGGTCGCCTCACCGTCGAGAATGATCCCGATAGCGTGGCAGACGCCCGAGGGATCGAGCAGTATGGTGCCGTCGATTCCGCTGACACTCCGGAGCAACGATTCAGAAAGTAGGGTTGGCACGATACTGGTACCTTGCTTGCTGAGCCGGCGTGCTTCGCTGGCTGCGTCTTCCGCGACAACGATCATGCTGCCGTGTTCTTGGCGAATCTGGGCCAGCAGCAGGTTCCACAGGTGTAATCCATTCTCCTGTGACGACTGCGGAAACAGTCGAACATAGTTTGCGAGGAAAGCAGCCTTATCGAAGGGTTCCTGCGGAAGTTTTGGCACTGCATAGTGACAGCGAAGTAGCCCTTGATTGCCGCAGCGCAGCACCCAGTGATAGTGATCGATGAAGGTAACTGTGAACGCATCTTGTGCGCTGGAATCGTGCGAAACCTTCAGTTGCCCAAGTCCGTAGATATGCTGACTGTCTGCGATGATTCCAACACCTGTCGTCGCCATCTGTAGCACTTTCCGAACCCATCGCGGTTCACGAAAAGTTACTGGCTCAGCAAACTTAACCATGAAATCGACGGCGTCGTTCTCCGGGTCGACGAGTATGAGGTGACCTACGCCTTTTGCGCCCTCGTACATGAGAGAAGAGACAATGTTCAGTGCATCGAAAAGATCGGTATGGATGTACCGTTGCTCGACCGATAGCCCTGGCGTATGCATAAAGTCCTTCGCCGCAATACGCACGACTTCCTCCGCGCTTCTCATGCCATGGTGAGTAAAGCGCCCCGGGGCTGGATTCTGTAACTCCTCAGTAGCTTCATGAAGAACAGCAGCCATTGCCGCGTGGATTAGGCTGCGATATCCAGACTGTCCCTTCTTGATTGGCTTAGAGGGCAACGGAGGAAACTGCAAGAGGGTAGCATGTAAAACAGCGTGCAAAAGTGACCAGGGGGGGTGCGGACAAAATCTTGGACTTGTTTATGCTGCCAAACCAAGACTTTCCCGATACTCTAGGGGGCTGCGTGCCCCTAGGGAAAGCTTGATTCGCTTTTCGTTGTACCAGCGAATG
>NZ_JAQQLE010000020.1 GCF_028548475.1 Vogesella margarita
AGCTGTATGTAAAGCAGAACTGCGCGGATGCGATCTTCGTACGAGTACATGAACTACCTCCCAGTAGTCCAAGTTTTTGTCCGCACCCCCTGCTGGTCAAAATTCGACGCTGATTGACATTAGAGAACCAGGCTTGCCGTTAAAGAACCAGTCGAGTGCACGAAGCACAGTTGACTTGCCCGCTCCGTTCGGCCCGATAAAGGTCGTCACGGAGTCGAAGGGGATCGTCATGTCTTTCAGCGTGCGGAAGTTCTTGATACGAGCGGATTGAATCTTCATTGCTGGTTCTAGCTCCTTGTATCATTTCCTGAGAAAAGCTGAGATTCTGCTTTGTCGGCGACCGCAGGCAAATGCCACGAATCCTTTGTGCAGGAGGCACCAATCAACCGCGGCGAGTTGATCTCAATAGAAGCAGCGCTACCAAAGTGGGCGCTACCATGCTTAGTAAGCCTTGGCCTCAGATATCGCTGCGGCGAGCTGTTCAATCTTCGGCATCGGGTCATGGCGGTGAATGATCCGATGGCAGTTAGAGCAAACCACTGCCAAATCGTCCAACTTTGTCTCCACCTCACGATCCGCTTTGGCTAATGGTGTCAGGTGGTGTACCTCGCAAAAATCTTCACCATAGCTGCCATACGCCTGCTTGAAGTCAAAGCCACAGACTTGGCAACAGAGTCTCCCGGCCGCTTTCAGCACGGATTCTTTTTTCTTCTTTACCAGCTTGGCATTGCGCTCTCTGCGGAGATGGGCACTAAGCCTGACCTTCCCTTCCCGCCCGCCAGGTTCGTCTATATCTGGCAAGGGTGTTGGCCCCTCTGTGATGAGCTTCATTACCCGCTCAACAATCGGCCTACTCTCCAGCTTGTCGGCATACCATATGTTGCTCTGCCCGATGCCCCCTTTTGTGGCACGCGGAATCAGAACAGAGCGCTCTTCCAGTAGTACCGCATCTTTGCGCTTTGCCTTGATACGGAAGTAGGCTGCCCCTTGAGCGATGTGCTTCGCTGCCTTTTGCGGCATCTGCTGTACAGCGCGGTACACAGTGGCGTTCAAGTACCAGCCAACAACTACAGTCCCACCACCTGGCGGCGATGCTGTCCATACAACGGTCACGCCATCAACTGAGTCATCTTTCTTGGACGCGCCCAAGTTCTCCAGTTTGATGTTCCCGTTTGCTTGGACGTAGCCGTAAACCGCATCACCTACAGGAGTGAAATTGCACACTTCATGCCCGATAGAATGGTTGTTATACGAACCACCACGCGCAAGGCTATCTTCATCTAAGCCATCGTACTTTTGCATCCAGCCAACATTACAAAAAAGGATTGCCATTGACACCCCTCCCCCACGTGATGACGCAGCAATGATAATAGCATTCTAAAACTTGGCCTGTCCTTGCCTTTTGTCATACGTCCAAGTGCCGATCAACACCTGTGGATCTGCAGCCTCCCCATCTAGCTCGTTACCCCCCCCTCTTCCGCAACGATAGATTGGTATTCACAAACGACAGGAAGAAACTACTCACGCAATGCATCGCAGTGAAATTGTGTGGGTAATCAGTAGCAGGGCCGCACGCATAGACAAGCTGCACCAGCTCGCGCCGGGAGCTACTTTAGTGAGTGGGAAAGTGTTGGCGCTCAGCCTCGAAACACGGAGCAGTCATCAGAATGGCTGAGGTGACAGGGACTTGCATCAGCCCCGGGCTGCTGCTCCAAACTTGGAGTCATCACACAATGGCCCTCGCGAACTTGCATAACATTTATGCCATCCAGCTCGCTTGGGACTCGTGCGTCAAACATGCCATACGGATGAACACCCCAGCAAGAGTCTTTCTTGGTAGGGAAATCTATATGTAGTCTGCCCATTCACGCAGTTTCTGGAACACATCACAATACTAAATTTCATTCTTTGGCTTCATTCCCATACAATTTCACACTTTGAGTGAAATCCACTCCATTTATTCTGATAGAAATGAAACATAAGTCATTGATAATAAAAACAAAAGAGATTCATATTTTGATGAATCTCACAGCAAATCAAAAGCATGCTGCGGCATGCTTTTTTTGACACAATAGATATGACAGGGGGCTGCATGAAATTTAGCGTTTATTTTAATATCAACAAATCTCAGTCCGAGCTAGATTTTGTCGACATCCCGCTGGACACAGACATTCCGCTTTTTATTGATCCGTACGCACTAATAAACAACGAATCCATATGGCATCAAGAATGTGCAGAAAATGTTCAATCTTATTTTCTATCCCTAATTGAATCCATAAAACACAACGACACTACCAAATCATGGGAGTTGCTTTCCCATCTTTCAGAACCAAGAGAAACCCACCTCGGTCTTTCCAGTGGAAAATCCAATGGAAAAGGAATAGGAGGGTTCCAAGCAAAACTCCTTCATGAAAAATTAAAGAGTAGCGAGGCCGTAAAATCTGGAATGCTGTCCAGTATTTCAGAGCTGGAGTTAATGATTGACGGGGTTGGACACGACAAAATATCCGACCTAACGACAAACTTAATACGGCACCAATTAATTGAATACACTCAAAATCAATGCAAAAATTATGCAATTGAAATGCAAAATGTGCCCTCTGGATTTTATTGGGATACCCAGAATGAAAAATGGGCACAATGTTTTACTCAGCTACCAGTTGCAAACGGTGAAAAGATAATCCTCGTTCCGAAAACAATCGTTTGCTGGACAATGTCAGTAAATCACCAAGAGTATTACCAACATTTTGTTTTAAACTTTCTACAAGAGCATCACATAAACATACATAGCTCTCTTGTTAAGCTTTTAAAGGATGGCACCCCAAAAGTAACCAAAAAAAGCCTAAAGGAAGAATACCCGCTAACAAAAGAATTTCTTTTTGAGTTTACAAAAAAATATCCAGCGGTAATTGAACGATACAGGGACGATATAAAATTTAGCAAGCCCCCCACGGACTTTGAGATTACCTCAACACAAGGAGATGATTTCGACATAACCAAAACCGCCTCTAAATTAAAAAATATAATAAAATCAATCGAAGAGGGAAAATCTGAGGCATATACATATCAAGACGCCATGCTATGCGCTCTATTGTTTATTTTTGGAAAAAACTTAGTCAGCCCAAAACTAGAAAGAGAAATACATGACGGCCGAAAAAGAATTGACATCACGTTTCTCAATAATGCAAAAGATGGGTTTTTCTATAGGGCATTAAAATCACCACGCCTCAATGCGGTTGAAATATCATTTGAATGCAAAAATTACTCATCAGACCCAAAAAATCCAGAGCTAGATCAACTGGCCGGAAGATTTTCACCAAACAGAGGCTGGGTTGGGTTTATCCTTGCCAGGAAGTGCACCAACAAATCTCTATTTGAAAAACGCTGCAAGGATACATTTTTAGATGGGCGAGGACTAATAATTCCTTTATATGATGAAGATATCTTCTCCCTGCTGGATATGGCATCGACAGAAGATTATATGTCTATCAATTCAATGCTGGACGATATCTATCGAAAGATTTCTTCTTAACCCCATAGCAAGTAGCCCGGACATCGCTCCGGGTTTTTCTTTACCCGTAGCCCAATGAGATGGACTCCTCCCTCCCGCAACGGCATCCAGGTGCCAGACTGGAAGGGTTCACCACCAGTCAGACAGAAGGAAGGAGTCCACCATGAACGTTAGCCGAATCGGT
>NZ_JAQQLE010000021.1 GCF_028548475.1 Vogesella margarita
CGACTTGGGTAGAAGATTGTATCGCGACAAACCGAGAGGTTTGTCACGCAAACTCGATGTTATCAAAGTAAGGCAACTGAAATGATAGGGTCAAGTGAATAAGTGCATCTGGTGGATGCCTTGGCGATCACAGGCGATGAAGGACGTGCAAGCCTGCGAAAAGCAGTGGGGAGCTGGCAATGAAGCTTTGATCCACTGATATCCGAATGGGGAAACCCACTCCGCAAGGAGTACTCCGGCCTGAATATATAGGGTCGGTAGAGCGAACCGGGAGAACTGAAACATCTAAGTACCCCGAGGAAAAGAAATCAACCGAGATTCCGTAAGTAGTGGCGAGCGAACGCGGAAGAGCCTGTACGTGTTATGGATTGTGTTAGTGGAAAGGTCCTGGAAAGGCCAGCCATAGTGGGTGATAGCCCCGTACACGAAAATACATTCCAAGAACTAGGCGTACGAGAAGTAGGGCGGGACACGCGAAATCCTGTCTGAATATGGGGGGACCATCCTCCAAGGCTAAATACTCGTGATCGACCGATAGTGAACCAGTACCGTGAGGGAAAGGCGAAAAGAACCCCGGGAGGGGAGTGAAATAGAACCTGAAACCGGATGCATACAAACAGTGGGAGCCTGGAAACGGGTGACTGCGTACCTTTTGTATAATGGGTCAGCGACTTACATTCAGTGGCAAGCTTAACCGAATAGGGGAGGCGTAGGGAAACCGAGTCCGAATAGGGCGTCTTTAGTCGCTGGGTGTAGACCCGAAACCGAGTGATCTATCCATGGCCAGGATGAAGGTGCGGTAACACGCACTGGAGGTCCGAACCCACTAGTGTTGCAAAACTAGGGGATGAGCTGTGGATAGGGGTGAAAGGCTAAACAAACTCGGAGATAGCTGGTTCTCCCCGAAAACTATTTAGGTAGTGCCTCATGTATCACTTCCGGGGGTAAAGCACTGTTATGGCTAGGGGGTCATTGCGATTTACCAAACCATGGCAAACTCTGAATACCGGAAAGTGCAAGCATGGGAGACAGACGGTGGGTGCTAACGTCCATCGTCAAGAGGGAAACAACCCAGACCGCCAGCTAAGGTCCCAAATGATCAGTTAAGTGGTAAACGAGGTGGGAAGGCATAGACAGCCAGGATGTTGGCTTAGAAGCAGCCATCATTTAAAGAAAGCGTAATAGCTCACTGGTCGAGTCGTCCTGCGCGGAAGATGTAACGGGGCTCAAACTGATAACCGAAGCTGCGGATGGGCACAGTCAAATGTGTCCGTGGTAGGGGAGCGTTCTGTAGGTCTGTGAAGGTGGTGGTGTAAACCCTGCTGGAGATATCAGAAGTGCGAATGCTGACATGAGTAGCGATAAAGCGGGTGAAAAGCCCGCTCGCCGAAAGCCCAAGGTTTCCTACGCAACGTTCATCGGCGTAGGGTGAGTCGGCCCCTAAGGCGAGGCTGAAAAGCGTAGTCGATGGGAAACGGGTTAAAATTCCCGTACTTTTATGCAGTGCGATGTGGGGACGGAGAAGGTTAGGTTAGCGGCCTGTTGGAATAGGTCGTTTAAGCCGGTAGGCTGGTGCGGTAGGCAAATCCGCTGCACCTTAAGGCCGAGAGGTGATGACGAGGGTCTACGGACCTGAAGTAACTGATACCACGCTTCCAGGAAAAGCCACTAAGCTTCAGCTGCATAAGAACCGTACCGCAAACCGACACAGGTGGGCAGGATGAGAATTCTAAGGCGCTTGAGAGAACTCAGGAGAAGGAACTCGGCAAATTGATACCGTAACTTCGGGAGAAGGTATGCCTCTCTAGGTGAAGTTCCTGCGAATGGAGCTTGGAGAGGTCGCAGAGAATAGGTGGCTGCGACTGTTTATCAAAAACACAGCTCTGTGCCAACACGAAAGTGGACGTATACGGAGTGACGCCTGCCCGGTGCTGGAAGATTAAATGATGGGGTGCAAGCTCTTGACTGAAGTCCCAGTAAACGGCGGCCGTAACTATAACGGTCCTAAGGTAGCGAAATTCCTTGTCGGGTAAGTTCCGACCCGCACGAATGGCGTAACGATGGCCACACTGTCTCCTCCTGAGACTCAGCGAAGTTGAAATGTTTGTGAAGATGCAATCTACCCGCTGCTAGACGGAAAGACCCCGTGAACCTTTACTGTAGCTTTGCATTGGACTTTGAACAGACTTGTGTAGGATAGGTGGGAGGCTATGAAGTGGGAACGCTAGTTCTCATGGAGCCGTCCTTGAAATACCACCCTGGTGTGTTTGAGGTTCTAACCTTGGTCCGTGATCCGGATCGGGGACAGTGCATGGTAGGCAGTTTGACTGGGGCGGTCTCCTCCCAAAGTGTAACGGAGGAGTTCGAAGGTTACCTAGGTACGGTCGGAAATCGTGCTGATAGTGCAATGGCAAAAGGTAGCTTAACTGCGAGACCGACAAGTCGAGCAGGTGCGAAAGCAGGACATAGTGATCCGGTGGTTCTGAATGGAAGGGCCATCGCTCAACGGATAAAAGGTACTCCGGGGATAACAGGCTGATTCCGCCCAAGAGTTCACATCGACGGCGGAGTTTGGCACCTCGATGTCGGCTCATCACATCCTGGGGCTGTAGCCGGTCCCAAGGGTATGGCTGTTCGCCATTTAAAGTGGTACGTGAGCTGGGTTCAAAACGTCGTGAGACAGTTTGGTCCCTATCTGCAGTGGGCGTTGGAAGTTTGACGGGGGCTGCTCCTAGTACGAGAGGACCGGAGTGGACGAACCTCTGGTGTACCGGTTGTGACGCCAGTCGCATTGCCGGGTAGCTAAGTTCGGAAGAGATAACCGCTGAAAGCATCTAAGCGGGAAACTTGCCTGAAGATGAGACTTCCCTGGGCCCTTGAGGTCCCTGAAGAGTCGTTCGAGACCAGGACGTTGATAGGTCGGGTGTGGAAGCGCTGTGAGGCGTTAAGCTAACCGATACTAATTGCTCGTGAGGCTTGATCCTATCATTTGAGTGGCTTTGC
>NZ_JAQQLE010000022.1 GCF_028548475.1 Vogesella margarita
GGGGGTGCGGACAAAAACTTGGACTACTGGGAGGTAGTTCATGTACTCGTACGAAGATCGCATCCGCGCAGTTCTGCTTTACATACAGCTCGGCAAGCGCACTGGGGTGACCATTCGCCAGTTGGGATACCCCACAAAGAATGCACTCAAGAGTTGGTATCACGCCTACATGAATGGCAACGATCTGCCAGCAGGCTATGTGCGCGCAAAGCCGAAGTACTCGCCAGAGCAGAAGGCCGTAGCGGTTTCGCACTACTTCCAGCATGGCTGCTGTATTGCCACTACCCTGAGGGCACTTGGCTATCCTGGGCGCAAGACGCTCTCCGCCTGGGTTGACGAGCTTCACCCTGAAATGCGGAAGCGTCTCGCTGGCAAAGCCAGAGCGGATGCACATCCACAAGAACTAAAGCAGGCAGCGGTCATCGCACTGTGTTCGCGACAAGGCAGTGCGCGTGCCATTGCACAAGAGCTTGGAGTAACCAGGCCGACGCTGTACAACTGGAAAGATCAGCTACTCGATCGTGGGGTTCCTGCATCCATGAAGCGTCACCGAGATTCCTCTCCCGCAGCAGAGCAAGCTGAGCTGGAGCAACAACGAGATGCGTTGCAACGCGATATCCTGCAATTACAGCTTGAACACGACATCTTGAAGAAGGCCGTCGAGCTCATAAAAAAGGATCTGGGCGTCGACCTGCACCTCCTGAGCAATCGGGAGAAGACAGTACTGGTTGATGCCCTGAGAGCACGCTACGGACTGTCAGCGCTCTTTACCAAGCTGGGTCTTGCTCGCAGTTCCTATTTTTATCATCGGGCTCGTCGCCAAATGGCGGACAAGTATGCTGACGTGCGTGGCATCATGGCCGACATCTTCGAACGCAATCACCGCTGTTACGGCTATCGGCGGATACGGGCATCCCTAAGCCGGCAGCAGTTCTTCCTCTCGGAAAAAGTGGTGCTGCGGTTGATGAAGCAGGAACAGTTGGTCGCTACCACGCCCAAGCGGCGTCGGTACGGTTCGTATTTGGGCGAAATCAGTCCTGCACCAGAAAATGTCATCAATCGCGACTTTCAGGCGGCGGCGCCGAACGAGAAGTGGCTTACCGACATTACTGAGTTCCAAATTCCAGCAGGCAAAGTCTATCTATCGCCTGTCGTCGACTGTTTCGATGGCATGGTGGTTAGTTGGTCAATGAGTACGCGCCCTGATGCGGCATTGGTCAACACGATGCTGGATGCTGCCATTGAAACCGTGGGCAATAGCCATCAGCGGCCAATTCTTCACTCGGATCGTGGCGCCCACTACCGCTGGCCGGGTTGGCTGTCCCGAATGCGCGATGCCAACCTGATCCGGTCCATGTCGCGCAAAGGGTGCTCACCAGATAACGCTGCCTGTGAGGGATTCTTCGGCCGGCTGAAAACAGAATGGTTCTACCCTGGCGACTGGCGAAACACGTCCATTGAGCAGTTCATGCAAGCTGTTGATGATTACATTCGCTGGTACAACGAAAAGCGAATCAAGCTTTCCCTAGGGGCACGCAGCCCCCTAGAGTATCGGGAAAGTCTTGGTTTGGCAGCATAAACAAGTCCAAGATTTTGTCCGCACCCCC
>NZ_JAQQLE010000024.1 GCF_028548475.1 Vogesella margarita
CGAGGTCCCCCCATTCTTAGGAGCACTGAGCTTTAGAGTCCGAGGTTAATTTACCTGATTTCGCCGCGAGTGATTTGGCGTAGGCCGCTGGCGTCAAACCACCCAGCGCTTTCTTGGGCCTTTCGTTGTTGTATTCCCTCCGCCAGGCTTCGATCACGACCTGGGCATGGCGCAGGCTGGTGAACCAGTGTTCGTTCAGACACTCATCCCGGAAGCGCCCGTTGAACGATTCGATATAAGCATTCTGATTCGGCCTGCCGGGCTCGATGAGGAAGAGTTGAACACCACGAGCATGTGCCCAGGTGAGCATGGCGCGGCTGCAGAACTCCTTGCCGTTATCGGTCCTGATCGCTTTAGGCAAGCCGCGTGTCTGCGCCAACTGGTCGAGGACGCGCGTCAGATGCATGCCGCTCATCGCACGCTCCGGCACAATCGCGACTGCCTCGTGCGTAGCATCATCGACAACGGTCAGGCTCTTGATGACACGCCCCTCTGCCGTCCGGTCGAACACGAAGTCCATCGACCAGACCTGATTGGCGGCCAAGGGGCGGGCCAGTGGGTGACGGTCTGCCACCGGCACCTTCTTGCGCTTACGCCGGCGAATTTGCAGACCTGCCTCGGCATAGAGTCGATCCACCCGCTTGTGATTGACCTGCATGCCTTCCTGCCGCAGCTTCAGGTAAATCATGCCGGCACCGTAGCGTCGGTGACGTTGCGCGAGCGCGATGATCTTCGCTTTCAAGGTCGCATTGCGGTCGATGGCGGGCTGGTAACGGAATGAACTGGGGCTCATGCCGGCCAGGCGCAGCGATCGACGCTCGCTGAGCCCCTTGCCCACGAGATGGCGCACCAGCTCCCGCCGTGACGGTGCGCTCACCACTTTT
>NZ_JAQQLE010000025.1 GCF_028548475.1 Vogesella margarita
GCGATGCGCTGGATTTCCCGATCCAGCTCAGCCACCCGCCGATCCAGTTCCTGCAAATCGCGCCATTCGCCGCGCAACAGCCTGCACAAGCGCTCGCTCAAACCGTTGCTGCCGGTCGTGTCGAGCAGCAGCGCCAGGGCGCGGCGTAATGCCTCCAGCCGCTGTGGCACCACGATGCCGTACTCGGCCAGCAGGCCGCGAATCTGGTTGCCCTTGGCGGTGCGCTGACGGATCAGGCCGCTGCGGATGCGGTGCACCGCCTGGAGATCCTGCTGCTCGGTGCTCTTGATTGGCACGAAGCGCATGCTGGGGCGGCTGACCGCTTCACAGATGGCGGCGGCGTCATTGGCATCGTTCTTGTTGCTCTTGACGTAGGGCTTCACGAACTGGGGCGCCATCAGTTTGACGGTATGGCCAAGCTTGCCCAGTTCGCGCGCCCAGTAGTGGGCACTGCTACAAGCTTCCATGCCGACGAGGCACGGCGGCAGCTTGCGGAAGAAATCGAGCATCTGCTGACGGCGCAGTTGGCGGCGCAATGTCACGTGCTCCTGCCGATCCACGCCGTGCAGCTGAAACACGGTCTTTGCCAGATCGACACCGATTCGGCTAACGTTCATGGTGGACTCCTTCCTTCTGTCTGACTGGTGGTGAACCCTTCCAGTCTGGCACCTGGATGCCGTTGCGGGAGGGAGGAGTCCATCTCATTGGGCTA
>NZ_JAQQLE010000026.1 GCF_028548475.1 Vogesella margarita
GCCACCGCACTGCTTGCCGCGATCGGCGATATCGGACAGTTCCGGCAAGGACGGGATCTGGCCGCCTGGCTGGGGCTGGTGCCGCGGCAGCACAGCAGTGGCGGCAAAGACTGCCTGCAGGGCATCAGCAAGCGCGGGGACAGCTATTTGCGCACGCTGCTGATTCACGGTGCGCGCGCCGTGGTGAGAACGGCAACGGGCAAGGATGATGCGCGCAGCGACTGGATCAAGCGGCTGCTACAGCGGCGCAACAAGAATATCGCGGCGGTGGCGGTGGCGAACAAGAACGCCCGCATTGCGTGGGCGCTGATGAGCAAGGACACCGATTATCAACCCGGTTGAGCTGCGGGCAGGCCCACGACTCAGCCGGGTTTCGAGAAGAAGTAAGTTAAGGAGCACGTCCCACCACGGTTGCGAAGCATGAAACGTTGATGGCCAACAGGTCGAACCGGCGTCTTGAGACCCTTGCTTATCCGGTGTGCCTTGAGCACGCTAGCCCGATCAGGACAGGACGCGCGAATAGCCCATCATGGCCCGAGCCGCGAGGCTCAGCATAGAGGCCGGATATACGTGAGCAGTCGTACCTCCACGCCA
>NZ_JAQQLE010000027.1 GCF_028548475.1 Vogesella margarita
ATGACTGGGGTGAAGTCGTAACAAGGTAGCCGTAGGGGAACCTGCGGCTGGATCACCTCCTTTCTAGAGAAGGCGAGGTTGGGCACTTACAGCCTATCGGTTATTCGAAGTTAAGGGCGGCATGTCAGCGATGGCATGTTGTAGCAAGACTGGGTTTGTAGCTCAGCTGGTTAGAGCACCGTGTTGATAACGCGGGGGTCGTTGGTTCGAGTCCAACCAGACCCACCAGTGACCCTTTGGGGGATTAGCTCAGTTGGGAGAGCACCTGCTTTGCAAGCAGGGGGTCGTCGGTTCGATCCCGTCATCCTCCACCATCCAATGCAAACAAAAGTGCATCAGCGCGTGCTGGTGAATTTCTGTTTGCGTTGTAAAAAACGCCCGATCTTTAACAAATTGAAGAAGCCGAAATACAAGCGGCGAGAGAAGCGATGGAGTTAACTCTTCATTGGTTTGATCGTCGACTTGGGTAGAAGATTGTATCGCGACAAACCGAGAGGTTTGTCACGCAAACTCGATGTTATCAAAGTAAGGCAACTGAAATGATAGGGTCAAGTGAATAAGTGCATCTGGTGGATGC